>NZ_JBQUZT010000003.1:0-499063 GCF_056313705.1 Pinisolibacter sp. DMC100 | reverse complement strand
CCTCGAACTTCGGTTCGAACCTGTCGATGGTGCAGTCGCGTCAGGACTTCACCAACAACATGGTCTCGACGCTGACCACCGGCGCCGACCAGTTGGTGGCGGCCGACACGAACGCCGAATCGGCGAACCTGCTCGCGCTGCAGACCCGTCAGAGCCTGTCGACCAAGGCCCTGTCGCTGGCCAACCAGGCCGACCAGAGCATCCTCCAGCTGTTCTGATCGAACGGCTTTCGGAAGAAACGAAACGGCGGCGGCGAACCTCGGTTCGCCGCCGTCTTTCTTTGTCCGGAGATCGCTCAGCTCCGATCGGCGAGCGCCTTCAGGTACCAGGGATCCTTGCGCCCCTTGGAACGACGATGGACCTCGCGCACCCGGCGCTTCTCGGTCTTCAGCGCCGTCAGGGCATGGCCGCGGTAGTAGCCGATGCCGGAATGCACGATCGCCTCGTCGATCGCCGCCCAGATCTCGCCGCCGTCGAGCACCCAACGCAGGCAGAAGGCGATGTCCTCGCCGACGTGATAGCCGTCGGGATTGACGATCGTGTCGAAGCCGCGGAAGAGCCCGCCCCGCTCGAGCCCCCAACGACGCACCGCCTCGCCCGGTTCGGGGATCCACATGTCGGGCAGATTGTCGCGCAGACGCTCGAAGACGCCGCGTTCGATCAGCATGATGCCGGTGCCCGACGCCTTCACCCGAACGAAACCGTCGATCACCTCGAGCCCCTGGCCGCCGCCGACGACGTTGCGCAGGATCGCCTCGCCACCGCAGATGTAGCGCGACGCCGCCAGCCTCAGCTGCAGGGTGCTCGCCTCCGGGTGCTTCTTCGCCAGATCCATGAAGGCGTCGAAACTGTCGGTCTTGGACGGATAGATCGAGCCGATGAACGGCTTGCGGAAGGCCAGCATCCGCGCGATCAGCGTCGGCGAGAAGCCCATGTCGGCGTCGACGAACAGAAGATGCGTGAAGCTCGGATCCTCGAGCACGATCGACGCCATGATGTTGCGTGCCGTCGCCAGCACCGGCACGTCGATCACCTTGTGCACGAACTCGATGTCGGGCGCGGCGCGGGCGAAGGCCAGCACCAGATCGGAGATCGAGGCGTGATAGCCGGTCATCACCCGATCGCCGTAGGCCGGCGTGCCGACGAGAATCTTCATCGCTCTCGCCTCCGTCAGCCCTGCGGTGCCGACTTGCGCTCGACCACGCGACGATCCTTCGTCTCGGTGGCGCGCAGATGCGCCAGGAACTGGCCGACGTAGTTCTCCGAGCCGGTGCGGATGATCGCCTCGTCGACGCAGGACCAGATCTCGCCGCCGCAGCCCTCGACCCAGCGTCGCGAGAAGGCGATGTCCGCGCCGATCTCGACGCCGTCGGCGCTCGGGATCACCGCGAAACACTGGAGCAGGCCGCCACCGCGGTGTCCGGTGGTCTTGACCCACTCCGACGGCTCCGCCGTCCACAGTTCGGGATAGCGCTCGCGGATCTTCTCGATCGCCTCGCGCGAGATCAGCAGGATGCCGGTGCCGGCCCGGTTCACCCGGACGAAGCCGTCGACCACCTCGATCTCCTCGCGGCCGTCGCGCGTCCGGTTGGCGACGATCGCATCGCCGCCGTAGACGTAGTCGACCGAGCCGAGCTGCGCCCGCATCGTGTTGCCGTCCTCCTGGAGGAGACGGCGGAACGTGTCGAAGCTGCGCGTCTTCTCCGGATAGATCGCACCGACCACCGGCTTGCCGAAGGCGAGCATCTTGGCGACCAGTTCGGGCGTGAACCCCATGTCGCTGTCGACGAAGAGGATGTGGGTGAAGCTCGCGTCGTTGACGAAGTTCGACACCAGCGCGTTGCGTGCATGAGGGAAGAACGAGGTCGAGAGCACCTGGCTGACGAACTCGATGTTCGGAAACTCGCGTGCGAAGAAGCCGATCGTCTCGATGATCGACAGGTGGCAGCCGGTCGAAATCGTGTCGCCGTAGACCGGTGTGGCGATCAGCACCTTCATCGTCGAATCCCCCGTGTTCGCGAGGCATTGGACGCCAACCCGGCGCAAAAGGAAACAGGGCGGGATCCGATCCCGCCCTGCCCTCTTCCCGCATCCGGAAGAGCTCTCAGAGGTAGTTGGTCAGCGACAGCTTGTAGAGGATCGACGACGCCTTGTAGCTCGCCTCGATCTGGGTGTTCAGCGTCGTGATCTCGACCGCCAACTGGGTGTCGTCGACCGAGAGGGACTTGTCGACCGTGTCCTGATAGGTGTTGGCGGCGATCGTCATGCGTTCGTTCGCCGAGGACGCCGTCTTCTGCGCGCCGGCGATCTCGGCGGCGACCGACTGCAGCGTGTCGTTGCCGGTGGTCGCGGAGAGCTGACCCTTGGTGCGCGAGACCACCGAGGACCACAGCGCCTTGGCGGTGTCGTCGCCGTCGGAGACGTCCATCGTCGAGACGACGGCCAGCTGCTTGATCTGCGAGGTGAAGGCGTCCTCGTTGGCGCGCACGCCGTAGTGGACGGTCAGGCCGTCGCCGACCCGCGCCTCGGCGTCGAGCCGCGGCGTGTTGGAATCGTTGGTGCCGCGATACCATGTGACGGTGTCGGCCGCGGTGCCGGCGGTGAGCGAGGTCGCGTTGTAGAACGGCGAGGTGCCGGAGACCCGCATCGGCGAAGCGCCGCCGGCGGTGTCGAAGAAGTTGTCGGCCGCCACGGACGCCGACGCCGCCTTGGTGTCGGACGCCGCCACCGCCTCGAGCCGGGCCTGCAGCACCGACTGGAAGTTCGCCGCGGTGTCCGCCGCCGTCGCGCCGATCGCGAAGGTGCCCTTGGTGGTGTCGGTCGTCTCACCGGCGGTCAGCGTGATCGACGACTTGGTGCCGTCGGGCTGGGTCACGGTCAGTTCGAGCTTCTGCCCGGACGTCGGCTGCGAGGCGAAGTCGACCGAGAGCGTCGACGGCGTGCCGGTCGGACCGGTCACGGTCGCGCCGCTCAGCGTCGAGGTGGCGGACGCGAGCTTCATGCCGAAGGGATGGGAGCCGTCCTCGGCCAGCGTCACGGTGGTGCCCGACGACGTCAGGTCGAGGCGGCCGAGGCCGTCGGCGCCGAGATCGGCCTGCTGACGCTCTTCCATCACCTGGCGATAGCCGGCACGCGTGCCGTCGCCCTCGATCATCGTGTCCATGTCGACGACCGGCGAGGTGTCGCTCGACTTGCCGGCGAAGAGATAGACGCCGTCGACCTCGGTGTTGAGGGTCGAGATGTAGGCCTCGAGCGCGTTCGAGGCGGCGGTCTGCTCGGTGGTCCGACCCGACGAGGTCAACTGGTAGCCGTTGGTGCCCAGATTGCTCGACAGCGTGTGCGACAGGTCGTTCATCGAGTCGATCGAGTTGCCGACCACCTCGAGCCGGGTGTCGATCGCCGAGATCGTCGACTGGTAGCCCTCGATCTGCTTGATCTTGGACTGGCACGACAGCGTCAGCGTGCGATTGTCGATGCCTTCGTAGGTCGTCGACTTGAGACCGGTCGTCTCCTGCGTCGTGAGATCGGCGAGCTGCGCGCGCTGCGAGGACAGCCGCGAGGCGAGCGAGCCGTTGATACCGGTGTATGAGAAGGCCTTGACGTCCATCTTGGTGGCCTCGATCAGATCGCGTTGACCAGGGTGTCGAGCATCTCGCGGAGCGTCGTCAGCACCTGGGCGTTGGCGGAATAATAGGACTGGAGCTGGATGAGCTTGGTCAGCTCGGTGTCGGTGTCGACCGCCGAGGTGTCGCTCATGCGGGTGCGCAGGTTCGACTGGATGATCGACTGGTTGTCGACCAGCGTCTGCTGCGTCTCGGCCTGACCG
Organism: Pinisolibacter sp. DMC100; assembly: GCF_056313705.1. Taxonomy (NCBI): domain Bacteria; kingdom Pseudomonadati; phylum Pseudomonadota; class Alphaproteobacteria; order Hyphomicrobiales; family Ancalomicrobiaceae; genus Pinisolibacter; species Pinisolibacter sp. DMC100. The sequence goes on along the minus strand of NZ_JBQUZT010000003.1, from coordinate 495,237 downwards.
GCCCAGTAGGAGACCATCGAATTGGCGAAGCCGGCGACCGTCGACGAGGTCGCCTTGGTGCCGTTGCCGAGCACGGTCGACGACTTGGTGTCGACCAGCCCCGAGTAGAGCGCGTTCGGCCGCGAGGCGTCGCCCGTCTCGGTGGTCGAGGAGTATTCGACCAGCAGCGACGGATCGCTGGAGACCGCCGAGTTGATGCGGATACGCGAGGCGAAGCCGCTCATCTGCGAGCCGCCGTCGAACGAGCCGGTATAGTAGCCGGTGCCGTCGGTGAAGAGCGGCAGCGCGGTCGCGCCGCTCTGTTCGTCGGTCGCCGAGACGGTCTTGGAGACGGCATCGACCGTCGCCGCCGAGGTGCCGTCGTCGACGATCCTGAGCGTGGAGCCCGAAGGGTTGGAGACGACGACGTTCGAGCCGAGTGCCGCCTGGATCTGCGAGACCACCGACGCCATGCCGCCGGAGAAGTCGATGCCGACCACCTCGTCGTTCGGATCGAGCGTGGCGTCGTCGCCGAGCGAGGTCACGCTCGACGAGTTGCCCTTGATCAGCGACACCGTGTGGGTCTCGCCGCTCGACGCGTCGGTCCACTTCACCGTGACCTTGTTGCCGGCCTCGAGGTCGGCGAGGTTCACGTCGAAGCCGGCGCCCGAGCCCGACGTGGCGGCGGTGCCGTTGGTCGTCGTGTCGGAGAAGGCGGTGGCGAGCCCGGCGGCGATCTGATCGAGCTGGTCCTGGACCTGCGGCAGGATGGTGTCGCGCACCTCGAACAGGCCGGCCATCGAGCCCGAACCGACGAGACCGGAAGAGACGACCTCCGGCCCGTTGGACGAGCCGTCGTCGAGACGCAGCGTGCCGGAAGCGTCGAGCGTCAGCTGGGTGGCATGGGAGTTGTCGACCAGCGTCAGACCGGAACCGGTGCTGACGCGGATCGTGCCGTCCGACTGCTCCTTGACGTTGACGTCGACATAGGTGGCGAGTTTCAGCACCGCCTTGTCGCGCTCGTCCATCAGGCCGGTCGCGTCGGCGCCCGTGCCCTTGGTCAGCTGGATCTTCTCGTTGAGGTCCGAAATCTGCTTGGTGAGCGAGTTGATCTCGGACACGCCCTCGCCGATCGCCTCGTCGACCGACTGCTGCATGTCGGAAACGGTCGAGGACAGCGAGTTGAGCGTCTGGGCGACGATGTCGGCCGAATTGGCGGCCTGGATCTGCGCCGCCGCGTTGTTGGGCTGCGCGGCCAGCGTCTGCAGGTCGGTGGTCAGGGTGGCCAGCGCGGTGGGCAACACCGCGCCGTTCTCGGTCGAGCCGATCAGCGAATTGACCTGCTCGAGATAGCCGTTCTTGGCGTCCAGGTAGGAGACCGTCGAGGTCGAGGTCGCGAGCTGGTCGAAGACCTCCTGATCGAAGGCCCGCGACACCGTCGTGGTGAAGCCCACGAGCCCCGTCTCGGCATAGATCGCCTGCGTGGTCGTGCGCTTCGAGGTGTAGCCGTCGGTCGAGGCACCGGCGATGTTCGCCGACACGAGCGCCGTCGCCGTCTGCGTGACCTGGAGGCCACTCGCCGTGATGCCAACCGCCGTGCCGAGACCCATGACGCTACTCCTTCGACGGTCCTACCCGATGCCCTGCCCCACCCTCAGCGGATGATGTCCAGCACGTCCTGCATCATGGTGTTGGCGGTCGAGATCACCTTCGAGTTGGCCGAGTAGGCCTGCTGGGTGACGATCATCTTCGAGAACTGGTCGGTGATGTCGACGTTCGAAGCCTCGAGAGCCGAGCCGGTGATCTTCGCCGCGCTCGACAGATAGGGCGAACCGGAGCCCTTGGTCTGCTGATAGGCGTTGCCCGAGATCGCCAGCAGTTCGCTGTCGCCGTCGAACGAGTAGATGCCGACCTTGTAGAGGTCGACCGTCTTGCCGTTCGAGTAGGAGGCCGTGATCATGCCTTCCGAGTTGATCGTCAGACCGGTGTAGGTGCCGGCCTTGTAGCCGTTCTGGGTGATGTCGGTCTGGGTGACGGTCGTGCCCGAGTTGTACTGGGTCAGATTCGAGCCGTAGCTGAACGACATCGTCGACAGCGCGGTGCCGTTCACGGAGACGCCGGTGAGCGAGATGGAGTCGGCGGTCGGCGACGTGCGGGCGCCGCTCGAGTTGAAGGTGAAGGTGGTGCCGACGTTGGTCCACTCCGGATCCGTGCCGGTCGCGGCCGAGTCGCTCTGGTAGTAGAGGCTCCAGGTGTTGGCGCCGGTCGTGGTGTCGGTCGCCGTCTTGGCCCAACGCAGGTTGAGCGTGACCTCGTTGCCCTGCGCGTCGTAGGCCGTCACCGAACCGCCCGAGAGCGACTTGGTCAGGAAGGTCGTGTTGTCCTTGGCCGCGATCGTACCCGTGAGCGACGAATCGGTGCTCAGGTCGGAAGCCGCGAGCGACGCGACCGACGAGGCGGACGGCAGGTTCGCCTCGTAGGCGATCGAGCTCGTGGCCTTGGCCGGAATGATGCCGGTGTCGATCTTGATCGGCTCGGCGGTCGAGCCGGAGGGATTGCCGGTGGTGGGATCGATCGGCAGACCGGTCAGGAAGAACCCCGACGTGTTGGTCATGTAGCCGTCGGCGTTCATGGTGAAGTCGCCCTGGCGGGTGTAGTAGTTCGTCCCCGACAGGATGACCTGACCGTCGACTTCGCCGGTCTTCGACTGGACCTGGAAATAGCCGTCGCCGGAGATCGCCATGTTGGTGGAGACCGACGTCGCCGAGATGTTGCCCTGCACCGTGTTGGTGAGGACCGACGAGGCCTGCACCGCCGCCGAGTTCTGCGACGTCGAGGTGGTGCCGGACGAGGTCAGGAGGTCCTGGAAGGCGGTTTCGACGGACTTGTATCCGGTCGTCGACGAGTTCGCGATGTTGCCGGAAATGTTCTGCAGCGCATAGGCCTGGGCCTGGAGGCCCACCACCGCGTTGCTCATTGCGTCATAGACACCCATGGTTCACTCCCACGATCGATACCGGAGCCGTCGGGCTCGTTCGGGGAAGTGTTCGCAAGTCGCGTGCCAATTCGATCGCGCTGATTTCGCTGGCTTTTTCGATGCAGGCCCCGCTAATCTGACGGTGTCGCCGGGCAGCTTCGACCGGGCGGGCGGAATCTTTTGCCGAACCCGGCGGAAGATTCCGGGTGATCGACGATCCGGCCGAACGACCGACGAGGAGACCGCATGCGCTTCACCGGAACCACCGACTACGTCGCGACCGAGGATCTGCGCGTCGCCGTCAACGCCGCGATCACGCTGGAGCGCCCGCTGCTGGTCAAGGGCGAGCCCGGCACCGGCAAGACGGTGCTGGCCCACGAGGTCGCGACCGCGCTCGGCATGCCGCTGATCGAATGGCACGTGAAGTCGACCACCAAGGCGCAGCAGGGCCTCTACGAATACGACGCCGTGTCGCGCCTGCGCGACGGCCAGATCGGCGACGAGCGGGTCAAGGACATCCGCAACTACATCAAGCGCGGCAAGCTGTGGGAGGCCTTCACCGCCGAGACCCGGCCGGTGCTGCTGATCGACGAGATCGACAAGGCCGACATCGAGTTCCCCAACGATCTGCTGCTCGAGATCGACCGGATGGAGTTCCACGTCTACGAGACCGGCGAGACCGTGCGCGCCGTGCGCCGTCCCGTCGTCATCGTCACCTCCAACAACGAGAAGGAGCTGCCCGACGCCTTCCTGCGCCGCTGCTTCTTCCACTACATCCGCTTCCCCGATCCCGAGACCATGGCCGAGATCGTCGAGGTCCACTTCCCCGGCCTCAAGAAGCGCCTGCTCGAGGAGGCGCTGCGCATCTTCTTCCAGGTCCGCGACGTGCCGGGACTGAAGAAGAAGCCCTCGACCTCGGAACTGCTCGACTGGATCAAGCTGCTCCTCAACGAGGACGTCGACGACGAGGTGCTGCGTCAGTCCGACCCGAAGAAGACCATCCCGCCGCTCGCCGGCGCCCTGCTGAAGAACGAGCAGGACGTCCATCTGTTCGAGCGACTGGCGTTCATTTCACGCCGCGAAGGGCGCTGAGGCGTCACGGCGCGGCGGCGCGCGGGGCGTCCTTGGCATCGCACACCTTCGCCTCGGCCGCGAACTTCTCGCGGCCGATCATGGCGACGAGGTCGACGTCGTCGAGCACCGTCAGATAGGCCGGCGTGTCGGCGGTCTTCATCCAGGTCGAGACGCGGAACACCGTCGGCACCGGCGCATCCGGCGCGCGGCAGCCGTCGACACCGACCGCCAGCGTGCCGACGAAGGCACCCGGCTCCTTGGCCGAGCGCTCGCGCGCCCTCGCCCGCGCCTCGGCGAGCCGCGGCAGATCGGCGATCGGCACACGAAAGGCCCGCGCCACCTGCCCGGGCTTCGCCCGGATCGCCTCTGCCCCCGCCTCTCCCGCGAGCGGCACCTCCTCCAGCACGACTTCCAGCGCCTCGGCCTCCGCCCCGTCGCGCCGCGCCTGCTTCAACACCAGCTTCGCCCCGCCCCGGCTCGGCATCGCGTCGGCCGGCATCGCCACCGCCGCGCGGAGACGCGCCAGGTCGGTGGTCGCCGGGTCGAACGAACGGAGCGCCCAGATCGTGCCGACCGGCACGTGGGAACAGCCCGACAGCGCCGCCGCGGCCGCCAGGGCGACGACGGTGGCAAACACGAGGACGAGACGGCAAACGGACGACATGGCAACCTCCGGGACGAAAAGTTTTTATCGTTTGACATTAAAAAAATCACGTGTCAAATGATCCCATCACTCGGGAGACCGTCATGATCGACACCGCCGTCACCCCTGCCGTCGCCGCCCTGCGGGCCCGTATCGGCCGGCTCTGCCATGTCCTCCGCCTCGCCGCGCCGATCTATGCGCTGTGGGTGTTCATCCTGCTCGCGATGCACTGGTCGAACCCGGTCGAGGCCACCACCTCGGTCTCCTACTGGGCCCGCGCCGCCATCACCGAGATCCCGCCGACCGGGCGGCTCGCCGCCTTCGCGCTGCAGCTTCCGGGCTGGGCCCTGCTGTCGGCCGCCTGCTATCACCTGTGGCGCCTCTTCTCCGGCTTCCTCGCCGGCGACGTCTTCACGCTCGCGGCGACGACACGGCTGCGCTGCACGGCGGTCGCCGGCATCGCGGCGATGGTCGCGGAATTTCTGAGCCGTCCACTGGTGGTTATCGTCTCGACACTGCACATGCCGCCCGGATCGCGCTACATGGCGATCTTCTTCCAGCCCGGTGATCTGTTGAATCTGATGTTCCTCGGCGGGCTTCTCGCCCTCGCCCAGGTGTTCAGGGTCGCCGCCGAGATCGCCGAAGATCACGCGGCCATCGTCTGAGGAGCCCCATGCCGATCGTCGTCAACCTCGACGTCATGCTCGCCCGCCGCAAGATGCGCTCGCGCGATCTCGCCGCCCGCATCGGCATCACCGAGCCGAACGTCTCGTTGCTCAAGTCCGGCAAGGTGAAGGGCATCCGCTTCGAGACGCTCGAAGCGATCTGCCGCGAGCTCGACTGCCAGCCCGGCGACCTGCTCGAATGGCGCCCCGATCCGGCGGGGCGCGAAGGGGACGACTGAACGGCGCGACCGATCGCCGCTTCCGTCGCGTCGCCCGAACCCGTTCGTCAGTCCGCCAGTGCCGGGCAGCCGCAGGCGGATACACCGCAGGCGCCCATCGGCACGCCGCAGGCCGCCATCGGCTCGGCGTCGCCGCTCTTCAGCGTGGAGGCGACCAGCGACAGCTGCCGCTCGAGTTCCACGCCGCCGCAGGCCGGGCATTCCGGCGTCTCGCCGCCGCGCACCAGCGTCTGGAACTCTTTGCCGCAGGCGCGGCACTCGTAGGCGTAGATCGGCATCGGGAAACCTCCTGCGCCCTGAAATGACCGGATCGCCGCCACGGCGCAAGTCGGGAAAGCCCGCGATGTCGGTAACCGTTCCGCTGAGATGTCACGACCGTCACATGGCTGTCATGGTAACATGCATGGCCTCGTGTTAATTCCCGACCGTCGAAACAGCGTCGAGACCCTGCATGCCCCGCCTCCTGTTGATGCGTCACGCGAAATCGGAGCGAGACGAGACCATCGACGACTTCGAGCGCCCGATCTCCGATCGCGGCGAGAAGGACGCGCCGCGGATGGGACGCCATCTCGCCAAGCTCGGTCTGGTGCCGGGACGCATCCTCGCCTCCTCCGCGCTGCGCTCCCGCCAGACGCTGGCACCGCTGATGCCCCACTTCGCCGCCGACTGCGAGATCCGCCTCGCCCACGACCTCTATCTCGCCGGCGAGGACGAGACGATCGACGCCATCCGCGGCCACGGCGGCACAGCCGCCACGCTGATGGTGATCGGCCACGAGCCGGGCCTGACCCAGACCGCCTTCGCGCTGATCGGTACCGGCCACCCGACCCTGCTCGAGGATCTCGAGACCAAGTTCCCGACCTGCGGCGTCGCCGTCGTCGACTTCCCCGCCGTGCGCTGGGTCGACGTCGAGCCGAAGAGCGGCCGCCTGGTCGCCTTCCTGCGGCCGCGCACCATCGACCTCGTCGAGGAGATCGCCGCCGCCGTCGAGGAGGAAGAGGCCGACTGAGGCCTCCTCCCCGACGCTTCGCCCGATGCGCCCTTTGCGCCGGGCGCGCGGGATGCCTACATGGGGGGTGACCCGGAGGGAGCCCCGCCCGCATGTCGCCCACGACCCTGCCCGAACTGTCGTTCCTCGATCAGGCCCGCAACGCGCTCGCCAATGCCGGCGACTTCGCCATGGGGCTGGCGACGCCGACGCTCCGGCTCGGCGTGACCGGCCTCTCGCGTGCCGGCAAGACGGTCTTCATCACCGCCCTCGTCCACAATCTGATCAACGGCGGCCGCCTGCCGCTGTTCGAGGCCGCCGCCCGCGGCCGCCTGGTGCGCGCCGATCTCGAGCCCCAGCCCGACGATGCCGTGCCGCGCTTCGACGTCGAGGCCCACGTCGCCCGCCTCGTCGACGAACGCCTGTGGCCGTCGTCGACCCGCCGCATCTCCGAGCTGCGGCTGACGCTGGAGTTCGCCTCGACCTCGCTCTTCGCCCGCGCCTTCGGTCGGGGGCGCCTGCACCTCGACATCGTCGACTATCCCGGCGAGTGGCTGCTCGACCTGCCGCTGCTGACGAAGACGTGGTCGGAGTGGTCGGCCGAGACCATCGCCCGCTCCTCGCGCGGCGGTCATGCCGCGATCGCCGGCGAATGGCTGGCTGCGACCAGTGCGGTCGACCCTCTCGCCCCCGAGGACGAGGCGACCGCCCGGCGCCTCGCCGCGCTCTTCACCGACTATCTGCGCGCCGCCCGCGCCGATGAGCATGCGCTCTCGACGCTGCCGCCCGGCCGCTTCCTGATGCCCGGCGATCTCGAGGGCTCGCCCGCCCTCACCTTCGCACCGCTCGCCGTCGCCCCCGGCACGGTAGCGCCGGCCAAGTCGCTCGCCGCGATGATGGAGCGCCGCTACGAGGCCTACAAGGACGTGGTGGTGCGTCCCTTCTTCCGCGACCACTTCTCCCGCCTCGATCGCCAGATCGTGCTGGTGGACGCGCTGGCTGCCCTGGACGCCGGTCCGGCAGCGGTCGCCGACCTGCGCGAGGCGCTCGCCGGCATCCTCGGCTGCTTCCGCCCCGGCAAGACCTCGTGGCTGTCGTCGATCCTGACGCGGCGGATCGACCGCATCGTCTTCGCCGCCACCAAGGCCGACCACCTTCACCGCACCTCCCACGACCGGCTCGAGAACATCCTCCGCCGCCTCGTCGACGAGGCGATGGAACGGGCCGAAATGTCCGGCGCCGAGGTCGACGTGGTGGCGCTCGCCGCCGTCCGCGCCACCCGCGAGGCGATCGTCGAACACGACGGCGAGACGCTCCCCGCCATCCTCGGCACCCCCCTGCCGGGCGAGGAGATGGACGGCGTCGCGCTCGACCCGAATTCCGAATTCGCCTTCTTTCCCGGCGACTTGCCCGAAGATCCGGAATCACTTTTCCAGGCGGTCGAATCGGAATCTGAACTTGAAGACGCCGCGGAATCGAAACTGGAGGAAAAACGACCGGAATCGGCGCGTGAAGCCGCGGATTCTCCACGCGAACCTCCGGAATCGTCACATGAGGTCGCGGAATCGGCACATGAGGCGACGGCGAATTCCGATTCTCGCGCAACGACTTCCGGCAGCTCGCGGAATCTCGCGCGCAGCGTCGGACCCGCCGCCCCCGACCTCGCCTTCGTCCGCCTGCGCCCGCCCCGGCTGGAGCGCACCGCCGAAGGCCTCTCCCTGTCGCTGCCGCACGTCCGGCTCGACCGGGTCCTGCAGTTCCTGATCGGAGATCGCCTGACATGAGCGAGGCCCCGCGCCGCCCCCGTGCCTTCCGCGTCGATGCCCCCGACGTGGTCGTCGCCCCCGAGGGCGCCTCCACCCGTTTCGGCACCCGCACGGTGATCGTGCCCGCCACCGAACCCTTCGCCGAGGTCACCCCGGCCGAGGCCGCCCTGCCGCCGGCTCGTGGCTTCCCCTGGCGACGGGTGTTCGTCGTCGGCATCGGCGGTCTGGTCTCGCTGGCGCTCGGCCTCGCCGTCGATCGGCTGATCTCGGATCTGTGGTCGCGGGCCGAATGGCTCGGCTGGGTCGGCCTCGCCTGCCTCGCGCTGGTCGTCGTCGCGCTGCTGGCCATCGCGGTGCGCGAATGGCGCGGCCTGTCGCGCCTCGCCCTGGTCGGCACCCTGCGCGATCGCGCGAGCGCCCTCGTCGCCGGCGGCGACCGCACCGCCGCGGCGCCCCTCGTCGCCGAGCTCGACGCGCTCTACGCCGCCCGCCCCGACCTCGCCCGACCGCGCGCCCGCCTCGCCGACCACCGCGCCGAAGTGGTCGACGGCGCCGACCTCGTCCGCATCGCCGAGCGCGAATTGATGGGCGACCTCGACGCCACCGCCCGCTCGCTGATTCTCGAGGCGGCGAAGCGCGTCTCGGTCGTCACCGCGATCAGCCCGCGCGCCCTCGTCGACATCGCCTATGTCGCCTTCGAGAACCTGCGCCTGATGCGCCGCCTCGCCGACCTCTACGGCGGCCGACCCGGCAACCTCGGCTTCCTCAAGCTGGTGGGCGCGGTCTTCGTCCACCTCGGCGTCACCGGCGGCATGGCACTCGGCGACACGCTGGTGCAGCAGCTGGTCGGCCAGGGGCTGGCCGCCCGCCTCTCCGCCAAGCTCGGCGAGGGCGTGGTCAACGGCCTCCTCACCGCCCGCCTGGGACTGGCGGCGCTCGACGTCGTCCGACCGCTGCCCTGGGACGCCCTGCCCCGCCCCGCCTTCGGCGACATGATGAAGGCGCTGACCCGTTCGGCGACCGGCATGGACGAGGACACGCAGGCGAAGTGAGGCGCCCGCCCCCATGCGGTAACCGCGCGAGCGGTCGCGACGGGGCGGTCATCCCCCGCTCGATGCGGGTCGGCCATGCGAGACGGGCTTGCTTGACCTCCCGCAATGCGCAAACCTGCTGGAAGGCCGACAAGAAAGCCGCATCATGTCCCGCAGGGCCGTGAAATGCCGCGGGCCGAGGAGGAGACCTCAGATGTTCAAGAAGATCGTCGTACCCGTCGACCCCAGCGAGATCGAATTCGCCAAGCCGGCCGTCGAGGCCGCCGCCAATCTGATCGCGCAGTCGGGCGGCGAAGTGCGCCTCGTCGCGGTGCTGCCGGTGATGAACGGCTATGTCTCCGAGCTTCTGCCGGCCGACTACGAAGTCGCGCTCGAGAAGGAGACCGACAACCGTGTCGGCGCGCTGGCGTCCGAGGCCGGCATCCCGGCCGGAAAGTCGTCCGTCGTCATGCGGACGGGCTCGGTCTACCACGAGGTGATCGACGAATCGAAGGACTGGGGCGCCGACGCCATCGTCGTCTGCTCGCACCGTCCGGTGATGTCGACCTACCTGCTCGGCTCCAACGCCGCCAAGATCGTCCGCCACGCCACCTGCTCGGTGCTGGTGCTGCGCTCCTGATCGCGCCACGCCCGCTCGTCCCTCCGCCGCGCGCGGGCCGGGACGAGCGGCCCATTTGACGCTCCCGACCCGCCTCTCTAGCCTCCCTCGAGGGTCGCGGTGATCGATTCTGCCGACCCGATCGGAGAGAGACCCATGAAGGCGGTCCTGATGGCCGGCGGTCTCGGCACGCGCTTCGCCGAGGAGACCGAGCTCAAGCCCAAGCCGATGATCGAGATCGGCGGCAAGCCGATCCTCTGGCACGTGATGAAGATCTATTCCGCCCACGGCGTGAACGACTTCATCGTCTGCCTCGGCTACAAGGGCCACGTGATCAAGGAATATTTCCAGAACTATTTCATCCGCTCGTCGGACGTGACCTTCGACCTGCGCGAGAACGCGGTCCACATCCACCAGACCGCGGCGGAGCCCTGGCGCATCACCCTGATCGACACCGGCGAGCAGACGATGATCGGCGGCCGCATCAAGCGGATCCTGCCGCACGTGGCCGACGACGACGCCTTCTGCATGACCTACGGCGACGGCGTCGGCGACGTCGACATCTCCGCCGTCATCGACCTCCACCGCCGCGCCGGCCGCCTCGCCACCGTCACCGCCGTCCAGCCCCCCGGCCGCTTCGGTTCGCTGAAGACCGAGGGCGACAAGGTCACCGGTTTCCTTGAGAAGCCGGTCGGCGACGGCGGCTGGATCAACGGCGGCTTCTTCGTGCTGTCGCCGAAGGTCGGCGAGCGCATCGCCGGCGACGAGACCATCTTCGAGCGCGAACCGCTCGAGGGCCTCGCCCGCGACGGCGAACTCGGCGTCCATCACCACCGCGGCTTCTGGCAGCCGATGGACACGCTGCGCGACAAGCGTTTCCTCGAAGACCTCTGGGCCACGGGCACCCCGCCCTGGAAGATCTGGTGAGCCGCGAGGCTCCCGACGGAGTACGACCGATGCGCATCCTCGTCACCGGCAACATGGGCTACGTCGGCCCGGTCCTCGTGCGCCATCTGCGCGAGAGCCGCCCGGCGGCCGAACTGATCGGCTACGACACCGGCTTCTTCGGCCATTCGCTGACCGGGTCCGACCGCCTGCCCGAGAGCCGGCTCGACCGCCAGATCTTCGGCGACGTGCGCGATCTCGCGCCCGAGCTGCTCGACGGTGTCGACGCCGTCGTCCATCTCGCCGCCGTCTCCAACGACCCGATGGGCAACCGCTTCGAGGCGGTGACGGAAGCGATCAACCGCGACGCCTCGGTGCGTATCGCCGAGATCGCCGCGGCGCGCGGGGTGAAGAACGTCGTCTTCGCCTCGTCCTGCTCGATGTACGGCTCGGCCGACGGCTCCGCCAAGCGCGAGACCGATCCGACCAACCCGCTGACCGCCTATGCCCGCTCCAAGATCGGCACCGAGGAAGGCTGGAAGAAGCTGGCGAACGGCGCCACGACGCTGACCAGCCTGCGCTTCTCCACCGCCTGCGGCTTCTCCGACCGGCTGCGCCTCGATCTCGTCCTCAACGACTTCGTCGCCTGCGCCGTGACGACCGGCGAGATCACCGTCCTCTCCGACGGCTCGCCCTGGCGCCCGCTGATCGACGTCGCCGACATGGCCCGCGCCATCGACTGGGCGATCGACCGCAAGCCCGACAACGGCGGCTCGTTCCTGGCGGTCAACACCGGCCGCGACGAGGCCAACGTCCAGGTCCGCGACCTCGCCCATGCCGTCGCCGCCAAGGTGCCGGGCACGCGCGTGTCGATCGCCACCGACGCGCCGCCGGACAAGCGCTCCTACCGCGTCGACTTCGCCCTCTATCGCGAACTCGCCCCGGCCCATCAGCCGCAGGTCGACCTCGACACCTCGATCGACCGCCTGCTCGCCGGCCTGCGCCACATGGCCTTCGCCGACGCCGACTTCCGCAACTCGCCCTTCATGCGTCTGAAGACGCTGGAGCGCCACATCGCCTCCGGGCGGTTGGGCGAGGATCTGCGCTGGCGGGATCGCGGCTGAGGTCCGGGAAAGACGTGCGCGATGCTTCGAGACGGGCGCCCGCTGGGCGCCCTCCTCAGCATGAGGCGCTCTCAATTTATCGAATGAACACAGACGCCTCATGCTGAGGAGCGGGCCACCGGCCCGCGTCTCGAAGCATCGCGCACCGGCGCGCCGACATGCCGGAAGACGCCCGCCCCACGGCGGGCGTGTCCCTCACCCCTTCAGCGCCGCGAGAATGCTCTCCGCGATCCAGTCGAGCTGGGGCGTGTCGAGGCCGTGGTAGATGCCGACCCAGAAGGTCTGGTTCATCACCCGATCGGTGCGCTCGAGCGAGCCGGAGACGCGGAAGTTGCGGCCCTGCATGTAGGGCTGGCGCGTCAGATTGCCGCCGAAGAGCAGACGCGTGCCGATCTTCGCCTTGTCGAGCGCCACCGTCATGTCGCGCCGCGAGATCGGCGCGTCGTCGGAGAGCGTGATCGGGAAACCGAACCACGACGGATCCGACCCCGGCGTCGCCTGCGGCAGGACGAGATGGCGGCTCGCGCCCTCGAGCCGGGCCTTCAGATGGGCGAAGTTCGCCCGCCGCTTGGCGACGAACTCGTCCAGCCGATCGAGCTGGGCGAGGCCGCAGGCGGCCTGCATGTCGGTGATCTTCAGGTTGAAGCCCATGTGGGCGAAGGTGAACTTGTGATCGTAGCCGTGCGGCAGGGTGCCGAGCTGCCAGCCGAAGCGCTTGTTGCAGGTGTTGTCCTGCCCCGGCTCGCAGAAACAGTCGCGGCCCCAGTCGCGGAAGCTCTCCGCCGCCCGGCGGATCGTCTTGTCGTTGGTGAAGACGGCGCCGCCCTCGCCCATGGTGATGTGATGCGCCGGATAGAAGGACAGCGTCGCCACGTCGCCGAAGGTGCCGACGCGGGCGCCGGCGATCGTCGCGCCGAGCGCGTCGCAGCAGTCCTCCATCAGCAAGAGGCCGTGGTCGTCGCAGATCTTCTTCACCGCCGGCGCGTCGAACGGGTTGCCGAGCGTGTGGGCGATGACGATCGCCTTGGTCTTGGGCGTGATCGCCTTCTCGATCAGCGAGACGTCGATGTTGTAGGTCGGCACGTCGATGTCGACGAAGACCGGAACCGCGCCCTGCTGGATGATCGGGTTGACCGTCGTCGGGAAGCCGGCGGCGACCGTGATCACCTCGTCGCCCTCGCCGACCGCGCGGCTACCGAGCGTCGGCGAGGTCAGTGCCGAGAAGGCGGCGAGATTGGCCGACGAACCGGAATTGACCGTCGAGACGTGCTTGACGCCCAGCCACTTGGCGAGCTTCGCCTCGAAGGCGGCGTTGAAGCGGCCGGTCGTCAGCCAGGCATCGAGCGAGGCCTCGACCATCAGTTCGCGCTCGCGGCCCGAGATCACCTTGCCGGAGTTCTGCACCATGGTCTCGCCCGGCCGGAACGGCGCCGGCTCGGAGGCGAGCTCGTTGTAGCGCGCGACGAGTTCGAGGATCTGCGCCTTGAGCGCGTCTTTCGTGGTCATGGTCTGTCCTCGGGTGGCGTGCGGCCGGCGGCCGGCGGGAAGGTCGTGACGAAGTCCGAGAGGGGCGGCAGCGCGCGGTCGCGCTCCGACAGGATCGGCGCGGCGATCGGCCAGGCGAAGCCGAAGCTGTCGAAACGGATGCCGGCGTCGTTCGCCGGTGCATGCACCGAGGTGACGTCGTAGAGCACCGTCGCCGCCTCGAGCGCCAGGAAGCCGTGGGCGAGGCCGCTCGGCAGCCAGAGCGACACGCCCTCGGAGCCGTCGAGCTCGACCGCGGCATGGCGGCCGTAGTCGGGGCCCGGGCGCAGGTCGACGATCACGTCGAGGATGCGGCCCGCGAGCACCGTGACGAGCTTGGCGTGGTCGTGCGGCGGCGTCTGGAAATGCATGCCGCGCAGCACGCCCGGCGCCGAGGTCGAGACATATTGCTCGACGAAGTCGCAGGTGAGCCCCATCTCGGCGAAGGCGCCGCCATGGACGATCTTGCGGAAGGTCCCGCGCGCGTCGGTGCCGATCGGGCGACGCAGCAGGCAGGCGCCCGAAAGGCTCAGGGCTTCGCGGTCGAACATGCGTCCCCTCCGATCAGGGCGGCGAGGCCCTCCTCCAGAGCGATCCGCGCCCGCCAGCCGGGCAGGATCTCGCCCGGCGACGGCGCCATCACCTCGCCGACGCGGTAGGGCCGTTCGCCGAAGGCGACGGGCATCGGACGGCCGGAGACCTGCTCCATGATCGCCACCAGTTCCTTGACCGAGACGGCACGCCCCGAACGCAGCGCGAAACGCTCGAAGGTGCCCGCGGGCGAGGCTGCGAGCCGCGCCTCGGCGGCGAGGAAGCCCTCGACCACGTCGTCGACATGGACGAGATCGAGCCTCTGGTCGCCCGGCGAGAGCCCGAGATGCGTGCCGGAAGCGCGCGCCGAGAGGAGCAGCGGCAGGAGCTTGCGTCGCGTATCGCCCGGCCCCCAGGTGTCGTAGAGGCGCAGCGACAGCGCGCGCATCCCCTCGTTCGCGGCATAGTGGCCGAGGATCGCCTCGAAGGCCGCCTTGGTCGCGGCATAGAGCGAGTTCGCCCGCTCCACGCCCGTCTCGTCGACCTGCCACGACGTCCCCGCCGTGACGAAACGCGTGGTGCCGGCCCGCGAAGCCGCCTCGGCGAGCCGTGCCCCGAAGGCGACGTTGGCCTCGATCAGACCATCGACGTCGGCCGTCGCGTGGATCGCGGTGAACTTGGCGGCGAGATGGAAGACGGTGGCCGGGCGGATCTCCGCGACCGCGCGGGCGAGCCCTTCCGCCGTGCCGTCGTCGACCACGATCGCCACACCCGCCGCCTCGAGCGCGGTCCGGTCCGAGCCCGGCCGCACCACGGCGGCGACCCGGCGGCCGTCTGCGACGAGGCGAGCGAGCAGGCGCACGCCGACGAAGCCGGTCGCTCCGCTGACCAGAACCGCGTCCTCTTCGGTCGCTCCGCGCGTCCCTTCCATCGATCGGCTCCCGCCGTCGCGGCGAATCGCGCCCGCACGGCTTCTCCCTTGATGGGAGGTTTCTCGCGCCTCGTCCATGAGGGGGCGACGAGGCGGCGAAGGAACGCGCCGCCCCGCGCTGGTGGCGCTCCACCTCAGGGTCTAGTGTCGACGCCAAATCACCGACCGAGGACGGATTCGATGTCGACCCCCGAGAACGCCGCGCCCCCCTCCGATCCGACCGGCACCGTCTGGCGGTTGACGCGCGCGAACGGCGAGGCGATCGCCCCCGTCCTGGTCCTCGGCCCGGACGGCGCGATCGGCGGCGTCGAGGATGCCGGCGCCCGGCGTTGGGTGATGCGCGACGATCGCCTCGTCATCCTCGACGGCGACGGCGTCGCCCGACTGGTCTTCATGGGCGACGATCCGGCGACGGCGGCGAAGCTCACCGGCGGTGTCGCCGGACCGGCCCCCGCCGGCCTCGCGCTCGAGCGCATCGCACTGCCCTGTGGCCTCGACGTCGGCCTGCCGCCGCATGCCGAGAAGGTGTCGAACTTCTTCGACAGGACCGGCGGCAGGAAGCGCGAGAACCTCGTCATCCTGCGCGCCGGCTCCTCGTCGCTCCACGGCGAGTGGGCGCGCGACCTCGCCGACGTCGACCGCAACTGGGATCTCTGCATCTCCTGGTACGACGACGCCGATCCCGACCCGAACGAAGACGGCGTCGACTACGTCACGATCCAGCGCGACGTGCGCAAGTTCGCCGCCTTCCACCAGATCTTCGCCACGCGGCCCGACTTCTGGGACTATCGCCAGATCTGGTTGCCCGACGACGACCTGATGGTGAGCCGCACGGCGATCAACCGCCTGTTCGAGATCTGCCGGCGCAACCGCATCGAACTCGCCCAGCCGGCGCTCGACGACGCGTCCCACCTCACCTATCCGATCACCAAGCGCGATCCGCGCTTCGCGATGCGCTTCACCAACTTCGTCGAGGTGATGTGCCCGGTCTTCTCGCGCGACGCGCTGGCCACCTGCATCGACGGCTTCCGCTCGACCGTGTCGAGCTGGGGCCTCGACGCGATCTGGCCGTCGCTGGTCGGCGTCGGCGGCACCCGCATCGCCATCGTCGACGACGTCACGGTGACGCACACCCGTCCGGTCGGCGGCCTCTACAGCCGCGAGGCGGCCTTCGCCGAGATGAACGGGATGCTGAAGGCCTATCGCAAGTCGCTGACGCCCACCGTCCTCGGCGGCCTGCAGGCCGGTTCGCGGATCTGAACCTCAGCGATCGATGCCGATCAGCCGTCCGACCACCCGGCGGCGCTTCGGCTCCAACCCGTCGAGCCAGCCCTTGAGGTCGGAGAGCGGTGCCTGCGGGCGCGCGCCCTCCGGCGGCTCCTCGCCGATCAGTCGGTAGATGTTCTCCCACAGGCAGAGATAGTCGACCGTGTGGTCCTCGACCCAACCGCTGTTCAGCCCCGCCGCCGTCAGCACCTGATGGAACACCTGATCGCCGGCGATGGCGATCTCCTTCGGCTGCGCCGCGAAATGATGCAGCAGGTGGTAGGAGCCGGGCAGGAAGAAGAAGCAGTTGGTGTCGATGTCGCGATCGCCGCCCTTGATCGGGATCAGCGACCCGTCCGGCCGGCGATAGATCCGCCGCGCCATCACCCAGTCGCAGTCCTGCCCGATCTCGGCGGCGCGCGCCAGACACGCCTCGACGTGGTTCGGCTCCAGCCAGTTGTCGGCGTCGAGCCAGCAGATCGCGTCCCAGTCCTCCGAGATCGCCAGCAGCGAGCCGATGCCACGCGGCGTGTTGCCGTAGTCGCCGTGCGCCCGGTCGAGCTCGACGTGACGAAGCCCCGCCTCGTCGATCCAGGCTTGCGGGAACCCGTCGGCGACCAGCATCTGGTCGACGATGGCGAGCCCCTTGGCCGTCGCCGTCTGGGCGCGGACCGAGGCGATCGCCTTCTCGATCATCGCCCGGTCTTCCTTGTAGTAGGCGGTGATCACCAGCACCCGCGGCGGTCCGACGCGCGAGGGCAGCGGCTCCGGCTCGTTCTCCGGCCGGCGGAAGGGAATGCCCGCCCGGCGCGATACCACGAGGCGCTCGCGGTCGGTCAGCGTCCTCAACCAGCGATCGACCACCGAATAGTCGGCGGACGGTTTGGCATCCGGCGGCGGCGTCTCGCCGACCGCCCGATAGATCGCCTCCCACAGGCACAGATAGGCGACGGTCGGAAAGCCGATCACCGCCACCTTCAGCCGCGCCGCCTTGAGCACGGCGAAGAACAGCCGGTCGCCGATGATCGACATCTGTCGCGGGATCGCCGCGAAGTGGTGGACGAGGGGAAACGACCCCGGCAGGAAGAAGAAGCAGTTGGTGTCGACGTGCCGTTCGATCGGCTCGTCGGCGATCTTGATGACGCTCTCGTCCGGCCGCCGCATGGTGCGCCGGGCGATGACGTAGTCCACCGTCTCGCCGCCCTTGGCCGCCGCGTCGAGGCAGGCCTCGACATGGCCGGGCTCGTACCAGTTGTCGGCATCGCAGTAGCAGAAGGCGTCGTAGCCCTCGACGATGGCGAGCGCCGAGCCGACGCCGCGCGGCGTGTTGCCGTAGTCGCCGTGGCCGCGATCGAGGCGGACGTGGCGCACGCCGGCGCCGTCGATCCAGTCCTGGGGGTAGCCGTCGGCGACCAGCATGTGATCGACGATCGCCCGCCCCTTCGCCGCCGCCGTCTGGGCCGCGACCGACCGGATGGTGCGCTCGATGAGGGCGCGCTCTTCCTTGTAGTAGGCGGTGATCACCAGGATGCGGGGGACGGCGCCCGTGCCCGTGCTTCCGTTCGTCTCGCTCAAGGCCGCTCTCCCGAATCGCGTTTCGGGCAGTCTAGAGCGAAGCGGCGCGGGTGGTCGCAAAGATCGCGGCTCACCGCACCAGTTCGCGCGCCGCCCGGTCGAGCCCCTCGAGGGTGAGCGGGAACATGCGATCGCCCATCAACCGCTTCACCATGCCGATCGACGGCGTGTAGCCCCACCAGTCCTCGGCGGTCGGGTTGAGCCAGACGCATTTGGGATAGACCGTCGTCACCCGCTCGATCCAGGTCGCGCCCGCCTCCTCGTTCCAATATTCGACCGAGCCGCCGGGATGCGAGATCTCGTAAGGCGACATCGACGCGTCGCCGACGAAGATCACCTTGTAGTCGGCGGCATATTTGTGCAGCACCGACCAGGTATCGATCTTCTCGGAATTGCGCCGCTCGTTCTTCTTCCAGACAAAATCATAAAGACAATTGTGGAAATAGAACCACTCCATGGTCTTGAACTCGGTGCGGACGGCCGAGAACAGCTCCTCGCAGACCCGCACGTGGTCGTCCATCGAGCCACCGACGTCGAAGAAGACGAGCAGCTTCACCGCATTGCGCCGCTCGGGCCGCATCTGCACGTCGAGGAACCCGTGCTCCGCCGTCGCCTTGATCGTGCCGTCGAGGTCGAGCTCGTCATGGGCGCCGGTGCGGGCGAAACGGCGCAGGCGCTTCAGCGCCACCTTGATGTTGCGCGTGCCGAGCTCGATCGAGGCGTCGAGATCCTTGAACTCGCGCTTGTCCCAGACCTTCACCGCGCGGCGGTGGCGGGACTTGTCCTGTCCGATCCGCACGCCTTCGGGATTGTAGCCATGGGCGCCGAAGGGCGAGGTACCGGCGGTGCCGATCCACTTGTTGCCGCCCTGGTGCCGCTCCTTCTGTTCGGCGAGACGCTGTTTCAGCGTCTCCATCAGCTTCTCGAAGCCGCCGAGCGCCTGGATCGTCGCCTTCTCCTCCTCGGTCAGGAACCGTTCGGCGAGCTTGCGCAGCCACTCCTCCGGGATCTCGGCCTCGGTCGCCTCGCTCATCAGGTCGAGGCCCTTGAAGACGTGACCGAAGACGCGATCGAACCGGTCGAGGAACTTCTCGTCCTTGACCAGACAGACGCGGGCGAGATGGTAGAAGTCCTCGACCCGCTTCTCCGCCAGATCCTTCTCCAACGCCTCCATGAGCGTCAGATATTCCCGCAAGGAAACGGGAATCCCGGCCGACTTCAGTTCGGTGAAGAAGGTGATGAACATGGGGGTCCCTCGTTGGTCCGAGACGGATTGTGGGGCCCGACGGCCGGTCGATCAAGGCGCCCGCCGCCCTCTCACGGCGTGCCGACGGTGCGCCCGAGGAACGCGAGGAGCCTGCCACGAAACGCCTCGCTCGCGACTCCGGAGACGGCGGCGTGATCGAGCCCCGGCACGAACCAGACCTCGGTCGGTCCACCGGCCGCCCGCGCCATCGCCTCGACGTCGCCCGGCGGCGTGAAGACGTCCGCCCCGCCGCCGATCAGCAGCGTCGGCCCCTGTCGCATCCGCAGGGTCTCGATCGGTGCGATCCGTCGGGGCCACACCCCGTAACGCGGCCATGCTTGGAACGAGAGCAGTGGCTCGAGCATCGCCCCGAGCCACCCCCCGGCAACGAAGGCGGCACGATTGCCGATCGCCCGGCGTATGTCGGGGAAGACACCGATCAGCACCAGCGCCTCCGCCGGCAACGGCCCGTCGCGCCCGACGAGCGCCGCAGCACCCCCGAGCGAGATGCCGACCACGGCGACCGGTGCCCCACCGATCTCCCGCTTCAACCAATCGAAGGCAGCGCGCGCGTCGATCCCCTCGTCGAGCCCGAAAGAGGTCGCTCCCGGCGACGACGCTCCATGACCGCGAAGGTCGATCGTCAGGACCGCATGGCCAGCCGACGCGAGAAACGCGGCGTTGGCCTCGGTCTGCGATCGGTCCGCCCCCAGACCATGGAGCAACAGGACCCCCGGCGCATCCGGACGCCGCCCGGCACGGAAGGTCGCCGCGATCGACCGTCCGTCCCGCGTCTCGAGCATGAATGTGGTCGGCGGCAACGCACCACTACGGGCGTGCACGGTGGCCCCGATCAGCAGCGATCCAGCGCCCCAGACCAACACCAGCCCGACGGCGAGAAGTCCGGCCGAGATCACGAACGCCTTCATGCCGCCCCGAGATCCCCCACCCGCACCACCCGGCAGAAATCCGCCGCCAGCGTCGCGACATGCGCCCGGAAGATCTCTTCCGCCGGGATGATCCCGCCGCCGAGCGCGTCGGGGAGGTCCGAGCAGTCGCAGGCGTCGGCCACCATCACCATCTCCCAGCCCATGTTGGCACCGGTGCGGATGGTGGTCGAGACACACATGTCGGCCGCCCAGCCGAAGCAGACGACGCGCTTCGCCCCCAGCCGGCGCAGACGCAGGTCGAGATCCGTGCCGATGAAGGCGGAATTGACCGACTTCAGAACCAGCGCCTCGCCCTCGCGCGGCTCGAAGCCGGGGCGCAGCGCGTAGCCCGCGTGGCCGGGGCGGAACCAGCTCTTCGGCTCGACCGAGGCATGCTGCACGTGGACAATCGGCAGCCCCTTCTCCCGCCACAGCGCGAGCAGCTTCAGCCCGTTCTCGTCGAGCGCCGGATTGCCGCGGCGCGGCCGGCCGGGCAGGTCGATCGCCTTCTGCATGTCGATGGGAAGAAGCACGGCGCCGTCGAAGTCGAACATGGGGATCTCCTCGTCTCGCACGAAGACTAGCGCGGCCCGCGCCCCACGGCGACCGTCCGCGTGCAGGGCAGACGCGCCCCTTCCCCTCGCCCCGCCGCCGCGCCATGTTGGCCGGACATCCCGAAGGAAAGCCATGCGCAAGCTCGCCCCTCTCCTCCTCGCCGCCCTCCTCGCAGCCGGCACGCCCGCTGCCGCCGCCTCGCTGCCGGCGGTCGAGGGCACGCGCGGCATGGTCGTCTCGGCCGATGCGCTGGCCTCCGAAGTCGGTCGCGACATCCTGGCGGCGGGCGGCAACGCGGTCGACGCGGCGGTGGCGGTCGGCTATGCGCTGGCGGTCGTCGATCCCTGCTGCGGCAACATCGGCGGCGGCGGTTTCCTGACGCTGCGGCTCGCCGGCGGCTCGGCGCATTTCCTCGACTTCCGCGAGACCGCGCCGGCCTCGGCCCATGCCGACATGTATCTCGACGCCGGCGGCGAGCCGATCAAGGACGCGAGCCTCGACGGCTGGCGGGCGAGCGGGGTGCCCGGCACCGTCGCCGGCCTCGACCACGTACTGACCCACTGGGGCACGCTGCCGCGCGACAGGGTCATGGCCCCGGCGATCCGGCTCGCCCGCGAGGGCTTCGTCGTCGGCCGCGCCCGCGCCGACATCCTCGCCCGCGGCGCCCCGCGGCTCGCCCGCGATCCGGAAGCCGCCCGCATCTTCATGGCCCCAGGCGGCGGCCCGCTCGCCCCCGCCGACCGGCTGACCCAGCCCGATCTCGCCGCGACCCTCGAGGCCATCGCGAAGGACGGCCCCGACGCCTTCTATCGCGGTCCGGTGGCGGCCGCCGTCGAACGCGCCATGGTGACGAACGGCGGCACGCTGCGCGCCGCCGACTTCGCCGCCTATGTCGCCAAGGAGCGCGCGCCCGTCCGCTGCAGCCATCGCGACCTCGAACTGATCACCGCCCCGCCGCCGTCGTCCGGCGGCCTCACGCTGTGCCTGATGCTGAACGTGCTGGAAGGCTGGGACCTCGCGGCGTCCGGCTGGCACGGCGCCGAGACCGTCCACCGCATGGTCGAGGCGATGCGCCACGCCTATTTCGACCGCAACCGCCTGCTCGGCGATCCGGACTACGTGGGCATTCCGGCCGAGCGGCTCTTGTCCAAGGACTACGCCGCCGCGCTTCGCGCCCGCATCGAGGCGAAGGGCGTCGAGCCCTCCGCCGGCCTCGGCGACGCGTCCGCCCCGCACGAGAAGCCGGAGACGACGCACTATTCGGTGGTCGACGCCGCCGGCAACGCCGTTGCCGTGACCTACACCGTCAACGGCCTCTTCGGCGCCGCCGTGGTGGCGCCCGGCACCGGCTTCCTCCTCAACGACGAGATGGACGACTTCACGGTGAAGCCGGGTGCGGCCAATCTCTTCGGCCTCGTCCAGGGCGCGAAGAACGCCATCGCGCCCGGCAAGCGCCCGCTCTCGTCGATGACGCCGACCATCGTGACGCGGAACGGCCGGCTCTTCCTGGTGCTCGGCTCACCCGGCGGCTCGCGCATCCCGACGACCGTGATGGAGACCATCCTCAACGTCGCGACCTTCGGCATGCGCCCGCGCGAGGCGGTGAACGCACCGCGCATCCACCACCAATGGCTGCCCGACGTCATCGTCCACGAGCCCTTCGCGCTGTCGCCCGACACGATCGCGCTGCTGAAGGCGCGCGGCTACGCGCTCGCGGCGCAGTCGCCCTGGGGCGCTGCCGGCCTGATCGAGATCGCCCCGCCCGAGGGCGAAGCGGCGACGGCGTCTTCGGGCAACGACGCGGCGCTGTCGGGTGCCCTCACCCCCGGCCACGTCTACGGCGCCAGCGACGACCGTAGGCCTGCGGGTGCCGCGGCGGCGGAGTGAGGGCGGACGAACGAAGGTCCCTCTCGGGAAACCCCGGCGCCCCCGGGAGGTCGAACCTGTCGCGGAGGACCTTCATGCTGAGGTGCCCGGCGCAGCCGGGCCTCGAAGCGCGAAGGCCCGAGAGGCGAGGCCCGTCGTGGCTTCGCCCTTCGAGGCTCGCTCCGCGAGCACCTCAGGGTGAAGCCGAACAGACAGCAGCGAGCCGAAGCCTCGAGATCCCGCCCGAAACGCAAGAGGCCGCCCCGAAGGACGGCCTCTCTATGATCACGACGCCGGAACGTCCGGGCTTGCGCCCGTCACTGCACGCCGAGCTTCTTCTGCAGCGAGGTCGACGAGGTCGTGTACTGGAAGACGATGCGCTTCGACGGATCGACGATCTTCTTCGCCGCCTGCGCCATCAGCGCCGCCTCGTGGAAGCCCGAGAGGATCAGCTTCAGCTTGCCCGGATACCAGTTGATGTCGCCGATGGCGAAGATGCCGGGCTCGTTGGTCTCGAACTTCTCGGTATCGACCGCGATCAGGTTCTCGGTGAGGTTCAGACCCCAGTTGGCGATCGGGCCGAGCTTCATGGTGAGGCCGAAGAACGGCATCATCCGCGTCGCCGGAACGGTGATCGTCGCACCGTCGTTCTTCTTGATCGCCACGCCCGAGAGGTTGGTGCCGTCGCCCTCGAGGCCGGCGACCTGACCGATCACCATGTCGAGCTTGCCCTCGGCGACCAGCCTGCGCATCTGGTCGACCGAATGGGGCGCGCCGCGGAACTCGTCGCGACGGTGGACGATGGTCACCCGCTCGGCGATCGGCTGGAGATTGAGCGTCCAGTCGAGCGCGGAATCGCCGCCGCCGACGATGACGATCTTCTGGTCGCGGAAGGCGTCCATCTTGCGCACGGAATAGAAGACCGAGGTGCCCTCGTAGGTCTCGATGCCGGGCACCGGCGGGCGCTTGGGCTGGAACGAGCCGCCGCCGGCGGCGATCACCACCACCTTGGCCGAGAACTCGGTGCCGGCGTCGGTGCCGACCAGGAACGAGCCGTCGGCCTGCTTCTCCAGCTTCTCGACCTGCTGACCGAAGTGGAAGGTCGGGCCGAAGGGGCGGATCTGCTCCTGCAGCTTGTCGATCAGTTCCTGCGCGCCGATCGTCGGATAGGCCGGGATGTCGTAGATCGGCTTCTCCGGATAGAGCTCGGCGCACTGGCCGCCCGGCTTGTCCAGGATGTCGATCAGATGGCACTTGAGGTCGAGCAGACCCAGTTCGAACACGGCGAAGAGGCCGACGGGGCCCGCTCCGATGATGACGACGTCGGTGGTGATGCGTTCGGACATGGGTCGGTTCCGTGGGGGTTGCGGGCCGCGACGGCCGGAAGACGGGCTCTCGCCGTCTTCCTAGTCCCCGCCGCACGCACCTGACAAGGAAAGCGTTTCCACGCGAGGCCCGCGGCGGCGAAAGTCATGCTCCGCCGGCGGTCACGCCTGCCGCTCGGGGACGTGGACGATCAGGCCGTCGAGGTCCTCGGTGACCTTGATCTGGCAGGACAGACGCGACGTCGGCTGCACCTGCCAGGCGAAGTCGAGCATGTCCTCTTCCATCGGCTGGGGATTGCCGGTGCGGGGGTACCAGGCGTCGTCGACATAGACGTGGCAGGTGGCGCAGGCGCAGGCGCCGCCGCATTCCGCCTCGATGCCGGGCACGCCGGCGCGCACGGCCGTCTCCATGACGGTCGCGCCGATCTCCGCCTCGACGGTGATCTCTTCCTGACGATAGGGAACGAAGGTGATCTTGGTCATGAAGGTCTCGGCGCAGCGTCGGATGGGGCCTGCGCCGGCCGAAATCGCTGCATTTCGGATGTCTTCGGCGGCGCGCGTCCCCACATGGCCGGATCGCGCCCGCCCGTCAAGTCGAAGCGGCGCGTCGCAGCCCGCCGAACCGCCGCGCGGCCCTCGCAATCCCTCAGGCGATCGCGGCGACGAAGGCGCGGACCTCCTCGAAGGCCTCGGCGAGTTCGCCGATCGCGCGGCCTGCGTCCGCGTCGCTCTCGATCGCGTCGGCGAGCCGCGCCATGCGCCCCGCCCCGACGCCGAGCGCCGAACCCTTCAGCCGATGGGCGAGCGCCCGCCGCTCGTCCGCGTCCGAGGCGGCGATGGTCTCGATGAGCACCCGCGACTGGGCGACGAAGAGGCGAAGGATCTCGCGCTCGAGCGCTTCCGAGCCGAAGGTCTGACGGGCCAGATGGACGAGATCGATCGGCGCGGTCCGGTGGCCGGAACGCCTCTCGCCCGTGAACGCCGTGTCGCGCACCGCCGCTTCCATCGCCATGATCGTCCCTCCGGCTCCTCGCCCAGAGCCGAAAGGATGCACCGGCAATCGCCGCCGCCGGGTTAAATCGAGAGGCCTCGACGCCGCCCCGGGGCAACCGATCGGAAACGAAGTAAACGCGAGGTTGACGCGCTTACCCGACGGCAGATCCCGGCCGTTTCGCGTCATCCACTGCTCCGAGGCGCAGAAAGCGTGGTCGGCGTTAACCCTGATGGGCAAAAAACCCCGGCGGCGGTTTCCTATTCGTTAATGTCCCGTTACCATTCAGGAGCGGCATGGACTCTGGAGAGGCGCGTCCCCACACGAGCGGGGGCGACTTTCTTCGACCCCGGAAGACGCGACCGGAACGGGACGAGCGGAGCGGATGCTCGACCCGGATCGGCCACAGGCGATCGACCGAGACCTTGCCCGGAACGTCCGCGGCGGCGCGGGCGACCGGGGTCCGGCAGGTACGGCGTACGGAAACGAGGCACTGACCATCATGGGCACCACTCCCAACAAGTCGATCGATCCCGTCGAGGCGGCACTCTCGGCGGTCGAAGAGGCGCTGAAGCACGATCTCGTCGACCTCGGCGAGACCGCGAGCAGCAGCGCCGCACCGGTCGTCAAACCGGAGCAGCGCGCCGACGCCGCTGCCGAACGCCTCGGCCGCTCGCTGGAGGCCGCCCTCGAAGAACCCACCCCGGCCGCCCGTCCGGTCGCCGAGCCGCGCCGCGCCGCCGAGGCCGCGCCGCAGGCCGCCCCCGGCCTGTCGCAGCCGCGCGCCGCCGCCAACGACGATCGTCGCACCACGCTGACCATCGCCCAGGCACTCGACCGTCGCCCCTCCGGCACGCCCTTCGTCTTCGCCGCCCTCGTCTCGATCGTCTGGATCGCGGTCGCCGGCTGGCTGTTCTGGTCCTTCCTCTCGTCGGTCCCGGCGGCGGAAGGCGGTGCGACGCTGCGCGATCCGCGCGCCATCGCCGCGATCGCCGGCATCGTCCTGCCGGTCCTGCTCGTCTTCGCCTTCGCCACGCTGGTGCGCCGCGCGCAGGAACTGCGCCTCACCGCCCGCTCGATGACCGAGATCGCCCTGCGTCTCGCCGAGCCCGAGACCAACGCCCAGGAAGCCGTCGTGTCGGTCGGTCACGCCATCCGCCGCGAGATGGCGGCGGTCGGCGACGGCCTCGAGCGCGTCGTCGCCCGTGCCGGCGAGATCGAGGTGCTGGTGCACAACGAGGTCTCCCAGCTCGAGCGCGCCTATGGCGAGAACGAGCTGCGCATCCGGTCGCTGATCGAGGAGCTGGTCAACCAGCGCGAGGCGATCGTCAACAATTCCGAGCGCGTCCGCGCCGCCATCACCGGCGCCCACGAGGGCCTGTCGGGCGACCTGCTGTCGACCCGCGAGCGCATCGTCGAGGCCGCGACCGAGGCCTCGCAGCACCTGCTCTCCAACCTCGGCTCCAAGTCCGAGGAGATCAACGCGACGCTCGAGAAGACCGTCGGCAACGTCGTCGAGCAGCTCGGCGGCCAGTCCGGCCGCGTCATCGAGACGCTGACCTCGACCGGCCGTTCGGTCTCCGAGACCATCGCCTCCGCCGGCCAGATGGCGGCCGAGACGCTGTCGGTGAAGGGTTTCGAGCTGACCGACACGCTCAACCGCACCGGCGACGAGCTGATCGCCAACCTGACCGACCGCACCGAACTGCTGACCGAGACCGTCCGCTCGATGGGCGACACGCTGTCGGTCACGCTGGCCGACCGCACCGACCATCTGGTGACGACGCTGGCCGCGCATTCCGAGCAGGTCACCGGCAATCTGTCGAAGACCGGCGCGACGCTGGTCGAGAACCTCTCGGCCACCGGCTCCAGCCTCACCGACAGCCTCGCGGCCACCGGCAACGTCATCGCCGAGACGATCGCCGCCCGCGGCGACGCGGTCAATCAGTCGCTCAAGGTGTCGGCCGTCGAGATCGGCGAACGCCTGTCGAAGACCGGCGGCGAGGTGGTCGATTCGATCTCCGAGCGCGCGGCGGAAGTCGCCGATGCACTGAAGTCGACCGGCCAGTCGCTGGTCGTCGACATGTCGCTGCGCGGCGCCGAGATCACCGACCGGCTCGACGAGACCGGCTCCAAGATCGCCGAGACCATCTCCATCCGCGGCGGCGACCTCGCCGACCGTCTGTCGGAGACCGGCGAGAAGATCTACCAGTCGATCGTCGTCCACGGCTCGGACCTCGAGAACCGCATCGCCGGCACCGGCCGCGAGATCGAAGGCCTGCTGGCGACCCAGTCGGCCAACTTCAAGTCGAGCCTCGAGTCGACGCTGACCTCGGTCGGCTCCGACCTCGCCGGCCGCACCGCCGACCTCGCCGAGCGCCTCGTGCGCGCCGGCACGGAGGCCGCCCATCTGGTCGCCGGCCAGGGCGAACAGGTCGCCGAGCGCATGGCCGACGTCGGCCAGACCATCGCCGGTCAGGTCGACAGCCTGCGCGAGATCGTCGACGTCCGCGCCGCCGGCCTGGTCGAGGCCATCGGCAGCCGCACCGACACCATCCGCGACATCGTCGAGAACCGCCTGACCACCGCCACCGACGTGCTCGACGGCAAGATCGAGGGCCTCACCGAGATGATCGACGGCCGCATCGAGGCCGCCGGCCGCACCATCGGCGAGCGCATCGAGGGCGTCACCCTCGACCTCGACCAGCGCGCCACCGCGCTCGGCGAGACGCTCGACGGCCGCGCCCGCAAGATCGACGAAGCGCTCGACATGCGCGGCCGCATCATCGCCGGCAACCTGATGGATCGCACCCGCGACATCGCCCAGACCTTCATCGACGGTCAGGCGCAGATCTCCGCGGTGTTCGACGATCGCCTGTCCGACGTCGGCCGCACGCTGGCGGCCCGCGCCGACGAGGTCGGCAGCCACCTCGCCGACCGCGTCGCCGAGATCAACGGCACGCTCGGCGCCCGTCTGGTCGAGGTCTCCGGCACGCTCGACGAGAGCGCCCGCCGCATCGAGACCATCGCCACCGAACGCACCGCCGCGATCGCCGAGCAGATCGGCCGCACCACCGCCGAGGCGACCGCCGCTCTCGACGCCCGCACCGCGCACGTCGCCGAGGCGATCGGCCGCACCGCGGCCGAGGCGACCGCCGTCCTCGACGAACGCACCGCCTTCATCGCCGAGACCATCGGCCGCACCACCGCGGAGGCGACCGCCGCCCTCGACGCCCGCACCGCCAACCTCGACCGCATCGTCGGCGACCGCCTCGAGGGCGTCGCCTCGGCGCTCGCCGAGGAATCGCAGCGCATCACCCATCAGATCGCCGGCACGCTGGAAGGCGCCGCCCGTCACGTCGCCGACGCCACCCAGGCGCTCGAGCACGTCGTGGTCGGTCGCGCCGGCGACATCGTCGGCGAACTCGACGCCCGCACCCAGGCGATCGCCGAACTGGTCGAGACCCGCGGCGGCCAGCTCACCGAGACCCTCGCCCAGCGCACCGCCGAACTCGCCGGTCGCGCCGAGAGCGCCTCGAACCTGCTGTCTCAGGCGATCGACGGCAAGGTCGGCGAGATCGAGCAGCGCATCGATCAGGCCCGCGGCATCATCGTCGAGGCGCTGGATCGCAAGGGCCGCGACCTCACCGAGGCCGTCGCCCGCCAGGGCATCGAGGCCACCCGCGTCGTCTCCGACGTGCGCGAGCGCCTGAGCCAGGACGTCGGCACCCTGCTGGAGCGCCTGACCGAGGCCAATCTCACGCTGCACGGCGTGATGAACCGCGCGGCCGAGAACCTCGACCTCGTCGAGAAGAACCTCGGCGGCCGCACCGACGAGGCGCGCATGGTGCTCGAGCGCACGCTCGGCGAGACCCGCAGCGTGACCGAGGCGATGGCCGGCCAGATCGCCACGCTGAAGGACAGCGTGATGGGCGACGTCTCCGAGCTCGCCCTGCGCTTCGAGACCCAGACCCGCACGCTCAACGACGCCGTCCATCTCATCGGCGAGGCCAACCGCGCCCTCGAGACCACCGTCGAGGAGCGCCGTCAGGCGCTGGAGAGCCTCGCCACCGGCCTGTTCGAGAAGACCCGTTCGGTCGAAGGCCTGATGAACGGCTTCACCAGCCTCATCGCCGACACGCTGAATGCCGCCGAGACGCGGGCCCGCGACGTCGGTGCCGCCCTCACCTCCTCCGCCGACGAGGCGATGCATCGCGTCGTCTCGCAGCTGGAGACGATGCGCACCACCGCCGGCACCGAAGGCCAGCGCTCGGCCGAGGCCCTGCGCACCGCCCAGGAGGCGATGATCGGCGAGATGACGCGTGCGGTCTCCGAGACCACCGCCCGCTTCGCCGACGCCACCGAGAAGATGCGGGAGGCCGCCCGCATCATGCAGGCCGAACTCGAGGCCACCCGCGGCGAGCTGCGTCGCGGCGTCCTCGAATTGCCGGAAGAGACCGAGAAGTCGACCGCCAACCTGCGCCGCATCGTCACCGACCAGCTGCGCGCCCTGTCGGAACTGTCGAGCCTCGTCGGCCGTCAGAACGCCCATCTCGACGTCTCGCGCACCACCCCGCCGGCGGCCCGCGCCGCCGCGCCGGCGCCCGCTCCGACACCTGCGCCGGTGGCCGAACCGTCGCGCTGGGAGGCCCCGCGCCGTCCCGCCGCCGCGGCGGTCGCCGAGAGCCAGTGGAACGAACCGCGTCGTGCCGAACCGGCGCCCGCGCCGCAGCCGCCCGCCTACGGCAGCTACGCCCGTCCCGCCCCGGCCCCGGCACCGACGCCCGCCGCCGAGGAGACCGCCGAGGCCGGTCGCGGCGGCTGGGTCTCCGACCTGCTGCGCCGCGCCTCGCGCGACGAGGAACCGGCCGCCCAGTCCTGGGGTCGCGGCGCCGCCGCCTCCACCGGCGACAATCTGAACGCACTCGCCGGCGACATCGCCCGCGGCATCGACGACGCCGCCTATGTCGACGCGTGGGAGCGTCACGATCGCGGCGAACGCGCCGCCTTCTCCCGCCGTCTCTACACGGTGCAGGGTCAGCAGACCTTCGAGGAGATCCGTCGCAAGTACCAGCGCGACACCGACTTCCGCACCGCCGTCGACCGCTACGTCGGCGACTTCGAGACGCTGCTCGACGATGCCGGCCGCTCGCGCGATCCCGACGTCGCCCGCACCTACCTCGCCTCGGACACGGGCAAGGTCTACACCATGTTCGCCCACGTCGCCGGCCGCCTCGGCTGAGCGCGACGACGGGTGGCACCGCGAGATCGAGAGGGAGGGCCCCGTGCCCTCCCTCTTTCGTTTCGGCGGCATGCGGCGCTCACGCGGCCGCGGCGACGCGGCACCGCGCGCCCTCCCCGGCCCCTCTTGCCATTCGCCGACCGCTCCCTATCCTGCGCCGCGTTCGGCGCGGGCGGGTCCGCGCCGCCGGCCGACCGGCCGAGGCACGAGAGCTGAACCGCGGATGTCCTTCGAGCGCCACGTCCTTCCGACCGAGACCTTCACGGTCGCCGAATCCCGTCGTCTCGACGATGCCCCGCTGTTCGCGCGTCCCGCCGGCGACTTCGTCTCCGAAGGCGAGATCCGCACCTATCGCGGCGTGAAGGCGACCGGCGAGGGCTTCCTCTTCCGCGGCTTCCGGCCGATGGTCGAATCGAGCGTCGGCGCCCGTCTGACCGCGAAGAACCACGTCGGCCTCGACTGGTCGAACCTCGCCGAGGCGATCCTCGGCGTGCGCTGGTCCTATTTCCGCGCCGCGATGAAGGCGAGCCTGCGCTCGCTCTTCGACACGAGCCCGCAGGCCCGCGGCGGCTGGGCGACCAACGGCTGGGCGGCGAACTACTATCACTGGTTCTGCGAGGTCCTGCCGAAGATCCTGCTCCTGAAGGAATTCGAACCCGACCTGCCGATCCTGCTGCCGCAGGGCCTTGCCCGGTGGGTCTTCGTCGGCGCCTCGCTGCGCCTCCTCGGCATCGACGACGTCGTCTGGGTCCCCGCCGGCCGTTCACTGAAGGTCGCCCGCCTGTCGGTGCCGACCGAACTCGCCCCCAGCGCCCGCCAGCGCGCCGATCTGATGGGCGTCATCGGCAGCCGCATCGCCGCCGCCGTGCGCCGCGAACGCGGCCTCGCCGACGTCCCCGAGGCACCGAAGAGCAAGGTCTTCGTCAGCCGCGCCGCCGCCGACAAGCGCAAGTTCGTCAACGAGGACGCGATCACCGGCACGCTTCGTGCCGCCGGCTACGCCGTCGTCCAGATGGAGAAGCTGTCGTTCGAAGATCAGGTGCTGACGCTGGCGAACGCCTCGCACCTCGTCTCGATGCACGGCGCGGGCCTCACCAACATGATGTTCATGCCGGCCGGCGCCTCGGTTCTCGAGTTCCGCGTGCCCGAGAACCCGGACTGTTTCGTCGCCCTCGCCGCCGCCTGCGGCCACCGCCACTGGTCGGCCTCGCCCGGCGCGCCGGACGTCGGCTCCTCGGCGCATCTGGCGAACTACGTCGCCGATCCCGCCCGCTTCGCCGCCGTGCTCGAGACCTTCGACCGCGGGTGACATCCGGCGTACGGCGCTCCAACCCTTTGCTTCTGTTCGGCTTCACCCTGAGGTGCCCGGCTGAAAGCCGGGCCTCGAAGGGCGAAGTCGTCGACGGGCCTTGCCACTCGGCCCTTCGCCCTTCGAGGCTCGCTTCGCGAGCACCTCAGGATGAAGGACCTCCGCGACAGACCGAGAGGGTCGGAACTTCGTGCGTTCGGTGTGAGGCCTGCCCCTCAGCGCGGCAGCGCGTCGGCGGGGGAGCCCTTCAGCAGCGCGTCGAAATAGGCGATCGTCCGCGTCAGACCCTCGCGCAGGTCGATCGTCGGCGCCCAGCCGAGCGTCTCGCGCGCCACCGTGATGTCCGGCCGGCGCTGCATCGGATCGTCCTGCGGCAGCGGCTGGAACAAGAGCTTCGACTTCGCGCCGGTCAGCTCGATCACCTGCTCGGCCAGCTGGCGGATGGTGAACTCGCCCGGATTGCCGATGTTGATCGGCCCGGTGACGTCGTCGCCGGTGTCCATCATCCGGATCATCGCCTCGATCAGATCGTCGCGATAGCAGAAGGAGCGCGTCTGCAGCCCCTCGCCGAAGATGGTGATGTCCTCGCCGCGCAGCGCCTGGACGATGAAGTTGGAGACGACGCGGCCGTCGTTCGGGTGCATCCGCGGCCCGTAGGTGTTGAAGATGCGGACGACCTTGATCCGGAGCCTGTGCTGACGGTGATAGTCGAAGAACAGCGTCTCGGCGCAGCGCTTGCCCTCGTCGTAGCACGAGCGGATGCCGATCGGATTGACGTTACCCCAGTAGCCCTCGACCTGCGGATGGACCGCCGGGTCGCCGTAGACCTCCGAGGTCGAGGCCTGGAGGATCTTGGCGCGCAGCCGCTTGGCCAGCCCCAGCATGTTGATGGCGCCGTGGACGCTGGTCTTGGTCGTCTGCACCGGATCGTGCTGGTAGTGGACCGGCGAGGCCGGGCAGGCGAGATTGTAGATCTCGTCGACCTCGACGTAGAGCGGGAAGCAGACGTCGTGGCGCATCAGCTCGAAGCGCGGATGGCCGAGCAGATGTTCGACGTTGCGCCGGGTGCCCGTGTAGAAATTGTCGACGCAGAGCACCTCGTCGCCGCGCTCGAGCAGGCGCTCCACCAGATGGGAGCCGAGGAAGCCGGCGCCGCCGGTCACGAGGATGCGTCTGGTCATGGCTTCACGTCCGTTCCGCGAGCACCCGCCCGCCCTGGTCTCGATGGCTGAGGCCCCGCGCCTCGACGAGACACGGTTTCGCGGCTAAACGAGAGCCGCCGGCGCCGACGGGAGGCGCGCCGAACGAACGCGCAACGCAGCCGTCCGTTCGTGCCGCACCCGTCCGACACGGTTCCGTCACGCGCACTCATTACGGCTGCGGTGAAGGTTCGGCAAGGGACGCAGCCGGAAGGATCGCGCATGAAGATCACCGTCGTGGGGGCAGGTTACGTCGGCCTGTCGAATGCCATTCTGCTGGCCCGCAACTCCGACGTGGTGCTGCTCGACGTCGACGCCGCCCGCATCGCCCGCATCGCCGCCGGCCAGTCGCCGCTGCGCGACGCCGAGGTCGAGGCGGCGCTGGCCGCCGGCATCCCGCGCCTGACCGCCACCACCGACGCGAGCCTCGCCTACGACGCCCCCGACTTCGTCGTGGTGGCGACCCCGACCGACTACGATCCGGTCAACGACCATTTCGACACCTCGACCGTCGAGGCGGTGATCGCCGAGACCCGCGACCGCGCGCCGCATGCCGCGGTGATCGTCAAGTCGACCATCCCCGTCGGCTTCACCGAGCGCATGCGCCGCCTGCACGGCACCGAGGCGATCGTCTTCTCGCCCGAGTTCCTGCGCGAGGGTCGGGCGCTGATCGACAATCTCCACCCCTCGCGCATCGTCGTCGGCGACCGCGGCGAGATCGGCCGCACCTTCGGCGGCCTGCTCGAGGCCGGTGCCGAGAAGAAGAACGTCGCCGTGGTGCTGACCGGCTCGACGGAGGCGGAGGCGATCAAGCTCTTCGCCAACACCTATCTCGCGATGCGCATCGCCTTCTTCAACGAGCTCGACACGTTCGCGCTGACCCGCGGCCTGGACACCGCGACGATCGTCACCGGCGTCGGCCTCGATCCGCGCATCGGCGACCACTACAACAACCCGTCCTTCGGCTACGGCGGCTATTGCCTGCCCAAGGACACCAAGCAGCTGCTCGCCAACTACCGCGACGTGCCGCAGAGCCTGATCCGGGCGATCGTCGATTCCAACTCGACCCGCAAGGACTTCATCGCCTCCGAGATTCTCGCCCGCCGCCCGCGCACCGTCGGCATCTACCGCCTGACGATGAAGTCGGCCTCCGACAACTTCCGCTCCTCCGCCGTGCAGGGCGTGATGAAGCGGATCAAGGCCAAGGGCATCGAGGTGCTGGTCCACGAGCCGACGCTGTCGGAGCCGACCTTCTTCAACTCGCCGGTGGTCCGCGACCTCGCCGAGTTCAAGGCGCGCTGCGACGTGATCGTCGCCAACCGCCGCGACGCCGCCCTCGACGACGTCGCCGACAAGATCTTCACGCGGGATCTGTTCGGGCGGGACTGAGGGCCGAATCGAGAGAGCAAGAAGCAGCGAGCCGGATCACGCCGCGCGGCGAACCCGCGTGCGGGAACGGCCATGCGTCGACGAACGCGCGATGCGCGGGCGAAGTCGTGATCGTCGGGAGGGGAGATGGTGCTGCGAGAGAGGATTGAACTCTCGACCTCTCCCTTACCAAGGGAGTGCTCTACCACTGAGCTACCGCAGCGTACCGTCGTTCGAGGAAGCGGCGTTTCCGCCCGGCGACCTCGCGCGGCCCGCTATGTGCCACAGCCGCTCCCCCGTTGCAAGCCTTCCGGCACGCGAAATCGTCGCCGCGCGAAATGCCGCCGCGAGCCGCCGTTTCTCCGGTGGAAAACACCCCGCCCCCTCCCCCGTCCGCATGCGGGCACGACCGCGAAGCCCCCTCGCCGACCCCGCGCCCATCGCTCCGCCCCACGCTTCGCCCGGCTTGCCGCCGCGCCGCGCCTCGGGCAGGATGCCGCCATGTCCGAAGACGCCGACAAGACCCGCCCCGCCCCGACGGCCGCCGAACTGCGCGCCGAACGCCTCGCCGCCGAACTGCGCGCCAACCTGCGCCGTCGCAAGGAACAGGCGCGCGGGAGACGCGACGCGGTGGGCGAGGCGGCCGGAAACGACGCCTCCGACGCGGACTGATCGGTCGCGGGCGGCCTCCACGATCTCGCCGGAATTCACCACGACCTTGCGCGCCGGTGCTTTGCCGGGCGCGCTTCGCTTGCCCCCCGATCCGGGAGGCATTAAGGGAAGCGCACGCAGGAGGAGCGCGAGGCGCGAGGCGCCGCGGCGGCGGCAGACATTCCCGCGCATACGCGAAGGACAGGTCACATGGACAAGATCCGCATCGTCGGCGGCAATCGGCTCGAAGGCATCATTCCGATCTCGGGCGCGAAGAACGCGGCGCTGCCGCTGATCATCGCCTCGCTGCTCACCGACGAGCGTCTGACCCTCGAGAACGTGCCGCGCCTGCGCGACGTCTCGCTGCTCACCCGGATCCTCACCAATCACGGCGTCGACTATTCGCTGAACGGCAAGCGCCCGGGCGAGGACCACCTCGCCGGCCAGACCATTCACCTGACCGCCCGCCACATCGTCGACACCCGCGCGCCCTACGAGCTGGTCAGCCAGATGCGCGCCTCCTTCTGGGTGATCGGCCCGCTGCTCGCCCGCTGCCACGAGGCCAAGGTGTCGCTGCCCGGCGGCTGCGCCATCGGCACCCGCCCGGTCGATCTCTTCATCGAGGGCCTGCAGGCGCTCGGCGCCCAGATCGAGATCGAGGCCGGCTATGCCGTCTCCAAGGCCCCCGGCGGGCTCAAGGGCGCCCGCTACGTCTTCCCGAAGGTCTCGGTCGGCGCCACCCACACGCTGATGATGGCGGCGACGCTGGCCAAGGGCGAGACCGTGCTCGAGAACGCCGCCCGCGAGCCGGAAGTGGTCGATCTCGCCGCCTGCCTCGTCGCCATGGGCGCGAAGATCACCGGCGCCGGCACCTCGACCATCCGCATCGAGGGCGTCGAGCGTCTTCATGGCGCCACCCACCGCGTCGTGCCCGACCGTATCGAGACCGGCACCTATGCCATGGCCGTGGCGATGACCGGCGGCGACGTGTTGCTGACCGACACCTCGGCCGACCTCCTCCGCAACGCTCTCGACGTGCTCGCCGCCACCGGCACCACGGTCGAGGTGCGCGCCGACGGCATCCGCATCGCCCGCGGCGACGGGCCGATCCTGCCGGTCGACGTCACGACCGAGCCCTTCCCCGGCTTCCCGACCGACCTCCAGGCCCAGTTCATGGCGCTGATGACGCGGTCGAACGGCGTGTCGAAGATCACCGAGACGATCTTCGAGAACCGCTTCATGCACGTCGCCGAACTCGCCCGCCTCGGCGCCCGGATCGAGATCGACGGCCGCACCGCCAAGGTCACCGGCGTGCCGCGCCTCGTCGGCGCCCCCGTCATGGCGACCGACTTGCGCGCCTCGGTGTCGCTGGTCATCGGCGGCCTCGTCGCCGAGGGCGAGACCATCGTCTCCCGCGTCTACCATCTCGATCGCGGCTTCGAACGCCTCGAGGAGAAGCTCGGCCGCTGCGGCGCGATCGTCGAGCGCATCTCCGGCGAAGGCATGCGCTGATCGCCGGGTTGCGCGTGGCGGTCTCCGTCCCCATATCGGCCGGAGACCCCCGCGCTCCCGATACCGGAAACCGATCATGCCCGACCTGAAGATCGTTGCCCTCGACGCCGAAGATCTCGAGATCGTCTCGGCGCAGGTGCAGGACGCCGTCCTCAAGGTCGGCGACATCCATTGGCGCGCCGACGAGAAGCGCCTCGTGGTGGCGCTCAACCGCTTCGTCTGGGAAAGCGCGCTCGGCACCCGCACCCGGACCTTCGAGCGCCGCCGCGCCGTGCTCCATCTCGCCCGCGTCACCCGCGTCCAGGCGCAGCACCTCTCGCCCGGCAGGCCCGACGCGGTGCTGGAGCTCCTCGCCGTGCGCTTCGTGCCCACCGACGAGCCCTCGGGCTTCGTCGAACTGGTCTTCGCCGGCGGCGCCACCCTGCGCGCCGAGGTCGAATGCCTGGAAGTCGGCCTCGGCGATCTCGGCGCCGCCTGGTCGACCGCGAGCTGCCCCGACCACGGCGCGTGAACGGCTGACCGTCGGCGCCGCCCGCCCCCGCGACGCGGCAATTCCTTGCCCCGCCCTCGACGATCCGCTACCACCGCACCAGATGACGGGGACCACCCTCCCCGCCGCCCACCCGCATCCGAGGCTCTCCTCTTGGCCATCCGTCTCGACACGCGCGACGCCGACTTCGAGCGCCGCTTCGCCGAACTCCTCGACATGAAGCGCGAGGTCTCCGAAGACGTCGACCGCGCCGTCGCCGACATCATCGCGCAGGTGCGCACCCGCGGCGACGCGGCGCTCTACGATCTGACCGCGAAGTTCGACCGCGTCGACCTGCGCCCGACCGGCCTGCGCGTCACGGCCGACGAGATCGCCGCCGCCAAGGCCGCCGTCGCGCCCGAGCTGATGGCCGCGCTGGAACTCGCCCGCGACCGCATCCGCTCGCACCACGCCCGCCAGCTGCCGAAGGACGACGTCTATACCGACAAGATCGGCGTGACGCTCGGCTCGAAGTGGACGGCGCTCGAATCGGTCGGCCTCTACGTGCCCGGTGGCACCGCGAGCTATCCCTCCTCGGTGCTGATGAACGCCGTGCCGGCCAAGGTCGCCGGCGTCGACCGCCTCGTCATGGTGGTGCCGACGCCCGACGGCAAGCTCAACCCGCTCGTCCTCGCCGCAGCCGACCTCGCCGGCGTCGACGAGATTTGGAAGATCGGCGGCGCCCAGGCCGTCGCCGCGCTCGCCTACGGTACAGAGAGCATCGCCCCCGTCGCCAAGATCGTCGGCCCCGGCAACGCCTTCGTGGCGGCGGCCAAGCGCCGTGTCTTCGGCAAGGTCGGCATCGACATGATCGCCGGCCCGTCGGAAGTGCTGATCATCGCCGACGAGAAGAACGACCCCGACTGGCTCGCCGCCGACCTGCTCGCCCAGGCCGAGCACGACGCCGCCGCCCAGTCGATCCTGATCACCACCTCGGCCGAGCTCGCCGACGCGGTCGAAGAGGCGGTCGAGAAGCAGCTGACGACCCTGTCGCGGGCAGAGACGGCGCGGGCGAGCTGGCGCGACTACGGCGCCATCGTCCTCGTCCGCACCCTCGACGAGGCGGTGCCGCTCGCCGACCGCATCGCCGCCGAGCACCTCGAGATCGCCCTCGACGATCCGGCGCCGCTGGCCGCACGCGTGCGCAATGCCGGCGCCCTGTTCCTCGGCCACCACACGCCGGAAGCGATCGGCGACTATGTCGGCGGCTCCAACCACGTGCTGCCGACGGCGCGCTCGGCGCGGTTCTCGTCGGGCCTGTCGACGCTCGACTTCGTCAAGCGCACGTCGATCCTGCAACTCGATGCCGAGGGCTTGCGCGCGCTCGGGCCGGCGGCGATGCTGCTGGCCGAGGCCGAAGGGCTCGACGCGCACGGCCGCTCCGTGTCCATCCGCCTCAACCTCTGACCACGGGACCCCTCCCGTGACGCTCGGTCGCCTCGGGAGGGCCGCACGCATCCCATGCCCCACGCCAACCCCGCGAAGCCCCGCACCCGCCTCGTCGCCGTCGACATCGACGAGGCCTCGATCGCCCGTGCCAGCGCCGACGTCGAACACGAGCGCGCCACCGCCATCTGGGACCTGATCGAGGACAACTCCTTCGCGCCGGTCGGCCACGACGGCGGCCCCTATCGGCTGCGCCTCGGGTTGGTCGAGAACCGCATGGCCTTCGAGATCAAGGAGGAGGACGGCACCCTCGTTGCCGCCCATCTCCTGTCGCTGACGCCCTTCCGCAAGATCGTGAAGGACTATTTCTTCGTCTGCGAGAGCTATTTCGCCGCCATTCGCACCGCCACCCCGTCGCAGATCGAGGCGATCGACATGGGCCGCCGTGGCCTGCACAACGACGGCTCGCAGGTGCTGATGGATCGCCTGACCGACAAGGTCGCGGTCGACTTCGACACCGCCCGCCGTCTCTTCACCCTGATCTGTGCCCTGCACTGGAAAGGCTGAGACGCATGGGCGGGACGCGGCCGACCTCCGTGCTCTTCGTCTGCGGCCTCAACGCCGTCCGCTCGCCGATGGCCGAGGCGCTGGCCCGCCGCCTGTTCGGCAAGTCGATCTACATCCAGTCCGCCGGCGTCCGTAAGGGCGAGCTCGACCCCTTCTCGGTCAAGGTGATGGAGGAGGTCGGCCTCGACATCGCCAAGCACCGGCCGCACACCATCGAGGACCTCGAGGACGACAATTTCGACCTCATCATCACGCTGGCGCCGGAGGCCCACCACAAGGCGCTCGACATGACGCGGACGCTCGCCGCCGACGTCGAGTACTGGCCGACGCCCGATCCGCAGCTCGCCACCGGCTCGCGCGACCAGATCCTCGACACCTACCGCCAGGTCCGCGACGGCCTCGAGCGCCGCATCCGCACCCGCCTCGACTGGAAGCCCGGCGGCGGCAGCTGAGCGCCGCGACGCGACCACACCCGCGCCCTTCGGGTTCCCTTTCCCGCCCCGATCCGCTAGCTTGCGCGCGAAATCGCAATCGTCCGAGAGATCCCCATGACCGCCGAACGTCCCAAACTCGTGCTGGCCTCCGCCTCGCCGCGCCGGCTGGGGCTGTTGCAGCAGATGGGGCTCGATCCCGATCATCTCCAGCCGATGCACGTCGACGAGACGCCGCTCGCCGGTGAACTGCCGCGCCAGCTCGCCCAGCGGCTCGCCAAGGACAAGGCGGAAGCCGCCCTCGCCTGGTCGAAGCGCGATGCCGCCTGGACCGGCAGCCACATCGTCACCGCCGACACCGTCGTCGCCGTCGGCCGCCGCATCCTGCCCAAGGCCGAGACCCGCGACGAGGCCGAGGAATGCCTCAAGCTCCTCTCCGGCCGCGGCCACCGCGTGTGGACCGGCATCGGTCTCGTCACCCCCTCGGGCGCGATCAAGACGCGGCTGGTGGAGAGCCGTCTGCGCTTCAAGCGCCTCGGCCGCGCCGAGATCGACGCCTATCTCGCCTCCGACGAGTGGCGCGGCAAGGCCGGCGGCTATGCCATCCAGGGGCTCGCCGGCGCCTTCGTGGTGCGGCTGATCGGCTCCTACCCGAATGTCGTCGGCCTGCCGCTCGCCGAGGTCATGGGCCTGCTCGAGGGTGCGGGTTATCCGGTCCGTGCCCAGTGGGCGAACCCGCCGGTGCCGGTCTGACCATGGCCCGCACCACCGCTCCCGAGACCACCGCCCGCCCCTGCCCGATCTGCGGCAAGCCGGCGGTCGCCGCCCATCGCCCCTTCTGCTCGCCGCGCTGCCGTCAGGTCGACCTGCACCGCTGGCTGAACGGTTCCTATGCCGTCCCGGTGGTCGAGGAAGACGGCGCCGAGGACCGCGAGGACTGACGTCCGCATCCGCGGCGAGGGCGAATTCCCCATGCGAGGCAGGATCTTGGCGCCTCGCACGGAGACCCGGGACGAGGCCGTCGGCGCCTTTGCCCACAGGCCGAAGTGCCGATCGATCTTTTCGCGCACTCCCCTCTGGACAGCCCTCCGACCTCTCGCTATAAGGCGCCTCACCAACGAGGTGGCGGTCACGCCGCCCTCCTCGCCCGGTCGCCTGGGTAGCTCAGTTGGTAGAGCAGCGGATTGAAAATCCGCGTGTCGGCGGTTCAAATCCGTCCCCAGGCACCATTTTCCTCCCCCCGTTTCGCCTCCGTCTCCACCGCGTCTCGCCGCGTGCCCTTTCGCGCGCCCACGAAACGCGTCGACCCCGCCGCGGGGCCCTGACGAGCGCCGCGACGGGGTCGAATGCGTGAGACCGGTCGATCAGACCGTCGCCTTGCCCGAGGCCACCACGAAGGTGCAGCCCTGCGCGGCGAGCGTCGAGGACGACACCCACAGATCGATGATCGCCGGGTTGGAAACCGCCGTGTTCCACGGATTGTGGAGATGCACGTTGCCGTTCGACGTGTCGTAGCCGATCACCTCGTACATGTGATTGCCGACGAGGTTGCCGGACACCGAGTTCGAGGTCGCCAGCATGATCTCCTGGCCGGCGTTGTAGGCATCGACGATCGCCTTGGAGCCGGGCGAATAATAGGAGACCGCCTTGCCGGTGATCTCGGTGATCGGGTCGCCCCAGCCGCCGGCGATCGCCGCGTAGGAGTTCGCCGCCGCGCGCGGCAGATAGCCCTCGGCGTTGTACTGGGCATAGGCCTTCTCGACCAGTTCGACCCAGCCGACGTTGCCGTTGGCGTATTCGAGCTTCGAGCCGTTGGCCCAGGAGACGTTGGCGAAGGTCGGCAGCTCGTTGTCGACCGTCACCCAATGGGCGCCGCCCGAGTTGTCGAGGAAGCGCACGCCCCAGGTGTTGTTGCCGTTGTCGACGATCATCGACTTGATGACGCTCGGATCGCGCATCGCGATCACCGCCAGCGACGACATCAGATAGCAGTCGCCGACATAGCCCTGGTTGACGTCCATGTAGGACGGCGTGCCGTTCGCATTCCACAGCGTCAGGCTGGTCGCCTTGTAGGTCGAGCCGTAGCTGGGGTCGATCGACGGCAGGTCGGTGCCGAGGAACCATTTGCCGATCAGGCGGTTGGCGTTGACCTCGGTGGTGCCCGACGCCATGTTGCCGAGCGCGACCTGCGATCCGCCGCCGTTCCACCAGGCGTTCGCCTTGTTGCCGCCGACGAGGTCGTGGAAGATCCCGTCGAGATAGGACGAGGTCGAGATCGCGCCGCCCGACGAGGCGACCATCGTGTCGACCGCCTGCAGCGAGGTGAACTCGGCCGCCGTGATGCCGCCGATCGCCGCGTCCTTGAGGATCTTCAACAGCCCGTCGTAGCCGATCGCGCCGTTCTTGACCTGCGTCTGCAGGTCGGCGGCGATGCCGGCGTCGGTGACGCCGGTCCACACCGACTGCGACGTGATCGTGCCGGTCGAGATCGCCGACCACAGCGTGCCGTCGGAGGCCTGCAGCGAGAAGGTCTCGGCGCCCGAGGTCGCGCCGGCGACGTAGGAGAGCTTGGCGAGATCGGCGGCGTTGATGGTGATCCACTGGCCCGAACCGATGGTCACGCCGTTCAGCTCGAAATGGCCGCCGCCCGAGCCGTTGTCCATGAAGCGATACTGCCTGATCGCGTCGCCGTCGGCATCCGAGACCGACTTGACCAGGCTCGAGGCGGCGATCCGGGCGCCGGCGTCGAGCGTCGTCGTCGTCGCGGCGACGACCGGCGCATGCTCGACCGTCGTCAGCGTACCGTTCACCGAGGTCGACCACACCTTGCCGTCGTAGACCTGCACCGAATAGCTCTCGGCGCCCGAGGCCGAGCCGCCGACGTAGGTCAGCTTGGCGAGATCGGCGGCACCGATCGTCACCCACTGGCCGTTGGCGATCTTCTGCCCGTTGAGCATGAAGTAGCCACCGCCCGCACCGTTGTCCATGAAGCGATACTGGGTGATCGCGTCGCCGTCGACGTCGGTCGCCGTCTTGATCAGGCTCGACGCGGCGATGACCTGATTGGCGTTGATCGTCGCCGAATTGGTGGTGACCGTGGCGGCATGATTGACGATCTGGATCTTGGAGGTCGCCGAGAGCGACCAGTCCGAACCGTCGAAGGCCTGGATCGACACCGTCTCCGTGCCGGTCGCGCCGGCGGCGACGTAGGAGAGCTTGGAGAGGTCGGCGGCGGTGACCGTCACCCACTGCCCGGCGGCGATCCTCGAGCCGGAGAGGACGAAGTATCCACCGGCCGCGCCGTTGTCCATGAAGCGATACTGGGTGATCGCGTCGCCGTCGGCGTCCTTCGCCGAACCGATCAGCGTCGAGGCCGCCACGACCTGGTTCGAATTCAGCGTCGCGGCATTGGCGGCGACCACCGCGGCATGGTTCACCGTGGTGACGGTGCCGGCGACCGTCGCCGACCATTCCTTGCCGTCGTAGGCCTGGATCGAGATCGCCTCCGCCCCCGATGCGCCCTTGGCGACATAGGCGAGCTTGGCGAGATCGGACGCCGCGACCGTCACCCACTCGCCGGCCGCGACCTTCTGGCCGGAGAGCGCGAGGTATCCGCCGCCCGTG
Organism: Pinisolibacter sp. DMC100; assembly: GCF_056313705.1. Taxonomy (NCBI): domain Bacteria; kingdom Pseudomonadati; phylum Pseudomonadota; class Alphaproteobacteria; order Hyphomicrobiales; family Ancalomicrobiaceae; genus Pinisolibacter; species Pinisolibacter sp. DMC100. Next base: position 452,690 of record NZ_JBQUZT010000003.1, on the reverse strand, counting down.
CCGTCGTCCCTGAAGCGATAGTGCGTGATCGCGTCGCCGTCGGCGTCCTTCACCGACTTGATCAGCGCCGAGGCGGCGATCGACCGATTGGCGTCGATCTTGGCCGACAGCGCGGTCGCTACGGCCGCGTGATTGACGGTGGTGACGGTTCCCGTCGACGTCGCCGACCATTCCTTGCCGTCCGACACCTGGACCGAGAAGGTCTCCGAGGCGGTGCCGCCGGCGGCGACATAGCTCAGGCGGGCGAGATCGGCCGCATTGACCGTCACCCACTCGCCGGCGGCGATCTTCTGACTGCCGAGCAGGAAGTAGCCACCGGTCGAACCGTTGTCCATGAAGCGGTACTGGGCGATCTTGTCGCCGTCGGCATCGCCCACCGCGCCGAGCAGCGCCTTGGCGGAAACCGACTTGTTGGCATCGATGGTCGCCCCGCCGGCGGCCACCGTCGCGGCGTGATTGACCGTGCCGACGGTGGCTTCGACGCTCGCCGACCACGCCTTGCCGTCGTTCGCCTGGATCGACACCGTCTCCGACGCCGTTCCACCGGCGGCGACGTAGGAGAGCTTGCCGAGCTGCGCCGCGGTGACCGTGACCCACTGGCCCGCGGCGATCTTCTGGCCGGAGAAGACGAAGTATCCGCCGGCCGCGCCGTTGTCCATGAAGCGGTACTGGGTGATCGTGTCGCCGTCGGCGTCGCCGACCGACTTGATCAGCGTCGCCGCCGCGACCGACTTGTTGGCATTGATCGAGAGGTCGGCGGTCGCCAACGTCGCCGTGTGGTTGACGGTCGACAGCGTGCCGACCGCAGCTCCGGACCACGTCTTGCCGTCGTAGGCCTGGACCTGGAACGTCTCCGAGCCGGAGGCGCCGACGCCGACATAGGTGAGCTTCGCCAGCTGCGCCTGCGTCACCGTGAACCACTGGCCCGCCGCCATCTTCCGCCCGTCGAGCATGAAGTAGCCGCCGCTCGAACCGTTGTCGACGAAGCGGTATTGGGTGACCGCGTCGCCGTCGGCGTCGCGGACCGAGGCGACGAGGGCGGCGCCCGAGATCGACTTGTTGGCGTCGACGCTCAGATTGGCGGCGGTCAGGGTCGGTGCGTTGTTCGGCATGGCTTCGAACGATCCTCGCGACACGGCGGACGCAGGGTCCGGCGTTGTATTGCCGAGGATGAAAAGGCCGCGACCCTTTCCAAAGCAATGAAGGGCAACGCGTATCTTGATTGTGTCGCTAAGATTTCCTGAACGTTTCCCCTCTGAACTTCCCCGTCTGCTGCACGTTGCGGGAAGAGCGCGGAGAACGGCCGATTTTCGTTCACGTTCCGCCAACCGTTTGCGTGCATCGTCGTGGACGAGATCGGTCGGCGGATCCGCGGGGGGCGCGGAGTGTCGCGACCGTCAGGGGACCCGGCCCGGACCATGCAGAACACCGCCACCGCCCGACCCGCCGAGGGCGGCGCGACCCCGGCCGTCGATACCGGCATCGAGGGTCTCGTCCGGCTCGCCCGCCATTGGCAGATCCCGTCCGACGGCGCGCAGCTGCGCCACGAACTGGCGCTCGTCGGCCGCACCGCCGGTCCGCAGGACATCGTTCGCGCCGCCCGCCTGCTCGACCTCAAGGCCCGCGTCGCCGAAGGCGTCGACGCCGACCGCCTCGGCCGCATCCCGCTGCCGGCGCTGCTCGAGCTGAAGGACGGCTCGTGGACGATCCTGGCGCCCGGCGCCCCCGACGGCAAGATCCGCCTGATCGACCCCTACGAGCGCGGCGCCGGCGAGATCTCCCTCGCCGAGGCGATCGGGCTTTCGACCGGCCGCGCCGTCCAGGTCACCCGCCGTTTCCGCGGCCGCGGCATCGATCCGGAGACCTTCGGCTTCCGCTGGTTCCTGCCGTCGCTGGTGCGCTACCGCAAGCCGTTGATCCAGGTGGTGATCGCCTCGCTCTTCGTGCAGTTCTTCGCCCTGCTGACGCCGATGTTCTTCCAGCTGGTGGTCGACAAGGTGCTCGTCCACAAGGGCCTGTCGACGCTGGTCGTCCTCGTCGTCGGCATGGTGCTGCTCGCCGTCTTCGAGACGCTGCTGCAGTTCCTGCGCACCTATGCGCTGAACCACACCACCAACCGCATCGACGTCGAGCTCGGCGCCCGCCTCTTCTCCCACCTCTTCCGCCTGCCGCTCACCTATTTCGAGACGCGCGCGGCCGGCCAGACGGTGGCGCGCATGCGCGAGCTCGAGACCATCCGCTCCTTCCTCACCGGACAGGGGCTGACCTCGCTGCTCGATCTCGTCTTCACCATCGTCTTCTTCGCGGTGATGTTCGTCTATTCGCCGATGCTGACGCTGGTCGTCCTCGCCTCGATCCCGGTCTATCTGGTGATCGCCGCGGTGCTGAGGCCCCTGCTCCAGGACCAGATCGCCGAGAAGTTCAACCGCGGCGCCCGCTCGCAACAGTTCCTCGTCGAGAGCGTCGTCGGCGCCCAGACGCTGAAGGCGGCGAGCGTCGAGCCGATCATGCAGATGCAGTGGGAGGAGCGGCTCGCCGCCTATGTGCGCACCTCCTTCGACGCCTCGATGCTCGGTGCCGTCGGCCAGAACCTCGTGCAGTTCGTCTCCAAGGCGACCACCGCCCTCGTCCTCTTCGTCGGCGCCCAGGCGGTGATGGCGGGCGAGATGACGGTCGGCGAGCTGATCGCCTTCAACATGATTGCCGGTCAGGTGGTCCAACCGATCCTGCGCCTCTCGCAGCTGTGGCAGGACTTCCAGCAGGTCCAGGTCTCGGTCGAACGCCTCGGCGACATCCTCCTCGCCCCGCCGGAGCCCGCGCCGCCCGCCATGGTGTCGATGAAGCCGCTCGAGGGCGCGATCGAACTGCGCGGCGTCACGCTGCGCTACCGCCCCGATGCGCCGGAGGTCCTGAAGAACGTCGATCTCTCCATCGCCGCCGGCGAGGTGATCGGCATCGTCGGGCCGTCGGGGTCCGGCAAGTCGACGCTGACCAAGGTGATCCAGCGCCTGCACATGCCCGGCCGCGGCCAGATCCTGGTCGACGGCGTCGACGTCGCCCAGGTCGATCCCGGCTGGCTGCGCCGCCAGATCGGCGTGGTGCTGCAGGAGAACATGCTGTTCAACCGCACCATCCACGAGAACATCGCGCTCGGAAACCCGGCGATGAGCCGCGCCGAGGTGCTCGCCGCCGCCCGCCTCGCCGGTGCCGACGAGTTCATCCGCGAGATGCCGCGCGGCTACGACACGATGATCGAGGAACGCGGCGCCAACCTCTCCGGCGGCCAGCGCCAGCGCATCGCCATCGCCCGGGCGCTCGCCACCAACCCGCGCGTCCTGATCCTCGACGAGGCGACCTCCGCCCTCGACTACGAGAGCGAGCGCATCATCCAGGACAACATGAAGGCGATCGTGAAGGGCCGCACCGTCATCGTCATCGCCCACCGTCTCGCCGCCGTCCGCCCCTGCACGCGGATCGTCGGCATGAGGGCCGGCGAGATCGTCGAGGTCGGCAGCCACGAGGAGTTGCTGGCGCGCGAAGGCGGCCTCTACGCCCGGCTGTGGTCGCTCCAGTCGGCGGCGAAGGAGGCGTGAGATGAAGTCGATCCTCGCCCGCATCGCCGGCACCGACCGCGAGTTCCTCCCCGCCGCGCTCGAGATCCAGGAGACGCCGCCGGCCCCCCTGCCGATGGCGATCATGGGCACGATCTGCGCCTTCGCCCTCGTCGCCATCCTGTGGTCGTTCTTCGGCCGGCTCGACGTCCATGCCGTGGCGCAGGGCAAGGTCGTGTCGAGCCAGTCGACCAAGATCATCCAGCCGCTCGAGCCCGGCCGCGTCGCCGCCATCCGGGTCGAGAACGGCTCGCGGGTGAAGGCCGGCGACCTCCTGGTCGAACTCGACGCCTCGGAGGCCCTCGCCGACGAGCGGACCAACGCCGACCGGCTCGACTCGAGCCTCGCCGAGATCGCCCGCCGCCGCTTCTCGACGGAGGTCGTCCGTGCCGCGCAGGGTCGCGTTGCCCGCACCGATGCCGCCGCGACGATCGACACCCTCTTCACCGACGTCGGGCCGATCCCCTTCGACGCCGCGCTTCCCGAGGACGCGCGCCGTCGCGAGACGGCCGTGCTCGCCGCCGAACTCGGCCGCCTCGCCGACGCGCTCGCGGCCATCGACAAGCAGGTCGTGCAGAAACAGGCGACCCGCAGCCGCCTCGAGATGGCCATGGCCAACGACCGCCGCCTGATCGAGACCGTGCTCGGCCGCGTCGACACCCGCCAGCAGGCGATCGACATGAAGGTCGGTACCAAGATCAACCTCTACGACGCGCAGGAATCGCTCGACCGCGCCCAGGCCTCGCTCGCCGCCGACCAGGGTCAGCTGATCGAGACCGACGCCTCGATCGTCCAGCTCCACGCCGAGAAGCAGAAGGTCCTTTCGCAGTCGATCGCCGAGGACGAGAACCGCATCGCCGAGGCCGCCCGCAAGGCCGACGAGGCCCGCCAGATGCTCGCCAAGGCCCGCGTCCATCTCGACCGCACCCGCCTCGTCGCGCCGATCGACGGCGTCGTCCAGAAGATGGCGGTGACGACCATCGGCCAAGTGGTGACGACCGGCCAGCAGCTCCTCGTCGTCACCCCCGACCAGGGGCCGCTGCTGATCGACGCACTGGTCTCCAACCTCGACGTCGGCTTCGTCGAGGTCGGCCAGGACGTGGTGGTCAAGGTCGACGCCTTCCCCTTCACCCGCTACGGCACGCTGCGCGGCGAGGTGGTCAAGATCGCCACCGAAGCGGTCGACGAGGCGGAAGCCAAGCGCACCCTCGCCAACGCCACAGCGCCGACCGCCGGCGCCGCCGCGGTGGGTGCCGCCCCCGGCGTGCCGCAGAGCTTCGTCTTCCCCGTCACCGTGGCGCTGAAGGACACCGCCATCCGCGTCGACGAGAAGACCATGCCGCTGACCCCCGGCATGACCGTCGTCATCGACATCAAGACGTCGAGCCGCCGGGTGATCGACTACGTCTTCTCGCCCATCGCCAAGGTTTCGTCGGAGGCGCTCAGGGAGCGCTGAGGCGGGGCGAGGCGAGGCGCAACGCCGAGGCGTTTCGGATCGACGTCCGTGCGCGATCCTTCGAGACGCGCCTGCGGCGCTCCTCAGGATGAGGTTCCGGAGATTGCCGCGGCAAACACGAACGCCTCATGCCTAGGAGGGCGTCGAAGACGCCCGTCTCGAAGCATCGCGCACGGCATCGCATACGGCTCGACCGCCTCATGCAAAGGCCCGCGGAGGGGAGAATGGCCCCCGCCGCACCGCCGAGCCCGGCACCCGGCCACGCGCGCCCCTCCATCCTCCGACATCCCTGCCCCGCACCTTCGCCGCATTGACGATTACGGAAAGATTCTGCCCTATTCAGCATCCCGAGACTCCGCGAGGCTCCGATGCGTCCGTCCGTGTTCCGCCGCCTGATGAACCTGTGGCCGCCGTTCCTCTTCACCGGCATCCGCTGCACGCACATCTCCGAAGACTTCCGCGAGACCGAGGTCGAGCTGCGGCTGCGCTGGTGGAACCGCAACTACGTCGGCGTCCATTTCGGCGGCTCGCTCTTCGCCATGACCGATCCGTTCTACATGCTGATGGTGCTGAAGAACCTCGGCAAGGACTGGGTCGTCTGGGACAAGGGCGCGACGATCGACTACATCGCGCCGGGCCGCGGCACCGTCACCGCCCGTTTCCGCCTCGACGAGGCCCGCCTCGACGAGATTCGCGCCGCCGGCGCCGACGGCGCCAAGGTGCTGCCGACCTTCCGTTGCGAGATCACCGACACCGACGGCCGCCTCGTCGCCACCGTCGACCGCACCCTCTACGTACGCCGCAAGCGCGAGCCCTCGCCCGCCTCCGCCTGACGCGTCGCCGCGGCCTCGCGCAGCGCGGCGACCATCGCCCGCATGCCGGGCTCCTGCACCTTGTCCCGCCGCCGCACGATGCCGAGCCGACGTTCGAGCGGCGGATCGAGCGGGCGGATGTCGAGGCCCTCCGCCCGTGCGTCGACCGGGAACGCCAGCGCCGGCAGGACCGCGACCCCGAGCCCGGCGCCGACCAACTGACGGATCGTCTCGACGCTCGCCAGTTCCATCACCGGCCTGACCGCGACACCGCCGGCGGTGAACCAGTCGTCGACGATGCGGCGGGTCGACCCGCGCGATTCGTAGAGGATCAGCGGATGGCGCGCGAGTTCGACGGCGCCGAGCCCACCGCCTTCCGGCACCGCACCGGCCGGCAGCACCGCCACCATCGGATCGACCAGCAGCTCCTCCACTTCGAAGACACGGCCGGACACCGGCAGGGTGACGAGCGCGATGTCGATGCGATTGGCCTCGAGCTCGGCCAGCATGTCGGCGGTGTCACCGGTCCGCACGATCACTTCGAGACCGGGAAAGGCGCCGCGCAGACGGCGGAGCGGCCCGGGCAGGAAATGCAGGCAGGCCGTCGCTCCGGTACCGATCGCCACGCGGCCGGTCGTGCCCTCGCGATGCGGCGCGATCGCCGCGATCGCCGCGGCATGAGCCGCCCGCAGCCGCTCGACATGGACCAGGAGTTCCACCCCCGCGGCGGTCGGCGTCACCCGTCGCCCGATCCGCTCCAGCAGACGCACGCCGAGTTCGCGCTCCAGCCGCCGGACCTTCAGGCTCATCGCCGACTGGGTCAGCCCCAGTTCGTCCGCCGCCCGGGTGAAGCCGCCGGCGGTGGCGACGGCGCGAAAGGCGAAGAGTGCGTCGAGGTCGGGGCTGATCATCGATGATTTTTTCTCATGCCTTGCACAATTGTCATGAGCTTGATCGAAGGAGAACCATCCCGCAAGAAGAGAGCCCGCGCGGCTCGTGCCGCCCACGAAGGATCTCCGATGTCCGCCGCCGCCCTCCACGTCCGCCCCGCCGTGACCGCCGATTTCGCGGCGATCCGCGCGATCTACGCCCATGCCGTGGAGACCGGTTGCGCCTCCTTCGAACTCGTCGCCCCGAGCCTCGCCGAGATGCTCGCCCGCCGCGACAAGATCGCCGCCGAGGGCTTTCCCTGGCTGGTGGCGGAGGAAGACGGCCGCGTCCTCGGCTACGGCTATCTCGGCTTCTATCGCACCCGGCCGGCCTATCGCTTCACCGTCGAGAACTCGGTCTATGTCGCCCCCGACGCCAAGGGCCGCGGCGTCGGCCGGGCGCTGATGGTCGAGCTCCTCGTCCGCGCCGAGGCCATGGGCTTCCGCCGGATGATCGCGGTGATCGGCGACAGCGGCAACGCCGCCTCGATCGGCCTCCATGCCGCGCTCGGCTTCGAGCCCGCCGGCGTCCTGCCCGCGGTCGGCTGGAAACACGGACGCTGGCTCGACAGCGTGCTGATGCAGCGCGCCCTCGGGGACGGCGACGCCACCCCGCCGGTCGACCGCGTGCCGGCGGAAGCCTCGCGATGATCTCCGGCCGGGTCATCGCCGCGCTCTCCGCCTCGCAGCTGATCGGCTGGGGCGTCACCTTCTACGCCGTCGGCGTCTTCTCCGGCCGCATCGTCGCCGATACCGGCCTCTCCCTCACCACCGTCCACGGCGGCTTCTCGCTCGCCCTCGTCGTGATGGGCCTCGTCTCGCCCGCCGTCGGGCGCGCCATCGACCGCGCCGGCGGCCGGATGACCATGACCATCGGCTCGGCGCTCTCGGCGCTCGGCCTCGCCGTGCTGGCGCAGTCGCACGAGGAGATCGCCTGGTTCGCCGGCTGGGCGATCCTCGGCGTCTCGATGCGGATGACGCTCTACGACGCCGCCTTCGCCGCGCTCGTCCGCATCGATCCGGCGGACGCCCGCCGCGCGCTCTCCACCGTGGCACTGTCGGGCGGTCTCGCCTCGACGGTGTTCTGGACGGTCGGCGAGTTCCTCGCCGTCCACTGGGGCTGGCGCGTCGCCATGGGCGCCTTCGCCGGCTTCGCCGCCCTCACCCTGCCGCTGCACTGGATGCTGCCGGCCGCCGCCGCCGATCCGCGCCTCCACGTCGACCCGACGGCCCGCCCCCTCGCCCCGCCGCTCGCCGAGACGGCGGAGGAACGGCGCATCGCCGCCTTCCTCTTCGCCACGATGATCGTCGCCGTCTCGACGCTCGCCTCCGCACTCGCCGCCCAGATCATCCCGCTGATGACCGCCGTCGGTCTCGCCGGATCCGCCGCCGTCTTCGTCGCCACCACCCGCGGCGTCGGCCAGTCGGCCGCCCGCCTCGCCGAACTCGCCTCCGGCAGCCGCCTGCATCCGGTCGACCTGACGCTGCTCTCCTGCGCGGCTCTGCCGGTGACGCTGGCCTTCGCCCCCTTCGCCGGCCTCTCCTACGCCGCCGCCCTCGCCTTCGCGATCGGCGGCGGCATGGGCAACGGCCTCGTCACCGTGGCGCGCGGCGCCCTGCCGCTGGTGCTCTTCGACCCCGCCGCCTACGGCTCGCTGACCGGCCGGCTCGGCGCACCCGCCTTCTGGGCCTCGGCGGTGGCGCCGGTGACGGTCGCCGCCATCCTCGATCGCTTCGGGCCGAACGCCGCCTTCGCCGCCCTCGCGGTCCCGGCGCTGGCCGCCGCCGTCGCCGCACTCCTCCTGCGCCTGCGCTTCGGCGCCCGGATCGCGGCGCGCGGGCGTGGAAACCAGCTCTGAACCACGTTCCCTCGCGTCGCCCCGGCGCCATGGGCAGAGCCCGATTTCTGTGCAATACTCCCCGGAAACAAGAGAGACTTCCTCGGGAGGGAAGCCGCAGATGAAGACGTCCATGCCCCTGCTCGTCGCGACCTTCGTCGCCGCAACGATCGTGTCCCTGGTGCTGCCTAACATCGCCGGCGCGCAGCGTCCGGCGGCCAATCCGGCCGTGACGCAGGCTTCCTTGGGACCGCTCGCCGCCGCGCGCTGACATTCCTCCACCGTCCGGAACCCGACGATCACACCCCCTCGGTCGCTCTCGCGAAGACCGGGGTTTTCGTCGTTGCCCCCGACCAGGAACCCGCGCCCGCACCGCGACTGGACGTTTCTTGAGCTTCATGCTCAAAAATCGAGCCGTCGACTGCCCGCGACGCAGGCACTTCCATCATTTCCCCACCACAACCAACGTCTCTGCTCGAGACGCTTGCTCGCTGAACGGCGAATGAGCAGAATTGGCACGTGACTTGCTCACGATTTCGCCAATTCGCATCGAAATTCCGCACCCGGGGGTTCGCATGAAGCTCGTCGTCGCCGTCATCAAGCCGTTCAAACTCGACGAGGTCCGCGATGCGCTGACCAAGCTCGGGATCCACGGCATGACCATCACCGAAGTGAAGGGCTACGGCCGCCAGAAGGGTCACGCCGAGATCTACCGCGGCGCCGAATACGTCGTCAGCTTCCTGCCCAAGGTCCGCCTCGAGGCCGCCGTCCCGGACGGTCTGGTCGAAGCCACCGTCGATGCGATCCGCACCGCAGCCCATTCCGGCCAGATCGGCGACGGCAAGATCTTCGTCCTGCCGATCGAACAGGCCATGCGCATCCGCACCGCCGAAGTGGGCGACGACGCCCTCTGACACCCCCGTCCGGCCGGCGAGCCCGTGACGCGGGCGCGGCGGCCGGGCAGATCATCGATCGAACGCGGCCGGGGGAAGGTCGCGGTCGTTCATCCTCTCGACCGGAACCCACGCCCATGTCGAAACTCGCGACGTCCCTCGCCGGGGCGATGCTCTTTCTTTGCCTCGGCTCCGCCGCCCGCGCCGCGGAGGGCGGCATCGACGCCGCCGATACCGGCTTCATGATGGTGGCCACCGCCCTCGTGCTGATGATGACGCTGCCCGGCCTGGCGCTCTTCTACGCCGGCATGGTGCGCAAGAAGAGCCTGCTGGCCATCATGGCCCAGTCGGTCGCCGCCACCGCGATCGTCTCGATCCTGTGGTTCGGTTTCGGCTATTCGCTCGTCTTCTCCGGCGACGGCGCGATGATCGGCGACTTCGCCCGCCTGTTCGGCCACGGCATCGCCCCGACGACCACGATCGCCGCCGCGCCGACCATCCCGGAACTGCTGTTCATGGCCTATCAGATGACCTTCGCGGTCATCACCTGCGCCCTGGTCGGCGGCGCCGTCGCCGACCGCATGAGCTTCGCCGCCTTCCTCGCCTTCTGCGTGGTGTGGCTGTTCCTGGTCTATGTGCCCTCCGCCCACTGGGTGTGGGGCGGCGGCTTCCTCGCCAGGCTCGGCGCCCTCGACTTCGCCGGCGGCACGGTCGTCCACATCAACGCCGGCATCGCCGGTCTGGTCGCCGCCGTGATGGTCGGCAAGCGCATGGGCTACGGCCGCGAGAACCTCGCGCCCTACGACCTGTCGATGGCGGTGATGGGCACCGGCCTCCTGTGGGTCGGCTGGTTCGGCTTCAACGGCGGTTCGGCGCTGGCGGCTTCCTCGCGCGCGGTCTACGCCATCGTCGCCACCCACCTCTCGGCCTGTGCCGGCGCCATCGCCTGGACGACGCTGGAATGGCTCCACCGCGGCAAGCCCTCGGTGCTCGGCATGATCTCGGGCGCCATCGCCGGTCTCGGCATGATCACCCCGGCCTCGGGCTACATCGAGCCCTGGGCGGGTCTCGTCATCGGCCTCGTCGGCGGGCTCGCCTGCTACTGGTTCTGCACCTGGCTGAAGGTGCGGCTCGCCTACGACGACAGCCTCGACGTCTTCGGCGTCCACGGCGTCGGCGGCCTCGTCGGCACCTCGCTGGTCGGCGTCTTCGCCACCGCCTCGGTCACCGGCGATGCCGCCCAGGCGGGCGTCGTCGACGGCAACTGGAAGCTCCTCGGCGCCCAGCTCGTCGCCGTCGGCGTGGTGACGGCGTGGTGCGTGGTCGGCACCTGGGTCGCGCTGAAGATCGCCGGCCTGATCGCCCCGCTGCGGGTCGCGCCCGACCAGGAACGCGAAGGTCTCGACCTCGCGCTCCACGGCGAGACGCTGCACGCCTGACGCAGCGTCACAAAAGTCGCCCGAGAGCCTCGAACGACGGCGAAAAACCGCCGTCGTTCGATCCTCGGTAGATTTCCCGTGGTGCCGCCGAATGCCGGGCGTGGTAGAATTGTTCCGGTCGGGACAACGGGTCCCGACACCTCCCGCCTGTTCGTGGAGGAAAAGCCATGGCCAAGAAGTCCGACAAGCTTCCCGTCCGTGTCGCCGGCAACGACGAAACCCTCCGCGACGCCGGTTGGCCGCTGGTCACCGACCTCGCGCACGAGGTGAACCGCGTCTTCGACCTCGCCGATCCGGGCCGGGTCGAAGCGCCGATCCCGCAACGTGTCGCCGGAACACGGCAAACCTGGTTGCCCTCGGTCGACCTCGTCGAACGCGACGGCGCCTGGGTGATCGCCTGCGACGTGCCCGGCTTCACCGCCGAGACCCTCGACGTCGCCGTCTCCGGCGACTTCGTCACCCTGACGGGCAACCGGTCCGCCCGACACGAGACGGCGGCGTCGATCGAGACGCAGGGCGTCTCCTTCGTCCGCGCCTTCCGCCTGCCCGACGACGTCGATCGCGCCGCGATCACCGCGGAACTGCGTGGCGACACGCTGATCGTCACGCTCCACAAGACGACACCGAAGGCGTCCTCGGCGCGGGAGATCGACACGCGGGCAGCGTGATCTCCCGCGCCGGCCTTCGCCGTTGGGGCGAAGGCCGCGACAGGCCGACGCGCACCGCCGCGACTTCGGATGCTCACACCTTCGGAACGATCGCCAGCCGCTCGACGATCTCGCCCTTGACCAGATGGGTGTCGACGATCTCGTCGACGTCGGCCTCGGTCTTGGGCGCGTACCACACGCCCTGCGGATAGACGACCATCAGCGGCCCGGCACGGCAGAAGCCGAGGCAACCGGTCGCCGTCATCGCCACTTCCGGGTTCTGCAGCGATTCCACGCCCCACTGCAGGCGTTTCCACAACGGCTCCGCCCCCTGCGCACCGCACGAGCCGCGCGGATGGCCCGGCGGCCGGCTCTGGAAGCAGGCGAAGACGTGATGCTTGAACACCTGCGGAATTTCCGACGACATCGCCTGCTCCTCGTGACCGTGGACGATCGGTGTTTCTCCTTATTCAAGGCCTGTGCCGTCGCGTCCAGCCCCCGGCGCGATTCTTGCGATGACGCTGGGGAAAGAACTGAAATGCGAGGAAACCCGACATGTCGAGCGAACGCGGCGGGCGCCGCCGGCGGATCGAGGACGCGATCGACTTCGGCGACGTGTCGGACGACGTGAACGAAATCCTACAAAGAGGCGTCGTCGCCCACCGCACCGATCGTGCCGCCGCCGACGCCGCCTTCCGCGAGGCGCTGGCGCTCGACCCGCGCTCGCTCGCCACCTGGTTCTGCCTCTACAAGATCCACACCTATTCCGGCGATCTCGATGCCGCCCTCGAAGCGGCCGAAGGCGGCCTGCGCGAGGCGGCGCGCGCCGCCAACCTCGCCCCCGACTGGCGGCTCTGGAGCATGGAAGAGATCTCGCTCGAAGGCCCCGGCCGCTTCGCGCTCTACACGCTGAAGGCCCTCGCCTTCATCCGCCTGCGCCGCGACGAGGGGGCGGAGGCGCGCGCCGTGCTCGACGCCCTCGCCCGGCTCGACCCGACCGACGCCGTCGGCGGCTCGGTCGTCGACGCCATCTGGCGCGGCGCCACGACGTAGAAGACGCGAAGGCGCGGCGACCCCTCCGGATCGCCGCGCCTCGCATGTTCGTGTTCGCCTGCCTCAGCAGCAGCGGAACGTGCCGTTCGGCCCCGCGCCGTAGCGACGGTCCTGACGCTCGCGGAAGAACTCCGTCTGCGTCATCACCGGCTGGTCGGGGTGGTTGGCCTGCCGGTGGGCGACATAGTTGTCGTAGTCCGGCACGCCGACCATCAGCCGGGCGGTCTTGACGACCGCCCGTCCGAGGGCCTTTCCGTCAGGCAGCGTCAGCCCGCAGACCCGGCATGTCATCGCCGATCTCCTTGGAGGTGGGCGCATCGGCCTTCAGCGCGGCGAGAGCCGCCTTGGCGCCGAAGCCCAGCATCACGATCACCACCAGCATGAACAGGGCGGTCAACCCTGCGTCGATGCGGTTGTTGAGGATGATCTGGCTCATCTGATCGACGCTCTTGGCCGGTCCGAGCACCTTGCCTTCGGCAGCCGCCTTGGCGAAGCGATCGGCCTGGGCGAGGAAGCCGACGGCCGGACGGGCGTCGAACAGCTTCTGCCAGCCGGCGGTCAGCGTGCAGATGGCGAGCCAGGTCATCGGCGCGAGCGTGACCCACGCCGCCGCCTGACGCTTCATCTTGAAGAGCATGACGGTGGCGAAGGCGAGCGCGATGGCGGCCAGCATCTGGTTGGCGATGCCGAACAGCGGCCACAGCGTGTTGATGCCGCCGAGCGGATCGACCACGCCCTGGTAGAGGAAGTAGCCCCACGCGGCGACGGCGATGCCGGTCGCGGCGAGGTTGGCACCCCAGGAGTGGGTCTTCTTGAACGCCGGGAAGGCGGTGCCGACGAGGTCCTGGATCATGAAGCGGGCGACGCGCGTACCGGCATCGACCGTGGTCAGGATGAAGAGAGCCTCGAACAGGATGGCGAAGTGGTACCAGAAGGCCATCATCGCCTGCCCGCCGATGGCGCTCGACAGGATCTGCGCCATGCCGACGGCCAGCGTCGGCGCGCCGCCGGCGCGGCTGAGGATGGTCGCCTCGCCGACGTTCTGCGCCATCTGGGTCAGCGCGTCGGGCGTGATCACGAAGCCGAGGTTGGCGATCGCGGCGGCCGCCGACTGGGCGGTGGTGCCGAGGATCGCCGGCGCCGTGTTCATGGCGAAGTAGATGCCGGGATCGAGCACGGAGGCCGCGATCAGCGCCATGATGCCGACGAAGCTCTCCATCAGCATCGCGCCGTAGCCGATGAGACGGAGCTGGTTCTCGTTCTCCACCATCTTCGGGGTGGTGCCCGAAGAGATCAGCGCATGGAAGCCCGAGCAGGCGCCGCAGGCGATGGTGATGAAGAGGAACGGGAAGAGATCGCCCGAGAACACCGGGCCGGTGCCGTCGATGAACTTGGTCACCGCGGGCATCGACAGGTCCGGACGGACGAAGACGATGCCGAGCGCCAGACCGATGATCGTGCCGATCTTGAGGAAGGTCGACAGATAGTCGCGCGGCGCCAGCAGGAACCACACCGGCAGCACCGAGGCGACGAAGCCGTAACCGATCAGGATCAGCGCCAGCGTCTCGCCCTTGTAGGTGAAGAGCGGCGCGAGCGTCTCCGAATGGGCGACGTCACGGCCGTAGACGATGGCGAGCAGCAGCAACACGACGCCGATCGCCGACATCTCGCCGATGCGGTGCGGACGCAGGAAGCGGCCGTAGACGCCCATCAGCATGGCGATCGGGATGGTGGCGAAGACCGTGAAGGTACCCCACGGGCTGCCGGCCAGCGCCTTGACGACGATGAGCGCGAGCACCGCGAGCAGGATGATCATGATCATCAGGATGCCGAAGGAGGCGAAGACGCCCGCCACCGGCCCGAGTTCCGTCTTGATCATGTCGCCGAGCGAGCGGCCGTCACGGCGGGTCGAGGCGAAGAGAATGACGAAGTCCTGCACCGCACCGGCGAAGACGACGCCGGCGAGCAGCCACAGCGTGCCGGGCAGATAGCCCATCTGCGCCGCGAGCACCGGGCCGACCAGCGGACCGGCGCCGGCGATGGCCGCGAAGTGGTGGCCGAACAGCACCCACTTCTCGGTCGGCACGTAGTCGAGGCCGTCGTTGTGGCGCTGCGCGGGCGTGCGCCGCGAAGGATCGATGCCGAGCACCCGCTTCTCGATGAAGAGACCGTAGAAGCGGAAGGCGATGAAATAGACGGCGACCGCGGCGGTCACCAGCCACAGCGCGTTGATGGTCTCGCCGCGCTTCAGCGCGACGACACCGAGCGAGACGGCGCCGACTGCGGCGACCCCCACCCATGCCAGCCACTCGTAGGGCGAGCGGCCGCGAACGACTTCGTCGGACATTGTTCTCTCCGGGGAACGTCTGGTTCGAATTGTTCTTGCCGAATGCAGACCGAGCCCCTCCACCCCACGAGCCGGACGAAACCACGCTCCCCGCGCGTCTCGCCCTCCCCCCGCTCGTCTCAGCCTTCCGCCGTCGACGATCGGCGCGGAGAGACGCGTCCATCGTTCTCGACGAAAGTATGAGATGATTGAACCCGACGGGACTGCGCTTCCGCGTCTTGCGGCTTCGGCGAAATCAGTGTCGGGCCTGCGACCGTCATGGGTTGGACAGCCTCGTCTACGGTGACACCTCCGACCTTCGTCTGAGGTTCCACTTTAGCTCCCTACGCCTTGCTCTACGAAAGGTGAACAGGCGTTTTCGCATGGCTCGCCGACGTCTCGTCCCGAGCCATGCAATACGTTCCGAACAACTACGATCGGGAATATCCCTCCCGGAAGGAGCGAACGTCACGGTGCGAAAGGAATTTTTCACCTCGCGCGACCGTCGGCCGACGCGCGTGCGGACGCGGCCTGCGACCACGTCACGCAGCCTCGCGGAAACACATATTCTGTGGATGTCGGCCCTTCCGCCGCCCACGCGGGCGGTCTTCGCCGCCCGACGACGCCGTCAGAGCAGCGAGGACAGGAACCCGGCGAGCCGCACCGGCCACTGCGCGCCGACCTCGATCGCCTTGAAGACGACGTTCAGGAAGGCGATGTCGGCGATGTCCGACGGGTCGACGAGGATCTCACGGAAGGACACGAGCGCCTGGACGATGCCGCAGCCGACATAGCCGAAGAGGCCGGCCCGGAGGATCGTCCGCGCGCGGCTGCCGAAGCCCGCGATCGGCGCCACCGCGCCGGCGAACGGCCCGCCGAGGAACGCGACCACGACGACCACCCACAGAGCGACGACGACCGCCGTCCGGCCGAGGCCGGCGAGGCTTACCGGCAGGGCGTAGCGATCGATCGCCCATGCCGCGACCAGGGCGACCGCGTTCGCCCCCATGGCCATCGCCACCGCCCACAGCCGTCCGATCGTCGCCCGTTCCATCTCGTCCGCCTCTCCTGCCCGCCGCAGCGTCAACGCGATCTTCAGATCGCTCGCCTAAGACTGCATGCGGTTCCATCGACCGGATAGACCGGATGCTCGTCCATTTCCATCAGAACGACGTGACCGACGCCCAGGGCGGCATCGAGCGCTATGTCGACACCCTGATCTCGGCCGCCGGCGCCGACGGCCTGCTGGTGTCGGAGACGCCCGCCCGGCCGGCGGAAAACCGCCTCGGCGTCGCCCTGCCGAAGTGGCCCGGACCGAAGTGGATCCCCTTCGCGCTCGCCGTGTTGCGGAACGCCCGCACCATCCGGGCGCGACTGAAGGCCGCGCCGCGCCGCGTGCTGGAATTCTCCCGGCCCGAATACGTCGCCTTCGCTTGGGCATTCCCCGGCGCGAAGGTCTTCACCATCCACGGCACCGGCCCGGGCGCCGGCGAACGCGCCAAGCGTCTCGCCCACGACCTCGCCTGCTGGTTCCTGCCGCTCGTCGCCGATCGGGTCCAGGTGGTCGGCCGCGACGATTCGGGCCTCTCGGCGAGCGTCATCCGACGCCTCGGGCCGCGCCTCGCCCATGTCGATGCCTGGTACGCCGACCGCTTCACCGCGACGCCGCTGCCGAAGTCGGAGAAGACCATCGTCTTCTACGCCGGCCGCATCGTCGAACAGAAGAACCCGGCGCTGATCTTCGCCACCATCCGCGAGGCCGAGGCCCGTCTCGGCGACGCGATCGAGTTCCGCTATTTCGGCAGGGACGTCGAGGAGATCGAGAAGGCCGGGCTCGCCGACGTCGTCGCCTGCACCGGGCTCTTGGACGCGGCGTCGCTCACCCGCGCCATCGGCGAATGCCACATGGGGCTGATGTGCTCGCATTTCGGCGAGGGTTCGCCCTTCATCGTGGTGGAGACGCTCGCCTGCGGCCGCCCCTACGTGCTGTCGCGCCTGCCGACGCTGACGTCCGCCTATGGCGACAACCCGTCGGTGCGCTTCGCCGCCGGCTGGAAAGCCGCCGACTTCGTCGAGGCGATCGTCGCGGTCAAGGCCGACATCGATGCGGGCAGGCTGGAGGCGGAGGCGATCCGCGCCTCGGTCGCCGCCCGCGCCGAGCCGATCGCCACCCGTGCGCTCATCGCCGAACTGGAAGCGCTCGCCCGCTGAAGGCGCGCGCCTCGGCTCGGCAACGCATCACGGCAATCGCGGAAATTCGCCTGTCTTCGGCCCCGTGCAGAGGCCCTTCACCCTGAGGTGCTCGCGCAAGCGAGCCTCGAAGGGCGATGGGCCGATTTGCACGGCCCGTCGTGGCTTCGCCCTTCGAGGCCCGGCCGATGGCCGGGCACCTCAGGGTGAAGCCGAACAAAGCGCGACACGAAGTCGGCTACCTCAACCCTCGCGCGGGCCGCGGCTGCGTCGGCCGTTGCCGGACGGCTTGCCGCCCGGACCGCCGGGGCCACCCGGACCGCGCGGCCCCTTCGGACCACCGGGACCACCCTTGAAACCGCCGCGATGCGGCTTGCCCTGCGGCCGCTCCCCACGCTCCGGGCGTTCGCCACGCTCGCCGCGCGGAGGACGGCTGCGCCGTTCGCCACGGCCCTCGTCGGCGCCGCCTTCCGGAGCACCGTCGGCCGGCAGGAAGCGGATCTGTTCCTCGTCGGGACGCTTGGCGTTCGCCCAGAATCGGGCGGCGGCACCTTCCGCCACCTCGACCAGCGTCTCGCGATCGAAGATGCGGATCGCACCGACCTCCGAGCGCTCGATGCCGCCGCGGCGGCAGAGCATCGGCAGCAGCCACTTCGGATCGGCGTTCTGGCGGCGACCGACGTCGCAGCGGAACCACACGCCCATCGGACCGGCGGCGGGACCCGTCGGGCGCTCGCGCCGACCGCGGTCGCCGACCGGATCGACCACCTCTTCGGCGACCGGCCGACCGCGCCGCCACAGCGTGGCGAGCGCCGCGGCGATCGACTCGGGCCCGCGGCTCTCGAGGATCATGCGGGCGAGTTCCGCCTCTTCCTCGCCGGGCGCCTCGTCGAACATCGGATCGGCGAGGAACCGGCCGCGATCGAGATCGCGCACCGCCTCGAAGGTCGGCGGGCCCGACCATTCGGGACGGATGCCGGCCTCGTCGAGCAGGCGCTCGGCCTTGCGGCGACGGTTGACCGGCACCAGCAGACAGGAAACGCCCTTGCGCCCCGCGCGGCCGGTGCGGCCGGAGCGGTGCTGGAACACCTCGCGGTCGTGCGGCAGCTCGGCGTGGACGACGAGGTCGAGATTGGGCAGATCGATGCCGCGGGCGGCGACGTCGGTCGCCACGCAGACGCGGGCATGGCCGTCGCGCAGCGCCTGGAGCGCCTGGTTGCGCTCGTGCTGACCGAGCTCGCCCGACAGCGCCACCGCCGAGAAGCCGCGTTCGCGCAGCGAGGCATGGACGTGGCGCACCGTCTCGCGCGTGTTGGCGAAGACGATCGACGTCGGCGCCTCGTGGTAGCGCAGCAGATTGACGATCGCCGCCTCGATCTCGTTGGGGGCGACGCGGATGGCGCGATGCTCGATGTCGGCATGGCCGCGCTCGGCGCCGGCCACCGCGATGCGCAACGCCTCGCGCTGATAGCGCCCGGCGAGCTGGACGATCGGCTTCGGCAGCGTCGCCGAGAACAGCAGCGTCAGCCGGTCGGCCGGCGTCGCGTCGAGGATGAACTCGAGATCGTCGCGGAAGCCCATGTCGAGCATCTCGTCGGCCTCGTCGAGCACCACCGCCTCGAGCTGCGACACGTCGAGACCGCCGCGTTCGATGTGGTCGCGCAGACGCCCCGGCGTGCCGACGACGAGATGGGCGCCCTGCCCCAGCCGACGCCGTTCGGCGCGCGGGTCCATGCCGCCGACGCAGGGCACGATCCGCGCCTCGGTCTCCTCGAACAGCCAGGAGAGCTCACGCTCGACCTGCAGCGCCAGTTCGCGCGTCGGCGCGACGATCAGTGCCCGCGGTACGGTCGGCGGCGCGAAGGTCTCCTCCTCGCCGAGCAGATTGGCGCCGAGCACGAGGCCGTAGGCGACGGTCTTGCCCGAACCGGTCTGGGCCGAGACGAGCAGATCGCGTGCCCGCGTCGCCTCCTCGAGGACGGCCGCCTGGACCGGTGTCGGTTCTTCGTAGTTGCGACGCGCCAATGCGCGATCGAGCGCGGGGCTCGCGTGGGGAAAGGCCAAGGGAGGTGCTCCGGATCGTGGGAGGCGGATGCTTCGACGCCTCGGGTTGGTGCCGACATACACGGTTTGCCGCCCGCGGTCGATGCCCCGCACGCGCAACACCCCGCCGCACCCCGCCCCGGCACGCCCGGAAACGCCGCCGAACGATTCTCCCCTTCCCCGTCGCCCCGTCCGAAACGCAGGTCTTCGGTGGATAGCCATGCGTTCTTGCTGCAACGATCCGGCGTCGTCGCAAGTTGTTCGACCGACGGCGCAGGAAAAGCGCGGCACCCCCGAAAATCGACGCGTCCGACGTCACAAAGCGCTTGAGATCGTCTCCGGTCTGGTCAGGATGGCGACGCGGGAGCGCGCGTCGGTGCCTCCGCTGCTCTGATGGGAAACGAGAAAATGTCTCAGACCAAGGTCCTCGTGGCGCAAGGAGGCGGTCCGACCGCCGTCATCAACCAGTCGATCGTCGGCGCGGTGCTGGAAGCCCGCAAGTTCCGCAACGTCGAACTGGTCTACGGCGCCTGGCACGGCGTGCGCGGCATCGTCGACGAGGAATTCCTCGACCTCACCCAGGAGACCAGCCACAATCTCGAGATGGTCGGCAACACGCCCTCCTCCGGCCTCGGCTCGACCCGCGACAAGCCCGACCTCAAGTATTGCCAGGAGATCTTCAAGGTCCTGAAGGCGCACGGCATCGGCTATTTCTTCTACGTCGGCGGCAACGACTCTTCCGATACGGTGCGCATCGTCTCCGAAGAGGCGAAAAAGGCGAACTATCCGTTGCGCTCGATCCACATTCCGAAGACCATCGACAACGACCTGATGGTCAACGACCACACCCCCGGCTTCCCCTCGGCGGCGCGCTTCGTGGCGCAGGCCTTCATGGGCGCCAACCTCGACAATGCCGCGCTTCCCGGCGTCTACGTCGCGGTCGTCATGGGCCGCCACGCCGGCTTCCTCACCGCGGCCTCGGCGCTCGGCAAGAAGTTCCCCGACGACGGCCCGCACCTGATCTACGTGCCCGAGCGCGCCTTCGACATCGACCGCTTCCTCGCCGACGTGAAGGCGACCTACGAGAAGTACGGCCGCTGCGTCGTCGCCGTCTCGGAAGGCATCCACGACGAGAAGGGCGTGCCGATCATCACCAAGCTCACGACCGAGGTCGAGCGCGACGCCCACGGCAACATCCAGCTCTCCGGCACCGGTGCGCTGGCCGACCTGCTCTGCGACGAGATCAAGAAGAAGCTGAAGATCTCCCGCGTCCGCGGCGACACCTTCGGCTATCTCCAGCGCTCCTTCATCGGCTGCGTGTCGGACGTCGACCAGCGCGAGGCGCGCGAGGTGGGCGAGAAGGCGGTGCAATACGCCATGTGGGGTACGACCGACGGTTCGGTGACGATCCACCGCACCGGCTTCTATTCGGTCGACTACCAGCTGTCGCCGCTGGAGAGCGTCGCCGGCAAGACCCGCCACATGCCGGACGAGTTCATCTCGGCCTCGGGCAACGACGTCACCGACGCCTTCCGCCTCTATCTCCGGCCGTTGCTCGGCTCGAAGATGCCGGACGCCTATCGCCTGCGCGACAACCGCGTGCCGAAGATCCTCAACGCCGCCGGCTGATCCGACAGACCCGCCGGCCACCGGGCCGACGAACCACGAGATGCGCGAGGCGGCGGAGGATCTCCGCCGCCTTCGTCGTCTCCGGGATGCTCAGGGGCCCTTGACGATCGGCCCGCCCCTGGCGGTCCATTCGATCATGCTGCCCGAATAGTCGACGAGATCGGTTCGGCCCGCCTGCGCCGCGGCCGCCTGGACCCGGCTCGAGCGATTGCCCGAGCGGCACATCACGACGATCGTCTTGTCGCCGGCCGGCGGCAGCGCGGCGAGCGACATGCGCGACACCGGCACGTTGACCGCGCCCGGCACGTGGCCGGCGGTGAACTCGTCCGGCTCGCGCACGTCGACCAACACCACCCGCCCGGCGTCGAGCCCGGCCGTGAGTTCGTCCATGGTGATCTTGCCCGCCGCCGACGCGGGCCCCGCCCACGCCATCGCCACGACCAGCGCCGCCGCCTTCCACCACCGCATCGAGCCGTCTCCCGTTTGCGCGCTCCGAACATGGACGTGCCATCGAACAAAGCGCCTGTCCACCGGAAACGGCAAGGCGCGGTGCGACGATCCGACCGAAGGGAGGATGCACCGCACCATTGACACTGCACTGCGAAAGTGGTGGGGTGACCGAACCGACTTCAATCGATGGAAATCGAGGAAGATCGGATAAATTCGTTCGGATGGCAGTCACGCAGACCGTTTTGCTCCGCACCATGCGAGAGCGAGACGTGCGAACCCATCGGAGTGTGCCATGCTCGGACCAGCCGACCTCGAAGCCTGGTTGGAAGACCAGATCGATCAGCCCGAATCGCCGGACCAGCCGGCGCGCGAGCCCGCCGCACCGCAATCGCGCCCGGCGTTCCGTTCGCCCTTCGGCGCCTTCTCGCCCTACGGCGCGATGTTCGGCTGGCCGCACCGCCGCGCCGGCCGCGGGAGCTGAACTCCGTTCCCGCCTCGCGGCCGACCGTCGCGACGCGGCTGCCCGCCGCGCCGCGAACCGTCGCGCCGGACCATGGACCGGCGATGCGACGATCGTGCGACGATGCCCGCCGCCGCGATCCGTGGGCAACCTCGCCGGCCCCATCTTCGACGGTTGCTCCCCCCGACCGCATGGGCTATGAGGAACCCGTCCCGAGCGTAGCTCGACGCGAGCCGTGATCCCGCGATCACGACACGGATGCACCCGTAGCTCAGCTGGATAGAGTGTTGCCCTCCGAAGGCAAAGGTCACAGGTTCGAATCCTGTCGGGTGCGCCAATCTTCTCAATGGGTCGGACGATGCGGCGATCGCCGCGTCAGCGCGACGAGCCCGACGGCGGCGGCAGGAACACGGTTCGCCCATGCCGATCGACCGACGGCACCACGGCGACGCCGTAGAGCCGCTCGAGGGTCGTCGGCGTCACCACGTCGGCCGGCCGGCCGTCGGCGACCAGCCGCCCGCCCGCGAGGAGACAGACACGGTCCGCCGAGAGTGTCGCCTGCTCCGGATGATGGGTGGAGAAGAGCACCCCGTGACCGTCGGCGGCGAGACGACGCAGATGGTCGAGCAGCTTCGCCTGATGCCCGAAGTCGAGCCCCGTCGTCGGCTCGTCGAGGACGAGCAGGCGCGCTCCCTGCGCGAGTGCGCGGGCGATCAACGTCAGCTGCCGCTCGCCGCCGGAGATCTCCGTATAGGGCCGACCGGCGAGATGGACGATGCCGAGACGTTCGATCACGGCGTCGACGATCCTCCGATCGGCGGAGCCCGGCTTGCGCAACAGCCCGGTTTCGGCGATCCGACCGAGCATGACGACGTCGCGCACCCGATAGGGAAAGGGCGCGACGTGGATCTGCGGCACATAGGCGATCCGGCGCGCGATCTCACGGCGGCCGAGGCGCACGACGTCGTCGCCGTCGAGTTCGACACGCCCGGACATCGGTGTGTCGAGGGCGAGCAGCAGCCGAAAGAGCGTGCTCTTGCCCGCGCCGTTGGCGCCGAGCAGGGCGACGACCTCGCCGGCGGCGAGTGTGAAGTCGATCGTCTCGAGGACGGTGCGGACGCCTCGGGCATAGGAGAGCCCGACCGCCCGCAGACGGATGTCGCGGCTCATGCCCAGCCCTTTCTCGCCCGCCCGAGCACGATCACGAAGATCGGGATGCCTAGCAGTTCGGTCAGGATGCCGATCGGCACTTCGGCCGATGTCAGCGTCCGCGAGAGGCAATCCGCGCCGACGAGAAAGATCGCACCGACCAGCGCGCTCGCCGGCACCAGCCGCGTGTTGGCCGGGCCGAACAGAAGCCGCGTGACGTGAGGCACGACGAGACCGAGCCAACCGATCATCCCGGCGAGCGACACCGACAGCGCCGAAACCAGCGTCGCGGCGGCGATCACCACGCAGCGCGCGAGGCCGACCGGCACGCCGAGCGTGCGCGCTTCGTCGTCGCCCATGGAGAGGGCGTCGAGGGCGCGGCCCGACAGCGCCAGCACCCCGACCCCCACCGCGATCGGCCCGGCCGCCAGATCGATCTGCGTCCAGTTCACCCCGCCGAGGCTGCCCATCATCCAGTAGACGATCGCCGGAAGCTGTTCGTAGGGGTCGGCGACATATTTCACGATCGCCAGGGCGGACGCGAAGAAGGCGCCCGAGATCATGCCGCCGAGCACCAGGGCGAGCATCGAGCCGTCGCCGAAGAGACGGGCCAGAAAGGCGCCGACCATCACGGCCAGAAGCCCCATGGCGAAGGCGCAGATCTGGACGAGGAGCCAATCGCCGAACAGCAGGATGCCGAGCGCCGCACCGAAACTCGCGCCGCCGAGCACGCCGAGGATGCCCGGCGACACCAGCGGGTTGCGGAAGACCGCCTGGAAGGCGGAGCCCGAGGAGGCGATCGCCGCGCCGACGAGAACGGCGGTCAGGATCCGCGGCAGACGGATCTCCAGGAGCACCCGATCGAGAAGCGCGAGCCGATCGGGCTCGAGCGTGGTCCATCCGAGGGCGGCACCGATCCGGCCCGCGATGTCGAGGAGACCGACGGGATAACGGCCGAGCGTCAGTGCGAAGACGACCAGCGCCACCAGGCAGAAGGGCAGGACCAGCGGGCCGACGATCTCGAAGATCGCCTGCCACCGCCACGCCTGCCGGACGCGGTCGGACGCCACGTTCGGCGCGGCGAGTGGGGCCGGCGTCGGCCGATCGATCTGCATGGTGACCTTCCTTGCGAAGAGCCGGACGAACGGGTCACCGTCCGATGGCGAAGTTGATGTCGATACTGCCGTGGAACTGCCCGCCCGGCGGCGGCGGCGCGCGGCTCGCCTCCAGCATGGCGGCCGCGGCGGCATCGAGTGCCGACGAACCGGACGACCGCCGCAGGGCATGGGAGACGATGCTTCCCGATGGCCCGACGACGAAGGTCATGGCGACGCTGCCGGTCTCGCCCCGCTCCCGCGCCGCCGCCGGATAGTGCTTGTGGCGGTTGATCTCGGCGGAGATCAGCGCACCGTAACTGGCGCGGGCGGCGCGCAGATCCTCCCGCCCCGAAGCGACTCCGGCGGTCCGGACGTCGGCGGATGCCGGCGCCGGCGGGAGCGTGCTCGTCGACGCGGGCGCGGGTTTGGGCGCGGCCGGGGGGCGATGTCTGGCGGGGCGTTCGGGACGGGGGCGTTCGGGGCGCAGGCGCGGCTCGGGCGCGACCATCGCCGGATGTTCGACCCGAACCGTCTCGCCCGGCCCGGGGGCCGCGATCGGCGCCGGCGTTTCGACCGGCGGCCGGGGCGGGGGCGGCGGTTCGTCGGGTGCGGCTTCGGCGGCGCGGTCGGCGGCCGGTTCCGTCGGCACGGTGGCGGCGACGACCGCCTCGGTGGCGGTGCGCTCGACGGCGGCGTCGCCCCTCGGCACGATCTCGATCTCGACCGGCGCCAGCACGTCGATGGCCGGCGACGCCACGCGGAAGGCGAAGAGGAAGGCGGCATGAAGCGCGCCGAAGACCAGGAACCCGATCAGCCGGACCCGACGCCGCGCCGCGACGGGCCCCGCCTCGCCGCCGACCGGAGCGCCGATCACGGCCGTGCTCCCTCGCCTTCGGTCGTCGCCACGGACGCGGCCGGGATCGTCGAGCCGGTATGCGACGGCTGCCGATCGGCGAGGAAGGCGATCCGGGTGATCCCGCTCGTCGCCAGACGGTCCATGATCTCCACCATGGTGCCGTAGTCGACGGCGCGGTCGGCCCGCAGGTTGACGGCGCGGCCCCGATCGCCGCCGAGCCGGGCATCGACCGCCGCGGCCAGCGTCGCCAGGGTCACCGGCTCGTCGCCGATCGTCAGACCGCCGTCGGCGGCGACGGTGATCACCACCGGCGGCCGCGGTTCGACCGGCTGTGCGGCGCTCGCCTGCGGCAGGCGGACGGGAAGCCCCGCCGCGAGCATCGGCGCGGTGATCATGAAGACGACGAGCAGAACCAGCATGACGTCGACGAGCGGCGTCACGTTGATGTCGGCGAGCGGCCGATGGCGGGCGGGACGGGCCGAGGCGAGCGGGCGGATCATCCTTCGTCCGTCCCCTCGGAGATCGCCGGCCGTGCGCCGAGGATCTCGGTCGTCGCCCGAGCGATCAGCGCCTCGCACTCGCCGCCGAGCCGGGCGAAGCGCGCGCCCAGACGCGTGTAGCCGATGGACGCGGGAATGGCCGCCGCCAGCCCCCAGGCGGTGGCGGCCAGCGCCTCCGCGATACCGGGTGCGACGACGGCGAGGCCGGTGTCCTTGGCGGCGGCGATGCCGACGAAGCTCGTCATGATGCCCCAGACCGTGCCGAAGAGGCCGACGAAGGGGGCGACCGAGGCGATCACCGCCAGATTGGCGAACCCGCCCTCGCAGGACTGCAGAACGCGATCCGCGGCGACACGCATGGTCCCGACGATCCGGGCACGCCGGTCGGCGTGGGTTTCCGTCGCGAGTGTCAGCTCGGCCTCCGCGCGTCCGGCCGCGAACACGGGAAGGAGCAACGCCGGTCTCGCGCCCGAGGTCCCCGCCACCGCGAGGGCGCGCGCGAGGCGCGTCGAAAAGACGATCCCCTCGAGGATCAGCACCCAACACCAGATCGAGGCGACGAACAGTAGCCCCATCACGACGCGTCCGACCGGACCGGCGGACCAGAACAGGGCGACCGGCGACAGCGAGATCTCGTTCATTTGCCCACCCCGGTGCCGAGGATGGCGTCGATCTGCGCCTCGGAGAGGTCGACGCTCAGGAACAGGGCGTAGAACCGTCGGGTCTCGGCCCTGAGATCGAACGGATAGAGATCCGGATAGAGCGCGTTGGCGAGCCACTGCGCCCCCAGCGCCCGCATGAAGCTCGGCGGCCGATCGATCCAGTTGAAGGGCAGGCGCGGCACGAAGGCGATCGCCTTGTTCTCCACCGCCGGAATGCCCCGCCAGGCGCCGTCGCGGAACACCGCCTCGGTGAACCGGCGATCCTGCGCCAGGATGAAGTCCGGCCGGTAGAGCATGACCTGCTCGAGGCTGATCTTCTCGAAGCCGGCGTGGTTCGACTGTTCGCAGTGGTGGACGTTGTCGCCGCCGGCGAGCGTCACCGCCTCGGCGTGCCAGGATCGATCGCATTCGGTGGCGAGCCCGTCGGCGCCTTCGGCGTAGTAGACCCCGCGTCGCTTCTCCGGCGGCAGACGCCCGACCGTGTCGCCGAGACGGGCGAGCACCGTCGACACGTAGGCCTCGAGCTGCCGCGCCCGTTCGGGACGCTGCAGCACCTCGCCGAGGAAGCGCAGCGCCGCCGGATGATCGGCGAGCGTGTCGAGCTTCACGAAGATCACCGGCAGCCCGACCTTGGTGAACTGCGCCAGGATGCGGTCGTTGTCGGAGAAGCGGTCGAGCCAGACCAGGACGAAGTCGGGATGGAGGCGCAGCACCTCCTCCGGATCCATCTGCCCGCCGTGCCCCATGACGGCGCCGATGACCGGCAGTTCCGCCACCTCCTTCGGCAGATAGGGCTTCACCTCCTCGCGGACGGCGAAGTTGATGCCGGTGAGGAGATCCGGCGCCAGCGCGTAGAGGAGCAGCGAGACCGGGTGCGACGAGGAATAGACCTTCCCCATCCGGTCGGGGATCGTGACCGTACGACCGGCCATGTCGACGATGTCGCGGGCGGTCGCGGGAGACGCCACGAGCGCGGCGAGAAGCAGGACCAGGACACGGATGATGGGCATCGGACCTCCGAGATGCGGCGGAGGGTGACCGCGACGGTCACCCTCCCTTGTCGATCAGAAGCTCACGTCGAGCCGAAGGGACGCGTTGAGCGGTTCGCCCTGGTAGAGCCAGGTGTAGCCGTTCGACCCTTCCCAGTACTTGTGGTCGAAGATGTTCTTCACGTTGAGGCTGAGCTTGGCGTTCTTCCAGGAATAGGTCGCCGCCGCGTCGAAGGTCGCGTAACCGGGCAGACGCAGATCGACGTTGGGCATCGCCTTCGTGACGAGCGCGGCCTGCCGCGACGCCGCCGCGGTCATGCCACCGCCGAAGCCGAGCCCCTGGAGGGGGCCGTCCTGCACCTCGTAGAAGCTCCAGAGACGCAGGGCGTGGCGCGGCACGTTCGGAACGCCCGAACCGGTGAGATAGGTGCCGTCGCTGACGTAGACCGCATCGGTGTAGGCATAGGCGACCAGCGCGTTCCAGCCCGGCCGGATCTTGTAGCTGCCGTCGATCTCGAAACCGCGCGACCGCTGCTTGCCGGTCTGGACCAGATAGCCGAGCGACCCGCGGGTCGCGTCCGGATCGGTCTGCGTCACGTTCGACATCTCGATCTGATAGAGCGACGCGGTGATCGATGCGCGATCGGCGATGTCGATCTTGACGCCCGCCTCGATCTGATTGCCGGTCAGCGGATCGAAGGTCTGGATGACGCCGTCGGTCGTGGTGTTGGTGCCCTGCGGTTTGAAGGTCGTCGAATAGTCGACGAAGGGCGTCACGCCGGGCAGGACGTCGTAGAGCGCCCCGACCCGCCAGGCGGCGCCCTGCCCGGAGGTCGAACTGCTGCCGAGCGACGCCGGATTCATGCCCGAGCGCGAATGGGTCGAGTAGTCGACCCAATTGATGCCGCCGACCACGCGCAGCTTGTCGCTCAGCGAGATCGTGTCGTTGATGTAGGTGTTGTACTGATAGGTCTTCGAATAACCATACATGTACTGCTTGACGTTGTTCAGCGGCCGACCCCAGCCGGCGGCATTGGGATCGTAGAAATAGTAGGACCCGAAGGAATACGGCGTCGGCCGCGCCATGTTCATGTTGTAGTCGACGGCGGCATAGCGCTCACCGAAGATCAGGTCGTGCTCGAGGCCGAAGGTCCCGAACCGGCCGTGGATCATGTTGTCGCTGTCGTAGCCGTAGACCGGCCCCATCAGGATGTCCTGAGCCGATTGGGTGAATCGCGTCACCCCGGAAGAGAAGCTCGGGGTCGCGGTGATCGAGAAGGCGTCGCGCTGCGTCACCGTGAACTGGTTGGAGGTCTTGAAACTCCAATCCTCGTTGAACCGGTGCTCCCACGACGCGCGCAGCGTGTTGCTCTGATAGGACCAGTACGAGCGCGGGTCGTAGACGTTGACGTTCCGATCGTACGACCCGAACGACTTCAGATAGGCCGACGTGCCCGAACCGACGACCCCGTAGCCGGGCTGCCCACTGTAGGGGAACGCCTGCTGCCAGCGATATTCGTAGGTCAGGGCGACCGCGTCGTCGTCGGTCGGGCGGCCGTCGACGGCGAACTGGAAGTCGCCCTTCTTCTTCGACGAATTGTCGTAGAACGACTTGAAGTCGCCGACGCTGCCGATGGCCCGCACCAGCCAATTGGGATTGCCGAAGATCGGCGTGGAGGCATCGACGGTGACGCTCTTCGAACCCCAACTGTCGACGGTGGTGGACGCCGAGATCGAGGGCTTCTGCTTCGGACGCTTGGTCACGACGTTGATCACGCCGCCGATTCCGCCGGAATAGGCGCCGTAGAGGAGACCCGACGGCCCCTTCAGCACGTCGACGCGCTCAACGTTGCCCATCCAGGCGTTGCCGAAGGGGGTCGGATCCCACAACCCGTCGACCAGCGTCATGCTCACCGGGAAGCCGCGAATGTAGGAATTCGACCAATAGTCGAGCGGGTAATACTGAGGATAGGTATTGACCACGCCGGAGACGTTCTTCAGCGTTTCCTGGATCGAAGCGTCGTTCTGTTCGTCGATGACCTTCTTCGGGACGGTCGTGACGTGTTGCGGAACCGAGTTGTTGGGCGCATCGGTCTTGCTGCCGGTGCGCGATCGCGTGACGACGTAGTCGGCATGCCCCTCGGCATCGGCCGGCTCGCCGATCGGGACGACCGATTTGCCGCTCTCGACTTGGACCGGCGGTACCTGTTCGACGGTCGTGTCGTCCGCCCACACCGGCCCGGTTGCGACACAGAGCGCCAACAGAGAAACGCTCGTCGCGAACGCGCGAATGGGCTCGAAGCCCCCCGGACTGTCTTGAAGCATCGAAAATTCCCCCGCGAACGTGATCCGAACCTGTCCGTCTCTCGTGTCACGCGACCGCGCTCCGAAACCCGCGTGCGCCTATCGTTATAGACTTTACATATATAACGATAGGCGCAAATGAGCCCGAGAGCCGCAAGTCCGGCCCCTGTCCGGGCCATTTCGCGCATGCCTCCGAGAACCGGTACATGGCCAAAGGTTTGACGAAATTATACGATCTCTCGGAGAGAGCGCCATGATTGCGATCAGGTCTTGAAATTTTTCCGCGACGGACGATCGTCGCTATAACCTGCGAATATATAAAAACATTCGCCCGGGCGACGGTCGGCAGGGTTCGACCGGCGTGGGTCCGGTTCGTTTCCGACGAGACTTCGGAACCGTCACTCGACGAGAGCGAGTCCGGTGGCGGTCCGCCGGATCACGCCGTCCTTGACCATCTTGGCCAGCGTCCGGTAGAGCGCCTCTTCGGTCAGACCGAGTTCGGCGCCGAAGTCGCGCAGCGAACCGGTGATTTCGACCGCCCTCTCGTCGCCGCCCTCCACCAGCAGATAGTGGCGGATGCGGTCGGCGGCCGATCGCATCGAACGTCGCTCCATGCGGACCCGCGTCGCCATGAGCTGCCGCGCCACCATGGCCGCGTAGGCCATGGTCGATTCGATGTTCGCCGAGAATGCCGACAGCAGGGCCGCCTTCGGATATCGCCGGACCACCGCATCCGTTTCCGCCACGGCCGCACAATGGTAGACCGGCGAGAACACCGAGGCTTCCGCGAAGGCATCCCCGGGGCGAGCGATGAAGAGCACGCTCTCCCGGCCGCCGTCGTTGACGAAACGCACCAGGCGGATCCGGCCGGACACCACGAGATAGACGCCGACCGTCTCGTCTCCGGCGTGGAACAGGATCTCACGCGCCCTCAGCGACTGGTTCATGCCGCCGGTGGGGACGATCGCATTGAGGCACTGTTCTGGTGTCGTCGCCATTCTTCCGACCCCCGGGTGGCATCGGCATCTCCGGCCGCCACCTCTGGGAGCCGCGCATCCGGACCGGCTCCGCGGGACGGCGGAGCAGCCGGCGCGATCATTGCGCAACGAGGCCGCCTCTTCCAGACGGGTGCGGCGATTGCGCCCCCCGGCCGGTCGCCGACTTCGGCGACCGGCCGTCGCTCTCACTCCGTCGGAGCCGACCGAATCCGGTCGCGTTTGCGCATGGTCGCGGCGTCGAGCAGCATCTGCGCCGCCCAGCGATGGACGTTGCGGCGGCGCACCGTCTCGCGCATCAACGACAGGCGATCCGCCTGTTCCGCCTCCGGCATGGCGAGCGCCTTGCCGAGCGTGTCGGCCATGGCACGGGTGTCGTAGGGGTTGACGATCAGCGCCTCGGAGAGTTCGCGCGAGGCGCCGGCGAAGCTCGACAGCACCAGCACGCCACGTTCGTCGTCGCGGGCGGCGACGAATTCCTTGGCGACCAGATTCATCCCGTCGTGCAGGCTCGACACGACGCAGACGTCCGCGGCGCGGAAGAGCTCGTAGACCTCGCGCTGGTCGTGATGGCGCACCGCCAGTTCGATCGGCCGCCAGGTACCGGTGCGGTGGCGTTCGTTGATCTCGAAGGCGAGTTTGGTCGCCTCGCCCTGCAGGCCCTCGTAGGCGGCGAGCGTCGAACGGGTCGGCGCCGCGGCCTGGAGGAAGACCAGCTTCTCCCGCCATTCGGGATGGCGTTCGAGCAGATCGTCGACGGCGCGCATGCGGTCGAGAATGCCCTTGGTGTAGTCGAAGCGCTCGATGCCGACGATCAGGCGGACGTCGTCGCTCCAGCCGTGGTCGCGGCGCACCGTGGCGCGGCACTCGGCGATCGGCTTCTGACCGGCGAGCGCCGAGGGCGGCCATTCGATCGAGATCGGATAGGGCCGGATCAGCGTGTCGCGCCCCTCGAGGGTGATCGAGAAGTGCTCGCGGTCGATCCGGCTCTCGATGAAGCGGTCGGCGGCCTCGAGGAAGTTGTTGCAGTGCTGGCGAGTGTGGAAGCCGAGGATCGACGAGCCGAGCAGACCGTCGATGATCGCCTCGCGCCACGGGCAGATGCCGAAGGTCTCGGCGTTCGGCCAGGGGATGTGCCAGAAGGTGACGATCGTCGCCTTGGGAAGGCGCTGGCGGATCATCCGCGGCAGCAGCGCGAAGTGGTAGTCCTGGACGAGGACGATCGGGTCCTCGCGCTCCGCCTCGGCGACGACCACGTCGGCGAAACGCTCGTTGACCGCGCGGTAGCGTTCCCAGTCGGCCTCGCGGAAGGTCGGCCGCACGAAGGCGATGTGGCAGAGCGGCCAGAGCCCCTCGTTGGCGAGGCCGAAATAGTAGCCCTCGATCTCGTCGTCGGAGAGCCAGACGCGGCGCAGCCGATACTCCGGGGCGGCGGGCGGCACGGCGATGCGGTCGTGCTCGTCGACGGTGTCGCGGTCGGCGCTGCCCGAGCCGTGGGCGATCCAGGTGCCGCCGCAGGTCCGCATCACCGGCTCGAGCGCCGAGACGAGACCGCTCGCCGGCAGTTGCAGGGTGATCTCGCCGTCCTTGTCGCGATTGTGGATGTAGGGCTCGCGGTTGGAGACCACGAGCACCTCGGCGCCCGGCAGTTCCTCGACCAGCAGACGGCGCAGCGTCTCGGGCGACCAGTCGACGTGCAGCCCCTCGCCGCCCGCCCGGTCGGAGCGCAGCTCGCGCATCAGCGAGCGGAACTCGCGGGTCAATGCCGAGGGCTGCGGCGCGTCCTCGTTCGGTCGTGGCGGCATCGCCGGCGGTCGCCCCTGACGACGGCTCCAACGGCGGAAGACCAGCGCCGCCAGTCCGCCACCGACCACGCCGAAGCCGACGAAGGCGCTGGTGAGGGCGAAGATCGTGTAGAGCCGGACCGTACCGGCCCGCTCGTCGATGTAGGAGAGGTCGTGGAGGACGAGGAGACGGCCGTCGATCGAGCCGATCCGCATCGGATAGATGCCGACATGGGCATGGACGCCGCCCATGCGGCGGGTGACGACGGCATCGAGCTTGCGCCCGGGCAGTTCGCGACAGTCGATCGCCGCCGGCATCTGCCCGGCGACCCAGCGCATCCGATCGTCGGCGCCGCAGAATCCGACGGCGAGCAGGCGCTCGTCGTCGGAGAGGTGGGCGAAGAAGGCGGAGAGATCCGGCTCGGCCGCGGCCGGAAGCGCGGCGAGGCGGTCCTTGACGGAGCGCGAGACGAAGCGCGACCGCAGGTCGACGTCCTGACGCGCCCAGTTCTCGACCAGCACGGCGGCGAGCGGCGCCAGTGTCACCGCCAGCACCAGGCAGGCCGCGCCCGCCACCAGTGCCCAGCGGACCCAGCCGGTCTTCAAGGCCCGGCCGATGCGCGCGCCGATGCCGGCGACCTCGTCGGACGTCGTGAGTTGGCCCGTCATCGCACCTCCTCCCAGCCGCGTGACAGCCGCATGGCGGCGACGACGAGGCCGGCCATCGAATAGGTCTGGGGAAAGTTGCCCCACAGCGCGCCGGTGCTCGGATCGATGTCCTCCGACAGGAGGCCGAGCCGGGTGCGGTGCGCGAGCAGCGTCTCGAACAGCGTGCGGGCCTCGGCCATCCGCCCCATCGCGGCGAGCGCGTCGACCTGCCAGAACGAGCAGATGGTGAAGGCGACGGTCGGCGTGCCGAAGTCGTCGGGGACGTCGTAGCGCATCAGCAGACCGTTCCCACCGAGACGACGGCCGATCTCGTCGACGGTGGCGACGAAACGCGGATCGGTCGCCTCGACGATGCCGAACTCGTGCATCAGCAACACGCCGGCATCGAGCTCATCGCCGTCGAGACTGCCGGCGAACCAGCCCTTGTCACACCAGGCACGGGCGAGGATGGTCTCGCGCAGCTCGTCGGCGGCGACACGCCAGCGGTCGGCGTCGGCGGTGCGGTCGAGCTTCTCGGCGATGCGGGCGAGCCGGTCGCAGGCGACCCAGCACATCGTCGCCGAATGGGTGTGGACGCATTCGCGGCCCCGGTATTCCCAGATGCCGGCATCCGGCGTCAGGGCGTGGCGCAGGGCGCACAGGCCGAGCGGCTGCAACAGGTCGAAGAGCGCGTCGTCGCCGCGCTTGGGCAGGCGTTCGTCGAAGAACATCTGCCAGGCGGCGAGGACCACACTGCCCCAGACGTCGTGCTGCGCCTGATCACGGGCGGCATTGCCGATGCGCACCGGACGGATGCCGCGGTAGCCGTGGAGCGTGTCGGCGATGGTCTCCTCGACCACGCGCTCGGGCACGATGGCATAGAGCGGCTTCAGCGAGGGACCGCGCTCGAGCGCGATGATGTTGGTGACGTATTCGATGAAGTGCTCCATCGTCGCCGTCGCACCGACGCGATTGAGGGCATGGACGGTGAAGTAGGCGTCGCGGATCCAGCAGAAGCGATAGTCCCAGTTGCGGCTGTCGTGGGGCGATTCCGGGATCGACGTCGTCAGCGCAGCGACGATGGCGCCGGTGTCCTCGAAGGCGCAGAGCTGCAGCGTGATCGCGGCGCGGATCACCGCCTCCTGCCAGTCGAAGGGCACGTTGAGCGAACGCACCCAGTCGAGCCACCAGACGGCGGTCTTCTCGAGGAAGTCGCGACCGACGCGCGCCGGCTGGTCGTTCAGGGTCTCGTCGGGATGGAGCACGAAGGTCAGCCGACGCGAGAGCACGAAGGCGCTCTCCTCGGCGACGTGATGGATCGAGGCGTCCGTCGTCAGCCGCAGCACGCCGTCGTCGCCGGCATAGCTCAGATGGCTCGAGCCGATCACGGGGCGCGGGCACTCCGCCCCCAGACCCGAGCGCGGCCTCATGCGCACCCGGATGCGCGGCATGCCGGAGAGCGGCTCGACGATGCGCACGATCATCGTCGGGTGGAACAGCCGCCCGAACTGGCGGAAGCGCGGCGCGAAGTCGGTGACGCGGAAGGCGTTGCCGGCACCGTCGCGGTGGGTCGTCCGCAGGATCGCGGTGTTGCGCTCGTAGGCCTGCTCGACCGTGCCGACCTCGTCGAACCGGATCGAGAAGAACCCGCCGTCCGGCGCCTCGCCGTCGACCAGGGCGGAGAACACCGGATCGCCGTCGAAGCGTGGCCAGCAGCACCAGACGATCGTGCCATGCTCGTCGATCAGTCCGGCGACCGAGCCGTTGCCGACGACGCCGAGTTCGAGCGAGGGGGGCACCTTCATCGTCTGATCCTTTCCAAGAGGAGCGAAAGCCATTCGCGTACCGCACGCGGCGACGCGAAATCGGCCTCCGCGGGGCTCCAGGTCTCGCCCGCCACGCGGAAACCGACACCGCCGAGGTGCTCGGCCGCGGCGATGGCGAGCGCATCGGCATGGTCGTCGCCGATCACGATCGGCATCCGGCCCTCGAAGCGCGAGAGCCCGGCGAGGCATTCGACCGCGACGCCCTTCGAGACATGGACCGAGCCGACCTCCCAGACGCAGCGCCCCGGCCGAACGACGAAGTCGCCGCCGAAGTCGGCGACGATCGCCTCCATCTCGACGGCGAGATGCTCCGCCGCCTCGGGCACCGCCCGCCAGTGCAGCGAGACCGAGACGCCCTTGTCCTCGTAGCGACTGCCGGGCACGCTCGCAGCCAGCGCCTGCAGGCGGGCGGCGAGGTCGAGCGGCAGTACCGGAGCCACGCGTCGGACCGTCTCGCGTTCGTCGGTGCGATATTCGGCACCGTGTTGTCCGGCCATGACGAAGCGGGCCGGGGCGAGGAGGCGGTCGACATCGGCGATCGAACGGCCCGTGACGATCGCCAGTGCGCCGTCGAGCGCCCCGTGCAGAGCAGCGAGGAAGTCGACGAGCCCTTGCGGCACGATCACCGCCTCCGGCGTCGCCGCGACGTCGATCAGCGTGCCGTCGAGATCGAGGAACAGGGCGATCGATCGGTCGGCGTCCAGCCAGTCGAGAGGAGTCCCCCCGAGTGCGAGGGATTCGGTTCGTTCCATGCGATCGACCCTCGTCACAGAAATGTCGCCAGCAGTGCCAACAGGAAGAACAGGACCGCACCGACGAAATAGGCCGGTGGGAGAAAGGCTTTCGCGTCGAGCGGCTCCTTTTTTTCCCGCCGCCCGTCGTCTCTCTTCGTCATGACGTCGACCCTCGTCGTTGGACGTTCCCGACCCGCCCACCGACGTCAGACGTGGACACGACGGCGGGTCCGGTCTCGTCCATCGCGAAAGCTGACGAACACGGTCTCGATCGCCCCGGTCTCTTCCGGAAACTCCGAACGAACACGATGGATCGCATCGCGCACCAGCGGCTCGGCGATCCGATCGACGCGATCGAAGTTCACGATGGTCGGACGGAGCGGATCGTCGAGCATCACGTCGGTGTCCTCACCCACGAGAGTCCTCAGTCTGTCGGTCAGCGTCTCGTTCATCGTCTGCCTCCTTCATGGTCGAAAAATGGTCCCTGCCCCCGGCGGCCCGGTCCTCGCCGGGGCAGCGCGACCGCTCCGTGGCGACCGGTTCTCGGCTCGGCACCGGGCGAGAGGCCCCCGTGGAACGGGCACCTCTGCGCGGCGGCTTCCCGGGGGCGGGAAGCCGAGAAGGCGTGTCGCGCCGTGCCCGCGACGTCCGTCGCCGACACCTGCGATCCGAAACCGTTCACTCCACATCTTCATCGAACCGGGCCGGTGTCTCGCGCAGGATCCAACGCATGTCGTTGGTTCCCGGTAGAAACTCGCCATCGGCGTTGCGGTTCCATCGACGGCGATCCTCGAACCGCCGAACGAGCGGACGACGCCCGCCAGGTCCGGTTCGTTCGTCGGCACGCCGACGATCTTCACCGCCGCCTACGGCGAGATCGGACAGGCGGTGCACCTCGTCCGGCGCGGGGCGGTCGACCATCCCGCCGAGCCGGGAGGCCGCCTCGAAGGTCCCACCGGCGGACGCCCCACGAACGACCGACGACCATCGGCGCAAATGACGCATTGCCGAAACGTGAGATAAGATGTTTTTTATATTTAATCATATTTCGTGACGACAGACCGGCGGCATCTCCGATCCATCGATGCCCCCCCCGGCGCCTCGTCACCTCGCCCGTCTCCGGCCCACACCGCCACGCGGATCGGTGCCGCCATCCACCGCGCCCATGGAAGGGTCCCGCCCGCGGCATTTTGCGTATGACAAATATCTAAATTCCTCCTATCGTGACCTCGAACTCGGAGAAACCCGATGCGTCGCCTCTTCGCCGCCCCCGCCCTGCTCGTCCTCGCCACGGCGCCGGCCCTCGCGCATTTCCAGGAGATCATCCCCTCCGCCGACGTGCTGTCGGACGGCGGCGAGGTGAAGCTCGATCTGGTCTTCACCCATCCGATGGAGCGCGGGCCGGTCATGGAAATGGCCAAGCCGAAGCGTGTCGGCGTCGTCTACCAGGACAAGACGACCGATCTCGCCGCCGCCCTCGCCGAGAAGAAGATCGACGGCAAGACGACCTGGACGATCTCCTCGAAGCTCGACAAGCCGGGCGCGGCGATCTTCTTCGTCGAGCCGCAGCCCTATTGGGAACAGGCCGAGAAGAAGTGGATCGTCCACTACGCCAAGGTGATCGTCGACGGCTTCGCCTCGGGCGAGGGCTGGGCGACACCGGTCGGCCTGCCCGTCGAGATCGAGCCGCTGTCGCGTCCGACCGGCCTGTGGACCGGCAACCTCTTCCGCGGCCTCGTCCGCGCCGAGGGCAAGCCGGTTCCCTTCGCCGAGGTCGAGGTCGAATGGGCGAACGACGGCTCGGTCAAGGCGCCGAACGAGGCCTTCGTCACCCAGGTGGTCAAGGCCGATGCCGCCGGCGTCTTCGCCTATGCCATGCCGCGCGCCGGCTGGTGGGGCTTCGCCGCCCTGGTCGACGGCCCCGACGCCAAGGGCCCGAAGGGCGAGGCCGCCAAGACCGAACTCGGTGGCCTGATCTGGGTGAAGGCGACCGACATGGGCGCCGCCGCCCCCGCCCCGGCGAAGTGAGACACCCATGGCCCACATCCCCGACGGCGTCCTCTCCGCACCCGTTCTGATCGGCGGCGCCGTGCTCGCCGTCGGGGGGCTGGCCCTCGGTCTGCGCCGCCTCGACGAGGCCGACATTCCGAAGACGGCGATCCTCGCCGCCGTCTTCTTCACCGCCTCGCTGGTGGCGGTGCCGCTCGGCCCGTCGAGCATCCATCTGCTGCTCTCCGGCCTGATGGGGCTGGTGCTCGGCACCCGGGCAATCCCGGCCGTCTTCGTCGGCCTGCTCCTCCAGGCGGTGCTGTTCGGCTTCGGCGGCCTGACCTCGCTCGGCGTCGACGTCGTCGACATCGCCTTTCCCGGCGTGATCCTCGGCGTGCTGGCGCGGCCCTGGCTGGCGTCGGCCTCGCCGGCGCGGGTCGCCGCGATCGGCGGCGGCGTCGCGGCGCTGGCGGTGATCGGCACCGCCGGCTGCGTGTCGCTGGCGCTGGCGCTGTCCTCGGCCGACTACCTGCCGAGCCTGCGCATCGTCGCCCTGACCTACGTCCCGCTGGCGCTCACCGAGGCGGTCGTCACCGGCTTCGTCGTCGCCTACCTCGCCAAGGTGAAGCCCGAGGTGCTCGGCCTTCCCCCGGTTCGGGAGATCTGAGATGAACCCGACGACCGCCCTCCGCCGCCCCCTCGCCGCCCTCGCCGTGGCGCTCGCCGTGGTCTTCACGGCGGCGGGCAGCGCCGAGGCCCATCGCCTCAAGATGTTCGTGACGGCGGAGGACGGCGAGATCTCCGGCTATGCCTTCTTCATCGGCGGCGGCCGGCCCGAGGGCGTCGACTTCGTCGTCAAGGACGCCAAGGGCGCGGAAGTCTTCCGCGGCAGGACCGACGATCAGGGCAACTTCCGTTGGCGCCCGAGCGTCGCCGCCGACTACGCCGTCACCGTCGACGCCGGCGACGGCCACTGGATCGAAGGCACGATCGCCGCCGATCGGCTGGGCGCCGTGGCGGCCGTGGCCTCCGAGATGCCCGCCGCGCCGGCACCCGCCGCTCCGGCCGCGAGCCCGATCGCCACGGCCTCCGCCCCCACCCTCGCCTGCCCGGCGCCGATCGATCCGGCAGCGCTGTCGAAGCTCGTCGAGGCGCAGGTCGACAAGGCCGTAGCCCGCCAGCTCCGCCCACTGATCGAGGCCCAGACCCAAGCCGAGGGCCGCGTCCGCCTCAACGACGTGATGGGCGGCATCGGCATGATCGTCGGCCTCGCCGGGGCCGGCCTGTGGGCGACGTCACGCCGACGTCGCGACGGAGGGCCGGCATGAGCGACGCCGTCTTCTGCGGCTGCGAGGCCGATGCCCGCCCCGTCCTCGACAGGCTCGACGCCCGCGTCCGCATCGTCGCGACGCTGGCGACCGTCGTCGCCCTGCTGGCGATCCGCTCGCCGCTCGTCCTCGCCGGCCTGCTGCCCGTGGCGCTCGTCGCGGCACTCGCCTGTGGCGTGACGCTGCGCGATCTCGCCGCCCGCCTCGCCCATGTCGAGGGCTTCCTGATCGTCCTCGCAATCCTCTTGCCGCTGACCGTGCCGGGACCGACCTGGGCGACGATCGGCCCGATCGAGCTCTCCCGCCCGGGCCTCGACCGGGCGATCCTGATCCTGCTCCGGGTCAATCTCGCCGCCACGGCGATCCTGATCCTCGTCGCCGGGCTCGAGCCCGTCCGCCTCGGCCATGCGCTGGCGCGGATGGGCGTGCCGGAGAAGCTCGTCCACGTGCTCCTCTTCACCGCCCGCTGGGTGGCGCTGGTGCGCGAGGAGGCCCGCCGCCTCCACGACGCGCTGCGCGCCCGCGCCTTCCGCGCCACCACCTCGCGCCACGGCCTGTCGACGCTCGGCCATTTCGTCGGCCAACTGCTGGTGCGTGCCTTCGAGCGCGCCGAACGGGTCGACGAGGCGATGCGCTGCCGCGCCTTCGCCGGCCGCTTCGCCCTGGTCGCGGAGGAGCGCGTCTCCGCCTATGATGCGATCTTCGCCGCCGGGCTCGCGTTCGGCCTCGCGCTCGCCATCCTGGTGGACCGACTGATTTGACCGCTCTCTTCGATCTCGCCGACGTCACCGTCGAACGCGCCGGCCGCCGCGTGCTCGACCGCGTGAGCCTCCGTCTCGAGCCGGGCGAGCGCCTGGCGCTGATCGGGGCGAACGGCGCCGGCAAGACGACGCTGCTCCGAACCCTCGTCGGGCTCGAACGGCCGATCGAGGGCCGGATCGTCGCCTTCGGGGCAGAACGCAAGGTCGAGAAGGACTTCCGCGAGGTCCGCGCCCGCGCCGGCTATCTCTTCCAGGATCCCGACGACCAGCTCTTCTCGCCGACGGTGATCGAAGACGTCGCCTTCGGCCCGCTCAACCTCGGCCTTTCCCCGCGCGAGGCGACCGCCCGCGCGGAGGCGACGTTGGAGCGCCTGTCGCTCGCCCATCTCGCGCGCCGCATCACCCATCGGCTCTCGGGCGGCGAGAAGCGCCTCGTCAGCCTCGCCGGCGTGCTGGCGATGGAGCCGCGCGCCCTCCTCCTCGACGAGCCGACCAACGCCCTCGACGAGACCCATCTGGCGCGGCTCTCCGGGATCCTGGCGAGCCTCGACGTCGCCATGGTGATCGTCAGCCACGACCGTCACTTCCTCGAGCACCACGCCACCCGTGCCGTGGCGCTGAAGGACGGGCGACTCGCACCCGCGGCGCTCCATCGCCACGTCCACGTCCACGATCACGTCCACATCCACGGCGTCGACGACGAGCACGAGCACCGTCACGACAGCGACGGCTGACCCGCGCGCGACGTCTCCCTCCCCCGCCGAGCGGCCTTTTCGCCGCGTTTTCGGCCGCATCCGCACGCCCCGCGCGGCACATTCGGCCAAGACGATGCGCATTCCCCGTGACACTCTGGCGCACGATCGCCTCGTGCGACGGAAAGTGTCGCAGCCTGCGACAGAAATGCCGAAAGCAGTCGCAAAACTGATCGCGACTCTCGCAAAAGCCGATTCCGAGAAGTCGTCGAACCGTCCATTCACCACCTCGAGACGTTCCCGATCGATGATTTACCAGAACGGGTTATGCTCGCTCAGACATAATAGTAGATCGTGCGAATTACCTTTCGGAGCCCGACGGGATTGAATCCGGGCATCCGAGGGACGCACCACGTCGGGTCGACGTGGAAAAGATCGAACCCTCGATGGGCAAGCCGAGACGGGAGTCCGACATGGACAAGATTCTTCGCATCAACATGACCGATCTGACCTACGCGATCGGTCCGGTTCCCGAGGCCTGGGCCGGCCTGGGCGGCCGCGCTCTGACGTCGACCATCGTCGCCGCCGAAGTCCCGCCGACCTGCCACGCGCTCGGTCCGAACAACAAGCTGGTCTTCGCGCCCGGTCTCCTGTCGGGCACGGCGGCCTCGAACGCCGGCCGCTTCTCCTGCGGCGCCAAGAGCCCGCTGACGGGCGGCATCAAGGAGAGCTCCGCCGGCGGCACCTCCTCGCGCATCATCGCGCGTCTGGGCTTCAAGGCGATCATCGTCGAAGGCCAGCCGGCCGGCGACACCTGGTACTCGCTGATCATCGGCAAGGACAGCGTCCAGTTCGTACCCGAGACCGAGACCCTCGGCATCGGCACCTTCGCGGTCGTCGAGAAGGTCGCCGAGCGTTACGGTGAGGACTACGGCGTGATCACGCTCGGTCAGGCCGGCGAACACCTGATGGCGATCTCCAACATCTCGGTGAAGGACCCCGAGGGCAAGATCCGCAGCTTCGGCCGCGGCGGCCTCGGCGCCGTCATGGGATCGAAGAAGGTCAAGTACATCGCCATTAATCCGGAAGGCGTCTCCAACCTTCCGATCTCCGACAACGCCAAGTTCAAGGAAGCCAACCGCACCTTCACCAAGACCCTGCAGGACCATCCGGTCTCCGGCCAGGGCCTGAAGAAGTACGGCACCGCGGTTCTGGTGAACATCATCAACGAGGCCGGCGGCCTGCCGACCAAGAACTTCACCGCCGGCCAGTGCGAGCATCACGACGCCATCTCCGGTGAAGAGATGTACGACCGCATCGTCGCCCGCGGCGGCGAGCCGAGCCATCCCTGCTCGCCGGGCTGCCAGATCCAGTGCTCGCAGGTCTATCACGACAAGGACGGCAAGTACCTGACCTCCGGCTTCGAGTACGAGACCCTCTGGGCCCTCGGCGCCGACGGCATGATCACCGACCTCGACGTCTGCGCCGAGATCGACAACGTCTTCGACGACCTCGGTGTCGACTCGATCGAAACCCCGGTGATGTTCGCCGTGGCGATGGAAGCCGGTGTCCTGCCCTGGGGCGACGGCAAGCGCATGCTCCAGATCCTGCGCGAAGACATCGCCAAGGCCACCCCGCTCGGCCGCCTGCTCGGCGCCGGCACCGGTGCGGTCGGCCGTGCCTTCGGCCTCACCCGCATCCCGGTCGTCAAGAACCAGGCGATCCCGGCCTACGACCCGCGCTCGATCAAGGGCATCGGCGTCACCTACGCGACCACCACCCAGGGTGCCGACCACACGGCCGGCTACGCCATCGCCACCAACATCCTGAATGTCGGCGGCAAGGTCGATCCGCTGCAGAACGAGGGTCAGGTCGAACTGTCCCGCAACCTGCAGATCGCCACGGCGGCGGTCGACTCGACGGGCCTCTGCCTGTTCATCGCCTTCCCGGCGCTGGACATCCCGTCCTGCCTCGCCTCGGTGGTCGACATGCTGAACGCCCGCTACGGCATCGCCCTCACCGGCGACGACGTCGTGGCTCTCGGCAAGCACGTGCTCAAGGTCGAGCACGAGTTCAACCTGGCCGCCGGCCTCGGGCCGGAGACCGATCGTCTGCCCGAGTTCTTCGAACTCGAGCCGCTCACGCCCCACAACGTCACGTGGGACATGAATCCCAAAGAGCTCGCTTCCTTCTGGAGCTTCTGAGGGAGGAATGCGCTGACGACTTACCCCTGCCGGAGCAACACGGGCATGATGATCACGATCAAACTGTTCGCGACGTTCCGGCAGGGGCGTTTTCGGGTCGCCGAGCGCGACGTGGCCGAAGGCACGACGGTGGCCGACATCCTGAAGTCCCTCGACATCGAGGAGGAGGAGGTCGGCACCCTGTTCGTGCGCGGACGCCACGTCGAACCCGACCGGGTGCTTCAGCCGGGCGAAGCCCTGGCGATCTTCCCGCTGGTCGGCGGAGGCTAGGCCATGGGCTTCGAAGCCGACGAGACCGAGCGCTACGCCCGCCACATCGTGCTGCGTGACGTCGGCGGACCGGGACAGCAGAGCTTCAAGGCCGCGCGTGTCCTGGTGGTCGGAGCCGGCGGTCTGGGATCGCCGGTCCTGCTCTATCTCGCCGCCGCCGGCATCGGCACCATCGGCATCGTCGACGACGACCGCGTCTCGCTCTCCAACCTCCAGCGTCAGGTCGTCCATCGCACGGCCGACGTCGGACGGCTCAAGGTCGAGAGTGCCGCCGAGGCGATCGCCCGCATCAATCCGCATGTCCGCGTCGAGATCTTCCCTGCCCGGCTCGACGCCACCAACGTCACCGAGATCGTCGGCGCCTTCGACCTGGTGGTCGACGGCGTCGACAATTTCGAGACCCGCTTCCTGGTCGCCGACGCCTGCGAGGCCGCCCGCAAGCCCCTCGTCACCGCCGGCGTCCTCACCTTCTACGGCTGGGTCACCGTCCTGAAGCCGTGGGAGATCGGCCCCGACGGCCGCGCCAACCCCGCCCTCACCGACGTGCTGCGCCGCCCGGCCGAGGGCCGCATGCAGACCTGCGCCGAGGTCGGCATCCTCGGCGTCGTGCCCGGCGTCCTCGGCACGCTCGCCGCCACCGAGGTGTTGAAACTCGTCGCCGGCATCGGCGAACCGCTGATCCGGCGGATGCTCAACGTCGACCTGCGCGACATGAGCTTCGACATGATCGACTACGAACGCGGCGACGACGACGGAGGCCCGCCATGACCGAGGCCTCCGGCGCCGTAGACGTGGTCGGCTTCATGGATCTGGCGACCCTCTTCCGCGCCCGCGGCTGGGCCTCGCCCCATCGCCTGCCGCTCGCGGCGCCGATCGACGGGCCGACGCTGCTGCGCCTCCTCGACGTCGACGAGGCCGCCGTCGAATGCCTCTTCGTCAACCACTTCGCTCATGGCGTGGCGGCGGCGGTGATCAACCCCGGCGACCGCGTCGCGCTGGTGCCGCCCGGCGTCCCCGGCCCGCACCGCTACAGCCTGGGGATCTGGCAGAAACCGGCGACCTGAGACATCGCCCCGCCCCGACGCCCCGAAGACGCGACGCTGCCCGAAAGGCCGCGATCGACGAGACCATGTCCGCAAGAAAGCAAGAACCATGAAGACGGAAACGCCCGAAGACATCGCCCTCGACGTGCTCGACATCTGCGCCAACTGCGACCAGTGCCGCGAGCTGCTCGGCGAGGCTCCCTGCCAGTTCTTCCCGCGGCTCTACATGCTGGCCGACCGCAAGACGGCCGGCGGCGAGGCGCCGACCAGCCGCGAACTGCTCGATCTGATCGACCTGTGCAACTCCTGCGGCCAATGCCCCTGCGCGCCGATCCAGACCCGTATCCGCGAGTCCAAGGACGCCTTCGTCGCCCGCGACGGCATGCCCCTCGGCGTCCGTCTGGTCGAGAACGTCCGCCTCGTCGGTCGCCTCTGCGGCACCATGCCGAGCGTCGCCAACGCGCTGATGAGGACCGAGCCGGTCGCCGGCTGGCTGAAGAGCGCCTTCGGCATCCATCCCGAACGGCAGATGCCGAAGATCCCCAAGGAGAGCTTCGACGCCTGGGCCAAGCGCGAGGGCCTCACCGCCCATGTCGAGGGCGAGGGCCGCAAGGTCGCCTATTTCGTCGGCTGCACCGCGCGCCACTACTTCCCGGAAGTCGCCATCGCCACCGTCGCGGTGCTGCGCGCCAACGGCATCGGCGTCTGGGTTCCGCCGCAGGAATGCTGCGGCATGCCGACCTATCTCGAGGGCGACCGGCCCTTCACCTACGAACTCGCCGGGCACAATCTCGCGGTCCTCTCCGATGCGATCGACCGGGGCTACGACGTCGTCACCGCCTGTCCGACCTGCAGCTTCGCCTTCAAGACGGCGCTGGCGCGCGGCGCGCGCTTCGCGCCGGAACGTCGCGCCAAGATCGTCGCCATGCTGGCGGAGGAAGGCGGGAACGTCGCACGCGTCCGCGAGCGTCTGATCGCCGAGACGCTGGCGCCGACCGGCCGCGCCGGCTCGGCCGCCGCCGACTTCCACGAGACCTGGGTGGTCAACCACATCGCCGTCCACGAACATGCCGGCGAAGGCATCGACGACGGTTAC
The DNA here is from genome assembly GCF_056313705.1 of Pinisolibacter sp. DMC100. Lineage (NCBI taxonomy): Bacteria > Pseudomonadati > Pseudomonadota > Alphaproteobacteria > Hyphomicrobiales > Ancalomicrobiaceae > Pinisolibacter > Pinisolibacter sp. DMC100. The sequence continues at coordinate 407,987 of NZ_JBQUZT010000003.1, read as the reverse complement.
TTCTCCGACATCGACGCCAACCTGCGCATCGCCGTCGCCTCCCACACCTGGGAGCTCGGCGAGTATCTGCGCGCGCTGGCGGCCGAGGGCGCTCTGAAGCCGGTCGACGGCATTCCGCAGGAGAGGCTCGGCTATTTCCCGCCCTGCCACCTGCGCGAACAGGACATGGGCCGGCCCTGGGCCGAGCTTCTCGCCGAGATGCCCGGCGCCGCGGTCGAGACGGTGGGTCGCGCCGACGACTGCTGCGGCCTCGGCGGCATCATGGGCTTCAAGAAGACCTTCCACCACGCCTCGCTCGCCATGGGGCGCGGGCTGATGGCACGGACGACGGCCGCGAACCCCGACCGCGTCGTCACCGAATGCCTCGGCTGCCGCGTCCAGTTCAACCAGATGCAGCCGATCCCGGTGAGCCACCCGGTCGAGATCCTCGCCGCCGCCTATGCGGCGGAGAAGGCAGGCGAGAAGGCGTGAGGCGAATGCGCCCGGCGCCGCGGCGCCGCGGCTTCGTGCTCATGGCGAGACGTCTCGGACCTTCACCCTGTTCGGCTTCATGCTGAGGTGCCCGGCCGAAAGGTCGGGCCTCGAAGCACGAAGCCACGACGGGCGGTGTCACTCGGCCCTTCGCCCTTCGAGGCCCGGCTCTGCCGGGCACCTCAGGATGAAGGGCCTCCGCACCATCCGATCGGTTCGAGAGACCCGTCCGACCTTCACGCCCCCGCGAGCCGCGCCTCGGCGATGCGCGCCCAGAGGTCCGCACCGATCGGCAGCGCCGCGTCGTTGAAGTCGTAGCGCGGCGAGTGGAGACCGGCGTCGCCCGTCCCTCTGCCCTGCCCGACCCAGACATAGGCGCCGGGCTTCTCGAGCAGCATGAAGGCGAAGTCCTCCGCCCCCATGCTCGGCTCGATGTCTTCCTCGAGCACCAGCGTCGGCGCCATGCCGCGGATGACGCCCTGGACGAAGCGGGCCTCCGTCGCGTCGTTGATGGTCGCGGGATAGCGGCGCTGATAGTCGATCGTGGCGGTGCAGCCCATCGCCTCGGCGATGCCGTGGACGATCGCCTTCAGCCGCGTCTCGATCACGTCGCCGATCTCGGGCGCGAACCAGCGCACCGTGCCGGACATGCGGCAGGCGTCGGGAATGACGTTCCAGGCGTCGCCGCCGTGCACCGTCGTGACCGAGACGACGGCGGAAGACATCGGCGAGACGTTGCGCGAGGCGATGGTCTGGAGCGCCGAGCCTATCTGGAACACCGCCGCGACCGGATCCGCCCCCTGGTGCGGCATGGCGCCGTGGGCGCCGCGGCCCTTCACCTCGATCTCGAAGATGCCGAAGGCCGCCATCATCGGACCGGTCGTCAGCCCGGCGCGCCCGACCGGCAGCGCCGGCCAGTTGTGCATGCCGAAGATCGCCTCCACGGGGAAGCGCTCGAAGAGCCCGTCCGCGATCATCTTCTCGGCGCCGCCCTCGTTCTCCTCGGCCGGCTGGAAGACGAAATGCACGGTGCCGTCGAGCGTCGTGCTCTTCGACAGAGACCGCGCCGCGGCGAGCAGCATGGCGGTGTGGCCGTCGTGGCCGCAGGCATGCATCCGCCCGACGTTCTTGGAGGCGTAGGTCAGCCCCGTCGCCTCGTGGATGGCGAGCGCATCCATGTCGGCGCGCAGGCCGATGGCGCGGGACGACGTGCCGCGCGAGAGCGTCGCCACCACGCCGGTGCCGCCGACGCCGGTCGTGACCTTCAGGCCGAAGGAGGCGAGCCGCTCGGCGACGAAGGCCGAGGTGCGATGCTCCTGGAAGGCCAGTTCCGGCATCTGGTGCAGCTCGCGCCGCCAGGCGACGGCCTCGTCGATCTCTTCGCAGGAGAAACGGGTGACGGGGGCGTTCACGGGCGATCCTCCTCGGGCTTCGCGGTGTCGAGGCGATAGCGGAAGTCGCAGCGCTTCGCCCCGCCCATGATGGTTTCGGTGCGCGTCAGCTCCATCTTCGGATTGTAGCCGACGCAGAAGTCGCCGTCGCGATTGCACGACAGCAGATGGCCGATCTCGCCCAGGCCCATCTCGCGGTACATCTCGGCGTAACGGCAGCGGGTGACGTCGAAGTCGAGCCGGTCGGGGCTCGCGTGGCGCACCTCCAGTTCGAGCGAGCCGCCGGTCGTCCAGTTCGGCAGGATGGCGCCGAAGTCGGAGAGGTCGGGATCGCGGCCGAGCGCATCGCGGAAGCGCGCGCCCTGCTCGATCGCCGAGCGCGACACCGCCTCGCCGATCACCGCCTTGGCCTCGTCCTCACCCGAGCGCGCCTTCAGCACCGCATAGACGTGGCCGAGGATCTCGGCCTCGATGCGACGACGTTCGATGATCGGCAGGTTCATGCGCCCTCTCCCGTGCCGGTCGGCCCCGGCTGTTGGTGGACATGGCCGCCGAGATAGGCCTCGACGATGCGCGGATCGCCGGCGAGCTCGGCGGCGGCCCCTTCGAGCGCGATCTTGCCCGATTCCATCACCGCCGCACGATCGGCGATGCGCAGGGCAGCCTTCGCATTCTGTTCGACGATCAGGATCGACAGCCCCTCGGCACGGATCTGCGACACGAGATCGAAGATGCCCTTGACGAACTTCGGGGCAAGCCCGAGCGACGGCTCGTCGAGGAGGAGGAGCGAGGGCTTGGCCATCAGCGCCCGGGCGATGCACAGCATCTGCTGTTCGCCGCCCGAGAGCGACCCCGCCGTCTGCGCCATGCGCTCGCCGAGCTTGGGGAAGAGCGCCAGCACGCGGTCGAGTTCGCTCGTGCCGTGCCGCCCGCCTCCGAGCACCAGATTTTCCCGCACGCTCATCGACGAGAAGATCTGACGGCCCTCCGGCGACTGCAGGAGGCCGAGGGCGACGATCTCGTGGCTCTTCAGCTTCGAGATCTCCTCGCCCCGGAAGCGGATCGACCCCGCCTTCGGTCGATAGATGCCGGAGATCGCCCGCATCAGCGTCGTCTTGCCGACGCCGTTCGAGCCGAGCACGGCGACGATGCCCTTTTCCGGCACGTCGAGGTCGACACCGTGCAGGATCTCCTGGATGCCCATGGTGACGGTCAGGCCGCGGATTTCGAGCAGGCTCATTCCTCGACCCCCAGATAGGCTTCGAGCACCGCCGGATCGGCGCGCACCACGTCGGGTTCGGCATCGGCGATCTTGCGCCCCGACGCCAGGACGACGACGCGGGAGCAGATGCTCATGACGAGGTTCATGTCGTGCTCGACCAGCATGACGGCGAGGCCGTCGGCGTTGAGCGAGCGGATGAAGCGGGCGAGTTCCGCCGTCTCGCTGTCGTTGAGGCCGGCGGCGGGTTCGTCGAGGATCAGGAAGTCGGGCTTCATGGCGAGCGCCCGCGCGATCTCGAGATACTTGCGCTTGCCGTAGGAGAGGTTGGCGGCGAGTTCCTGCGCCACGTCGGTCAGCCCGACGCGTTCCAGCGCCTCCCAGGTCGCCTGGGAGATCGCCTCGGCGCGACCCGCGCCGCCGAACACCGCACGCCCCGCCGACATCCCCGTCTTGCCGACGGCGCCGACCGAGACGTTGTCGAAGACCGACATGTTGGGGAAGACGCGCAGGTTCTGGAAGGTCCGCGACATGCCGCGCGAGGCGATCACATAGGGCTTCAGCCCCTGGATCTCCTCGCCCTTGAAGCGGACGACGCCTTCCGACAGCGTGGTGAAGCCCGAGATCAGGTTGAACAGCGTCGTCTTGCCCGCCCCGTTGGGACCGATCAGACCGACCAGTTCGCCCGCCTCGACCTTCGTGGTGACGGCATCGACCGCGACCAGGCCACCGAAGCGACGGGTGACGTTTTCGATTTCGACCAGCGTCATTTCCAGCCGACCTCCCGTTCGCCCGGTGCAGCCGCCCACCGCCGTCCCAGCGCCCGACGGGCGAAGGTGAGCGCGGGGACCTCGCCGAAGAGACCCTTCGGCAGGAAGAGGATGGAGACGAACATCACGATGCCGACCATCACGTTGCGCAGATCGCCGAGGGAGCGCAGCACCTCCGGCAGGAGGATCAGGAGCACGGCTCCGACGATCGCCCCGGGCAGCGAACCGAGACCGCCGACGACGACCATCGCCAGGATCAGGATCGAGTTGGAGAAGTTGAAGTCGCCGGGCGAGACGTAGCCGGTCGTGTAGGCCCAGAGCGCACCGGCGAGACCGGCGAAGAAGGCCGACAGCGTGAAGACCTCGATCTTGAGGCGCACCGTGTCGATGCCCATGGCGTCGGCGCACTGGTCGTCCTCGCGCAGCGCCCTGAGCGCATTGCCCCAGTAGGAGTGGGTGAGGCGATGCAGCGCCCAGATCGACAGGCCGACCACCACCGCCACCACGAAGTAGACCGGCAGACCGCCCTTCACCGACCAGCCGAAGAGCTTGATGCCGGAGAACAGCATCACCCCGTTCGGACCCTTGGTGACCGAGACCCAGTTGAGCAGCACCGTGTTGATCATCTGCCCGATGGCGAGCGTCGCCACCGCGAAGTAGATCGACACCAGCCGCATCGTCGGCAGTGCCACCACGAAGGCGAGCAGGCCCGCGACGAGGCCGGCGGCCGGCAGGCCCCAGAGGAAGCCGAGCTTCAGCTCCGAGCCCATCAGCGCGGCGACATAGGCGCCGATGCCGTAGAAGGCGGCATGGCCGAGGTGGAGCAGTCCGCCGACACCGGTCACCAGATGCAGCGACGCGGCGAGAAGCGCGAAGATCAGCACCAGATTGGCGACCTGGAAGAAGTAGCCCTTGCCGAAATAGGCGAGGCTCGCGGGCGCGACGGCGAAGACGAGGAGGACGAGCGCGAGCGGCACGAGCGCCGAGCGCGACATCTTTTTCGAGATCTCAGACACGTTCCCTCCCCGCTCCGAAGAGCCCCTGCGGGAAGAAGATCAGGGTGACGACGAGGAAGCCGTAGGCGACCATGTCGGCCCAGTTCGACGAGACGAAGGTGGTGGCGATGCCTTCGGAGAGACCGAGCAGCAGCGCGCAGATCACCGCGCCGGGGATCGACGACAGCCCGCCCATCACCATGGCGACGAAGGCCTTGATGCCGGGCACGAAGCCCATCGCCGGGAAGATCGCGCCGTAGTAGAGCCCGACCAGGATGCCGGCCGCCGCCCCCATCGCCGAGCCGATGGCGAAGGTGAAGAGGATGGTGCGGTCGGTGTCGATGCCGACGTATTTGGCGCCGAGCGGATTGGCCGAGACGGCGCGGATGGCGAGGCCGGCGCGAGTCCGCGTCAGGAGATACTGCAGCGATCCGAGCATCACCGCGGCGACGGCGAGGATGATCAGGTCGCCGGTGACGATGGTGACCGGACCGAGCGCGATCGGCTTGTTGATCAGCGCCGCGAAGGGCAGCGTCTGCATCTGCGAGCCGAAGGCGATCTCGAGCCCCTCACGGGCGACGATCGACACCGCCAGCGACGACATCAGCGTCGATTCCCGCATCGCCCGCGACTTCAGCGACGCCTCGTCGGAGAAGCGGCGGAACGGCTTGAAGGCGATGCGTTCGAGCCCGAAGCCCAGCGCCGCGCCGACCGCCATGACGATCAGCAGCACCACGACCAGCGGCGGCGCGAAGGCGGTGACGACGATCAGGCCGACGAAGGCACCGATCGTGTAGACCTCGCCATGGGCGAAGTTCACGACGTTGAGCACACCGAAGATCAGCGTGAAACCGATCGCCATCAGGGCGTAGATCACCCCCTGTGACAGGCCGATGGCCAATTGTTGCAGATAATAGGGATCGAACACGCTGAGCCCCTCGCGTCGCGTCGAAACAATCGGTCGCCGGTCGCCCGGCGGCTGGGCGGGAGCGGCGAACCGCTCCCGATGGGCCGTCAGTCCTCGACCGGCGTGAAGACGCCGCCGACGACGCGCACCTTGGAGAGCGACTTCACCGGCTCGCGGTCCGGACCGAAGGTCGTCTTGCCGGTCACGCCGGGGAAGTCCTTGGTGGCGGCGAGCGCGTCGCGCACCGAGGCGCGGGTGGTCTTCGGATAGGTCTTCACCACCGCCTCGAGCATGATGTTGACGGCGTCGAAGGCCTGCGCCGGGAACTGACCCGGCTCGGCACCGCGCGCCTTCACCCAGGCCTCGACGAAGCTCTTCACTTCCGGCTTGGGGCTGTTGGGCAGGAAGTTGGTGGTGAGCGACAGACCGTCGGCATCGGCGCCGGCGAGCTCGATGATCTTCTGGTTGTGCGCCGCCGACGTCGACCAGATCGGCACGTTGAGGCCGACCTGCTTCGCCTGCTTCAGGAAGTTGGCGCCGTCCTCGTAGAAGAAGCCGGTGTAGATCGCGTCGGGCTTCTCGCGCTGGATCTTGGTGAGCAGCGAGCGGAAGTCCGGCAGACCGCGGTTGAAGTACTCGGTCAGGACGACCGTGCCGCCCTTCTCGGTGAGGCGCTCGGAGAAGTACTTGGTGACGGTCTGACCCCAGTCGGTCTGTTCGGCGACCACCGCGACCTTCTTGATGCCCTTGCCGAGCATCCAGTCGGCGTTGAAGGGACCCTCACCGGCCTGCGTCGTGATGTTGCGGAACTGCCATTCCGAGATCTTGGCGTAGTCCGGGTGCGACGCGGTCTGGGAGAGCTGCGGCATGCCGGCCTCCTTGTAGACCTGCGCCGCCGCCATCGACACGCCCGAGGTGAAGTCGCCGAGCACGCCGACGATCTTCTCGTCGTCGACGAACTTGCGGGCGATCGCCACGCCTTCCTTGGCGTCCGAGCGGCTGTCCTCGAACACGATCTCGACCTTGACCGGCAGGCGGCCGGAGGCGTTGAAGCGCTCGAGCGCGATCTCGGCGGCGGTCTTGAAGTCCTGGCCGTACTGCGCCGTGTTGCCGGTCAGCGGCAGCTGGTAGCCGAGACGGATGGCGTCGGCGGCAAGGGCCGGTGCGGCGGCGAAGGGGGCGATCAGCGCGAAGCCGACGATGGTCCTGCGGGTGAACGTCATGCTCTCTCTCCACTCGAGGGCCTCAGGGGGCCGATGGAATGTCAATTCCGAAACTGCTTTGCCTCAGGCGGCGGTGCCGGGTTCGACCACCAGACGGCAGCAACCCTCTTCGCCCGGCTTCCAAGTCTCGCCCTTGAAGACGAAGCCGGCCGCCTTGAAGAGGCCGCCGTCGATGGCGCCGCCGGCCTTGCACAGGAGTTCGAGGTCTTCCTCCGAACGCCCCATCGCCTGCCAGGCTTCCTTCAGCGGGCAGCGGTGGAACTTGATCTCGAGACGCTCGTCGTCGCACTGGCGGATCTCGGGGGCGAAGATCTCGTCGACCGCCGGGATGCCGCCGATGAAGCGGTCCTTGAGGCCGACGAGGTTCGCCGGGCCGAGATCGGCGAACTTGGCACCCATGGTCACGCCCATGCGGCGGGTCGCCTCGCCGACCAGCTCGACCGCCCTGTCGGTGCCGAAGGCATCGCGCAGCACGTCGAACATGTTGGCATAGGCCGCGGCGCGCATGGTGAAGGCACCCTGGAGCCACTCGATCGGGACCATGCGGCCGGAGGGGGATTTGTCGGTCATCTCGATCTTCCTGTCGGTTGCGCGTTGCGGGATTGCGGGAGGGTCGAGCGGCCCGTCGTCAGACGGGCTCGCACCCGTCCTTGTGGCGGTACCAGGCGAGCATCGTCGGTGCGACGATCTTCGCGATGGCGTGGAACGCGTAGGGACGCACCTCGGTCAGCGGCACGGGAAGATCCTTCTGCGGCTTGCCGTCGAGCGCGTCGGCGAAGACCGGGCCGAGGGCGGAGGCGAGCGCCACCCCGCGACCGTTGCAGGCCTCCCATGTCCATAGACCTTCTCCGAGGCGGTGAAACCGCGGCATGCGGTCGTGCGTCATGCCGATGCGGCCGTTCCAGACGAAGTCGAAGGACGGCACGCCCATCTGCGGGAAGATGCCGGCGAGGCGCTTGCCGATCAGCGCCTTCAGCCGCCGCGCGCCGTCGAAGGGCACGATCATCGCACCGCCCGAGACGAGGCGACCGCGCGCGTCCCAGCGGAAGAAGCGCAGATCGCCGTGGGTGTCGGAGAGCGCCTGGAGCCCCGGCAGGACCGTCGCGCGGACGGCCTCGGACTGCGGCGCCGTCGCCATCTGCCAGGAGAGCACCGGGATCAGCGAATGCGCGATCTTCGGGGCGAGCGAGGGGGCGAACCAGTCGGTGTAGCCGTTGGAGGCGAGCATCACCCGGTCGGCGACGATCGTGCCGCCGGCCGTCGTCAGCCGCCAGCCGTCGCCGGCCCTCTCGAGACCGGTCACCGCCGTGCCCTCGAAGATCCGGGCGCCGGCGGCTTCCGCCGCCTTCGCCAGACCACGCACGTAGGCGAGCGGATTGAGATGACCGCCGGAGGCATTGAGCATGCCGCCGTACCAGTCCTTCGAGCCGACCAGCGCCGCCGTCTCGGCCGCGTCGAGCAGGCGGACCGGCGCGCCGCGCCGTCCCCAGGCCTCGACGCGAGCGGCCGACAGCTTCACCCGGCCCGGCGAATGGGCCGGCTGGAACCAGCCGTTCTGCACCGCCTCGCAGTCGATGCCGTGGCGGCGGATCAGATCGAAGACGTGAGTAGCGCTGTCGGCGACGAGCTGGGCGAAGCGTTCGCCCGTCTCGCCGAAGCGCACCGCCATGCCGTCCGGCTCGGCGCCCGTCATGGTCGGGATGACCTGACCGTTGTTGCGCCCCGAGGCGCCCCAGCCGACCGAAGCCGCCTCGGCGAGGACGACGGAGCGTCCACGCGAGGCGAGTTCGAGGGCGGTGGACAGGCCGGTGATGCCGCCGCCGACGATCGCGACGTCGGCCCGCACTTCACCCGCGAGCGCCGGCGCCGGGGGGCGGTCCGGGGTCACGGCGGCCCAGAGCGAGGGCGGGAAGGGCTGGGCGTGAACGGGCATGCGGCTTGTCCTGGAGAGACGTCGTCAGGCGGCGACGGGATCCATGTCGAGCTGGCCGTCGAAGAAATCGGCTGCGGCACGGGCATGGAGTTTGGTGGAATCGAATACCGGCAGATCGGTATCGGCGGAACTGATGAGAAGTCCAATTTCGGTACAACCGAAGATCACGCTGTCGGCACCGCGCGCCTTGGCTGCCTCGATGATGGTGATGTAACTACGGCGGGAGGTTTCCTTGACCACGCCACGGCAGAGCTCGTCGAAGATCACGTCGTGGACGACGGCGCGATCCTGCTCTTCCGGCACCATGACGTCGAGATCGAACTTTCGCCGCAGACGGTCTTTCCAGAAATTCTGTTCCATGGTGTAGCGCGTCGCCAGAAGCAGCGGCGCCTTCACCCCGCTTGCCGCCAGGTCACGCCCGACCACGTCGACGATGTGGATCAGCGGCACGCCGGCCGAGCGCTCGACGCCGTCGGCGACGAGATGCATCGTGTTGGTGCAGATGAGGAGGCAACCGGCGCCGGCGCCGGCGAGACCGCGACCGGCCTCGGCGAGGCGTGCCTCGGCGCCGACCCAGTCGCCGGCCTTCTGCAACGCGACGATCTCGTCGAAGTTGACCGAGCGCAGGAGAATGTCGGCGGACACGAGGCCGCCGTGGCGGTCGCGCACCATCTCGTTGATTTCACGATAGTAGGTTGCGGTGCTTTCCCAGCTCATGCCGCCGATCAGACCGATGATGCGAGACACTTTCCTGCTCCGTCTTGGGTTCGACGCAAAAACGGTAGCGCAGGAGCGATGCGGAGAATGCGCGTCGTTTGCACAAACAACCGGCATCGACGCAAACTCATTGCATGATATCGAAAACATGCGACATTGATTTGCACATAATTCGTCACACGCACAAATGGAGCGCGTCGTGCTCGACATTCGCGACAGGAGAATTCTCGAGGAGCTGCAGGAGGACGCCACCGTCGCCGTGGCCGATCTCGCCGACACGGTCGGCCTCTCGGTCTCCGCCTGCTGGCGCCGCATCAAGGCGCTCGAGGACCACGGGCTGATCTCCCGCCGCGTCGCGCTGATCGACCGCCGCCGCGCCAACGTCGGTACCACGGTCTTCGTCGGCGTTCGCACCTCGCGCCATTCGATCGAGTGGCTGGAGGCCTTCCGCAAGGCGATCTCCGACATTCCCGAGATCGTCGAGGCCTACCGCCTGACCGGCGAGATGGACTATCTGCTGCGCCTCGTCGTCCCCTCGGTCGAGATCTACGACGCCGTCTACAAGCAGCTGATCACGCGGCTCGACTTCACCGACATCACCTCCTTCATCGCCATGGAGGAGATGAAGTTCACCACCGCCGTGCCGCTGCGCTACGCCTGAGCGACCGGACGCCGCCGCCGAGGGGGATTGCTCCGGCGCCGCGGGATGATAAGCCCATGTCGCGGATGGCCGTGGGCGACGACCCGGGAGGACGAGCGTGATGGATTTCGGGTGGATCGCGACGCGGTGGAAGCCGCTCGCCGGCGGCATCGGGGCGATCGCCTTCGTCGTGGTGGCGGCGATGATGGTGATCCGGCCGGACGCCGAATGGGCGCAGGTCTTCGTCCTCGCCTCGCGCCAGCTCGTCCGCGGTGAGGATTTCTACCACGTCGGCACGCTCTACCTCTATCCGCCCTTCGGGACGATCCTCGGCCTGCCCTTCGTGCCGCTGCCGGAATGGGCGACGCGCCTCGCCTTCTACGTCGTCAACGTCGCGGCGATCGGCATCGTCGCCCTCGTCTCCTGGCGGCTCGCCGGCGAGACCGCCCTCGGCGATCCGACGCGTGACAACCGCGCCGCCTGGACGATCGCCGCCCTCGGCGTGATCGCGGCCGCCCCCTACGCCTGGAACACCGTGCTGCACCAGCAGGCCGATCTGGTGATCGACGCCTTCGTCGCCGCCGGCATGCTGGCCCACTGGCGCGGCCGCTCGCTCCTCGCCGGCGTGCTGATCGGGCTCGGCGCCTCGATCAAGGGGCCGCCGCTGCTCTTCCTCGTCTATTTCCTGTGGCGCCGCGACGCCCGCGCGACGATCGCGCTGCTCGCGACCGTCGCCGTCGCCGCCCTGCTGCCCGACCTCGTCCACCCTGCCCCCGAGGGCGCCTGGGTGACGCTGTGGCTGAAGCGGCACGTGCTGCCCGCCGCCGACATGAACGCCACGCTCGGCGCCTGGGCGACCACCGCCACCCACAACATCTACAACCAGTCGCTCGGCGGCACGATCCAGCGGCTGGTCAACACCCGCTTCTCGGTCGCCGGCGGCGAGGCCGTCGTCTCCGCCGCCGCCGCGATGGTCGAGGCCCGGCCGCTGAAGCTCGCGACCTACGCGGTGATGGGCGCCATGGGCATCGCGACCTTCGCCGTCTCCTGGATCGCCGCGCGGAACCGCCGGGCGACGGCCGCCGGCGAAGCGGCCGAGCGCGAGGCGCGGGCCGTCGAACTGGCGATCGTGCCGTTGCTGATGCTCGCCTTCTCGCTGATGTCGGGCCTCGCCCATTTCCCGATCGTCGCCCCCGCCGCGGTCCTCCTCGCCCACCGGGCGGTGCGCGCCGGCGACCGCGTCTCGGCCGCGACCCTCGGCGTCGCGGTCGTGGTGGCGATCGCCGTCAACAAGGACCTCGTCGGCCGCGTGCTCTACGACTTCGCCCTCTGGTCGGGCATCGCCACGGCCGCGCTGGTCGCCCTCTGGCTCGGCGCGTTGGCGGCGCTCCTGCGTCCACGCGCCGCCGCGTGAGGCCGCGGCCCGCTCGATTGGCAGGCCCGACGCCATGCTGTAACCATCGCCGCGGGGCCGCTCCCGCGGCGATCGATCGGACGACGGAAACGACATGCTGCAGCGGCTCAGGATCAGGCTGTCGCGCTGGCTTCGCCGCCACGTCGGCGCGATGCGCCACGACCATCTCGGCATCACCCGCGAGGGCTGCCCGGAGGCCTTCGCCAAGCCGCTGCGCATCGCGCTCCTCGGCACCTGCATGACCGACAAGCTCTCCCGCGCCTTCGAGGCGGCGGGCGACACGGTCGAGAGCCATCTCTATTCGAGCCACCCGGCCGCCGGCTTTCCCGATCTCGACTGGGCGGGCTTCGACGCGGTCGTCGTCACGCCCAACCTGCGCGGCCTCTTCGGCGACGACCTCGCCCATGCCCGCATCGCCGACGACGCCGCCTTCGACGCCTTCGTCGCCGCCCACCGCGCCGGGGTCGAACGCATCGTCGCCGACATCTCGGCCGCCGTCGCCGGCCGCGCGCCGGTCTTCGTCGTCGGCTTCATCGAACCGCCGAGCACCTATCAGGGCCTGCTGCTGAACGGCCGCCGCCGCTCGCTCCACCGCGTCGTCACGCTCCTGAACGACGCCATGGCCGACGCGCTCGAGGCCGATCCGACCTGCCACTACCTCGAGCTCAACGACGTCCTGCACCATCTCGGCGACCGCGACCTGAGCGACGGCTGGACCAACCACTTCACCCACGGCGGCATCAAGGGCCGGCTGTCGGACGAGTTCCACACCGCACTCGTCGTCCGCCTCCACCGCGCCCTCGTGGTGCTCGCCCAGCCCAGGCCGATCAAGTTGATCGTCACCGACCTCGACAACACGCTGTGGCGCGGCGTGCTGGCCGAGTTCGACGAGATCGTGCCGCACGAACACGTCGAGGGCTGGCCGCTCGGCTATGCCGAGGCGCTGCTCGAGTTCAAGCGCCGCGGCGGCCTCCTGGCGATCGCCTCCAAGAACGACCACGACGAGACCCTCGCCCGCTTCGCCAGGGTCTGGGGCGATCGTCTGCGGATCGACGACTTCTGCGCCCTCGAGATCAACTGGGGTCCGAAGTCGGAGAGCATCCGCCGCATCCTGGCCGCGACCAATCTCCTGCCCGGCAACGTCCTCTTCGTCGACGACAATCCGCGCGAGATCGACGAGGTGACGCGCGCGCTGCCCGAGATCCGGACGCTCAGCGGCGACGAGAGCCTGTGGCGCGCCCACATTCTCCATTCGCCGCACACCCAGGTCGCCGCGGTGACGGCCGAATCGACCGCCCGCACCGCCCTGATCGCCGCCAAGCAGAAGCGCGACGAGGCCGCCGCCGGCCAGTCGCGCGAAGACTGGCTGCGCGATCTCGCCGTCGCCGTTGCAATCCGCCCGATCGCCGCCAAGAGCGATGCCGACTTCGCCCGCGCCTTCGAACTGCTGAACAAGACCAACCAGTTCAACACCACCGGCAGGCGCTGGTCGGATGCCGAGATCGGCGCCCTCTTCGCCGAAGGCGGCACGCTCGTCGGCCTGCGCGCCGCCGACCGATTCGGCGACAACGGCCTCGTCTCCGTCGCCGTGCTGCGCGACCGGGTGCTGGAGCAGATGGTGCTCTCCTGCCGCGTCTTCGGCCTCGGCATCGAGACCGCCTTCCTCGCCCACCTCGAGGCCGCCCACGGCGTCGAAGCGGCCCTGCTCGTCGACACCGGCCGCAACAGGACCTGCGCCGCCTTCCCCGCCGACCACGGCATGGTCGAGGCGGACGGCCGCTGGCGCGTCGCGACGCCGGCCCGCGTGCCGGACTGGATCGCGCTCCGCGCCGGTTGACGTCACGTGACCGTGACGGTCGGGTCGAAGCGGCGCCGAAAAGGCCCGGCCGCCGCCCTGCGACCGCCCGAGCCCGCGGCGCGGCACCGCCCGTCGGCACTGCGGGTGGCCCGATTGTCGCAGCTTCGCGACAGGATCGTCCATGTAATTAGCCAAATCGACTCGTTGCGACCGCCCGCGCAAGAGGTACCATTTCAATGCCCTTGCAAGCGGTCTCGCCTTGCAGGTGTCAATGGTCGGCCAAGCCAACAAAACAATCCGGCCGGCCATGACAGTCGTCCATTGGATGAACCGGCGGAGGAACAGCGCGAATGCCCGAGATTCTTTTCTGAAGGACGTCCGAACGCTCGACATCGCACTTCGACTAAAGACTAACGCACGGCTCGAGCCGTCTGCGTACGGGTCGGATTGCATACATCCGCGACGGTCCTCTCGGTCGAGGGTCGTCTCGGTTCGTCGACGAAACGTCCATGATGCCGTCGGGGGGACGGTCCGCCGTTCCCGCCGCTCGTCCCACCCGAGCGCGTCGGCATCGCGCCACGAACCGATCGCGTGAGCCGCGCTCCGGTAGGGGAGCGCATGCCTTCTCCCTGGTCGGGAGAGGATGACGGCGCGCACGATCGATCGTGGTTCGGAAGGGCTCCCGACGCATTCGTATCCTCCCTCGGCGATGATCGGCCGGAAGGCCGGTAGGAGGAACGATGAAGAAATTCGATCTGCTCGCCGCCGTGACCTTCGGGCTCGGCCTCGCATTCGCGTCCGGCTCGGCGTCCGCCCTGACCATCGGCTTCTCGCAGGTGGGCTCGGAAGGCGACTGGCGTCCCGCCTTCTCCAAGGACATGAAGGACGAGGCGGCCAAGCGCGGCATCGACCTGAAGTTCTCCGACGCCCAGGGCAAGGAAGAGAACCAGCTGAAGGCGGTTCGTTCCTTCATCGCCCAGAAGGTCGACGCGATCATCATCGCGCCCGTCGTCGTCACCGGCTGGGATGCCGTTCTGAAGGAAGCCAAACAGGCCAAGATCCCGGTCTTCCTCGCCGACCGCGACGTCGACAGCGACAAGGACCTGTTCGTCACCCGCATCTCCGCCGACTTCAACCTCGAGGGTCGTCTCGCCGGTGCCTGGCTCGCCCAGGCGACCAAGGGCAAGTGCGACATCGCCGAGCTGCAGGGCACCGTCGGCTCCGCCCCGGCGATCCAGCGCAAGAAGGGCTTCGAGTCGATCACGGCGAACTTCCCCGACATGAAGATCGTCAAGTCGCAGTCCGGCAACTTCACCACCGCCGAAGGCAAGGAAGTGGCCGAGAGCTTCATCAAGGCGACCAACGGCTTCAAGGGCATCTGCGCGGTCTACGCCCACAACGACAACATGCTCCTCGGCGCCATCCAGGCGATGAAGGAAGCCGGTCTGAAGCCGGGCAAGGACGTGCTGATGGTGTCGGTCGACAGCGTGCCGGACATGTTCAAGGCGATGGCGGCCGGCGAGGCGAACGCCTCGGTCGAGCTGCGCTCCGACATCGGCAAGGACATCTACACCGTCGTCGAAGCCTATCTGAAGGGCAAGCACGACTGGCCGAAGTGGGTGAAGATCGACAGCGACCTCCACACCCAGGCCGACGCCGCCGCCGAGATCACCAAGCGCGGCATCAAGTGAACCCCGACTTCGCGCGGGAAGCGGCGGGGCGCCGGAACGCCCCCTCGCCTCCCGCGCGGAGACGACTGCGAGCCGGGAACGACACGCGTCGGTCCCGACGGACGACGAGCGAAGGGGTGACATGATGACGGACGCGACGCCGCGCATCGCCATGCGAGGCATCACCAAGACGTTTCCCGGCGTGAAGGCGCTCGACGGCGTCGACTTCACCCTGGTGCCGGGTGAGATTCACGCCCTGCTCGGCGAGAACGGCGCCGGCAAGTCGACCCTGGTGAAGGTCCTGACCGGGGTGCATCCCGCCGATGCCGGCACCATCGAACTCGACGGCGTCACCATTCGCCCGGAGAGCCCCGCCGCGGCCCAGGACCTCGGCATCGCCACGGTCTATCAGGAGGTCAACCTCGTCCCGACCATGACGGTCGCCGAGAACCTCACGCTGGGCCGCCAGCCGACCCGTTTCGGCCTCGTGTCGTGGAAGGGTGCCCGGGAACGCGCCCGCGGCGCGCTCGCCCGCCTCGGCCTCGATCTCGACCTCGATCGCTCGCTCGGCTCCTATTCGCTGGCGATCCAGCAGTTGGTCGCCATCGCCCGCGCCCTCGACCGCGAGACCGGCGTCCTCGTCCTCGACGAGCCGACCGCCAGCCTCGACGCCGCCGAGGTCGAACGCCTGTTCGGCGTGCTGCGCGACATCCGCGCCAAGGGCATCGCGATCGTCTTCATCACCCACTTCATCGAACAGGTCTATGCCGTCTCGGATCGCATCACCGTGCTGCGGAACGGTCGTTTCGCCGGCTCCGACACGGTGGCGGCGATGCCGCGCATGCGCCTCGTCACGCTGATGCTCGGCCGTGCGCTGGCGGCCGAGGTCGAGGCGACCCGTCCCGAGGCCCGCTTCGATCCGACCTCGGACCCGGTGGTGGCGGCCGAAGGCTTCGGCAAGGCCCGCTGGATCGAGCCGGTCGATCTCTCCGTCCGCGCCGGCGAAGTCGTCGGCCTCGCCGGCCTGCTCGGCTCCGGCCGCACCGAGACGGCGAAACTGATCTTCGGCGCCGTACGCGCCGATCGCGGCCGCCTCCGGGTGGCGGGCGAGCCCGTCTCCCTGCGCTCGCCCGGTCAGGCGATCCGCCTCGGCTTCGGTTTCTGCCCGGAGGACCGCAAGCACGAGGGCCTGATCCTCGAGCTCAGCGTGCGCGAGAACCTGATCCTCGCGCTGCAGTCCCGTCGCGGCTGGTGGAACCGCATCGGCGCCGCCGAACAGGACCGCCTCGCCCGCGAGATGATCGCCGCCCTCGGCATCGCCACGCCGGACGCCGAGAAGCCGGTTGGCCAGCTCTCCGGCGGCAACCAGCAGAAGGTGATCCTCGCCCGCTGGCTGGCCGCCCGCCCGCGCCTCCTCATCCTCGACGAGCCGACCCGCGGCATCGACATCGGCGCCCATGCCGAGATCGTCGCCCTGATCCGCCGGCTGTGCGGCGAGGGGCTGGCGCTGCTGGTCGCCTCTTCGGAACTCGACGAGATCGTCGCCTTCTCCCACCGTGTCGTCGTCATGCGCGACCGTCGCAAGGTCTGCGAGATCGCCGGTGACGCGGTGACGCGGTCGGCCATCGTGGAGGCGATCGCCAGCAGATGACCCGGATGACCATGACCCCGACCCCGTCCGACGACACCGTGCCCGCCGCCCCGCCGGCCGCACCGCCCGCCGCCGCCCGTCCCGCCCGACGCACCATTCCCGCCGCCGTCTGGCCGCTGCTGGCGCTGGCGGCGATCCTGGTGGTCGACTGGTTCATCTCGCCGAGCTTCTTCTCGATCCGTCTGGTCGAGGGGCGGCTCTACGGCTCGACGATCGACATCCTCTACCGCGGCACGCCGATCGCCCTGGTGGCGCTGGGCATGGCCGTGGTGATCGGCGCTCGCGGCATCGACCTGTCGGTCGGCTCGGTGATCGCCATCGCCGGCGCGGTGATGGCGCATTTCGTCCATGCCGGGGTCGATCCCTGGCTGGTGATCGCCGCCACGCTCGGCGTCGGTCTGCTGTGCGGCCTGTGGAACGGCTTCCTCGTCGCCGTCCTCGGCATCCAGCCGATCATCGCCACGCTGATCCTGATGGTCGCCGGCCGCGGCATCGCCCAGATGATCAACGGCGGCCGGATCCCGACCTTCCGCTCCGAGTTCTTCTCGGCGCTGGCGACCGGCCGCGTCTGGGTGATCCCGTCGCGGCTGTTCCTGGTCGCCGGCGTCGTCTTCGTGCTGTGGCTGCTGCTCAGGCGCACCGCCTACGGTCTCTTCGTCGAGGCGGTCGGCGCCAATGCCTCGGCCGCCCGGCTCGCCGGCGTCGGCACCCGCGCCGTGACGCTCGGGGCCTATGCCATCTGCGGCGTCACCGCGGCGCTGGCCGGCGTCGTCATCACCGGCGACGTGCGCGCCTCCGACGCCGTCACCGCCGGCCTGTGGTCGGAACTCGACGCCATCCTCGCCGTGGTGCTGGGCGGTGCCTCGCTCAACGGCGGGCGCATCTTCCTCGCCACCACGCTGGTCGGCGTGCTGATCATCCAGTCGTTGACCACCTCGATCCTGATGAGCGGCCTGCCGCCGGAATACAACCTCGTCGTCAAGGCCGTGGTCATCCTCGCCGTCCTGCTGCTCCAGGCCCCGGCGCTGCGCGCCGAGCTGCGCCGCCTCGTCGCCCGTCGAAAGGTCACGCCATGAGAGAACGCCGGCTCCCGATCTTCGCGACGATCGTGGTCTTCGTCCTGCTCTACGGCGCGGGCGGGCTGTGGTTCGACCACTTCCTGTCGTCCCGCGTCTTCGGCAACCTGTTGACCGACAACGCCTTCGTCATCATCGCCGGCCTCGGCATGACCTTCGTCATCCTGTCGGGCGGCATCGACCTGTCGGTCGGCTCGATGATCGGCTTCGTCGGTCTGGCGATGGCGACGCTGATCGCCCACGGCTGGCATCCGCTGGCGGCGATCGCGGCGATGCTGGTCTTCGGTCTGGTGCTCGGCGCGGCGATGGGCTGGGCCATCGCCACCTTCCAGATCCAACCCTTCATCATGACGCTGACCGCCATGTTCATGCTGCGCGGCCTGTGCTTCGTCATCAGCCTCGACTCGATCCCGATCAAACACCCCTTCGTCGATGCCTTCTCCGAGTTCCAGATCCCGCTGCCCGGCGACGGCTGGATCTCCGGCCCGGCGCTGATGATGCTCGCCGCCCTCGCCGTGGCACTGGTCATCGCCCATCGCACCCGCTTCGGCGCCGACATCTACGCCGTCGGCGGCGACGCCACCTCGGCGCTCCTCCTCGGCGTGCCGGTGCGGCGCACCATCGTCGGCGTCTACGCGCTGAACGGCGTCTTCGGCGCCCTCGCCGGGGCGACCTACGCGCTCTACACCGCCTCCGGCTATCCCTTGGCCGCGACCGGTGTCGAACTCGACGCCATCGCCTCGGTGGTGATCGGCGGAACCCTGCTCACCGGAGGCGTCGGCCTCGTCGCCGGCACGGTCTTCGGCGGGCTGATCCAGGGGCTGATCCAGACGCTGATCGTCTTCGACGGCTCGCTCGACAGCTGGTGGATCCGCATCGTCGTCGGCGCCCTGCTCTTCGTCTTCATCCTGATGCAGAAGCTGATCATGAGCTCGGTCCGCGGCGTCGACGAAACCGCCCACGCCTGAGCGGCGCGCGCCCCCACCGGTATCACTCTTCAGCGTCACGCCCGACCCGCTCCCCGCGGGCCGGGCGTCCGCATTTTTGGCAGCGGTGGACGAAACGGTTGAAATCGATTACACATATGACGTCATATGTCTTGCGACCGATCGCGACGGGACCTCCGCCCGTCGGCCGGTCGCGACGGCTCGACGAGGGAGACGCCGCCATGGCATCCGTCACCGATCTCGCAGCCTTTCGGCGCAGCGCCGCCTTCGTCCGCTCGCGGCTCTCGGGCCTCCACGGGCTCGACGTCGATGCCCTCGCCCGTCGCCTCGACGACATCCGCCCGGCGCTCGCCGCCTTCGCCGCCGACGTCTCCGCCCACGACCCGACGGACGCGGCGCTGCTCTACGCCGCGACGCACTTCCCCTGCCGCCTGCTGCTCGAGGCCGGCGCGGCGCCCGACGCCGTCGACCGCCTGCTCGACCGCCGCGACGCGAGCGCGGCCGAACGGGCCCTCACCTTCCCCGAGGCCGCGATCCGCCGCGACGCCCGCCGCCGGCGCGGACAAGTCTTCGAGATGCATGGCGAAAATGCAATTTCTTGAGGCTGCGGCATCATTGCCAGCTGCCCGCAATTCGTGTTCACATCGGTTCGTACGGCACGCCCCGACGCCGAGACCGAGCCCCGAGAGACCCCGCCCATGACCACGCCCGACGCCATCGCCGAACAGGAGAAGGACGCGCCTCTCTTCGAGGACATCCGCATGCTCGGCCAGTTCCTCGGCGACATCGTGCGCGAACAGGACGGCGAGGCCGCCTTCGAGGTGGTCGAGGCGATCCGCCGCCTCTCGGTCGCCTGGCAGCGCGACGCCGATCCGGTGGCGGCCGGCAATCTCGACGCGCTGCTGCAGCGCCTGTCGCCGTCCGAGACCGTGTCGGTGATCCGCGCCTTCACCTATTTCTCGCACCTCGCCAACCTCGCCGAGGACTGCCACCACCTGCGCCGCCGCGCCGTCCACCACGAGCGCGACGAGAAGCGCAACGGCAGTCTCGCCAAGGCCTTCGATCGTTTCCAGGAGGCCGGCATCGACGCCGCCGCGGTCTCCCGCGCCCTCCAGCGCGCCTGGGTGTCGCCGGTGCTGACCGCCCACCCGACCGAGGTGCAGCGCCAGTCGATCCTCGACGCCGAGCGCGCCATCGCGGCCCTTCTGGCCGAGCGCGACCGGCTGAAGAACCCGCGCGATCTCGCCGCCAACGGCACCAAGATCCGCGCCCGCATCGCCCAGCTGTGGCAGACCCGCATCCTGCGCTTCGTCAAGCTGACGGTCGAGGACGAGATCGAGAACGCGCTCGGCTACTACCGTTCGACCTTCCTGACCGAGATCCCCAAGCTCTACGCCGATCTCGAGGACCTGCTCGGCAAGCCGGTCGCCCCCTTTTTCCGGATGGGCAACTGGATCGGCGGCGACCGCGACGGCAACCCCAACGTCACCGCCCCCACCCTGGTCAAGGCCCTGACGAGCCAGGCGGAAGTCGCCTTCGAGCACTATCTCGAGGAGCTGCACCACCTGGGCCGCGAGCTCTCGGTCTCCGGCATCCTGGTGCCCCATTCGGCAGAGCTGCACACGCTCGCCGAGGCCTCGCCCGACAAGAACGCCCAGCGCAGCGACGAGCCCTATCGCCGCGCCCTGGTCGGCATCTACTCGCGCCTCGCCGCGACCTGCGAGAAGCTCACCGGCAAGAAGGCGCCGCGCGGCGTCATCGCCGCCGTCGAACCATATCCGAGCGCCGCCGCCTTCCTCGCCGATCTCAAGGTCGTCGAGGATTCGCTGCGCCGCCATCACGGCGCGCTGCTGCTGCCGATCCGGCTGTCGCCGCTGGTGCGCGCCGTCGAGGTCTTCGGCTTCCATCTGGCGACGACCGACCTGCGCCAGAGTTCCGACCAGCACGAGCAGGTGGTGGCCGAGCTGCTGGCGACCGCGAAGGTCGAGGCCGACTATCTCGCCCTCGACGAGGCGGCACGCCAGACGCTGCTGATGAAGCTCCTCGCCGACCCGCGCCCGCTTCGCGTACCCAACACGACCTATTCGGCGCTGACCACCGGCGAACTCGAGATCTTCGAGACGGCGCGGCGCCTGCGCGCCGACTTCGGCCCGGACGCCATCCGCCACTACATCATCAGCCATACCGAGACCGTCTCCGACCTCCTCGAAGTGCTGCTGCTGCAGAAGGAATGCGGCCTGATGCGCGGCACGGTCGGGGCCGGCGCCGTGGTCGAGCTGATCGTCGCGCCGCTGTTCGAGACCATCGACGACCTGCGCGCCGCCGAACCGATCATGCGCGCCTTCTATGATCTGCCCGGCATCGAGGCGATGGTGCGCTCGTCGGGCGCCGAGCAGGACATCATGCTCGGCTACTCCGACAGCAACAAGGACGGCGGCTACTTCACCTCGACCTGGGAGCTCTACCGCGCCTCGACCGCGCTCGCCCGCGTCTTCGAGGGCAAGCCCGGCATCGCGATGCGCCTGTTCCACGGCCGCGGCGGCGCCGTCGGTCGCGGCGGTGGCCCGTCCTACGAGGCGATCGTCGCCCAGCCGCCCGGCACGGTGAAGGGTCAGATCCGCCTCACCGAACAGGGCGAGGTGATCAACGCCAAATACGCCAACCCGGAAATCGGCCGTCGCAATCTCGAGACGCTGATGGCCGCCGCCCTCGAGGCGTCGCTCCTCCAGCGCAAGGAGACCGCGCCGAGCGAGTTCTTCGACCTCGCGGCGCGCCTGTCGGATGCCAGCCGCGCCGCCTATCGCGCGCTGGTCTACGAGACCGAGGGCTTCGTCGACTATTTCTTCGCCGCGACGCCCATCGCCGAGATCGCCCAGCTGAACATCGGTTCGCGCCCCGCCTCGCGCAAGGCGACGCGGGCGATCGAGGATCTGCGCGCCATTCCCTGGGGCTTCTCCTGGGGTCAGAGCCGCGTGACGCTGCCGGGCTGGTACGGCTTCGGTTCGGCGATCGCCGCGATCCTCGCGGAAGACCCCGAGACCAACGGCGCGCTCCTGAAGCGGATGTACGTCGAGTGGCCGTTCTTCCGCACCCTCGTCTCCAACATGGACATGGTGCTGGCCAAGGCCGACCTGCGGGTCGCCCAGCGCTACGCCGAACTGGTGCCCGACCGGGCGCTGGCGGAAAAGGTCTTCGCCGAGATCCGCGCCGAGTGGACCCGCACGGTCGACGCACTGACGCTGATCACCGGGACGGCGGAGCGGCTCGCCGACAACCGGACGCTCGCCCGCTCGATCGCCCACCGCTTCGCCTACATCGCGCCGCTCAACCATCTCCAGGTCGAACTGCTGCGCCGCTGGCGCGCCGGCTCGCGCGAGGAGAAGACCCAGCGCGGCATCCTGATCACCATCAACGGCATCGCCGCGGGGCTCAGGAACACGGGCTGAGGGGGCTGGCAGCGCCGGACGGAGGAGGTCCGACTGCTACAGACACTGCGGCACAAATCCCCCCTCCCATCAGGGGAGGGGCAGGGGGTGGGGTGACAGCGCCGCCGTGCGCGATCCTTCGAGACGCGCCTGCGGCGCTCCTCAGGATGAGGCGCCGGCGATTGCCGAGGAAATGCAAACGCCTCATGCTGAGGAGGCGCCCGAAGGGCGCCGTCTCGAAGCATCGCGCACGAACGTCGATCCGATCCCTTTCGGGCCGAAGCTAGAGATCTCTGCGGGCACGAGGCATGTCGGAGGCTCCGCCGAAACTCGGCAACGAACCCGCCGGCGCCCTCGAATCCCGAACCGCCGAACCCCACCCGCCTCGCGATGCTCGGCACCCTCCCCTGATGGGAGGGTGAGAGGTGACGACGCCTCGCGTTCCCGAGGGCGCCGCCCGTCCCATCCTCACGGATAGATGCCGCGCTGTTCGCGCGCCGCCAGAACGCGGCGGCAGGCCAGCAGCTGCGCCGCCGAGCGCAGCGGCAGGCCGGTTTCCTCGTGGGCGGCCCAGGTCGCCTCGAAGGCATGGTCGAGGATGGTGCGCAGCCGCCCGTCGATCTCGTCCAGCCCCCAGAAGAACGACGAGAAGTCCTGCACCCACTCGAAGTAGGACACGACCACGCCGCCGGAATTGGCGAGAATGTCCGGCACCACGACGATGCCGCGATCGGCGAGCACGTCGTCGGCGGCCGGCGTCGTCGGGCCGTTGGCGCCCTCGACGATCAGACGGGTCGGAACCGTCGCCGCGATCTCCTCGGTGATCTGGTTCTCGAGCGCCGCCGGCACCAGGATGTCGGAACGCACCCGCCAGAAGGCCTCGCGGGTCGCATGCTCGGCGCCGGCGAACTCGCCGAAGGTGCCGCCCTTCGCCAGATGCGCCGTCAGCGCCACCGGATCGATGCCGGCCTGCGAAATCAGCGTGCCCTGGACGTCCTGCACCGCGACGATCCGGGCGCCCGCCGCATGGAAGAACCGCGCCGCGGCTCCGCCGACGTTGCCGAAGCCCTGCACCGCCACCGCCGCGCCCTCGATCGCCAGACCGAGCTTCGCCGCCGCCCGCGCAGCCACGATGAAGACGCCGTGGCCGGTCGCGTCGCTCCGGCCGAGCGAACCGCCGAGCGATTCCGGCTTGCCGGTGACGACGCCGGTCGTCATGTGGCCGACGGTCGCCGAATAGGTGTCCATCATCCAGGCCATGACCTGCGGATTGGTGTTCACGTCCGGCGCCGGAATGTCCTTGTCGGGGCCGAGCAGGATGGCGATCTCGCTGGTGTAGCGCCGCGTCAGCCGTTCCAGTTCACCGAGCGAGAGCTGCGCCGGATCGACCCGGACCGCACCCTTGCCGCCGCCGAAGGGCAGGTTCACCAGCGCGTTCTTCAGCGTCATCCAGCCGGCGAGCGCGGCGACTTCCGCCAGCGAGGCGTCGGGGTGATAGCGCACGCCGCCCTTGGCCGGTCCGCGCGAGGTGTTGTGATGGACCCGCCAGCCCTCGAAATGGGCGACGCGGCCGTCGTCGAGACGGACGGGCACGTCGACGGTCAGCATCCGGCGCGGCCGCCGCAGCGTCTCCGTCCAGCGCGCCAGCGGCCCCAGATGCGGCTCGATGCGATCGATCTGTTCGAGGAACATCGCCCAGGGCGCCACATCGGGGTTGATCAGCGTGGTGGCGACGGGCAGCGAAACCGGCA
The DNA here is from genome assembly GCF_056313705.1 of Pinisolibacter sp. DMC100. Lineage (NCBI taxonomy): Bacteria > Pseudomonadati > Pseudomonadota > Alphaproteobacteria > Hyphomicrobiales > Ancalomicrobiaceae > Pinisolibacter > Pinisolibacter sp. DMC100. The sequence goes on along the minus strand of NZ_JBQUZT010000003.1, from coordinate 383,989 downwards.
TGCGAAACGCGGTATTCATGATGTCGACGTTCCTCCAACGGCCGAGGACATGGGTATGGCGTCGCCGCGAGCGTATTCGCCCGATGCGCTCACCGAATCCGATGCTCGGCCTTCGTATCGATCACGTATTCGTCGGCACCTCGATCCGCGGAGAACTTTCGCCTCCCGGACCCTCCCGGTATTCGGGAGATCGTGTCCGACGCCTATAGACTTGACATTTTTCCCGCCCCGACCCAACACCAAAGACGGAATGGGTTATGCAATTTCGGAATAACGTCACCCACCGCCTCGGAGGCAGCGGGCGCGCCTCCTGGAGTTTCGCTCGCGACGAAGGGGATCGGCATGGAACTGAAGTGGCTCGAGGACTTCCTGGTGCTCGCCGAGACGCGCTCCTTCTCGCGCGCGGCGGAGGAGCGCAACGTCACCCAGTCCGCCTTTTCCCGCCGCATCCGCCAGCTCGAGCAATGGCTCGGCGTCGACCTCGTCGACCGCTCGGTCTATCCGACGACGCTGACGGCCGCCGGCGGCGAATTCCGCGAGACCGCCGACGAGGTGGTGAGGGCGCTGCGCCAGCAACGCGCCCTCTTGCGCGCCAGACGCGCCCGCGGCGAGGGATCGATCTCGATCGTCTCGCTGCACGTGCTGACGACGAGCTTCTTCCCCGGCTGGCTCAAGGGCGTCATCGCCCGCCACGGCGCGGTCTGGCCGCGCCTTCGGGTCGAGAACTTCCACGACGCCATCCAGGCGCTGGTCGACGGCGCCGTCGACTTCATGCTGACCATGACGCACCCGAAGGTGCCGGTGCTGCTCGATCCGCTGCGCTACCCGTCGCTGGCGCTCGGCACCGACCGGCTGGTGGCGGTCGCCGCCCCCGACCCCGACGGGCGCCCGCTGATCGACCCGCGGACGGGCGACGGCGACATCCCCTTCCTCGCCTACACGCCGGAATCCTTCCTCGGCCGCCTGACCGAGGTGACGCTCGCGGGCTTTGCCGACCGCGAACGGCTGACGCCGGTGTTCGAGAACCCGATGGCCGACGCGCTCAAGGCCATGGCGCTGCTCGGCCACGGCATCGCCTGGCTGCCGGCGGGATCGATCGCCGCCGAACTCGCCCACGGCACGCTGGTGGCGCTGCCCGATCTGCCCGAGGCGACGATGGACATCCGCCTCTTCCGCTCGCCGCAGAAGAGCCGACCGCTGGTCGAGCGCTTCTGGACCGCCCTCGAGGGCGACTATTCGGCGACGTCCTGATCCCTCGCGACGGCGGGATCGTCGCCGGCCGTGTCGTGGAGCGTCAGCTCGGCGATGCCGATGCCGAGGCGGCGCAGATCGGCCGAACGACCGAGCGCGTGGGGCACGACCGGATCGGCGACGACGAAGACGATCTCGAGGATCGGCGCGGCGCGGACGAGATCGCCCGGAACGACCACCTCGCGCGGCACCGTGGCGTTGTTGCGGTCGAATTCGACGACGCCCACCGGCCGATCGCCGACCCGGACCTCGACCGACTGGGGCCGATCCGCCGCCCGCACCGCGCCGCGCGCCCGCATCGACAGCCGCACGTCGCCGACCGGCGGCACCACCGGCGCGAAGGCGAGCCGCGCCCGCGCGCCGTCGCTCCACACGCCCCAGGGCTCGTGCCACGACCAGCCGTCGCGGAAGAAGCGGTGCGGCGACGACGCCTGACCCTGCGCCCGGCGCGCGCGCCAGAACGCGTCGTCGGCGAGAAGATCCTCCCGCAGCCGCAGCTTCAGCACCTGCCCCCAGCGATAGGCCGGCGCCGTGGTGATCGTCTCCGCCGCCAGCGCCGCGCGTCGGGCGGCGACGAAATCCGTGCTGACCTGCTTCAGGCGGAGCCACGATCCGAGCACGAAGACCGTGACGAGGACGAGGACGCCGAGAACCAGCAGGTTGCGGCGACCGGTGAAGAGCAGGCGGAACGAGGCGGCGAGCGAGGGCGTCATATCGCGATGAACCTCTCGAGCGTCCAGGCGATCATCAGCGCGCCCTCGAGCGTCGCCAGCGCGCCGACGATGCCGGCGAAGAGCACCGGGCGATCGTCGACCATCCGCGCGACCGGCATGCCGAGCGGGAAGAGGACGATGGCGTAGCGCAGCAGCGCGTTGACGGTGAGGCCCGACCAGTAGAGCGCGAAACAGGCGATGCACAGCGCCGCCTCGGCCCACATCCGTCGGCACAGGAGGGCGACGATCATCGTCGCGGCGACGACGCTCGCCACCGAGAAGAAGATGCCGACGAGGCTGCCCGAGGCCATGCCGTACCACAGGCCCGTCCCCGGCGGCACGGCGATCCAGCCCCAGCCGTGGCGCGCCGCGTTCATCTGGGCGAAGGCGTCGCCCGACGTCGCCCAGCAGTACCACCAGAAGCAGACGAGCCCGACCGGCGCGAAGGCGATCGGCAGCAGCACCCGCGGATCGCGCAAGGCAGCGCCGAGCGAGTCGCGGCCGTGCCGCTCGACGATCGCGGCGAAGGCGAAGACCGCGACGCAGATGCCGACCGAGCGCGTCGCCGACAGGCAGGCCGCCGTCACCGCCGCCACCCAGAAGGCGCCGCGCCTGACCGCCAGCATGGTCGCCGCCAGGAGCAGCAGGAAGGTGCTCTCGGTATAGACCGCCGAGAAGGCATAGGCGCCGGGCACGAAACAGAGCAGCACGACGACGGCGCGCTCCGCCCGGGCCGAGAGCCCGCTCTCCTCGCAATAGCGCATGACGAGACAGAGGGCGGCGACGAAGGCGAGATTGGCGACGATCAGCCCGGCCGCCGCCGCCGGCAGGCCGGTGAGCCAGACGGCCGCGCGGACCAGCATCGGATAGAAGGGGAAGAAGGCATAGGACGTCATCCCGGCCTCGCTCGCCGGCCAGACGGTCGAATAGCCGTTCTCGACGATGCGCAGATACCAGAGGCTGTCCCAGCGCACGAACAGATCGGCCAATTCGGCCAATCCCACGCCCTTGCGTGCGATCGCGTCGATGGCGATCACGCCGCACAGCACGAGCATGCCGCGCGACAGCACGAACACGAGGAGAATGAACCCGATCCGCCGTGCCCAACTCCGCTCCGCGGCGGCCGGCGGCACGAGATCGGGTTCGGTCGTCACGCTCATTCCGTCACCCCGGATACCCGACGATGTGTCGTCGACACCGGCCGACGACACACGTCTTGATAGGCGATCCGCCGATGGCTGTGAAGGCGGGCGTCCGCCGGGCAGCCGCTCACCGACTCGGCGTCGAGCGGCGAGGCCGAGGAGCAGCGCCCCGGCGGAGCGGCATTCGGGCGAAGCGGCAACGGGTCTGCACCCTTCGGTCGTTTCGTGCGATGCTGACGCGACGCGAGGGGGCGGGCGAGACGAGGAAGGCGCGATGACGGAAGATGGAATCGACGCCCGAGGGGGCGCGGAGGCGATCGTCGTCGACCGCCGCCTGCTCGACCGGCTCGCCGGCCTCGGCCTGATCTCGGCCGCGGCACGCGACGCCGGCCTCGAGCTGATCGAGCCGCCGCGCCGCTGGGGCCTGTGGGCGGCCCGCCTGATGACCGTGCTCGGCGCAGCCATGTTGCTCGCCGGCATCGTCTGGTTCTTCGCCTTCAACTGGAACGCCATCCCGCCGCTGGCCAAGCTCGCCGGCATCGCGACGCTGCTGGCCGCCGCCGTCGCCGTGGTGCTGGTCGGCGGCTTCGATCGGCTCTCGGCCGACGTCGCCGGCACCGCCTCGGTGCTGCTGGTCGGCGTCTTCATGGCGGTCGACGGCCAGATCCACCAGACCGGCGCCGATGCCTGGCAGCTCTTCGCCGGCTGGGCGGTGCTGACGCTCGGTTGGGCGCTGACCCTGCGCTCCGCCGCCGCCTGGGCCTTGTGGATCGCCGTCGCCAACGTCGCGCTCGTCACCTGGTGGGACGAGGCGCGGCCCGACGGCACCCGGGCGTCCGTGCTCCATCTCGCGGTGATCATCCTCGACGGCGCCCTGCTGGCGCTGCGCGAGGTCCTCGTCGCCCGCGGTCACCGTTGGCCGGCGGCGCGCTGGACGCGCTTCTACCTCGCCCTGCCGATCCTCGTCGCGATCGTCATGGCGATGCTCGAGCTGATCGGCGCCCGCTACGGCTACGACCTCTTCGACCGGACGACCGTCGTCGTCGCCCCGGCGACGCTCGTCGCCTTCCTCCTCGTCTATCGCCGCCGCCTGCCCGATCTCGCGGTGCTCTCGGCGACGGCGATCGCCGCCTGCTGCGTCGTCGACACCGTGCTGTTCAACCTGCTGACCGCAGGCCGGCACAACGACGACATCGGCACCTTCTTCCTGCTCGGTCTCGCGACGCTCGGCCTCTTCGCCGGTGCCGTCGCCTGGCTGCGCGGCGTCGCCCGTACCCTGGAGGCCGGCCGATGAGCGAGACCTCGAGGATCGACGCGAACACCCTCCTCGCCCACTGGCGCGACGCCGGTCTGGTGAGCGAAGCCGAGACCCCTGCCCTCGCCGCGGCGATCCGCGCCGAGGCGCGCGACGGCGAGCCGCCGCTCCACCTCAAGATCCTGACGGCGATCGGCACCGCCATCGCCACCGCCTTCTTCCTCGCCTTCCTCGGCGTGGCGCGGATCATCTCCTTCGACGACGGGGCGAACATGATGGTCTCGGGGACCGTCTTCCTCGCCATCGGCATCGCGCTCGCCTTCGCGACGCGGCGCGCCGAGGTCGGCATCGGCCGCGATCTCCTCGCCCAGACGAGTTTCGTCGCCATGGCGCTCGGCAAGGTGCTCTTCGTCGGCGGCGCCCTGACGATCTGGGGCGAACGGACGACCGGCGTCGCCACCGCGGCGCTCTTCGTCGTCACCGTCGTGACCTATCCGGTCTCCGGCTCCTCGCTCGACCGGTTGCTGTCGCCCTACGCGGTCGCCGCCGCCGCGCTCTTCGAGCTCTTCCATGCCGAGGCCGCCGGCACCGCCGGGCTGACGCTCTACCATCTCGCCGCGACCGTGGTCGGCGGATCGCTGCTGCTGTCGCACCGGGTGCCGACGGTGCTGCGGCCGATCGGCCTCGCCGCGCTCGGGGCGATGGGCACCGTCGTCGCGATCATCGCCGCCGGCCACGATCTCGGCTTCCGCGCGTCGCCCCGCGCCTTCGATCCGCGCCCGATCGAGGCCCTGCTGGCGCTGTCGCTCGCCGGCCTCGTCGCCTGGGCGGCGGGCGGGCTCGACCGCCTCGCCCGGCCGCCGCTCGCCGCCGCCTGCCTCGGCATCGCGGCACTCGGCCTCGCCGGCGCCCCCGGCCTCGTCTTCTCCCTCGGCCTGCTGGTCCTCGGCCATGCCCGCCACGACACGCCGACCCGCGTCGCCGGCATCCTCGCACTGCCCGCCTTCCTGGCGCTCTGGTACTACGGCCGCGACATGACGCTGATGGAGAAGTCCGCCGCGCTGATCGCCGCCGGCCTGCTGCTGCTCGCCGCGCGCTGGGTCATGCACCGCACCGGTTTGGATCGGGAGACGACGCCATGAGACGGACCCTCCACGCCCTCCTCGCCGCCCTCGTCTTCGCCGCCCTCGGCTGGAACGTCTGGCGCGCCGAGGCGTTGATCGCCTCCGGCGACGACGTGCTGCTGGCGCTCGCCCCGGTCGATCCGCGCTCGCTGATGCAGGGCGACTACATGCGCCTGCGCTGGGACATCGAGCGGACCTCGACCGACGTCACCGGCAGCGGCACCGTCGTCCTCGCCCTCGACGACCGACGCATCGGCCGTTTCGTCCGCCACGCGAGCGAAGGCGCGCCCGGCCCCGGCGAGATCGCCTTCCGCGTCGCCCGCGCCCGCGGCGGCGGCCTCGCGATCGAGCCGCACTCGTTCCTCTTCCAGGAGGGCACCGCCGACGCCTTCGCCAAGGCGAAATACGGCATCTTCCGCGTCGCCCCCGACGGCCGTCACCTGCTCGTCGGTCTCGCCGACGAGAACGCCCGCCGCATCGAACCGCCGATGCCCACCGCCGACGCACCGGCGCGCTGAGCGGAACGCTGCGGCCCACTCGCCGCCCGCGTCTCGACCGGCGCCCCCCGCGCCCACGGCCCCGCGGCCGCCCGATGTCGCCCGCAAACGATGCGCAGAGACACGGATGCGCGATTCCACGCTGGAAATTCCCGGCAACTCGCGCTACACCGATCGTGATAGCGCTAACATACGGTGTTCGATCGCAAGCGCGGCCTCATCCACCGCCGTCGATCATGTTCTCCAGTTTCGCGCCGGATCCATCCGGCCGCTCTATCCAACGATCACACGGCCGGGACGACCCCACGCGATCCCGCCGGAGGAGACCTCGATGAACCAGATCGCCCAGCAGTTCGCCGGCTCGACGCCGATCGTCACCGAAATGCGCGTCGTCCCCGTCGCCGGCCACGACGGCATGCTGCTCAATCTCTCGGGCGCGCATGCCCCCTACTTCACCCGCAACCTGGTGATCCTGACCGACTCGTCCGGCAACACCGGCGTCGGCGAGGTTCCCGGCGGCGAGAAGATCCGCCAGACGCTCGAAGACGCCATCCCGCTGGTGGTCGGCGCCTCGATCGGCACCTGGAACACCATCCTCAACAAGATGCGGACCTCCTTCGCCGACCGTGATTCCGGCGGCCGCGGCCTGCAGACCTTCGACCTGCGCATCGCCATCCATGCGGTGACCGCGGTCGAGGCCGCTCTGCTCGACCTCGTCGGCCAGTTCTTCGGCGTGCCGGTCGCCGCCCTTCTCGGCGAAGGCATCCAGCGCGAGGAAGTGCCGGTCCTCGGCTATCTCTTCTACGTCGGCGACCGCAACAAGACCGACCTCGCCTATCGCTCCGAGCCCGACGCCGAGAACGACTGGTTCCGCCTGCGCCACGAAGAGGCACTGACGCCGGAATCGATCGTCCGTCTCGCCGAGGCGACCCACGAGCTCTACGGCTTCGAAGACTTCAAGCTGAAGGGCGGCGTGCTCTCCGGCGACGAGGAGATGGAGGCGATCGTCGCCCTCCACGAGCGCTTCCCCAACGCCCGCATCACCCTCGACCCGAACGGCGGCTGGCTGCTCAAGGACGCGATCCGCCTCTGCCGCGACAAGCACGGCATCCTCGCCTATGCCGAGGATCCCTGCGGCGCCGAGGGCGGCTTCTCCGGCCGCGAGGTGATGGCCGAGTTCCGCCGCGCGACGGGCCTGCCGACCGCCACCAACATGATCGCCACCGACTGGCGCCAGATGGCCCATTCGATCATGCTGCAGTCTGTGACCATTCCGCTCGCCGACCCGCATTTCTGGACGATGCAGGGCTCGGTCCGCGTCGGTCAGATGTGCGACGCCTTCGGCCTGACCTGGGGCTCGCATTCCAACAACCACTTCGACGTCTCGCTCGCCATGTTCACCCACGTGGCGGCGGCGGTGCCGGGCAACGTCACCGCGATCGACACCCACTGGATCTGGCAGGACGGCCAGCGCCTCACCAAGGCGCCGTTCCAGATCCGCGGCGGCAAGCTCGCCCTGCCGAAGAAGGGCGGTCTCGGCATCGAGATCGACCTCGATCAGGTCGCCAAGGCCAACGAGCTCTATGTCGCGCACTGCCTCGGCGCCCGCGACGACGCCATGGCGATGCAGTACCTGATCCCCGGCTGGACCTTCGACAACAAGAAGCCCTGTCTGGTGCGCTGACGCAGCCGCGGCGCCGGCGACACGACGGCGCCGCCCCTCTCGAACGACCGATCCGACGCCCGGCGCCCCCGCGCCGGGCGTTCGTCGTTCGGCGCGGCCCCACGAAGGCCGGTCGCCCGCGCCGCCGGCCGCGACACGCTTCGTCGCGCCTCGCCGCCCTCACCCGTTGTTTGCACTGCAAAACGATCATTCGCACACGCGGCAAGTCCGCGAACGTATTCGCTCGGCGCCCATGACATGCAAATTCGGAATGCTCAGTAATTCAGTATTGCATTTTCTGCGATCTGTATTTCTACCGCGACCGATTGTCATCGAACCGGCCACCGTCACCAGTTTTCCCGCAGATACGCGTTGGCACGCAGAAGAATTCGCCGCGCGCACTCTTGCGTGAATCGATAGTTAGCGCTAACAGAGATGCCGGATGTGAGCGCTATCAAAACATCGGAGCGCCCGGTCGCAGAAATTGCGTGACGCCGGCCCCCGCTCCCGCGACATTCGAAGGAGGAGCCCGCATGTCCAGCATCTCAATCAACGAAACGGCATCCGCCGCCGTCGGCGCGGTGAAGAGGACGAACTTCCGCTGGTGGATCGTCGTGATGTTGTTCGTCGTCACGTCGATCAACTACGCCGACCGTGCGGTCCTCGCGATCACCGGCCCCGTGCTCTCCAAGGAGCTCGGCATCAATTCGGCCCAGATGGGCTTCATCTTCTCCGCCTTCGGCTGGGCCTACGTGCTGGCACAGCTGCCGGGCGGCTGGCTGCTCGACCGCTTCGGCAGCCGCGTCGTCTACGCGCTCTCGATCTTCACCTGGTCGCTGGTGACGATCCTGCAGGGCTTCGTCGGCTTCTTCGCCGGTGCCACCGCCGTGATGGTGCTCTTCGCCCTGCGCTTCGCGGTCGGCATCGCCGAGAGCCCGTCCTTCCCCGGCAACAGCCGCGTCGTCGCCGCCTGGTTCCCGCGGCAGGAACGCGCCACCGCGGCCGCGATCTTCAACTCGGCCCAGTATTTCGCCACCGTCATCTTCGCCCCGATCATGGGCTGGATCACCCACGCCGCCGGCTGGCCCTGGGCCTTCGGCTTCATGGGCGCCCTCGGCATCATCGTCTCGGCGATCTGGCTGAAGGTCATCAAGGCTCCGGCCGTCCATCCGTCGGTCAACGACGCCGAACGCGCCTACATCGCCGAAGGCGGCGGTCTGGTGAACATGGACAGCCCCGTCGCGGCCGCCAAGTCGGACGAAGGCGGCGCCAAGTGGGACTACATCCGTCAGATGTTCGCTTCGCGCATGATGAGCGGCATCTTCCTCGGCCAGTTCTGCATCAACGCGCTGACCTACTTCTTCATCACCTGGTTCCCCGTGTACCTGGTGAAGGAACGCGGCCTGTCGATCCTCAACGCCGGCATGATCGCCTCCGTCCCCGCGATCTGCGGCTTCGTCGGCGGCATCCTCGGCGGCGTGATCTCCGACTGGATCCTGCGTCGCGGCGGTTCGCTGTCGCTCGCCCGCAAGACCCCGATCGTCATGGGCATGCTGCTGTCGATGTCGATGGTCTTCTGCAACTACACCGACCAGATCCCGCTCGTGGTGTTCTTCATGTCGCTCGCCTTCTTCGGCAAGGGCATCGGCGCGCTCGGCTGGGCCGTCATGTCGGACGCCGCTCCGAAGGAGATCACCGGCCTCGCCGGCGGCGTGTTCAACATGTGCGGCAACATCTCGTCGATCACCACCCCGATCATCATCGGCTACATCGTCCAGAACACCGGCTCCTTCAACGGCGCCCTGGTCTTCGTGGCGGCCAACGGCCTGATCGCGGCGGCGAGCTACCTGTTCCTCGTCGGCAAGATCGAACGCATGGAACTGAAGAAGTGACCGCTCCCGGGCGGGGGTTCGCCCCCGCCCGGCTCGTCTCTTCCGACCGATCTCTTCCGACCGAGGACATCCCCATGTACATCGGCGAACAACTGATCGCCCCGACCGACGATCGTCTGCGGCTCGCAGCCCAGCTCGGTGCCAAGGGCATCGTCGTCGACACCCGCCCCAACCGCGACGTCGCGAACGACGACGGCACCTGGGACGTGGAGCGGTTGAAGGCGCAGAAGGCGCGCATCGAGAGCTTCGGCATGAAGCTCGAGGGCCTCGCCCTCGACGTCGGCTCGATCCTGCTCGACAGTCTTCGCGACCGGCCGAAGGCGGAGAAGACCGCCGAACGCCTGCGCCAGAACATCCGTGCCGCGGGCGACGCCGGCATTCCGATGGTGAAATACACCGTCGCCATGGTCGGCATCACCCGCACCGGCGTCACCGACGGTCGCGGCGGAATGAAGTGCTCGACCTTCAAGGCCGAGGAATATGCACCGGAAGCCGATGCCGCCTTCTCCTACTGGGGCACGGTGCTGCCCGAGGACGGTCACGGCACCGCCCACACCCCGAAGGCGCTGATGAAGACGGCGGAAGCCGGCGGCCAGATCATGGCGTCGGAAGCCGGCGGCATCTCCGAGGCCGAAGGCTGGGCGGCGATCGAGTATCTGGTGAACGCCATCCTGCCGACGGCGACGGAGGCGAAGGTCAGGCTCGCCTGCCATCCCCACGATCCGGCCTATCCGCCGGGTGGGCTCAACGGCGTCCACCACGTGCTGGGTTCGCTCGACGGCCTGCGCCGCTTCCTCGCCCTCGCCCCCGGCAACCCGTACCACGGCTTCAACTTCTGCCAGGGCACGATCGCCGAGATGTCGAAGGACCCGACCGCGGTCGTCCTCGAGGCGATCCGCGAGCTGGGCCGGGAGAAGAAGATCTTCATGGTCCACTTCCGCAACATCAAGGGCGGCTATCTGGATTTCCGCGAGGCGATGCCCGACGAGGGCAGCGTCGACATGGCGGCGGCGATCCGGGCCTATCGCGAGGTCGGCTACGACGGCGTGCTGTGCCCCGACCACGTGCCGCTCTCCGACGTCGACCCCGGCCGCGAGCGCTTCTTCGCCTTCTGTCTCGGTTACACCCAGGCCCTGATCCAGGCCGCGTGATCCGAGCGACGACGACGATGCGACGGCGGCGGGGCGAGCGTCCCGCCGCCGTCGCTCTTTTCACGGCCGACGCGATCGGCCAATCTTCCGCAATGATGCGTCGCGGCGACGGCCGATTCCGCCCGCCGCCCCCCGACACCCAAGACGGCATGACCGATCGAGGCCGATCGTGAACCACCAGACGCCCCCGAAAGCCCCCGACGATGCCGACGACGCCACCGATCCGGCGACGCGCGGTCGCCGCGGAACGCGCGCCGGCTCCGGCCGGGTGACGCTGTCGGACGTCGCCAAGCGGGTCGGCGTCTCGGCGATGACGGTGAGTCGCGTCCTCAACCAGCCCGACACGGTGTCGCCCGACGTGCGCGAACGCGTCCGCGCCGCGGTCGACGAACTCGGCTACGTCCCCGACATGCTGGCCGGCGGTCTCGCCTCGTCGCGTACCAAGCTGATCGCCGCGATCGTGCCGACGCTCGCCCACATGATGTTCGCCACCACGGTGCAGTTCGCCGCCGACCGGCTGGCGGTCGAGGGCTATCAGGTGCTGTTGGGGCTCTCCGGCTATCCCGAGACGGTCGGCGAGGAGGAACTCGTCCGCGCCGTGTTGTCGCGCCGGCCGGACGCGCTCTACCTGACCGGCACGTTCCATTCCGCCGCCACCCGCCGCCAGCTGCGTGCCGCCCGCATCCCCATCGTCGAGACCTGGGACCTGTCGCGCAGGCCGATCGACATGGCGGTGGGCTTCTCCCACGCCGCGGTCGGCGAGGCGGTCGCCCGCTTGCTGGTCGCCAAGGGCCATCATCGCTTCGCCACCATCTCGGCCGGCGACGAGCGCGCCCTGCTGCGCCGCGACGCCTTCGTCACCACGATCACCGAACTCTGCGGCCAGGTGCCCGAGAACCACGTCACACCGGCCCCGACCAACGTCCAGATGGGCCGCGAGACGATCGGCTCCATGCTCGACCGCGGCTTCCGCGGCGCGGTCTTCTGCTCGTCCGACGCGCTGGCGCTCGGCATCGTGACGGAAGTGCGCGAGCGCGGGCTCTCGGTGCCGGACGACGTCGCCGTCATCGGCTTCGGCGATTTCGACTATGCCGCCAACACCTCGCCGCGGCTGTCCTCGGTGTTGGTCGACCGCCGCAAGGTCGCGAACATCGCCGCCGACATGCTGCTCGCCCGGCTCGCCGGCAGGCCGGTCGCCGAGCCGGTCGTCGACGTCGGCTTCGAGATCATCGAACGCGAGACGACCTGACCGCGCGGGGGGCCCGCACGATCGACGTCCCGATCACACCGGCCCGGCCAGCTCCGCCGAGACCGCCTCGTCGATGCGCTTCAGCCGCTCGCGGCTGTTGGTGAGATGCATGCGCATGGCGGCCCGCGCCGCCTCCCCGTCGCCGCGCTCGATCGCCGCCAGCACCGCCTCGTGCTCGAGATTGGTCCGCCGCAGGTAGTCCGGGCCGAACTCGCCCGGAAGCGCCCGTAGATCGAGCCGCGTGCGCGGCAGCGTCGTCGTGCCGAGGTCGTGGAAGATGGTCTCGAACCAGCGGTTCCGCGTCGCCTTGGCGATGCTCATGTGGAAGCGGAAGTCGGCCTCGACGCCGCTCTGCCCGGCGCCCGCGTCGGCGGCGAAGTCGTCGAGCGCCGTCCGCATCGCCAGGAGATCGTCGACGTCGCGCCGCCGGGCGGCGAGCGCCGCCGCCTCGGTCTCGAGGCTGATGCGCAGCTCCAGCATGGCGAGCACGTCGCGGATGGTCAGAACCACGCCGGCATCGAGTCGCGAGCGCGGCGGCGGTTCGAGCACGAAGGTGCCGATGCCGTGCCGCGTCTCGACGAGCCCGGCGGCCTGAAGCCGCGAGATCGCCTCGCGCACCACGGTGCGGCTGACGCCGTGTTCGGCGGTCATCTCCGGTTCGGTGGGAAGACGCGTGCCCGGCGCGAGATCGCCGGAACGAATGCGGGCGGAGAGAATGTCCACGATCCCCTCGGCGAGCGAGCGGCGACGCGGCGACGTCCGGGCTGGCGGCATGACGGCCTCTGTTCGGTTCGCCCGAGCACGCGGGGAACCGCGCGCGATCGACGAACGATGACGGCGAAGGCATTCGTCGCGCCACGGACGACTCGTCCACGATGCGGCGACCTTCACTCTCCACAAAGTATGACATCATACCACATCGGGGCAAGTACGGAGATCCGCGCAGGTCTCATCGATTTGCGGTGCAACATCACGTCGTTTCAATGTGTTGCGTAAGATCATCCGTCGAAACCCGTGATGCGCCGCAGCGACGAATCCACCTTGTGTCATCATAAGAGTCGGCTATAGTCCGGCCATGTCATATGATGACTAACGACAAGGCGAGCCGGATGCCACCCTCGCCGATGCGAGGACGGCGCGACCGCGCCCCACCGAAGGTTTCGCAGCGATGACCCACGATCGACCCTACACGGCCTTTCCCAACAGCTTCCGGGAAGCGCTGAAGAAGCGCGAGCGCCTGATCGGCGTCTGGTGCTCGCTCGGCAATCCGATCTCCACCGAAGTGCTCGGCCTCGCCGGCTTCGACTGGATCCTGCTCGACGGCGAGCATGCGCCCAACGACGTGCTGTCGCTGATCCCGCAGCTGATGGCGCTGAAGGACAGCCCCTCGGCCCCGGTCGTCCGCCCGGCCTGGAACGACACGGTGCTGATCAAGCGCCTGCTCGACGCCGGCTTCCACAATTTCCTGATCCCCTTCGTCCAGTCGGCCGAAGAGGCGAAGGCCGCCGTCGCCGCCACCCGCTATCCGCCCGAGGGCGTGCGCGGCGTGTCGGTCGCCCAGCGCTCCAACAAATACGGCACGGTGGCGGACTACTTCCGCACCGTGAACGCCAACATCGCCGTGGTGGTGCAGATCGAGAACGGCGCCGGTGTCGAAGCCGCCGCCGAGATCGCCGCGGTCGACGGTGTCGACGGCCTGTTCATCGGACCGTCCGACCTCGCCGCCGCCATGGGCCACCTCGGCAATCCGGCGCACCCCGACGTGCAGGCCGCCATGGCCAAGGTCTTCACCGCCGCCGACAAGGCCGGCAAGGCGGCCGGCATCCTCGCCCCCGTCGAAGCCGATGCCCGCCGTTACATGGACCAGGGCGCGACCATGGTCGCCGTCGGCTCCGACCTCGGCGCCTTCCGCGCCGCGACGCTGGGCCTGCGCGAGAAATACCGCTGAATCCGGGCACCCGCCCCCCTTTCCCCTTCCTCACGCGACGGATGCACGGCCTCGGGCGGCATCCGCGGAAATCGGAGCAAGCACATGTCCACGTTGGGTTTCGTCGGTCTCGGCATCATGGGCACCCCCATGGCGGGCCATCTCCTCGCCGCCGGCCACACCGTCTACGCCTATGACCAGAAGCCGCTGCCGGAAGAGCTGGTCGCCAAGGGCCTGAAGGCCTGTGCCTCGTCCAAGGACGTCGCCGCCTCCTGCGACATCTTCTTCGTCATGGTCCCCGACACCCCGCACGTCGGCGCGGTGCTGTTCGGCGAGAACGGCGCGGCCGAAGGCCTGAAGAAGGGCTCGATCGTCGTCGACATGTCGTCGATCTCGCCGATCGAGACCAAGCAGTATGCCGCGAAGATCGAGGCGCTCGGCTGCGACTATCTCGATGCCCCGGTCTCCGGCGGCGAGGTCGGCGCCAAGAACGCCACCCTGTCGATCATGGTCGGCGGCAAGGACGAGGTCTTCGCCACGGTCCGCCCGCTGTTCGAGCTGATGGGCAAGAACATCACCCTGGTGGGCGGTGTCGGCGCCGGCCAGACCGCCAAGGTGGCGAACCAGATGATCGTCGCCATGAACATCGAAGCGGTCGCCGAAGCCCTCCTCTTCGCCTCCAAGGCGGGCGCCGATCCGGCGCGCGTGCGCGAGGCGCTGATGGGCGGCTTCGCCTCGTCGAAGATCCTCGAGATCCACGGCGACCGCATGGTCAAGCGCACCTTCGATCCGGGCTTCCGCATCGCGCTGCACCAGAAGGACCTCAACCTCGCCCTCGGTGCGGCCAAGGCCATGGGTGTCGCCCTGCCGAACACCGCGACCTGCCAGGAGCTGTTCAACGCCTGCGCCGCCCGCGGCGGTTCGGGCTGGGATCACTCCGCCATGGTCAAGGCGCTCGAGCTCCTGGCCAACCACGACGTGGCCTGAACCGGCTCGCCCCGCCGGTTCGACCACCCCGGCGACCGCTCCACGGTCGCCGGGGCCCCTTCACGGGAATGCACCGCACGATCCTCCGCCCGCCGTCGGGCCACTCGTGAGACGTCCGATGAGAACCGTCCGCCTGCTCGATGCCACCGTCGTGCCCGCCATCGGTCAGGGCACGTGGATGATCGGTGAGGATCGGCGCCGCCGCGCCGAGGAGATCGCCACCCTCCAGGAGGGCATCGATCGCGGCGCGACGCTGATCGACACCGCCGAGATGTACGGCGACGGCGCCTCCGAGGAACTGGTCGGCGAGGCGATCGCCGGCCGCCGCGACGAGGTCTTCCTCGTCTCCAAGGTCTATCCCTGGAACGCCTCGAAGACCGGCACCATCGCCGCTTGCGAGGCCTCGCTGAAGCGGCTCCGCACCGATCGGCTCGACCTCTACCTGCTGCACTGGCGCGGCGAACACCCGCTCGCCGAGACCGTCGCAGGCTTCGAGGCGCTGAGGAAGGCCGGCAAGATCCGCCGCTGGGGCGTCTCCAATCTCGACCTCGCCGACATGGACGAGCTGATGTCGGTTTCCGGCGGCGCCGCCTGCGCCACCGACCAGATCCTCTACAATCTGTCGCGCCGCGGCGTCGAATGGGATCTGCTGCCCTGGGCGCGATCGATCAATCTGCCGATCATGGCCTATTCGCCGCTCGAACAGGCCCGTCTGCTGTTCGATGCCGAACTCAAGGCGATCGCCGAGAGCCACGGCGTCACCGCCGCGCAGCTGGCACTCGCCTGGGTGATCGACGCCTGCAACGTCATCGCCATTCCCAAGGCGTCCAGTCGCAAGCGTCTTGCCGAGAACCTCGGCGCGCTCGACATCCGGCTGACGCCCGATCTGCGCGCCGCTCTCGATCGCGCCTTCCCGCCGCCCCACCGGGCGACGCCGCTGGAAATGCTGTGAATTCACGAGGCGCGATGAAACGCGCCGGGAGGACCACGAAATGACCACCCCCGCAACCACCGACCGCCCCCGCAGGATCTGCCTCGACGCCCGCGACAACGTCGCCATCGTCGTCAACTCCGGCGGTCTGAAGAAGGGCACCGTCTTCGACGACGGCCTGACGCTGGTCGACGACGTGCCGCAGGGCCACAAGGTGACGCTCTCGGACGTCGCCGTCGGCGAGGCGGTGATCCGCTACGGCGAGATCCTCGGCCACGCCGTGCGCCCGCTGCCGAAGGGCTCGTGGGTCGACGAGTTCGCCATCGAACTGCCGGAGGCCCCGGCGCTCGAGACGCTGCCGCTCGCCACCCGCCCGGCGCCGCAGCACGAGCCGCTCGAAGGCTACACCTTCATGGGCTACCGCAACGCCGACGGCTCGGTCGGCTCGCGCAACGTCCTCGCCATTTCCGAGAGCGTCCAGTGCGTCGCCGGCGTGGTCGACCACGTCGTCGCGATCATCCGCGAGAAGCTCCTGCCGAAGTACCCGAACGTCGACGACGTCGTCGGCCTCGGCCACGTCTACGGCTGCGGCGTGGCGATCAACGCCCCCGCCGCGATCGTGCCGATCCGCACCCTGCAGAATCTCGCGCAGAACCCGAACTTCGGCGGCGAGGTGCTGGTCGTCGGTCTCGGCTGCGAGAAGCTCCAGCCCGAACGGCTGATGCCCAACCTCTCGAAGGAAGACGCCGCCGCCAACATCCTGTCCTTGCAGGACGAGCGCTTCGTCGGCTTCCAGGCGATGGTCGACGGCATCCTCGAGATGGCGGAAGCCCGCCTGAAGGTGCTGGACCAGCGCCGCCGCGAGCCCTGCCCCGCCTCCGCCCTGGTGGTCGGCGTCCAGTGCGGCGGCTCCGACGCCTTCTCCGGCGTCACCGCCAACCCGGCGGTCGGCTTCGCCGCCGACCTGATCGTGCGCGCCGGCGGCACGGTGATGTTCTCGGAAGTGACCGAGGTGCGCGACGCCGTCCACCTGCTGACCCCGCGCTGCGCGACGGAAGAAGTGGGCCGCGCCATGCTGCGCGAGATGGCCTGGTACGATCGCTACCTCGCCTCGGGCGAGACCGATCGCGCCGCCAACCCGTCGCCCGGCAACAAGAAGGGCGGCCTCGCCAACGTCGTCGAGAAGGCGCTCGGCTCGATCATCAAGTCGGGCTCCTCGCAGATCGGCGCCGTCCTCGCCCCCGGCGAACGCGCCGTGACCAAGGGCCTGATCTACGCCGCGACCCCGGCCTCCGACTTCGTCTGCGGCACGCTGCAGCTCGCCTCGGGCATGACGGTTCAGGTCTTCACCACCGGCCGCGGCACGCCCTACGGCCTCGCCGCCGCCCCGGTGATCAAGGTCGCCACCCGCACCGACCTCGCCAAGCGCTGGCACGACCTGATGGACATCGACGCCGGCACCATCGCCACCGGCCACGAGAGCGTCGAGGAAGTCGGCTGGCGGATCTTCCGCGAGATCCTCGACGTCGCGAGCGGCAAGAAGCCGTGGTCGGACCGCTGGGGGCTGCGCAATTCGCTCGCCCTGTTCAACCCGGCGCCGGTGACCTGATCGGCCGCGCACGAACTCTCATCGCCCGCCGCCGTGGTCTGACCCACCCGGCGGCGCAAGCGGAAACGGCGGCCGAAGGGCCGCCGTCTTCATTTCGACGTCGCCGGGCGGATCACGCCATGGCGTCGAGCAGAACCTGCATGTTCTCGCGGTCGACCTGCATCGTCTTCGCCGCCACCGCATAGACGAGCTTGGCGCCGAGCATGTCGGAGAGCGCCGCGGCGGGATCCTCGACCGAGGTCGAGAACAGGCCCGGCACGCTCGCCCCGCCCGACGACGCGGCGACCGTCGTGGCGGTCGACCCCGACGACATCGACGTCGTCATGTCGGCGATCGAGACGCTCGCCGCTTCCATGCGGCGCGACGCGGCGTTCATGCCCGAGAGGGCGATCGAGGAGACGGAAAGGGACAAGAGCGGGAAACCTCCGCCCCGACCCTGCGCCGCGAACTCTCGAGAAACCCTTGCCGAGATCGGGAGAATGTCGCGGAACGCGCCCCGATTCACACCAGGATCGAGCGATCCAGATCGGCGATCTTGGTGGTGCCGGTCAGCGTCATGGCGACGCGCATCTCCTTGGCGAAGATGTCGAGGAGGTTCTCCACCCCGCGCTGCCCGTCGGCGGCGAGTGCATAGGTCGGCGCACGGCCGAGCAGCACGCCCCTGGCGCCGAGCGCCAGCATGCGCACCACGTCGAGACCGGAGCGCACGCCGCCGTCGACCAGCACCGTCAGGTCCGAGCCGACCGCGTCGGCGATCTTCGGCAGGGCGCGCGCCGACGACGGCACGCCGTCGAGCTGGCGGCCGCCGTGGTTGGAGACGACGATGCCGCTCGCGCCGAACTTCACCGCCTCGCGCGCGTCCTCGACGTCGAGGATGCCCTTGATGACGATGTCGCCCTTCCAGAAGTCGCGGATCCATTCGAGGTCGGCCCAGCCGATCGAGGGATCGAAATTCGTCCCGAGCCAACCGACGTAGTCGGCGAGGCCGGTCGACTTGCCGAGATATTTCGAGACGTTGCCGAGATCGTGCGGCTTGCCCATGACGCCGACGTCGAAGGCCCAGAACGGATGCGTCATCGCCTGCAGGACGCGGCGCTGGGCGGCGAAGGGGCCGGACATGCCGGAATGGGCGTCGCGATAGCGCGCGCCGGGCGTCGGCATGTCGACGGTGAAGATCAGCTTGGTGATGCCGGCGGCCATGGCGCGCTCGAGCGCGTTCTTCATGAAGCCGCGGTCCTTCAGCACGTAGAGCTGGAACCAGATCGGCTTCGCCACCGCCGCCGAGACCTCCCCGATCGAGCAGACCGAGACGGTCGACTGGATGAAGGGCACGCCGCGCGCCGCGCACGCCCGCGCCGCCTGCACCTCGCCGCGCCGGGCGAACATGCCGGTGAGCCCGACCGGGCTCAACATCACCGGCATGGCGAGCTTCTCGCCGAAGAGTTCCGTGGTCAGGTCGAGGCTCTCGACGTTCTTCAGCACCCGCTGGCGCAGTTCGACGCCCTCGAGATCGGCGACGTTGGCCCTGAGCGTGTGTTCGGCATAGGCGCCGCCGTCGATGTAGTCGAACAGGAAGCGCGGCAGCCTGCGGCGCGCCGCCTCGCGATAGTCGGACGCCGACGAGATGATCATCGCGAATACCCTTTTCTGTCGAAGAGCCTGAAGGCGGATGATGGACGAAGAGCCGGGGGAGGAAAATCCCCCGGCCCTTCGGGTTCGATCAGTACACCAGCAGGGTGAACGGATGGACGTAGGCCTGGAGCATCACCAGGATGCCGACGAGCACGGCCAGCGCGATCGAGTGGAAGAAGACGTAGCGCAGGATCGGGCCTTCGCCGTTCTGCCAACCGGTCGCGGTCGAGGCGACGACGATCGACTGGGCGTCGATCATCTTGCCCATGACGCCGCCCGACGAGTTGGCCGCCGCCATCAGCACCGGGTTGAGGCCGAGCTGGGTGGCGGTCGTCTTCTGCAGGCCGCCGAACAGCACGTTGGAGGCCGTGTCCGAACCGGTCAGCGCCACGCCGAGCCAGCCGAGCAGCGTGCCGAACAGCGGGTAGGCCCAGCCGGTGTGCGCGAAGGCGAGACCGAGCGTCGCGTCGATGCCGGAGTACTTGGTGAGCGTGCCGAGCGCCAGCATGACGGCGATGGTCAGGAGCGACCAGCGCACCCGCCAGATGGTGCGGCCATAGGCCTTCACCAGCGCCAGCGGACCGTAGCCCATCAGCAGGCCGCCGATGACCGCCGCGGCGAGGATGCCCGAGCCGGTGGCCGACAGCCAGTTGAGCGTGTAGACGGCGGGCTCGAGCGACACCTTGGCGACGACCGGCGGCACCTTGGCGATCTCGTTGTGGAGACCGGCGAGCGGGAACTTGAGGACCGACAGGCCGTCGAGCCAACCCTTGACCGCCGGAATGCCCCACAGGAACACGAAGACCGTCAGGATGGCCCAGGGCAGCCACGCCCTGACCAGCAGGGCGCGGTCGGGGCGGCTCGCCAGTTCCTTGGCCGAGACCGTGCCGGTGTCGGCGTCGATCGTCTCGTAGTCGATGCCGACGATGGCGCCGTGCGGCTTGGCGACGGCGGCGACGGAGGCGTCCTCGTCGTGGCCCTGGAGCTTGGTCGAGGTCCAGATCTGCGCCGGCGACCAGACCTTGAGGAAGAGGATCAGCGACACCATCGACACGATGGCGGCGACGACGTCGACCAGCCAGGGGCCGTGGAAGTTCGAGATCAGATACTGCGGCACCGCGAAGGTGGCGCCGGCGACCAGAATGGCCGGCCAGATCGCGATCATGCCGCGGAAGCCGGCGAAGGCCCAGATCAGCCAGAACGGCACGATGATCGAGAAGAACGGCAGCTGGCGACCGATCATGCCCGACAGGTCCATCAGATCGAGCCCGGTGACGGCCGCGAGCGCGATCACCGGCGTGCCGAGCGCGCCGTAGGCGACCGGCGCGGTGTTGGCGATGAGCGCCAGACCCGAGGCGGCGAGCGGCGAGAAGCCGAGGCCGATCAGGATGGCACCGGTCACCGCCACCGGCGTGCCGAAGCCCGCCGCGCCCTCGAAGAAGGCGCCGAAGGAGAAGGCGATGAGGAGCAGCTGCAGCCGGCGGTCGTCGGTGATGCCGGCGATCGAGCGCTGCAGCACCGCGAAGAGACCGTTCTCCTCGGTCAGGCGATGCAGGAAGATGATGTTGAGCACGATCCAGCCGATCGGCAGCAGGCCGTAGGCCGCGCCCATGCCGGCGGCGAGGCTCGCCTTCTGCACCGGCATGCCGAAGGCGAAGACCGCCACGCCGAGCGCCGCCACGAGGCCGGCGATGGCGGCGGTGTGCGCCTTCATGTGCAGGAGGCCGAGGCCGATCAACATCACCACCACCGGCAGGGCGGCGGCGAGCGTCGACAGCACCGCGCTGCCGAGCGGGTCATAGATCTGATTCCACACCATGGCGATTTCCCTCCCTGTCGGTCTCCGATCCCCACGGTCGGTTTGACCGACTTCGATTTGTGGACAAAAAACTTGTCCACGCCGCCTTAGTGGTTTTTCATACGATTTGCAAGGCTGCATCGCACCGAGCGCCCGTGTAGGGTCGAACCGGTTCGATCGAAAGAAACGGGCCGCGTCGGGAGGCGAATTTGGAACCTGTGCGAAATCAGAAACTTGCCGACGTGATCGCCGATCACATCGAGCAGTTGATTCTCGAGGGTGCGCTCAGGCCCGGCGAACGGCTGGCGCCGGAGCGCGAATTGGCCGAACGGCTGGAGGTGTCGCGCCCGTCGCTGCGCGAGGCGATCGACCGCCTGGCGACGCGCGGCCTCTTGGTGACCAGCCACGCCGGCACCCACGTCGCCCAGTTCATGACGCCGCTGACCAGCCCGCTCGCCACGCTGTTGCAGTCGAACGCCCGCGTCGTCACCGACTATTTCGAGTATCGCACCATCGTCGAGGGTCCGGCCGCCCGCCACGCCGCCGAGCGCGCGACGGAGCTCGACCGTCAGGCGATCCGCGACTGTCTCGAGGCGCTGAAGCGAAACCACGAGCTCGAGGACCCCTCGGCCGAGACCGAGAGCGACGCCGATCTGCACATGCTGATCTACGAGGCCTCGCACAATCTCGTGGTGCTCCACGTCATGCGGGCCTTCTCCGAGCTGCTGCGCTCGGACGTCTTCTACAGCCGCCGCAAGCTCTACATCGCGCCCGGCGCCCGAGACGTGCTGCTCGCCCAGCATCTGGCGATCGGCGAGGCCGTGATCGCCGGCGACGTCGCGGCGGCGGAACATCACGCCACCGAACACATCCGCTTCACCGCCGAGACGCTCCAACGCCTCCAGGACGAGGAGATGCGCATCGGCCGCGCGCTCCGCCGCTTCGGCCGCACCGAAGTGCTCGGCCGCTGAGGCTCACCCCGCCGCGCTCGGGTGCCGAGCGTCATGTCGAACAGGGAGCGCTCGAACGCCCCTCCCCTGTTCGGCTTCATGTTGAGGTGCTCGGCGTAGCCGAGCCTCGAAACACGAAGCCACGACGGGCCGTGCCTCTCGGCCCTTCGCCCTTCGAGGCCCGGCTCTGCCGGGCACCTCAGGATGAAGGACCTCCGCTACGGGCCCAGGGGACCTACGACCTGGGCGAGATCACCCCGCCGCGACGTAGGCGTCGAGCAGGCCGTTCAGCCGCGCCCGTTCCGCGTCGTCGACGAAGGCGGCGTCGAAGCCGTTGCGGGCGATGGTGATCGCCGCCGCGCGGTCGAGGCCGAGAGCGGCGAAGGTGTCGAGCCAGTTCGCCGCGACGTAGCCGCCGAAATAGGCCGGATCGTCGGAGTTGATGGTGACCGCGAGCCCCGCCTCGAGCATCCGCCGCAGCGGATGGTCCTCGAGCCGCTCGCAGACCTTCAGCCGCACGTTGGAGAACGGACAGACGGTCAGCGCCACCCGTTCCGCCGCGAGCCGCGCGACGAGTTCCGCGTCTTCGAGGCAGCGCACCCCGTGGTCGATCCGCTCCGCGCCGAGCACGTCGAGCGCCGAGCGGATGTAGGCCGGCGGCCCCTCCTCGCCGGCATGCGCCACGATGCGCAGCCCCTGCCGCCGCGCCTCGGCGAAGACGCGGGCGAACTTCTCCGGCGGATGGCCGACCTCGGAACTGTCGAGCCCGACGCCGATGAAGGCCTCGCGATAGGGCAACGCCGCTTCGAGCGTCGCGATCGCGTCTTCCTCCGAGAGATGTCGCAGAAAACAGAGGATGAGATCGCAGGAGAGCCCCTTCGCCCGCGCGCCCTCGAGCGCCCGCGTCAGCCCGGCGATCACCGTGCCCATGGCGACGCCGCGCGCCGTGTGGGTCTGCGGATCGAAGAAGATCTCGGCCCGCGCCACCCCGTCGGCGAGCGCCCGGTCGAGATAGGCCTTCGCCATGTCGTGGAAGTCGTCCTCGGTCAGAAGCACGCTCGCCCCGGCATAGTAGATGTCGAGGAACGACTGGAGATCATGAAACGCATAGGCCGCCCGGAGCGCCTCGACGCTCGGGTATGCGAGCGCGACGCCGTTGCGTTCCGCGAGCGCGAAGATCGTCTCGGGTTCCAGCGTCCCCTCGATGTGGACATGGAGTTCGGCCTTGGGCAGGCCGACGAGGAAGGACGCGAAGGCGGGATCGAGCGCAGGCATGGGGAATCTCCGAGGGCCGATCGCGCGATCATCGCCGGATCGGGAACGCCTGTCGACGCTCGGTCGACGCATCCCCCCTCCGCGATCGCCGGTCCGGCAGGCAGCACTTCCCGCATGACGAGAAGAACTACGGTTGTTTAACCTTTTCATTGCTCGCAGAGGGCGTCGGTGGTTCAATCCGATCCGGGGGAATTCCAGACTTTCCGGGGGGAAGAGCCATGAGATCGTCCGTCCTGCTCGCGTCGGCTTCCGTCATCGTTCTGTCCGGCTGCACCACACATCCCGACCCGATCGACTTCACCGGCGTCAGTACCCACAACATCGTCCGCCGCGTGCGTTGCGAGGCCCGCGACGCGATCGCCGAGGTCTTGGGGAACTGGATGCTCGCCCGCCACTCGGCCGATCCGAACTCGGCTCAGGGTGTCGCGATGCTCCACGACTTCGGTCGACGATTGAAGGAAGATCCGCGCTCGCTTCCCGAGGTTCGCGCCGAACTCGAACGCGAGAAACGACTGGCGAGCTTCTCGGCCGTCTTCGAGACGGCCATGAAGACCGGCATCGCGTACAACTTCGAATTCGACATCACGGAATCGAACAATCTCTCGGCAGAGATCGGACTGACGCGCGCTCTGGCGAGCGCGACCGGCGTGCTGGGCCTGAGCGGCCACGCCGACCGCAGCCGGCAGAACGTTCGGACGTTCGATACGTCCGACACGTTCGAGAAGCTCTGGGATCTGCAACCGCGTTATTGCGACGGCCTCGACACGACGATCGACGACAAGATCTATCCGATGGCCGGAAACGTCGGTCTCGACCGCACGGTGCGCGCCTTCTTCGACCTCGTCCTGACCGACGCGCCGGTGCGCAAGCGGTCGAGCACGCCGTCCACCATGACCGAGAGGCTGGTGTTCACGACCGAAGTGGCCCTCACCGCCGCGCCTTCGATCACCTACACGCCGGTCTCCGCGCCGGTGACGCTGACGACCGGCAAGCTGACCGCCGCCAACACGCGGACCGACATCCACAAGCTCACCGTCAACCTGACCGCGGCCGACGACCCGGCGGTTCTGCAGCAACTGGTCTTCGAATCCTGGAACCGTTCGGCACTGATCGTTCCGCCGGTCCGCCCGACGAGGATCGACGCCGAAGCCGCCGCACGCTTCGGCCTCTCCAGCTATCTCGGCCGCGAGATCCGTTTCCAGCTCGTTCGTTGAAGGAGCACGTCCCATGGCGAAGAAGACAACGCCGAACCCGAAGGTCACGCTCGATCGCTTCTCGACCTTCTTCCGCAACGTCCACGGTAATCCCGATGTCGAGAAGGCCCTTCGGGACGCCGCCGCATCGGGCAAGCTGCGCGTCACCGTCGACAAGTCGACGGTGCGCGAACTCGCCACGCTGGCCAAGGCCCATCCCGCACTCGATCAGTGGATCATCGATCTGACCGACCCGGAGGGCAGCGGCGGCTGAGCGAGAGCCGGTGGCGGTCTCGGCGGAAATGGTGGGCCCGGAGGGATTCGAACCCCCAACCTAGCCGTTATGAGCGGCCAGCTCTGACCGTTGAGCTACGGGCCCGACGACCGGGTCGCCGGCCTCGCGGACGACCGTCGCGCGGTCGCCCTCGAGGGTGCCGCCGTCTTCGCAGATCGCCTGCGGACTGACAAGATGCATCGGCGCCGAGGCGCACGCTCCGGCGGTGGCGCGTCGTCGCGCCGATGGCCCCCGAATGGCACCGAGACGGCGGCGACTCGCCCCTCGCGGAGGGCGTCGCCGACCGCGCAAGACGGTTTGCCACTTTGTGAACATTTTTTTCTGAGCAATCTCCTCTCGTCGGGCCGTTTGCGTGGAGGGATTCATGCGAGCGGCTTTTGTTTCGGAACCGAGAGGTCGCACGGTTTGAAGAGCGCGAAGGTCGAACGATCCAGCCGCGAGACGGGCATGAAGACGGGACGCGTCCACGGGATGCGGGCCGGCACCATCGCACTTCTCTCCGCGCTCGCCTTGGCTCGCCCCGCGATCGCCGCCGAACCGGTCGTCCCCACGCTCGTCGTCACCGCCACCGGCGAGGTTTCCGCCACGCCCGACATCGCCGACGTCTCGGTCGGCGTCGTCTCGGAAGGCCGCACCACCGCCGAGGCGATGAAGAAGGCCGACGAGGCCGCGAGTGCGCTCGTCGCCGAGGCCCGCGCCGCCGGTCTCGACAAGGCCGACGTCGCCACCGTCGACTTCTCCGTGCAGCCCGTCTGGGCGTCGTCGACCGCCTCGTCCGGTTCCGCCCGCATCACCGGCTACACCGTCACCAACCAGTTCTCGCTGAAGGTCCGCCGCCTCGCCGACCTCGGCCCGCTGCTCGAGCGCCTCGTCGCTCGCGGCGCCAATTCCGTCTCCGGCATCGCCTTCGACGTCTCCGACGCCGACAAGCGTCGCGACGAGGCCCGGCTCGCCGCCGTGGCCGCCGCGCGGGCGCGTGCCGAGCTTCTGGCCGGCGCCGCCGGCGAGCGCCTGGTGCGCGTCCTGTCGATCGGCGAGCAGTCGACCGACCGACCGATGCCGCGCGTCTTCGCCAAGGCCGCCATGGCTTCCGACCGCGCCGTGCCCGTCGAGGCCGGCAGCCGGTCGATCTCCGCGACCGTGACCATCACGTGGGAACTGGCACCGCGCGAGACGAAATAGACATTGGAATTCCCCCCGAGGGCGTCCGTGCGAGACGCCGGGGGAACGCCCGGATCGCGGCAGCGAGAGGCGCCGCGCCGGGAATCACGGCACCGGCCGACGTCCGATACGTCGTCCGGCGTCCCGCGAGCCGGCATGTACCACCCGTCGACGAATGAGGGTCGGTGCCGGTCATGACAGACGGTCTGATGGAACGACAGGGCGCGTCCCCGGTTCCCGCCGTCGCCGCGAGCAGGACGAGAAGGCGAAGCGCCCGGTCCGCTCCGTGACTTGGAGAAATGGGAATGATCATCACCCGTGACGATGCCGCTTCGCGGCAGCGTGGAGTCGTGCGTTCGGCGTTCCTCGGCGGCGCTCTCTTCTTCGCGGCGTCGCTGCCGGCCGGTGCGGCCGAAGGTGTCGCCTCGTTCTACGGTCGCTCCGAACACGGCGGCCCCACCGCCTCGGGCGAGCGATTCAACATGCATGCCATGACGGCCGCCCACCGGACCGCTCCGCTGGGCTCCCACATGCGCGTCACCAATCTGAAGAACGGCCGCTCGGTGGTCGTTCGCATCAACGATCGCGGCCCCTTCATCCGCGGTCGCATCATCGACCTGTCGCAGGCCGCCGCCGGCGAACTCGGCTTCGTCGGCGCCGGCCTGACCCGCGTCTCGCTCGAGACCGTCACCGCCGGCGAGGCGACCACTTCGACCCGCGTCGCCGCCACCGAGGAGCCGGAGACCACCGGCTCCGTCCCCGCCGGCCGCAAGGACCGCCACGCCGCGAAGCCGGCCGAAGCGACGGCCGCCCAGAGCGACGAGGTCAAGGTCGCGCTCGAGGAGCGCGACGCCTACGTCATGAACCGCAACCGCGCCGCCAACTGACGCGATCGCGACCGACGAAGATCGAAAGGCCTCGGCATCGTCCGGGGCCTTTTCGCTTTTCTCAACGTTCGGTCAGCGCGAGCTTGGCGCCGAGACCGACGAAGGCGGCGGCGAAGGAACCGCGCAGCGCCCGCATCACCGACGGCTTGGAGACGACCCGGTCGCGCATCGCCGCGGCGAAGACGCCGTAGACGGCGAAGACCGCGAAGGTCAGCGCCATGAAGACCCCGCCCAGCCCCAGCATGGTGAGGATCGGCGTCGGATCGTCCGCCGTCATGAACTGCGGCAGGAAGGCGACGAAGAAGATCGAGAGCTTGGGGTTCAGGAGATTGAGCACGATGCCGTCGCGCACGATCGCCCGGTCCGACCGCACCGGGCCGGAGGCCTCGACCCGCAGCATGCCGCCGTCGCGCACCGTCCGCCACGCCATGTAGAGGAGATAGCCGACGCCCGCCCACTTCACCGCGGCGAAGGCCACGGCAGACGCATGCAGCAGCGCCGCGAGCCCGACGAGGGCGGCGAAGAGATGGGGCACGATGCCGAGCGTGCAGCCGAAGGCGGCGACGATGCTCGCCCGCCGCCCCGCGCCCAGCGCCACCGCGAGCGTGTAGACGACGCCGGTGCCGGGCGAGGCGACGACGATCAGCGTGGTGAGGAGAAATTCCCATCCGAACATGGCGAGGTCTCCGGTCGATGAGCCGGCAGACTGCCACGCCGCGACGACGCCTTCGAAATCACGATACCGGGATCGGCCGCGGCCGGCCGTCGTCGTCGACCGCCACGAAGGTGAAGGTCGCGTCCGTCACCTTCTCGCGGGTGGCGGTGAGGAAGCGGCGCGCCCAGGCCTCGATGTGGATCTTCATCGAGGTGCGGCCGATGCTCTCGACGTCGGTGTAGACGCAGAGGACGTCGCCGACCTTCACGGGGCGGATGAAGGTCAGCGTGTCGACCTTGATGGTGACGACGCGGCCCTGCGCCCGCTCGACGCCGCGGATGCCGCCGGCGGCGTCCATCTGCGACAGCACCCAGCCGCCGAAGATGTCGCCGTTGGCGTTGGTGTCCGACGGCATGGCGATGACGCGGACGGTGAGTTCGCCGCGGGGGTTCTCGATCTCGGTCTCTTCGGTCATGCGCGACGGGCTCCTCTCTCGCCGACAGGTTAGAGCAAGTCGCCGCCGGGACGAAACCGTCGCGCCGTCACCATGGCGAACGTCGGAGCTGCGACACCGGGCCTCAGGCACCCGGCTCGCGCGGGCCCCTCGCCCTCGCCATGATGGCCACACCTTCGAATGGAAGACGGGGAGAGCGCATGAACCTCTGGTGGATCGCCGCCGGCCTCGCGGCCGCCTTCACCGCCGCCGTGCACGTCGTCTTCGGCGGGCGCGACATCGATCGGCCGCTGATGGCGCTGGCGATCGACGATCGTCAGATCAAATACGGCGCCCACCTGTGCTGGCACCTCGTCACCATCGAGCTGGTGGCACTGGCGGCGTTCTATCTCTGGCCGGCCGTGACCGGACGCGGGCCGGAGCTCGCGGTCGCGGCGACGGCGATCGCCCTGGCCTCGGCCGCCTGGAACATCGTCATGGTCGTCCGCCACCGCCTCGGCTTCGGCGAATTCCCGCAGTGGACGCTGTTTGCGGGCGTCGCCGCCCTCGGCCTCGCCGGGCTGGTGTGAGGCCTCACCCCTTGATCACGTTGCCCTCGTCCATCAGCGCGACGGTGGGGACATGGGCCTCCGCCTCGTCGCGCGTCATCTGGGCGTAGGAGAGCACGATCACCTTGTCGCCGGTCTGGACGAGGCGCGCCGCCGCGCCGTTGACGCCGATCACCTTGGAGCCGCGCGGCGCCTCGATGACATAGGTCGTGAAGCGGGCGCCGTTGTCGATGTCGAGCACGTCGACCTGCTCGTTGGCGAGGAACCCGACCGCATCCATCAGATCGCGATCGATCGAGATCGAGCCTTCGTAATGGAGATCGGCGCGGGTCACCGTGGCGCGGTGGAGTTTCGCGCGCATCATCGTGAGAAGCATGGGAGAGGCCCTTCGGTCGGTCGCGACGCCGTCGAGGCGTCTCCGGGGATTGGGCTTCTAAACCTTCGCGGCCGCGATGGCCAGCGCGAAAGTCTCTCGGACGACCGTCCGACAATGGCGGTTTTCCGCCCCGTTTCTCAGTCGTAGAGGCGATCGCCGAGCTGTTCGACGAGGAGGCGGCCCTTGACGAAGGCCATCTCGATCGCCGTGTCGCGGTCGACGAAACGATCGGCCCGGACGAAGCGGTGCTCCCTCGCCACCCCGTCGATCGTCTTCGACACGACGCCGCAGAGCTGCCACTGACCGCCGTCCTTGTAGGGCGTGGCGCGGATGACGTGGCCGGCGCATTCGACCGCCGGCGCTTCCGCTTCGCCCTTGGGCGAAGCCTCGCCGCCGCCGAGACCGAAGAGACGCTTGAGGAAGGACATCGGAAAGACCTCGCCGCCTGTTCGCGGGCGGAAACGGATCGGCCCCGGACTTGCCGGGGCCGATCGCGGGTTCGATCAGTTGTCGAGGAACGACCGCAGCTTCCGCGACCGCGACGGGTGCTTGAGCTTCCTCAGCGCCTTCGCCTCGATCTGGCGGATGCGTTCGCGCGTCACCGAGAACTGCTGGCCGACTTCTTCCAGCGTGTGATCGGTGTTCATGCCGATGCCGAAGCGCATGCGCAGCACACGCTCTTCGCGCGGGGTGAGCGAGGCCAAAACCCGGGTCGTCGTCTCGCGCAGGTTCGACTGGATCGCCGCGTCGATCGGCAGGATGGCGTTCTTGTCCTCGATGAAGTCGCCGAGGTGCGAATCCTCCTCGTCACCGATCGGGGTCTCGAGCGAGATCGGCTCCTTGGCGATCTTGAGGACCTTGCGCACCTTCTCCAGCGGCATGGCGAGCTTCTCGGCCAGCTCCTCCGGGGTCGGCTCGCGGCCGATCTCGTGCAGCATCTGGCGGCTCGTGCGGACGATCTTGTTGATCGTCTCGATCATGTGCACCGGGATACGGATGGTGCGGGCCTGGTCGGCGATCGAACGGGTGATCGCCTGCCGGATCCACCAGGTGGCATAGGTCGAGAACTTGTAGCCGCGGCGGTACTCGAACTTGTCGACCGCCTTCATCAGACCGATGTTGCCCTCCTGGATCAGATCCAGAAACTGCAGGCCGCGGTTGGTGTACTTCTTGGCGATCGAGATGACGAGACGCAGGTTCGCCTCGACCATTTCCTTCTTCGCCTGCCGCGCCTCGCGCTCGCCCTTCTGCACCATGTGGACGATGCGGCGGAACTCGACGATCTCGAGCCCGGTCTCGGAGGCGAGGTTCTGGATCGCGGTGCGGAATTCCTTGATCGTGTCGCCTTCCGACTTCACGAACTCGCGCCAGCCGCGGGTGCCGAGATTGGCGACGCGACGCAGCCAATGCGGATCGAGCTCGGAACCCTGATAGTTCTTGAGGAAGTCGTCGCGACCGACGCGATAGCTCTCGGCGAGACGCAGCAGACGACCCTCGAAGCCCATCAGCTTCTTGTTGATGTCGTAGAGCTGCTCGACCAGGCTGTCGATGCGGGCCTGATTGAGCGACAGGCTCTTGACCTGGAGGATCAGGTCTTCCTTGAGCTTCTTGTAGCGGCGCTCCTGGGAGGGCGACAGCGTCTCGCTCTTGAGACGGCCCTCGACCAGCTGCTCCTGCAGACGGGCGAGCTTCTTGTAGTCGTCGGCGATGAGATCGAAGATCTCCAGCACCTTCGGCTTCAGTTCCGCTTCCATCGCCGACAGGGAGACGTTGCCCTCCATGTCGTCTTCGGAATCCTCGGCCAGCTCGCCTTCGGCGGCGGCGGCCTCCTCTTCCGGTTCGGCCTCTTCGCCGTCGACGGGCACCATCGGCGGGCCGCCGGCGTTCTTGCCGTCGGGACCGGCGTAGGTCGCCTCGAGGTCGATGATGTCGCGCAGCAGGATCTTGCCGTCGTTGAGCTCGTCGCGCCAGAAGATGACGGCCTGCAGCGTCAGCGGGCTCTCGCAGAGGCCGGCGATCATCGCCTCGCGACCGGCCTCGATGCGCTTGGCGATGGCGATTTCGCCCTCGCGGGAGAGCAGCTCGACCGAGCCCATCTCGCGCAGATACATGCGGACCGGATCGTCGGTGCGGTCGGCCGGCTCGCGCGCGGCGGCACGCGCCGGCACCGAGGCACCGGTCGATTCGACGAGATCGCCGCCCTCGGCCTCCTCGTCCTCGGCCTTGCCCTCGCCCTCTTCCGCCTCGGCCTCTTCGGTCTCGACGACGTTGATGCCCATCTCGTTGAGCATCGCGAGAATGTCTTCGATCTGCTCGGAGGCGACCTGCTCGGAGGGCAGCACCTCGTTGAGCTCGTCATAGGTGACGAAGCCGCGCTTCTTGGCGAGCTTGATCATCCGTTTGACGGCGGCATCCGAGAGATCGAGAAGCGGACCGTCCTGGGTCTCGGGCGCCTGGACCTCGGTCTCTTCCGTCTCGCCTGCCTTGGTTGCCATCGATGGTCTCCTGGAATTGCCGTTGCCCGCCGACGGATGCCCCGCCCTCGACGGCCCCGTCATCGACGACACCGGAGGGGAGCGATCGCGTTCGACGCGCCGAAGGGTTGGATTACGGTGCTCGGGTTAAGCTCCGATTGACACTGTTCGACCGACGCACCCGGCCCCACCGGCCGCCGGAACCCGACAGCAAGAGAGGCAAGTCACGGGAAACGC
The DNA here is from genome assembly GCF_056313705.1 of Pinisolibacter sp. DMC100. Taxonomy (NCBI): domain Bacteria; kingdom Pseudomonadati; phylum Pseudomonadota; class Alphaproteobacteria; order Hyphomicrobiales; family Ancalomicrobiaceae; genus Pinisolibacter; species Pinisolibacter sp. DMC100. Next base: position 352,663 of record NZ_JBQUZT010000003.1, on the reverse strand, counting down.
CCGCAATTCCGGATCCCGTCCGCCCGCGCACATCCATTGCGGCGCCGATGCGAGAGAAATCCACGGGGATATGTAACGGGCGAATCACTTTGTGCAAGGGTGATTCGTCGCACGATTCGCCGATCGATGCGAATCGTGCGCATGCGAGCTCCGCCGAAAACCGCCACCGAGGGCCTTCCCGGACCCGCCCTCACCGTCCGCGCGGAGCACCTCCGGCCGAGATGCCACCGGCCGGCACCAGTTCGCCGTGCGATCGGCGGATCTCCTTGGCCTCTTCCGCCAGCTCCTGCTCGCGGCGGGCGTATTCCTCCTTGCGGCGGGCGATGTCGCGCGACATGCCGAGGATGCGCGCCTCCACCGTCTCGTCGGCATCGACGCCGATCATCGCCACCTCGCGGTCGAGGTCGCGTTCCATCTGCCGAAGCTCCAGCCGATCGAGGAAGTGCCAGAGGCAGCCCTCGACCCAGGTCTCCGGCGGGTGATGGGCGAGCACCTTGAAGCGCGACCGGAGCCGTCCGCCGCTCGGCTCGATCACCCGCCCCTCGGCGTCGACCACTTCCGCGCCGTGCAGCTCCTCGAGCAGGAAGAAGAAGCGCGGGTCGATGCCCTCGTAGAAGGAGGAGACCGAGAGCTCCGAGACCTCCGTCGCCATCCGGTGCAGCTCGCGCTTGAAGGCTTCGTGCGGCTCGAGCCCGAAGTCGAGCGCCAGCACGCGCTCCGCTGCTACCTCGAAGAGGTCGGGGAAGGCGACACAGAGGCCGAGCACCACCCGTTCGATGCCGACGAGATCGCCGCCGGTCATCGGCGGCATCGTCTGCTGGGCCTGCGGCGCACGGCCGCCCTTGCCCTGCCAGCCGCCGCCGCCCCGGCTCTCACCGCGCTCGCTCGACCAGAAGAGGTTGGAGAGCTTCAGCCGGAAGCGCAGCTGATAGGCGCGCTGGACGCGGGGGTCCTTGATCTCGTGGACGAGGTCTTCCAGCCGCTTCTCCAGCGCCGCCTTGCGCTCCGGCGTGTCGATGGCGGCGCCTTGCGTCTCGCGGTCCCACAGCACGTCGGCGAGCGGCACGGCGCGCGCCATCTCGGCGCGGAAGGCCTCCGCCCCGCCCAGCTGGACGAGCTCGTCGGGGTCCTTGCCGTCCGGCAGGAAGACGAAGTTGAAGGAGAAGCCCGACTTCAGATGCGGCAGGATGCGGTCGATCGCCCGATGCGCCGCCTTGATGCCGGCGCGGTCGCCGTCGAAACAGACGAGCGGCTCGGCGGCGAACCGCCACATGCGCTGGATCTGATCCTCGGTGAAGGCGGTGCCGAGCGTCGCCACCACCGCCGGAATGCCGGCCTGCCACACCGCGATGGCGTCGAGATAACCCTCGACCACGATGACCGAACCCTGATCGTAGGCCGCCGCCCGCGCGCGGTGGCCGTTGAACAGCATGAAGCCCTTGTGGAAGAGTTCGGTCTCCGGCGAGTTGAGATACTTCGGATTGTCCTCGCTGGTGAGCGCGCGGCCGCCGAAGGCGACCACCCGGCCGCGTTCGTCCTGGATCGGGATCATCAGCCGGTTGCGGAAACGGTCGTAGGTCGGCCGTCCGTCGTCCGGCTTGATGAGGAGGCCGGCGTCGACCATCGACGGCTCGTCGACGCCCTTGGCCAGCAGATGCCGCTTCAGCGCCTCGCGTTCGGCCGGCGCATGGCCGATGCGGAACTCGCGCACCGTGCGCGCCTCGAGCCGCCGCTTCTCGACATAGGCCCGCGCGTTGGCGCCGGGACCGAGCCGCAGGTTCTCCTCGAAGAAGCGCGCCGCCATCTCGCAGACGTCGGCGAGGCTGGCGCGATGACGCTCGCGCCGCTCCTCGCGCACGTCGGGCTTGGGCAGGCTGACCCCTGCCTCCCCCGCCAGCCGCTCGACCGCCTCGGGAAAGGTCAGGCCCTCCGTCTCCATCAGGAAACGGAACACGTCGCCGTGCTTGCCGGACGAGAAGCAGTGGTAGAAGCCCTTCTGATCATTGACGAAGAAGGACGGCGTCTTCTCCGGATTGAAGGGCGACAGACCGGCGAATTCCCGCCCCTGCTTCTTCAGGCGCACGCGCCTCCCCACGACTTCCGAAACCGGAAGCCGCGCCCGGATCTCGTCGAGGACGTGCGGCGGGTATTTCATGGGGGGAGTATAGGGGATGGAGCGGCGGGAAGCGATGCCCGCTGTACGCCTCCCCCTTGCCGAAATATATATTTTTGTATATACAAGCCGAGAGAACTCCCCATCTTCGACCGCCGATGGCCGCTCGAGAGGCGTGATCCATACACTCTGCACGTCAAAACCCGCAGAAGTTGTAGTACGATCGTCGCCGTCACGTCTTGAGAACCGCCATGACCGAAGAAACGGCACCCCTCTCCTTCGAATGGGACGAGAGCAAGCGGAAATCCAACATCGCCAAGCACGGCATCGACTTCACCCGTGCAATGCTGGCGTTTCTCGGTTCGAACGTCGACGTACCCAGCCGACACCCGACCGAAGAAAGGCGAAAGACCACGGCTCTCGTGGGCTCGAAATTCGTGACGGTGGTCTACACGATGCGGGGCGAGAAGATCCGCATCATCTCGGCGAGGATCGCGAGGGACGATGAGCGAAGAGCGTATCGTGCGTTATACGGCGGAGGAAATCCTCCGCAAACTGGCGACGGGTGAATTGAAGGACGAGACCGACTGGGCACGCGTCGATGCGATGACCGAGGAGGATCTCGAACGCGCCATCGCGTCCGATCCCGACGCCGACATCATGGACCCCGACTGGGACAACGCCGTCCTCGTCGTGCCACCGTCCAAGACGCCGATCTCGATCCGCCTCGACGACGACGTGCTCGCCTTCTTCAAGGAGGCCGGCCCCGGCTATCAGAAGCGGATCAACGCCGTGCTGCGCTCCTACATGGCGCACACGCAGAAACGCCGCGCCAAGCGCAAGCCCGACGCGGCGGAATGATGTGACGCGGTAGGCGAGCGCTCGGCGCCCTGCCCTCGTCGACGTCACCGTCGGCGCACGCGCACCACCACGTCGACGTCTTCCAGCTCGACGCCGGCCGGCAGGGTCGGCATGCCGATCACCTTGATCTCGCCGGGGGCGATGTCGATCACCTCGCCGGTCGAGCTGTCGTAGAGATGGTGGTGCGGCTGGGTGTTCGAATCGAAGACCACCTTGTCGGCGTCGATGATCAGGCGGCGCAGCAGGCCCGAGCGCTCGAAGAGATCGAGCGTGTTGTAGACCGTCGCCCGGCTGATCTCCGGCATCAGTTCCTTGGCCCGGCCCCAGACCTGATCCGCCGTCAGGTGGATCGGATGGGCGAGCAGCACGCGCGCGATGACGAGACGCTGCAGCGTCAGCGCGATGCCGGCGTGGCGCAGCCGATCGGCGAGCAGTTCGTCGCCCACTTCGCCGTTGCGCTGCGTCTCGGGAAGCATGATCTCGGTCAGCAGCGGCGAAAGGAAGGAAGCACGTCCCATGATCTCGAAGTCCCGATTGCGGCGGTGAAGAATTTCAGGATGGCACGTCGAAGTTCCCGCCGGTAGATGCGTTCAACCCCTTAGAACGAGTGTCGAAGTCCCGTCCCATCGCGTTCTTCCGTCCGACACCGGCCCGGAAGATCCCGTCGGCGCCGACCCCGCTCCCCGTCCGAGCGAGAGCCCGCCGTCCGGCGGAAGGAGCCGGCCGACGCGCGGAAAGAGGGGGGCGTGCGCGCCGGCCGTCTCGTTCGGATCCCGGCACGTCGCACGCGCCGGGACCACTGTCGTCCGCGGCCCTTCGGCCGTGGAGGTCTTGTCGTTCCGTCCTCAGCCGAAGGGCTTCGGGTGAGGCGTCTTGTCGGTCGAGGGCGGCAGGACCGGCAGTCTGAAGTCCGGCTGATCGCCGGTCAGCGTCTTGAGGAAGGCGACGATCGAGGCGTTCTCTTCCGCCGTGAACGTCTTGCCGAGCTGCAGGCGACCCATCAGGTCGACGACTTCGGTCAGCGTCCAATAGGCGCCGTCGTGGAAGTAGGGATAGGTCATCTCGACGTTCCGGAGTGTCGGGACCTTGAAGTTGAAGCGGTCGGCATCCTTGCCGGTGACCGCGGAGAGGCCCTCGGCCTTGCTCTTGGTCTGGTAGGGCGCGACCACGCCCATCTTCTGGAACGAGGCACCACCGACCGCCGGGCCGTTGTGGCAGGCGACGCAGCCACTGTCCTTGAACAGCTCGTAGCCGGCGAGTTCCAGCTTGGAGAGCGCCGTCTTGTCGCCCCCGAGCCACTTGTCGAACCGCGAGTTCGGCGTGACCAGCGTGTCCTCGAAGGCGGCGATGGCGGTCGTCACCCTGTCGATGTCGATGCCCGGCTTGCCGAAGGCCTTCTCGAACTCGGCGCCGTAGGCCGGGATCGACTCCAGCACCTCGATCGCCAGTGCATGGGTGAAGGCCATCTCGCCGGGGTTGGCGATCGGCCCGCCGGCCTGCGCCTTGAGATCCTTGGCGCGGCCGTCCCAGAACTGCGCCAGGTTCATCTTCGAATTGAGCACCGTCGGGGCGTTGATCGGCCCCTGCTGCCAGTGGTCGCCGATCGAGGTCGGCAGGTTGTCCGTGCCGCCCATCGACAGGTTGTGGCACGAGTTGCAGGAGATGAAGCCCGACTTCGACAGGCGGGGGTCGAAATAGAGCTTCTTGCCGAGCTCGACGAGAGCGGCATTGGTGATCTTGGCCGGAGGGATCGGCTGGATCGGTTCTTCGGCGCGCGCGACGACGGTCGACGTCGCGAGAGCGGCGAGGGATGCGAGAATCAGAGACATCGGGCGCGTCATGAGACGAACTCCATCGGATGGCCGGAAAGCTCCGGCGGCCCCTCCTCCCGGGATCGTCCGACGTTCTTGTGCCTGCCCTCTCCGTCCAGAGAAGCCGACGCGTCGGTCCGATCTGGACGCGTGATGCCATTTGGACGCGATCTAAGACTTGCTCCAGATCAAAGATGTCTGCGACATTTGTGCCGCGCGTGTCACTCTGCCGCAGAGTGGGGAAAGCGGAGTTGTTTCAACGAGAAACGTCGCCGCGGACAGGGCGGCGCGCACGCGCCTTCGCCGAGCGTCGCGAAGCCGCGACGCACCCGACGGTGAACGGTCGATGCGGGGGGATGGAGGCGTGGATCGCCGGCCGTGCGGACGACGGCCGGCGTCGAACGATCGCGGGGGCAGCCCCGCGACGGGGGACAGATCAGCCGACGAGCGCCGCCTTCACCAGACCCGAGGCCTTGGAGAAGTCCATCTTGCCGGAGAACCGCTCCTTGAGCGCCGCCATGACGCGGCCCATGTCCTTCGGCCCGGCCGCGCCGAGCTCGGCGACCAGTGCGGTGATCGCGGCCTTGGCCTCCGCCTCGTCCATCTGACGCGGCATGAACTCGCGGATGACGGCAATCTCCTCGCGCTCCTTGGCGGCGAGTTCCGGCCGGCCGCCGTCGTCGTAGAGCTTGGCCGAATCCTCGCGGCTCTTGACCAGCTTGGCGAAGAGCTCGGCGATCTCGCCGTCCGTGATGCCGTCGGCGCGGCCGTCCGCGCGCACCGCGATGTCCTTGTCCTTGATGGCGGCGCCCATCATGCGCAGGGTGGTCAGGCGCGCCTTCTCGCCGGCCTTCATGGCGGCCTTGACCGCCGCGTTGATCTCCTCGCGCATCGTCTTCTCCTGCATTCACCGAAATCGAAACCGCGCCTGCGGGCGCGTCGTCGCCTCTCTCTAGCGCATTCCGCGCGACGATGGCACGCCCTTCGCGAACGGCGCGCCCTCGGCGAGGCGGAAGCGGCGACGCCCGACCGGCTGCACCGCGCCCCTTCTCGGTTGACCGGCTTCCGCCTTCCCCCTATATCCCGCCGGAACGAGCGAGCGGCGACCTTCGCGGGGTCGGACGTCGCGCGCCCGGACGAGCCTGCGGCCCGCGCAAGCTCGCCCTCCGACCGGACCCCATTTCGGGACGAACGACATGACCGACGACGTCTGGGCGGAAGCCAAGCCGACCGCACTCCTGGTGCTGGCCGACGGGACCGTGATCGAAGGCGTCGGCCTCGGCGCGGTCGGCCACGCGGTCGGCGAGGTCTGCTTCAACACCGCCATCACCGGCTATCAGGAGATCCTGACGGACCCCTCCTACGCCGGCCAGATCGTCACCTTCACCTTCCCGCACGTCGGCAACGTCGGCGTCAACGGCGAGGACATCGAGACGGTCGAGATGGACCGGGTGCGTGGCGCCTGCGGCGTCGTCCTCAAGGCCTCGATCACCGAGCCGTCCAACTGGCGGTCGCAGAAGCATCTCGACGCCTGGCTGAAGGCCCGCGGCATCGTCGGCATCGCCGGCGTCGACACCCGCGCGCTGACCGCGCTCATCCGCGAGAAGGGCATGCCCAACGCGGTGATCGCCCACGCCCCCGACGGCGTCTTCGACCTCGAGGCGCTGAAGAAGGAAGCGGCCGCCTGGCCGGGTCTGCTCGGCATGGACCTCGTGCCGATGGTCGGCTCCAAGGACGCCTTCACCTGGGACGAGACCACCTGGTCGCTCGGCAAGGGTCACGGCAAGCAGGACGCCCCGCTCCACCACGTCGTCGCCCTCGACTTCGGCGTCAAGCGCAACATCCTGCGTCTGCTCGCCGATGCCGGTGCCAAGGTGACGGTGCTGCCGGCGACCGCCTCGGCCGACGAGGTCCTGGCGCTGAAGCCCGACGGCGTCTTCCTGTCGAACGGCCCGGGCGACCCGGCCGAGACCGGCAAATATGCCGTGCCGACCATCAAGGCGGTGATCGAGGCGGGCGTGCCGACCTTCGGCATCTGCCTCGGCCACCAGATGCTGGCCCTGGCGCTCGGCGCCGAGACCATGAAGATGCATCAGGGCCACCACGGCGCCAACCACCCGGTGAAGGACTTCACCACCGACAAGGTCGAGATCACCTCGATGAACCACGGCTTCGCGGTCGATCGCGACACGCTGCCGGCCGGTGTGAAGGAGACCCACGTCTCGCTCTTCGACGGTTCCAACTGCGGCATCGCGGTCGAGGGCAAGCCGATCTTCTCGGTGCAGTACCACCCGGAAGCCTCGCCCGGCCCGCGCGACAGCCACTATCTCTTCACCCGCTTCATGAACCTGATCCGGGCGAAGAAGGGCCAGAACCAGCAGCCCGAGCGGGTCTGACGGGCCGAGACGGCGCGCAACGACGACTTTCGACGGCCGGATCTCCCCGAGATCCGGCCGTTTCGCATCAGGGAGCCCCCTCCAGCGCCCCGCGCAGAAACGCCCAGATGCGCGGGTCGCTCGACTGGGCGACGTTGAAGCGCAGGAAGCGCCCGGCCGAGAGCGACGGCGAGAAGACGTTGCCCGGCGCGAAGACGATGCCGGCCGCCGCCGCCCGTTTCGAGATCTCCGCCGCCTCGACGCCCTCCGGCAACTCGACCCAGACGAAGATCCCCTCCTCCGCCCCGCCACGCGGGCGAAGCCCCACCCGCTCGAGCGACCGCACCACCCGTCCGCGCGCCTCGGCGATGCGGCGGCGCAGTCCCTCGACATGGCGGCGATAGCTGCCGTCGGCGAGGAGGCGGTGGATCACCTGCGCCGCCAGATCGTCGTTGGTGAAGGACGTGGCGAGCTTCATCTCCGTCAACTCGTCGATCAACCCCGGCCGCGCCGCGATCCAGCCCATGCGGATCGCCGACGACAGCGTCTTGGAGAAGGAGCCGACGTGGACCACCCGCTCCAACCCGTCGAGCGCCGCCATGCGTGGCGACGGCCGGCCCTCGAAATCGGAGAAGACGTCGTCCTCGATCACCGCGAAGTCGTGGGTCGCCGCGAGGTTCAACAGCCGATGCGCCGTCGCCGGGCCGATCCGCCCGCCGGTCGGATTGTGCGGGCCGGAGTTGGTCAGATAGACCTTCGGCCGCTCGACCGCCGCCGCGCGGGCGAAGGCCTCGAGATCCGGTCCGTCGGCATGGAAGGGAATGCCGACGACGCGCGCCCGATGCAGCTTCAGCTTGGCGCGGAAGTTGTAGTAGCAGGGGTCGTCGACGAAGACCGTGTCGCCCGGCTCGACGAGCCGCCGGAGCACCAGATCGACGGCCGCCGAGGCGCCAGCGGTCAGCAGCAGCTGCGACGGCTCGACCGCGATTCCCCGTTCGCCGAGGCGGATGGCGATCTGACGGCGCAAGCCCGGATGGCCGAGCGGATGGCCGTAGTCGACCAGCCGCGCGGCGGGATCGCGCGCCACCGCCCGGAGCGCCCGGCGGATGCCCGCCTCCTCCAGCCACTCGCTCGGCAGCCAGCCGCAGCCGGGTTTCGGCACCGACGGGTCGAGTTCCAGCGACTGCCGCATCACCCAGGACGGGTCGATGTCGCGATCGACGATCGGCCCCGGCTCGACCATCGCCCGCGACGCCGCCGCCACGGTGAAGCCCGAGCCCGGCCGCGACACCGCGCGCCCCGCCGCCACCAGCCGGTCGTAGGCCTCGACCACCGTCGATTTCGACAGGCCCTGCGCCTCCGCGAAGCGCCGGATCGACGGCAACCGCGCGCCGGGCGTCAGCCGCCGCTCGTCGATCGCCCGTTCGACCGCCGCCACCACGGCCGCCACCAGCGTCGGATGCGCGTCCCTGTCGATGCCGATGTCCATGTCCATGAACCGTCCTGCCGAATGTACCGGTACGGTTTGGCAAACCGTACCGTGATCGTACCTCGATCACTCGCGCCCGTCACGCCATTCTGAGACCGACCGCGCGTGGGCGCGCGCGGCAGGCATGGAGAGGCATGATGGACGGACGCAGGGCCGGGCTGATCGACGGACTGATCGGCGTGACGATGTTTTCCGGATCGCTGGTGGCGACCCGTTTCGCGGTGATCGGGCTCGATCCGCTGTTCTCCACCCACGCCCGCGCCACCGGCGCCGCGGTCCTCGCCGGCATCGCGCTGGCCGTCGCGCCGAAGCCGCTGCCGCGCCCGCGCGAGTTCGTGGCGCTGGCGATCGTCGCGGCGACGGTGGTGGTCGGCTTCCCGCTGTTCTCGGCGCTGGCACTGCGCGAGATCGGCGCCGGCCGCGCCACCCTCTTCATCGGCCTGCTGCCGCTCTTCACCGCCGCCTTCGCCATCGCCCGTGGCGCCACGGCACCTCGTCCGACCTTCTGGCTCTTCGCCGCCGCCGGCAGCGCCGTGGTCGCGACCTACGCGCTCTCCGGCTCGCTGTCGGGCACGCTGCGCGGCGACGGCTTCATCATGGCGGCAGTCGTCTCGGCCGGTCTCGGCTATGCCGAGGGCGCGCGCCTCTCGACCCGGCTCGGCGGCTGGCGGGTGATCTCCTGGGCGGTGATCCTCGCCCTGCCCTGGGCGCTCGTCGGCACGCTGCGCGCGTGGCCCGACTGGAGCCTCGTTCCGACCTCGTCGATCGGCGGCCTCGCCTATACCGCGGCGATCAGCCAGTGGCTCGGCTTCGTCTTCTGGTATCGCGGCCTCGAGCGCGGCGGCGTCGCGGCGGTGTCGCAGCTCCAGCTGCTCCAGCCCTTCCTCGGACTGATCCTGGCGGGGCTCCTGCTCGGCGAGACCATCGGCCTCGGCCTGATCGCCGCCACCGTCGCCGTCGTCGGCTGCATCGTCGGCGCCCGCATGGCCGCGGCGCGACCGAAGCCGGCGCCCGCCGCTCTCACAGGCTCGGCGCCTTGAACGTGTCGCAGGCGCCGAGGCGACCGCCCTCGAAACCGGCCTTGAACCAGCGCTGACGTTGGGCCGAGGAGCCGTGGGTGAAGCTGTCGGGCACGACGCGGCCGGTCATGGTCTTCTGGATCGAATCGTCGCCGATGCGGCTGGCGGCGTTCAGCGCCTCGTCGATGTCGCCCGGCTCGATGAAGTCGCGCTCCTTCTGGGCGTAGTGCGCCCAGACGCCGGCGAAACAGTCGGCCTGCAGCTCGACCTTCACCGAGGCGCGGTTCTGCTCGCGCTCGCTCATCCGGGCGCGGGCCTGGTTGAAGGCCGGCAGGATGCCGAGCTGGTTCTGGATGTGGTGGCCGATCTCGTGGGCGATCACATAGGCCTGGGCGAAGTCGCCCGGCGCGCGGAACCGCGTCTTGAGCTCGTCGTAGAAGGCGAGGTCGATGTAGACCTTGCGGTCGGCCGGGCAATAGAACGGCCCGGACGAGGCGTCCGCCTGGCCGCAGGGCGAGCGCGTGGCGCCGGAGAAGAGCACCAGCTTCGGCTCCTCGTAGCGCATGCCGGCGGCGCGCGGGTTGAGATCGCCCGCCTGCGCCGGCAGGATCTCCTTCCAGCGGTCCTCGGTGTCGCCGAGCACCACGGCGACGAAGCGGGTGAGCTCGTCCTTGCGCGCGGTCGACGGCTGACGCGGCTGCGGCGCCGGCCGATAGGACTGGGAGGACGACGTCCCCGGCCCGACCGGCATGCCCGAGAGCAGCGTCAGCGGATTGATGCCGAGCACCCAGGCGACGATCAGCATGATCACGATGGTGCCGATGCCGCCGCCGCCGATGTTGATCGGCAGACCGCCGAAGCCGCCGCCGGAATAGCCGCCGCCGCCCGACCCGGTGTCGTCGCCGCCGAAACCGCCGTCGTCGCGCCGATCCTCGATGTTGCCACTCTCGCGGTGCCCGTCCCAGCGCATCGCCGTCTCCCGATGGTGCGGGCCGCAGGGTGCGACGCGCCGCCCCTCCTTATATCGCAGGCCGCGCGCCCGGCGAAAGCGCTCAGGCGCGGCGCACGCGTCCGAGGAAGGCGCCGATCTCCAGCGACATGCGCTCGGCGCTGCCGGCGAGCGCCCGCGAGGCATCGAGCACGTCGGCGACCGCGGCGGCACTGCGTTCGCCCGCCGCCTCGACCACGGTCAGGCCGTCGCCGACCGCCCGTGCCCCCGCCGCGGCGCGCGAGACCGCCTGCGCGATGTCGCGGGTCGCCCCGCCCTGGGTCTCGACCGCACCGGCGATGCCCTCCGCCGCGCCGTCGAGCGAGCGTATCGTCGCCAGCACGTCGCCCACCGCCGCCGCCGATCCTTCGGTCGACGACCGGATGGCGCCGACCTGCGCGGCGATGCGCGCCGTCGCGTCGGCCGTCTGGTTGGCTAGCTGCTTGACCTCGTTGGCGACCACGGCGAAGCCGACGCCGGCCTGCCCCGCGCGGGCCGCCTCGATCGTCGCGTTGAGAGCGAGGAGATTGGTCTGCTTGGCGATGGTTCCGATGAAGTCGACGATCTCGCCGATCCGCTCGGCCTCCGTCGAGAGCGATCGCGTCGCCTCGACCGAACGCTCGACCTGATCGGCCGCCCGCCGCGCCATCGCCGCCGAGTCCGCCGCCCGCTCGCCGATCGTCGCGATCGAGACGGCGAGCCGATCGGTCGTCGCGGCGACGCTGGTGACCTCGCGCGAGGCCTCGTCGGCCGCCGCCGACACGTCGTGCGACCGCTCTCGCGTCGTCTCCGCCGCCGCCGCCATCTCGGTGGCGACCGCCTCGAGCCGCGCGGCCGCCGCCGAGACCTCCTCGACCACGCCGCGCACGCCGGCCTCGAAGGCCGCGGTCTCGCGTTCGAAGGCGGCGCGGCGCGCCAACTCGCCGTCGATACGTTCGCGCTCGACCACACGCATCTCCTCGACCGCCTTGAGCCCGTCGCGGAAGCCGGCGAGCGCGCTCGCCATCTCGCCGATCTCGTCGCGACGGCCGAGCCCCGGCAACGCCACGTCGAGATCGCCGCCGGCCATCGCCGCCATCGACCGCCGCAGCCGTTCGAGCGGCAGGCGGACCTGGCCGAAGATCAGATACCAGCAGATCGCCGAGGAGAGCGCGATGGCGAGCGCCGGGCCGACGATCAGGATCTCGCGGGTCTCCTCGCGCACCACCGCCGCCGCCTGCGTCCGCACCTGCGCCTCGCGGCCGAGGCGGCCGACGACGTCGCCGATCTCGACGAGGATCGCCTCGCGGTTGGCCTGGGTCGCCGGGTCGGCCGCCTGCAGTGCCGCCGCCTTCAGCGACAGGGTCCGCCCCAGGTCGACCGTGTCCTTCTGGAAGGCGACGAAGTCGTCGAAACGCATCGCCACCTTGCGGATGCGCGGATCGGCCTCGCCGCCGAGTGCCGCGACGAGATCGCCGCGCCGACGCGCCAGGGCGTCGACCGCCGCCCCCGTCGCATCCAGCGCCCGACGCCCCGCCGCCGGCTCGCTCGCGGTGAAGGCCGAAGCCCCGATCGCCGCCACGTGCTCGATCTCGCGCCCGATGGTCTCGGCGGCGAGCGCCCGCGCCCACTCCGCCTCGATCTCGCGGGAGCGCAGCACTTCCGCGTCGATCCGCACCACGGCGAAGGCCGCCACGGCGATCGCCACGATGCCCGTCAACGACGCCGTGACGACGAGCTTGGCCGACAGTCCGATCCGCATCGCACTCCATCTCCTTCGATGTATTCGAGCACGACGAAAGTCTCAGGCATCACCCTAATCGGACGTTAAATTCAAATCGCTTGAAAATGAATTTTCGATGACATCGCAGATTTTATCGAAATTCCAGATGCAATACCAAAGTCATATTTTCAGACACCACGCATGTGTCGCGAAATTCGACATACGCAATGATGTCTTTTATTGCGACATGACAGGAAACGTTGCGACATGTCGTCTCGGGCAAGGACAAAAAACCCGAGGGGCCGGATGGCCCCTCGGGTGAAACGTCGTCTCGCGATGATCGCGGCCGTTCAGGCGGCGCGCAGCTCGCGCATCAGGCGGTCGACCTGACCCTGCAGGGTCTCGGTGTCGCCGCGCATCCGCCGCGCCGCGTCCGCCACCTCGCGCGACTTGCCGTCGCCGGTGGCCGCGTCGCTCATCAGCCGCTCCATGTCCTCGGCGAGATTGCCGACGGCGGCGAGCGTGCCGGAGATGGCGCGGGTGATCTCGGAGACGGCGGCGTTCTGCTGTTCCAGCGTGCCGGCGATCGAGGTCGAGATGACGCTGACCTGGCCGATGCTGTCGCCGACCGACCCGGTCGCCTCGACCGCCTCGCGCGTCGCCTGCTGGATGACGCCGATGCGGCGCGAGATCTCCTCGGTCGCCTCGGAGGTCTGCCCCGCCAGCGCCTTGACCTCGGAGGCGACGACGGCGAAGCCGCGGCCGGCCTCGCCGGCGCGTGCCGCCTCGATGGTCGCGTTGAGGGCGAGGAGATTGGTCTGCGACGCGATCTCCTCGATCAGCGCCACCACCTGGCCGATCTCGGCGGAGGCCGAGTCGAGCCCGTGGATGACCTCGGTCGCATGCGCGGTGTGGCGCACCGCACCGCTCGACAGCGCGGCCGCATGGTCGACCTGCGCCACGATCTCGGCGATCGAGGCGGAGAGTTCCTCCGCCGCGCTCGACACCGCCTGGACGTTGTCGCGCGCCACCCGGCCGGCGGACGCGCTGGCCTCGGCCTGACGACGAGTGAGATCCGACACCCGCGACAGATCGCCGGCCGCCACTTCGAAGCCGTTCGCCGCCGTCTCGATGCCGCCGGCGGTCTGCTTGACGGTACCTTCGAGATCGTTCGCGAGGCCCGACAGCGCCTCGCGACGCATCCGCTCGGCCTCCGCCCGCGACCGCGCCTCGGTGGCCGCGTCGTCGGCGAGCCGCCGCTCGAGCAGATCGCGGAAGGCGACGACCGCCCGGGCGATCAGGCCGATCTCGTCACGCCGCTCCGCGCCCGCCACCTCGGCGTCGACATCACCGCCGGTCAGACGATTCATCGAGTCGGTCAGCGCCGCCAGCGGCTTCGTCACCCCCCGCGTCACCACGAAGGCGGTGAGCGCGATCAGGACGATGCCGGCGACGATCGCCAGCGTCAGCATGCGCGAATCGGAGGCGAGCTTCGCCTCGACGTCGGCGACGTGGAAGCCGGTGCCGAGCATCCAGTTCCAGCCGTCGATCTTGGTCGAATAGGCGAACTTGGGCGTCGATTCCTTGTCGCCGGGCTTCACCCAGTCGTAGACGAAGACGCCGCCACCCCGCTTGGCCGTCTCGATCAGGCCGACGATGATCGCCCGCCCGCTCGGATCCTTCATGCCGATGAGGTTCTTGCCCTCGAGTTCCGGCTTGCCGGGCAGCAGGATGTTGGTGCCGTCGAGCTCGTAAAGGAAGAAGTAGTTGGCGTCCTCGCCGAAACGGATCGGCCGGATCGCCTCTCGGGCGGCCGCGCGGGCGGCGTCCTGCGTCATCTCGCCCTTGTCGGCGCGCGCCCGGAAGCCGTTGATCATCGCCGCGACCGTCTCGACCTCGTGCCTGAGCTCGAGTTCCTTCTGGCCGTAGAGCGAGGCCGAGAGATTGGCGTGGGCGGCGTAACCGATGCCACCGATCGCCACCATGGCCAGGGCGACGAGAAAATAGATCTTGGAAGAAATGGAATGGAGCTTCGACATGCGTTTCTCCGATGCAGTCGTCGTGACGAACCGGTCGTCCGGCGATCGCGCCGCCCCGCGGCGATGGCCCCTAGACACGTGTCCCGTGCAGTCGATGTCGTTGCGCGTCCGCCGAAGCGAAAGCGCTCGAGAAACAAATGAACGAAGTCGGTAAATCGCCGATTAATGAGCGCCCGGCGATATGCATTGCGTCAATAGATTCACCACAGAACCAGCGACCGGACAAAGGATCGTCCTGACGTAACGTAGCCGAATACCTCGGAGGCGCCGTCATGGCGGTTCGCGGGGGCGAATGGCAGGGTTTCCATGGGAGAACCCCGATCCGCGCGCCTCGCCCCTTCCCTCGCGACGTGCTTTCCCCTATATACCGGCCCGGTCTGGACGCACTTCCGACTTGACCCGTCACAACGAACCGACGCGAGCCGCAGCCGCTGCGATCGCGTCGGCATGGTCGCGAGCACGCATGCCCAAGAGAACCGACATCAAGAGCATCCTCATCATCGGCGCCGGCCCGATCGTCATCGGACAGGCCTGCGAGTTCGACTATTCGGGCACGCAAGCCTGCAAGGCGCTGAAGAGCGAGGGCTATCGGATCATCCTGGTCAACTCCAATCCGGCGACGATCATGACCGACCCGGAGCTGGCGGACGCGACCTATGTCGAGCCGATCACCCCGGAAGTGGTGGCCAAGATCATCGAGAAGGAGCGCCCCGACGCGCTGCTGCCGACCATGGGCGGCCAGACGGCGCTGAACTGCGCGCTCAGCCTGCGCAAGATGGGCGTGCTCGAGAAGTACGGCGTCGAGATGATCGGCGCCACGGCCGAGGCCATCGACAAGGCCGAGGACCGCGAGCTGTTCCGCGAGGCGATGACCAAGATCGGCCTCGACACGCCGCGCGCCGCCTTCGTCAACACCTCCGCCCTGAAGCAGAAGTTCCGCGCCGAACACGAGGCCGGCCGCTCGGCCGCCGCCGCGGTCGCCGATCCGGACGCCCGCGCCAAGGCGCTCGCGACCTTCGAGGGTCAGTGGGCCGCCGGCGAGCAGGCGCGTCGCGAGGAGTACAATCTGACCGCCCGCCTTCAGGCGCTCGAGGCCTTCAAGGTCACCGGCCTGCCGGCGATCATCCGCCCGTCCTTCACCATGGGCGGCACCGGTGGCGGCATCGCCTACACGCTCGAAGAGCTCTACGACTGCGTCATGTCGGGCGTCGAGGCCTCGCCGACCAACGAGGTGCTGGTCGAGGAATCGGTGCTGGGCTGGAAGGAATACGAGATGGAGGTGGTCCGCGACCGCGCGGACAACTGCATCATCATCTGCTCGATCGAGAACGTCGATCCGATGGGCGTCCACACCGGCGATTCGATCACCATCGCCCCGGCGCTGACGCTGACCGACAAGGAATACCAGATCATGCGCGACGCCTCGATCGCGGTTCTCCGCGAGATCGGCGTCGAGACCGGCGGTTCGAACGTGCAGTTCGCCATCGACCCCGAGACCGGACGCATGATCGTCATCGAGATGAACCCGCGCGTGTCGCGGTCCTCGGCGCTGGCCTCCAAGGCCACCGGCTTCCCGATCGCCAAGGTCGCCGCCCGCCTCGCCGTCGGCTACACGCTCGACGAGCTGGCCAACGACATCACCGGCGGCGCGACCCCGGCCTCCTTCGAGCCGACGATCGACTACGTCGTGACGAAGATCCCGCGCTTCGCCTTCGAGAAGTTCCCCGGCGCCGAGCCGACGCTGACCACCGCGATGAAGTCGGTCGGCGAGGTCATGGCGATCGGCCGCACCTTCCAGGAGTCTCTCCAGAAGGCGCTGCGCGGTCTCGAGACCGGCCTCTCGGGCCTCAACGAGATCGAGATCCCCGGCCTCGGCCAGGGCGACGACAAGAACGCCGTGCGCGCCGCCCTCGGCACGCCGACGCCCGACCGTCTGCGCCACGTCGCCCAGGCCATGCGCCTCGGCGTCTCCGACGAGCAGATCCACGCCTCGTGCAAGATCGATCCCTGGTTCCTCGAGCAGATCCGCGGCATCGTCGACACCGAGGCGAAGGTCCGTGCCCACGGCCTGCCCAAGACCGCCGGTGCCTTCCGCAGCCTCAAGGCCATGGGCTTCTCCGACGCCCGTCTCGCCGAGCTCGCCGGCAAGACCGAGCCGGAAGTGAAGGCGCTGCGTCGCGGCCTCGGCGTGCGTCCGGTCTTCAAGCGCATCGACACCTGCGCCGCCGAGTTCGCCGCGCCGACCGCCTACATGTACTCGACCTACGAGATGCCCTTCGCGGGCACCCCGGCCGACGAGGCGCGTCCGTCCGACAAGACCAAGATCGTCATCCTCGGCGGCGGCCCCAACCGCATCGGTCAGGGCATCGAGTTCGACTACTGCTGCTGCCACGCCTCCTTCGCGCTGCGTGACGCCGGCTACGAGACCATCATGGTCAACTGCAACCCGGAGACCGTGTCGACCGACTACGACACCTCCGACCGCCTCTATTTCGAGCCGCTGACCTCGGAAGACGTGCTCGAGATCCTCGAGACGGAGAAGCAGAACGGCACGCTGAAGGGCGTCATCGTCCAGTTCGGCGGCCAGACGCCGCTGAAGCTCGCCGAGGCGCTGGAGAAGGCCGGGATCCCGATCCTCGGCACCTCGCCCGACGCCATCGACCTCGCCGAGGACCGCGACCGCTTCAAGCGCCTGCTCGACAAGCTCGACCTGCGTCAGCCCGAGAACGGCATCGCCTATTCGATCGAGCAGTCGCGTCTCGTCGCCGAGAAGCTCGGCTTCCCGCTGGTGGTCCGCCCGTCCTACGTGCTCGGCGGCCGCGCCATGGAGATCGTCCGCGACGAGGTCGGCTTCGACGCCTATCTCAACGGCACGCTCCCCGGCATGGTCCCCGCCGACGTCAAGGCGCGCTACCCCAACGACAAGACCGGCCAGATCAACATGGTGCTCGGCAAGTCGCCGCTGCTCTTCGACCGCTACCTGTCGGGTGCGATCGAGGTCGACGTCGACGCCCTCGCCGACGGCAAGGACGTCTACATCGCCGGCATCATGGAGCACATCGAGGAGGCGGGCATCCATTCGGGCGATAGTGCCTGCTCGCTCCCGACCCACACGCTGCCGGCCGACGTGGTCGCCGAGATCGAGCGTCAGACCCGCGAACTCGCGCTCGCGCTCGACGTCGGCGGCCTGATGAACGTGCAGTACGCGGTCAAGGACGGCGTGGTCTACATCCTCGAGGTCAACCCGCGCGCTTCCCGCACGGTGCCCTTCGTCGCCAAGACCATCGGCGAGCCGGTCGCCAAGATCGCCTCCCGCGTCATGGCCGGCGAGGCGCTCGCCTCCTTCGGCCTGAAGAAGAAGAACCTGAAGCACATCGCGGTGAAGGAGGCGGTCTTCCCCTTCGCCCGCTTCCCCGGCGTCGACACGGTGCTCGGTCCGGAGATGAAGTCGACCGGCGAGGTCATGGGCCTCGACACCGACTTCGCCACCGCCTTCGCCAAGTCGCAGCTCGGCTCCGGCACCCGCGTGCCGACCGCCGGCACGGTCTTCGTCTCCGTCCGCGAGGACGACAAGGACCGCATCGTCGCCTCGATGCGCGCCCTCGTCGACGCCGGCTTCAAGATCATCGCCACCTCCGGCACCCAGCGTCACCTCAACGACCACGGCGTGCCGGCGGCGAAGATCAACAAGGTGCTGGAAGGTCGCCCGCACATCGTCGACGTCATCAAGAACGGCGGCGTGCAGCTGGTGATCAACACCACCGAGGGCGCCCAGGCGCTGGCCGACAGCCGCTCGCTGCGTCGCGCCGCGCTGCTGCACAAGGTGCCCTATTACACGACGCTGGCCGGCGCCATGGCCGCGGCGGAGGCGATCGTCGCCTATGCCGCCGGCGAGCTGACGGTCCGCCCGCTGCAGGACTACTTCAAGGAACCCGCCTGATCGGCCGATCCTTCCGACACGCGATGCGCCCGTCGGGACCTCCCGGCGGGCGTTTCCATTGAATGCCCGATGTCCGACCACGAAGCCCGCGCCTAGCCGAAAAGTCGCGGGGAACCCGACCGCCGGCCGCCGGTGCGGTGCTTGAAGCGAGACGTTCGCGCGGTTATGATCGTGCCGCGTTTTCGTTTGAAGTTGCGGGCTCCGCGAGGGGCTCGCGCTTTTCTTTTGTGAGCGCCCGAGCCCGAGGCCGGCTGCTCCGTATCGTGAACGCCCGAGAAACGCGAACGAGGAAGTCCGAGACGATGGAGAAGATCCCGATGACCGCGGGCGGCCATGCCGCTCTCGAGACCGAGCTGAAGCACCGTCAGCAGGTCGAGCGCCCGCGCATCATCCAGGCGATTTCGGAAGCGCGCGCCCACGGCGACCTTTCGGAGAACGCCGAGTATCACTCCGCCAAGGAGCAGCAGAGCCTCAACGAGGGCCGCATCGCGGAGCTCGAGGACAAGCTCGGCCGCGCCGAGATCATCGACGTCGCCAAGCTCACCGGCACCAAGGTCAAGTTCGGCGCCACGGTCACCCTCGTCGACGAGGACACCGAGGAAGAGAAGAAGTACCAGATCGTCGGCGACATGGAGGCCGACGTGAAGCAGGGCAAGATCTCGATCTCCTCGCCGATCGCCCGCGCGCTGATCGGCAAGGACGTCGGCGACACCGTCGAGGTCATGGCCCCCGGCGGCGCCCGCTCCTACGAGATCATCGGCGTCCGCTTCGCCTGATCCCGTCTCTCGGGCGCGCTTCCCGCGCGCCCGGCCCTGCCGCCCGCGCCCTCCCTGCCCGCCGGACGCTTCTTCATGGCCTTTCACGAGCCCGACCGCAGTCTCGGCCCGAGTCGCATCTTCGCGGCGGCCCGCAACTCGATGGCCGGCCTGCGCTGGGCGCTCGCCGAACCCGCCTTCGTCCAGGAACTGGCTCTCGTCGTCGCGGCGACGCCGCTCGCCCTGTGGCTCGGCCACGGCCGCGTCGAACGCGCCCTGCTGGTCGGCGTCCTCGTGCTGATCCTGGTGGTCGAGATCGCCAACACCGCGATCGAACGCGCCTGCGACGCCGTCACGGCGGAAGAGAACCATAACGTCCGCATGGCCAAGGACCTCGGCTCGCTCGCCGTGCTGATGTCCTTCGTCCTCGCCGCCGCGGTCTGGGCCCTCGTGCTGCTGTGAGGCGGCGGGGCGCGTGGGGCCGTGCCTGGTGCGCGATGCTTCGAGACGCGGGTCTTCGACCCGCTCCTCAGCATGAGGCGTTTTTCATATTCGATACGAACACATACGCCTCATGCTGAGGAGCGCCGAAGGCGCGTCTCGAAGCATCGCGCACGGTCGCCGACTCGAACCCCGAGATCGCCTCAGCGTTCCCAGCCGACCGCCAGCCAGCGCCAGAAGGTCTCCTGCGCCTTGGCGAGCGCGGCGACGAAGCCGTGCGCCCCGTCGCGGAAGCCCTGCTTCAGGACATAGTGCCGGACGAAGGCCCATAGTCCGCGGCCGATCGCCGAGGCGAGCCCGCCCGTCTTCCCCCGCGCCCGCCGCTCGGCGGCGGACGCCAGCGCATAGCGCCGGCCCTTGTCGAGCACCTCGTCGATCGAGCGGTAGGAATGGTGGATCATGTCGGCGGAAAGATCGCCGACCGCGCCCGCGACCTCCATCCGCTCGTGCACCCGGTCGGGCGTGAAGCGGGCGACGTCGCGCCGGGCGAGCCGCAGGATCCGGTCGGGATACCAGCCGCCGTGGGCGAGGAACCGCCCGAGGAAGCTCGAACGGCGGTTGACCCGCCAGCCATGGACGCTGCCGCTGCCGATCGCCGCGCGGATCTCGCGCGCGAGGTCCGCCGGAATGCGTTCGTCGGCATCGACGGAGAGGACGAAGTCGCCGGTCGCCCGATCGAGCGCCCGCTGCTTCTGCGGCCCGAAGCCCGGCCAGTCCGCGGTCTCGACCACCACCGCCCCGGCGGCCTTCGCGATCGCCACCGTCGCATCGGTCGAACCGCTGTCGACCACCACGATCTCGTCGCAGAAGGCGAGCGAGGCGAGGCAATCGGACAGATCCGAAGCCTCGTTCTTGGTGATGAGGATGGCGGAAAGCCGCGGCGGCGCGCTCATGGGGCGACCTTTCTCGCGGCGATCAACCGGTCGAGCGTTTCGACGACGCGGGCCGGCCGCATGCTGTCGTGGCAGGGCAGCACCGCGGCGCCCGGCGTGATGCGGCAGGTGCGCGCCCGGCAGGGCGCGCAGTCGGCTGTGCTGGCGACCACGTCCGCCGCCTGCCCGACCGGACCGGTCAGCCCCGGCACCGTCGAGGAGAACAGCGCCACCGTCGGCACACCGAAGGCGGCGGAGAGATGCGTCAGCCCGGTGTCGACGCCGACCACCGCCCGCGCCGTGGCGATGCGTTCGGCGAGCACGCCGAGCTTGGTCTTCGCCAGATGCACGACACCCGGGACCGCAGCCGCGATCGCGGTCGCGACAACTTCCTCCGCCGCGTCCGCCTGGGTGACGACCGGCGTCAGGCCGCGGGCGACGAGGAGACGGGCGAGCTCGATCCAATGCACCGTCGGCCAACGCTTGGTCGCCCAGGTCGTGCCGTGCAGCAGGAAGACTTCCGCACTGCCCTCTCCCGCCCGCTCGAGGCCGGAGGCGAAACGCGTCAGGTCGGGCTCATAGCCGAGCACCGCGCCGAAGAGCCGCCGCGTGCGCTCCACCGCATGCGCCTCGCGGGCGACCGGGTGGGCGCGGGCATAGACCAGGCTCGCCGGCCATTCGCGCGCCGAACTGCCGTCGAAACCCTCGATCGGCCGCCGGGCGAAACGGGCGAGCCAGGCGCTCTTCACCAGCCCCTGCGCGTCGAGGACGACGTCGTAGGTCTCGTGCCGCAGCAGGTTCTTCACCGCGCCGATCTCGGCCCGCGTCTGCGCGGCGAGCAGCGCCTTGCGCCAGCGCCGGACCGCCACCGGCACCACCCGACGCACGCCCGGATGCAGCCGCGCGATGTCGGCGAAGCCCTCTTCGACCAGCCAGTCGATCGTCAGATCCGGCAGCGCCGCGAGCGCGTCCGTCACCGCCGCGAAGGTGTGGATGACGTCGCCCATCGACGAGGTCTTGACCAGCAGCACCTTCATGCGCCCGCCCCCGACACCCGTTCGGCCGCGGCCGCGACCGCCGGCGGCTCGAGCTTTTCGAGACAGTCGAGATGGCCGAGCGGGCAGATCTTCTCGTGGCAGGGCGAGCAGGGGAGCTTCAACGACACGATCTCGGCGCGCTCCGACAGGGGCGGCGTGTTCTCCGCCGAGGTCGAACCATAGACCGCGACGACCGGCGTCCCGACCGCGGCGGCGACATGCATCAGGCCACTGTCGTTGCAGACCGCGAAACGCGCCGCCGACAGGAGGTCGATCGCGTCCTCGAGCCGGGTCTTGCCGGTGAGGTCGATCACGCCGGGGGCGAGGCCGACGATCTCGGCGCTGACCTCGGCGTCCTTCGGGCTGCCGAGCAGGACGACGCGGTCGCCCTTCTCCATCCGCTCGCGGGCGAGCGCCGCATAGTGGCGCGACGGCCAGCGCTTGGCCGGCCCGTATTCGGCGCCGGGCATGAAGGCGACGTAGCCCCCCGCCGCGAGCCCGTACTCGGCGAAGAGCCGGTCTCGATTGGCCTCGTCCACCGTCAGCTTCGGCACCGGGCGCGGCCCGTCGACGCCGGAGAGGCGGAAATAGGTCTCCGCCGTCTTGCGTTTGATCGCCTCGGGCAGGTCCGGCATGCAGTTGAGCAGGCCGAAGCGCATCTCCTTGCGATAGCCGACCCGGTAACGGATGCGCGCGAAGAACGGCACCAGCGCCGACTTCCACGAGCCGGGCAGCACATAGGCCTCGTCGTAGAGCCCCGAGAGGCTGCGCCCCAGCCGCCAGCGCACGCCGAGGCCGAACTCCTTGGGGCGAAACGGCGCATCGATGCGGGTGCGCACCTCCGGCATCCGGTCGAGCAGCGGCGTCGCCCAGGTCGGCGCCACGACGTCGATGTCGCAGTCCGGATCACGCCGCTTCAGTGCCGTGAACAGGCACTGAGCCATGACCATGTCGCCGACCCAGCGCGGGCCGATCACGAGGATCTGGCGGCGAGCCATGCAACATACTCCCGAACGCCGGTCTCCACGTCGCGGAACGCGCCGTTGTAGCCGGCCCCTCTGAGCTTCGAGATGTCGGCTTCCGTGAAGCTCTGGTAGCGCCCCTTCAGATGGTCGGGGAAGTCGATGTATTCGATCGCGCCCTTCCCCAGTCCCTCGATGACGCCCTCGGCCACCGTGCGGAAGGGCTGCGACCGGCCGGTGCCGCAGTTGAAGATGCCGGAGGCGCCGGCATGCCAGGCCCAAAGGTTGACGGCCGCCACGTCCTCGACATGGACGAAGTCGCGGCTCTGCTCGCCCGGACCGTAGCCTTCCCAGGCGCCGAAGAGCTTGGGGTTCTCGCCGCGCTTCACCTGGTTGAAGAGGTGGAAGGCGACCGAGGCCATCGCGCCCTTGTGGCCCTCGCGCGGCCCGTAGACGTTGAAGTAGCGCAGGCCCACGACGGGGGCCGTGAGCGTATCCCAGCGCCGGCGGACCCAGTCGTCGAAGAGCTTCTTCGACCAGCCGTAGACGTTGAGCGGCGCCTCGAACTCGCGCTCCTCGCGGAACACCGATCCGCCGCCGTAGGTCGCGGCCGAGGAGGCGTAGAGGAAGGGGATCTTCCGCTTCTGGCAGTAGAGGAACAGCGCCTGGGAATAGGCGTAGTTGACCTCCATCACGAACTTGCCGTTCCACTCGGTGGTGGCCGAGCAGGCGCCCTGATGGAAGATCACCTCGATCCCCATCTCCTCGTCGGCGAGGATGCGGGCGAGGAACGTGTCCTTGTCCTGATAGTCGGCGATGTCGGCTTCGACGAGATTGACGAACTTGGTGCCGTCGGTCAGGTCGTCGACGACGAGGATGTCGTCGCGGCCTTCCGCGTTCAAGGCCATCACCAGATTGGAGCCGATCATTCCGGCTCCGCCCGTCACCACGATCATCGGACCTCTCCGGGAAGGGGCATCGCGCCCTCGCGTTTCGCTCCCTCTCTAGACGAGCCCGGTCACGAGGTCCACCACGGCGCGCGAGAGCCGGAAGACCCCTCGCCTTGTCGGCGCGTCGTTCCTGGAGTATTCCGCCATCCGCGGCGCGCCCGCGCCCGACACCCGCGAGTGCCATGACGACGAACGTCTTCGCCGACCTCTTCGACCGCGACGGTCGCCGCCGTCTCTCCCACGCGCTGCAGCACGGCGCGCTGGTGGCGATCGCCTGGACCCTCGCCCGGATCGGGGTCGACCGCGCCTCCGCGCTGATGGGTCGCGCCTGGCGCCTCCTCGCGCCGCTCAATTCCCGCCACGCCCGCGCCGACCGCCATCTGGCGATGGCCTTCCCCGAATGGAGCGCCGAGAAGCGCCGCGAAGTCCTCGGCGACATGTGGGAGAACCTCGGTCGCACCGCCGCCGAGACCATCCTGCTGCCGCAGCTCCTCGCCGAGCCCGACCGGGTCGCCTGGACCGATCACGACGGCATCATCGACAAGGCCCTCCACGGCGCCTTCTTCGTGTCGCTGCACACCGGCAACTGGGAGGTCGTCTCGGTGCCGCTCGCCCGGGCCGGCGTCGACCTGCGCGCCGTCTACAAGCCGTTGCGCAATCCGGCGGTCGAGCGCTGGCTGGTCGAACGCCGCCGCGCCCTCTACGGCAACGGGCTGATGCCGCTCGATCGCACCGTCGCGCTGAAGATGATGAGCGCCGCCAAGTCGGGCGCCACCCTCGCCGTCCTCGGCGACCTGCGCGACGACACCCGCATCACCGTCTCCTTCTTCGGCCGCGACGCCCACGCCAATCCCTTCCCGGCGATGCTCGCCCGCAAGCTCGGCCTGCCGATCGTCGTCGCCCGCACCATCCGCCGCGACGGCGCCCGTTTCGAGATCGACGCGGTCGAGATCGACGTCACGCGCAGCGACGACCAGAAGGCCGACATCCAGGCGACGACTCAGGCGATCCACGACGTCTACGAGCGCTGGATTCGCGAATACCCCGCCCAATGGATGTGGGCGCACCGCAAATGGTGGGGAACATAGAGCTTTTTTCGTCCGGGGGTTTGGGTTTCTCATCCTTTCGGACTATATGTGACGGGATGCCCGCCTTCTTCGCTCCCGGTGGAGATTCGATGTCCTCTCGTCATGCTCGCGTTCTCGTGATCGGTTCCGGCCCGGCCGGTTATACCGCTGCCATCTATGCCGCCCGCGCCATGCTGGAACCGGTGCTGATCGCCGGCATCCAGATCGGCGGCCAGCTGACCGTCACCACCGACGTCGAGAACTATCCGGGCTTCGCCGAACCGATCCAGGGCCCCTGGCTGGTCGAGCAGATGCGGCTCCAGGCCGAGCACTGCGGCACCGAATTCGTCACCGACACGGTGACCGCGGCCGACCTCTCCGCCCGCCCCTTCCGGCTCGAGACCGACAGCGGTACCGCCTGGACCTGCGACGTGCTGATCATCGCCACCGGCGCCCAGGCCAAGTGGCTCGGCATCCCGTCGGAGGAGAAGTTCCGCGGCTTCGGCGTCTCGGCCTGCGCCACCTGCGACGGCTTCTTCTACCGCGGCAAGGAAGTGGTGGTCGTCGGCGGCGGCAATTCGGCCGTCGAGGAGGCGCTCTACCTCACCAACCACGCCTCGAAGGTGACGATCATCCATCGCCGCGATTCGTTCCGCGCCGAGAAGGTGCTGCAGCAGCGCCTCTTCGCGCATCCCAAGATCGAGGTGATCTGGAACGCCGCGGTCGACGAGGTTCTGGGCACCCCCGGCATTCCGCCGTCGGTCACCGGCGTCCGCATCGAGGACGTGAAGACCGGCGCGAAGCGCGACGTCGCTTGCGACGGCTTCTTCGTGGCGATCGGCCACAAGCCGGCGGTCGAACTCTTCGAGGGGCAGCTGAAGCTGAAGCCCTCGGGCTATCTCTGGGTGGAACCGGGCACGTCGCGGACCTCGATCCCCGGCGTCTTCGCCGCCGGCGACGTCTGCGACGACGTCTATCGCCAGGCGGTCACCGCCGCCGGCATGGGCTGCATGGCCGCTCTCGAGGCGGAGAAGTACCTGTCCGGTCACGGCGCCTGAGGAGGCGTCGAAGACGCCCGACCGGGCGGGACGAGAATTGGGGGGAAGTGCCGTGGATTGGGACAAGCTGAGGATCTTTCACGCCGCCGCCGACGCGGGTTCCTTCACCCATGCGGGCGAGTTCCTCGAGATGAGTCAGTCGGCGGTCAGCCGTCAGGTCTCGGCGCTCGAGACCGACCTCGGCGTGCCGCTGTTCCATCGCCACGCCCGTGGTCTGATCCTGACCGAACAGGGCGAACTGCTCTTCCGCACCGCCCGCGAGGTGATGCTGAAGCTCGAGCAGGCGCGCTCCCGCCTCGTCGAGACCCGCGAGAAGCCGACCGGCACGCTGCGCGTCACCACGACCGTCGGGCTGGGCACCTCGTGGCTGACCTCGCGCATCCACGAGTTCGTCGAGCTCTACCCGGAGGTGGAACTCGAGCTGATCCTCGACGATCAGGAACTCGACCTCGCCATGCGCGAGGCCGACGTGGCGCTGCGCGTGCGCCAGCCGGTGCAGCCGGACCTGATCCAGCGCAAGCTCTTCGCCATCCACTATCATCTCTACGCGTCGTCGGCCTATCTCAAGCGCCACGGCAGCCCCGAGACGATCGAGGAGCTCGACAACCACCGCATCATCACCTTCGGCTCGTCCGCCCCGGTGTACCTGCGCGACATGAACTGGCTGGAGACCGCCGGTCGTCCACTCAACGCGCCGCGCCGGCCGTGCCTGAAGATCAATTCGGTGCTGGCGATCAAGCGCGCGGTGCAGCGCGGCGTCGGCATCGCGCTCCTGCCCGACTATCTGATCGACGCCAATTCGGACCTGGTGCAGCTGATCCCGGAAGCCGACGTCCCGGCCTTCGACTGCTACTTCGTCTATCCGGAGGAGATGCGGAACACCGCCCGCGTCAAGGTCTTCCGCGACTTCCTGATCTCCAAGGCGGAACGCTGGACGTTCTGAGCGAGGGCCGCGGCGATCATCGCCGCGGCCCTTCGCTTCAGTAGAAGATCCGTTCCTTCTCCATGCCCCGATAGAGCTCGGCGACCTGCGCCTCGTAGCCGTTGTAGAGCAGCGTCGGCACCGTCTCGTTGGTGCCGAGACGGCGTTCCGTCGCCTGGCTCCAGCGCGGATGGGCGACCTTGGGATTGATGTTGGCCCAGAAGCCGTATTCCTGCGGCCCGAGATCTTCCCAGAAGGTGCGCGGCCGCTTGGCGACGAAGGAGAAGCGGACGATCGACTTCACCGACTTGAAGCCGTACTTCCACGGCACCGCCAGCCGGATCGGTGCGCCGTTCTGGTTGGGCATCGGCTTGCCGTACATGCCGACCGCCAGGAAGGCCATGTCGTTCTTCGCCTCGGCGATCGACAGGCCCTCGGTATAGGGCCAGGGATAGCGCGCCGCGCGCTGCTGGCGGGCGACGTCGGGGGCCGAGAAGCTCTCCATCTGGAGGAACTTCGCCTCCGCCCTGGGCGAGGCCATGGCGACGAGCTCGGCGAGCGGGAAGCCGGTCCACGGCACCACCGCCGACCAGGTCTCGACGCAGCGATGGCGATAGATCCGCTCCTCGAGCGTCACCTTCTTCAGGAGATCGTCGATGTCGATCTTGAAGGGCTTGTCGACCAACCCGTCGACGACGATCGCCCAGGGCGACACCTTGAGCTTCGAGGCTTCCGGCTGGATCGCCTTGTCGAAGCCGAACTCGTAGAAGTTGTTGTAGTTGGTCGCGTCGAATTCCGGCGTGATCTGCTCGGTCGCCGGGAAGTCGGCGTTGGCCTTGGCCGGCAGCAGCTTCTCGATCGCCGACACGGCCGCCGTCGCCGTCTTCGGCAACCCGACGAGGCCCGCCGCCAGCGCGCCCGCCGCACCGCCGAGCAGTTTCCGCCGCTCGACGAAGAGCGTCTCCGGCGTCACGTCGTTCTCGCCCAGTTCCCACGGTCGCTTCAGGAAGCGCATGTCGTTCTCCTCGGGATGTCGCCCCCACGCGACGTCCTACGGAGATTGACGCATATTCGTTGCAATTTACTCGATCACGATCGATCGAATTGACGTGATCGCATCAACCGTCCACGCCGGTGACGATCGCCGTCAGGACCCGGGCGAGCGCCGCGTCGAAGGCCGCGGTGACCGCCTTGGCACCGTCGCCGGTCGCCTCCTCGGCCGCGTGTTCGACGGTGGAGAGGACCCGGCCGCTGCGGTCGTCCATCGTCTTGACCCCGAGCGCCACCACGACCTTGCCCTCGGCCGGGCGATAGTCGAAGGCGCGGATGTCGACGACCAGTTGGCGATCGATGGCGAGCCCCTGCCCCGGTCTTCCTGCTGCGCGGAAGCGGCCCGAACGCTCGAGCGTCTGGACGAGGCGCGACTGGACCAGCCGCGGCAGGCGGTCGGACCACTGGATGCCGGAGAAATAGGCGATCTCGGTCGGGCTCGAGCGGACGAGCAGCCTTTCGGTGTCGTAGGCGCGGTCGACCACCGGCTCGGGCACCAGCACCTGCAGCGTCCGGCCCTTGGCGCGGGCCGCGACGGTCGGCGCGGTGAGATCGTAGGTGTCGAGCGCCGAGGAGCCGAACGCCGAGCAGCCGGCGAGCAGCAGGGACGCCAGCGCCACGCCGAGGAGCCCCCGCGCGACCTTCACCACCCCCTCGTTCCCCGACACGACGCTCATCGACGATTCCCCGAATACTCCGGCACGTTGCCCCCCGGACCGCCGAAGATCAACCGCTTGGGATCGCGATCGAGATTGCCCACCGCCCGGTCGATCGTGCCGATGGCGCGGCGGCCGTCGGAGACGAGATCGCGCAGGTCGCGCACGCCGGCGCCGATGTCGCCGGCCTTGCCCTGGAAGGCGGTCGCCGCCTCGCGGATCGCCTTGGCGGCGTCCTTGGCCTCGGTGAGGAAGTCCGTCGCCTTGACCGCCAGCCCCTTGCCCTCGTCGGAGCCCGCCAGCCCGTCGAGCTTGGCGAGGATGCCGTCGACCCGCTTGGAGGCCTCGTCGAGCCGCGCCATGGTGGCGTCGGCGTGGTCGACGATCGATGTGACCTTCTTCCTGTCGACCGACACCACGAGTTCGTCGACATGGCCGACCAGCGTCTCGGCGCGGGCGGAGATCTTCGTCAGAACGTCCGCCGCCTTGCCGACCGAGGCCATGAAGTCGCGGACGCCGTCCTTGTTCTCGGCGAGCACGTTGGAGAAGGCCTCGATGTTGCGGGTGGTCGTCTCGACCGACTTGGCGTTGTCCTTGACCAGCTGGTCGATGGTGCCGACCGCGCTGTCGACGCGCGCCAGAACGCGCTGGGCGCCTTCCATGATGTCCTGCACCGAGGAGCGCTCGGCCAGCATCACCCGGTCGTTGTCGGGCATCGCCAGCAGCGCCTTGGCCGCCGCCGAACCGCCCCAGATCTGCACGAAGGAGGCACCCGTCAGGCCCTGGTAGCCGAGCGAGACGTGGCTGTCGACCTTGATCGGCGTCGTCGTGTCGACGGTGACGCGCGCCACCACCCGCTCCGGATCGTCGGGCGAGAAGGAGAGCCGCGACACTTCGCCGACCTTGATGCCGTTGAAGGTGACGTTGGCGCCGGTGACGAGGCCGGAGACCGAACCGGGGAAGACCACGGTGATCCCGGCCCGCCCGGTCGAATCCGAGCCCTTGAGCAGCCAGAAGGCCGAGCCGAAGCCCGCCGCGATCAACGCGAGCACGAAGAGGCCGACGGCGACGAGATTGGCCCTGGTCTCCATCTCACTCGGTTCTCCCCGGCGCTTCGGCCGTGCCGTGCGCCAACTCTTCCCGCGCACCGGCCGTGCCGTGCGCCCGCTCGTCCTGCGCGTCGACGATCCCGCGCGCCCGCGCTCCGCGGAAATAGGCCTTCACCCACGGATGGTCGAAGGCCAGCATCGTCGAGAGCGGCCCCTCCACGAGAACGCGCCGATTCCCGAGCACCGCTATTCGGTCGCACACCGACCGCAGACTGTCGAGGTCGTGGGTCACCATGAAGACCGTCAATCCCAGCGTATCGCGCAGTTTGGCGATCAGATCGTCGAAATCGCCGGCGCCGATCGGGTCGAGACCCGAGGTCGGCTCGTCGAGGAAGACGATCGCGGGATCGAGCGCCAGCGCGCGGGCGAGCGACGCGCGCTTGATCATGCCGCCCGACAATTCCGACGGATGTTTGTCCGCCGCGTCCGGCGGCAGGCCGACCATCGCGAGTTTCAGCCGCGCCAGCTCGTCCATCGTCCGCTGCGACAGCTTCATGTGCTCGCGCATCGGCACCTGGACGTTCTGCAGCACGTTGAGCGAGGAGAACAGCGCGCCGTGCTGGAAGAGGACGCCCCAGGAGCGTTCGACCTGCATCTTGACCGACGGTTCGACCCGGTCGAGGTCGTGGCCCATCACCTCGATCGTGCCGGCACGGCGCCGGTTGAGGCCGAGAATGGTGCGCATCAGCACCGACTTGCCGGTGCCCGACCCGCCGACGAAACCGAGGATCTCGCCCGCCTTCACGTCGAGATCGAGGTTCTCGAGGATCAGTTTCTCGCCGAAGCCCACGGTCACGCCGCGGCAGCGGATGATCGGTCGGTCGCGCCCGGTTCCTGCCATGGTCACACCCCCACCGCGGCGTAGAACATGGCGAAGATGCCATCGACCAGAATGACGATGAAGATCGACTTCACCACCGCCATCGTCGTGTGACGGCCGAGCGATTCGGCGCTGCCGGCGACCTGCAGCCCCTCGAGGCAGCTGACCATGGCGATGATCATCGCCATGAACGGCGCCTTGGTGACGCCGACGAAGAAGGTCTTGAAGCCGACCGCGCCGTGCAGCCGGTTGAGGAAGGTGGCGGTCGGGATGTCCGCATAGGCGTTGCAGACGATCGCCGCCCCGAAGATCGCCGCGAGATCGGCGACGAAGACCAGGATCGGCAGGGCCAGCATCAGCGCCAGCACCCGCGGCACCACCAGGACCTCGACCGGATCGAGACCGGTGACCTTCAGCGCGTCGATCTCCTCGCGCATCTTCATCGAGCCGAGTTCGGCGGTGAAGGCCGAGCCGGAGCGGCCCGCCACCATGACCGCGGTCAGGATCACCGCGATCTCGCGCAGCGTCAGCACCCCGACCATGTCGACGACGTAGATGTCGGCGCCGAAGCGGCGAAAATAGAAGGCGCCCTGCTGGGCGATGATGCAGCCGATCAGGAAGCTCATCAGCGCGATGATCGGCAGCGCGTCGATCGTCGTGCGCTGGACCTGATGCACGAAGGGGATGAAGCGCATCCGCCGCGGCTCGACGAAGGTCCTCCCGATCACCGTTGCGATGCCGCCGAGCAGCGTCAGCCCCTCGCGCAGCTCGCGCCAGAAGGAGAAGCCGAGCCGACCGAGATCGATCAGCGCGCAGATCACCGGCCCCGGCCCGAGCGCCGGCGGCGGCGGTTTGCGATCGGCCTGCGCCACCTCGTCGCAGAGCACCCGCCGCGTGGCATCGAGCCCCTCGACCGTCCGCCGCTCGTCCGGCACCGCCTCGGCGATGCGGTGGAAGAACAGCGCACCGGCGGTGTCGAGCCGTCCGACGGCGGAGAGATCGAGCAGCAACGCATCGCTCCCGGCCGCGAGGCGGGCCGCCGCTTCGTCGACGTCCGCCTCGATCGCACCGACCGAACGGATCGTCCAGTCGCCCGCCGGGCGCACGACGAGCCGCCCCGCACCGGGCTCGAGGGCGAGCGTCGGCGGCGTTCCCGTCCAGCTTTCGGCGGCCGAGGCCTCGTTCATTCCCGCTCCCGGCGGATCGCGACCCATGTCGGCGACCGGCCCTCTCCTCGGCGTCTGACGCATGGCCCGCCCCCGTCGAGGAGACTTGTCGGGCGGCGTCGAGGCCACTTATGAATCGACGTCGAAGTGTGCCGCCCCGACACCGGGGTCCGCAAGCACGGCGAAGCATTTGTCACCGTAGAGTGACCGGGATGCGACGCCGACCGCGAGGAGATCGTCCATGGAAATCGCCCGTCCCTATCTCCTCTTCCTCGGTGACGTCCACGACGCGCTCGCCGCCAAGACGGCGCTCGGCATCGTCGACTGGCGCCCCGAGTGGTGCCTCGGCCAGTTGCGCCTGCCCGGCTGCGCCGCCGATGCCAAGATCCCCGACATGACCGTGGCGCAGGCCGTCGCGGCGGGCGTGAAGACCATGGTGGTCGGCGTCGTCAACGCCGGCGGCGTGCTGCCCGAGCACTGGATCTCGACCATCGTCGCCGCCCTCGAGGCCGGCCTCGACGTCGCGACCGGCCTGCACGTGCGCCTCGCCTCGATCCCGGCGATCGCCGAGGCCGCGGCGAAGACCGGCCGCAAGCTGCACGACGTCCGCCACACCTCCGAGCGCTTCGCCACCGGCAAGGGCACCAAGCGCCCCGGCCTGCGGCTCCTCACCGTCGGCACCGACTGTTCGGTCGGCAAGAAGTACACCGCCCTCGCGCTCGAGCGCGAGATGCGCGCCCGCGGCCTCGATGCCGACTTCCGCGCCACCGGCCAGACCGGCGTCTTCATCTCCGGCCGCGGCGCCGCGATCGACGCCGTCGTCGCCGACTTCATCTCCGGCGCGGTCGAGTGGATCGCCCCGGCCGCGGCGCCCTCCCATTGGGACGTCGTCGAGGGCCAGGGCTCGCTCTTCCACCCGAGCTTCGCCGGCGTGTCGCTCGGCCTGCTGCACGGCGCCCAGCCCGATGCCTTCGTCATCTGCCACGAGCCGACCCGCTCGAAGATGCGCGGCGTCGAGCACGCCCTGCCGACGATCTCGGAAGTGATCGAGGCGACCATCGCCATGGGCAAGCTGACCAACCCCGGCATCCGCCCGGTCGGCATCGCCATCAACACCGAGCACCTGTCGGACACCGACGCCCGCAGCGTCTGCGAATCGGCCGCCCGGCTCCATGCGCTGCCGGCCTCCGACCCGGTGCGCTTCGGCGTCGGCCCGATCGTCGATCGCCTCCTCGAACTCTTCCCCGCGGGCTGACCATGGCGCTCGCTCTCACGGTCGCCGTCGAACGCTTCCCGATCGCCGGCGCCTTCACCATCTCGCGCGGCAGCCGCACCGAGGCCGTCGTCGTCACCGCCACGGTGAGCGACGGCACCGCGACCGGCCGCGCCGAATGCGTGCCCTACGCCCGCTACGACGAGACCGTCGAGGGCGTCGTCGCCGAGCTGGAGACATGCGCCGCCGCGGTCGCGGCCCCCGGTTTCGACCGGGCACAGGCGCAGGCGGCTCTCCCCGCCGGTGCCGCCCGCAACGCGCTCGACTGCGCGCTGTGGGATTACGAGGCCAAGCGCTCCGGCATCCCCGTCCGCGTCGCGGCGGGGCTGCCCGAGCCCGGCCCGCTCGTCACCTGCTACACGCTGAGCCTCGGCACGCCGGAGAGCATGCTCGCCGCCGCGCAGGCCGCCGCCGCCCGCCCCCTGCTCAAGGTCAAGCTCGGCGGCGAGGGCGATCCCGAGCGCATCGCCGCCGTCCGCGAGGGCGCGCCGAAGGCCCGCCTCGTGGTCGACGCCAACGAGGCCTGGCGCGAGGAGACGCTTCTCGCCAATCTCGAAGCCGCGGTGAAGGCCGGCGTCGAGCTGATCGAACAGCCGCTGCCGGCCGGTGCCGACGATGCGCTCGAAGGGCTTTCGAGCCCGATCCCGATCTGCGCCGACGAGAGCCTCCACACCGTCGAGGACCTCGACGCGCTGGCCAGGCGCTACGCCGCGATCAACGTCAAGCTCGACAAGACCGGCGGCCTCACCGAGGCGCTGCGGCTGGTGCGGGCGGCGCGCGAGCGGAAGTTCCGCCTGATGGTCGGCTGCATGGTCGGCTCGTCGCTGGCGATGGCCCCGGCCGTGCTGCTGGCGCAAGGGGCGGACGTCGTCGATCTCGACGGGCCTCTGCTGCTCGCCCGCGACCGCGACGGCGGCCTGACCTACGAAGGCTCGCTGGTCTACCCGCCCGTCCCCGCGCTCTGGGGCTGACGCCCGGCGCGGACACGCCGCGAGGCCGAGACGGACGCGTCACGCACGGTGGGGCTGGCCCCGCCGCGCCGCCCCCGTCGCGCGGACCAGCACGACGCCGCCGACCGCGGCCAGCACCGACATGGCGGCGAAGCCGCCGCCGCCGAAATGCTGGTAGAGCGGCCCGCTCGCCAGTGTCGCCAGCGCCATCGTGAACCCGTTCCCCGACACCATCATGCCCTGCACGGTGGCGGCGCGACCGTCCTCGACGCGGCGGGCGATCACCGTCATGACGCCGAGGTGGACGGCGGCGAAGCTCGCCGCATGCAGCGTCTGCAGGAAGATCCACGGCCAGAACGTGCCGTCGAGCAGCGGGAAGAGCGTCCAGCGCACCGTTCCGCCGATGCCGCCGATCGCCACCAGCAGACGCGGC
Organism: Pinisolibacter sp. DMC100; assembly: GCF_056313705.1. Classification (NCBI taxonomy): domain Bacteria; kingdom Pseudomonadati; phylum Pseudomonadota; class Alphaproteobacteria; order Hyphomicrobiales; family Ancalomicrobiaceae; genus Pinisolibacter; species Pinisolibacter sp. DMC100. The sequence goes on along the minus strand of NZ_JBQUZT010000003.1, from coordinate 318,745 downwards.
GAGACATGGGTGAGCACCTTGCCCGAGGCGGCGAAGAGCGCGATCTCGCCGATCACCCCGAGCGCCCACAGCGCGCCGATCTCGTCGCCGGAGAAGCCGAGCGAGGCCCAGTGGATCGACGAGAAGCCGTAGAGCATGGCGTGGCTGCCCTGCATCAGCGCGACGCCGATCAGCACCGCCATCAACACCCGGTCGCCGGCGAGCTCCCGCATGGCGCCGAGCATGCTCGGCCCGGCCGGCCTCGCCTCGCCCTTCTCCGCCCGGTCGCGCGGCAGGAAGAAGGCGGCGGCGAACTGGAGACCCATGCCGCCGACGAGGAAGACCCAGATGCCGTGGGCGCCGTGGCGCGTCGCCACCCAGCCGGCCGCCAGATTGACGACGACGAAGGAGATCGAGCCCCACACCCGCATCCGCCCGTAGACCGCCTCGCCGCGCCGGACCGCGCCGGTCGCCAGCGCGTCGGAAACCGGCAGGATGCCGTTCCACGGGGCGCTCATGACGAGGGTCGCGACCAGCAGGCCCCAGAACCCGCCGACCGCGCCGACCAGCAACGCCCCCGCCAGCGCCACCGCGCAATAGGCGATCAGCGCCAGCCGGCGGTCGCCGAGCCGGTCGGCGAAGGCGCCGAGCGCCGAGGCGGTGGTGACGCGCAGCACGATCGGCAGCGTCGTGATCACGGCGATCGCCGCCGCGTCCTGCCCATGCGCTGCCAGCAACACGGGATAGAACGGCAGATGCACGCCGATGGGCACGAAGGATGCCGCGTAGAACGTCGAGATCAGGAACGGAGTGGAAGACGATTTCATCACGATTGCTCAGATTTTCACGAACCCATAAACTGATCCCGAGAGATTCGCGAGCTAAGACGGGGGGATGGTCTCGCCCGGTCTGCCCTCCCGGCGGATCGCCCCCTCGACGACGCGCAAGCCCCCGAGAGCACGCCACCATGTCGACGCCCGCGCCGGTCACTCCTCTCGCCATCGAAGACTACGACGCGATCGAAGACGCGGTGATGGAAACCCAGCGCGGTCGCTGGTTCCTCGCCGAACATGCCCGTCGCAATCGCAACTGCGACACCGAGATCGTCCTCGCCTCGCTCGATCGCATCGAGAAGACGATCCGTCGCGAACGCGCCGCCCCCGACATCGACCGTATCCGTCTCGACCTCGCCGACATGGCCGAGGCGATTTCCCGCACCAAGCAGGAAATCGCCCAGATGAAGCTCGACACCGAGCACGGCGGCCGCTTCGCCGACGCCAGCCACGAGCTCGACGCCATCGTCGATCAGACCGAAACCGCCACCAACGAGATCCTCCTCGCCGCCGAGGGCATCCAGGAAGCCGCCTGGACCCTGCGCGAGGCCGGCGCCGCCGACGAGCTCTGCGAGAAGCTCGACGTCCACGCCACCGACATCTACACCGCCTGTTCCTTCCAGGACCTCACCGGCCAGCGGACCCGCAAGGTCGTCACCGTGCTGCGCTACCTCGAGAGCCGCATCAACGCGATGATGGACATCTGGGGTCTCGGCGAGGCGATGGCCGACGTCGTGACGGACGGCGCACGCGCCGAGCAGGGTTTCGACCCGATGGACGAGCGGCCCGACGCTCACCTCCTCAACGGCCCGCAGCTCCACGGCCGCGGCGTCGATCAGGGCGGTGTCGACGAGTTGATGGGCGATACGGTGCAGGACGAAGCGCCGGCCGATGCGATCGAGGCGGACATGTTCGACCTCGCGGCGGACGAACCGTCGGACGAGGCGATCACCGACGGCGCCGACGTCTTCGCCGGAGCCGACGTCTTCGCCTCCGACGCGGTCGAACGCGTCGCCGCCAACGTCTTCGCCCCGACGCCGCGCGGCGCCGAGCGGGCCGCCCCGATGGGCGAGATCGCACTCGCCGACGACGTGGTCTTCGCCGAGACGACGACGGTCGCGGTCGGCAACACGATGATGGTGGTCGAGACCGGCGCCGTCGAACTGGCCGCCGAGGAAGCCGAGGTCGCCCTCGCCGTGGTGCCGTCGGTCGACCCGGTCGCCGAGTTCTCCACCGCTCACCGGCTGATCACCTTCGGCTGATCGCACCTTCCCAGAGACGAAACCATCGGCCGAGCGATCGGCCGATGGTTTTTCCGTTCGGTCGCCCGACTCGTTCGGCCCTGCCCGAGACGAGGCCGATCACTCGGCCGCGAGTTCGCGCGCGCGTCGTTCCTTGGCCTCGATCGCCTCGACGAACTGATGCGCCGAGGTCGCCCAGTCGAAGCGACGGGCGAGCGCCACGGCTTCGGTCCGGTCGATCGTCAGCGCCGCGAGCGCCGCCTCGCGCAGGTCCTCGTGGAGGACGCCGCCGGTGGTGCCGCCGAGGATGTCGATCGGCCCGGTCACCGGATAGGCGGCGACCGGCAGGCCGGAGGCGAGCGCCTCGACCACGACGTTGCCGAACGTGTCGGTGAGCGAGGGGAAGACGAAGACGTCGGCCGCCGCATAGTGGCGCGCCAGATCCTCGCCGACCTTGGCGCCGAGGAAGCGGGCCGCCGGGAACTTCGCCTTGAGCCCGTCGAGCGCCGGACCGTCGCCGATCACCACCTTGGTGCCCGGCAGGTCGAGCGCCAGGAAGGCCTCGAGGTTCTTCTCGACCGCGACGCGGCCGACGTTGAGGAAGATCGGCCGCGGCAGTCCGGCATAGACGTCGTCGACGTCGTCGCGCGGATGATAGATCGCGGTGTCGACGCCGCGCGACCAGATCACCAGATTGGTGTGGCCCTGCTCGGTCAGCTCCCGCTTCAGGCTCTCGGTCGCCACCATGCAGGCGTCCGCCGCCTCGTGGAACCGGCGCAGCCAGCGCCGGATCGGTCCGATCGGCACGAAGGGCCAGCGCGAACCGACGTATTCGGGGAAGCGGGTGTGATAGCTCGTGGTGAACCCGTCCGCCGCCCCGGCCCTGACCGCCCGCCGCGCCAGGACGCCGAGCGGCCCCTCGGTCGCGATGTGGACGTGATCGGGCGCCAGCGCCGCGATCTTGCGCCGGACCGCGCCGGGCGTCGTCAGCGACAGCCGGATTTCGGGATAGGACGGGCACGGCAGCGTGCGCCAGTCGAGCGGCGTCAGGAAGACCACCTCGTGACCGAGCGCCGCCAGTTCGTCGGCCAGCCGTTCGAGCGTGCGCACCACGCCGTTGATCTGCGGACGCCAGGCATCCGTCACCACGAGAATTCTGCTCATGCCGCCTCGAGTGCCTCCTCGGAGGCCTCGTCCGACGCGTCGTCGGCGATGTCGGTGCCGCGCTGGCGCCAGGTGACGATCTCGAAGGAGCCGTCGTCGTTCTCGAGGAGCGCCGTGCAGCTCTCCACCCAGTCACCGGTGTTCATGTAGGAGACGCCGCCTCGTTCGCCGATCGTGGCATGATGGATGTGGCCGCAGACCACGCCGTCGGCGCCGACCCGACGGGCCTCCGCCGCCAGCGTGTCCTCGAAGCGGCCGATGAAGTCGACCGCGTTCTTGACCTTGAGCTTGGCCCAGGCCGACAGCGACCAGTAGGGAAAACCGAGGCGACGCCGCACGGCGTCGAGCGCGGTGTTGATGCCGAGCGCCAGCGTGTAGGCGCCGTCGCCGAGATGGGCGAGCCACTTGGCGTTGCGCACCACCACGTCGAACTGGTCGCCGTGCATGACGAGATGGCGCCGCCCGTCGACACCGACGTGGATGGCGTGGTCCATCACCTCGACGACGCCGAAGTGGACGCCGAGATAGTCGCGCAGGAACTCGTCGTGATTGCCCGGCACATAGACGATGCGGGCGCCCTTGCGGCCCTTGCGCAGCAGCTTCTGGACGACGTCGTTGTGGGCCTGCGGCCAGTACCAGCCGCGCTTCAGGCGCCAGCCGTCGACGATGTCGCCGACCAGATAGATCGTGTCGGCTTCGTGATGCTTGAGAAAGTCGAGCAGCAGATCCGCCCGGCACCCGCGGGTACCGAGATGGATGTCCGAAAGAAACAGCGCCTTCGAGCGCCGTGGTTCTGCCCCTGCCGTCATGGCTCGGCTCCGGTCTTCGTCGCGTTCGACTTCGAAGAACCAGAGTCCCGTCACGGTTTCATGACGGTCCGTCGCATTCGGGATCGGCGCGTCAGGCCCGCGCTTCGATGAAGGGGGCCCAGTTGGCCCGCGCCCACAGCCGCGCCCGCACCTTGGCCGCGCCGTACGACGCCACGATCCGGCCCGACAGCGCGTCCTTGGCGCCGATCTCGGCGACGATCGCCTCGGAGTGGCCGCGCGCCGCCGAGACGATCGCCTCCGGCACCGAGCGCACCGCGACCCGGTGTTGCGCGATCATCGCCTCGAGCGCCACGGCATTCGCCCATTCGGCCTGGGCGAGGGCGGCGGCGTGTTCCTCGCGCGCCGCCGCCGCGACGATCGCCCGGAGATCGGGATCGAGCGCCTCGAGCGCCCGGATCGAGACGATCGCCTCGCCCGCCCCGTTCGGCTTGTCGAAGCCCGGACCGTAGTAGTGCGGCGTCAGCCGATGCAGGCCGACGGCGAGGTCGGAGGCCGGCGCCAGCAGTTCGGCCGCGTCGACCACGCCCGACTGGAAAGCCGAGAAGACCTCGCCCGGCGGCAGCGCCACCGGCGTCGCCCCCATCCGCCGCCAGATCTCGGCGCCGAGCCCGACGATGCGGATCTTGAGACCGCGCACGTCGTCGGGCGTCGCCAGTTCGCGCCGGAACCAGCCCGCCATCGACACGCCGGTGTTGCCGGCGACGAAGGGCTTCACCCCGAAGGGGGCGTAGAGCTCGTCCCACAGCGCCTGCCCGCCGCCCTGCTCCAGCCAGGAGAGATGCTCGAGCGGCGTCAGGCCGAAGGGCAGCGAGGTGAAGATCGGCGCCGCCGGCATCTTGCCGGCCCAGTAGATCGCCGCCGTGTGGCCGATCTCGGCGGTGCCGCCGGCGACCGCGTCGAAGACCTCGAGTGCCGGAACCAGTTCACCCGCCGCCAGCACCTTGACCGTCAGCCGCCCGTCGGAGAGCCGCTCGATCGACCGCGCCAGCCGTTCGGCCGAGACGCCCGGCCCGGGCAGGTTCTTCGGCCAGGAGGTGACCATCCGCCATTCGACGAGGCCGCGGGCGATCGCCGGGCGGGCGAGGCCGGCACCGGCGGAGAGCGCCAGCGCGCCGAGCGCCGCGCGGCGGGTGGGAGAAGATCCGGTCATCGAAGGCTCCGTCTCGTCGGCCGCCTCAGGCGCGCTCCGACCACCAGGCGTGAAAATGGTCGACCGGGCCGTGACCCTGGCCGACGCCGAGACGATCCGAGGTGCGGATCGCCGCCGTGAGATAGGCCTTGGCCGCCCGCACCGACTGGCCGAGGTCGAGCCCCAGCGCCAGCCCCGCGGCGATGGCCGAGGAGAGCGTGCAGCCGGTGCCGTGGGTGTTGCGGGTGTGATGGCGCTGCGCCGAGAACCACTGTTCGCCGCGCGCGTCGACCAGCACGTCGTCGGCCGCCTCGCCCTCGAAATGGCCGCCCTTCACCAGGACGGCCTGCGCCCCCATGGCGACCAGCACCCGGCCCTGCTCGACCATCTCGTCGCGGCTCGTCGCCCGCGGCCGGCCGGTCAGCACGGCGGCCTCGGCGAGATTGGGGGTGACCACCGTGGCGCGCGGCAGGAGCACCTCGCGCAGCGTCGAGACCGCGTCCTCGGCGAGCAACAGATCGCCCGAGGTCGCCACCATCACCGGATCGAGCACCACGTTCGACGCCCGCCAGCGGTCGAGCCCGGCGCGCACGGCACGGATCACCGCACCTTGCGACAGCATGCCGATCTTCACCGCATCGAAGCCGATGTCGGAGAAGACCGCGTCGATCTGCGCCGTGACGAAGTCGACCGGCACGTCGTGCACACCGGTGACGCCGCGGGTGTTCTGCGCCGTCAGCGCGGTGATCACGCTGGCGCCGTAGACGCCGAGTGCCGAAAAGGTCTTCAGGTCCGCCTGGATGCCGGCACCGCCGCCCGAATCCGAGCCGGCGATGGTGAGTGCCTTGGCCGTCAATTCACGTCCTCCCCACCGCGGCATCGGCCGCGGTCTCCATCCTTCACCGGTGGCGCACGGCCAGGGCCGCCGCCACTTCCTCCGCCAGTCGTGCCGTCGCCGCCTGCGGGTCGTCGGCCATGAAGATTTCCGAGATCACCGCGACGCCGTCGGCGCCCGCCGCGATCACCTCGCCGGCGTTGTCCACCCGGATGCCGGCGATCGCCCCGACCGGAAGATCGCGCCGCATCCGCCGCACGATCGAAGCGAGATGCGAAAGCCCGTCGAGCCCGACCGGCGCATCCGGATTGTGCTTGGAGACGGTGGCGAAGACGCCGCCGATGCAGACGTAGTCGACCGCCGCGACCGGCACCGTCTCGGCATGGCGCTCGTTCTTGACCGTCAGGCCGACGATCGCGGAAGGCCCGAGCAGCCGCCGCGCATCCTCCGCCGCCATGTCGTCCTGGCCGACGTGGACGCCCGCCGCGCCCGCGGCCAGCGCCACGTCGACGCGATCGTTGACGATGAGGGGCACGCCGGTGCCTTCGAGCGCGGCGACGACGGCGCGAGCGCGCGCCACCATCTCCCGCGTCGTGCCGTGCTTGTCGCGCAGCTGGACGATGGTCGCCCCGCCCGCCGCCGCGGCGCGCGCCAGATCGGCGAGATCGCGCCCGCGCACGTGTTCGGGGTCGAGGATGGCATGACAACGGATGTCGACGGTCATCGGATCTTGGCTCGTGCGATGATGGTTTCCTCGTCGAGCCCGTGCAGCGCGTCGAGGATCTCGACGGCGAAGGAGCCCGGCCCGTGCGCCGCGGCGGCCGCCGTCTCGCCGGCGACGCCCAGGGCCACCAGCGCCGCCGCCCCGGCGACGACCGGATCGGGTTCGACCGCCCGGAAGGCGGTGGCCACCGCGAAGCCGGCGCAGCCGATCGCGGTGACACGGTCCATCAGCGGATGGCCGTTGGCGACGCGGATCGTCCGCGTCCCGTCGGTGACGATGTCGACCTCGCCGGTGACGGCCAGCGTCGAGACGAAGTGGACGGCGAAGTCGCGGACGTTCTCGTCGGTGGTCTCGAGGCCGGAGAGGCCGGCGAATTCGGCGTGATTGACGTGGACGAGATCGGGCTCGAGCTCGATCAGCCGACGGGCGAACTCGAGCCGCGACGGCGAGATCTGGATCTTCACCGGGTCGAGCATCCACGGCACGCCCGAATCCTTGGCGACCTCGACCGCCGTCAGCGAGGCGTCGCGCCGCATCCGATCGAGCATGCCGAGATTGATCAGCAGCGCGTCGGAGGCCGCGACGAAGGCCGGCACCTCCTCGGGCGAGAAGGTCATCGACGGCTCGGCCCCGACCGCCAGCAGCATGTTGGCGGTGAAGGTCTGGGCGACCGGCGAGGTGAGAACGTGGATTCGCGGCCGACGCTCGCGCAGACGCGCGAGAATCTCGGCGACGCGCCGCGGAGCGAGCGTCTTGGCCTTGCCGACCGGCGAGAGGGTATGGGTATCCGTCATCGACATCTCAAGTCCCTCCGCCGGCACGACCCGGATCAGGTTCTATGGGTTGGCCTGAGCCTCTCAGCCCGAACGCGCCGGGCACCCCGATGAGATTTGTAGCGCAGAGTTAAGCCGGCGATCGAGCGATGGCAAGGGGGTGTGAAAAAGCCCGGCGCCGACTACCGTTCGACCATCGTCGCCACGCCTTCGCCCATGTCGCCACCGATGATCGCGCCGACGGCATTCCCGGCCGCGACGGGGGACGAAGGGCACGGCGACGTCGATCCGCAGCGCTCCGCTCTTGCCCTCGCCGGCCGCATCTGGTCGACTGGCGCCACATCCGAAGGAACGGAAAAAACAGATGAAACCCTTCTTCGTCCTCATCAAGTGCGCGCTCGGTCGATCCTACGAGGTGGCCACCGCCATCGCCGACGCCGAGATCGCCTCGGAGATCTATTCGACCGCCGGCGACCACGACCTGATCGCGAAGTTCTACGTCGAGGACGAGGCCGACATCGGCCATTTCGTCAACCAGAAGGTCCAGACCGTGCCGGGGATCGTCGACACCAAGACCGTCATCACCTTCAAGGCATTCTGACGTCCCGGACGGGCGTCCGCTCGCCGGCGCCCGTCGTCGCCCACCCTTGCGGCGAGCCCTCGAACGAGGTCACCCCCATGACCGAAAAGCGCAACGTCGCCTTCCAGGCTCTCCGCGCCCACGCCGATACCATGCGCGCGGCCCGGATCGTCGATCTCTTCGCCGCCGACGCCGACCGATTCGCCCGTTTCTCGGCCCGCCACGACGATCTCCTGCTCGACTATTCCAAGAATCGCGTCAACGACGAGACGATGCAGCTGCTGCTGGCGCTCGCCCGCGCCTCCAAGCTGGTCGAACGCCGCGCCGCGATGTTCGCGGGCGAGAAGATCAACGCCACCGAGGGCCGCGCCGTCCTCCACGTCGCGCTGCGCAACCCCGATCGCCGCCGTCCCTTCGCGGTCGACGGCCGCGACGTCACCGCCGACGTCGAGGCCGTGCTCGTCGCCATGACGGCCTTCTCGAACGCGGTGCGCGGCGGGACCATCCGCGGCGCCACCGGCAAGGCCTTCACCGACGTCGTCAATCTCGGCATCGGCGGCTCCGACCTCGGCCCGGCGATGGTGACGCTGGCGCTCGCCCCCTGGCACGACGGCCCCCGCGTCCACTACGTCTCCAACGTCGACGGCGCCCATCTGCACGACACGCTGAAGGGCCTCGACCCCGCGACGACGCTGTTCCTGATCGCCTCGAAGACCTTCACCACGCTCGAGACCATGACCAACGCGGCATCCGCCCGCGACTGGCTGGTCGCGGCGCTCGGCGAGAAGGCGATCGGCGACCATTTCGCCGCCATCTCCACCGCCATCCCCAAGGTCAAGGCCTTCGGCATCGCCGAGGACCGCATCTTCGGCTTCTGGGACTGGGTCGGCGGCCGCTATTCGGTGTGGTCGGCGATCGGCCTGCCGGTGATGCTGGCCGTGGGGCCGCAGAACTTCCGCGCCTTCCTCGCCGGCGGCGCGGCGATGGACGACCACTTCCTCGAGGCCCCGCTCGACCGCAACCTGCCGGTCCTGCTGGCGCTGATCGGCGTCTGGTATCGTTCGCTGATGGGCATGCCGACCCAGGCCGTCATCCCCTACGATCAACGCCTGTCGCGCTTCGCCGCCCATCTCCAGCAGTTGGACATGGAATCGAACGGCAAGACGACGCGCCGCGACGGCCGCCCGGTCGAAGGACCGACCGGCCCGGTGGTGTGGGGCGAGCCCGGCACCAACGGCCAGCACGCCTTCTTCCAGCTGATCCACCAGGGCACCGACGTCATTCCCGTCGACTTCCTGCTGGCGGCCGAGCCCAACGAGGCGATGGGCGACCATCACGCCAAGCTCGTCGCCAACTGCCTCGCCCAGGCCGAAGCGCTGATGAAGGGCAAGAAGGAACGCGTGGTGCGCGCCGAACTCGCCGCCGCCGGCCTTTCCAAGGCCGAGATCGACGCGCTGACGCCGCACAAGGTGTTCCCCGGCAACCGGCCGTCGAACACCCTGCTCTATCGCCGGCTCGATCCCTTCACGCTCGGACGTCTGCTCGCGCTCTACGAACACAAGGTCTTCGTCCAGGGTGTGATCTTCGACGTCAATTCCTTCGACCAGTGGGGCGTCGAGCTCGGCAAGCAACTGGCGACCGAACTGCTGCCGATGGTGAAGGGCGAGATCCCTGCCGGCGGTCGCGACGGCTCGACGCTGGGCCTGATCGACCATTTCCAGATGCTGCGCGCCGAAGACTGACGCGACGCGGGGAGGCGTCGCGACGAGACCGGTCATGACACGAAGGACGAAACGATGACGGACACGTCGAAGACCCTCACCCGCCGCGCCCTGATCGCGGCCCTCGCCCTCGCCCCGCTCGGCGGCTGCGCCGAACGGCTGACCGTCGACGAGGCGCTCGGCACCGAGCCGCGTCTGCCGACCCGCCGCTTCCGCGCGGTGAAGGTCGACACCTCGCCGATGGCCGCCGCCGGCGTGCCCCATTGGGCGGCCCGCGTCGGCGAGGCGGTGCGCCGCGCCGCCGGCCCCGCCTTCGCCGATCTCGTCGATCCGCGCGACCGCAAGGCGCCGGTGCTGACCATCCGGATCGACGCCTGCAACTTCCCGGTCTATCTCGCCGGTCGCTGGCGCACGATCCCCTTCGGCACCTTCGGCGCCGACGACGCCGAGGACTGGATCGAGGGGCGTCTCGTCTACGGTTCGGTCAGCCGCCGCGTCTCGGCGCTCACCAAGGCCGATGCCATCGGCGGTCGCAACCTGCCCGACGCCGACCAGCGCCGCATCGACGCCGTCGCCAAGGCCTTCGTCGGCTGGGCGCGGCGCGAATTCGGCGCCTGACCTCGTCCACGAGAACGCCCGGCCGCCCGTCGCCGCGACGGCGGCCGGTTCATTCGGAGTGATCCATGACGACGCTTTCCCGCCGCGCCCTGCTCCTCGCCGCCGCCGCGCTGCCCTTCGCCGGCGTCGCCCGCGCCCAGGGGGGCCCGATCACCGCGACGCGCTGGCGCTCGGTGCGCGCCGACGTCTCCGGCCTCGTCCGACGCGGCCTGCCGAACTACGCGGTCAAGGTCGAGGCGATGACGAAGCGCGCCCTCGCCGACGCCTTCGCCGACCGCATGGCGCCGCGCGACCCGGCCGCCGCCGACCTCGTCCTCTTCATCGACGAGATCCTGCTGACCTCCGACACGTCGCAGGGCAACAGCCTCTTCCCCGGCGGGTCCGAAGACCAGTTCGTCGGCCGCATCTCGATCGCGGTCGGCGGCCGGCGCGAGACCCGCCGCTTCGACGTCTCGCGCCCACCGAGTTCCGGCCCGTGGAACGCGCCGGACTACGAGGATCGCCGTCTCGCCGACCTCCTCCGCCTCGCCGCCGGCTGGGCCCGCCGAGAATTCGAGCCGTGACGCACCGCCGCGGCGTCCTCGCCGGCCTCCTCACCCTCCCGCTCGCCGGCTGCATGGTCGGCGGCCTCCGGCCGATGATCGCCGATCGCTTCCGCGAGGTGGCGATCGACGCCGACGGCCTCGCCGGCACCTTCGAAGAGGCCGACCGCCGTCGCTTCGCCGCGACCGCGCGTCTGGTCGTCGACGACGTCTTCGCCCGCGCGGTCGAGGCCGGCAATCCCGCCCTCCCCCGCCTCGAGATCGCGCTCGTCGCGCTCCATCTCGCCGAGCGCCCGGCGACGGTCGTCTCCGGCCCCTTCCGCCCCGAGCCGGCGAAGGACGTCGCCGTCGCCGAATGGCGCTTCGCCCCCGCCGCCGGTGGTCGGGGACCGCTGCGCCGCACCCAGGTCGAGCGCGTCCTCGACGTCGACGCCGGCGACCGTTTCCACGAGGAACGCGGCGGCCGCGTCGACTACCTCGCCGCCCGCCTCGTCGACCGCATCTGGGACGATCTCCGCCACGGGTGAGATGATCCCGAACAACGGAGCCACCCATGTCTTCCTCACTGTTCGGCTTCACCCTGAGGTGCCCGGCCAAAGGCCGGGCCTCGAAGGGCGAAGCCACGACGGGCTGTGCCACTCGGCCCTTCGCCCTTCGAGGCTCGCTTCGCTCGCACCTCAGGATGAAGGGCCTTCGCGACGAGCCGAGAGCACCCGGGCCACACGCACGCCTCACCCCGAAACGGAAAAAGGCCGGGCTCTCGCCCGGCCTTTCCTCTTCGTCTCTCGCAGGGGGAGGCTCAGTTCTTCGCCTTGTCGACGAGCTTGTTCTTGCCGATCCACGGCATCATGGCGCGCAGCTTGCCGCCGACCGCCTCGATCTGGTGCTCGTCGTTGACGCGGCGGATGCCCTTGAAGCGGGCGAGGCCGGCGCGATACTCCTGCATCCACTCCGAGGTGAACTTGCCGGTCTGGATGTCCTTGAGGACGCGGGCCATCTCGGCCTTGGTCTCGGACGTGATGATGCGCGGGCCGGTGACGTACTCGCCCCACTCGGCGGTGTTCGAGATCGAGTAGTTCATGTTGGCGATGCCGCCCTCGTAGATGAGGTCGACGATCAGCTTCACTTCGTGAAGGCACTCGAAATAGGCCATCTCGGGGGCATAACCGGCCTCCACGAGGGTCTCGAAGCCGGCGCGGATCAGCTCGACGAGGCCGCCGCACAGCACGACCTGCTCGCCGAACAGGTCGGTCTCGCACTCTTCGCGGAAGTTGGTCTCGATGACGCCCGAACGGCCGCCGCCGACGCCGCAGGCGTAGGACAGCGCCAGATCGTGGGCGTTGCCCGAGGCGTCCTGATGGACGGCGATCAGGCACGGCACGCCGCCGCCCTTCTGGTACTCGCCGCGCACGGTGTGGCCCGGGCCCTTCGGCGCGATCATGACGACGTCGAGGGTCTTCTTCGGCTCGATCAGGCCGAAGTGGACGTTGAGGCCGTGGGCGAAGGCGATGGCGGCGCCGTCGCGGATGTTGCCGGCGATCTCGTCCTTGTAGATGTCGGCCTGCAGCTCGTCCGGGGTCGCCATCATGATGAGGTCGGCCCAGGCGGCGGCTTCCGCCACGGTCAGGACCTGGAGGCCGTCGGCCTGCACCTTGGCGGCGGTGGTGGAACCGGCCTTCAGCGCGATGCGGATCTCCTTGACGCCGGAGTCCTTGAGGTTCAACGCATGGGCGCGGCCCTGGGAGCCGTAGCCGACGATGGCGACCTTCTTGCCCTTGATCAGATTGATGTCGGCATCGGAGTCGTAATAGACGCGCATTTCCCTTTTCCTTCCCTGCTGGGCTGGCTCATGGCGGGCGAACCCGCCGGTCTCGAAGTCAGGCGGTGGACCCCGCCCGTTCCGCCCCGTGAAGGGCGAGGAACTGTGCGACCGCACGGCCGGCGTCGCGCCGGATCGTGTCGGGCGAAAGATCGATCCGATCGCCGAGGAGCAGGCGGATCTGGACGTCGCGGGCGACGAGCCCGAAGAAGGTGCGGAAGGCCTCTTCCGTGTCGTCGAAGGCGAGGAGCCCCGCGGCCCGGCCCGCCTCCAGCACCGGCTTCAGCCGCCGCCCCATGGCGAAGCGGCCGTTTTCCAGCACGATCGCCCCGAGCGACGCCGGATCGAGCGGCCGGCCGCCCCGCCCGCCCTTGGCCGAGGCCTTGGCGGCGGCGCCGATCGCCACGCGGTTGAGCGCGACCGAGGTGTCGGAGCCGATCACCGTCAGCCAGTTGACCGCGAACTCCTCGAGCCGTTCGGCGAGGCTGTCGCGATCGAGCCGCGAGCGGTCGATCGGCCCGACGCGCACCCGCGCCGCCTGCCAGCGCACGGTGGCGGCGAGGAGACCGTCGCGGTCGCCGAACCACTTGTAGAGCGTCTCCTTGGAGCACGACGCCGCCCGCGCCACCGCGGTCGTGGTGACGCGGTCGCCCTCGTCCACCAGAAGACGCAGCACCGCGTCGAGAACGCCGATCTGGCGCTCCGTCGGTGCGAACTCTTCCGGGTGGGATTGCGACGTCACGCCTGTCGTCTCCTGGTGCCGGGCCGCGATCGGCCGGTGATGTGCCCTGCCGCGGCGCACCCCACGAACCGCCCGCGCGATCCGCCGTCATGCCGCGGCGCAGCGTACCGTACTGTACGGTACGGCTCACGATCGCTGTCCTACCGCCGCCGCCCGACCGGGTCAAGGGCGCGCGCATCGCATGAAACGAAAGACGGTCGTGGACCGCAGACCGGCCCGGCGGCCGCATCGTCCACGGATCGCGAAAAGCTGTACATTCCGTAGAGCAAATCAACCATTCATTGTGTTTCTTCGATATACACGAGAATCCGACGAACCCTCCTCGCCATGGCGGGCTCCGTCGCAGACATGAACGCTCCGCAGTTTCCGTGACAGAGCGAGGCCTGCGTTCCGATGAAGACCGAAGTCGCCAGAAACATGATCGCGGTCGGACTGACCGATGCCGACGTCGCACGCGTGCGCGCCCACTCCGATCGGCTCTCCGCCCTGCTCGACGCGTCGATCGACGATTTCTACGTCCACCTCCTCGCCGGGCCGAGCGCCGAGCGCCTCGCCGGCATCGACGTCGAGCGCCTGCGCCGCGCCCAGAAGGAGCACTGGCGCCGCCTCTTCGCCGAAGGCGTCGACGACGACTACGTCCGCCGTGTCACCCGCATCGGCATCGTCCATCGCGAACGGAAGATCTACCCGCAGGTCTACGTTCAGGGCTACGGCTGGATCGTCGCGCGTCTGGCCGCCGACCTGGCCGGGGCCGACATCGCCGACCCCACCGAGCGCGGCGCGCTCGTCGCCGCCGTGTTGCGTCTGGTGATGCTCGACATGTCGACCGCCCTGCTCGGCTGGGTGGCCACGCTCGTCGACTGACTCATGCCGGCGGACGACGCGGTTCGATCGGTGTGCGCTGACCCTGCTGAGCCTCCTTCTTCACCCGATAGAGCTGGAAGCCGTGGCCGTCGTGGACCAGTTCGAGGTCGTCGACGTCCGGATTGTCGTCGTCGCGATAGGTGTGGAGCACCACGACGTAGTCGTCCTCGGTCGTCCACTTGTCCCAGAAATTGTCGCGCGGCAGCGCGTCGTCGTGGACATAGGCCGAGGCGACGAGACGCGAGATGGTCGGCGGGTTGCCGTCCTCGGTGTCGACCTGGGCGTGATAGGCCGGCCTCACCGACATGATCTGCTTGCCCTTGACCGCGAAGGCGGTGGAGACCAGCGCCGAACGCTCGATCATGGCGATGCAGGGCGCATGGCTGATCGCGTCCTGCTCGGTTTCCGGTCCCTTGGGCTCGTCGGCGACGGCGACCAGAATCTTGGCGCCGCGCGGCACGGTGGCGAGCGCCTTGCGCATGTCGGCATAGATCGCGTCGATCTTCCTCCACTCGACGGCGACGTCGGTGACCCGGAGCACCGCGAAACCGACCACCAGCGCCATGAAGCTCGCCTTGGTCCAACGGTTTTCCGGATCGAAACGGACGAAGCCGAGCACCAGGAACAACATGGCGATCGGCATGCGCTGGTCGGCCATCTCCGAGCCGAACAGCGTGTAGGGCATGGCGAGGAAGACGGCCATGCCGAACACCACCAGCGGCACGATGGCGCCGTGGAACGACAGGAGCCGGCGATGCAGTGCGAAACCGAGCGCCGCGCCGCCCGCCATCATCAGCGCCAGATCGTGGACGTCGGAATAGGTGCGGAACACCAGCGACAGCCCGTCCATCTTCGACTGCGGCACCCAGGCGTATTCGCCGGCGAGCCCCCAGGTCGAGGAGGCCAGCAGCAGCGGCACCACCGGCAGCACCGGCACGATCAGCACCGCGAGCGAGCCCGCGAAGCCGCGATCGAGCCGGAAGCCGCGCTTCGCCCAGGCCCACAGCTCGAACGAGCCGATCGCCAGCCCGTAGAGGCCGACGGCGTAGAGATGGCAGACGTAGAGCACGAAGCAGAAGATCGCCGACACCGCCATGCGCAGCACGAGCGGGCGCTCTGAGAGCGCGATCCAGGCGGCGAGGCCCCACATGGCGAGACCGACGCCGAGCAGGAAGTTCATCATGCCGAAGAGGAAGAGGCCGTTGTAGACGACCACGAAGGCGACCAGCGAGAAGGCGTTCATCCGCCCGAACAGCGCCTTCTGCACGATCATCGGCCCGGTCACCATGGCGAGGATGGTGAGCGCGGTGAAGACCTGCCCCGAACGATAGATGTCGAGCACCCGGTTCAAGACCGGCACGATCAGATCCATCGCCAGATTGGGGATGAGCTGCCACTGGATCTCGTAGAAGGCGGTCAGATGTGGATCGACGCCCTCGACCGCGATCACCCGCATCCGCGCCAAGTGGTTGACGTAGTCGGCGAGCGGCGGCACGTCGACCATGAAGACCGGCGTCATGACGAGCACCGCCATCAGCCAGAAGGCGACGGCGAACTCGTGTTCCAGCAGGAAGTCGAGGACGCGGGTGAGGGGCGACGGCGTCGCTCCCTCGGCGGCGGGACGGTCTTCGGTCATGGACGGGGAACACTCGGGCAGTTGGCGGCGCCGTGATTCGGCATGGCTCGCGGCGATACAATCCCGAGACGATGGCGACACCGCGGCGGCCGAACGGCCGTCGGCGCGGATCAGAGTGCCGGATGGGGCGGCGGCTCGAGGTCCTCCGCCGCGACGTCGTCGGCCGGCGGCAGCCGCCACATCGCCTCGCCCGCGAGCGCATGCGGCTCGAGCGCGGTCGCGAGCTCCCTCGCCCGCCGCTCGAAGTCGGCGATCGTCGCCCGCGGCAGCACCCATAGGCCCTCGATCGAACCATGCGGCCGGAGTGCGGCCCGGACGTCGTCCGCGAAGTCCGCGAACCGCGCCTTCAGATCCGCCGGCAGATCGACCGCGTCGACGAGCCATTTGTCCTCGCCGTCGAGGTCGACGAGGAAGAGCCCGTCGATCGTCGGCGCGATCAGCCAGCGCCGCGGCCCGATGCCGTCGCCCGCGTCGATCGCGTCGACCGGCTCGTCCGGCAAGGCCTCCCCGCTCTCGCTCGTGAAGTCCGCGGGCTCCGCCGCGCGCCAGCCCGACGCCCCGTGGAGGATCTCCCGCCCCTGCCACGCCATCCCCGCGACGATGGCCAGCATGATCGCCGCCTCCGCCACCGGATTGCCCGCGAGCACGACGACGCCGTCGAGGACCATCGCGACGAGGAGCACCGTCGCCGCTCCCCAGACGACGAGCGCGTTGCGTTCGCGTGTCCGGCCCGGGAGGCTCTCGTCGTCGATCGGAAAGAACCGCGGCGCCGCCATGTGCCACGCCGTCTGGACGACCAGATTGGCGATCATCAGCCAGGGCGCGGCGCGATCGAGCAGCAGCAGGGCCGCCCCGCTCGCCGTCGTCAGCAGCGCACCGAGCGCCCGGACGCCGGCCCGGACACGCCGACGCCGCCCCCAGCCTTCGCCGAGGGCGGCGCCCGCCGCATCGAAGAAGCGGTCCTCGGCGGCGGCCCGGATGGCCACGGCGCCGCCGACGAACCAGAAGAGGCCGAGGCCTCGGATCATCCAATCGATCATGCCGCCTCCCGAGCGCGACGCATCGCCTCGAGCGGGCGAGCCGATCGTCACATGGCGTCGGGACCGCGCGCGATCGCGGCCACGCCGGTGCGGGAATATTCCACGAGACCGAGCGGCCGCATCAGGCCGACGAACTCGTCGATCTTGTCGCCCTTGCCGGTGAGCTCGAAGACGAAGCTCTCGGTGTTGGCGTCGACGACGCGGGCGCGGAAGGCATCGGCGAGGCGCAGCGCCTCGACGCGGGCCTCGCCCTTGCCCTTCACCTTGATCAGCGCCAGCTCGCGGGCGAGCACCCGACCGTTGACGGTGAGGTCGACGACCCGGTGCACCGGCACCAGACGGGCGAGCTGGTTCTTGATCTGCTCGATGACCATCGGCGTGCCGGTCGTCACGATGGTGATGCGCGAAAGGTGCGCCTCGTGTTCGGTCTCCGAGACCGTCAGGCTCTCGATGTTGTAGCCGCGGCCGGAGAAGAGGCCGACGACGCGGGCGAGAACGCCCGGTTCGTTGTCGACGATCACCGAAAGCGTGTGCGTCTCGGCCGACTGGAAGATGTGCTGCGAGGGATAGTGCGAGGTGTTCATGGGGAGACCCGTCGTGTTGGATGCGTGATCGAAAGGCACGAAGAGAGCCGGCGGCCAGCAGGCGACCGGCTCGATCCTCGCGTCACACCAGCATCTTGCCCTTCTCGTCGATGACGTTGCCGATGTCCTCGACCGCTTCGCCGAAGAGCATCTCGTTGTGGGCCTTGCCCGACGGGATCATCGGGAAGCAGTTCTCGGCCGGATCGACGATGCAGTCGAAGATCACCGGCTTCGGTGTGTCGATCATCTGCTTGATCGCCGCGTCGAGGTCCGCCGGCTTCTCGCAGCGGATGCCGACGCCGCCCATCGCCTCGGCGAGCTTGACGAAGTCGGGCAGCGCCTCCGAATAGCTCTCCGAATAGCGACCGCCGTGCAGCAGCTCCTGCCACTGCCGGACCATGCCCATGTAGTGGTTGTTCAGGATGAAGATCTTGATCGGCAGGCGATACTGAACCGCCGTCGAGATCTCCTGCATCGTCATCATCACCGAGGCCTCGCCGGCGATGTCGATGACGAGGCTCTTCGGGTGGGCCATCTGCACGCCGACCGCCGCCGGGATGCCGTAGCCCATGGTGCCGAGGCCGCCCGAGGTCATCCAGCGGTTCGG
The DNA here is from genome assembly GCF_056313705.1 of Pinisolibacter sp. DMC100. Classification (NCBI taxonomy): domain Bacteria; kingdom Pseudomonadati; phylum Pseudomonadota; class Alphaproteobacteria; order Hyphomicrobiales; family Ancalomicrobiaceae; genus Pinisolibacter; species Pinisolibacter sp. DMC100. The sequence continues at coordinate 300,484 of NZ_JBQUZT010000003.1, read as the reverse complement.
CTCGTCGAACTTGAAGAACTGCGCCGCCCACATCTGGTGCTGACCGACCTCGGTCGTGATGTAGGTGTCGTGGCCGCGGGTCAGCTCGTAGAGACGCTGGATGGCGTACTGCGGCTTGATGATCTCGTCCGAGGCCTTGTAGGCGAGGCACTTGCGCGCCCGCCAGGTCTCGATCCGCTTCCACCACTTCTCCAGCGCCGGCTTGTCCATCGCCGGCTGGGTCTCGCGCAGCACGCGGATCATGTCCTCGAGCACGTGCGCGACGTCGCCGACGATGGCGCAGTCGACCTTGACGATCTTGTTGATCGACGAGGGATCGATGTCGATGTGGATCTTCTTGGCCAGCGGCGCGAAGGCGTCGAGACGGCCGGTGATGCGGTCGTCGAAGCGGGCGCCGACGCAGACGATCAGGTCCGCCTCGTGCATCGCCATGTTGGCCTCGTAGGTCCCGTGCATGCCGAGCATGCCGAGGAACTGCTGATCGTCGGCCGGATAGGCGCCGAGACCCATCAGCGTCGACGTGATCGGATGGCCGGTCGAACGGACGATCTCACGCAGCAGCTGCGTCGCCGCGGGCCCCGAGTTGATGACGCCGCCGCCGGAATAGAACACCGGGCGCTTGGCCTTGCCGATCATCTCGACGGCCTGACGGATCGCCCCCATGTCGCCCTTGATCTTCGGACGATAGGTCTTGTGGGCGATGTTCTTCGGGCCGACGTAGGTGCCGGTGGCGAACTGGACGTCCTTCGGGATGTCGACGACGACCGGGCCGGGACGGCCCGACTTCGCGACGTGGAAGGCCTCGTGCAGGATGCGCGGCAGGTCCTCGATCCGCTTCACCAGCCAGTTGTGCTTGGTGCAGGGACGGGTGATGCCGACGGTGTCGCACTCCTGGAAGGCGTCGTTGCCGATCAGATGGGTCGGGACCTGACCGGTGATGCAGACCAGCGGAATGCTGTCCAGCAGCGCATCGGCGAGGCCGGTGACGGCGTTGGTGGCACCCGGACCGGAGGTGACGAGGACGGCGCCGACCTTGCCGGTCGACCGCGCATAGCCCTCGGCGGCATGGACCGCGCCCTGCTCGTGGCGGACGAGCACGTGGCGGATCTTCTCCTGCTTGAAGATCTCGTCGTAGATCGGCAGCACCGATCCGCCCGGATAGCCGAAGAGCACGTCGACACCCTGATCCTGCAGGGCCGCGATCACCATTTCCGCTCCGGTCATCTGCCGTGACATCGGTCTTCTCCGCTTCTGGCGTCACTCTCGACGCGCGATCTTCTCGGGTTGTCGGGGTACGTCGTTGGGATTCCGGGCAATAAAAAAGGCCCCGGTAGGGGGCCTGTGCGCGCGCTCGCTGTCGATTGTCGAAGCCTGTCAGGCTCCGGCAGCGGCGCGCGATACGAGTACGAGAATGCTGGTGCGCGACATGGCGGCACGAGTCCTTTCGGATGAAGTCTCGCGAAACCTAGACGTGCCCGCTCGGCAGGTCAAGAGGGACGTCCGGCGGCGGCCGCGAAACCGTGACCACGCGCCGCACCGGCACGCGATCGGGGACCGTCTCCACCTGCCGTTACGGTACCGGAATTCCTCCATGGATTCCAAAGGATGCAGCGTCTCGTCGCAGCGATTGCCGCATCGATGTCGACGTTTCGATGCTATCGTCGACGGATCTTCGGTGGTCTGCGGGCCGCCGGACGATTCGTTTCCGGAGAGTTCGACCGCGATGTACGAGGAGACGGCAGGAGACTTCACGACCGTGGAGGACGCGTGCGAGCGCGCCGACCGCGCGCGTGTCCTGGTCGTCGCCAACAAGAAGGGCGGCACCGCCAAGTCGACCACCGTCGTCAACCTCGCCGCCGAGTTCGCCGCGCGCGGCCGCCGCGTCCTCGTCGTCGATCTCGATGCCCAGGGCCATGCCGGCCTCGGCCTCGGCCGGGTCGCGGCGCCCCGGACGGCCACCGCCCACGACGTCCTGCGTTCCGGTTCGGCGGTCCTCGCCGCGGCGATCGTCGCCACCGACCACACCGGCATCGATCTGGCACCCGCCGACCGCCAGTTCGACGGCGACGTCCGCGTCTCCGATCCGCGCCGGCTGGCCAAGGCGCTGGCACCCGTCGCCCGAGGCTACGACCTGATCCTGATCGACACGCCACCGTCCTCGCCGCGCATCATCATCGCCGGCCTGATGGCGGCCGACACGGTGCTGGTGCCGACGCTCCTCGACCATCTCTCCCTCGACGGCGTCGGCCAGTTCCTGCGCGCCTATCACGGCGTCGTCGCCGAGTTCCGGGCCGGCATCGCCGAAGCCCTGATCGTGCCCAGTCGGGTCGATCTCCGCTCGTCGATGCAGAAGGCGGTTCTCGCCCAGCTGGCGCGGCGTCACGGCCTCGGCCAGATCGCCGGCGGCGTGCGCGTCGACGTCGCCGTCGCCGAGGCCTTCGGTCTCGACCGACCGCTGCGCGCGTGGCGCCCCAGGGCGCGGGCGGTCGGCGACTTCGCCCGGCTCGCCGACGAGATCCTGCGCCGCTGCATGCCGCACGATCTGCCCTCGACCGCGTCCGAGCCCGCGCTGCACGTCCCCGTCTCGCTCAGGCGCGCCGTGGTGTCGTGACGGCGCTGCGCCGCCCGTCCCCTCAGCCGAGAGCCGTGACCGCCGTCGCCTCGAGCGCGTCGGCGTCACCGCGCAGCCAGTCTCCCATGCGGCCGCGGAACCAGGTCGACTGACGCTTGGCATATTGCCGGCTCTCGACGATGCCCTGGCGGATGCCCTCTTCGAGCGCGATCTCGCCGCGACCGACCGCCACCATCGCCGCCACCCCGATCGCCCGCGTCGCCGGCATGTCGGCGGAAAGCCCACGGGCAGAGAAGGCGAGCGCCTCCGCGATCGCCCCCGCCTCGACCATGAGGTGGAAGCGCCGTTCGATCCGCTCGTGCAGCACCGATCGCTCCGGCTCCAGCACGATGCGGACGGCCGCGCCGGCGTCGACCAGCGGCGGCGAATGGGGATCGTTCTGCCAGTCGGCGAGCGAACGGCCGGTCGCCTCGATCACCTCCAGCGCCCGCGTCAGCCGCTGCGTGTCGGTCGGCCCGAGACGCTCCGCCATCACGGGGTCTCGGAGCTGCAGTTCACGATGAAGTTCGGCCGCTCCGACCGCCTCGGCGCGTGCCCGCCAGTGCGCCCGAATCTCCGCATGAACCGGAGGAACCGGGGCCAGCCCCTTGAGGAGACTCTCGAAATAGAGACCGGTGCCGCCGACGAAGATCGCCGGCGGACTCTCTTCGTAAAGACGAAGTGCCTCCAGTTGAATCTTCACGTCGGCGAGCCAGTCGGCGACCGAGAAGGGGCGTGCGGGATCGACGTGGCCATAGAGCCGGTGGGGCGCGCGCGCCTCTTCCTCGGCCGTCGGCCGCGCCGTCAGGATCCGCAGCCCGTCGTAGATCTGCATGCTGTCGGCATTGATCACCACGCCGCCGAGCCGCTCGGCGAGACGCAGCGCCAGCGCCGACTTGCCGCTGGCCGTCGGTCCTGCGATAAGCACCGCGCGCGCGGGCGATCCGCTCATCGTCTCGACCTCTTCCGGATGTCCCCGATCGGGAGCTTGTCCTCCGTCATGACCCATGTTGCAACCCTGATCTCGTCTCCGACCGCGCCGGCCCTGACCGACAAGCTCGCCGAGGCGGCGCGCGACCGGCTCTCCGGCTCGACGATCGACTGGCTGGCGACCGGGGTCGCCGCCGACATCCGCTTCGCCGCCGACCCCGGCCACGAGAAGGCGATCGCCGAGGAGCTGCGCATCGCCCTCGACGCACCCGTCGACGTCGTGGTGCAGAAGGCCGACGGCCGCGCCAAGGGCCTGCTCGTCGCCGACATGGATTCCACCATGATCGGCCAGGAATGCATCGACGAGCTCGCCGCCGAACTCGGCCTGAAGGAGAAGATCGCCGCGATCACCGAACGCGCCATGCGCGGCGAGATCGAGTTCGAGTCCGCGCTGCGCGAACGCGTCGGGCTGTTGAAGGGCCTGCCCGCCAACGTCGTCTCCAAGGTCATCGCCGAACGCATCCGCCTCACCCCCGGTGCGATCGAGCTCGTCCGCACCATGCGGGCGAACGGCGCCTATGCCGCCCTCGTCTCCGGCGGCTTCACCGTCTTCACCGGCCCGATCTCGCAGACCATCGGCTTCCACGAACACCGCTCCAACACGCTGATCGAGAAGGACGGCCTGCTCACCGGCGAAGTCGGCGAGCCGATCCTCGGCCAGGAGGCGAAGCTCGCCAGCTTGCGCGAACTCGCGGCGGCGAAGAAGGTGCCGCAGGCGCTGACGCTCGCCGTCGGCGACGGCGCCAACGATCTCGCCATGATCCGCGAAGCCGGTCTCGGCGTCGCCTTCCACGCCAAGCCCAAGGTCGCGGCGGAGGCCCATGCCCGCATCGACAACGGCGACCTGACGGCGCTGCTCTACATCCAGGGCTATCGCCGCAGCGAGTTCGTCAGCCGCTGAGGGCGGGCCGCGCCACCGAGGAATGCCGATGCCGATCTTCGAACGAGCCGCCGCCTTCCTGAAGGAGGAGTGGCGGCTCCTCGTCACCGTGCGGGCCTCCGACCGCCCCTGGCAGATGCCCTTCGCCGCGGCGCTCTCCTCCGGCCTGCCGCTCTTCGTCGGCGCTTGGTTCGGGCATCTCGACTACGGTCTCGTCTCGGCACTCGGCGGACAGGTCTTCCTCTACCTGCCGGCGACGGCGCTCCACCACCGCATGGCGGCGCTGATGGCGCTCGCCTTCACCATGACCGCCTGCTACGCGCTCGGCGCCATGAGCCACCACGTCCCCGCCCTCGCCATCCCGGTGGTGACGGCGCTGACGACGCTGGTGACCATGCTCTGCCGCTTCTACCGCGTGGCGCCGCCCGGCCCGCTGTTCTTCGTCATGGCGGCATCGATCGCGCTCTACGCGCCGACGCCGGTTCCCGAGATCCCGCTGATGGTCGGCCTCTTGGCGATGGGCACGATCCTCGCCGCCGTCATCGCCTTCTTCTACAGCCTCTTCGCGCTGCGCCTTCGGCCCGCCCAGCCGATCCCGGCGCCCAACGACGACTTCGACGACGTCGTGCTCGAGCCGCTGATCATCGGCGCCAGCGTCGGCGTCGCCATGGCGGTCGCCCAGATCCTGCAGATGGACCGCGCCTACTGGGTGCCGACCAGCTGCCTCGCCGTCATCCAGGGCGCCTCGCTGCGCGCGGTGTGGACGCGGCATCTCCACCGCATCCTCGGCACCGCGCTCGGCATGATCGTCGCGGTGGCGATCCTGTCGCTGCCGCTCGGGCCGTGGACGATCGCCGTGACGATGATGACGCTCGCCTTCGTCATCGAGACCGCGATCGTGCGCCACTACGCCTTCGCCGCGGTCTTCATCACGCCGCTGACCATCCTGCTCGCCGACGCGACCGCGCTCGGCCACGGCATGCCGACGGCGCTGCTGGCCGCCCGCTTCGTCGACATCTGCCTGGGCTCGATCCTCGGCCTGCTCGGCGCCGTGGTGCTCTACGCGCCGCGCTGCCGCAAGGCGGTGGGCGACGCCGCCCGTGCGGTGGCCAAGCGCTTCCGCCACGCCGTCGGCTGAAACGACGAACGGCGCCGGATCGCTCCGGCGCCGCCCGCAGTCTGGGATCGTGGTCGCACCTTCCGTCGGAAGCACGAAATCTCGACCTGTCGGACCTCTCGCAGAGGACCTTCACACTGAGGTGCCCGACCACAGGTCGGGCCTCGAAGTGCGAAGGGCCGAGTGGCATCTCCCGTCGACGACTTCGCCCTTCGAGGCCCGGCTTTCGCCGGGCACCTCAGGATGAAGTCGAACAGGGGCAAGGCGGGCCGAAGCCGCCTCGTCCGCCTCAGTTGGCGTCGATCGTCACGAAGCGCATCTCGCCCTCGGCCGACTGGACCAGCAGCAGCACGCGCTTGCGGCCGTCCTTCTTGGCCGCCTCGATCTTCTTGGCGACGTCGTCGGCGGAGGCGACCTCCTCCTGCGCCACTTCGAGGATGACGTTGCCCGGCTCGATCTTCTTCTCCGCCGCGACGGAGCCCGGATCGACCGCGGCGACGACGACGCCCTTGGCCACCTGATCCTTGATCTTGAACTTGGCGCGGGCCTCGGCGTCGAGCGCGCCGAGCGTCATGCCGGCGACCGACTTGGCGGTCGGGGCGACGGTCGAGCCGCCCTTGCCGGTCTTGTCGGCCTCCTTCTTCTCGCCCTCCTCGAGGCGACCGAGCTGGACCTCGACGGTCACTTCCTTGCCCTTGCGCAGCACCGTCACCGGCACCTTCTTGTCGATCGCCGTGTCGGCGACCATGCGCGGCAGCTCGCGGACGTTGGGCACGTCCTTGCCGTCGAACCTGATGATGACGTCGCCCGCCTGGATGCCGGCCTTGGCGGAGGGGCCGCCCTCGGAGATGCCGGCGACCAGCGCGCCCTTGGCCTCCTTCAGGCCGAGGCCCTCGGCGATGTCGTCGGTGACCGCCTGGATGCGCACGCCGAGCCAGCCGCGGCGGGTCTCGCCGAACTGCTTCAGCTGTTCGACCACCGCCACCGCGGTCTTCGACGGCAGGGCGAAGCCGATGCCGATCGAGCCGCCGTTGGGCGAGGCGATCGCCGTGTTGATGCCGACGACCTTGCCGTCCATGTCGAACAGCGGGCCGCCCGAGTTGCCCTTGTTGATGGCCGCGTCGGTCTGGATGAAGTTGTCGTAGGGGCCGGCGTGGATGTCTCGGTTGCGCGCCGAGACGATGCCGATCGTCACCGAGCCGCCGAGACCCAGTGGATTGCCGATCGCCATCACCCAGTCGCCGACGCGGGCCTGATCGCTGTCGCCGAACTCGACGAACTTGAGCGGCTTCGCCGGCTTCACCCTGAGCAGCGCCACGTCGGTCTTCTTGTCGCGACCGACCACCTCGGCCTTGAGCCGGGTGTTGTCGGTGAGGATCACCGTCACCTCGTCGGCGCCTTCGATGACGTGGTTGTTGGTGACGACGAGGCCGGAGGCGTCGATCACGAAGCCCGAGCCGAGCGACTGGACCTTGCGCGGCTGACCGCCGCCGAGCCCCTGCTGCTTCTTGAAGAACTCGTCGAAGAACTCCTGCAGCGGCGAGCCGTCCGGTGCCTTGGGCATCTGGATGTTGCGCTCGGCCGGCAGCGTCTGCGAGGTCGAGATGTTGACCACCGCATCCTGCAGCCGTTCGGCGAGGTCGGCGACCGAGGCAGGACCCGTGCGGGTCGGCCGCGTCGTCGTCTGGCCGTTCGCCTGCGGCTGGGCCTGCTGGGCCTCGGCGGTCGAGACGGCGACCCCACCGGCGAGCACCAGAGCCAGCGCCAGACGGGTCGTCGTGGAAGAGAGCACGGAGGAGGCGCGGATGATCATCGCGGAGAGTGTCCTTCCCTTGTCCGGCACCAGGCCGTTCTTCGGTTCATTGCCGTCCAGGATCGTGCAATCGATCACGGCGGAAGAATGTCGGGGTGCGAAAGCGCCGTCGCGCGCTCAGCCGCGGACCATCCAGACGACGGCGAGCCCGAGGACCGCGGCACCGAGGCCGATCTTGCGGAAGGCGCCCTCGTCCCAGTCGCGTGCCGCCTCGAACATCCGCTTCATCGCGCCCGGCGCGAGCGCGTAGAGCCCGCCCTCGATGACGAGGACGAGCCCGATCGCGGTGACGAAGTCGCTCGCGCCCGGCGCGAGCGACATCTCACTTGGCTCCCGCCACGGCGCCGCCCTTGGGGTCGGCGAGGAAGCGGAAGAACTCCGACGACGACGGCGCCACCAGGACGCGGGTGTCGGTGCCCTTCATCGAGGCTTCGTAGGCCTGCATGGAGCGGTAGAAGGCGAAGAACGACGCGTCCTTGTTGTAGGCCTCGGCGAGGATCTTGATGCGGGCGGCATCGCCGTCGCCGCGCGACCGATCGGCATCGCGCGCGGCTTCCGCCAGCACGATCTCCTTCTCGGCATCGGCCTTGGCACGGATGCGGCTCGCCTCTTCGCCGCCCTTGGCGCGCAGCTCGGTCGCCTCGCGCTGGCGCTCGGTCTGCATCCGCTGGAACACGGCTTCCGAGTTCTTCTGCGGCAGGTCGGCGCGACGCAGCTTGACGTCGACCACCTGCACGCCGATGCCCTTGGCCTCCTCGTCGACCTGCTTGCGGATCTTCTCCATCAGGCCGGCGCGGTCGTCGCGGACCACGTCGAAGAAGGTCGCATCGGCGAGCACGGCGCGCACCGCCGACGACACGAAGGTGCTGAGACGCTGGTTGCCGCCCGCCACGGTGCGGACCGACTGGTAGAACTGCACCGGATCGACGATCCGATAGCGCGCGAAGGCGTCCGCCACGAGCCGCTTCTTGTCGGAGGCGATGAGCTCCTGCGGCTCGAGGTCGATGTCGAGGATGCGCTTGTCGAGATATTCGACGTTCTGGACGAAGGGCACCTTGAAATAGAGGCCCGGCTCGACGATCGGCCGCTTGACCTGACCGAACTGCAGCACGAGCGCCTGGGTGGTGGGGGTCACGACGAAGGCGACGCCCGAGACGAAGGCGATGACGATCACCACCGCGATGCCGGCGAGGCCGAGGAATCCGTTCTTCATCACTGGCCTCCCGCCTGAGTCTTGGCAGCCGGCCGACGGCCGAGCTGGTCGAGCGGCAGATAGGGCTGGATCGCCCCCTCCCCGCCCTTGCCCTGGTCGACGAGGACCTTGTCGACGCCCGAGTAGACGCGTTCCATCGTCTCGAGATAGAGCCGTTCGCGCGTCACGTCCGGGGCGAGCCGGTATTCCGTCAGCACCGAGTTGAAGCGGTCGGCCTGGCCGCGCGCCTCTTCGACGATGCGGCGCTTGTAGGCGTTGGCCTGCGCCGTGACCGAGGCGGCCTGACCGCGCGCTTCGGGCACCACCCGGTTGGCGTAGGCCTGCGCCTCGTTCTGCAGGCGCTCGGCGTCGATGCGGGCGGCCTGCACGTCGCGGAAGGCGTCGATGACCTGCGCCGGCGGGTTGACGCGGTTCATGTTGACCAGACGGATCTCGACGCCGGCGTTGTAACTGTCGAGCGTCTTCTGCATCAGTTGGCGCACGTCGGTCTCGATGCGGCGCTGGTTCTCGGTCAGGATGTATTCGATCGTGTTGCGGCCGACCACTTCGCGCATGGCGCTCTCGGCCACCGCCTTCACGGTCGCTTCCGGGTTCTGGATGTTGAAGAGATAGGCCCTGGCGTCCTTGACGTTCCACTGAACGCGGAAGGCGACGTCGATCATGTTCTCGTCGCCGGTCAGCATCAGGCTCTCTTCGGCCTGATCGCGACCCGCGGAGCCGCGCGCGAACTCGCTCTCGCGCATGCCGACCGAGACTTCGCGCACCGCGAGGACCTTCGGCGTGAACACCTGGCCGATCGGATAGGGCAGATTGTAGTTGAGGCCCGGCGTCGTCTGCGACATCACCCGGCCGAGCACCAGCTCGACGCCGAGTTCGTCGGGCTCGACCCGGTAGAAGCCGGTCGCCAGCCACAGCGCCGCGGCGGCGGCGACGCCGAGCGCAATGCCCTTGGCGCCGAAGCCCGAGCCGGAACCGTCACCACCGCCGCCACCCGGCAGCCAGCTCTTGAGTTGTTCCTGACTGCGCCGGAGCAGTTCCTCGAGATCGGGCGGCTGGTTGCCGCCGCCGGAGGGGCCGCGCGGCGGCTGACCCCAAGGGCCGCCGTTGCCGCCGCCCTTCCATCCGCCACCGCCGTTCTGGTTGCTCCAAGGCATCTGGTTTCCTCGTCTGATGCGCGCGCGGACGGAAAGCCCCCGGGGCCTCTCCGTCCACGCCGCGCCATGGCACTTCCCGTTGTATAGGTATCGCACCGGGCGGTTTCAACGCGCGGCCCCGTCGCAGAGCGACGATTTGGCCGCGATCAGCCCGGAACCACCGTCTTCCGACGGGTGAGGGAAACAAAATCGAAATCCGCCTCGTCGCGCGGCCCCCGTTCGCCGGCGACCCGGGCGGTCTCGACCCACACCGCCGGATCGAGTCGGGGGAAGGCGACGGCACCGGCGGGATCGGGCGAGAGCTTCACCTCCGTCAGCTCGACCCGGTCGCACAGAGGCAGCGCCTGGGCATAGATCTCGCCGCCGCCGACGATCGCGACCGTGTCGACGCCGTCGCGCTCCGCGATCGCGCGGCCCCGTTCGATCGCCGCCTCGAGGCTCGCCGTCACCTCGGCGCCTTCGGCATGGAAATCGGAATCGCGGGTGACGACGATGGTCGTGCGCCCCGGCAGCGCCTTGCCGATCGAGGCCCAGGTGCGCCGGCCCATGATCATCGGTCGGCCCAACGTCAGTGCCTTGAAGTGCTTCAGGTCGGAGGGAATGCGCCACGGCAGGTCGCCGTCGCGACCGATCACCCCGTTCGCCCCCGCCGCGACGATCGCCACGATCTCGATGGTCATGCCCCCTCCCCGACCGCCGCCAGCCGGACGAGCGCCTCGCCGTCGACCCGCATCACCGTCCATTCCTCCATCGGCCGCGCGCCGAGCGACTCGTAGAAGGCGATCGACGGGGCGTTCCAGTCGAGCACCCACCATTCGAAGCGGCCGAGCCCTTCCGTCACGCAGCGCTTGGCGAGATGCACCAGCAGTGCCTTGCCGTATCCCTTGCCGCGCCGGTCGACGTCGACGAAGAGGTCCTCGAGATAGATCCCGTGGCGGCCCTCGAAGGTCGAGAAGTTGTAGAACCACAGCGCCATGCCGACCGGCACCCCGTCCTCCTCGACGAAGTCGCAGAAGGCCTTCGGGTTCTCGCCGAAGAGCGCCGCGTCGAGCATCGCCTCGGTGGCGCGCACCGCGTGCTCGAGCTTCTCGTAGGCCGCGAGCTTCATCACGAAGGAGAAGACGAGGCCGGCTTCGCCCGGACGGGCGGGACGGATGGAGATCTCGGTCATACCGCCACCGGTGCCTTGATGTGGGGATGGGGATCGTAGTCGACGAGTTCGAAATGCTCGAAACGGAAATCGAAGACGTCCTTCACGCTCGGGTCGATCCTCATCGTCGGCAAGGCCCGCGGCGTGCGCGAGAGCTGCGTCTCCACCTGGTCGAGGTGGTTCAGATAGAGGTGCGTGTCGCCGAAGGAATGGACGAAGTCGCCCGCCTTCAGCCCCGTCGCCTGCGCCATCATCATGGTGAGGAGCGCATAGGAGGCGATGTTGAAGGGCACGCCGAGGAAGACGTCGGCCGAGCGCTGGTAGAGCTGGCAGGAGAGCTTTCCGTCGGCGACATAGAACTGGAACAGGCAGTGGCACGGCGGCAGCGCCATGCGCTCGACGTCGGCCGGGTTCCAGGCCGAGACGATCAGCCGCCGGCTGTCGGGCGAGCGCCGGATCATCTCCTGCACCTGCGCGATCTGATCGATGGTGCCGCCGTCGGCCTTCGGCCACGAGCGCCACTGATGGCCGTAGACCGGGCCGAGATCGCCCTTCTCGTCCGCCCATTCGTCCCAGATGGAGACGCCGTTCTCCTTCAGGTAGGCGATGTTGGTGTCGCCCTTGAGGAACCACAGCAGCTCGTGGACGATCGACTTCAGATGCAGCTTCTTGGTGGTCAGCGCCGGAAAGCCGGCCGCGAGATCGAAGCGCATCTGATGGCCGAAGATCGAGCGCGTACCGGTGCCGGTGCGATCGGTCTTGGTGGCGCCCTCGTCGCGGATCTTCCGCATGAGGTCGAGATATTGCTGCATCGGACGCGATCCTCGCTCTGCCGCCGGTCTGATACGAAGTTCGGACGATCGATCCGAACTCCGTATTCCGTTCGCCGAAAATGCCCTGTCCGGACAAGGGCATTTTCGGCGCATTGGATCCGGCATCGCGAAGCGATCCGCCGGATCCCGTATGACGCCTCGGGGGGCCGATCGACGACTACCACATGTGGGGCGATCGACTCGCCGATGATACCAGCGATCCACCACTTTCCGAGCCGTCCGGTCTCGCCACGTTCGTGCCGCGATGCCGGGCGATGGAGCGCGCGGACGAAACGAATCGGGGAGCCCGCCATGCGCATCGCCCACGTCGCCCTCTGGACGCACGATCTCGACGCCTCGGCCGACTTCTGGTCCCGCCACTTCGGCGCGACCGTCGGGGAGGAATACGTCAGCCGCAACCGCCCGGGCTTCCGCTCGCGCTTCGTCCGCTTCGCCTCCGGCGCGGCGCTCGAACTGATGACCGGCCCCTGGGTCGAAGGCGAGAAGGCCGATCCCGGCGAACGCGTCGGCTGGGCCCACGTCGCCGTCGCCCTCGGCTCGGAAGCCGCGGTGCGCAGCGCCGCCGAACGGCTCGCCTCCGAGAACGCGCTGATCTCGCCGCCGCGCACCACCGGCGACGGCTATTTCGAGGCTGTCGCCCGCTCGCCCGAGGGCGCGCTGGTCGAGATCCTCGCCTGAGAATTCGGTCGAACGCCGCGCGGCCTCACTCGGCCGCCAGCCGCTCGATCTCTTCCTCGTGGAAGCTCTGGACGATGTGACCGGCGAGCGCATCGACCGCGGCGCCGTTCGCCCGCGGACTGCGCATCATCTGCACCTCGTAGTGCCCGATCGGCGGCAGGTCGCGCTCGTCGATCGGCACCAACTCGCCGTCGATGACGCTGCGCGGCAGCGGCGCCACGGCGAGATCGGCGAGCACCGCCGCCATCTGCCCGACGTAGTGCTGGCTCGAATAGGCGACCCGGTAGGGCACGCCCATCTGGTCGAGCGCGTCGGTCGCCCGCATCCGCCAGCAACAGGTCGTGCCGGAGACGGCGAGCGGCAGCGGCCGGCGCTGATGCGCCTCGCCGTGGCGCACGCCCGCCCAGACCAGTTTCTCGCGATGGACGATCGTCCCGGTGAACGGAATGGTGCAGCCCATCCCCGCCGAGACCAGCGCGATGTCGACCAGGCCGGCGTCGAGCCGGGCGGCGAGTTCGGTGCTCGGCCGGCAGTCGACGTCGACCTGCACCAGCGGATGCGACGCCGCGAAACGAGCCAGAATGCGCGGCAGGAAGCGCGTCGCATAGTCGTCGGGCGTGCCCAGCCGCACCATGCCGGCGGTGTCGGCGCAGCGGAAGCGCATCAGCGCCTCTTCGTTGAGGCGCAGGATCCGGCGGGCATAGCCGAGCAGGTCGTCGCCGGCCTCGGTGAAGACCACCGAGCGTCCGTCCTTGGCGAAGAGCGGCCGGCCGACGATCTCCTCGAGCCGCTTCATCTGCATCGAGACCGCCGAGGGCGTGCGATGCACCGCCTGCGCCGCCCGGCTGAACGAGCCGGTGCGGGCGATCGCCGCGAAGGTCTTCAGGAGGTCGATCTCCAGCATCGCCGAACCGCCGAAGGCGGCACCGCCCACGTTCGCTCCCGCGCCATCCCGCAGCATGTCCATGACGACACCTCGAATGTTCAATCTCTCTGATGAGGGAGATTAGACCTTTTCGTTTGTCTGATCAATTGGACGCGCGCATCCTGTCATCGTCGGCCGGAGAGCGGTCGATCCCCGACCCACGGGACCACTGCAACGTCGAAGGCGACCGCCTTCGCGAACGGGAGAACACGACCATGCGCAACGCCGCGTTCGAAATCGCCCGCGGTCGCGACGACTGGGCCCCCTCGCTCGGCCGCCGCCTCGCCGATGCCCTCGCCGGCATCGCCACCGCCCTCCTCGGCCGCCGCCGTGCCGCGGCCGACCTCGCGGTGCTGCGCACCCTGAGCGCGCCCCACCTCGCCGACATCGGCCTCGCCCCGCACGATCTCGTCGGCCTCGACGACGACCCGCGCGCGGCGACCCGCGCCCTCGCCGCGCGGGCCCGCGCCCGCCGCGCCGACCACGCCGATCGCTGGGCGAGCCCGACGCTGTGAGCCGATCTTCGGGAGAAACGACGGCGGGGTCTTTTCGCGGAGCCCGCCGTCACCTATATTCGTCGTGCCGTCGCAAGGCGGCTATGGCGATAAACGAACGGCGCAATAAGCCTATCGGACCCGGGGGCAGTACCCGGCGCCTCCACCCGAGCCCATCGCGATCAGCCGCGGTGGGCTCCGGCGGGGGCGAACCAGGATCGACGAGGGTCTAAAATCCGGTCTTTCGCTCGGCATGATACCGCCGTCATCGGGTCAAAATTATAGTTGCCAACGACAACTATGCTCCGGTTGCAGTGGCCGCGTGAGCGGTCTCTGACTCCGGTCAACAAGTCCTGACGTGTAGCAGCGTCTAGGCGGGGTTCGGGGGCACCTGGCAACAGAAGCCCTCACTTCCCTTTCCCGCCCCCTCCGATCGCCCGCGTGGCGAATCCGCGCGTCTTGCGCTAGAAGAGAGGACGGACACCGCACGAGCAGAGCCGAAAGCGAACCGCCATGACCCAGGATCTCATCCGTTACGACGTTCTCGTGCAGGAAGCCCTGCGCGGTGTCGTCCGCAAGGTGATGGGCGAGATCGCCAAGACCGGCCTGCCGGGCGACCACCACTTCTACGTCTCCTTCGACACGCGCCACCCCGGCGTGCGGCTCTCGGGCCGCCTGCGCCAGCGCTATCCGACCGAGATGACGGTGGTGCTCCAGCACCAGTATTGGGACCTCGAGGTCAACGACCAGTATTTCGAGGTCGGCCTGTCCTTCTCCGGCATCCCGGAGCGGCTGCACGTGCCGTTCAACTCGGTGAAGGGCTTCGTCGACCCCTCGGTCGAGTTCGGCCTGCAGTTCGAGGTGATCTCGGAAGCCGGCGAGGAGGCCGCCGACGGCGCCCGTCTGGTGCCGGTCGAGCCCTCGGTCATCCCGACCCCGCCGGCGCCCGAGCCGGTCGTCGTCAAGGTCGAGGACAAGCCCGCCGCCCCCGCCGCGACGGCCACCGAGCCGGCCGCGCCTCCGTCTGATACCGGAGCGACGGTTGTCTCACTCGACAAGTTCCGCAAGAAGTGATCAGCTCGAGAGCGTGAGGCGGTCATGACCGAAATCCTGTCGCTCTCGAAGGCTCGCAAGGAGCGCGCCCGCGCGGAAGACAAACGCCGCGCCGAGGAGAACCGTGCCAAGTTCGGCCGGACGCGCTCCGAACGCGAGACCGTCACGATGATCGACCGGATCGACCAGCGCCGCCTCGACTCCCACCGCCGCGAAGAGCTCCCTGCGCCGCCTCGATCGGAGGACGACGCCTCTCGTGGCTGATCCCGAGGAGGCTGCCATGGACAAACGCTCCATGACCATTGCCGGCCATCGCACCTCGGTCGCACTGGAACCCGAATTCTGGGCGGCACTCGAAGCCATCGCCGCGGCGCGCGGTTCCTCGCTCTCCGCGCTCGTCGCCGAGATCGACGGCACGCGCACCCCGACCCGCAACCTCGCCTCCGCCATTCGCGTCGCCGTGCTGGCCCACTGGATGCAGCGCGCCGCCTGAGGGCGCGGCGACGTCACGCGTCGCCGACCGCCTTCGACGTCACGGTGCACCGACCACCGGCCTGACCGGTACCTTCGCCTCGGGAAGCCCCGCAGGCGGCGCGATCTTCGCCGCCTCGGCCGCCTCGCGGGCCCGACGACGCGCCTCGATGCGCTCGAGAATCGCGCGCGCACGCAGCCGTTCGATCCGTCCCTGACGTTCGACGTCGCTCGCCTCGATCTCGCGTTCGGTGCGCTCGAGCAGCAGATGCGCCGCGAGCGGCGCCTCGTCGATGGAGAGCAGCGGCGAAAGGACGCTCCCGCCGAGCACCACGTCGACCGCCGGCACCGCCCGTGAGATCGGCGTCGCCAGCCGCACCGCCGCCTCGCCCGCCGGCTCCACCGTGATCGACCCGTCGAGCTTCCCCGTCGCCACGTCGAGCCCGGCGCGCGCGCCGATCCGGACCGCCCCGGCCGCGAGATCGACCCGCGGCAGACGCAGCTGTCCGCCGTCTAGGAGAAGCGGCACGTCCGTCGCCTCGAAGGCGGTGGCCCGCCCCTTCATCGCCGCCAGCGCCTCGGCGGGCTCGAGCGTCGGCCCCGCCGGCCGATGCGCCGTCGCCGCCGGATCGACGCCGAGGAGCCGAGCGGCCGAAAGCGTCATCCGCCCGCTGCCGCCGGCCCGCGCCACGAAGTCGCGTCCGCTCGCGCCATGGGTCTCGAAGGCGACCTCGCCCGAGAGCCGGCCCTCGAGCGCCGGCCGAGCCGGCCCCGCGACGAGAGACACCCCCTCCCCCGCGATCCGCCCCGACAGCGCCAACCCGGCGCCCGCCCGCCGCGCCTCGAGGCCGCCGGAGAGCGCAAGAGCGCCGTAGGTCGCGGCGAGATCGGCGAGCCGCACCGACCCGTCCGCGCTCGACACCCGGCCCGAGAGCGCGGTCAGCGCGAAGGCCTCGCCGACGTCGAGCGTCGCCGCCCGCGTCGTCGCCTCGAGATCGAAGGGAAGCCCGGAAAGCCCGAAGAGAAGCGTCGCCGCTTTGCCGCGATCGATGCCGATCTCGCCGGAAAACTTCGGTCGTACGCCGGTCGTGTCGACGAGCCCGCGCGCCGTGGCGCGGATGCCGACGACCGTGCCCTCGGCCTGCTCCACCCGCCACTGCCCGCCGCGCCCACGGATCGAGGCCGAGACATCCACGGGCAACCGCCGTTCGAAGGCGAGGCCCGGTCGGCCGACGAGCGCGCCGAGTGCGGCGAGATCCGGCGAGGCGAGCCGCCCCGTCGCCACCCATTCGCGTGCGCCCGAGGCATCGCGCCCGTCGTGCCCCTCGAGCGTCAACCGACGATCGCCGAAGCCGGCGTCGAGCGAGAAGCGCAGGCCCTCCGACGGCCGCCCGGCGATCGTTCCCGAAAGACGGATGCCGTCGCTCTCGGAGAGGCCGAAGCGCTTCGTCGCCTCGCGGCCCAGACGCGCGTCGGCGAGCGTCAGCCGTCCGTCGATGCGGCCGCTCGCGACGTCGTCGGGGCGGCCTTCGAAGTCGATGTCGCCGGAGAGCCGCCCGCCGGCGGCACGGCCCGCGAGCGTCGCCTTCACCCGGCTCCCGACGTCCGCGGCGGCGGCTTCGACGACGAGATTGAGATCGAACGACCCGGCGGCGGCACCCGCCGCCTCCCACGGATCGGCGGCCTCCGGTGCGAAGGCGGCGGCGAGTGCCCGCGCGGTGCGGGCCGCGTCGGTCGCCGAGAGTTTTGCCTCGATCCGCCCGCGCGGCGCGGCGAAGGGGTCGGCGATCCGCCCACCCGCTTCCAGCTTCGCCCCCAGAAGGTCGGCGACCGCCAGCCGGTCGATCGCCCATTCGCCCGGCGCGATGCGCAGGCCGGCGCGTACCCCGCGGGCCGTCGCTCCGCCGAGCGTCACCGACGCGACGTCGAGATCGACGTCGATCGACCGCTCGGCATTCGGCGCCCCGCCCGCCGCGGTCGCCGCGGTCGCCGCCGCCGCGAGGCCGAAGAGGCGACGCCCGTCGAGCCGTTCGGCGACGAGACCCAGCCGCGTCAGCCCGTCCGCCCGTCGTTCGACCCGCCCGCGCGCCCGCTCGGGTCCCGCCGCGATCTCGAGATCGCGGCCGAAGAAACCGTCGCGCGACAGCAGGAAGGGACCGGACACCTCGATCGCCCCGATCCGCCGCGTCCCCGCCGCCTCGCCCGCCCACCAGGCGGCGAGGTCTTCCGGCTCGGCGACCGCGAGCGTGCCGGTGCCGTCGAAGCTCGGCGCCGCCGGATCGACCCGGCCCGAGACCTCGAGCCTGCCGCCGCCGGGCAGGCGCGCCGCCAGCCGATCGATCGCCACCCCGCCCGGCCGCCCGCGCGCCTCGACGGAAACGTCGGAGAGCACCCGCCCGCCGAGCGTCAGCGCGTCGACCCCGAGCGTCAGCCGCAGGCCCGCCGGCAGCACGGCCGCACCCTGCGAACCGCCCAGCCGTTCGGCGAGAGCCGCGACGCGCGCCCGCGCGCCGCTCGTCGTCTCGCCACGGTCGAGATCGATCCGCGGCGTCGCCAGCACCGCCTCGAAGGCAGCGCTCTTGCCGAAGGTCGCCGCCAACCGCCCGGTGAACTTGGTCTCGTCGCCGGCCGCCCCGAGCGTCAGCGCCAGATCCTCGACCCGCGCCCCCGAGACGTCGGCCTCGAGCCGCCCGGTCGCCGACGCGACCGGAACACTGCCGTCGCGACGCTCGAGCGACACGGTACCGGCGAAGGTCGGCCGGTCGCCCCCCTCGATCGTGCCCTGGAGGAGAGCGCTCACGCCGTCCGCCGGCGAGGCGAGCAGCGCGCGCAGCCGTGTCGTCGCCCCGTCGGGACGCGCCGCGACTTCGAAACGCAGATGTCTGCCGCCGTGATCACCCTCGACGTCGAGCCGCCACTGCCCGCCGTTGCCCTCGACCCGGCCGCGGCCGGCGATCGCCGCCACGCTCTCCTGCCGGCCGGAACGGCGGTCGGCGAGGCGTAGCGTGCCGTCGACGATCCGCGCCGTCTCGATGCCGATGCCGGCGAGATCGCCGCCGCCTGCGGGAAGGCCGATGACGCGGCCGTCCGCGTCGATCGCCAGATCGAGCCCGGGGCGTTCGAGGACGAGTTCGGCGACGCGCACGTCGCCATGGGTCAGCGCCGCGACGTCGAGATCGAGTTCGAAACGGCCGACGCGGGCGAGCGGGCGGGCGACGTCGCCCACCACCACGTCGCCGAAACGGACGCGGGGGCTCGGCAGCAGACGCGCGTCGACGTCGCCGAGCACGGTGACGGGGGCGCCGACGATGCGGCTCGCCTCGCGCTCGAAGACGGCCCGATGCGCGCTCCAGTCGACGAAGAGCGGCCCGACCAGCGCCGCCACCAGCGCCAGGATGATGGCGACCCCGATGCCGATATAGGCCGAGTTCACCGCGCCCTCCGCCCGTTCCGCGTCAGATCGTGACGATCTTTCCGGGGTTCATGATGCCCTGCGGGTCGAGCGCCTGCTTGATCGCCGCCATGGCGTCGAGGGCGGGACGACCGTGCTCGGCCTCGAGATACTTCATCTTGCCGGTGCCGACGCCGTGTTCGCCCGACGCCGTCCCCTCCATCGCCAGTGCCCGCTCGACGAGGCGTCCGACGAAGGCCTTGACCGTGCCGATCTCGGCGGCGTCGTTCGGGTCGAACAGCGGCAGGACGTGGAAGTTGCCGTCGCCGACATGGCCGACGATCGGCGCGAAGAGGCCGGAGGCCTCGATGTCGCGCTTGGTCTCGGCGATGCACTCCGCCAGCCGCGAGATCGGCACGCAGACGTCGGTCGAGAAGGTCTGGCATCCCGGACGCATCGCCATGCCCGCCCAATAGGCGTCGTGGCGCGCGGTCCAGAGCTTCGTACGCTCCTCCGCCACCGTCGCCCAGGTGAAGGGTCCGCCGCCGAGGTCCGCGGCGATCTCGCCGAAGCGGGTCGACTGTTCGGCGACGCCCGCCTCGGTGCCGTGGAACTCGAGCAGCAGCAGCGGCGTCTCGGGCAGCGTCAGCTTCGAATAGGCGTTGCAGGCCTTCACCTGCGCCTCGTCGAGGATCTCGATGCGGGCGACCGGGATGCCCGACTGGATCGTCGCGATCACCGCGTCCGCCGCCGCCGCGACGTTCGGGAACGGGCAGATGCCGCCCGAGATCGCCTCCGGGATGCCGGAGAGGCGCAGCGTCAGCTCGGTGATGATGCCGAGCGTGCCTTCCGAGCCGACGAAGAGGCGGGTGAGGTCGTAGCCCGTCGCCGACTTCTTGGCACGGCGCGAGGTGACGACCACCTCGCCGGAAGCGGTGACGACGCGCATGGCGATCACCGTGTCCTTCATCGTGCCGTAGCGCACCGCGTTGGTGCCGGACGCCCGCGTCGCCGCCATGCCGCCGAGCGTCGCGTCGGCGCCGGGGTCGATCGGGAAGAACAGGCCGGTGTCGCGCAGCTGTTCGTTCAGCGCCTTGCGGCGGATGCCGGGCTCGACCACCACGTCGAGATCTTCCGGGTGGACCGCGACGATGCGGTCCATCGCCGAGACGTCGACCGAGACGCCGCCGTAGGCCGCGTTGAGATGGCCCTCGAGCGAGGTGCCGGCGCCGAAGGGCACGATCGGGCAGCGATGGGCGGCACAGATCTTCACGATCTCGACCACCTCGGCCTCGGAACGGGCGAAGACCACCGCGTCCGGCGGCTGGTTGGGGATCCAGGTCAGCGTGTGACCGTGTTGCTCGCGCATCGACGCCGAGGTCGAAACCCGCTCGCCGAACCGGGCCTGCAAGGCCGTCACCGCTGCCGAAATCGCCGCCTCGTCGCGCACGCGTCCGCTCATCGTCGTCTCCGAGAAAAAGGAAGGCGGACCCTATCAGCCGTTCGCGACGGACGAAAGGTCGAGGCCGCGCCTCAGCCCCGCTCGAGCGTACGTGCGACCATGCGCGACAGGGCCGGCCCGATCGCCACCAGGACGAAGAACCGCACCGCCTGCAGCGCCAGCACGAAGGAGACGTCGACCGGCGTCGAGGCGGCGATGACGGCGATCGTGTCCATGCCGCCCGGCGAGGTGGCGAGCCACGCGGTCAGGGGATCGATGCCGAGCCGCTCGTGCAGCTCCAGCGCCACCACCGCCGAGACCGCCATCAGCACGACGATCGACGCGGCGATCCACGGCAGCGCGCGCGCCGCATGGACGACCGAGGCGCGAGTGAAGCCGAGGCCGATCGTCCAGCCGAGGCCGGTATAGGCGGCGACCAGCAGCCAGGTCGGCAGTTCCATCGCGAACGTGTCCGAGCCGTGCAGCGCCGCGCCGACGACCAGCGGTCCGATCATCGCCCCCGAAGGCACCCGCGACAGCACGCCGAGCACGCCCATGACCACGATCAGCGCGATCGTCAGGGCGAAGGGGCCGGGATGGATCGGCGGAAACAACACCGGCGGGGCGGGCATCGCCTCGACGCCGATGAACAGCCGCGCCGCCACGGACGCCGTCGAGGCGACGAAGAGCACGCGGACATATTGCATGAAGGCGACGAGCTGGACGTCGGCGCCGTAGTGGGCGGCCTGCACCACCATGGCCGAGGCCGCACCCGGCGAGGAGCCCCAGACGCCGGTCGTCCCCGGCACGATGCCGAAGCGCGACAGCGCCCAGCCGAGAAGGGTCGCCGTCGCCACGATCACCCCGACCGAGCCGAGCAGGATCGGCCATTCGTGGCGGAAGGTCGCGACGATCGACGGCGTCAGCGCGGTGCCGAGCATGGCGCCGACCACCGCCTGGGAGGCGAGGAAGACCCGCCGCGGCACGGCGAGCTCGATTCCGGCGAGGCGCACGCCGATGGCGGCGATCAGCGGTCCGATCAGGAAGGAGGCCGGCAGCCGCGCCTCCTCGAAGCCGAGCGCCACGACGAGCGAGGCCGCCGCCAGGATCGCCCAGCCGGCCAGACCGTTGATGCTCTTCGGACCCGTCATCCGCGCGCTCCTTCGCCCGCCGTCGCGGGCGACCGCGATCGACCACGAAGCTCCGCCGCGGTCAAGCGTCGCAGGGCGGGCGCGTGCCCTTCACGACGCGCATGGCGCGCTTCGGCGCGTTTCTCGGGGGATCGGCAGCACTTCGGACTCGCCTTCGTCACGGAAATGTCATTAATTCCGCGCGACGAAACGACCGCGGATCAAATCCATGCTGTCCTGGTTCCGGGCGATCATGCCCAAGGAAGACGGGTTCTTCGATCACTTCGAGGCCCATGCCCGTGTCCTGCTCGACGGCGCCAAGGCGCTGCACGCCCTGCTCGCCGGCGCGCCCGACATCGCCGCCGCCGCGGCGGAGGTGAAGCGCCACGAGAACGCCGCCGACGACATCACGGCCGAGGTCCTGCTGGCGGTGCGCCGTTCCTTCATCACGCCCTTCGACCGGGTCGACATCAAGGATCTGATCGAGTCGATGGACGACGCCATCGACCAGATGCACCAGACCTCCAAGGCGATCCTTCTCTTCGAGGTGACGGCGTTCACCGAGCCGATGCGCGAGATGGCGGCGATCGCCGTCGAGGCGGCCGAGCTGACCGTCCAGGCGATCCCGCTGCTGCGGAAGATCGGTGCCAACGTCGCCGAACTCAACGCCTACGCGGTCAAGATCACCGAGCTCGAAGGCCGCGCCGACAAGCTGCACGATCGCGGCCTGAAGGAACTCTTCGTCGCCCATCGCAATTCCGACCCGATGGCCTATACGATCGGTGCCGAGATCTACAGCCACCTCGAGCGCGTCGCCGACCGGTTCGAGGACGTGGCCAACGAGATCTCCGGCATCGTCATCGAGCACGTCTGATCGACCTGCCGTCCCCGAAGAGAGTCCCATGGACGCCACGCTGGCCCTGCCCCTCCTCGTCGGCCTGATCGCGGTCGCGCTCGCCTTCGACTTCCTGAACGGCCTGCACGACGCGGCGAACTCGATCGCCACGATCGTCTCGACCCGCGTGCTGTCGCCGCAGTATGCCGTCGCCTGGGCGGCGTTCTTCAACTTCATCGCCTTCATGTTCTTCGGCCTGCACGTCGCCCAGACGCTGGGCAAGGGCATCGTCGAGGCCTCGGTGATCGACCCGCGCGTCGTCTTCGGCGCGCTGACCGGGGCGATCGTCTGGAACGTCGTCACCTGGCTCCTCGGCATCCCGTCGTCGTCGTCGCACGCCCTCGTCGGCGGCCTGATCGGCGCCGGCACCGCCAAGGCCGGCATCGCCGCCGTCGTCATGTCGGGCTTCCTCAAGACCACCGCGGCGATCGTGCTGTCGCCGCTGTTCGGCTTCCTCCTGGCCCTGCTGCTGGTGGCCCTGGTCAGCTGGATCTGCCGACCCTTCACGCCCTTCGCCGTCGACCGGTCCTTCCGCTCGCTGCAGTTCCTCTCCGCCTCGCTCTATTCGCTCGGTCACGGCGGCAACGACGCGCAGAAGACCATGGGCATCATCGCCGTGCTGCTCTACTCGCAGGGCTATCTCGGCGGCGAGTTCCACGTTCCCTTCTGGGTGGTGATCTCGTGTCAGGCGGCGATGGGCATGGGCACGCTCTTCGGCGGCTGGCGCATCGTCCACACGATGGGCTCGAAGATCACCCGCCTCACCCCGATGCAGGGCTTCTGCGCCGAGACCGGCGGTGCCATGACGCTGTTCTTCGCCACCTGGCTCGGCATCCCGGTGTCGACCACCCACACCATCACCGGCTCGATCGTCGGCGTCGGCGCGGCGCGCCGCACCTCGGCGGTGCGCTGGAACGTCGCCTCCTCGATCGTCGTCGCCTGGGTGGTGACGATCCCGGCCTCGGCCGCCATCTCGGCCGCCACCTGGTGGCTGGTGGGGCTGTTCTGATGGCGAAACCGTCGGCCGAACCCACCGTTCCGCGCCGACAGATCGCCGCCCTGCCCTGGCGGATCGTCGACGGTCGCCTCGAGGTCTGTCTGGTGACGACCCGCGAGACCCGCCGCTGGACCATCCCCAAGGGCTGGCCGATGCGCAACCGCACCGACCGCGACGCCGCCCGCCTGGAAGCCGAGCAGGAAGCCGGCGTCACCGGCAAGCCGACCAAGGCACCGATCGGCACCTACGACTATTTCAAGCGCCTCGTGGATCGCTTCGAGCTGCTGCGGGTCGAGGTCTATGCGCTCAAGGCGACGAAGACGCTCGAGGACTGGAAGGAGAAGGGCGAACGCGAGGTGCGCTGGTTCACCGCCGCCGACGCGAGCCTCCTCGTCGAAGAGCCCGAACTGGCGACGCTGATCACCCGTTTCGCCCCCGAGGCCGCCTGAGCCTCACGCGCGCGCCCGGACGACACCGATCGCCGCCCCCGCCGCGAGCATGATCAGGGCAGACGGCGGGGTGAAACCGACGAAGGCGGCGAGCGCACCCATCCGGCCGGCCCGCAGGAGGCCGATCGCCAAGCCGACCCGCAACGAGGCGGGCCCCGGGAGAAACGGGCAGAGCGCGACGAGATCGGCGGGGGTGGCGTCGTCGTGCCGGCGCCGACGCACGACGAACTCCTCGCGGAAAGGGCCGAGATGGGCGATCGGCCCGCCGAAGGCCGTCAGCCCCAGACGCAGGAAGGCGAGGAAGACCTCGCCCACCCGACCCTTCGGTCGTGCCTGCCGATCGCCGTCCGCCGCCCCGCCCATGGCCTCTCCCGCCCTTCGCGGGAGAGGATGGACCCGTCGGCGACGGCGGCGTGAACGCCTCAGGCGGCGCGCACTTCGGCGAGGAAGGTCTCGACCGCCGCCCGCAGCCCCTCCGCCTCGCGGGCGAGCTCGCCCGCCGACGACAGGACCTGCGTCGAGGCGGCGCTCGACGACGAGGCGGCGGTGCTGACACCGCTGATGTTGGCGCTGACGTCGGAGGCGCCGTGCGCCGCTTCCTGGACGCTGCGCGAGATCTCGACCGTGGTCGCACCCTGCTCCTCGACCGCCGCGGCGATCGATCCGGCGATGCCGTTCATCGTGTTGATGGTGGCGCCGATCGCCTCGATCGCGTCGGCCGCGCGATGGGTCGAGGTCTGGATGGTGGAGACCTGCCGGCCGATCTCGCCGGTCGCCTTGGCGGTCTGTTCGGCGAGCCCCTTGACCTCCTGCGCCACCACGGCGAAGCCGCGACCGGCCTCGCCGGCGCGCGCCGCCTCGATCGTGGCGTTGAGGGCGAGGAGATTGGTCTGCGCCGCGATGTCGGAGATCAGCTGGACGATGGTGCCGATCTGGTCGGCCGCCGCCGCGAGGCTGCGCACCTGTTCGGTCGACGCCTCGGCCTGGGAGAGCGCCGCCGACGCGGTCGCGGCCGAACGCTCGACCTGACGGCCGACCTCGGCCACGGTCGCCGAGAATTCCTCGGTCGCCGCCGCCACGTTCTGGACGTTGGCGGTGGCCTCTTCGGCCGCCGCGGCGACCGCCACCGACTGGGCGGAGACCTCTTCGGCCGACGACGACAGCGTGCTCGCCGCCGCCTCGAGTTCGGTCGCCGCCGACGACACGGTCGTCACGATGCCGCCGACGCGGGCCTCGAAGCGATCGGCCAGCGCCAGCATCGCCGCGTGCCGCTCGGCCGCGGTGCGGGCTTCGGCCTCGCGCTGCGCCGCCTCGAGCACCAGACGCTCGCGGGCATTGTCGCGGAACACCTCGACCGCCTTGGCCATGCTGCCGATCTCGTTGCCGGCGTCGCGGCCGGGCACGACGACCTCGAGGTCGCCGCCGGCGAGACGCCCCATGGCATCGGTCATGCCGGAAATCGGCTTGGAGATCGCCCGCCCGATGACGAAGGACAGGCCGACCAGCACCAGGACCGCGCCGAGCAGGGTGAACTGCATCTGGCGTTCGACCTGATCGGCGATGGCCGCGGCCCGAGTCTCGGAGGCCTTGCGCAGGGCGGTGGCGGCGGTCTCGATCTCCGTCATCTTCGGCTCGATGCCGCGATGGACCTGCGCCATCTGGCTCTCGGCGTCGTTCACGCGCTTCGCGCCGACGACCCAGGCGTTGAAGCCGGAGCGATAGATCGTCGCCAGACGCACCAGATCGTCGCGCTCCGCCGGCGGCAGGTCGAGCGACTGAGCGCGGTCGACGATGAGGGTCAGCTGGCGATCGAAACCCTCGAGATACTTGGCGTCGCCGCGCATCATGTAGTCCTTCTCGTGGCGACGCGCCTTGAGGAGGATGGTCTCGAGATCGGCACCGGCGCCGAGGCCGGCGATCACCGCCTCGGTCTCGTGGGCGGCGCGGCGCAGATCGCCCTGATAGCCGCTGTCGGGCTTCAGACCGAGCTTCTTCTTGGCCGCGACCAGCTTGTCGAAGGTGCCGAAATAGCTGGCGATGCCGGTCGAGATCTCGGTGAGCGTCCCGGCGATGCGGGCGCGCTCGCCCTCCTTCGCCATCTCGCCGAGGCGCGCGAGGTTCGTCATCGCGGCCTTGCGATCGGCGTCGTGTTCTTCGAGCGACTTCTGGTCGAGCCGCATCAGGAAGTTCTTCTCGGCGCGCCTGAGCTGGAGCAGCGTCGTCTGCAGTCCGACGACCTCGTCGGCGAGCGCGCGATTGGCCTCGGCCTCGACCAGCGCGGCGTCGCGCTCGTTGTTGCCGGTCACCTGGACGGTCGCCACGACGACGAAGGCCGCGACGGCCACGACCGTGATCGACGCAACCTGAAAGCCGATCCGCAGATCGGAAAAACGCAATGCCATGACGGACCCCGGGAAGCATTGTTGGGTGCCCACATGACACGCCCAACGGGTTTATCGGCGGTTAATCGAATCCCGGGGGCGAACCGATTTCTTTCGAGATTTCCGAGCGCAGGCGCCGAATACATCGGCAGATGCCCAAATCAGAATCAATTACGTAACGTCACTCAGTAAAATTCGACGTAAGTTGCGACGGTATCCGATCGCTGCGACGAATGATCACCCCCATACCGCAAGGCCCGCCCGCGGCGGATCGCGGCGCTCGGGCGGCGGAGCGGTGGCCCGACAGCCGCGGTGGGCGGGTGGATCGCGGGGCGGCGGGACGACGGGACCCGCCACGGTCGCCGGCCGCGATGGAGGGAGACCGGGCGGCGGCAGAGCCGAGGGCGCGAGCGTCACTTCAGCCGGAAATAGTTGCGCCACGCCAGACCGATGAAGAAGACGAGGAGAATGGAGAGGAGGTTCTGCGAGATCATCGCGAACTGAAAATACGGCGGCGGGATCGGTCGGCAGGGTTCGACGAGCGTCCCCGCCCCCATTTCCGCCTTCGCCGCCGGCCAGGCGCCGCAGAAGAGGAACTTCTTGGCGTCGGCATCGACGGTGAGCGGTCCGACGAAGGGCACGGCGTTGGAGAGCGCCAGTTGCCCGACGACCGCGTCATAATCGGAGCGGACGCGCGCCTCCGCCGTCTGCCATCCCTTCACCACGGCGAGCGCATCCGCGTTCTCGAGCGACCGGGTCACGCCCTCGCGCGCGGCCTCGACGGCCGTCTCCTGTCGGTCGGCGAGAAGAGCGGAATAGCGAAGATCGAAGGCGAATACACTCGCGACGAGCCAAGCAGCCGGGCGCAGCCACGAACGACCGTAGTCGGAGAGCAACCAGTAGCCGCTCATGACGACGATCCAGGCGCAGTGAGCGGCAAGCGCCCCCCAGCGCTTCTCGCGGCGATAGCGCGCGAAGTAGATCCCCCGCTCCGCCTTGCGTTCCTCGATGTAGAGATCGCGCTCGAAGTCGTGGTTCTTGGTCGCCTCGATCTGTGAGCGCAGGGCGCGGAGGCGGACGGCAACGGAGCTTTCGGTCGTCCAGTCGGGCTTCGACCACGGCTGATCGGCCGATGCGAACCCTGCCCGCGCGCCGGTGAAATCGATGCGCTGGAGGTTGGTCGCGCCATCGAAATCCGGTGGTTCGTCAAAGCGGACATCAGTGAAGTCCGCAGTGCGCTCGAACGAGCGTCTGGCGAAGGAAACGGCGCCGCGAAAATGGGCCCCGGAAAATGATACGCCTGAGAACTTCCCCGGGCCGAAGCCCTTCTCGTTCGCGTATTCCTTGTATGCCTCGCCCTTAAGGTGCCGCTGCGTCTTCGTCAATAACCCAAGTGTACTGACATAGAGAGCAACGTCTCGCCGCGCATCACTACCTGAGAAATTGGCTTCACCGAGAAAAACTGCACCCTTGAACCGAGTTTCAGGACCAAAAACCGCCCCCTGGAACCACGCCTCATCTAGAAACACCGCATCAGTGAAGCTTGCTGCAAAGCCAAATAACGCCCCTCCGAACTGCGGCAAGGAGCCGAACTGAGCCTTCGAAAAATCAGCATCGTCGCCGAACACGACGGCCCCGAATCGCGCCCATATGCCGAAGCGCGACCGCCGGAATGCGGCTTTGTCGCCGAAAATGGCGTTCCGGAAGATTGTGCGATCCCCAAATTTCGCATCGTCGAACGAAGCACTGTCGCCGAACCTTGCGCCGTCGAACCGTGACTCACGGGCGAACGTCGCACCTGCAAACCGTGCCCCACTGCCGAAAACCGCACCAATGAAGCACGCCCTCGCTCCGAACTCGAACCCTTCGAACGAAATCCCCCGGTTCTCCTCCGTCCGAAAGTCCACCCCCTCGAACGTTACCGCCCGGCCCGCATTCGCCGGACCACGCCGCCATTTGTTCCAGCGCTCGCGCGCTTCCGTCCGTGCTTCGTCGGTGTCCTCGCGCGGCCGCGCCAGCTTCAGAAAAAACGCCTGATCGTAGACCGGCTCAGGCACCTCCGCCTCGGCCTCGTCCCCCGTCATCCCGTCTCTCGGCTGCATCGCGTCGTCGCTCATGCCTGCGATCCTCGCGCGAGTCCTCGTGCCGGCGCAAGCATGTCGCGACACGTACCCTTCTCCCGGCTCTCCCCCTCGCCGCCGCCCTCCTCGTGCCCATATCCGTGCTATGGTGGCGGGTGAACGAACAGAGAATCATGGTCGCGGTCGAGGGCGCGTTCGCCCCGTTTCCGCCCATCACGCCGAGACGCCGAGACGCATGACCAACGGTTTCGACCGCGACGACGATCCCTTCTCGCCCGGCTGGACGCCGCGACCGAACCCGCGCGCCGCCCACCCCGCCGCCGCGGACGACGACGACTGCCCGATCCCCATGCCCGGCGCGCCCGCGCGGGCAACCGACCGTGCGCCCTCCTCCGGCCGCGCGCCCGTGGACGCGCCTTCTCCGAGACCCGGCGGCATCGCCGCCCGCGCGGCTGCCGCCAACTTCGCCCCGCGCGAGGAATCCTTCTTCGCCGGGCTCAATCCGGAACAGCGCTCGGCGATCGAGGCGACCGAAGGCCCCGTCTTGGTGCTCGCCGGCGCCGGCACCGGCAAGACGCGGGTGCTCACCACCCGCATCGCCCATATCCTCGCCTCCGGCCGGGCGCGTCCCTCCGAGATCCTCGCCGTCACCTTCACCAACAAGGCGGCGCGCGAGATGAAGGAGCGCATCGGCGCCCTCGTCGGCGAGCGGGTCGAGGGCATGCCCTGGCTCGGCACGTTCCACGCCATCGGCACGCGCATCCTGCGCCGTCACGCCGAACTGGTGGGGCTGCGCTCCGACTTCACCATCCTCGACATGGACGACCAGCTGCGGCTGATCAAACAGGTGATCCAGGCCGAAGGCATCGACGAGAAGCGCTGGCCGGCGCGCCAGTTCGCCACCTTCATGGACGGCTGGAAGAACAAGGGCCTGACGCCCGATCAGGTGCCGCCGCTGGAGGCCCGCGCCTTCGGCAACGGCAAGGGCGGCGAGCTCTACCGCGCCTATCAGAACCGCCTGCTGACGCTCAACGCCTGCGACTTCGGCGATCTGCTGCTCCACGTCATCCGCATCTGGCGCGATCGGCCGGACGTGCTCGCCGACTGGCAGCGCCGCTTCCGCTACATCCTCGTCGACGAGTATCAGGACACCAACGTCTGCCAGTATCTCTGGCTGCGGCTGCTCGCGGTCGGGACGAAGAACGTCTGCTGCGTCGGCGACGACGACCAGTCGATCTACGGCTGGCGCGGCGCCGAGGTCGACAACATCCTGCGCTTCGAACACGACTTCCCCGGCGCCCTCGTCGTGCGGCTCGAGCGCAACTATCGCTCGACGACGCATATTCTCGCGTCCGCGTCGCATCTCATCGCCCACAACGAGGGCCGGCTCGGCAAGACGCTCTTCACCGAGAAGGACGACCCCGACGCCGAGAAGCTCCTCGTCGCCAATTCCTGGGATTCGGAAGAAGAGGCCCGCTCGATCGGCGACGAGATCGAATCTCTGCAGAGAAAAGGCACCCGCCTCGACGAGATCGCCATTCTGGTGCGCGCCTCGTTCCAGATGCGCGAGTTCGAAGATCGTTTCGTCACGCTGGGGCTGCCCTACCGCGTCGTCGGCGGCCCGCGCTTCTACGAGCGCATGGAGATCCGCGACGCCATGGCCTATTTCCGGGTCACGGTGCAGCCGGCCGACGATCTCGCCTTCGAGCGCATCGTCAACACGCCCAAGCGCGGCCTGGGCGACGCCACCCTGCAACAGGTCCACGCGCTCGCCCGCGCCCAGGGCGTGCCGCTGCTCGAGGCCGCCGCCCGCATCGTCGAGACCGAGGAGCTGAAGCCCAAGGTCCGCGGCACGCTGAAGGGCCTCGTCCAGAACTTCGCCCGCTGGCGCGACCAGCTCGACGCCCTGCCCCACGGCGAACTCGCCGGCCTGATCCTCGACGAGGCCGGCTACACCGAGATGTGGCAGAACGACAAGTCGGCGGAAGCGCCGGGCCGGCTCGAGAACCTCAAGGAACTGATCAAGGCGATGGAGGACTACGAGTCCCTCCCCGCCTTCCTCGAGCACGTCGCCCTGGTCATGGACACCGACAACGACCAGTCGGTCGAGGCGGTGAACCTGATGACGCTGCACTCGGCCAAGGGCCTCGAGTTCGACCACGTCTTCCTGCCCGGCTGGGAGGAAGGCCTCTTCCCCCACCAGCGCGCGCTCGACGAGGGCGGCCGCTCCGGCCTCGAGGAGGAACGGCGGCTGGCCTATGTCGGCATCACGCGGGCGAAGAAGAAGGCGTGGATCTGGTTCGCCTCGAACCGCCGCATCCACGGTTCGTGGAACTCGTCGCTGCCCTCCCGCTTCCTCGACGAGCTGCCCGAGCCGCATGTCGAGGTGCGCGAGGGCGGATCGAACTACGGCGGCTACGGCCGCTCGCGCTTCGATCAGGTGGAGCCCTTCGGCTCGACCTATGCGACGCCCGGCTGGCAGCGGGCGCAGGCGCAGAAACAGGGCCGCATGGTGCGCGGCTACGGCGCCGACCACGCCGACCACGCCGACGAGGATCGCGGTTCGACCGATCGCGGCTGGGCCGGCGCCGGTCGCGGCCGCTTCGGTGAGGCCGAGGGCCGCAACGGGCCGCAGGGCTTCGAGGAGCGCGGTTCCCGCTGGCAGTCGGGGCCGGAGCGCTTCGAGCGCTCGCCGGCGCGCGACCGCTGGGGCAACCCGATCCGCGACAAGCACGTCAAGGTGATCGAGGGCTCGCTGATCGCCAAGTCGGTGACGGCGACGCCGTCGAAGTTCTCGATCGGCGATCGGGTCTTCCACCAGAAGTTCGGCAACGGCACGGTGGCCGACGTCGAGGGCGAGAAGCTGACGATCGACTTCGACCGCGCCGGGCAGAAGCGGGTGCTGGACGGGTTCGTGACGATCGTGGGGTGACGGGGGCGGGCTGAAATGCCCCGAGGCGATCCCGATCATCCGACGCCGTGCAGAGGCCCTTCATGCTGAGGTGCTCGGCGTAGCCGAGCCTCGTGAGCCACGAAGGGCCGAGTGGCAAGGCCCGTCGTGGCTTCGCACTTCGAGGCCCGACCTGCGGTCGGGCACCTCAACATGAAGCCGAACTGGGAAGTCCAACCTCCCTCTTCACCCCACCCGGCCGACGCGCGCCAGCGCATGCGTCACCAGCCGGTCGAGCAGATCGCGGGTTTCGACGCCGCTCGCCGCCATCGCCTTGGGGTACATCGAGATGTCGGTGAAGCCGGGGATGGTGTTGACCTCGTTGACGAGGATGCGCATCTCGGCCGTCACGAAGACGTCGACCCGCGCCATGCCGTCGCAACCGACCGCGCGGAAGGCGTCCGCCGCCACGGCGCGCACCGCCGCCTCGACGTCCTCCGGCAGGTCGGCCGGCACCGCCAGCGCCGCGCCGTCGGCGTCGACGTACTTCGCGTCGTAGGTGTAGAAGCCGTGCGCAGCGGCCGGGGCGATCTCGCCCGGGCGCGACACGAAGAGGCTGCCGGCCGGCGCCTCGAGCACGGCGCATTCGATCTCGCGACCGGCGACGAATTCCTCGACCAGAAGCTTGGTGTCGTAGCGGAAGCCTTCTTCGATCGCGGCGTCCCAGTCGGCGGGCGTCGAGACCTTGGAGACGCCGACCGACGAGCCCTGGCGCGCCGGCTTGATGAAGAGCGGCAGGCCGAGGGCGGCGACCGCCTCGACGAAGCCCGGCACCGCGCCGGGGCGAAGCGTCAGCGAGCGTGCGTTGGCGAGCCCCGCCTGGGTCAGCAGCCGTTTGGCGACGTCCTTGTCGAGCGCCGCCGCCGAACCGAGGATGCCGCAGCCGACCAGCGGCACGCCGGCGACCGCCGCGAGCCCCTGCACCGAGCCGTCCTCGCCGTCGAGCCCGTGCAGAACGGGGAAGAGGAGATCGATCCGCGGCCCCTCGCCCATCGTCCCCTCGGGGGAGACGGCGATCGTCCGCCCGTTGCCGCCCGGCACCGGCACGATCTCGGTGCCCGCCTCCGGCCGATCGAGCCGTCCTTCGGCGAAGCCGCCGACGAACCAGCGACCGGCTCGCGTGACGAAGATCGGCAGGACGTCGTATTTCGCAGGATCGAGCGCGCGGACCACGTTGGTCGCCGACATCACCGAGACGTCGTGTTCGGAGGACCGCCCGCCGTAGAGCACCGCGATCCCGAGCCCGGTCTTGTCGTTCGATCCCACCATGTCCGATCGTCCCTCGCGCGTGTCCTCGCCGAGACCTTCGGCGATGCTGGGAAACTGAGGTGAGGATCGTGTCGCAATTCGGGCCGGCCGACATCGCCGAGGCGGCGACGGATCGCCGCGCGGCGGGAATCCGGGGCCCAGACGCAAAAAACCCCGGCGGGGAGGCGTATACCTCCGACCGGGGCTTCCTGCGGATCGCCTCCGCCACTCACATCGTCCGCCAGTACATCCGTGGTCGACCCGAAGGGGGGCAGGGCTTACCGGCGATCTCGCCGCTGCTTTGCGGTTCCGATCGCCTTGGTCGCAATAGACACCAACAATGTGAAGAAAGTATGAACAGGCCGACCGGGGCAAATCCTCACGGGGGAATCCCCGACGGCGGCGCACGGCCCCTCTCCGCCCCCGCGCAGGCGACAGGCCGCGCATCCCGTGCTATGTCGCGGCCCATGCCGACCCACGTCTATCGCCTGACCACCACCCGCTCGATCGCGACCCGCGTCGCCGATGCCCTCGCCGACGGCGAGCTCGTCACCGCCTTCGCCGATGCCGCCGGCGCCTTCGACCACGGCGACGGCTCGTGGGGCGTCGAGGCGTGGTTCCCCGAAGCGCTCGACGAGACCGATCTGGCCGAAGCCCTCGCCGATCTGATCGACGCCGACGGCATCGCCCCCCGCGACGCCGTGCTGGAGACGCTGGCGCGCGCCACCTTGAAGCCGCTCAGCGCCGCCGAATGGGTCGAGACCGGCGTCGGCGGTCTGCCGCCGATCGCCGCCGGCCGCTTCCGCGTCTTCGGCGAGCACAATCGGCCCGAGACCTTCCGCCGCGAGGACGTGCTGATCGAGGCGTCCTCCGCCTTCGGCTCGGGCGATCACGCCTCGACCCAGCTGTCGCTCGCCGGCCTCGACGAGATCCTGAAACACGCCCGGCCCCGCAACGTGCTCGATCTCGGCACCGGCACCGGCATCCTCGGCCTCGCCTTCGCCCGCCTCGCGCCGACCACACCGGTCACCGCCACCGACATCGCGCCGCACGCGGTGGCGACCGCCGAGCGCAATCGCCGCATCAACGGCGTCGACCGGAGCTTCCGCGCCCTTCTCGCCGACGGGCTCGACGACGTCCGCATCGTCGCGCGCGCGCCCTTCGATCTGGTGCTCGCCAACATCCTGCCCGATCCGCTGTGTCGGCTCGCCGGTCCGCTCGCGGCGCTGATGGCGCCGGGTGGCTTCCTCGTCGTCGCCGGTCTCCGGATCGGCGAACAGGCGCGCCTCGTCGCCGCCTACCGTGCCCGGGGCCTGCGCCTCGTCTCCCGTCGATCGATCAAGGAATGGGCCTCGCTCACGTTCCAGAAGCCCTGAGCCCGCCAGGAGTTGCCCATGCCCGCCGTCCAGGTCCGCCTCGTCGCCGAAGGCCCCGAATCCGAACGCATCGAGCGGCTGCTCGGTGAGGCCTTCGAGATCGAGGGCTATCCCGTCACCCGCGAGGAGACGGTGCCCTACTCCGAGATCTGGTCGGTCGACACGCTCGTCTTCGATGCCGAGAGCGAGGACGAGGCCGCAGACCTCGTGCGCGAGGCGCTCGGCGACGATGCCTTCGAGCTGACCACGACCGTGCTCGATCTCGACGCCAACTGGATCGCCATGAGCGAGGAGATCCGCCACCCGGTCGTCGCCGGGCGGTTCTTCGTCCACGGCAGCCACGATCGCCATCGCCGCCCGCCGTCGGGCGTCTCCATCGAGATCGATGCCGAGATGGCCTTCGGCACCGGCCACCACGCCACCACCTGGTGCTGCCTCGTCGCCCTCGACCGGCTGCTGAAGGCGCGCCGCTTCGCCCGCCCGCTCGACCTCGGCACCGGCACCGCCGTGCTCGCCATCGCCGTCGCCCGCGTGCTGCGCGTGCCGGTGATCGCCACCGACATCGACCCCGTGGCGGTCGCGATCGCCGCCGAGAACGCCCGCCTCAACGGCGTCGGCGCGGAGGTCCGCTGCATCGTCGCCGACGGCATGACCTCGCGGCTGCTCGCCGAAGAGGCGCCCTACGACCTCGTCGTCGCCAACATCCTCGCTCGCCCGCTGACCAGGCTCGCCTATCCGGTGGCGAGCGCGCTCGCCCGCCGCTCGGTCGTGGTCCTGTCGGGTCTGAGGACCATCGAGCGCCAGCTCGTTCTCGCCGCCTGGGCGAAGCAGGGCCTGCGCCTCGCCTTCGAGGTCGAGCGCGACGGCTGGCTCGCCCTGGTGCTTGAGACCGGCGAGCGCTGAACCACCCGCTTCGCGTGCGCCCCGCGCCGACGACGCGACCGCCCGCCGGCGGCCGCGAAGGCCGACGCATGCCCGCGGATCCGGCGGCCCCGCTGCCGCGAAGCGGTGTCCGGTTACGCAACAGAAGAGAAGTACCGCCGCAGTCTGCCAGCAGCGAATCACTTTCTCGAGCTGTCTCGAGAATTTTCCTGAAAACGATTTCGAGTTCGTCGCGAATTTAGATCGTATCCAATTCAAGTCGTCAGACTCACGCCATCTCGCGAATAGATGATCGAAAAAGATGATTTGGCCGTGTTTGCCGTTATTGACCCGACGTTGTCTTGAGACGAACATGACGACCGTCAGATCGGGACCGAGAGTGCGACACCGGATCCCGACGGGATGCACGAGACGGGAGGGTCGACATGGCTCGAATGAAGATCTCCAACGGAACCTGGATCCTGGTCGGCGACGGCCGCAGGGCAATGGTCCTGCGCAACGACGGGTTGGCCGAATCGCCGAATCTCCACTGCATCGCCACGCGCGAGACCCGCACGCCGGCGACCCGCGACCTGGGGAGCGACGCGCCCGGCCGCGCTTTCGCGCCCATGGGCGGCGGACGCCGCGCCGCGATGGAGGAAACCGACTGGCACGACGAGGCCGAACGCCGCTTCGCCGCCAGTCTCGCCGCCGATCTCAACGCCGCTGCCCACGACGGCCGTTACGACGACCTGATCGTGGTGGCACCGCCCCGCATTCTCGCCGAACTGAGGGAAGATCTCTCCGGCGAGGCGCGTTCGCGGCTCCGTGCCGAGATCGACAAGGATCTGACCCGGCACACGATCGCCGACATCGAGACCATCCTGCTCGCGGCCAACTGACCTCGGCATCCGGCGCCCGCTCCTCCCCCTCGCGTGGCGCCGGATCGACTGCGGAAACGAATTCCCGAACCGCGCCCCTTCCCCGGGGCGCGGTTTCGTCGTCTTCGGAGGGCTGACCCGCGCCGTTTCGTTTGCGTCGCCCGTCCGGGTGGCTAAACTCGCGCGATGTTCCAGAGCTTCGACACCCTCGCCGACCCTTCGCTCGGCGCCCCCCGCCTCGCCCGCCTCCGCGCCCTGATGAAGATCGAGGGGCTCGACGGCTTCCTCGTGCCGCGCGCCGACGAATTCCAGGGCGAATACGTGCCGCCCGCGTCCGAGCGCCTGCACTGGCTGACCGGCTTCTCCGGCTCCGCCGGCATCGCCGCCGTGCTCGCCGAGCGCGCCGCGGTGCTGACCGACGGCCGCTACACGCTGCAGGTCCGCGCCGAGACCGACACCACGGTCTTCGAGCCGGTCGACGGCGTCGCGACCCCGATCCACGCCTGGCTCGCCGAAGCGGTGACGAAGGGCGCCCGCATCGGCTTCGACCCCTGGCTCCACACCCGCATCCAGACCCGCCGCCTCCTCGGCGCGCTGGAGAAGGCGGGGGCCGAACTGATCCCGGTCGCCGAGAACCTCGTCGACCGCATCTGGACCGATCGCCCGGCCCCGCCCTCGGCGCCCTTCCTCGTCCAGCCGACCGAGTTCGCCGGCGAGACGATCGAGGCGAAGATCGCCCGGCTGGCGGAAGCGCTGACGGTCGACGCCTTCCTGCTGACCCAGCCCGATTCGATCGCCTGGGCCTTCAACCTGCGCGGCCGCGACGTCGCCCACAATCCGGTGCCGCTCGCCTTCGCGCTGCTGCGGAAAGTCGGCCGTCCGACCCTCTTCGTCGAGCCGGAGAAGATCGACGCCGCCGTCGCCGCCCATCTCGCCCCCCATGTCGACGTCGCCCCGCGCGCCGAGCTGCTCGCCGCCCTCGACCGGCTGGCGGCGGAGAAGGCCACCGTGGCGCTCGATCCGGCGATGACGCCCGAGGTGCTGGCGCGTCGGCTCGAGGCGGCGGGCGCCCTGATCGTCGAGGCCGACGATCCCGTCATCCTACCCAAGGCCTGCAAGAACGCGGCGGAAGTCGCGGGCGCCCGCGCGGCCCATGTCCGCGACGGCGTCGCCATGGCGAAGTTCCTCGCCTGGTTCGACGCCGAGGGCCATGCGACCGACGAGATCGCCTGCTGCGAGCGGCTCGAGGCCTTCCGCGCCGAGACCGGCGAACTGGTCGACCTCTCCTTCGGCACCATCTCCGGCGCCGGGCCGAACGGCGCCATCGTCCACTATCACGCGACGCGGGCGACCAACCGGCCGATCGATCGCGACACGTTCTTCCTGCTCGATTCGGGCGGCCAGTATCGCGACGGCACCACCGACGTCACCCGCACCATCGCCGTGGGCACCCCTTCGCCCGAGATGAAGCGTGCCTTCACCCTGGTGCTGAAGGGCCATCTGGCGATCGGCGGCGCCCGCTTCCCCGTCGGCACCACCGGCGCGGCGCTCGACACGCTCGCCCGCATCGCGCTGTGGAAGGCCGGCTTCGACTACGACCACGGCACCGGCCACGGCGTCGGCTCGTTCCTGTCGGTGCACGAGGGGCCGCAGCGCATCGCCAAGACCGGATCGGCCGAGCTGAAGCCCGGCATGATCGTGTCGAACGAGCCCGGGCACTA
Source organism: Pinisolibacter sp. DMC100 (assembly GCF_056313705.1). Classification (NCBI taxonomy): domain Bacteria; kingdom Pseudomonadati; phylum Pseudomonadota; class Alphaproteobacteria; order Hyphomicrobiales; family Ancalomicrobiaceae; genus Pinisolibacter; species Pinisolibacter sp. DMC100. The sequence goes on along the minus strand of NZ_JBQUZT010000003.1, from coordinate 263,300 downwards.
CCGCGCCGGCGCCTTCGGCATCCGCATCGAAAACCTCGAACTCGTCACCCCGGCCGAGCACGTCCCCGGCGGCGAGCGGCCGATGCTCGGCTTCGAGACGCTGACGCTGGTGCCGATCGACCGACGCGCCGTCGACGTCGCGCTGCTCGATGCCGGCGAGATCGCCCGGCTCGACGCCTATCACGCACGAGTCGCCGCCGAGATCGGCCCGTTGCTCGATCCGGCGACGCGCGCCTGGCTCGAGCAGGCCACCGCGCCGCTCGGCGGCTGAGGAACGAGACCGCCCGACGCGGGCGAGGAGGAGGTTCGCGCATGGGTGACTATCGGCTCCACTGCTTCGGCGAGAGCGGCAATTCCTACAAGGCGGCGCTGATGCTGGCGCTCTCCGGCAGCAGCTGGGACCCGATCTTCGTGCCCTTCTTCGAGGGTGCGACGCGCAAGCCCGAATGGCGCGAGGGGCTGAACCTGATGGGCGAGGCCCCGGTCCTCGTCCACGGCAGCCGCGTGCTGACCCAGTCGGGCGTCATTCTCGACTATCTGGCGGAGAAGACGGGCAAGTTCGGCGGCCGCGACGAGGACGAGAAGCGCGAGATCTGGCGCTGGATCCTCTTCGACAATCACAAGTTCACCAGCTACTTCGCCACCCTGCGCTTCATGGTCGGGCTGAAGGGCATGCCGGAGACCGCCGCGACGGAGTTCCTGCGCAGCCGGGTGATCGACGCCTACAAGGTGGTGGAGAAGCAGCTCAACGTGACCGACTGGCTGGTCGGCAACCGCCCGACCATCGCCGACTTCTCGCTCGCCGGCTACGTCTTCTACGACGAGGAGGTCGGCCTCGACCGCTGGGAGATGTTCCCGGCGATCGACGCCTGGCGCCAGCGCATCTCCGAGATGCCGGGCTGGAAGCACCCCTACGAGCTCATGCCGCGGGGGCCTGCCGCATGACGGTCCTCGGTGTCGCGATCATGGTTCTGTGGACCGTCCTCTGCCTCGTCTGGGCGGTCCTGAGCCTCCCCGGCGGGCTGATGGCCAACGCCTCGGGCGGCTTCTCGCCGAATGCCCACATGACGATGCTGGCCCTTCTCGCGATCGGCCAGCTGATCGTGCTCGCCGCCGGCATCCCCGGCGGCCGCGCCTTCTTCGAGGACGCCGACCGCGCGGCGCTCCTGTGGTGGATGGCCAAGCTGGTGGCGCTGGGCGTCGTGCTGCAGATCGGCGCCGTCGCGTGGTTCTTCAACTTCGGCCGACGCTGAGGAAAAGAGCCCGCCGCGACACCCACACCCCGGATCGACGGAGCCGTCGTGATCGATCTCGCCGTCTATGCCGGCCTCTTCTTCGCCGCCTTCCTCGCGGCGACCATCCTGCCGATGCAGTCGGAGGCCCTGCTGGTCGGTGCGCTGCTGACCGGTCATCAGCCCGCCTGGGCGCTGATCGTCTGCGCCGGCATCGGCAACGTCCTCGGCTCGATCGTGAACTGGTTCCTCGGGCGCGGGATCGAACGGCTGCGCGACCGCCGCTGGTTTCCGGTGAAGGACGCCGATCTCGATCGCGCCGCCGGCTGGTATCGCCGTTGGGGCAAGTGGTCCCTGCTCGCCAGCTGGCTGCCGATCGTCGGCGATCCGCTGACCGTCCTCGCCGGTGTTCTGCGCGAGCCGCTGCCGACCTTCGTCGTCCTGGTGACGATCGCCAAGTTCGGTCGCTACCTCGTCCTCGCGGCCGCGACCCTCGCCTGGACGTGAGCCGCCTCACGCCTCCGGCAGCGGCCTCGGACGCCGGTCCTCGCCGATCGCCACGAAGGTGAAGACGGCGCTGGTCACCTTGGTCATCTCGTCGCCCTCGCGCGGACGGCGCCAGGCTTCGATCAGGATCTTCATGGAGGTGCGGCCGGAGCCGACGATGGTGCCGTAGAAGCTCACCTCGTCGCCGACCAGAACCGGCTTCAGGAAGGCCATGCCCTCGACCGCGATGGTGGCGGCACGTCCACGCGCCCGGCGCGTCGCGACGTTGCCGGCGGCGAGGTCCATGTGGGCCATCAGCCAGCCGCCGAAGATGTCGCCCGCCGGGTTGGTGTCGCCCGGCATGGCGATGGTGCGGATCACCGGCGGCGTGGACGGAGGAAGCTCGGACATCGCATCGTTCTCCCGGCATCGCGCGAATGCTGCGACGCACACGGGAGGAACATTGGCACGATCCGTCGCCCTCGTCGACGCGGCAAGGCGCTCCGAAGACGGAGGGCGGAGACGTCCGGCTCGGCGGCGTCAGCGACGCTCGAGCGGGTCGATCCAGTGATGACGCAGCGCGGTGAAGGTGCTCGATTCGCGCATGCCGCGATCGATGCCTTCGTCGAAGCGGATCAGCGAGCGGCGCATGGCCGAACGGGCGGCGCTGAGGAAACGAAACATGGGGTCTTCTCCGTCGTGTCGCGTGGGCTTGCGCCTCCGCTCGACGTCTCCTCTTTCGGCTCGTTGATCGGCCGATCGCGTCCGGCGCCCCACACCGTCGCGTTCGAACGACGATGCCTGAAGTCATGCATTAGACCAAGGTCGTAGATCGCATGGCATCCCCGCCTGCCGCGCATGACCGCGAGGGGGCGGCTTCGGTCTCGAGCGTATGGCGCTCCGCCACCGAACCGGCTACCCATGGGGCAACGCGCGTCGCACGGAGGAGCCCGCCATGGCCGTGAAGATCGTCTCGACCAGCCCCATCGCCGGCCAGAAGCCGGGCACCTCGGGCCTTCGCAAGAAGACCCGGATCTTCATGGGGCCGGGTTATCTCGAGAACTACGTCCAGGCGATCATCGAGGGCGTCGGCGGCGTGAAGGATCGCGAGATCGTCGTCGGCGGCGACGGCCGCTACTTCAACGACACCGCGATCGGCGTCATCCTGCGCATGCTGGCGGCGAACGGCGCGAAACGCGCGATCGTCGGCAAGGACGGCATCCTGTCGACGCCCGCCGCCTCGAACCTGATCCGCGTGCGCAAGGCCTACGGCGGCTTCGTCCTCTCGGCCTCGCACAATCCCGGCGGCCCGGACGAGGACTTCGGCCTGAAGTTCAACGTCGCGAACGGCGGCCCGGCACCCGAGCCGGTCACCGACGCGATCTTCGCCCGCACCAAGGACATCGCCGAATGGCGCATCGTCGAAGAGGAAGCCCCGTCGATCGCGACGCTCGGCATCTTCGACCTCGCCGGCATGGTGGTCGAGATCGTCGATCCGGTCGCCGACTACGTCGCGATGATGCGCAATCTCGTCGACTTCGACCGTATCCGCGCCCTCTTCGCCTCGGGCTTCACCCTGCGTTTCGACGCCATGAGCGCCGTGACCGGTCCCTACGCCCACGCGATCCTCGAGGGCGAGCTCGGCGCCCCGGCCGGCACCGTCGTCAACGGCACGCCGCTGCCCGACTTCGGCCACCACCATCCCGATCCGAACCCGGTCCATGCCAAGGAACTGTTCGACATCATGTTCGGGCCGAACGCGCCGGACATGGGCGCGGCGTCCGACGGCGACGGCGACCGCAACATCGTGCTCGGCCGCGGCATCTCGGTGGCGCCGTCCGACAGTCTGGCGCTGCTCGCCGCCAATCTGCATCTCGCCAAGGGCTATACGGCCGGGGTGAAGGGCATCGCCCGTTCGATGCCGACCAGCCGCGCCGCCGACCGCGTCGCCGAGAAGCTCGGTGTCGGCCTCTACGAGACGCCCACGGGGTGGAAGTTCTTCGGCAATCTGCTGGATGCCGGCATGGCGACGATCTGCGGCGAGGAGAGCGCCGGCACCGGCTCCGACCATGTCCGCGAGAAGGACGGTCTGTGGGCGGTGCTGATCTGGCTCGACATCGTGGCGACGCGCCGCCAGTCGATCGCCGAGATCGTCCACGACCACTGGAAGACCTACGGCCGCGACTACTATTCGCGTCACGACTACGAGGCGCTGCCCTCCGACCTCGCCGACGCGCTCTTCGCCGATCTGCGCGCGAGTCTTCCGGGCCTGCCGGGCAGGACGGTCGGCGGTCTCGCGATCGTCTCGGCCGACGACTTCGCCTATACCGACCCGACCGACGGTTCGGTTTCGACGAAGCAGGGTGTCAGGATCGGGTTTTCCGACGGCAGCCGCGCGATCTTCCGCCTCTCGGGCACGGGCACCGAGGGGGCGACGCTGCGTCTCTACGTGGAGCGTTTCGAGGCCGATCCCGCCCGCCACGATCTGGATCCGCAGGCGGCTCTGGCCGATGTGCTCGCCGCCGCCGATGCGGTGGCGGGGATCAGGGCGCGCACCGGGCGCGAAGGCCCGAACGTCGTCACCTGAGGAAGCGCGAAGCGCCGGCCGCCTCGGCCGGCGCGTTCGAGACGATCAGCACCAGGCGGTGAAGCCGTAGTCGCGACGCGAGCGCGCACGCATTTCGTCGCGGTCGGAGAGCTCGAGGTCGATGCGGGCGGAAGCCTCGCAGGGGGTCTCGGCCCAGGCCGAGCGATTGCCGGCGACGTCGGCGCCGAGGATACGTTCGAAAATCGAGATGATGCGGCTCATGGCGTGCTCCGATGGTTCGGGTTCAACCCGCCCGGTGCCGCTTCCCCGCCTGTAGTCCGCGGATCACGCCATGCGCGATCCGTCATTTTTCGTACGACCAAGGTCTCACGGAAATATGGCGATACAGGGACACGCATGGCAACTCATGTCCGTCATGCAATTTCGTGCAGGCTTACGCGGCAACGCAGGAGAAACGCTTCGGCAGCGCAGGATCAGGCTTCGGCAGTGCGGGAGGTTTTGCCGGCGGATGGGTGACGCCGTGCAGTTCGATCGAACAGGTGCGCGGTGCTTCGAGACGGCGCGCTGCGCGCGCCTCCTCAGCATGAGGCACTTTGGGATTCATCAAACAAAAACAGACACCTCATGCCGAGGAGGGCGACCGCGGGTCGCCCGTCTCGAAGCATCGCGCACCATCGCGAAGGCGTCCCCTCACGCCTCGCCGATCATCGCCAGCCATTCCTCTTCGGTCATGACGGTGACGCCGAGATCGCGCGCCTTGGCGAGTTTCGACCCCGCCCCCGGCCCCGCCACGACGATGTGCGTCTTGGCCGAGACCGAGCCGGCGACCTTCGCCCCCAGCCGCTCCGCCTGGGCCTTGGCCTCGTCGCGTGTCATCTTCTCGAGAGAGCCGGTGAAGACCACCGTCTTGCCGGCGACCGCGGTGTCGGCCTTGGGCTTCTCGGCGTCGACGATCGTCAGATGGGCGACGAGCCGCTCGACCACGGCGCGATTGTGCGGCTCGCGGAAATAGGCGGCGATACTGTCGATCACCGTCTCGCCGATCTGGTCGATCGCATCCATCTCCTCGCGCGCCACCGCATCCTCGGCGACGATCTTCTCCGCCGCCTCGTGCAGCGCCCCCCACGAGCCGTAGGCGCGCGCCAGCTGCCGCGCCGTCGTCTCGCCGACGTTGCGGATGCCGAGGGCGAAGACGAAGCGCTCGAGCGCGATCGTCCGCCGCGCCTCGATCGCCTCAAAGAGCTTGGCGACCGAGACGGCGCCGAAACCCTCCTTGTTCTCGAGTTTCTTGATCGGGCTCTCGGCGTTGCGCGCCGCCAGCGTGAAGATGTCGCCCGGCTCCTTCACCGGGAAGTCGGGATCGTCGAAGAAGAACGCGATCTGCTTCTCGCCCAGCCCCTCGATGTCGAAGGCGCGGCGCGACACGAAGTGGCGCAGGTGCTCCTGCCGCTGGAAGGGACAGGCGAACTCGCCGGAGCAGCGGCGGATCTTGCCCTCCTCGCCGGTCGCGGTCTCCTCGCGCACCAGTGCGGTCTTCAGGTCGCAGAGGCAGAGATGGGGGAAGTCGAAGGCGGCGCGCGCCTCGTGGGCCGCGTCCTTCACCACCTCGACGATCTGCGGAATGACGTCGCCGGCGCGCTGGACCACCACCGTGTCGCCGATGCGCGCGTCGAGGCGCGCGATCTCGTCGGCATTGTGCAGCGTCGCGTTGGTGACGACGACGCCGCCGACCGTCACCGGTGCGAGCCGCGCCACCGGCGTGTGCGCCCCCGTGCGGCCGACCTGTATGTCGATGCCTTCGAGGATCGTCCGCGCCTTCTCGGCCGGGAACTTGTGGGCGATCGCCCAGCGGGGCGATCGCGAGACGAAGCCGAGGCGGGTCTGGAGATCGATCCGATCGACCTTGTAGACGACGCCGTCGATGTCGTAGCCGAGGCTCGCCCGATCCGCCTCGAGCCCGCGATGGACCGCAAGCAGCTCCTCGACCGAAGAGCACCGCACCATCCGCGGATTGATCGGAAAGCCCCAGCGACCGAAGGCCTGAACCCGGTCGTATTGGGTGTCGACGTCCCAGTCCGAGATCTCGCCCCAGGCATAGGCGAAGAACTTCAGCGGTCGCGCCGCGGTGATCCTCGCATCGAGCTGGCGAAGGCTGCCCGCCGCCGCGTTGCGCGGATTGGCGAAGACCTTGCCGCCCATCGCCTCGGCATTGGCGTTGATCGCGGCGAAATCGGCATGGCTCATGTAGACCTCGCCGCGCACCTCGAGCACGTCCGGAACGCCGGCCGGCAGATCGCGCGGGATCTCGGCGATGGTCAGCACGTTCGCCGTGACGTTCTCGCCCTCCATTCCATCCCCGCGAGTGGCGGCGTGGACGAGCCGGCCGTTCACATAGCGGATCGACAGCGACAATCCGTCGATCTTCGGCTCGGCGGTAAAGGCGACCGCCTGACCATGCGTGGCGAGGAACTTGTGGACGCGGGCGACGAACTCGCCGACGTCCTCGTCGGAGAAGGCGTTGTCGAGGCTGAGCATCGCCACCGCGTGGCGGATCTTCTCGAACCGCTCCGAAGGCCCGGCACCGACCCGTGCGGTCGGGCTGTCGGCCCGCTTCAGATCGGGAAACGCCGCCTCGAGCGCGATCAGCCTGAGGCGCAGCGCGTCGTAGGCGGCATCCGTCAGCGTCGGCGCGTCGTCCTGGTAATAGGCGCGATCCGCCGCCTCGATCAGAGCGGAGACGCGCGCGATCTCGGCCACGGCTTCGAGCGGCGAGAGGGCGTCGACGGGGGTGTCGGTGACGGACATGCGGACCTCGGAGGGCGGACGATTCATCTCGGCGACATTACCCGTCGCATCGGCCGACTGCCATCGCGGAGGGCGGGAGGTGTGGCTGTGAGGACCACGCGCTGTGCCGTGAGGCCCTGCGCGATGCTTCGAGACGCGCCTTCGGCGCTCCTCAGCATGAGGCGTATGTGCTCGTATCGAATATGAAAAGCGCCTCATGCTGAGGAGGGTCGCCGAAGGCGATCCGTCTCGAAGCATCGCGCACGGTACCGGACACTCGGCGCCGCCGACCCCTCACCCCGCCAGCAGGCTCTCCGCCGCCGCGCGGGCCTCCGGCGAGATCGTCTCGCCCGAGAGCATGCGGGCGATCTCCTCGCGCCGGGCCGGCATGTCGAGTTCGACGACGCGGGTCGCGACGCGGTCCTCGCCGCCGGGAACCGGTTCCTTGGTGATCAGGAAATGCGTGTCCGCCCGCGCCGCCACCTGCGGCGCATGGGTGACGCTCATCACCTGGACTTTCTCGGCGAGCCGCGCCAGCCGCTGGCCGATGGCGCCCGCCACCGCGCCGCCGACGCCGGTGTCGATCTCGTCGAAGATCAGCGTCGGCGCCGAACCCTTGTCGGCGAGGGAGACCTTGAGCGCCAGCAGGAAGCGCGACAGCTCGCCGCCCGAGGCCACCTTCATCATCGGCCCCGGACGGGTGCCGGGATTGGTCTGGACGTGGAACTCGACCCGGTCGATGCCCTCGCCGCCCGGCTCGCCCTCGCTGCGGTCGACGATGAACCGCGCCCGCTCGAGCTTCAAGGCCGGCAGTTCCGCCGCCACCGCCGCCTCGAGCGCCTCGGCCGTCGCGGCGCGCGCCGTCGAGAGCGCCCGCGCCTTGGCGGCATAGTCGGCCTCTGCCGCGCCCACCGCCGCCTCGAGGCCGGCGAGCTTCTCCTCGCCGTGGTCGAGATCGGCGAGATCGGCGGCGAACTTGGCGCGCAGCGGCGCCAGCGCGTCGACCGTGCAACTGTGCTTGCGTGCCGCGGCGCGCAGCGCGAAGAGCCGCTCCTCGGTGCGCTCGAGATCGCGCGGGTCGAAGTCCGCCTCGCGCAGCGCCGCTTCCAGCGCCGTGCGCGCGCTCTCCAGAAGATCGATCGCCTCTCCCATCGGCTTCAGCGCGCTCTCCGAGAGGCCCGGCAGCGAGCCCGCCTTGCGCTCCAGCGTCCGCATCAGCGTGGCGATGGTCGGCACCGGCGAATGCGGCCCGTCGAAGGTCTCCACCGCCTCGGCGAGATCGCCGGCGACCTTCTCCACCTGCATCATGCGGTGACGCTTGGTCGCGAGTTCGGTCTCCTCGCCGACCTCCGGCTTCAGCTGATCGAGTTCCTCGAGGCTGGCGCGCAGATAGTCCGCCTCCCGCCGCGCCGCGTCGATGCGGGCGCGGTGGCCGTCGCGATCCTTGACCGCCCGCCGCCACGCGCCCCAGGCGGCACCGACCGCCGTGACCTGCGGCTCCAGCCCACCGAAGGCGTCGAGCAGGCGGCGATGCTCGCGCTCGTCGACCAGCGCGCGGTCGTCGTGCTGGCCGTGGATCTCCACCAGCCGCTCGCCGAAGTCGCGCAGCAGCGTCGCCGAGACCGGACTGTCGTTGAGGAAGGCGCGGGTGCGGCCGTCGGCGCTCTGGACGCGGCGGACGATCAACTCGCCCGAGGCCTCGATGTCGTTGTCGGCGAGCAGCCGGCGGGCCGGGTGATCCTCGGCGAGATCGAAGACGGCCGTCACCTGCCCCTGTGTCGCGCCGTGGCGCACGAGGCCGGCATCGCCGCGCCCGCCGAGGGCCAGCGCCAGACTGTCGAGCAGGATCGACTTGCCGGCACCGGTCTCGCCGGTCAGCACCGTCAGTCCGCGCGAGAAGTCGATCTCGAGCCGTTCGATCAGAACGATGTCTCGAATCGACAGTGCCGAGAGCATGAGACGTCCGTGATTCTGCGAAAACCCGATCGGAACGATAGCCGCGACGAGAACAAAACGGAACCCCCGTCTCGTCCCCGTCGCCGATCGATCAGAGAATCTTCACGGACTTCAGCGGCTGGGTGATCGACTTGGAGATCCAGCTCGACTTGTCCTCGCTCGGCTCGTAACCGCCGTTCTGGAGGAGCGTGTAGCTGTCCTTGTACCACTGGCTGTCGGGGAAGTTGTGCCCGAGGATCGCCGCGGCGGTCTGCGCCTCGTTGATCACGCCCATGGCGTAGTAGCATTCGACCAGACGGGCCAGCGCCTCTTCGACGTGGCGGGTGGTCTGATACTGCGAGATCACCAGCTTGAAGCGGTTGATCGCGCCGAGATACTGGTGCTTCTTGAGATAGAAGCGGCCGATGTCCATCTCCTTGCCGGCGAGCTGGTCGCGCACCGTGAGGACCTTCTTGCGGCCGTCCTCGGCATAGGGCGAGTTCGGATACTTCTCGATCAGTTCGCCGTAGGCGGCGAGCGCCTTGGCCGTCTGGGCCTGGTCGCGGCTGACGTCGGGGATCTGCTGGAACAGGCTCTCCGCGACGATGTACTGGGCATAGGCCGCGTCGGGGCTGGACGGATAGAGCGTCACGAAGCGCTGGCCGGCCGAGATCGCGTCGGTGAAGGCGTTGCGCTCGAACTGGGTGTAGGCCTGCATCAGCAGTGCCTGCTTGGAGAGCTGCGAATAGGGGTGGAGCCGGTCGACGTCGTCGAACTTCTTCACCGCGTCGGCCTTCTTGCCGGCCTGCAGCTGCACCAGACCCTCGTTGTAGAGCTGGTCGGCGGACGCCGTGTTGTCGACTTCGTCCTTGGTCGAGGCGCAGGCGCCTACCGTCAGCGCCACGGCGACCGCGGCAGCCAAGCGAAGACGCGACCCGGTGCGCCGGAGCGCCGCGACGGGATCCGCCGAATAACCCATGCCCATCACTTCGCCATCCCTCACACGCGCGTCGTCGCGCCGAATTGGTTCGTCCTCGCCCCGCCCCCGAAAGACGGACGACGGCCGAGCCCTGCGATCCGCGTTCTAGCGCGTCGGAGAGCCGCCGTCATCTTCGTGGGTAGGCATTGGTTCGAATTTGTGGCGAGACGGCCGAAATCGGCGATCAGGCGACTTCGGCGCGGAAGGCCGGCGCCACCATGCCGAGACCGAGTTCCGCCGCCGGGGAGGACGGACGGCTCGACGCCTCGACCAGCGCCCAGGCGGTCGGATCGGCGAAGAGGGCCTGCAGCGTCATGAAGTTGAGGCGATGACCGCCCTTGTAGGAGCGATAGAGGCCCTGGATCGGGGCGCCCGACAGGGCGAGGTCGCCGATCGCGTCGAGCAGCTTGTGACGGACGAACTCGTCGACGAAGCGCAGGCCTTCCGGATTGAGGATGCGGTCGTCCTTGATGGCGACCGAGTTCTCGAGGCTGGAACCGCGGCACAGGCCCATCGGCAGGAGCTTCTCGAGGTCCGAGACGAAGCCGAAGGTGCGGGCGCGGGCGACCTGGTTGCGGAAGACGTCGGCGGTGAGGTCGATGCCGATCGCCTGACGGCCGATCACCGGGTTGGTGAAGTCGATCGTCACCTCGTAGCGGGCGCCGTCGTGCGGACGCAGCTCGGCCCAGGCGGCGCCGTGCTCGACGCGAATCGGCTTGAGGATCTTCAGCACGCGGCGCGGCGCGGTCTGGCGCACGAGGCCGACCTGATCGATCGCCTCGACGAAGGCCTCCGACGAGCCGTCCATCACCGGGACTTCGCCGCCGTCGATCTCGACCACCAGATTGTCGATGCCGAGAGCGCGCAGCGCCGCCATCAGATGCTCGATGGTGGCGATGGACGCGCCCTTGGGATCGCCGACCATGGTGCAGAGGTCGGTCGCCGCGACGTGTTTCCATACGGCGGGGATCTCGACGTCGCCACCGTTCATGCCGGTGCGGACGAAGGTGATGCCGGTGTCGGCATCGGCGGGATGGAGGGCGAGATGGACGCGAGCGCCGGAATGGACACCGATACCCACGATCCGAACGGTATCGCCGATCGTGGTCTGGAAAGTCGTCGCGTTGCGAGCCATCGTCTTCACCCGTTGCTCTCCCCTGTCCCTGCGGACCGTGCGGAGAACTCGTCCCCTGGAATTCGGAGGTTCCCGAACCCGCGCCGCACACCGTCCCCTCGGCATGCCGTCGCGGCTCCGATCCGGAACCACACCTGCACACTACCGTTCCCGACGTCTCGTGCGAAATCACGCTTGATTACACAATGTTACCATCTGCAAAATTCGATAAGCTCTTTAATTTCAATAAATTGAAACACCTGTGGCGAGAATGCGGCAAGGGCTCCGTCACATGTGTGACGGAGCCCTCCGTGATTGTCCGGATGCCTGGATTCGTCAGTTGGTCTGACGACGCAGGAAGGCCGGGATCTCGAGGTTGTCCTCGTCGAGCGACCGCGTCACCACCGGCTGGCGGCCGTGGGCGTCGAGGTTGCCGGCGGCCGAGCGCGGCGCCTCGGGGGCACGGGCGAGCGGCCGCTTGGCGAACTCGTCGTGACCGGCCGGGCGATAGGCGTCGGCGCGCGGGGCGACCGGCTCGCGGAAGCTCGGCTCACGCATCTGCGGCGCGTGATCCTCGGCCTCCTCGCGACGGCCGAGGCCCTGGGCGAGGCGACGCAGCAGGCCGCGCGGGCGGGCTTCGTCGGTGTCGAGGTCTTCGGCCGGGGCCGCCTGACGCTGGGCGATCGGCGGGAACTCGTCGATGCGCGGCACGCGGGTCTGCGCCGTCGGACGCTCGGCGGTCGGCGGGATGTAGGGGTTGCGGTCGATGGTCGGCTCGGGACGAGCCATCGGCTGCTCGAGCTCCTGGATCGGATCCTTGTGCGCGAAGGTCGGCTGGGCCGGCTCGTAGCGCTGGATCGTCACCGCCGGGTCGGACGCCGTCGGACGGGCCATGACCGGCTCGGCCATCGGAGCGACCGGCTCGGACTTGATCTCGAGTTCGATCTGGGCGGCGAGCGCGTCGCGGACCATGTCCTCGGTGCGCATCGGCGCGGGCGCCGGAGCGACCGGGGCCGGGGCGGCGACCGGAGCCGCGTGCACGGCGATCGGGGCGACCGGCGCCGGAGCGGCGGCGGCGACGCGATGCGGCTCGAGCGCGGCGGGAACCGGACGGCCGGCGGCGCGCAGACGGTTGGCGAGATCGGCCATGCGGGCTTCCTGCGAGCTCGCCGAATCCGCACCCTTCATCAGCTCCTGGTCGATGCCGGTGGCGACCACCGACACGCGGACCACGCCCTCGAGGCTGTCGTCGAAGGTGGCGCCGAGGATGATGTTGGCATCCGGATCGACTTCCTCGCGGATGCGGGTGGCGGCCTCGTCGACCTCGAACAGGGTCAGGTCCTTGCCGCCCGAGATCGAGATCAGCACGCCCTTCGAGCCCTTCATCGAGGTCTCGTCGAGCAGCGGATTGGCGATCGCCGCCTCGGCCGCCTGCAGCGCGCGCTTGTCGCCCGACGACTCGCCGGTGCCCATCATCGCCTTGCCCATGCCGCGCATGATCGAGCGGACGTCGGCGAAGTCGAGGTTGATGAGACCCTCCTTCACCATCAGGTCGGTGATGCAGGCGACGCCCGAGTAGAGCACCTGGTCGGCCATCGCGAAGGCGTCGGCGAAGGTGGTGCGCTCGTTGGCGACGCGGAAGAGGTTCTGGTTCGGGATGACGATCAGCGTGTCGACGCTCTTCTGCAGCTCGGTGATGCCGCTGTCGGCGATGCGCATGCGGCGCGCGCCTTCGAACTGGAACGGCTTGGTGACGACGCCGACGGTGAGGATGCCCATCTCGCGCGCCGCCTTGGCGATGACCGGCGCGGCGCCGGTGCCGGTGCCGCCGCCCATGCCGGCGGTGATGAACACCATGTGGGCGCCGGTCAGGTGGTCGTTGATCTCGTCGAGCACCTCGTCCGCCGCGGCGCGGCCGACTTCCGGCATCGAGCCGGCGCCGAGACCCTCGGTGACGGCGACGCCCATCTGGATGATGCGTTCGGACTTCGACAGGGTGAGAGCCTGCGCGTCGGTGTTGGCCACGACGAAATCCACGCCCTTGAGGCCGGCCTGGATCATGTTGTTGACGGCGTTGCCGCCGGCTCCACCCACACCGAACACGGTGATCCGCGGCTTCAGTTCCCGAATGTCGGGCATCTTCAGATTGAGCGTCATGGCATCCTCGCTGCTCCCGCCCCGAGCTCCGGCGGGTATTCGTCCCCAACCGCTCGCCGCGCTCTGGCGCGACGAACCCTCACGTCACCAACTCTCTCTCAGCCACTGGCCGACCCGGGCGAGATAACGTCCCCCGGTGGCGGCCGTCGGCCGACGCTGGTCGCGCAGATCGAACTGTTCGATCTGGGCCACCTGCGGATAGATCAACAGGCCGACGGCGGCGGCGAAGGCCGCGCCCTTGGCCGCCTGCGGCAGCCCGGCGATGCCGAGCGGCCGTCCGAGACGCACGTTGCGTCCGAGAATGCGTCGCGCCACCTCGACCACGCCGGTCAGCTGGCTCGCCCCACCGGTCAGCACGACCCGCTTGCCGACCCGACCGGCGAAGCCGGAATGGGCCAGGCGGTCGCGCACCAGCTCGAGAATTTCCTCCACCCGCGGGCGGATGATCCGGGTCAGCGCGCCGCGCGGCACGTTGACGACGTCGTGGCGCTCGGCGCCGACCGACGACACGCCGATCACCTCGTGGTCGTCCGACGAGGTGGCGAGCGCCGAACCGTGCAGTGTCTTGATGCGCTCGGCGTCGGCGACGCGGGTCGAAAGGCCCTGCGCGATGTCCATCGTCACGTGGTGGCCGCCGATCGCGATCGCGTCGACGTGGCAGAAGGCGCCGTCGGCGAAGACCGCCATCGAAGTGGTGCCGCCGCCCATGTCGACGCAGGCGACGCCGAGATCGGCCTCGTCGTCGACCAGGGTCGCGAGACCCGAGGCATAGGGCGTGGCGACGATCGTCTCGACCTCGAGATGGCAGCGGTTGACCGCCAGTTCGAGATTGCGCACCGGCGCGCAGTCGGTGTCGACCACGTGCATGTCGACCGCGAGCTTCTCGCCCAACATGCCGACCGGGTCCTTGATGCCGCGGGCGCCGTCGAGGGCGTAGCCGATCGGCAGCGAATGAATGAGCGTGCGGTCGTCGGTCAGCGAATGCGACGCGCCGGCGGCGAGAACCCGCTGGATGTCGGCCTCGTCGACCGCGTCGGTCGCGACGTCGACGTTGGCGCGATAGACCTCGGAGCGCAGCCGCCCGGCGGTGATGTTGAGGATCAGCGATTCGATCGTCAGCCCGGCCATGCGCTCGGCCGCGTCGACGGCGAGGCGGATCGACTGCTCGGCCGCGTCGAGATCGATCACCATGCCCGACTTCATGCCGCGCGACCGTTGCATGCCGTAGCCGAGCACGGTCATGTCGTGGGTGCGGCCCGGCAGCACCTTGTCGTGCGCCCGCGGGGTCAGCTTGGCGATCAGGCAGGTGACCTTGGTCGAGCCGACGTCGAGCACCGAGACGACGGTGGCCCGGCGGGTCGACAGCGGCCGCATGCGCGGAACGGTATGCTGGATCGGAGGCTGCATCATCCCCGCGCCTCCTTCTTGGCGCCGAGCTTCGCCTTCATCTGGTCGCGCCGCGCCGCGGCGGCGGCGTCGGACAGGCGGACGAAGAGACGATCGGGCACGCGCATGTCGACCACGACCAGATCGCGGTCGAGGAGCTTCTTGCCGTCCTGCAGCGCCGCGACGCGGGCGAGCGCGGCGGCCGGCTCGTCCTCGGGCAGGAGGATCTCGACGCCGTCGGTGGTGATCAGGTTCCAGCGCCGCTCGGCGACCAGCACCGCGGCGCGGATGCGCGGACGCAGCGACGGCGCCGAACCCATCAGCGCGACCGCCTCGCCGACGCGGCCGTTGGCACCGGTCCCCACGACGAGCGGAAGACCCGCGTTGCGGGTCTCGAGCACGTCGCTCATCACCGCGCCGTTGCGGTCGACCACCCGCACCTTGCCGTCGTCCTGCCACAGCGCGAAGGGGCGCCGCTCGGTCAGGTTCACGACGATGCGGTTGGGATAGAGCTTCTTGACGACGACGTCGGCGATCCACGGGATCTCGGCGATCCGCGCCCGCGCCCGCTCGACGTCGACCATCAGCAGAGACGACGTCTGGGTGACGTCGATTCGATCCGAAATTTCGGTCGAATCGGCTTCCTGCAGACCGTGGATCTCGATCGAGGCGACCGAGAAGCCCATGCCGGCGGTCAGCGCGTCGACCGTCGTGCGCCAGGCGCCCGACAGGACCATGCCGTAGACGCCCCAGGCGCCGAGGAAGGCGAGAGCGGCGAAGGTGCCCTGCATCGGGCGGACGGAGGTCAGACGATCCTCGACCGCGCGGGAGCAACGACGCACGAAACGCACGGCCCTGCGCCAGTGAAATCCCGCGTCCTGCGGCATTTCACGGGCGTAAGGGTAGCGCGGTTCCCGCTCTCGTCCCCTCACCGGTCGCAACTCGCGTCCTCCACCAGCCAAGTCACCAGCGCTTCGAACGAAATGCCCGAATGCGCCGCCATTTCCGGGGCGAGCGACGTCGACGTCATCCCCGGCTGCGTGTTCACTTCGAGGCAGACCAGTTCCCCGGTACCGCCGTCGTCCAATCGGAAGTCGGCCCGCGAGACACCGCGACAACCGAGAGCCCGATGAGCCTCGACCGCCAGCATTTGGACCTCTTGGTAAATATTCGGTAAAATTTGCGCCGGAAGGACGTGACGAGACCCCCCTTTCCGGTACTTGGCATCGAAGTCGTAGAACACCTGCCCCTCCGGCAGGATCTCGATGATTCCGAGCGCCCGCTCCTCTCCGGGAGCCCCCATGACGGCGCAGGTGAGCTCGCGTCCGGCGACGAATTTTTCCACCAGAACCGTGTCGCCGTAGGGCCAATCGTCGCGCATCAGCTCCTGCGGCGGGTGGGTCCGGTCGGCCGTCACGATGATCACGCCGAAGGACGAACCCTCCGCCACCGGCTTCACCACGTAGGGCGGCGCCATCGGGTGTTCGCGCGCCGCCTCGAAGCGGCTCGTCACGATTCCGGTCGCCGTCGGGATGCCGGCCTGGGCGAAGACCATCTTGGCCTTGGCCTTGTTCATCGCCAGCGCCGAGGCGAGGATGCCCGAGTGGGTGTAGGGGATGCGCAGCGTCTCCAGCATGCCCTGGATCGCCCCGCCCTCGCCCCAGGGGCCGTGCAGCGCGTTGAAGGCGGCATCGGGCCGGAGCGCCTCCAGACGGGCCCAGACGTCCTTGCCGACGTCGAGGCGGCTCACCCTGTAGCCCGACCGCTCGAGGGCGCCGGCGCAGGCCTCACCCGACCACAGGCTCACCTGGCGCTCGCTGTCCCACCCGCCCATCAACACCGCGACATGTTTCGACATTCGACTTGTCCTCGATCGGCGATTCGCGGGGCCCGCGAATCGGATTCGTCCCGTCGCCCGGGAAGGCTCCCGGAACGCGAGACGCTCTACGCCACTGGAAATCGGCACCGATGAAACGCGCGGTGCCACTCGGAAGTCATCGCGCGATACGCGCGCCACGGGACGGATCGACCGCCGCCGGGGAGCCGCCCGACGCGGCCCCGGTCATTGCCTCGCCGCCCTCGGCCTCACAGACCGAGGAAGGGCACCACTTCGCGACCCTCGGCGAATCGGCCGAGGCGCTTGATCTCCCATTCGAGACGAACGCCCGAGGTCTGCAACACCCGCGAGCGAACCGTCTCGCCGAGCAGTTCGATGTCGTGGGCGGTCGCGTCGCCGTCGTTGATCAGGAAGTTGCAGTGCATCTGCGAGACGTGCGCCCCGCCGACCACCAGACCGCGGCAGCCGGCGTCGTCCACCAGCTTCCAGGCGGAATGACCCGGCGGGTTCTTGAAGGTCGAGCCGCCGGTCTTGGAGCGGATCGGCTGCACCGTCTCGCGATGCTCGGTGACGGCGTCCATCTGCGCCTTGATGGCGTCCTTGTCGCCGGGCGTCCCTTCCATGATCGTCGACAGGAAGATCAGGTCGTCGGGCGCCGAGCAGTGGCGATAGGAATAGCCCATGTCGTCGTTGGAAAGCGTCAGGATCTCGCCGGCACGGTTCATCGCGGTGACGGTGACGACGCGGGCACGCGTCTCGCCGCCGTTGGCCCCGGCGTTCATGCGCAACGCCCCGCCGATGCCGCCGGGAATGCCGAAGTAGAAGGCGAAGCCGTCGAGCCCGAGGTCGAGCGCCACCCGTGCCACCTGCTTGTCGGCGATCGCCGCGCCGACCTCCAGCCGCGTGTCGGAGACCGGCTTCACCCCGCCGAAGCCCTTCTGCGAGAGCCGGATGACGACGCCGTCGACGCCGCCCTCGCGGATCAGCAGGTTGGAGCCGAGACCGACCACGGTGATCGGCACGTCGGCCGGCAGCCGCTTCAGGAAGGTCGAGAGGTCCTCGGCATCGGCGGGCTGGTAGTAGAGTTCCGCCGCGCCGCCGACTCGGAACCACGACGTGTCGCCGAGGGCGAAGCCCGGAATGAGGGCGCCGCGGATGTCGCTGGTTTCGAGACGGGCGAGAAGATCGGTCGACATGGCTGACTTCGGTCCTGGAGGATGCGGCTCAGCCTTCGGCGAGCTGCTTGGGCAGCGCGTAGGCCCACTGGGTGATGTTGCCGGCGCCGAGGAAGACGACGTAGTCGCCGTCCTTGGCCTGCGTCCGGACGATCTGCGCGATCTGCTCCGGCCCTTCGAGCGGCACGACGTTGCGATGGCCACGGCCGCGCAGGCCGCCGACCAGCGCGTCGCGCGAGGCGCCGGGGATCGGCTGCTCGCCGGCGGCATAGACGTCGGCGACGAGCACGCTGTCGGCGTCGTTGAAGGCCTGGCAGAACTCCTCGAACAGCGAGGCGAGGCGCGAATAGCGATGCGGCTGCATCACCGCGAAGACGCGACCGCCCTTGCCCTCGCCGGTGACGGCGGCGCGCGCCGCCTTGAGCACCGCCATGATCTCGACCGGGTGATGGCCGTAGTCGTCGAAGACCGAGACGCCGTTCCAGGTGCCGGTCGGGGTGAAGCGGCGCTTGACCCCGGTGAAGTCGGCGAGGCCCTTGCGGATCGCCTCCGCCGCGATGCCGAGCTGATCGGCCACCGCCACCGCCGCCGTCGCGTTGGAGACGTTGTGGATGCCCGGCATGTTGACGACGAGATCGTCGATCACCCGTTCGGTGCCGGCGATGCGGTCGCGGATCGTCACGCGGAAGCGCGACTGCTGGCCGGCGGCCGAGATCTGCTCGTAGCGCACGTCGGCCTGCGGGTTGGTGCCGTAGGTGACGATGCGGCGATCCTCGATCTTGCCGATCAGCGCCTGCACCTCGGGGTGGTCGAGGCACATCACGGCGAAGCCGTAGAAGGGCACGTTCTCGACGAAGTGGCGGAAGGCGTCCTTGACCTTGTCGAAGGTGACGTAGTGGTCGAGGTGCTCGGGATCGATGTTGGTGACCACCGCGATGTCGGCCGGCAGCTTGACGAAGGAGCCGTCGCTCTCGTCGCTCTCGACGACCATCCACTGGCCGCCGCCGAGACGGGCGTTGGTGCCGTAGGCGTTGATGATGCCGCCGTTGATGACGGTCGGATCGAGCCCGCCGGCGTCGAGCAGAGCGGCGACCATCGAGGTCGTCGTGGTCTTGCCGTGGGTGCCGCCGACGGCGATCGCCGACTTGAAGCGCATCAGCTCGGCCAGCATCTCGGCGCGGCGCACCACGGGGAGGAAGCGGGCGCGCGCCTCCATCAGCTCCGGATTGTCGGCCTTGATGGCGGAGGAGACGACGACGACGCGGGCCTCGCCGAGGTTCTCGGCCTTCTGGCCGACGAAGACGGCGATGCCCTTCTCGCGCAGACGCTGGACGTTGGCGTTGTCGGCGGCGTCCGAGCCCTGGACCTTGAAGCCGAGCGTGTGCAGCACCTCGGCGATGCCGCTCATGCCGATGCCGCCGATCCCCACGAAGTGAACGGGACCGATGGTGGAGGGCATCTTCATGGGGGTGTTCCTTCGGATGGCTGCGTTCCCGCGCGCGCGGCGACGGTGATTCGCACGTGTCTAACCAGCTTTTCCCGGAAAGTCGAACGGTTGCAACCGTGTGACGAGTTGGTCGGCGCGCGGCGCGCGCCGCACCCTCACCGCCGACGCGCCGCGACTTCTTCGACGAGGTCCGCCAACCGCGCCACCGCGTCCGGCTTGCCCGCCGCGCGCGCCGCTTCGGCCGCCTCGGCGAGCTGCTCGGGGCAGGTCATCGCCTTGGAGATCTCCTCGGCGAGCCGCTCGGGCGACAGCTCGTCCTGACGGATCGTCCAGGCGCCGCCGGCCTTCGACAGATGGGCGGCGTTGGCGGCCTGATCCTGATCGAGGGCGCCGGGCAGCGGCACCAGGATCGACGGACGGCCGATCACCGCCAGTTCGGTGACGCTCGACGCGCCCGACCGGCAGATCACCAGATGCGACGCGGCGATCCGCGCCGGCAGGTCGATGAAGAAGGGCTCGACCTCGGCCGCGACGCCGAGGCCGGCATAGGTGGCGCGCACGGCGTCGAGATCCTCCGGCCGCGCCTGCTGCACGATCGCCAGCCGCGCCCGGAGTTCCGGCGCCATCGCCGCGATCGCCGGCGGAACCGCCTCGGAGAAGAAGCGCGCGCCCTGGCTGCCGCCGAAGACCAGCAGGCGGAAGGTGCTCTCGGTGGTCGGCGCGTCGTAGGGCACGCGCGCCGCCGAGATCACCATGTCGCGCACCGGATTGCCGGTCTCGACCGCCTTCTTCGCGAAGTCGCCGATCAGGCTCACGGCGGGAAACGACAGGGCGATCCGCGTCACCCGGTCGGCGAGCGCCCGGTTGGCGCGGCCCATCACCGCGTTCTGCTCGTGCAGCACGGTCGGGATGCCGCGCATCTGCGCCGCGATCATCGGCGGGAAGGTCGGGTAGCCGCCGAAGCCGACCACCACCTTCGGCCGGATGCGCCCCATCAACCCCCAGGCCTGGACGATGCCGCGCGCCAGCCGGAACGCCGTCTTGGCCAGCGACACCGGATCGCGGCCCTTGAAGGTCGCCGAGGAGACGATGTTGACGGCGCGCGCCGGGAAGGCGCGGCCGTACCTGTCGGCGCGCTCGTCCGTCGCCAGCTCGACGACGTGGCCGCGCCGGCCGAGTTCGGCGGCCAGCGCCTCGGCGGGGAAGAGGTGGCCGCCGGTTCCGCCGGCCGCGAGCAGGATGGTGTCGCCCATGGGGTCTTCTCCGGATCGACGGCGGCTCACGAGGCGTCGGACGCGCTCGCATCGTGCCGCTCGATGTGGACGGGCGGTGCGAAGCGCGTCGTCTGCGGCCGACGACGGGTCAGCGCGATCAGCGCCCCCATCTCGAAGGCCACCGCCATCAGCGACGAACCGCCGTAGGAAATGAAGGGCAGCGTCATGCCCTTGGCCGGCATCAGCTGCAGGTTCACCGCCATGTTGATGCCCGACTGCACGCCGATCAGCACGACGAGGCCGACGACGGCGTAACGGATGAAGCCGTCCTCCTCGCGCGCCGCGTGGCCGAGGCCGCGGAAGACGATCCAGGCGAAGATGCCGACGATCACCGCGCAGGCGATCAGGCCGAACTCCTCGCCGACCACAGCGAAGACGTAGTCGGTGTGCGCGTCCGGCAGCATGCGCTTGACCGTGCCCTCGCCCGGGCCGCGACCGAACCAGCCGCCGTTGAGGAAACTGTCGTGGGCCTGCTGCGCCTGATAGCCGTCGGCGGTCATCAGCTTCTTGCCGCCGGCGCCGTTGGCCTTGTCGAGGAAGCGGTTGATGCGGGCATGGACGTGGGGGACGAAGGTGTAGGCCGCCCAGACGCCGAAGACACCGACGCCGCCGAAGCCGAGGATCCACCACATCGACATGCCGGCGACGAAGAACACCGCGCCCCAGGCCGCCGAAGTCAGCAGCGTCTGGCCGATGTCGGGCTGGGCGATCAGGAGGCCGTCGACCAGCATGAAGAGACCGACGGCGAAGATCGTCGCCGGCATGTCCGGCTTCTTCTCGCGCGAGGCGAAGAGCCATGCCGTGACGATGATGAAGGCCGGCTTGACGAATTCCGACGGCTGGACCGAGAAGCCGAGCACGTTGATCCAACGCCGCGCGCCCTTCACCTCCTGGCCGAAGACCAGCACGGCGACGAGCAGCACCAGTGATCCGACGAAGACGAGGAGCCCCATGCGCCGGACATCACGCGGGCTCGCCAGCGACACGCCGAACAGGATCGGCAGCGCCAGCACGAAGAACACCGCGTGGCGCTTGATGAAGTAGAAGCTGTCGGAGGCACCGATGCGTTCGGCCACCGCCGGGGAGGCCGCGAAGGAGAGCACCAGCCCCCCCGCCAGCAGGGCCAGCGCCGCAGCGATCAGCGTGCGGTCGACGGTCCACCACCACTCGGCGAAGATCGAACGATCGGTGCGGTTCATGCCCCTCCCCCTCCCGGCGGCACGAGGCCGGGCAGCGCCCGAACGAGATCGCGGAAGTGGTCGCCGCGCACCTCGAAGTTCCTGAACTGGTCGTAGGAAGCGCAGGCGGGCGACAGGAGCACCACCGGCTCGGCCGCGCCGTCGAGGGCGGCGTCGCGCGCGGCGGCGACGAGCGCCGCGTCGATCGTGCCGGAGCGCTCGTAGGGCACACGGCCGTCGAGCGTCGCGGCGAACTCGTCCGTCGCGACGCCGACCAGATAGGCCTTGGCGACCTTGGGGAAGAAGTCACCGAGGGTCGAGATGCCGCCCGACTTGGGCTTGCCGCCGGCGATCCAATAGATCCGCTCGAAGCTCGCCAGCGCCTGCGCGGTCGAATCCGCGTTGGTCGCCTTGCTGTCGTTGACGAAGAGCACGCGGTCGATGCGCCCGACCTGCTCCATGCGGTGCGCGAGGCCGGGGAACGACGCGAGACCGGCGACGATCGCCTCGCGCGTCAGCCCCAGCGCCCGACAGGCGGCGACCGCGGCACAGGCGTTCTGGGCGTTGTGACGGCCGCGCAGGGACCCGATGCCGGCGAGTTCGGCAAAGGCCTCGGCCTCGCCGTCGACCGCGACGAAGATCGTGCCGGCGTCGGCGAAGACCCCGTCGTTCAGCCGATGCGCGGCGGAAATGCGCACCACCTTGTGGCCCTCCGACGCGATCAGGTCGGCGACGGCGGCGCTCATCGCATCGTCGACGCCGACGATCGCGGTCTGCGCCGCCTCGACCATCCGTTCCTTGATGGCGGCATAGGCCTCCATCGTGCCGTGACGGTCGATGTGGTCCTCGGAGAGGTTGGTCAGGATGCCGACGCTCGGATCGATCGACGGGGCGAGGTCGATCTGGAACGACGAGCATTCGACCACGTAGGTCCGCGTCGGCGCGAGCGGATCGAGCGACAGCACGGCGCGGCCGATGTTGCCGCCCATCTGGCTGTCGCGACCGGCGCTCAGCAGGATGTGGTCGATCAGCGCCGTGGTGGTCGACTTGCCGTTGGTGCCGGTGATCGCCACGAAGGGGGCGGCCGGCATGCGGAAGCGGCGTTCGCGGGCGAAGAGCTCGACGTCGCCGATCACCGGCACGTGCGCCGCCTTCGCCGCCTTCACCGTCCAGTGCGGCTCGGGATGGGTCAGCGGCACGCCGGGGGCGAGGATCAGCGCCGAGACGGCGCGCCAGTCGATCTCGGCGAGCGAGGCGACCTCGACGCCGGGAAGCGCCGCCGCCTTGGCCCGGCTCGCCTCGGCATCGTCCCAGGCGACGACGCGGGCGCCGCCGGCGACCAGCGCCTCGGCCGTGACCAGACCCGATCCGCCGAGCCCGAACAGCGCGACCGTGTGGCCGCGAAGGCTTTCCACCGCGATCATCGCACTCACCTCAGCTTCAGCGTGGCCAGACCGATCAGCGCCAGCACGACCGAGATGATCCAGAAGCGGATCACCACCTGCGGCTCTTTCCAGCCCAACTGTTCGAAGTGATGGTGGATCGGCGCCATCTTGAAGACGCGCTTGCCGGTGAGCTTGAAGCTCGTCACCTGGATGATGACCGAGAGCGCCTCGAGCACGAAGAGGCCGCCGACGATGCCGAGCACGATCTCGTGCTTGACCGCCACCGCCACAGAACCGAGCAGACCGCCCAGCGCCAGCGATCCGGTGTCGCCCATGAAGATCGCCGCCGGCGGGGCGTTGAACCACAGGAAGCCGAGACCGGCCCCCACCACCGCCCCCAAGACGACCGCCAGCTCGCCGGCGCCCTGGATGTGGTTGATGCCGAGATAGGCCGAGTAGTCGACGCGGCCGGTGAGATAGGCGATCGCCGCGAAGGTCGCCGCCGCGATCATCACCGGCACGATGGCCAGACCGTCGAGACCGTCGGTGAGGTTCACCGAATTGCCGGCGCCGACGATGACGACCGCGCCGAACACCACGAAGAACCAGCCGAGATCGAGGAACAGGTCCTTGAAGAAGGGGAAGGCGATGGCGGTCGCATGGGCCGACCGGCTCCACCACACCATCACGATCACCGCGACGCCGGCGATGAGGAACTCGAGCGCCAACCGCTGCTTGCCCGAGAAACCCTTGTGGCTCTGCTTGGTGACCTTGAGATAGTCGTCCCAGAAGCCGATGGCGCCGAAGCCCAGCGTCACCGCGGTCACCGCCAGCACGTAGACGTTGGAGAGATTGGCCCACAGCAGCGTCGAGACCAGGAGACCCGAGAGGATCATCAGCCCGCCCATGGTGGGCGTGCCCTTCTTGGTCAGCAGGTGCGAGGCCGGGCCGTCCTCACGGATCGGCTGGCCCTTGCCCTGCTTCACCTTGAGCGTGGCGATGATCGCCGGCCCGAACAGGAAGACGAAGAGGAGCGCCGTCAGGATCGCGCCGCCGGTGCGGAAGCTCTGGTAGCGGAACAGGTTGAAGAGGATGAACCTGTCCGAGAGTTCCCCCAGGATGTAGAGCATCGAACGTCGTCCCCGTCAGTTCTGCTCGCCGCCGGCGCGGGCCGCCGGAAAGCGCGTGGAGAGTGCCTCGACCAGCGGCCCCATGCGGCTGCCGTTCGACCCCTTGATCATGACCGCGTCGCCGGGCCGGAGCGCATCGCCGAGCGCCGCCTCGATGTCCTTCGACACCGCGGCCGCCGCCCCGCGCATCCGCGCCGGAAGGGCTTCGAACAGTGCCTGCGACAACGGTCCGGCGCAGAAGACGAGATCGACGCCGGCGGCTTCGAGCACGGGCGCCAGTTCGACGTGCAGCGCCTCGCCCCTGGGGCCCAGTTCCAGCATGTCGCCGATCGTCGCGATCCGGCGGCCGCCGGGGCCGACCGGGGTCTGGCCGAGCAGCGCGATCGCCGCGCGCATCGAGGCCGGATTGGCGTTGTAGCTCTCGTCGAGGAGCGTCGCCTCGCCGTCCGCGAGACCGAGCGTGGTGCGCTGGCCGCGGCCCTTGGGCGGCGTCGCGGTGGCGAGCGCGGCGGCGGCCTTGGAGAGGTCGGCACCGAGCAGTTCCACCGTCGCCAGGACGGCGAGCGAATTCTTGACGACGTGCCGCCCCGGCGCGCCGATCCGGTAGCCGACCGAGCGGCCGAGCACGTCGGCGACCACCGACGAGCCGTCGGCCTCGAGGATCACCGAGACGAGCCGCGCCTCGGCATCCTCCGCCTCGCCGAAGCGGACGATGCGGGCGCCGGCCCTGCGTGCGACCTCGGCGAGGAAGCCGGTCTGCGGAATGTCGGCGTCGATCACCGCGGCGCCGTCGGGAAGGAGGCCCGAGAAGATCTCGGCCTTGGCCTCGGCGATCTGGTCGACGTCGCGGAACTGGGCGAGATGGACCGGGGCCACCGTCGTCACCACGGCGACGTGCGGCCGCACCATGGCGGTGAGCGGCGTGATCTCGCCCGGCGCCGACATGCCGATCTCGAATATCGCGAAACGCGCGTCGGCCGGCATGCGGGCGAGCGTCAGCGGCACGCCCCAGTGATTGTTGTAGGAGGCGACCGACGCATGGGTCTTGCCCTGTTCCGACAGGACGTGGCGCAGCGCTTCCTTGGTCGAGGTCTTGCCGACCGAACCGGTGACGGCGGCGATCCGCGCCTTCGACCGCGCCCGCGCCGCGAGACCGAGCGAGATCAGCGCGGCCATCACGTCGGCGACCACGACATAGCGCCCGTTCGCCGGCAGGCTCGCCAGCCGATCCTCGGCGACGACGCAGACGGCGGCGTCATACTTCAGCGCCCCCTCGACGAAGTCGTGGCCGTCGCGGGCGTCACCCTTGATGGCGAAGAAGGCGTCACCCGCGCCGATGGTGCGGCTGTCGATCGAAATCCCCTCGATCCGCTCGACCGGCCGGCCGACGATACGGCCGCCGCAACCGGCGGCGAAGTCTGCGAGGGTCCAGAGCGGCGCGGTCATCGAACGAGGGCCTCCAGGGCGGCGCGGACGGAATCATGGTCGGAGAACGGCAGCACGGTCTTGCCGACGATCTGGCCCGTTTCGTGGCCTTTGCCGGCGACGACGAGAAGATCTCCCGCCCGAAGCATCGACACGGCGCGCGCGATCGCCTGGCCACGGTCGCCGATCTCGATCGCGCCGGGGGCGGCGGCCATGATCTGGCGACGGATCTCGGCCGGATCCTCGGAGCGCGGATTGTCGTCGGTGACGATCGCGACGTCGGCCATGCGGACGGCGATCTCGCCCATCATCGGGCGCTTGCCGGGATCGCGGTCGCCGCCGCAGCCGACCACCACGAAGAGGCGGCCCTCGGCATAGGGCCGGACGGCCTCGAGCACCTTCTCGAGCGCGCCCGGCTTGTGGGCATAGTCGACGAAGACCGGCGCACCCTCCGGCGTCGCCCCGACCCGGTCGAGACGGCCGGGGGCACCGATGAGATGGGCGAGCGCGCCGAGCGCGTCCGCGACGGGCGTGCCGGTGACGATCGCGAGCCCCGCGGCGACCAGCGCGTTGGAGACCTGGAACGTACCGAGCAGCGGCAGGTCGACCATGTGGGTCGCGCCTTCCGCTTCGATCGTCAGCCGCTGCAGACCGGCCTGCGTCGCGACGTCCGCGAGGCGGAGCCCCTCGCCCGCCCGACCGACGGTGAAGACGCGGCAGCCCGCAACCTTCGCCCGTTCGGCCGCCTTCAGCCCCTCGTCGCTGTCGACGTCGATCACCGCCGGCGCCGCCTTCGGCAGCAGCCGCTCGAACAGCGCCATCTTGGCGTCGAAATAGGCGGCGACCGACGGGTGATAGTCGAGATGGTCGCGCGACAGGTTGGTGAAGGCGCCGGCCGCGACCGAGACGCCGTCGAGCCGGTGCTGGTCGAGCCCGTGCGAGGACGCCTCGAGCGCCACGTGGGTGACGCCGTTCGCCGCCAGACGCGCGAGATCGCGGGCGAGATCGACCGGATCGGGCGTCGTCAGCGAGCCGTAGGCGGCGCCGTCGGGCGCGACGATGCCGATCGTGCCGATCGAGGCGGCGGCGGCACCCAGATGCGCCCATATCTGGCGGGTGAAGGCGGCGACCGAGGTCTTGCCCGAAGTGCCGGTGACGGCGACGATCGTGCCGGGCTGGGCGCCGTGGAACCGCGCGGCGAGCACCGCCAACGCCCGACGCGGCTCGGCGACGCGCAGGACCGGCACGGGAAGCGCGCCGACGTCGGCCCCCTCGCCCGCCACCACCGCGACCGCGCCCTTCTCGACCGCCTGGGCGGCGTAGCGGGCGCCGTCGGCCTTGGTGCCGGCGAGGGCGGCGAAGACGAAGCCCGGCTCGACCTTGCGGCTGTCGGCGGTGACGCCGGAGACCTCCGGATCGGCGGAGAGGGTCGCTTCGATCGTACCGCGGATCAGTTCGCCGAGACGCATGGGGCCAGGTCCCTGTCGTGCCGCCGAGACGGCGTCAGTTGGAGGCGACGCTGCCCTTGGGCACGTCGTATTTCGGCATCACGCCGAGCAGCGGCGCGATGCGACGAATGATGTCGCCGGCGGCGGCACCCGCGTTGAGGCCGGCCGTCGCCGGTCCCTCGCCGCCGGCTTCCGCCTTGGGCTCGTCGAGAACGGTCAGAACCAGATACTGCGGATCGTCCATCGGGAAAGCCGCCAGGAACGAATTGAACCGCTTGTTCCCCGAGTATTTTCCGTGGTCGATCTTTTCCGCCGTGCCGGTCTTGCCGCCGACGCGGTAACCGGGGACGGCGGCGCGCGAACCGGAGCCGCCCGAACCCGAGGTGGCGTTGAGGAGGAAGAGGTAGCGCATCTTGTCCGAGGTCTCGGGCCGGAGCACCTGCGTCGCCTTGAATCGCGTCTCCTCGATGGTACGCGGATAGAAGGTCGGGTCGGCGAACCAGCCGCCGTTGATCACCGCCGCACCGGCCGTTGCCGTGTGCATCGGCGTGACGGAGATGCCGTGGCCGAAGGACATGGTGGCGGTGGAGACGTCGGAGAGGCGCTTGGGGAAGAGCGGCGTGGCGACGTCGGGCAGTTCGGTGTCGAGGCGGCGATGCATGCCCACCTTCTCGAAGAAGGTCCGCTGCGCCTCCGAGCCGACCTTCAGCGCCATTCGGGCCGAACCGTTGTTCGACGAATAGAGGAAGATCTCCGGCACCGTCAGCGCCCGCCCCTTGGAATGGAATTCGCCGATCCGCTGCGAACCGAACTGCATCGGCGTGGTGTCGTAGACGTCGTTCAGCGTGACCTTGCCGGAATCCAGCGTGAAGGCCGAATTGAACACCTTGAACACCGAACCCATCTCGTAGACGCCGAGCGTGGCGCGATTGAGATGGTCCTTGAGGAAGGCCTCCTCGCGCTTGTTGGGGTCGAAGTCGGGCAGCGACACCATGGCGAGCACTTCCATGGTGCGGGCATCGAGCACGATGCCGACGCCGGCGACCGCATGGAAGCGCTGGATCGCCGACACCATCTCGTCGCGCACCACGTGCTGGACGCGGATGTCGAGCGACAGGCGCTTCGGCTTCAACTCGCGCTCGCCGGCGAAGCCCGCCGCATGCAGCGCGTCGAGGCCCATGTCGCGGTCGATCGCCCGCTCCATGCCGAGGATGCCGCGGTTGTCGACGTCGACCGTGCCGACGACGTGACCGGCGAGCGCCCCGCCCGGATAGAAGCGGCGGTTCTCGTCCATGAAGCCGATGCCCGGCAGGCCGAGGCGAAAGATCTTCCGCTTCTGCTCCGAGGTCAGCTCGCGGCGCAGCCAGACGAAGCCGGCCTTGGAGGCGAGCTTGCGGCGCACCGCCTCGTCGTTGCGCATGTCCGGGATGACCGAGCCGAGCGCCTCCATCGCCTCGTCGACGTCGAGAATGCGCTTGGGCTCGGCATAGAGCGACGACGACTTCACGTCGGTCGCCAACACCTCGCCGTTGCGGTCGAGAATGTCGGGGCGCGCCGTCGAGACCTGGTTGCGGCCCGACGCCAGTGCCTCGGTGTGCTCCTCCGCCGCCGAGCCGAGCGAGAAGAGCCGGAGCCCCACCGCCACGTAGACCGCGGCGAAGCCGAGACCGGCGAGCACGATGCGCTTGCGCGAGGCCTTCGTCTGGCGCAGCGCCGGGTTCTCGCTCGCCGCCGGATCGGCCGTCGCGTCGGGCCTGGCGGTCGGCGCGGTTTCGTCCGTCGACGGTTCGACGCCGAGCGCGGCGGCATGATCGACGATGTCGCTCTCGGGAAGGCGGATGTCGTCGCTCACCGGGGCACCTTGGTCGGTTCGAGGGGCTTCTGCACCGGCCGGGCGGCGAGCGGCGGCGGGGCGAGCATCATCGGCTGAGCACCGGGACCGGGCTTGGCGATCGACCCCGTCGTGGTCGGCACCGGCGGCTTGCCCGCCGTCTGCGGCAGGCGATCGAGGAACTTGCCGATCGACCCGGTGTGTTCGACCGCCTTCTCCGGCTGGGCGAGCTTGACCGAGGCCTTGGTGATCGGCCGCGGCATCGGCGCGGCGACGGCCGGCGTCGGCACCGACACGACGCCCGAGGCCGAGGCGATGCCGCTCGTCGCCGGCTTGTCCGGCGTCGTGGGCGTCGCCGGCACCGCCGGCTTGAACGGGATGTCGTCGATCGCGCCGATCTGGGTCGGGTCGAGCGGATCGAGCTCGAGGAAGCCGCGATGGCGCTCGGCCAGCTCCTGCAGGCGCCTGGGCTGGTTGAGCAGGCTCCACTCGGCCTTCAGCGTGGCGATGGCGTCGCGCTCGGCGTCGATCTTGCGGTTGATCTTGGCGACCTTCGCCGCCGCGCGTTCCGCCTCGTACTTGAAGTCGTAGACGACGCCCGCGCCGAGCAGCATGAGCGCGATGAGGACGAAGTTGATCATGCGGGTCATCGCCGACCCCCCTTCCCGGAAAGAACGACCTCGGGCAGACCCAGCGCCGCCGCGTCGATCGGGCGCGGATCCGCGCCGGTACGCACGCCCGCCCGGAGCTTGGCCGACCGGGCGCGCGGATTGAGTGCGATCTCCGCCGCGCCGGCCTCGTCGGCACCGCGGGCGGGGAGCGTGAAGGTGGCCGGCTCGACCCGGTCGCGCGGCGCATGGCGCGATCCGCCCGCCTCCAGGCGGCTGCGGTCGGCGAAGAAGCGCTTGACGATGCGGTCCTCGAGCGAATGGAAGGTCACCACGACCAGCCGCCCGCCGGGGCGAAGCGCCCGTTCGGCGGCGGCGAGCGCGCGGACCAGTTCGCCGAGCTCGTCGTTGACGGCGATGCGCAGCGCCTGGAAGACGCGGGTCGCCGGATGGATGTCGCCGGGCTTCGAGCGGATGACGCTCTCCACCACCTTGACCAGCTGTCTCGTCGTCTCGAAGGGCGCGGTCTTGCGCGCCTCGAGGATCGCCCGCGCCACCTGTGCCGCACGCTTCTCCTCGCCGTAGGCCCAGAAGATGCGGTGCAGCGTGGCCTGGTCGGCGCCGTTGACGATGTCGGCGGCCGTGAGCCCGTCGCAGGCCATGCGCATGTCGAGCGGCCCGTCGAAACGGAAGGAGAACCCGCGTTCGGCGCGGTCGAGCTGCATCGACGACACGCCGATGTCGAGCACCACGCCGTCGACCGCCTCGAGCCCGAGCGCGGCGACGTGTTCGTCGAGTTCGCCGAAGACGCCGGGCACCAGCCGGAGCCGTCCGCCCGAGGCGGCGACCAGCGCCTGCCCGGCCTCGATCGCCGTCGGGTCGCGGTCGATGGCGACGACCGAGGCACCGGTCTCGAGGATCGCGAGGGTGTAGCCGCCGGCCCCGAAGGTCCCGTCGACATGGGTCTCGCCGGCGGCCGGCGCCAGACGCGCCATGACCTCCGCGAGCATCACCGGCAGATGCGGCCGGGCAACGTCCGCCCCGCTCGCCTCGCTCATCGCACGACCTCCGTTCGACCGGGCGCGACCTCCGCGCCCTCCGACGTCTCGTTTCCCCGTCCGCACCCGCCCGCCGGCCCGGCGACGCTTCCGTCGGGGCGAACCGGCGAAAGGGCGCGAAGGCGAAGAGCGAGCGACATCGGACGATCATCCAGGCCCGACCGCTCTCGCGGTCCGGTTGCGCCATCATCGGAACGCCGACCCGTTCCGACACTTCCCACCATTGGACACCGCGCCGGTTAATCGGGCGTTTACGATGAAGAAATCGTTGACGATCCGCCGTTTCCGACATGCCGAGATCGTGGGTTGTCGCAGCCCCCGGGCGATGATCTCATCCCGCCCACGAAGGAGGCATCACCATGTTTCGTTGGGGAATTCTGTCGACCGCCCTGATCGGCCGAGAGCTGGTCGTGCCCGCCATCCTCGATGCCGAGAACGGCGTGCTCGCCGGCATCGCCAGCCGCGACGAGACCCGCGCCCGCGCCATGGCCGCCCGCTTCGGTGCCCCCCTGGTCTTCGGCTCCTACGAGGCGATGCTCGCATCCTCCGAGATCGACGGCGTCTACATTCCGCTGCCGACGTCGCAGCACGTCGAATGGACGCTGAAGGCCGCGGCTGCGGGCAAGCACGTGCTGTGCGAGAAGCCGATCGCGCTCGGCGCCGCCGAGATCGACGCGCTGATCGCCGCGCGCGACACCCACGGCGTGCTGATCTCGGAAGCCTTCATGGTCACCTATTCGCCGGTCTGGGCGAAGGTGCGCGACCTGATCGCCGGAGGGGCCATCGGCCGTCTGCGCCAGGTGCAGGGCGCCTTCGCCTATTTCAACCGCGACCCCGACAACATGCGCAACCGCCCCGACCTCGGCGGCGGCGCGCTGCCCGACATCGGCGTCTACCCGACGGTGACGACCCGCTTCGCCACCGGCTGCGAGCCCAGGCGCATCCGCGCGCGGCTTTCCCGCGACCCCGACTTCGGCACCGACGTGTGGTCGTCGGTCGTGGCCGACTTCGGCGACTTCGAGCTGAGCTTCTACGTCGCCACCCAGATGGCGGCGCGCCAGTCGATGGTCTTCCACGGCGACGACGGCATGATCGAGGTGCGTTCGCCCTTCAACGCCGACCGCTGGGGCGCCGAAGAGCTGGAACTCTCGACCCGCGACCACGCCGCCTCGCGGATCTTCCGCTTCCAGGATTCGCGCCAGTACCGCCGCGAGGTCGAGGCCTTCGCCGACGCCGCGACCGGCGGCCACGCGCCGGTCTTCACGTTGGAATCCTCCCGCGCCAACCAGCGGATGATCGACGCGATCTACCGCGCCGCCGAGCGCGACGGCTGGGAGACCGTGTGAGGCGACATACGCCCTTGCCCCGCCTTGCATCGGGCCGGGCGATCGGCGACAACCGCGGGCGATCCGGCGGGCACCGCCCGACCCGGAGCCCGCGACCGGACACCCCGACCGACATGTTCTCCGTCATCTTCGTCGCCTACAACTCCGGCCACGTGCTGGCCGATGCGATCGCCTCGGTGCCGGCCGGCCACGAGGTCATCGTCGTCGACAACGCCAGTGCCGACGACGGCGCGGCGATCGCCGAGGCCGCCGGCGCCAGGGTCGTCCGCAACGCCGAGAACCTCGGCTTCGGCCGCGCCTGCAACATCGGCGCCGCCGTGGCGACGATGGACAATCTGATGTTCCTGAACCCGGACGCGCGCCTGCGCGACGGGGCGCTCGACCTCCTCGAGGCGGCGATCGCCGCGCGGCCCGACTGCAAGGCCTTCAACCCGCGCTTCCACGAGCCCGACGGCCGGCAGTTCTTCCGCCGCCGCACCCGGCTGATCCGCCGGCCCTATCTCTTCCGCTTCCCCGTCCCGACCGAAGACCGCGAGATCTTCTTCGCCTACGGCGCGGCCCTCGCCATGCGCCGCAGCGACTTCCGGGAGTTCGGCGGCTTCGACGAGACGATCTTCCTCTTCTACGAGGACGACGACCTCTCCGCCCGCATCCTCGAGTCGGGGGCGAAGATCCTCTACGTCCACGACGCGGTCGTCGACCACCTGATGGGCAAGTCGTCGTCGGGCGACTGGATCGCCGGCTTCATGTTCAAGGTCTACCAGGAGAACCGCGCCAAGCGTTACGTCTACGCCAAGCACGGGGTGCCCTTCTTCCGGCCGCTGCGGCTGATCCGCGCGCTGGTGAAGCACCGGCTGGCGAGCCTGCGCGCGAACGACTTCGACACCCGCTACTGGGACGCCGTGCTGCGGTCGCTGCGCGAGCCGCGCCTCGATCGCCTCGCCTGACGCGGCGACGAAGGGGTGAAGGTGCCAGTCGGCCTGTAAGCCGGGTTCTGTATGGCCGGGCTTGCGCCCTGCGTGGCGGCCATTCCTCTGGGACGTCCGTCGCCGAACGCCTCTCGCGACCAACCCGGGCGACTGGTCCGGAAAAGACCGGCATCCTTTCGGATGCCACGTCGCCCCTATTCGGTCTTGCTCCCGGTGGGGTTTGCCGTGCCGTCCCCGTTGCCGGGTCCGCGGTGGGCTCTTACCCCACCTTTTCACCCTTGCCCGGATCGCGATCCGGGCGGTTTGTTTTCTGTGGCACTTTCCCTGAGGTCGCCCTCGCCGGTTGTTGACCGGCACCGTCTTTCCGTGGAGCCCGGACTTTCCTCCCCGGACGCCGTCGCTCCCCTCGACCCGCGAGGAGAAGGAAGGCGTCCGGAGCGGCCGCCCGGCCGACTGGCGCGGCAGCAATGGTCGATTAAGGGAGTGGGGTCAAGGGCGAAGCGCCCACCCGCTCACTCCATCCCCGTCGCCGCCTTCGCCCGGGCGCAGTATTCGCGGGAATATTTCGGCACCGTCGTCCGCGTGATGCCGCCCTGATACTTGGCGATGGCGAGGCAGGGGTCGCCCTTGGCCGAGGCAAGGGCCATGCCGAGTTCCTTGAGGCCCCAGACGATGTTGGCCTCGGGCTCGAGCAGCTTCTCGTTCGGGCCGGCAAAGCCCATGTGGCGCGCCGTCGAGGGCATCACCTGCATGATGCCGACGACCCCGTGCGCGCCGCGGAGCTTCGGGTTGTACTTGCTCTCGACCCAGCCGACGCCGACCGCGAGCCACAGCGGCACCCTGTTCGCCGCCGCCTCGCGCCGGAGGATCGCCATGTAGGGCAGCGCCTCCTTCGGCACCTTGCGCGGTTCGCCGGAGAGGCTCGCCTGGGGCTTCCCCTCGCGCGGCCCCGGCGCGGCCTCGCCCGCCGGCGTGGGTTCGGGCATCTCGCCTTCGACGTCGACGCCGGGCGGCACCTCGTCCGGCGCGACGACCGCCGGGCGGGCGGCCTCGGCCGGCGACAGGGGGGCGATCGGCGGCGCGGGCCGCGGACGCGGCCACGGCACCTTGACCGGCTTGGCGACGACAGGCGCCGGCGTCGGCGGCGAAGGCACGACGACGCCCTGCGGAGGCGGCGGCACGAAGCCACCCGGTGCCTGCGGAGCCACGAAACCGCCCGCCGGAGGAAGAACGAAGCCACCCGCCGGCGGCACGGGCACGAAGCCATCCGACCGCGGCGGCAGGGGCACGAAGCCGCCCGGCGGCGTCGCAGGCAGCGGCACGGCGAGCGGCGGCAGCGTCTCGCGCAGTTCGGGCAGAGGCACCACCGGCCGGACCGGTTCGATCGGCGGCGGCGGCGGCGCGACCTCGGGCTCGCTCGCCGGTCGCGGCGGCACCGCCGGCGGCAGGGGTGGCGTCGGCGGCACCGGACGTCCGCCGTCGAAGTTCGAGAAGGCCCCGTCGATGCGCTCCTCGACGCCCGCCTCGTCGGCCGCGGCCGGCAGATGCGCGACCACGACGAGGCCGAAGGCGACGACCGCCGCACGCCGTCGCCCGCGCGCGAGGACATCCGCGCGGGTCGGGTGCCGGGCCGGCCCTCTCATGCGATACGGTCCCGGCCGAGCGCCTCGATCACGTAGCGCAGCCGGAAGAGCGTGGTCGGATCGGCCATGCCGTCGACCTTCTCGCGCCGCCAGTGACGCTGGAAGGCCTCGACGACGTCGACCGTCGCCGTGTCGAAACAGCCGGTGACGGCGATGCCGTAGCCGACGGAGGCGAGCATCGTCTGGAGAGCTGCGACCGGCGGCGAGCGCTCGCCCAGAGAGAGGACGCGCCCGACCGTCCCCTCGGGAGTGCCCGTCACGTCGATGCCGATGCCGGCGGCGGCGAGCGCGTCCCACGGGAACTTCTCGCCCGGATCGCGCTTGCGCCCCGGCGCCACGTCGGAATGGGCGAGCACGCGGCCGGCCGGAATGCCGTGGCGGTCGACGATGTCGCGGGAAAGCGCGATCACCGCCGCGATCTGGCGGGGGGCGAAGGCGGCGTAGCCCGGATGGATCTCGGGATCGGCGGCCGGATCGCGATCCGGCGCGGCGGCGAGATCCCACCAGTGGCCGGGATGGGCGATCTCGATGCCGATCGAGGCGGAGTTGACGTCGTCCTCGCCGGCCCAGGACGATGTCCCCGCATGCCAGGCGCGCCGCGCCTCCGGCACCATCTGGGTGATCGCTCCGTCCTCGGCGACGACGTAATGGGCCGAGACCTGGGCGGCCGGGTTCTCGAGCCAGCGCATTGCCCGTTCCGCCGTCGTCAGACCGCGCCCCGCCGGCATGCCGGTATAGTGCAGCAGGAGGAGATCCGGCCCGCTCTCCGCCCAGCGTCCGCGCCGCTCGCCGTGGTTGGGCGAGGGACGGACCGCGGCGGCAAGCCGGCAATCGGGCGCGAAGGGCGCGGCGGGATCGGTCATGCCGCCGTCGGTCATGCCACCGTCGCTCATGTCAGCCCCCGCTCGACGCGGATGCGTTCCCAGGCGCCGTTGATCGCCGCCAGCCGGTCGTTGAGGATCGCCATCGCCTCGCGCGGCAGGCCGTGGGCGAAGTGGCGATCGGGATGGCACTCCGCCACCGCCTGCCGCCACGCCTTCTTGAGTTCCTGATCGCTCGCGTCCGACGAGACCCCGAGCACCCGATAGGGGTCCGGCCCGCGCCGCCGCACGAAGCCGCTCGCGATGCGCTCGAAGGCCACCTCGTCGAGACCGAAGATCTCGCCGACCCGTTCGAGGAAGGCCATCTCGGCCTCGTGGACGTAGGAATCCGCCGCCGCGATGTGGAAGAGCCCGGTCAGCACGTCGGCGAGGAAGACCGGGTCGTTGCCCGACACCGTGGCGATCCGCGCCGCATGCGCCTCGTAACCGGCGACGTCGCGCCGGGCGAGGTCGAACAGGCGCTCGACGTTCTTCTCCTCGCCCTCCGGCACCTCGATCACCCAGCGGAAGGTGTCGATCTCGTCGGCGGTGACGACACCGTCGGCCGCCGCCATCTTGGCCGAGAGCGAGATCAGCGCCACGGTGAAGGCGACCTCGCCGCTGCCGGCGAGCCAATCGGAGAAGCGCCGCGACACGGTCTCGAGGAAGGGGCCGACGCCGGTCAGATCGCCGACGAAATCGGCGATCCGGCCGATCGTCGACCACAGCCGCGAGCCGGCGGCATTCGCCGTCTCGACCGCGTCGTCGATCACTTCGGCGATCTCGCCTCTTTCCTTCGTCGTCACGGGAACGCTCCTCTTCGTCGCCGGCAACTTAGCCGAAGTCGGCCGCCGGCTGAACCCGCAGGCCGCGCGACGCACCGATGCGCCGCGACGACGCGCGGCAAGCGCGTTCTCGTATCGGGAGAATTCGGCCTCGTGTGGGCCTCAGGCCCCCTCGCCGGCCACCACCTCGCGCGGCTGTTCGCCCCAGGTCTCGACCGTGGCGAAGCCCTCGAGCCCGTCGGGATCGTCCTCGAAGGCGTGCTCCACCTCGACGAACGTGTCGGGATAGAAGCCGTTGAACCGCGTCCTGAGCGACAGCGAATAGGCGCCGATGTGGCCGATCTCGATGAAGTCGCCGGTGTCGACGGTCGAGGGCAGCCAGAACGGGCGCGACAGGATGTCGACGGAATCGCAGGTGACGCCGCAGATGCGGAAGTCGTCGAGCCGCTTCGGATCGCCCGAGCGGCGACGGCGCGCCGGGTCGGGGATGAGACGCGCGGGCAGCGTGATCTTGCCGGTCCAGCTGTCGGAGAGCGAGCCCCAGATGCCGTCGTTGATGTGGATGCGCTTGCCGTCGCGCAGGAGCACCCGGACGATCACCGACAACGACCGCGCGACCATGACGCGGCCGGGTTCCGCCACCAGCTCGACGTCGTCGAAGCCGTGGCGGGCGACGTCGCGGCCGATGTCGGCGACCAGCGCCGCCGGGTCCGGCACCGACTTGTCGGGCCCGCGCGGATCGCGGCCGTAGGGAGCCGGGAAGCCGCCGCCGATGTCGAGCCCGTGCAGCGTCACGCCGGCCTGCCGCCGCACCTGAGCGGCGAGGCCGAGGGCGGCGTCGTAGGTGGCGATGTCCTCGACCTGCGAGCCGACGTGGAAACAGATCCCGGCGCGGAAACCGGCGCGGTCGACCCGTTGCAGCAGTTCCACCGCCTCGCCCGGCGCCGCGCCGAACTTCTTGGAGAGCTCGTAGGCGGCGTGCCCCTTGGTGGCGAGCCGGACGAAGAGGCCGATCGAGGCGGGATCGAGATCGAGCGCCTGGACGACGAGACGGATCTTCTCGAACTCGTCGGGATGGTCGACCACCGTGGTGCGGATGCCGAAACTCTCGAAGGCGCGGCGGATGTCCGACACCGCCTTGACCGGATGCATGTAGAGCTGCTCGGCCCGCGGCGCGACCGCCTTCACCGTCTCGAACTCGTGACGGGAGGCGACGTCGAAGGACGAGACGCCGGCCTGCGCCACGGTCTCGACCACGAAGGGCTCGCCGTTCGTCTTCACCGCATAGGCGGTCTTGCCGGGAAAGGCCTCGAGGAAGGTCTTCACGTCCCGCGTCAGCACGCGCGGCCGGAAGCAGTAGACCGGCTCGTCGGGCCTCAGCGCCAGCGCCGCCTCGCGCCCGGTGGTGAACCGCCTCATGCTCGTCTCCTCGGATGGTCTCGTCGCGCGGCCGTGCGCCGCGGAAGGCGATCCTGCCGCGATCGAACGACGACGGGAAGACGGTCTCTCAGTCGCCCTGCGGATATTCGGGATCGCCCATCGGCTCGTCCTCGCCGTCGCCGATGCCGCCGGGGACCGATCCGGTGCGGATCTTGTCCTCGGGGAAGATCGAGTCGTCCTTGAAGAACGACAGCAGGCGGCCGCCCTCCGGCACCGGCTCGTCACCGCCGCGGCAGACGTGCCGGCCCTGCGAATGGCGAGCGAGATCGAGGTGGAGGTGGTCCTGATGCGCCGCGCCCGAGGACGGGCCGAGGACGGTGGTGAAGTCGTCGCAGGACGAACCACCGACCTGACGCAGGAAGTTCGCCTCCGACGCGTCGGCCGAACGCCAGCCGCTCTTCACCCGCACGGTGCGCCCGTCCGCCAGCTTGAAGCCGGAGACGTCGAGCGCGTTCATGTAGGCGTGCTCGGACATGTAGCGGCTGCCGGCGATGCGACGGCAGGAATAGGTGCCCATGTGCTCGACGCCGACCACCGGCTGGCCGAAGAAGGCTTCCGCCGCGGGTTGGACCACGCGCTCGAACCAGTTGTCGGCGGCGGCCACCATCGGACAGTTCATCGCCGTCGCTTCGTTGAGGCCCACCTTGTTCGGACCCTTGCCGATGGTGGAGACCTTGAAGGGACGATCGGCGCCACAGGCGCCGGGCCCGTCGATCTCGTCCATCGGGCGCACGGTTTCGGACGGCACGACCGCGCCGGACGAGAGACATTGGCTCTCCGCCTGGCTGCGCCAAGCGGCACGCCGCGGCCCACCCCAGGAGCCGAACAGCGAACAGCCGCCGACGCCGGCGGCGAGCACGAAGACGAACGCAGGATACAAGATACGCTTCATGATCGCGACAATACGCGCCGATCCGGAAAGGTTTCGTTAATGTCGCGGCGGTTTCCCTGCGTCCCGAATCGCCCCTTCCCGTCGCGCGGCCGTCGCCGTACCTCCTGCTCCGTGAGCCCGTCCGTGATCGCCCGTCCGTCCCTCGCCCTCGCCGCCCTCCTCGTCTCCGGCCTCGCCGCCGTGGCCGAGGAGACGCCCCCGCCCGCCCCTGCCGCCGCAGTGACCGCAGCCGCGCCCAAGCCCTGGAACCCGGCCGAGAAGGCGATCCGCAAACGCGTGCCCGAGGCCCAGGTCGCGGTGCCCGACACGACGCATCTCTCCGCCGCGACGCCGCTGCCGCCCGCGCTCGCCGGGTCGATCCGCCGCGTCGAGCTGCCTGCCGGCGACCGCCGCGTGGCGCTGACCTTCGACCTCTGCGAGACGGCGAACGAGGTCGCCGGCTACGACGGCGCCATCGTCGACACGCTGCGCCGCCGCGGCGTCCGCGCCACGCTCTTCGTCGGCGGCCACTGGGCGGCGACCCACCCCGAGCGCTTCCGCGAACTCGCCCGCGATCCGCTGTTCGAGATCGCCAACCACACCTGGACCCACGCCAACCTGCGCACCGTCGACGACGAGCGCCTCGCCCGCGAGGTGCTGGCGCCGGAGGCGACCTTCGCCGAGGTCGCCGGCCTGCCGCGCTCGAAGCTCATGCGCTACCCCTTCGGCGCCTGCAACGACCGGGCGATGTCCGCCGTCAACGGCGCCGGCATGGCGGCGATCCAGTGGGACGTCTCGACCGGCGACCCCTCGCCCGGCACGGGTGCCGCAGCGATCCTCGCCAACACGCTGCCGACCGTCCGCCCCGGCTCGATCGTGCTGGCGCATGCCAACGGCCGCGGCTTTCACACCGCCGAGGCGCTGCCGAAGCTGATCGACGCGCTCGAGGCCAAGGGCCTGCGCTTCGCCACCGTCGGCGAGTTGCTCGCCTCGGGCCGGCCGGTCGTCACCCCGACCTGCTACGACAACCGCCCCGGCGACACCGACCGCTACGACCACCTGCCCTTCCACCCGCCGGCCAAGCCCGCCGCGACACCGTCCGCCGCCGCCTCGGCGACGACGCCCGCGCCCGTGAACCCGGCCCCGATCCGCGGGGCGACGCCGTGACCGAAACGCCCTTCGCCCCCCGCCGCCATGCCCTCGGTGCCGTCGACCTCGTGCCGCTCACGCAAGAGGCGATCCCGGCACTCGCCGTTCGCGTCGCGGCACTCGACCCGTGGAAACGCATCGGCGTCGCGCCCGAGGCCTGGGCGGCGCGGATGGCGAAGACGACGCCGGGCGGCCATCGCTTCGTGCTGGAACGCGAGGGAGCAGCCGTCGGCTATCTCTCGATCCGCCATCCCTTCATGCGCGGCCCCTATCTCGAGACCATCGCGGTGTTCCCGCAGGCGCAGGGCCTCGGCATCGCCCGCGCCGTGATCGACTGGATGGCGGCGGAGGCGGCGAAGGACGGCGAACGCGAGCTCTGGCTCTGTGTCACCGAATGGAACGTGCGCGCGCGTGCCGCCTACGCCGCGCTCGGCTTCGTCGAGGTGGCGCCGCTCGCCGACCTCGTGGCCGACGGCCAGAGCGAGATCTTCATGCGCCGGACGCTCGCCCGCCCGACCACGACGGCCCGTTGACCGGCCCGGCGCACCCGGCTCTTTCGCGCCGGTGAAATTCGACGCATTCTCGGGCCGACACCCCGAACGGAGGATGTGCCCATGGCCACGGTCCTGATCACCGGCGCGGCGCGCGGCATCGGCCTCGCCCTCGTGACGGCCTATGCCGAGCGTGGCGACGACGTCATCGCCACCGTGCGCGACCCCGAGCGCCTGCACGAACTCGCCGCGGTGATCGAGAGCCATCCCGGCCGCATCGAGGTCCATCGCCTCGAGGTGACCGATCCCGCCTCGATCGCAGCCCTCGCCGCAAGGCTCGCCGGTCGGCCGATCGACGTGCTGATCAACAATGCCGGCGTGCTCGGCCCCGCCCGCCAGTCGACCCTCGACATGGACTTCGACGGCTGGCTCGACACGCTGCGGGTCAACACGATGGCGCCGCTCGCCGTGACCCAGGCGCTGTTGCCCAACCTGCGCCTCGTCGAACACGCCAAGGTGCTGACCATCTCCTCCGGCATGGGCTCGATGTCACAGCAGAAGTCGGATTCGGTCGCCTATCGCTCGTCCAAGGCCGCGGTGAACAAGGTGATGCAGTGCCTCGCCACCGACCTCGCCGGCGACGGCATCGTCGTCGCCGTCTGCCACCCCGGCTGGGTCAAGACCGACATGGGCGGCTCGGATGCCGACATCTCGGCCGAGATGAGCGCCACCGGCATCACCCGCATCGTCGATCGCATGAGCCTGTCGCGCGCACCGGTCTTCCACGTCTGGGACGGCGGCGTCCTGCCCTGGTGACGGCGCCCGATTTCGCGATCGCGTGGAAAATCCTTCCCTCCGCCACCGCATCGCAGCAACGAATTCGCCTTCCGCGTGGTCGGTGCAGGGGGTAGATTGGAACAAAGCCGTCGCAGAACGGTTGATGGAGCGATATCCCCGATCGGAATCGTCAGGAGGAGCCCATGAACCGGACCCGTCCCTTCGACTTGATCATGTTCG
Organism: Pinisolibacter sp. DMC100; assembly: GCF_056313705.1. Taxonomy (NCBI): domain Bacteria; kingdom Pseudomonadati; phylum Pseudomonadota; class Alphaproteobacteria; order Hyphomicrobiales; family Ancalomicrobiaceae; genus Pinisolibacter; species Pinisolibacter sp. DMC100. The sequence continues at coordinate 222,352 of NZ_JBQUZT010000003.1, read as the reverse complement.
CGGCAGCGTTCCTGTTCGTCTCCGGCCTCTGCGTAGGCCTGATCTGAGACGACCGCCGACACCGAATTCCTGCGGCCCGCGCCCTCGACGCGGGCCGCATTCGTTTCATGAACGGAGTTTAAGCTGACGGCATCCCGCGGACGTGGCAGACCTTCGCGGGTTCCTCCCCGTTCTTTTCATCGGAGAATTTCCATGTCCGCGCTTCCCGCCTCCGCCGCGCCCCGCAACTGGGATGGCGGCCTCAAGGCCATTCACTGGACCATGGCGCTGCTCATCCCGGCCGCCTGGGTCCTCGCCGTGCTGCGCGAGGATCAGCCGCGCGAGATCGCCACGAAGTTGATGATGGCGCACAAGTCGATCGGCGTGCTGGTCTTCGCGCTCGTCCTCGTGCGCATCCTGTGGCGCCTGACCCACGCCGCGCCGGAGACCGAGAAGACCCCGTGGGAGCCGCTCGCCGGCCTCGCCGCCAAGGCCGGCCACGGCATCCTCTATCTGCTGATGATCCTGGTGCCGATCGGCGGCACCGTGACGAGCTTCGCCAACGGCCGCTCGGTGCCCTTCTTCGGCCTCTTCGAGATCGCCTCGCCCTGGACGACGAAGCAGCCCTTCGCCGGGACCGTCGGCGAGATGCACGAGTTCTTCGGCCACGCCCTGCTGGCGATCGCCCTCGCCCACGCGATCGTCGGCATCCTGCATCACGTCGTCCTCAAGGACCGCACGCTGATGAAGATGCGCCCCTTCGCCAGGGACTGACACGACGGTTCGCGCCGAAAAGACGAAGGCCGCCCCGAGGGCGGCCTTTTTCTCGTCGTGACGCCGTCCGCCGCTCAGTCCGACGACAGGATGACGTTGCGCACGATCGGGTAGATCTGGTTCTCCCAGCGGCGACCGGAGAAGACGCCGTAGTGGCCGACGCCGGTCTGCATGTGGTGGCGCTTGCGGTAGGGCTTCAGCGACGAGGCGAGATCGTGCGCCGCTGCGGTCTGGCCGAGCGAGCAGATGTCGTCGCGCTCGCCCTCGACCGTCAGCAACGCCGTACGGCGGATGGCGGCGGGATCGACCCTGCGGCCGCGATGCGTCATCAGCCCCTGTGGCAGCCGCGCCTCCTGGAACACCCAGGAGATCGTCTCGAGATAGAACTGCGCGTCGAGATCGAGCACGGCGAAATATTCGTCGTAGAAGGTCTTGGTCGTCTCCGCCTTCTCGGACTCGCCCTTGACGAGGTTCCAGTAGAGCTCGAGATGCGCCTTGACGTGGCGCTCCATGTTCATCGCCATGAAGGCCGAGAGCTGGAGGAAGCCCGGATAGACCCGCCGTCCGCCGCCGGGAAAGCGGCTCGGCACGGTGGCGATCAGGTTCTTCTCGAACCAGTCGAAGGGCTTCGACGTGGCGAGTTCGTTGACCTCGGTCGGGTTGATCCGGGTGTCGACGGGCCCCGCCATCAGCGTGATCGACCGCGGCGTCGACGGGTCGTCCTCCTCGGCCATGAGGGCCGTGGCGCACAGCACCTGGACGCAGGGCTGGCACACCGCCACCACGTGGGTGCCGGGGCCGAGCACGCGCAGGAACGTCATGATGTCCTCGACGTAGTCCTCGAAGCCGAAGCCGCCCTGCTCCAGCGGCACGTCGCGGGCATTGTGCCAGTCGGTGACGTAGACGTCGTGATCGGCGAGCAGCGTCTTGACGGTGTTGCGCAGCAGCGTGGCGAAATGGCCGGAGAGCGGCGCCACGACGAGCACCCGCGGCTGCGGCGTCGCCACGTCCTTGCGGAAATGCAGCAGCGTGCCGAAGGGCGAGACGAAACGCGCCTTCTCCTCGACCGCAACCCGCTCGTTGCCGACCGTCACCGTGTCGATGCCCCAGGCGGGACGGGAATGGGAGAGCTTCGCCCGCGCGATCATCTCGTAGGCGGCGGCGAGCGAGGACAACCCGTTCTGCGGCATGCCGGAAAGCCACGGCACCAGCCCCGAACGCAGCGTCGTCGCCACCGTGCGGAGCGGGTCGAGGAGGTCGTCGCGGCTCTGATAGGCGAGATAGAGCATGCGCTGGTCGGGGTCCGGTCGCGAGGTCTGCCTTTCGAAAAGGCTAGTGCAAATTTTCGGCAGGTGCGAGATAATTCTCTCCGCGGACGCGAAGCGGAGTGCCGATCGAGGCAACGAGGCACCGATCGCGCGCCGGGAGGAGAGACGAAATGGCCGCCACGCTGACCATCTCGAGCCGGAACTATTCCTCATGGTCGCTGCGCGGCTGGCTGATCGCCAAGCTGAGCGGCATCGCCTTCGAGGAGAGGCTCGCCTCGCTCGACGATCCCTCGACCCGCGCCGAACTGTTGCTGCTGTCGCCGTCCTTCCTGGTCCCCTGTCTCGCCCACGACGGGCTGGAGATCTGGGACACGCTGGCGATCGCCGAATACCTCGACGAACTGCGCCCCGACTGCGGCCTGATCCCCAAGGAGAAGACGGCGCGCGCCCGCTGTCGCTCGATCTCCGGCGAGATGCATTCCGGCTTCGCCAATCTGCGCTCGGCCCTGCCGATGAACCTCAAGGCGCACTATCCCGGCTTCAAGGTCTGGGCCGGCGCGCTCGGCGACATCGCCAGGATCGAGAAGATCTGGAGCGAGGCGGTCGCCCGTTCCGGCGGCCCCTTCCTCTTCGGCGCCGCCCCGACGCTCGCCGACGCGATGTTCGCCCCGGTGGCGACGCGTTTCACCACCTACGACGTCAAGCTCGACCCGATCTCGGAAGCCTACCGCGCCACCATCATGGACTGGGCGCCGATGAAGGAATGGATCGCCGCCGCGCTCGAGGAGCCGGAAGACCTCGACGAACTCGACGTCGAGTTCTGAGACGGGACGGCGCGCGCCGCATCTGTTCGCACCCGTCGCGGAGGCCCTTCATCCTGAGGTGCCCGGCAGCGCCGGGCCTCGAAGGGCGAAGGGCCGAGTGGCACGACCCGTCGTGGCTTCGTGTTTCGAGGCCCGGCCGTCGGCCGGGCACCTCAACATGAAGCCGAACAGAGGGAAAAGAGTCGTCTTCGTTCCGGCGGAAACGAAACCTCACCCCGCCAGCAGTTCCGACAGCGGCTTCGCCGGCATCGCCGTCTCGACCAGTTCGAGATCCTGCTCGATCTCGTCGAGATGCACCGTCATCTGCCGTACCGCCTCTTCGGCGCGGCCCGACGTGATCGCCTCGACCAGCGCGGCGTGGTGGTCGACCTTGCAGCACTGCGACCGCGATCGGCGGTAGAGCAGGATGATCAGCGAGGAGCGCGCGACCAGCTCGCGCAGGAAGTTCTCGTAGACACCCTGGCCCGCGATACGGGCGATCACCAGATGGAACTCGCCCGACAGCCGAATGGCGGCACGGTCGTCGCCCTCGCGCTCGGCTTGCTTCTCGCGGGCGAAATGCTCGGCCAGCAGCTTCGCGCCGGCGGCGTCGCAGTTCGCCGCCGCGAGCTCGGTGATCACCGGCTCGATCAGCCGGCGGGCGGAGAAGACCTCGGCCGCGTCCTTCACCGTCGGATGGGCGACGAAGGCGCCGCGGTTCTTCTCGATGACGACGATGCCCTCGTGGGCGAGCGACTGCAGCGCCGCGCGCACGATGGTGCGGCTGACGCCGTAGATGGCGCCGACCTCGTCCTCGCCGAGCTTGGTGCCGGGGCCGAGGCGCTGCTCGAGGATGGCGCGGACGATGTCGCGATGAATGACCTCCGCGCGCGAGGCCCGTGCCCCCCGGCTGTCGCCGTCCGTCGCGGTGATCGTCATCGTGTCACTCCCCGATCCGGCGGGCGTCGCGGCCCGTCCGGGAATCCGGCGCGATCGCGCCCTGCGCATCCAATATAATCCGCGCGACGCTGCGACAACCGGCAATTATTGTATACAATGTTGTCGCACTTCGTGTGCATATGCCTCTTTTTCAGGCATGCGAGGCTCTGACCGCCGCGCCGGCGAGCACCGGCGAAATCGGGGAAAACCCTGACCGTTCAAGGCCGACCGTCCCTGCCCCCGCCTTGGCACGCCGCTTGCGAAATCTCCGGCGACCCGACCGGTCCCGCGCCTCACGCAGACGGAGCAAGCATGGCCCAGCCCGCCGCCCTCGAACTCGCCGCCGTCACCCGCCGCTGGGGCCCCGTGACCGCGGTCGACGGCATCGACCTGAAGATCCCCGCCGGCACCTACTGCTGCCTGCTGGGCCCCTCGGGCTGCGGCAAGACGACGACGCTGCGCATGATCGCCGGCCACGAGACCGTCTCCGACGGCGACGTCGTGCTCGGCCATTCGAACGTCACCGACCTCGAGCCGGCCAAACGCGGCACGGCGATGATGTTCCAGTCCTACGCGCTCTTTCCCCACCTGAGCGTCCTCGACAACGTCGCCTTCGCCCTCAAGATGCGCGGCGTCGACAAGCCGACCCGCCACGGCCGCGCCCGCGAGCTGCTCGACCTCGTGGCGATGAGCCCTTACGCCGACCGCCTGCCCTCGCAGCTCTCCGGCGGCCAGCAGCAGCGCGTCGCGCTCGCCCGCGCCCTCGTCACCGAGCCGCAGATCCTGCTGCTCGACGAGCCGCTCTCCGCCCTCGACCCGTTCCTCCGCGTCAAGATGCGCACCGAGCTGAAGCGCCTCCAGCGCGAACTCGGCATCACCTTCATCCACGTCACCCACGGCCAGGAAGAGGCGATGGCGCTCGCCGACCTCGTGGTGCTGATGAACGGCGGCCGCATCGAGCAGCAGGGCACGCCGCGCGAGATCTTCAACGCCCCGCGCACCGAGTTCGTCGCCCGCTTCATGGGCGGCCACAACGTCGTGACCATCGGCGAGGCGAAGTTCGCCGTGCGCTCGGACCAGACCCGTCTGATCCCCGGTGACGGACCGCGCCCCGCCTTCGTTCGCACCACCGAATATCAGGGTACCCACGTCCACGTCGCCGTCACCACCGCCGACGGCGCCGAACACCTCGCCCTGATCCAGGAAGCCGAATTCGACCGCGCCCCGCTCGAACCGGGCGCCGTCGTCTCGATCGAATGGGACGAGGCGAACGCCCACCCGCTCGCGTGAAATCCGACCCACTTCTTCGGCCTCGCCGTCGGCGACGCCTCACCTCGGGAGACTGCCAGATGTCCGACGTGACTTCCAAGACCACCGGCCTCGATCGCCGCTCGTTCCTGAAGGGCGCCGCCGGCGTCGCCGGCTTCGCCGCCGGTTCCGGTGCGATCACCGGCTTTCCCTATGTGAAGTCCGCGGAGCCGAAGGTGCTGCGCTACCTCGGCACCGCCGTCAACGAAGGCGACGACATCGCCAAGAAGTGCTTCGCCGACACCGGCATCAAGCTCGAATACGTCACCGCCACGACCGACGACGTCACCAAGCGCGTCATCACCCAGCCGAACTCCTTCGACGTCCTCGACACCGAGTACTTCAGCCTCAAGAAGCTCATCCCGTCGGGCAACATCCTTCCGCTGAATGCGAAGAAGATCAAGGAGTTCGACAACATCACCCCGGTCTTCACCAAGGGTCAGCTGCCCAACGGCAAGAAGATCGGCGGCCAGGGCACCGCGCCCTGGAAGGTGCTCTACCTCGAGGGTGAGACCTCCAAGACCTTCGCCAAGGAGCAGACCGAGTTCGTGACGCTGATCCCGACGGTCTACAACGCCGACACGCTCGGCATCCGCCCCGACCTGATCAAGCGCCCGATCTCGTCCTGGGCCGAACTGCTGAACCCCGAGTTCAAGGGCAAGGCCTCGATCCTGAACATTCCCTCCATCGGCATCATGGACGCCGCGATGGTGGTGGAAGCGACCGGCCAGTACAAGTATGCCGACAAGGGCAACATGACCAAGGCCGAGATCGATCTCACCATGAAGATCCTGACCGAGGCCAAGAAGGCCGGTCAGTTCCGCGCCTTCTGGAAGGACTTCAACGAGTCCGTCAACCTGATGGCCTCGGGCGAGACCGTCATCCAGTCGATGTGGTCGCCGGCCGTCACCAAGGTCCGCTCGATGGGCATCCCCTGCGTCTTCCAGCCGCTGAAGGAAGGCTATCGTTCGTGGGCCTCGGGCTTCTGCGTGTCGAAGGCCGTCTCCGGTCCGAAGCTCGACTGGGCCTACGAGTTCGTCAACTGGTTCCTGTCGGGCTGGGCCGGCGCCTATCTCAACCGCCAGGGCTACTACTCGGCCGTTCTCTCGACCGCAAAGGCCAACATGGAGCCCTACGAGTGGGCCTACTGGATGGAAGGCAAGGCGGCCGAGAAGGACATCCTCTCGCCGTCGGGCCAGCTGCTCGAGAAGGCGGGCAGCCTGCGCGACGGCGGCTCCTACGACGACCGCATGGGCAACGTCGCCTGCTGGAACGCCGTGATGGACGAGAACGACTACATGGTCCGCAAGTGGAACGAGTTCATCGCCTCGTGACGCTGCGCCGTCCCTGACGCCTGCCCGCCCGGAGCGATCCGGGCGGGTCCTCCCGCCGCCGCCGAGGAGCGACGCGATGAAGCTGGTCACCATCCCCGCGACGATCACCCGCCACATGGTGGCCTGGGCCCAGGCCGCGCCCTTGGCGCTGGTCTTCCTCGCCTTCTTCCTGATCCCGCTCGCCCTCGTCGTCATGGTCTCCTTCTGGGACTACAACGACTGGGAGATGATCCCGACCTTCTCCGGCCGCGGCTATACCGAGAGTTTCGAGGGCTGCCTGACGAAGCTCCCCGAAGCCTGCACCATGCTGAAGACCTACGGCCAGACGCTGAAGTTCTGCTTCCTGGTCTGGGCGCTGACGCTGCTGATCGGCTTCACCGTCGCCTATTTCCTCGCCTTCCACGTCCGCTCGACCACTTGGCAGATCGCGCTGTCGCTGCTCTGCACGATCCCGTTCTGGACCTCGAACGTCATCCGCATGATCGCCTGGATCCCTCTCCTGGGACGCAACGGCCTCGTCAACAAGGCGCTGGTGGGGGCGGGCTTCGTCGACAAGCCGGTGGAATGGCTGCTCTATTCCGAGTTCTCGGTGGTGCTGGCGCTGGTCCACCTCTTCACCTTCTTCATGGTGGTGCCGATCTTCAATTCGATGGTCCGCATCGACAAGGCGCTGCTCGAGGCCGCCCGCGACGCTGGCGCCACCGGCTGGCAGACGCTGTGGAACGTCATCGTTCCCCTCTGCAAGCCCGGCATCGTCATCGGCTCGATCTTCGTCGTCACCATCGTCATGGGCGACTTCGTGACCATCGGCGTGATGGGCGGCCAGCAGATCGCCTCCGCCGGCAAGGTGGTCGAGACCCATCTCAACGCCCTGCAGTTCCCGGTCGCCGCCGCCAACGCGGTGATCCTGCTCGGCGTCACCCTGATGATCATCGCCGCCATGTCCCGCATCGTCGACGTGCGCAAGGAACTGTGAGATGACCGACGCCCGCCCGCGCGCCTTCTATCTCCTGGCGGCCTTCTTCACGGCCTATGTGCTCTTCCTCTACGGGCCGATGATCGCGATCTTCGTCCTGTCGTTCCAAGGCGCCGACGGCGGCCTCACCTTCCCGATGAACGGCGTGTCGCTGACCTGGTTCCGCAAGCTCTTCGAGGGCGGCGGCATCGTCGACATCGCCGCCGCCTTCTGGCGCTCGATGAAGCTCGGCCTCGTGGTGATGCTCTTGACCGTGGTGATCTCGGTCTCCGCCGGCCTCGCCTTCCGCAGACGCTTCCCGGGCTCCGCCTTCCTCTTCTACGTCGCGGTGGCGAGCCTGATCGTGCCGTCGATCGTCACCTCGCTCGGCATCGGTCTCGAGTTCCGCCTCCTCGACGATCTGGTGAAGCACCTCGCCGACAAGTACGGTTGGGCCGACATCCAGCGCCACTACACCACCGCCATGGGCCTCTTCACCTCGGGGCTGGGCGCCCATCTGACCTGGACGCTGCCCTTCGGCCTGCTGATCATGTTCGCCGTCTTCAACCGCTTCGACCCGCGCTACGAGGAGGCCGCCCGCGACCTCGGCGCGACGCCGTGGCAGACCTTCCGTCACGTGGTGCTGCCGATCATCCTGCCCTCGGTCGTCGGCATCGGCCTCTTCGGCTTCACCCTGTCGTGGGACGAGATCGCGCGCTCGAGCCAGGCGATCGGTTCGGTCAACACGCTGCCGCTCGATCTGCAGGGCTTGACCACCACGGTGACGACGCCCGACATCTACGCGCTCGGCACGGTCACGTCCGCGGTCTCCTTCCTGGTGATCGCGCTGACGCTCTCGACCATCCGTGCCATCGCCTCCCGCCGCACCCGCCACGGCGACGATTCCGGCTCCGGCCTCGTGTGAGACATCCATGCTGATCCATCTGGTCAATCCCAACACGACCGCCTCGATGACCGAGAAGGCGGCGATCGTCGCCCGCGCCGTCGCGAGCCCCGGCACCGAGATCCGCGCCGACGAGAGCCGCACCGGCCCCGCCTCGATCGAAGGCCCCTTCGACGGCGCCATGGCGGTGCCCGGCATGCTCGCCCGCGTCGAAGAAGCGATCGCCGCCGGGGCGGACGCCCACGTCGTCGCCTGTTTCGACGACACCGGCCTCGACGCCGCCCGCGCGCTGTCGCCGAAGCCGGTGATCGGCATCTCGGAGGCCGCCTTCCACGTCGCGAGCCTCGTCGCCGACAAGTTCTCGGTGGTGACGACGCTCGCCCGTTCGGTGCCGACGATCGAGGCCAATCTGGCTCGCTACGGCCTCGCCACGCGCTGCGCCCGGGTGCGCGCCGCCGACGTCGCCGTGCTGGAACTGGAGGAGCCGGGGTCGGACGCCTGCCGCCGCATCTCCGACGAGATCGCCCGCGCCCTCGTCGAGGACCGCTGCGAGGCGATCGTGCTCGGCTGCGCCGGCATGACCGACCTCGCCCGCGAACTGTCGCAGACCCACGGCGTGCCGGTGATCGACGGCGTCGCCGCGGCGATCACGCTGGCCGAAGGGTTGGTCAGGTTGGGGCTCACGACCTCGAAGATCGGCGGGTGGGCGGCACCTCTGCCCAAGGCGTGGGAAGGCCCCGCCCTCCTGCGGCTGCACGGCGCCGCCTGACGCCTCAGGCGCACCGCGCCGGCAGAGTGCGCGTGGCGCGGCGTTCCTCGTCGGCGACCATCGCCTGCTGACCGGTGAGCACGCTGGCCGCCAGTCGGCCGAGTTCGTCCGGTCGCCCGATGCCGGCCGCCCTGAGCGACGCGATCGCGGCGACGATACCGACCGCGCCGAGATTGGCGGACGCGCCCTCCAGCGTGTGGAGCACCCGGCGCACCGTCTCGGTGTCGTCGTCGCCGTGGGCGGTGCCCAGTTCGTCGATCAGATTGGTCGCATCGGCGCGGAAGATCGCCCCGAGCTCGGCGAGCCCCTCGACGCCGATCGCCTCGGCGAGCCCGTCGCGGTGGAGCCCGTCGAGCACGTCGACGGCGGCCGGTTCGGCTGCGGTCGACGGCACCGTCGGCACCGGGCGACCGATCGGTTCGGACGGCACCGGCAGGGCGGGCGCGTCGGAGACCGGCAGCGGGAAGCGAGCGAGCACGGCGGCGAGCTTCGTCCGCGTCACCGGTTTGGCGACGAAGTCGTCCATGCCGGCGGCGAGGCAGGCCTCGCGGTCGGCGGCGAAGGCATTGGCGGTGAGGCCGACGATCGGCAGCGCCCGGCCCGGCCCGTCGCCGGCGCGGATCACCCGCGTCGCCTCGAGCCCGTCCATCTCGGGCATCTGCATGTCCATCAGGACGATGTCGATGCCGCCCTGCGCCAGCCGCTCCACGGCCCGCCGGCCGTTGTCGACCACCTCCGTCGCGAAGCCGAGCCGCGACAGGATGCCGACGGCGACGGTCTGGTTCACCCGGTTGTCCTCGACCACCAGCACCCGCCCGCGCGGCAGGGCGCCTTCGGCGAGACGGGTCTCCGGGCCGAACCCGGTCGCCCGAGACACGGCGGCGGTCGCCGCCGTCGTTCCGTTGACGCGATGGGCGAGCACCGTCGCGAAACGACGCGTGGTCAAGGCTCCCTCGACGACGTCTGCGACCTCGCCGGCGAAACGGCGCGCGCCGAAGCCGAAGACCACGACCTCCTCGCGCCGGTCGCGACCGCTCTCGCCGCGCATCCGCTCCCAGGTCGCCACGTCGACGATCGTGATCCGCCGCCGTCCGGCCTCGGGAACGGCCGCACCGCCACCGGCGACGACCGCGAAGAGACGCCCGATCGCCCGCTCGACGATCGGCGTGTCGGCCGCGACCCCGAGCGCGAAGGGAACGCTCGGCGCATCGACGTCGCTGTCGCCGACCCGCTCGACCGGGATCTCGAAGCGGAACGTCGTGCCCCGCCCTTCGCGGCTCTCCACCCGGATGTCGCCACCCATGGCCTGGACGATCCGACGGGAGATGGCGAGCCCCAGTCCCGAGCCGCCGAAGCGCCGGCCGATCGAGGCGTCGGCCTGGGTGAATTCCTGGAACAGCCGCTTCTGGTTCTCGGCCGAAATGCCGATGCCGGTATCCTCGATCAGGAACCGCAGCGTGCACGAACCGTCGCGCCGGCCGATCTCGAAGACCCGGATCGCCACGGCACCGTGGTCGGTGAACTTGACGGCATTGCCGACCAGATTGACCAGCACCTGCCGGAGACGCGTCGGATCGGTGAGATGGCGCGCCATCGGATGGGCCGCGACGATCGCCAACCCCTTGGCCTCGGCCCTGGGCGACAACATGTCGACGACGCTCTCGACGATCTCGCCGAGATCGGTCGGACGGCTCTCGAGATCGACCTTGCCGCTCTCGAACTTGGAATAGTCGAGGATGTCGTCGATCAACCCGACGAGACCGTCGGAGCACTGGCGGATCATGCGGATCTGTTCGGCCTGTTCGGCCTCCAGACGACCGCCCGCCAAGAGCTCGGACAGGCCGACGATGCCGTTGAGCGGGGTGCGGATCTCGTGGCTCATGGTGGCGAGGAAGGCGGTCTTGGCACGGTTGCCGGCCTCGGCCTCGGCGGCCGACTGCGCCAGTTCCTCGGAGAGGCGCTGCAGCCGGAAGCGCGCGCCCTCGAGCTGCCGCAACTGGCGCCAGATCTGCACGATCACGGTGCCGAGCGCCAACGTCATGGCCGCGATCGCGCCCGCGAGCATCTGATAGATGCGCGAGGTCTCGGCACGGCCGAGGGCCTTGAGATCGGCGAGCACGTGATGGGTCTGGGTCAGCAGCGTCTCGGTCGTCTTGCGCAGCCCCGCCGTCGCCTCGGTCATGGCGGCGATCTCGTCCTGCGAGGCGCGGCCGGCCGCCGCCATGCGATCGAACACCGGCACCATGTGCCGCACCGTCTCGCCCACGGCGCGGACCGGCCCGATCAGCCGCGGGTCGTCGCGGAACTTGGCGGAGAGATCGGCCTCTTCCATCACCGCGTGACGGGAGAACAGGATGTCGAAGCGCAGCAGAATGTCGTCGATCGGCGCACCGATCGGCCGATGCGACGCGACGTGCAGCGCCTCGCCGAGACGCACGACCTCGCGATCGGTCTGATAGGCCGCCCACATCGCATCCTCGCGGACGGAGGCGGCGACCGACTGGTTGCGCACCCACAGGGCATGGAACGTCCCGAGCACCGCGCCGAACAGCATCAGGCCGGCGAAGAGCATCGCCACGATCGCCTTGTTGCGGCGGATCGCAACGTTGTAGACGCGAAACAACCGATGCCCGTTCATTCCCGGCTCCCGTTCGATCCGACGGCCGACCGGAGGTTCAGCGAACCTCGATCGACTTCACCTGCCACGCGGACCGCGCGAAATAGGTCTCGTTCCACAGCCCCCGATCGGCGTCGAACGGGTAGATGACGAAGATCGGTCCCTTGTCGCGCACCGGCATCGGCCGGCCGTCGCGACGGGTGGCCAGGATCACCGGCCACTTGCGGAAATCCTCGATCGGAACGTCGACGGCATATTCGTTGAGCGCCACGATCCGGAGCATCGTCCCGCTCGCCCCGACCTTGTCGAGGAGCGCGGCGGCGAGCGGACCTTCGAAGCGCGTCTTGCCCTTGGTCCAGGGCGTCTCCGTCTCGGTGACGCGCGACGGCAGGGCCGCGAGCATGCCCATGTCGAAGACCGCGGCCTCGCCGACATTGGTCTGCGAGATCTTGCCGGTGACGGTCAGAACGGGCTCTCCGGCGGGGCGGGCGAGCGGCGCCGCCATCGACGGCAGCACCGCCAGAACCACGGCGGCGACGGAAAAGGTGGCGAAGGTCAGAACCGCCGAGCGACGATTGGGCGTCATGTGGTGTCTCCGATCGGCCGATCGGCCGTCGTCAGATCGCGATGGTCGGGTGGATGGTCCTCAGGCTGCCGAGGCCTCCGCTTCGTCGCTGCCGCCGGCGATCGCGGCAATCTCGTCGAAGAACGAGAGGAAGACCTGGACCAGCATCGGGTCGAAATGCCTGCCCGCGCCCTCGACGACGAAGTCGCATGCCTTGTCGAGCGGCCAGGCGTTCTTGTAGGGGCGGACCGAGCGCAGGGCGTCGAACACGTCGGCGAGCGCGGTGATCCGGCCCTCGAGCGGGATCGCCTCGCCGGCGAGTCCCTGCGGGTATCCGGTGCCGTCCCACTTCTCGTGATGGCTGATGGCGATGTTGGCGGCGAGCTGGAGCAGGCGCGAGTTCGAGCCCTCGAGAATGTTCCAGCCGAGTTCGGCATGGGTCTCCATGACCGTCCGCTCCTCCGCCGACAGCGGCCCCGGCTTGAACAGGATCTCGTCGGGGATGCCGACCTTGCCGACGTCGTGCATCTGCGCGGCGATCTCCACCAACTGCGCGTCGCACTCCGGCAGGCCGATGCCGCGGGCGAGGATGCCGCAGATCCGCGACATGCGGGCGATGTGGTCGCCGGTGTCGGTGTCGCGCCGTTCCGTCGCCCGCGACAGGCGCCAGATGACCTCGCGTTCGCGATCGGCGAGTTCGCGGGTCTTGGCCGCGACTTCGAGGTCGAGCTGCTCGGCGCGCGCCGCCATCGCCTTCTGCGCCCGGCTCAGCGCCAGCAGGTTGCGCACCCGCACCTTGAACTCGAGCGGCTCGATCGGCTTGGAGAGAAAGTCGGTCGCCCCCGCCTGCAACGCCTCGAGCCGGACGGACCGCTCGACGATGGTCGTCACCATGACGACCGGCACCATCGCATGACGCGGGATCTGGCGGGCGCGGCGAATGAACTCGATGCCGTCGATGCCCGGCATGACGTAGTCGACGAGGATCAGGTCGACATCCACCTCGCACAGGGCTTCGAGCGCCGCCAGCGGATCGGTGAAGGCCATGGTATCGCTCTCGTCGAGGCGCCCGACCAACTGGCGGAGCAACACGAGATTGGCGACGCTGTCGTCGACCATGAAGACGGTGTGCATCGGTGTTCCTCCCCGATTTTGTTCTGCCGTCAGGTAACGCATGAATTTTCTGCAAACTCAATGCAATTCAACTTCGACGCCAAACGATAGACTTTGAGCGGTAAACAGACATTCAAGCCGATCAGAGAAACAGGGCAATTCGACGCGAAAGTACAATGACGTAACGTCAGAGATATGGTTGATTTTTTGATAACTACGTATGAATACAAGTGCAGGTGGGATTATTTCCAATTGTATATTTTTGACCGGCACCAACCGTGACGGTCCATCGCCGCGACGCGATCGGCGCTTGCCGGATCGCCCCTCGAAGCCGTAATGCTCATGGCGAGGAGATCGTCGGCATGGCGCGCACGTTGGGTTCGGTGGGAGAGAAGACCTTCGAGGCGATCCGGGCCGCCGGTACCCGCCTGATCTGGCAGCACGGCTTCGAGGCGATGAGCCTGCGCCGTCTCGCCGCCGAGGTCGGCATCCAGCCGGGGTCGCTCTACAACCACTTCGAGACCAAGCAGGCGCTGCTGTTCGACATCGTGCGCACGCACATGGAGACGCTGATCGCCCGCCTCGACGAGGCGCTGGTCGGCCACGACACGCCGCGCGATCGGCTCGTCGCCTTCACCGCCTTCCATGCCCGCTATCACATGATGCGCCGCATGCAGGTCTACGTGGCGAACTCCGAGCTGCGCAGCCTCGACCCCGAGAACCGCGCCGTGATCGTCGCCATGCGCCGCGACTACGAGCGCCGGCTCGAGACCATCCTGGCGAGCGGCCGCGACGCCGGCCTCTTCCGCGTCGACGATCTGCAGATCACGACCTACGCCCTGATCTCGATGATGACCGGCATCTGCGAGTGGTACCGCCCCGAGGGCCGCCTCGGCGAGGGCGAGCTGGTGACGCTGCACGTCGACCTGGTGCTGCGCGCCGTCGGGGCGTGAGGCGGAGGACGTTCGTCCGCTCGACGTCCCCGCGGCGCAGGGTCGAAGACCGAACCTCGCGAGCCTCTGCTGCACCGAATCCTCGGAACGACGGACTTCCCCCTCCCCTCAGGGGGGGGGCAGGGGTGGGGTGAGAGAGCCTCGCGGACCGCAGGCGCCGACGATGCGCGACGAGCCTGCGTCCGATCCCGGTCTTCGCGATGCCGGAGCGCCGAACCCCACCCGCCTCGCTTCGCTCGGCACCCTCCCCTGATGGGAGGGTGGCGCGCGGCGACGCCTCGTGATGCGTCGAAGCGCGTGGCGGCGGGACGGCCGGTGGATCCGCCCTTCCGCCCCCTTGACAGCGCGAAAATAAAAAACGAACGTTCGTTCATATCGCGCATCCGAACCGTCGGCCTCTCGGGGACCTTCGGAGCAACAACGGATGCCGTCGGCGGCCCGGTCTGTCGGAGGGAACGTTCATGTCGGTGATTTCGGACGGGCTCGACCGTCGCGCGCCCGCCCATGCCGCCAATCGCGCGGCACTCGAGGCGCGGCTCGCCGAACTCGAGGCCCGCGTCGCCCGCGTCGTCGAAGGCGGCGGCCCCTCGGCCCGCGCCCGCCACGAGAGCCGCGGCAAGCTCTTCGTGCGCGAGCGCATCCGCCTGCTGCTCGATCGCGGCTCGCCCTTCCTCGAGATCGGCCAGCTCGCGGCGAACGGCATGTATGCCGACGAGGTGCCGTCGGCCGGTCTCGTCGCCGGCATCGGCCGCGTCTCGGGTCGCGAATGCATGGTGGTCGCCAACGACGCCACGGTGAAGGGCGGCACCTATTTCCCCGTCAGCGTGAAGAAGCACCTGCGCGCCCAGGAGATCGCCGCCAAGAACCGGCTGCCCTGCGTCTATCTGGTCGACAGCGGCGGCGCCAACCTGCCGAACCAGGACGAGGTCTTCCCCGACCGCGACCATTTCGGCCGCATCTTCTACAATCAGGCCCGGATGTCGGCCGACGGCATCCCGCAGATCGCCGTGGTCATGGGCTCCTGCACCGCCGGCGGCGCCTATGTGCCGGCGATGTCCGACCAGTCGATCATGGTGCGCGAACAGGCGACGATCTTCCTCGGCGGCCCCCCCTTGGTGAAGGCCGCGACCGGCGAGATCGTCACCGCCGAAGACCTCGGCGGCGCCGACGTCCACACCCGCACCTCCGGCGTCTCCGACATGATGGCGGAGGACGACGCCCATGCCCTCGGCCTCGCCCGCCGTGCGGTGGCCGGCCTCGCCCGGCCGAAGCCGGCGGGACCCGAGGTGCGCGCGCCGCGTGATCCCCTGCTCGATCCGGACGATCTCCTGTCGGTGGTCTCGGCCGATCCCAAGCACCCGTTCGACGTCCGCCAGATCATCGGCCGCATCGTCGACGGCTCGGAGTTCGACGAGTTCAAGCCGCTCTACGGCACGACGCTGGTCACCGGCTTCGCCCACATCTGGGGCTATCCGGTCGGCATCGTCGCCAACAACGGCATCCTCTTCTCGGAGAGCGCGCTGAAGGGCGCCCATTTCGTCGAACTCTGCGCCCAGCGCGGCATTCCGCTCCTGTTCCTGCAGAACATCACCGGCTTCATGGTGGGCCGCAAATACGAGGCCGGCGGCATCGCCAAGGACGGCGCCAAGATGGTGACGGCGGTCGCCTGCGCCGACGTGCCGAAGATCACGGTGGTGATCGGCAATTCCTTCGGCGCCGGCAACTACGGCATGTGCGGCCGCGCCTACGACCCGAACTTCCTCTTCATGTGGCCGAACGCCCGCATCTCCGTCATGGGCGGCGAGCAGGCGGCGGGCGTGCTGGCCCAGGTCAAGCGCGACGCGCTGGAGGCCAAGGGCATCGCCTGGGGCCGCGAGGAGGAAGAGATCTTCAAGGCGCCGATCCGCGCCCAATACGAGGAACAGGGCTCGGCCTGGTACTCGACGGCGCGACTGTGGGACGACGGCGTCATCGACCCGCGCGACACCCGCCTCGTCGTCGCCCTCTCGCTCTCCGCCGCCTTCAACGCTCCCCCGAAGCCGACCCGCTTCGGCGTCTTCCGTATGTAGAGGGCCGCGCCGATGACCATCCCGACCTCGCCCCGCCCGCTCCGCCGCCTCCTCGTCGCCAACCGCGGCGAGATCGCCGTCCGCATCATGAAGACCGCCAAGGCGATGGGCATCGAGACCGTCGCCGTCTTCTCCGACGCCGACGCGAACGCCCTCCACGTGCGCACCGCCGACCTCGCCCATCGCCTCGGCCCGGCCCCGGCGCGCGAGAGCTATCTCGTGCCTGAGAAGATCCTCGCCGCGGCGCGCGCCACCGGCGCCGACGCCATCCACCCCGGCTACGGCTTCCTCTCCGAGAACGCCGACTTCGCCGAAAGCGTCGAGACCGCTGGCCTGATCTTCGTCGGCCCGCCGGCTTCCGCGATCCGCGCCATGGGCTCCAAGGCCGCCGCCAAGGCGCTGATGGAGAAGGCGGGCGTCCCCCTCGTCCCCGGCTATCACGGCGAGGACCAGTCCGACGCCACGCTCGCCCGCGAGGCGACCCGTGTCGGTTTCCCCGTGCTGATCAAGGCGTCGGCCGGCGGCGGCGGCAAGGGCATGAAGGTGGTCGAGCGCGAGGCCGACTTCGCCGAGGCGCTGGCGTCCGCCCGCCGCGAGGCCAAGGCCGCCTTCGGCGACGACCGCGTGCTGATCGAGCGCTATCTCACCCGGCCGCGCCACATCGAGGTCCAGGTCTTCGCAGACCGCGCCGGCCACACCGTCCATCTCTTCGAACGCGACTGCTCGCTCCAGCGCCGCCACCAGAAGGTCGTCGAGGAAGCCCCCGCCCCCGGCATGACGCCCGAACGCCGCGCCCGGATCGGCGAAGCCGCCGTCCGCGCGGCCGAGGCCGTCGGCTATGTCGGCGCCGGCACGGTGGAATTCATCGCCGAGGGCGACGGCTTCTGGTTCATGGAGATGAACACCCGCCTCCAGGTCGAACACCCGGTGACCGAGTGCATCACCGGCCTCGACCTCGTCGAATGGCAGCTCCGCGTCGCCCGTGGCGAGCCGCTGCCGCTGGCGCAAGGCGAGATCCGCCTCTCCGGTCACGCCATCGAGGCCCGCCTCTACGCCGAGGACCCGGCCCGCGACTTCCTGCCCCAGATCGGGCGTCTCACGCGCCTCGCATTCCCCGACGGCGTGCGCGTCGATGCCGGCGTCGAGACGGGCGACGAGATCTCGCGCCACTACGACCCGATGATCGCCAAGCTGATCGCCCATGCGCCGACCCGCGACGAGGCGATCGCCAAACTCTCCGCCGCCATCGCCGCGACGGCGATCGACGGGCCGGTGACCAATCTCGACTTCCTCGGCCGCCTCGTCGCCCATCCGGGCTTCGCGAGCGACGCCCACGACACCGGCTTCATCGCCCGTCATGCGGCGGAACTGCTGCCGAACCCGCCGGTCGACCCGCGCCTGACCATCGCCGCCGGCCTGATCCGCCTGGCGCTCGACGATCGCGACGCGGTGCGCGCCGCGTCCGATCCGTTCTCGCCCTTCGCCACCGCCGGCGCCTGGACGATGAACGCCGCCACCCGCCGCGTCGTGACGCTGACCCGAGACGGCAGCGAGACCGAACTGGTCTTCCTGACCGACCGCGCCGGCACCCGTCTCCTCGGCGAGGCCGGAGCGATCCCCGTCGCCGCCCGGCTCGACGGCGAACGCGCCACCGTCACCATCGGCGACACGCGTTTCGCGGCGAGTTTCACGACCGACGGCGCCGCCCTGACCCTCGCTTCGCCGCTCGGCCGCGCCCGCTTCGTCGAGCGCGACCCGTACGAGGCCGCCGCCGCCCATCATCACCACGCCGACCGACTGGTCGCGCCGATGCCGGGCTCGGTGGTGCAGGTGCTGGTCGAGGCGGGCACGACCGTCACCGCCGGCACGCCGCTGGTGGTGGTCGAGGCGATGAAGATGGAACACGTCGTCCGTGCCCCCCACGACGGCGTGGTGGAAGCGCTCCGCGTCGCCGTCGGCGACGTGGTCGCCGACGGTTTCGAACTGGCGGTGATGGCGGCAGAGGCGTGAGCACGGGCCTCGCCCGCGCGCCGAGGCGTCACACCCCGGCGAGCACCGCGACCGGCGCGCCCGCCTCGGCCACCGTCACCGCGGTCCTGCCCCCGCAGAAGCGCTCGATCAGTCCGCAGGCATCGCCGAGTGCGGCGTCGAGATCGCCGACGCCCATCGACTGAATGGTCAGCACCACCCGCGACGTCTCGGACGTCACCAGCGAACGGGCGTCCTGCCGCCAGTTCCAGCGACGGCAGAGCACCTTCTCGGCGTCGGTGTAGACCACCTCGCCGGGCTTCGGCGCGGCGTCGGCCGGATCGGCATCCGCCGCGCCCGACATGTCGAGGAACGTGTCGTCGGGCCGCGAGAAGCGGAAGAAGACGTCGCCCGTCACCCGGTCGAGATCGTCGGCGCCGATCGGAAAGACGTGGCTCGACGACACGGCGTTGTAGGCGTCGACGAAGCCGTTGATGCGCGGCGCCTCACGCTCGGCGAGCACGTTCTTCACCAGCCGTTCGACCGAGCAGCGATAGCGCGTCGAGGCGATGCCGAAGCGTTTGTAGGCGAGCCGCCATGCCCTGATGCCGGGGATGTCGCCGAGCTCGCGCCCACCCCAGGCGGCCCGCACCGCCGCCGCCCGCTCGCCGATCAGCGCATCGAGCGCCTCGGGACGCTCAGCGGGAATGGTGAGCCCGGTCGCGACGATCACGCCGACGCGGAATTCGGGGAAGGTCTCGGTCAGTTCGGAAATGTCGACGCGCATGGGTCCTCGGCCGGATCGATGGAGCGGGTCGAGAGTATGCGGGCGAGCCTGGGGCTCGCAACCGACGTGTCGTCAGCCCTGCTCGCCGGTCCAGCGACGGACGCGAGCGCGGGCCTCGTCGATGTCGGTGGTGGTCCAGGCCAGCATGGTGGCGGCGCGGGCGCGCGAATCGAGCCGGTGCAGCCACGGTCCGACCATCAGGATCTCCTGCACGGTCTCGCTCTTCAGGCCGACGGCGCGGGCGAGCGCCACGAAGGGGCCGGTGTCGAGCCCGACCATCATGTGCTGCACCAGTTCGAGCGGCAGACGCGACAGCGCGGCGAGGACGTGGACGATCTCGGCGAAACGATCGGTCTGGGCGAGCTTGCGGACGAAGGGGTCGACGTTGTGGCGGACCTCGGCGAGGCGAGACAGCACGGCGGAGGCGGCGTCGAAGTCGTAGGGCTCGAGCCAGCTCGCCTCGGTCACCCGGATCGAGCGGGCGACGTGATGGGTGATCTCGTCGGTGCGCGGGCGATCCTCGATTTCGATCAGGGCGCGACGCACCTCGGCCGAACCGTTGGTCCTGAGGAAGTGGACGACCAGATCGGGCAGATCGGAACGGCCGACCAGCACCAGACCGACGGTGCTGTCGTCACGCGCCTGCAGCGACAGGCGAGCGAAGGCCTTGTCGGAGAGATGCGCCCCGACGTTCGACGTGACGACGCGGCGGACCTCGTCGTTGCCGCGCAGCACGAGGATGTCGCAGACCCGCATCGAGATGGTCGGACGTTCGGCGATGGCGCCCATGTGGGCGACGCCGCAACGCTTGGCGATGTCGCAGAGGTCGTCGTCGCCGAGCGCCGGCGACAGCCGCAGGATCGGTCCGGCGACGTCGATGGAGTCGTGGGCGAGGATCAGCAGCACGGCGCGCGGCGGGGCCTCGGCGGTGGCGATGCTCTCGGACAGTTCCAGCCGCGCCGCGCGGCTCGACGTCGGCGCGATGCGGACGAGGATCGTGTCGAAGCTCTCGACGTCGTCGCCGTCGAGCACCTTGGAGCCGACCTTCCACAGCCGCGTCATCGCGCGGGTGAGGCGGTCGCAGAAGGCGGGCGTCGGATCGGACTGATCACCGATGTGTTCGGCCACACGGGCGAGATCGCGGGAAATGTTCAGGCTGGATTCGATCGACATTGCTCGAACGGCTTCCATTCGTCGGCGAGTGTCGATTGAACCCCTCGAGCGGTGTCGAAATCAAGTGCGGTCGTTGCTCAGGGTTTGCGAAGCGTGAACGAGAAAATGCCCGTTTTTCAAATATTTCACGACTAACCCAGCGTCAGTGCGACGTCGTCGGAGCGCGACCGTCGGTCGCGCCCCGACGGTTCGTCTCACGCCGTCGCGCCGGTCTGGCCGGCCAGCGGATCGGGGCCGAAGCGGTTGTCGCCGACGGTTCCGCGCAGGCAACCGGCTTCGATGAAGTACCAGAGCGCACCGATCACCGGCACCAGTTGGATCAGCACCCACCAGCCGGACTTGTCGCGATCGTGGTAGCGCTTGATGCCGACGCAGACGCCCGACCAGACGGAGAAGGCGACATAGCCGAGGCCGAGCGCGACATGGGGCAGCGCCGCGACACCCTCGACATGGTAGGTGCCGTCCTCGCCGATTTCGCCGGGGAAGATCGTCCAGAGCAGCGCGAAGAGGGCGCCGACCACGACGGCGATCACGATGTAATAGAGTGCCGCCAACCAGAACTTCGCCCGGTTGATGCGACCCTCATGGGTCAGAAGAAGCTTTTTCATGTGCCCTCGCGTGACGCCGACGATCGGCGCGAGTGCGTAGAAAACCGTATACCGCACCGCAGCACAAGGCGCGGCGTCGTGCATAATCGTGGCGCATGCGCGGAAAGGCGGCGACACGCGGACGTGCGAGGCCGGCCGGCGGGGCCGGTGTCACGCAGTCGTCGATCGGGAAAGATGGCGCTCCCTAGGGGACTCGAACCCCTGTTTTCGCCGTGAGAGGGCGACGTCCTAGACCGCTAGACGAAGGGAGCAGCGGTGCGGCGTTGGCCGGACGGGGGTCGATATAGCCGCCCCTCTCGCCCCACGCAAGGGCCAACGCGCATTTTCGTCGGCGAAATCTCGCCGGCATCCACAGGTCGATGAGAATGCGAGGTTTTCCGCCATTCTCACCGAAGGCGCCGTCGTCGACTTCGATCGGATGCGATGGCGGCACGCACCGCCGGCGAGGCCCCGCGCGCGAAAACGCGAACGGCGGCCCGAAGGCCGCCGTCCCCGTCTCATGCGCGTCGCGCCGTCGTCTCGTCAGCTTCACAGGCCGCCGAGGCAGACGTATTTGACGTCGAGATAGTCGTCGAGGCCGTACTTGGAGCCCTCGCGGCCGAAGCCCGACGACTTCACGCCGCCGAAGGGCGCCACCTCCGTCGTGATGACGCCGGCGTTGATGCCGATCTGGCCGAACTTCATCTTCTCCGACATGCGGACGGCGCGGCCGAGGTCGCGGGTGAAGACATAGCCGGCCAGCCCGTATTCCGAACCGTTGGCGAGCGCGATCGCCTGCTCTTCCGTCTCGAAGCGGAAGAGCGGCGCGACGGGGCCGAAGATCTCGTCGCGGGCAAAGGCCATGTCGGTCGTCGCACCGGTCAGCACGGTCGGCTCGAAGAAGGTCTGGCCGAGGGCATGGCGCTTGCCGCCCACCGCCACCTTGGCGCCCTTGGCGAGGGCGTCGGCGACGAAGCTCTCGACCTTGGCGACCGCCTTCTCCTCGATCAGCGGGCCCTGGACGACGCCCGGCTCGGTGCCGGGACCGACCTTCAGCGCGGCGACGGCGGCGGTGAACTTCGCCGCGAACGTGTCGTAGATGCCGGCCTGGACGAAGAAGCGGTTGGTGCAGACGCAGGTCTGGCCCGAGTTGCGGAACTTCGAGGCGACGGCCTGGGAGACGGCGAGATCGACGTCGGCGTCGTCGAAGATCACGAAGGGCGCGTTGCCGCCGAGCTCCATCGACACGCGCTTCAGCGCCGTCGTGGCGCGGCCGGCGAGCATGCGGCCGACCGCGGTCGAGCCGGTGAAGGTCAGCTTGCGCACGGCCGGGTTCTCGATGAACTCGTCGCCGATCGGGCCGGGCACGCCGGTGACGATGTTGACGACGCCGGCCGGCACGCCGGCCTTCTCGGCCAGGATGCCCCAGGCGAGGCCGGAGAAGGGGGTGAGCTCGGCCGGCTTGACCACGGCGGTGCAGCCGGCGGCGAGTGCGGCGCCGAGCTTGCGGGAGATCATCGAGGAGGGGAAGTTCCACGGCGTGATCGCCGCGATGACGCCGACCGGCTCCTTGTTGACCAGGATGCGGCGATCGGCCCAGGGCGACGGGATGGTGTCGCCGTAGACGCGGCGGGCCTCTTCGGCGAACCAGCGGACATAGGCGGCGGAACCGCC
Organism: Pinisolibacter sp. DMC100; assembly: GCF_056313705.1. Taxonomy (NCBI): domain Bacteria; kingdom Pseudomonadati; phylum Pseudomonadota; class Alphaproteobacteria; order Hyphomicrobiales; family Ancalomicrobiaceae; genus Pinisolibacter; species Pinisolibacter sp. DMC100. Next base: position 199,813 of record NZ_JBQUZT010000003.1, on the reverse strand, counting down.
GACCTCGCCCTTGGCCTCGGCCAGCGGCTTGCCCTGCTCGAGGGTGAGGAGCTCGCCGAGCGCATCGACGTTCTCGAGGATCAGATCGGCGAGGCGATGCAGGATCGCGGCGCGCTCGGCCGCGGTCTTGCCCGACCAGGCCGGGAAGGCGGCCTCGGCGGCTGCGATCGCACGAGCGACCTCGGCGCGGCCGACCGACGGCACCGTGCCCAACACTTCGCCGGTCGCCGGATTGGTCACCGTCAGGGTGGCGCCGCCGTCGGCACCGACCCACTGGCCGGCGATCAGATTGGCTTCGCGAAGGAAGGGATTGCGGGCGGCCATGGGCGGCTCTCCTCGTTCGATGTCGGAAGGGGATGTCCGAAGGATCGACAAGAGGTAGCCACTGTCGGGCGATCGTCAAGGGGGCGCGCACCGCCGTGCGGCGCGTGTTCGCCGAGCGAATTCCGATGGGTGAAAGAGCCGCGACGCGGGCGCCGATCGGGTGGCGCGGGCTCAGCGGTGGCCGTGGCCGTGGCTGCCGTGGAGGTGGTCGCCGTGGTCGTGTTCGTGGGTGTCGCCGGCGCCCTCGTGCGGGTCGGCATGGTCGTGCGCGCCCTGGTGCAGATGCTCGTGCTCGTGGCCGTGCTCGTGCGTGTGGGTGTGGGCGTGCGGATGGGCATGGACGAGGTCGCCGTGGCGATGCTCGTGCACGTGGGTATGGGTGTGGGGATGAGCGTGGCGATGCTCGTGCGGGTGGGCATGCGGCTCGGGATGGGTGTGCCCGTGGGCGGAGGTCTCGTCGTGCATCGCGTGTCTCCCTGGGCGGGGGGCGTCAGCGTTCGCGTTCGTCGACCTTGGGGCCGAACACCTTGCGCACGACGCTCTCGCCCGCCTCGACCGTCATCTTGACCTGATCCGGCGCCAGTTTGAAGCGGGTCGGCACGCGGCCGAGCTGCGCGGCGCGCGCCGTCCCCAGATCCTCGAAGGAGACGCGGTCGAGCCGGATGGAGACGGCGTTGCAGTCCCAGCCCTCGGTCGAGCCGCGCACCTGCGACACTTCCTCGGTCGAGAGCGAGCAGCGCCACTGGCGCAGCCGCTGTTCCCACAGCTTCATCTGCAGGCGCATGACCTCGTAGGACGAGCGCACCGCGCTGTCGACGGCGGTGTCGGCGACGGCGTCGAGCAGTTCCTGGGCGTTGGGGCCCTCGAGCGTCTTGGTCCAGTCGCCGGCGACGTTGCGGCCGGCGTCGACGACGATGAACTGGAAGTTCGACACCGAGATCGCGTCGGCCTTGGTCATCGGCCGCCACGGCTCGCGGGCGGCAGCCATCTGGACGTTGAAGGCGGAGAGGCCCCAGTTGTCGGTGAGACCGCCGTCGAGCAGCTTGACGTACTTGACCTTGTCGGCGTCGCGATAGTCGGCGAGCGCCTTGAGGTAGGCCTTGACGATCGGCGAGGTGTCGCGCGAATGGGCCTGGGCCTCGAGCTCATCGGGCAGCTTGAAGCCGCACTTCTGCGACCAGTTCTGCACCACCACGGGGGCGAAGACGATCGGCACGGCGGCCGACGCCGCGACGGCGTCGGAGATCGGATAGCTCTCCCAGTCCGAGCAGATCGCCGCGAAGGTGACCGGCTCGAAGACGAAGGGCGTCTTGGCGTAGATGTCGGAGGCGTTGATCCACACGACCGGGCGGCCGGGGCGCGACAGGTCCTTCAGCGTGGCGTTGCCGAAGAGGTTGTTGCGCAGCCAGGTCGGCAGGCCGGAGCGGTCGTTCACGCCGCCGTCCATGGCGCGCATCATGTTGCCGACCGAATAGACCTGCGTGCGCAGGGATTCCTCGGCGTCGCGATAGAGGAAGCGGGCCTCGAAGTCGGAGAGCGCGCTGCGCCCCTTGAGGCCGAAATAGGCCGCCGTCACCGAGCCGCCCGAGACGCCCGAGACGAAGCGGACCTGATCGATCATCGCGCCGCCACCGGGTGCCTCGACCTCGGACAGGCCCTTCAGCACGCCGAAGGAGAAGGCGGCCGCACGCGTGCCGCCGCCGGAGAAGGCGAGCGCCACGATGGTCGGACGCAGCGTGTCGTCGCCGGCCATGGTGGCGACCGGCGTCAGACGCGGCAGCGCCGAGGGACGGTTGACGGGCGCGTTGTCGATCGAAGCGCAGCCGACGAGGAACGCGGCGAGGAAGGCGGGCGCCGCGAGGGCTCGCGTGAGGAACGACTTGCGCATGGGACGACGGTCGACGCTTCGATCGGAGGGGAACGAGCGCCCTCACTGCCGCCGGAATGCGGCAGGGAGAGGGCGAGGGCGGCCGGCGCGACCGGATCCCGCCGCGACGATCGATGAAATCTTCGGCAGATCGATTGCGATGATTTCACGAAATCGCCCTTCAATTGCTGCGTTTCGGAGAGAGCCTGACATTCCTGTTCCCGGTCGGGAGGAAAGACGCATGGTCGCGGGTCTCGATCCAGCCGGCGCGCTGGTCGCCTTTCAACGCTTCGGGCTCGGCGCCCGCCCCGGTGATCTCGCCGAGGCGGCGCGCGATCCACGCGGCTTCGTCCGCGCCGAACTCGACCGCACCGGTACGGCACCGGTCGGCGCCGACCTGCCGACGACCGAGGCGGCACTCGTCGCCCTGTTCGAGGATCAGGAACGGGTGAAGGCCGAGCGGGAACGCATCGCCGCGATGACCCCCACGGCGCAGCCGGCGATGGCGGCCCAGACCATGACGCCGCCACCGGCGATGGCACCCCAGCCCATGGCGGCCATGACGCCGCCGGCGCCCTCCCCTGCCCCCGCGATGGAGGCAAAACCCAAGCCGGCCGAACCGTCGCTCGAGCAGAAGCTCTTCCGTGCCGAGGCCTCCGCGCGGCTGAGGGCGCAGGTGGATGCCGGCGTCGGCTTCGTCGAGCGACTGGTCGCCTTCTGGTCCAACCATTTCGCGATCTCGGTCGCCAAGGACCAGTTCGTCCGTGTCGCCGCCGGGCCGTTCGAGCGCGAGGCGATCCGGCCCCACGTCCTCGGCCGCTTCGCCGACATGGTGCGCGCCGTCGAACGCCACCCGGCGATGCTCCACTATCTCGACAACCAGCAGTCGGTCGGCCCGGATTCCAAGGCCGGGCAGAACCGTCGTCGCGGCCTCAACGAGAACCTCGCCCGCGAGATCCTCGAACTGCACACGCTCGGCGTCGGCGGCGGCTATTCCCAGGCCGACGTGACGTCCTTCGCCCACGTCATCACCGGCTGGACGGTCGCCGGTCGCGACGGCAGGCAGGGTGCGCCCGGCACCTTCGTCTTCAACGCCGCCGCCCATCAGCCGGGTCCCGCGACCGTCTTCGGCCGCACCTACGCGCAGGAAGGCGAGGCGCAGGGCGAGGCGGTCATCGCCGATCTCGCCCGCGCGCCCGCCACGGCGCGCCACGTCGCGACCAAGCTCGTCGCTCACTTCGTCTCGGATCGGCCGCCGCAACACCTCGTCGACCGCATCGCCGCCGTGTTCCGAGACTCCGAGGGCGACCTCAAGGCCGTGGCGCTCGCCCTCCTCGGCGACGACGAGGCGTGGTCGGCACCGGCGACCAAGCTGCGCACGCCGAGCGAGTTCCTCGTGGCGATGATGCGGGCGACCGGGACCCTGCCGCCCGATCCCGGCCCGGTGCTGCATTCGATGAATGCGCTCGGCCAGCCGCTGTGGCAGCCCTCCGGCCCCAACGGCTTCCCCGACACCGTCGCCGCCTGGGCGGCGCCGGAGGCGATGAAGCTGCGCCTCGACGTCGCCTTCGCGGCGGCGGGGCGGGTGCGCGACATCGGCCATCCGATCAGCGTGCTCGACAGCACGATCGGGCTGGCCGCCTCGAGCGAGACGCGCGAGGCGGTGGCGCGGGCCGAGACCCGGCAACAGGCGCTGACCCTCGTCTTCATGTCCCCCGAATTCCAGCGGAGATGACCATGGACCGGACCGCTCACTCCTGGGCGCCGACGCGCCGTGCCCTCCTCGGCGGTGCCTGTGCCTTCGCCGCCTTCGGCGCCGGATCGATCGCCGCACGCGCCGCCGACCGCCCCGATCCCCGCCTCGTCGTCATCGTGCTGCGCGGCGGGCTCGACGGGCTCGCCGCGGTCGGGCCGATCGGCGATCCCGACTACGTCCGCCATCACGGCGAGGCCGCGCTCCGGCTCGACGGGACGAAGCCGGCGCTCGATCTCGACGGCTTCTTCGCCCTCAATCCGGCGATGCCGGTCTTCCACGAGCTCTACCGGGCGCGCGAGGCGACGGTGGTGCATGCGGTGGCGACCGGCTATCGCGAGCGCTCGCATTTCGACGGCCAGGACGTGCTGGAGAGCGGCGAGCCCGGCCCCGGCCGGGTCGAGAGCGGCTGGCTCAACCGCGCCGTCGGCGCGATGGCGACCGCTGCGCCCGTCCGCGGCCTCGCCGTCGGCTCGACGGCGCCGCTCGTGCTGCGCGGGTCTGCACCCACCCTCGGCTGGGCGCCGCAGATGCTGGCGCCGGCCGGCGACGCGCTCGCCGAACGGCTGCTGGCGCTCTACCGCCACACCGACCCGGCGCTCGGGCAGGCGCTCGCCGACGGGCTCGCCACCGATCGCATGGCGATGCAGGGCGGGCTCACCGGCGAGATGGCCAAGGCGCGCGGCGGCATGGACAGTCCGGCCGGCATGCGGCAGGCGGCGGCGGGCGCCGCCCGTCTCCTCGCCACGCCCGACGGCCCCCGCGTCGCGGCCCTCGCCTTCGACGGCTGGGACACCCATGCCGGCGAGGGCGTCAACGGCGGTAACCTCTTCAACCGCCTCGGCGGTCTCGACGGCGCGTTTGCCGAGTTCCGGTCGGGCCTCGGACCGGCGTGGCGCGACACGGTGGTCGTCGCCGTCACCGAGTTCGGCCGCACCGTCCGCATCAACGGCACGGCCGGCACCGACCACGGCACGGCGACGGTGGCGCTCATGGCCGGCGGCGCGCTGAAGGGCGGCCGGGTGATCGCCGACTGGCCCGGCCTCGCCGACACGAACCTCCACGAAGGCCGCGACCTGAAGCCGACCACCGACCTCCGCGCCGCCCTCAAGGGACTCCTCGCCGACCGCTTCGGGTTGTCGGACAGGGTCTTGGCCGAGACGGTCTTCCCCGGCACGGCGAACATCGCGCCGATGAAGGGGCTGGTGGGCTGAGGCCGCGAGGACCGGTCTTCTTCGCGCAGGACGACGGTCGCGTGCCGTCGCGCCGACGACGGGGCGTCCGCGAGGCGCTTACCCGATGACGTCGAGTGTCGGCGCCATGCCGACCAGGTCGAGATCGCGCCGATTAAACAATGATAAAGAACGAAGTGGAACAATGACCGAAGACCGTTCGGAAAACATGGGACGATTCCGATTACGCTCGCTCTGGTTGTTGTCGCTCTCCTGTTCGCGGCTGTCGTGACCGTCTCGGTGATGATCGTCAAAGCGAAATCGGTGCAGATCGACGAAGCCGCGTTGCGCCGTACGCTCGGAATCGTGTCTCGAACGGGAGAGGTGGAAGTCGCGACCATTCAGGGTCTTCTGAACTGTTCCGCGGGCGAAGCCGGGAAGTTGCCGTCGGTCGGTGTCCGGAGAGGACATCTGGCGAAGAGCGGTCCGCGCCACAGAGCCTGCAGCGGATCGCGAATCTACGGGTGACCACGTTTCGTCGACGGCGCCGCCTGCGCGGCGCCTCTCGGAGGAAACGATCGGTCGGATCGGGCATGGCGCCGAATGATGAAGATCCATCGCCGTCACGCCCACCGGAACCGTGCGCGGAACAGAGGCCGAAGCCCAATGCGCGGAAACTGCCGCCGCCACTCCTTCGCCTGCATGTTCGGAATTCGCGCGGCGCGCATCGTCCGGCGCCTCGTCCGCTCGACCGAAGGAAGCGTCGCGATCATGGCCGCGGCCTTCATTTCCGCGATGCTGCTGGTCGCCTCCTTCACCGTCGACCTTTCCCTCGTCTACGTGACCAAACAGCGGGCGCAGGTGATCGCCGACGTCGCCAATCTGGCGGCGTCGAACACGACCTCGGCGATCTCCAACGGCGTCGCCACCGCCACCGCCGTGGCCACGGCGAAGAACGTCGCCGAGATCAACGGCTTCGGCTCGGCGACGATCACCGTCGCGGCCGGCAGTTCCCCGCGCGGCGACGGCAGCACGGCTCTGCAGACCGTCATCGACAAGGACGTCCAGTTCGGATTGGGGCTGCTCTCGACCAACACGTCGATCGGGACCGAGACGACGTCCTGGACATCCGTCGCCGGGGGCGGCGACTGCATCACGTCGCTGATCGGTCCGATCAACATCTACAACTACGCGGTCGCGAAGGGCTCGACCTGTACGGTCAAGGCGAAGACCTATCTCTATGCCTGCGGCACCGCGAAGATCGACGTCTCCGCGGTGAAGGTCGGCTACATCCAACTCTTCGAGGCGCTCTACATCTGTTCGACCGCGGCGGTGACGCCCTCGCTCGGCTCGTTCACCTTCGGCGCGTCGATCTCCGACATCTATGCCAGCGACACCCGCCTCTCCACCCTCAAGAGCAAGCTGCTCGGCATGATGCTCGGCTGGGACTACGGCCTCCTGCCGCCGGTGAACCCCACCGTCTGGTGGGGCAGCGACAAGACCTACACCAACACCTCGGCGACCCTGCCGCAGTCGACCCTCTACGGAACGATCCACTCGACCGGGTCGACCCTGACCTTCCCCGGCACCGGCAGCGCCGATCCGAACTGCACCTCGCCCACGACGATCTCGGGCAGCTTCATCTTCAACGGCGCCAATACCCTGACCTTCGGCTCGGGGTGCTACGTCGTCGGCGGTTCGATCACCGTCAACTCCGGTGGCAGCGCCGCGTTCAACGTCGCCTCGGGCGCCAAGGTCACCTTCGTCTTCAAGGGCAGCCTGTTCAACAACGGAAACGCGTCGGTCTCCTTCGGCAACGCCACCTACTATTTCAACTACGGGTCGATCTACAACAACGCCGGATCGACGATGACATTCGGCAACGGCTCGTTCTATCTCTGGGGTGGTAGCCTCTACAACAACTCGTCGACGGCGAATTTGACCTTCGGAACCGGGCCGTTCTATTTCTACGGCGGAACCATCTACAACAACGGCGCGATGACATTCGGTGACGGCCCCTACTATTTCCAGGGCGGCTCCCTCATCCTGAACTCCGGTTCGAGCACGACCTTCGGCGTCGGCGACGTCTACTTCTACGGCGGGTCGATCACCGCCAACGGCAATGCGCTGACCTTCGGCAACGGCGGGTCGACCTCCAGCGGCAGCGGCACGGTCCACATGTTCGGCGGGTCGTTCTGGCTCACGTCGAAGGCCTTCACCGCGACCGGGACGACCTTCGCGCTCTACGGCGGAACCGTCAGTCTCCTGGGGAGCGGCACGTTCAGCGCGATCGCACCGACCGCGTCTTCGCCGTCGCGCGGCTATCGCGACGTGCTCTTCGCCATCTGGGGCGGGACGTTCAATCTCTACCAGTCGGGATCGGTGTCCGACACGCTGTCGGGGATGATCTACGTGCCGACCTCCAACGTGTCGATCTACAACAGCGAGACGGTCACGGTGCCGTCGAACGGCTGTTTCCAGATCGTCGGCGGCGTCGTCGACATCTATCAGAGCGCCACGCTCGCCGTCTCGCCGTGCCGCGGCTTCGCGGGTTCGACGGCGACATCGACCTCGTCGGGAGTGCTCATCCAATGAGGCCGAAGACGCGCCGGACATCGCGAGTCGGTCTGTGGCGATCCGAACAGGGCATCGCCGCGGTCGAATTCGCGCTGCTCGTGCCCGTCGTGTCCCTGATCCTGATGTTGGTCGTCGATTTCGGCTTCGCCTTCAACACCCAGCTCCGCCTGATCTCGTCGGTCGCCGCCGGCGCGCAATACGTGCAGAAGAACGGCGCGGCCCTGACGTCGTCGAACTTCACCGCCTTCGCGACGTCGGTCACCTCGGTCGTGACGACGGTATCGGGGCTCGATCCCGCACCGACCGTGGTCGTCAAGATCAACAACACCACCGATGGTTCCGGAGCCGGCAAGTATTATTGCGTATCTGGATCGCCACCGAGTTGGTCTCAGGTGTCGTCGGCGACGTCATCCTGTTCGACAAATCTCTACGGTGGTCAGTTCGTGACATTGACGGTCTCGACGACTCTGACGAACATATTCCCGACGGACCCCATCATCAGCTCCGTGTTTCCGCTTCAGGAGACGGTCATCGTGCGGGTGCAATGAAGAAACTGTTTCGACGCGACGACGGTGCCGCGGCGGTCGAGTTTTCTCTGATCGCGCCGATTCTCCTCGTTCTGGCCATCGGTTCGCTCGACGCCGGAATCGTCTTCTGGAAGTGGAACGCGATCCAGGGGATCGCCAAGACGACGGCGCGGTGCGTGGCGATCGGCTCGAACTCCTGCGGCACGATCACCTCGGGCTGCGGATCGTCGGATGCCGGCGTGTGCTTCGCCCTCGCCCAGGCGAGCGCGTCCGGCGTGTCGGAACTCGCCGCCTCGAACATCACGGTCCAGCGTTCGGTCAGCGTCGCCGGCGGCCTCTTCACCAAGGTCGCCATCACGCTGGACACGACCATTCTCGCCGTGCCGATCACGCTCTCGATCGAGGCGTCCTACCCGAACAACTGACGGCGCCCGCGTCACTGGACGACCGTCGCGCTCCACGCCATGCCGTTCGGCGCCCGGTCGCAGCCGTAGGGGCCGGAGACGGTGCGGCCGCGCGCCGAACGCAAAAGAGCCGGGGTCGCCCCCGGCTCGTCTCGTTTCTCACCCTGCGGTCTCGTCCGTTCAGGACTTGACCGTCTCGGCCACGTCCACGAAGGCCGGGATCTGGTCGAAGTTCATGTAGCGGTAGACCTCGGCAGACTTGCCGGCGAGCGTGCCGACGGCCGCCATGTACTCTTCCATCGTCGGGATCTTGCCGAGCAGCGCGCCCACCGCGGCGAGTTCCGCCGAGGAGAGGTAGACGCGGGTGTCGATGCCCAGACGGTTGGGGAAGTTGCGGGTCGAGGTGGAGAGCGCCGTCGAGCCCTTGCGGATCTGCGCCTGGTTGCCCATGCACAGCGAGCAGCCCGGCATCTCCATGCGCGCGCCCGACTTGCCGAGGGTGGCATAGTAGCCCTCCTCGGTCAGGATCATCGCGTCCATCTTGGTCGGCGGGGCGATCCACAGGCGGGTCGGGATGTCCGACTTGCCGGCGAGGATCTTACCGGCGGCACGGAAGTGGCCGATGTTGGTCATGCACGAGCCGATGAAGACCTCGTCGATCTTGTCGCCGGCGACGTCCGACAGCGTCTTGACGTCGTCGGGATCGTTCGGGCAGGCGAGGATCGGCTCCTTGATGGTGGCGAGATCGATCTCGTAGACCGCGGCGTAGTCGGCGTTGGCGTCGGGCTCGAGCAGGACCGGGTTGGCGATCCAGGCCTCCATCGCCGCGATGCGGCGCTCGAGGCTGCGGCGATCCTGGTACCCTTCCGCGATCATCCACTTCATCAGCGTGATGTTCGAGGTCATGTACTCGATGATCGGCTCCTTCGCGAGGCGCACCGTGCAGGCGGCGGCCGAGCGCTCGGCCGAGGCGTCGGTGAGCTCGAAGGCCTGTTCGACCTTGAGGGTCGGCAGACCCTCGATCTCGAGGATGCGGCCGTTGAAGACGTTCTTCTTGCCCTTCTTCTCCACCGTCAGGTCGCCGGCCTTGATCGCGGCGAGCGGGATGGCGTTGACGAGGTCGCGCAGGGTGATGCCCGGCTGCATCTCGCCCTTGAAGCGGACGAGAACCGATTCCGGCATGTCGAGCGGCATGACGCCGGTCGCCGCCGCGAAGGCGACGAGGCCGGAGCCGGCCGGGAACGAGATGCCGATCGGGAAGCGGGTGTGGCTGTCGCCGCCGGTGCCGACGGTGTCGGGCAGCAGCAGACGGTTCAGCCACGAGTGGATGACGCCGTCACCCGGACGCAGCGCGATGCCGCCGCGGTTGGAGATGAAGGTCGGCAGCTCGCGATGGGTCTGCACGTCGACCAGCTTCGGATAGGCCGCGGTGTGGCAGAAGGACTGCATCACCAGATCGGCCGAGAAGCCGAGGCAGGCGAGGTCCTTGAGCTCGTCGCGGGTCATCGGGCCGGTGGTGTCCTGCGAACCCACCGTCGTCATCTTCGGCTCGCAATAGGTGCCGGGACGGATGCCCTTGCCCTCGGGCAGACCGCAGGCGCGGCCGACCATCTTCTGGGCGAGGGTGAAGCCCTTGCCCGAATCGGCCGGCACCGCCGGCAGGCGGAACAGCGTCGAGACCGGCAGGCCGAGGGCCTCGCGAGCCTTGGCGGTGAGGCCGCGGCCGATGATCAGCGGGATGCGGCCACCGGCGCGCACCTCGTCGAAGATCACGTCGGACTTCACCTTGAACTCGGCGATGACCGCGCCGTTCTTCAGCGCCTTGCCCTCGTAGGGGCGCAGCTCGATGACGTCGCCCATCTCCATCTGGCCGACGTCGAGTTCGATCGGCAGCGCGCCGGCGTCTTCCATCGTGTTGTAGAAGATCGGGGCGATCTTGGTGCCGAGGCAGACGCCGCCGAAGCGCTTGTTCGGGACATACGGGATGTCCTCGCCGGTGAACCACAGGACCGAGTTGGTCGCCGACTTGCGCGACGAACCGGTGCCCACCACGTCGCCGACGTAGGCGACCGGGTTGCCCTTGGCGATGAGGGCGGCGAGCTGCTTGGTCGGGCCACGCGCACCCGGCTCGTCCGGCTCGATGCCCGGACGCGGGTTCTTCAGCATGGCCAGCGCATGCAGCGGGATGTCGGGACGGGTCGAGGCGTCGGGGGCCGGCGACAGATCGTCGGTGTTGGTCTCGCCGGTCACCTTGAACACGGTCAGCGTCATCGACGCCGGGACCTCGGGACGCGAGGTGAACCACTCGGCGTCGGCCCAGGAGGCGAGCACGCCCTTGGCGTTGGCGTTGCCCTTGTCGGCGAGCACCTTCACGTCGTGGAAATAGTCGAACATCAGCAGGGTCTTCTTCAGACCCTCGGCCGCCACGGCGCCGACCTCCGCGTCGCCCAGCAGCTCGATCAGCGGCTTGATGTTGAAGCCGCCGAGCATGGTGGCCAGCAGTTCGGTCGCGAGCTTGCGGGAGACGAGCGCGTTCTTCTCGTCGCCCTTGGCGACGGCGTCGAGGAAGCCGGCCTTGATGCGGGCGGCATCGTCGACGCCGGCGGGAACACGATGGGTCAGGAGCTCGACCAGGAAGGCCTCTTCGCCCTTCGGCGGCTCGCGCAGCAGGGCGATCAACGCCTCGGTCTGCTTGGCCGACAGCGGCAGCGGCGGAATTCCGAGCGCGCCGCGTTCGGCAACGTGGGCGCGGTAGGTTTCGAGCATCGACATGACCGACTTCTTCCCTCGGGTAGGAGTGCGTGACGAAGTGTCGCGCGTATATAGCCGCTTTTCAGTGCCGCGCACATGGATTCGTCCGCTCGACCTTGGTCGGGTGGACAGCCTCCGGCGCGCCCGCGGACCGGGGTCGGCGGCGTGGCGAGGGCGGCGGCATCGGGTTCCTCGCGAGGTGAAATCTATGTCATCGGGCGCCCGTGTCGATAGGGGCGGATGCCCGTTTCGGCGGCAGAGCCGTTCGGCGTGCAAACTCCGCGATCGCCCCCTTGACCGGAGGCCCCTCACGGTGGCTCGATGTCCCTCCGTGACGTCGGCGCGACAGTTTCGTGACGTCGGCGGAAGCGGGCTTCGTCCGGCGGACTTCGGCGAGCGGGTGGGGACGGCGGGGTCCGCCGGTCCACGACCGACACCGAACCGTCATGTCCGCGCGATACTCGGTCGATCCGTCGGGGATTTTCCCGACGTCCGAATTTTCCTCCCGCGACCGGCGAGGGGCGTCTGTCGGAACGGATCCGGCGGCGCTCGTCCTCGTCCCCCTCGGGGCAGTCGAAAGAAGGCGAACCCATGAAGACCGGTCTTCTCGCTTCCACCGCAGTCGTCCTCCTCGCGTCCTTCGGGCCGGCGCTGGCCGATCCGAGCGCCGAACTCGTGACCGCCGCCAAGGCCGAGGGCGAACTGACCGTCATCGCGCTGCCGCACGACTGGTGCGGCTACGGCGACATCATCGACGGCTTCAAGAAGAAGTACGGGCTCAAGATCAACGAGCTGAACCCGGATGCGGGCTCGGGCGACGAGATCGAGGCGATCAAGGCCAACAAGGGCAACAAGGGCCCGCAGGCGCCCGACGTGATCGACGTCGGCCTGTCCTTCGGCCCCTCGGCCAAGGCCGAAGGCCTGACCCAGCCCTACAAGGTCTCGACCTGGGATTCGATCCCGGCGAACCAGAAGGACGCCGACGGCTACTGGACCGGCGACTACTACGGCGTCCTCGCCTTCGAGGTGAACAAGGACATCGTCAAGACCTCGCCGACCGACTGGGCCGATCTGCTCAAGCCGGAGTACAAGAACGCCGTCGCCCTCGCCGGTGACCCGCGCGTCGCCAACCAGGCGATCCAGGGCGTCTACGCCGCCGGCCTCTCCAAGGGCGCCACGGCGGCGGCCGAGATCGGTGCCAAGGGCCTCGAGTACTTCGCCGAGCTCAACAAGGCGGGCAACTTCGTTCCGGTGATCGGCAAGGCCGCCTCGCTGGCGCAGGGTGCCACCCCGATCGTCATCCGCTGGGACTACAACGCGCTCGCCGACCGCGACACGCTCAAGGGCAACCCGCCGGTCGACGTCGTGATCCCGAAGTCGGGCGTCGTCGCCGGCGTCTACGTCCAGGCGATCTCGGCCTACGCGCCCCATCCCAACGCCGCCAAGCTGTGGATGGAGTACCTCTATTCGGACGAAGGCCAGATCGGCTGGCTGAAGGGCTACTGCCACCCGATCCGCTTCGCCGATCTCGCCGCCAAGGGCAAGATCCCGGCCGATCTGCTGGCCAAGCTGCCGCCGGCCGAGGCCTATTCCAAGGCCGTCTTCCCGACGCTCGACGAGCAGAAGGTGTCCAAGGAAGTGATCTCCACCAAGTGGGACTCGGTGGTCGGCGCCAACGTCGGCAAGTGACGACGAACGGGCGGGCGGCGAGAGCGTCGTCCGCCCGCTCGCGATCCGCGCGGGTCGCGGTGCCGGGCGACGCCCGACACCGCCGCCGCGAGAAGGGGGACGTTTCCGTTGAGTGATCCCGCAGCGGTGGCCGACGTCGCGGCCCGCCCGCCTTCGCGCGGCAATGCGACCGCACGGCCCGGGTGGCGTCTGCCGCTCGCCTGGCTCGGCGTCGTGCCCTTCTTCGTCTTCGCCGGTCTGTTCCTGATCGCGCCGACCGGCGTGCTGATCATCGGCGCCTTCCAGGACAAGGACGGCGCCCTCACGCTGGCCAATCTCGCCGGCCTCCTGCACCCCTCGATCGTCGCGGCCTATGTCATCAGCCTCGAGATCTCGGCCGCGTCGGCGCTGGGCGGCGCGGTGATCGGCTTCTTCCTCGCCAAGGCGATCGTCCAGGGTGGCCTGCCCTCCTGGGTGCGCCCGGCGGTCTCGACCTTCTCCGGCGTCGCTTCGCAGTTCGCCGGCGTGCCGCTCGCCTTCGCCTTCCTCGCGACGCTGGGCAGGACCGGTCTCGTCACCTGGGCGCTGATGGAGTGGTTCGGCTTCAACCTCTACGCCACCGGCTTCAAGCTCCTGAGCTTCACCGGCCTGACGCTGACCTACCTCTACTTCCAGATCCCGCTGATGGTGCTGATCCTGACGCCGGCGCTCGAGGGTCTGAAGAAGGAATGGGCGGAGGCCGCCGCCAATCTCGGCGCGTCCAACCTGCAATATTGGCGGATGGTGGCCCTGCCGGTGCTGTGGCCGAGCCTGCTCGGCTCGACGCTGCTGCTCTTCGCCAACTCCTTCGGCGCGGTCGCGACGGCCTATGCGCTGACCGGCTCGTCGCTCAACATCGTGACCATCCTGCTCTACGCCCAGATTCGCGGCGACGTTCTGCACGACCAGAACCTCGGCTACGCGCTGGCGCTCGGCATGATCGTCATCACCGGTCTCGCCAACGTCGGTTACGTCTGGCTGCGCGGCCGGGCCGAGAGGTGGGTGAAATGAAACGCTCGACCCTCGGTCCCTGGATCTCGGTCGCGATCGGCGCGCTCTATTTCCTGCTGCCGCTGATCGCCACCTTCGAATTCTCGCTGCGGCTGAAGCGCGGCGTCTATTCCTTCGAGGCCTATCGCATCGTGCTCACCGATGCGAACTTCCAGACCTCGTTCTCCTATTCGGTGATGCTGGCGCTGGCGACGATCGTCGTCGGCCTGACCATCGTCGTGCCGACCGCCTATTGGGTGCGCCTCAAGCTGCCGATGCTGCGCCCGGTCGTCGAGTTCGTCACCCTGCTGCCGCTGGTGGTGCCGGCGATCGTCATCGTCTTCGGCCATCTCAGGATGTACGGCTCGCAGTCGTTCCTGCCGCTGACCGATTCCTCCTTCGGCACCGATCTCCTCCTCACCTTCGGCTACGTCACGCTGGCGCTGCCCTACATGTACCGCTCGGTCGACACCGCGCTGGGCGCCATCGACGTGCGCACGCTGACGGAAGCCGCCGAGAGCCTCGGCGCCGGGCGTTTCGAGACGCTGCGGCTGGTGATCTTCCCCAACATCCGGGCGGGATTGCTCTCCGGCGCCTTCCTGACCTTCGCGATCGTGATCGGCGAGTTCACCTTCGCCAGCCTTCTCAACCGTCCGGCCTTCGGCCCCTACCTCCAGCTGGTGGGCGCCAACCGCGCCTACGAGCCGGCGGCGCTGGCGATCATCGCCTTCGCCGTCACCTGGGCCGCACTCGGTCTGATCCAGGTCTTCGGCACCGTCCGGGAGACGAAACGATGACGCGTGCGCCCTCCCCCCGCACCGCCCGATCGGAGGAGCGATGAGCTTCATCGAGATTTCCGGCCTGAAGAAGGCCTTCGGCGCGACGACCGTCGTCCACGACTTCGATCTCGCGATCGAAAAGGGCGAGTTCGTCTCCTTCCTCGGCCCCTCGGGTTGCGGCAAGACGACGATCCTCCGGATGATCGCCGGCTTCGAGACCGCGAGCGGCGGTTCGATCGCGCTGGCCGGCGAGGAGGTGACGCATCTGCCGCCCGCCAAGCGCGACGTCGGCATGGTGTTCCAGTCCTACGCGCTCTTCCCCAACATGACGGTCGGGCAGAACATCGCCTTCGGCCTGAGGATCGCCAAGAAGAGCCCCGCCGAGATCCGCGAGCGGGTCGCCGAGATGCTGGCGATCATCAAGCTGCCGCAGCTCGAACATCGCTATCCCTGGCAGCTCTCCGGCGGCCAGCAGCAGCGCGTCGCGCTCGCCCGCGCCCTCGCGGTCCGGCCGCAGGTGCTGCTCCTCGACGAGCCGCTGTCGGCGCTCGACGCCAAGATCCGCGTCAGCCTGCGCGAGGAGATCCGCTCGCTGCAGCGCGAACTCGGCATCACCACCATCTTCGTCACCCACGATCAGGAAGAAGCGCTGTCGATGTCCGACCGCATCGTGGTGATGAACGAGGGCCGCGCCGCCCAGATCGGCACGCCCTTCGAGGTCTACACCTGGCCGAAGAACCGCTTCGTCGCCTCCTTCGTCGGCACGCTCAACCTGCTCGAGGGCAAGGTCGTCGAGGGCGGTCTGCTGTCGCTCGACGGCCGCGAGGTGGCGGTCGCCGGCGGGCTCGACGGCCGCGCCGTCGGCGACACCGTCACCGTGGCGCTGCGCCCCGAGGCGGTGACGCTCGGTTCCGGCGAGGCCGGCATCGCCGGCACCGTCGAACAGGTCGACTTCCTCGGCGCCGTGGTGCGCATCCGCGTGCGGCTCGAGACCCAGGCGATCACGCTCGACGCCTTCAACTCGCCCGGCCGCAAGCCGCCGAAGGCGGGGACCGACGTGCGGCTGGTCTTCGCCGCCGAAGATCTGCTCGTGGTGGCGGACGACTGACCATGGCGCGAGCGATCCGCGCGATCCTCTTCGACAAGGACGGCACGCTCGTCGACTACGCGGCGTCGTGGACGCCGGTCAACCGCCGCTCGATCGCGCTCGCCGCCCGCGGCGACGTCACCCTCGAGGCGCGGCTGCGCCATGCCGCCGGGGTCGACGAGAGCGGACGGGCGGTCGGGCCGTCCTCGATCATCGCCTCGGGGTCCGCCGGCGAGATCGCCGCGGCGCTGGTCGCCGCCGGCGCCCTCTGGGAGGCGCGGTCGCTCGCCGCGGCGCTCGACCGGCTGTTCCTCGACGGCGCCGAAGACATGGTGGCGGTCGGCGACCTGCCGTCGATCCTCGGCCGTTTCGCCGCGCGCGGGCTGCAACTCGGCATCGCCTCGTCCGACAATGCCGCGAGCGTCGAGACCTTTGCCCTGCGCTTCGGCATCGCCGATCTCGTCGCCTTCACCTCCGGCTGGGACAGCGGCCACGGCGCCAAGCCCGGCCCCGGTCAGGCGCTCGCCTTCGCCGCCGCCGCCGGCATCGATCCGGGCGAGATGGTGGTGGTGGGCGACACCGACCACGACATGGCGATGGCGCGGACCGCCGGCGCCGGCATGGCGATCGGCGTGCTCACCGGCACCGGCACGGTCGAGAGCCTCGGCCGCTCGGCCGACGCCGTCATCGCCGACATCGCGGCGCTCGAGGCGCTGCTCTATCGCGGCTGAGGCGGGGATCGTCGCTTCGACGGTGCCAATGCGCAGTCCCGATTGGCCCCGGTCCCCGGCGCGTTCTCGAAGGTGCAGCGCGCCGACGACGGCGGGTTGCCGCACCTTCGGCCGATGTCGCGGAAGCCGACGCACTGGCCGGTCGCGTTCTCCCGCCATCCCGGCCCGCCCTTGCAGCCGCAACCGGAAATGGTCGGTCGACAGGACGCAGCGCGCCGCGGCCGGCGGCGGCAGGGCGACGGCGGCGAGCACGACGAGGGCGAGGAGGACGGCAACGCGGCGGGGCATGGCCCATCAGACCACGCCGCCGCACGCCTTGCGAGCGCATGACGGTTGTGGCGGCGCGGCGAGCGGTTGTCGGGTGGGCGGCAACCGCGCTCCGTCATTTCCGATGCCTCGGCGCGCGGGTTACCCCTCCCCTCAGAGGACCCGCACGCAACTCCGAGGGAGTTCTGATCGTCGTTCGTGCGCGATCCTTCGAGACGCGCCTGCGGCGCTCCTCAGGATGAGGCGTTGGAGATTTCCTCGCAGAACACAAACGCCTCATGCTGAGGAGACGTTCGAAGAACGCCGTCTCGAAGCATCACGCACGGCACCGAAGCCACTTCGCCCGAACTGTGCGGAGGTCCCCTGAGGGGAGGGTGGAGATCCGGCGAGGCCGAAGGGGACGCCCCCCCTGCCCTCACCTCCGGCCCGGCACGTAGGCGAGGATCGGCGCCAGCCAGCGTTCGGCGGTGGCGAGATCCCAGCCCTTGCGCACCGCGTAGTCCTCGACCTGATCCTTCTCGATCTTGCCGACGCCGAAATAGTGGCTCTCGGGATGCGAGAAGTAGAGGCCGGAGACCGAGGCGGCCGGGAACATGGCGAAGCTCTCGGTCAGCTCGATGCCGGCGCGGTGCGACGGGTCGAGCAGACGCCAGAGCGTCGCCTTCTCGGTGTGGTCGGGCTGCGCCGGATAGCCCGGGGCCGGGCGGATGCCGACGTATTTCTCGCCGATCAGATCGGCCGTCGACAGCGCCTCGTCGGCGGCATAGCCCCAGAACTCCTTGCGCACCTTCTCGTGCAGCCATTCGGCGAAGGCCTCCGCCAGACGATCCGCCAAGGCCTGCGAGAGGATCTTGGAATAGTCGTCGTTGGCCCGCGCATAGCGCTCGGCGATCTCGGCCTCGCCGATGCCGGCGGTGACGGCGAAGGCGCCGATCCAGTCCTTCGGTCCGTCCACGGGCGCGACGAAGTCGGCGAGCGCCAGATTGGCGCGGCCGCCGCCCTTGCGGTCCATCTGCTGGCGCAGCGTGTGGAGGCGCGTGAGCGGCGAGTGCCGGCTCTCCTCGGCGAAGAGCTGGATGTCGTCGCCGACCGACTGCGCCGGCCAGAAGCCGACGACGCCCTTGGCCGAGAGCGAGCCCTCGGCGACGAGCTTCGTCAGCATCGCCTGCGCGTCCTCGAACAGCGCCTTCGCCGCCGGTCCGACCTTGGCGTCGGAGAGGATCGCCGGATAGCGGCCGATCAGTTCCCAAGTGGCGAAGAACGGCGTCCAGTCGATGTAGGGCACCAGTTCGGCGATCGACGGGGCGACCTCGCGGATGCCGAGGAAGCTCGGCTTCACCGGCACGTGGGCCGCGAAGTCCGGCCGGAACGCCGCCTCGCGCGCCGCGGCGAGCGAGACGCGCTCCTTCGCCGCCCCACCGCGCGCATGCGCCTCGCGGATCGCGGCATAGTCGGCCGAGATCTCCGCCTTCACCCGCGCCCTGTCGGCGCCGATCAGCGACGAGGCGACGCCGACCGCACGGCTGGCGTCGATCACGTAGACCGCCTGATTGCGGTCGTAGGCCGGGTCGATCTTGACCGCGGTATGGACGCGGGAGGTCGTCGCGCCGCCGATCAGCAGCGGCACGTCGAAGCCCTGACGCTCCATCTCCGAGGCGACGTGCACCATCTCGTCGAGCGACGGGGTGATGAGGCCGGAGAGCCCGATGATGTCGGCCTTCTCCTCGACGGCGCGGGCGAGGATCTTCTCCGCCGGCACCATCACGCCGAGATCGACCACGTCGAAGTTGTTGCAGGCGAGCACGACGCCGACGATGTTCTTGCCGATGTCGTGGACGTCGCCCTTGACGGTGGCGAGCACGATCTTGCCGGCCGACGAGCGACCTTCGCCGCCGCCCGCCGCCTTCTCGGCGTCCATGTAGGGCATCAGTACGGCGACCGCCTGCTTCATCACGCGGGCCGACTTCACGACCTGCGGCAGGAACATCTTGCCCGAACCGAAGAGGTCGCCGACCACGTTCATGCCGGCCATCAACGGCCCTTCGATGACGTCGAGCGGCCGCTTGGAGGCGACGCGCGCCTCCTCCACGTCGGCCTCGATGAAGGTGGTGATGCCGTGGACCAGCGCATGTTCCAGCCGCTTGGCGACCGGCGCCTCGCGCCAGGTGAGATCGACCTCGCGGGGCTTGCCCACCTCGCCCTTGAAGCGCGGCGCGGCCTCGAGCAGACGCTCGGTCGCGTCCGCCCGGCGGTTCAGCACCACGTCCTCGGCGAGATCGCGCAGGTCGCGGGGCAGGTCGTCGTAGACCGCCAGCTGACCGGCGTTGACGATGCCGAAGTCCATGCCGGCGGTGATGGCGTGGAAGAGGAACACCGAGTGCATCGCCTCGCGCACCGGCTCGTTGCCGCGGAACGAGAACGACAGGTTCGACACGCCGCCCGAGACATGGGCATGCGGCAGCTCGGTCTTGATGAAACGCGTCGCCTCGATGAAGTCGAGGCCGTATTCGGCGTGCTCCTCGATGCCGGTCGCCACCGCAAAGACGTTCGGATCGAAGATGATGTCTTCCGGCGGGAAGCCGACTTGCTTCGTCAGGATCTCGTAGGAGCGCGCGCAGATCTCCTTCTTGCGGAGAAGCGTGTCGGCCTGTCCGGTCTCGTCGAAGGCCATGACGACGACGGCGGCGCCATAGGCACGCACCTTCTTCGCCTGCGCGACGAAGGCCTCTTCGCCCTCCTTGAGCGAGATCGAATTGACGATGCCCTTGCCCTGCAGGCACTTGAGGCCCGCCTCGATCACCGACCACTTGGAACTGTCGACCATCACCGGCACGCGGGCGATGTCGGGCTCCGAGGCGACGAGGTTGAGGAAGGTCACCATCGCCTTCTCGCCGTCGAGCAGGCCCTCGTCCATGTTGACGTCGATGATCGCCGCACCCGCCTCGATCTGCTCCTTGGCGACCGCGAGCGCCGCCGGATAGTCGCCGGCGGTGATCAGCTTGCGGAACTTGGCCGAGCCGGTGACGTTGGTGCGCTCGCCGATGTTGACGAAGCGCATTTCGGGCAGATGGGTGAAGGGCTCGAGGCCCGACAGCCGCATGCGCGGCTCGACCGCCGCCACCTTGCGCGGCGCGTGGCCGGCGACGGCCTTCGCGATCGCCGCGATGTGGTCGGGCGTGGTGCCGCAGCAGCCGCCGACGACGTTGACGAGGCCGGAGGCGGCGAACTCGCCGACGAGCTCGGCCATCGCCGCCGGGCTCTCGTCGTAGAGGCCGAATTCGTTGGGAAGACCCGCGTTGGGATAGGCGCAGACGAGCGTGTCGGCGACGCGGCCGATCTCGTCGATGTGGGCGCGCATTTCCTTGGCGCCGAGCGCGCAGTTGAGGCCGATCGAGAACGGCTTCGCATGACGCAGCGAGTACCAGAAGGCCGTCGGCGTCTGGCCGGACAGCGTGCGGCCGGAGAGATCGGTGATCGTGCCGGAGATCATCACCGGCAGGCGGAAGCCGCGCTCTTCGAACAGCGCTTCGATGGCGAAGATCGCCGCCTTGGCGTTGAGCGTGTCGAAGATCGTCTCGACCAGCAGGATGTCGGCGCCGCCGTCGACGAGACCGCGCGCAGCCTCGCCATAGGCCACCGCCAGATCGTCGAAGGTCACGGCGCGATAGCCCGGATCTTCCACGTCGGGCGAGATCGAGGCGGTGCGGTTGGTCGGACCGATCGCGCCGGCGACGAAGCGCGGACGGGAGGGATCGGCGGCGAAGGCCGCGTCGCAGGCCTCGCGCGCCCGGCGGGCGCCCTCGACGTTGATCTCGTAGGCCGCACTCTCCAGCCCGTAGTCGGCTTGCGCGATGGTGGTCGCCGAGAAGGTGTTGGTCTCGACGATGTCGGCGCCGGCGGCGAGATACTGGGCATGGATGCCGCGGATCACGTCGGGCCGGGTGATCGACAGGAGGTCGTTGTTGCCCTTGAGGTCCTTGGCCGCGTCGGCGAAGCGGGCGCCGCGATAGTCGGCCTCCGCCAGCCCGTGGCGCTGGATCATCGTGCCCATGGCGCCGTCGAGGACGAGGATGCGCTCCGCGGCGATCGCCGCCAGCGTCTCGGCGAGCTTCGCGGCGGTGGCGGCGGTGTGGCTGAAGGGCTTGGTCATGGCTTCCTCGTCTTGAACTGAACTCTCGATGGGGCGGATCGCGTGCGAACCGTCCCCGCCCCTCACCCGAGGCTCGCCACGATGCCCGTGACGAGATCCGCCCGGTTCATCGTGTAGAAGTGGAAGTCCTCGACCCCGCGGGCGCGCAGATCCGCGACCTGGGCGATGCCGAAGTCGATCGCCGCCTTGGCCCGTTCGGCCGCATCCTCGCCGACGCCTGCGAAACGCGCCCGGACGGCATCCGGCACGCTGGCGCCGGTCTTCTCGGCGAAGCCGGCGACGGCGGAGAAATTGTGCACCGGAATGATGCCCGGCACGATCGGAATGCCGATGCCGGCGGCACGCACCCGCTCGAGGAAGCCCTCGAACAGGTCGTTGTCGAAGAAGAACTGGGTGATCGCCCGGCAGGCGCCGGCATCGACCTTGCGCTTCAGATTGTCGATCTCGGCGGCCCAGCTGGCGCTCTCGGGATGGCGCTCGGGATAGGCCCCGACCGACACTTCGAAGCCGCCGATCGCCATGATCCCCGCCACCAGATCGGCGGCGTAGGCGTAGCCGCCCGGATGGGGGCGATAGGCGGTGCCGACGCCCTCCGACGGATCGCCGCGCAGCGCCACGATGTGGCGGACGCCGGCTTCCGCATAGGCGCGCACCACCGCGTCGACCTCGTCGCGGGTCGCCGAGACGCAGGTCAGATGCGCCGCCGGCACCAGCTTCGTGTCGCGCACCAGCCGGGCGACGGTGTCGTGGGTGCGTTCGCGCGTCGAGCCGCCCGCCCCGTAGGTGACGGAGACGAAGGCGGGATCGAGCGGCGCCAGCTTCTCGACCGCCGCCCACAGCGCGGTCTCCATCTTCTCCGTCTTGGGCGGGAAGAACTCGAAGGAAATGACGGGGCGGGCCGAGACGGTCATGCGATGGCTTTCCTGGAATCGGATGCGAGAAGGATGCGGGGATCGCGGGCGAGCCACAGCGTCACCGTGAGAGCGCCTTCGGTCGACGACGCGCGGTCGGCGCTCGGCGGCAGATCGCGGACCTCGACCACGTCGAGGCCGGCCTGCTCGAGAAGGCGGGCGATCTCCTGATGCGAGAAGCCGAGCCGGCGATGGGCATGGCTCTCGCGCAGGAATTCGAGATCGTGCGGCGCGAAGTCGACGACGAGGAAACGCCCGCCCGGGCGCAGCGCACGCGCCGCCTCGCGGATCGCCGAGCCAGGATCGTCGAGATAGTGCAGCACCTGATGCACCGTCACGACGTCGAAGGCGTCGCGGGCGAGGCCGAGCGCATGGACGTCGCCGTGCTGGACGCGGGCCCGCGTCAGCCCGGCGCGATCGAGCTCGGTGCGCGCCGCCGCCAGCATGTCGTGCGAGGCATCGACGCCGACGGCGCGCTCGAAACGATCGGAAAGCAGCGTCAGCATCCGCCCCGTGCCGGTGCCGATGTCGAGCAGCGCGCCGAAGGGGCGATCGCCGAGAATGTCGCGGACCGCCTCCTCGACACGGGTCTCCTCGACGTGGAGCGAACGCAGCCGTTCCCAGTCGCCGGCATGATCGGCGAAATAGGCGGCGGTGCGCTCGGCATGGGCCTGCTTCACCGTCGCCAGCCGCTCGCGATCGCGGCCGATCGGCCCGTCGCCGGCGTCCAACGTGGCGAGCAGGCCGCGCACCAGCGCGCCGGCCGCGCCGTCATCGGCAAGGCGGTAGTAGACCCAGGCGCCCTCGGGAAAGCGCTCGACGAGGCCGGCCTCGGTCAGGAGCTTGAGATGGCGCGAGATGCGCGGCTGCGACTGGCCGAGCACCGCGGTCAGGTCCTTGACCGTCAGGTCGCCGGCGGCGAGCAGCGTCAGGATGCGCAGGCGCGACGGCTCGCCGCTCGCCCGCAGCACCGAGACCAGCGCCTCGGCCGAGAGCGTGCCGGCGCCGAACCGCCCGGCGGGGGCGACATCGGGCGCGGCGGGAACGGGCACGGAGGGGATCGGCTTCGTCGTCATGAAGAACGATATAAAGATATCTTTATATCATTTCAACGGTAGAACGCGGTCGGCGTGACGATGGTTCGGCGAGGGGTGGAAGCCGCCGCCGCGGGCGCCCTACCCTTCTCCCCTCGCGGGGCCTCTGCGCAACGCGGTGGAACCGAGTTCGACGTCCGTGCGCAATGCTTCGAGACGGCGTTCTTCGAACGCCTCCTCAGCATGAGGTGTCTGTTTTTTCGAGGCAATCTCCAGCGCCTCATCCTGAGGAGCGCCGCAGGCGCGTCTCGAAGGATCGCGCAGGGACGTCGATCCCGACCCTTCCCGAACGGCGCGACGGCCCCCTCACGGGAGAAGGGCGGAGCGTCCCGCGCCGAGCGTCGAACCACCCCCGAAAAACAGAGAAGCCGCGACGTCCCCCCGGACCGCCGCGGCCTCTCCCCTCCCCGTCGGAGGTGTCCTCAGAAGGCGTTGTCGTCGAAGAGGACGATCAGCGCCGTCACCATCAGGATGCGCAGGTCGAGCCAGATCGACCAGTTCTCGATGTACCAGAGGTCGTGCTCGACGCGCGCCCGCATCTGCTCGACCTCGCGGGTCTCGCCGCGCAGGCCCTTGATCTGCGCCCAGCCGGTGATGCCCGGCTTGACGTGCTGGCGCAGCGCATAGGAGGCGATCAGCCCGTCGTAGTAGTCGTCGTGGGCGAGCGCGTGCGGCCGTGGGCCGACCAGCGACATGTCGCCCCTGAGCACGTTGAAGAGCTGCGGCAGCTCGTCGATCGAGGTGCGGCGGATCATCCGGCCGATGCGGGTGATGCGCTGGTCGCCGCGGGTCGCCTGGACGACGTCCGAGCCGTTCTCGCGCACCGTCATCGAACGGAACTTGAGGATCGAGAAGGGCCGCGCGCCGAAGCCCTTGCGATGCTGGCGGAACAGGATCGGCCGGCCGCTCTCGACGACGATGGCGAGCGCCGTCAGCAGCATCAACGGCGCCAGCAGGAGAAGGCAGAGCGAGGCGACGGTGACGTCGAGCACCCGCTTCGCCGCGCGGTCGAGTTTCGACAACGGCGCGCGCTGCAGCTCGAGCCCGACGAGATCGCCGACGCGCAGCAGCGGTCGGGCGAGCATCCGCTCGGTCTCGTGGTCGGCGAAGAGATGGATCGGCACCGGCACCGGCCCGAGCTCGGCGCGCAGTTCCTCGATCTGGCGGCGGTCGTTCCACGAGGCGAAGACCCAGACGCCGTCGAGCGGCCGTTCGGCCAGCGTCCGGCGCACGTCCTCGCCGACGCGACCGCCGACGAAGCCGGGACCGGCGTCGTCGCCCGGCGCCACCACGGTGAGCGAGGCGACCTCGACACCGTCTTCCGCCAGCCGCCCGGCGAGCCGCGCCGCGCCGCCGTCCTCGGCCACCGCCACCACCGCGACGCGGCTGTGAGAGACCGCGCCGGAAGCGAAGGCCCGCGCCAGCGCCCGCGCGCCGAAGCCGTGCACCGCCGTCAGTACGAAGCCGCCGACGACGAACCACAGCACCACCGTGCCGCGGGCGAAGGCGTCGCTCGCCCTGAGCAGGAAGCCGATCCAGGCGAGGTTGAGGAAGACGAAGGTCCAGGCGACGAGCACATGCACCACCTGCTGCCGCGCCACCGACAGAGCGGCGGTGCGATAGGCGCCGCGCGCACCCATGAAGGCGAGGAAGATGCAACAGGCGAGCGCCGCCATGGCGAGCAGGATGTCGCCGGGGCCTCGGGGCAGAAAACCCTGGTAGGCCCAGGCCGTCACCACCGCCGATCCGAAGATCACCGCGACGTCGCAGGCAACCGTGACGATCTGCAAGACTTCCGTCGACCAGCGACGCCTTCCGGCGCCTACCGGCACGGACCTCCAGAGAGGAGCATGAGACCGACTGTGATCGAACGACGCCATGTATCGATCCGGGACCAGCGATGAGCAGATGCAGAAAGGATTTCTTCATCTTTCTGCATCGGAACATGCGGCCGACACCAGAACGAACTGTCTGGAAGGTTAATCCCGGCGCCGGCTCCGGGACGGGACTCCGATACCCCTTCCGTGGCGGAAGAACGGCGAGGCCGGCGGATTGCTCCGCCGGCCTCCGATTTTCACCGCGACGGGATCGCTCACGCCGCCTGATGTGACGCCTTGGCCCGCTCCAGAACCTTCTGGGCGACGTGGCCGGTCACCTCGGCGAGATTGTCGAAGCTCTGGCGATAGGTGCCCACGCCTTGCGTCGCCGAGCGGATGTCGACGATCAGATGGTCCATCTCCGCCTGCGGGATCAGCGCCTCGACCACGTCCCAGCCTTCCCATCCCGGACGCGCGTCGTAGCCGAGCAACTGTCCGCGACGACCGGAGACGATCTGGTTGATGCGCGCCGTGGCATCCGACGGCGTGGTGATCGACACCTTCAGGATCGGTTCGAGCAGCACCGAATGGAGCTGGGCGAGCGCCTCCTTCATGCCGATGTGGGCGGCCGTCTTGAACGCCATGTCGGAACTGTCGACGGTGTGATAGCTGCCGTCGACCAGCGCGACGTGGAGATCGACCACGGGGAAGCCGTGCAGGCCCTTCTCCAGGAACTCCGCGACGCCCTCCTCGACCGCCGGGATGTACTGCCGCGGCACCACGCCGCCGGTGATCCGGTCGGCGAAGACGAAGCCCGAGCCGCGCGCGCCGGCCGAGACCTCGAGCGCGACGTCGCCGAACTGGCCGTGGCCGCCCGACTGCTTCTTGTGCCGGCCGCGAACCGAGACGTTGCCGTGGTAGGATTCCTTGTAGGGAACCGACACCGGGCCCGTCTTCACCTTGATCGCGAACTTGTGCTCGAGCCGCTCCAGTGCGACGCGCAGGTGCATCTCGCCCTGGCCCTCGAGAATGGTCTCGGCGGTGTCCTGATCCTGGCGGACGACCAGCGAGGGATCCTCCTCGGCGATCTTGGAGAGCGCCGCCGAGAGCTTGACGTCGTCCTTGTGGTCGAGCGAGGCGATGGCGAAGCCCATCACCGGGGCCGGCGCCTCGAGCGACACCAGCGCCGGGATGCCGCCCTTGCGCGCGGCGAGCGTCGTGCCGGTCTGCGCCGGATCGATCTTGCCCAGCGCCACGGTCTCGCCGGCCACCGCCTCGGCCTTCTTCTGCTGGTCCTTGCCGACCAGCCGATAGATGCCCGAGACGCGGTCCGCGTTGCCGTCGGAGGCGAAGAGCGTGGCACCGTCGACGACCTTGCCGGCGAGCACGCGGCTGACCGACAGTTTGCCGCCGTGCGGCGTGTGGATGGTCTTCATCACCTGGACGACCGCGTCGCCGGCGCCGTCGAGGCCGAGCCGTTCGCAGGTCTCGGCGAGGCCGGGGGCCTCGTGGCGCAGCGCCTTCAACAGCCGGCTGACGCCGTTGCCGTGCTCGGCCGAGCCGATGAACACCGGGCAGATCTGGCCGGCGCGCAGTTCCTTGACGAGATCGTCGAAGACCTCGTCGCGCGGCGGGGCGACGTCCGACAGCAGCTCTTCCATCAGATGGTCGTCGTAGTCGGCGATGCGCTCCAGCATCTGGTAGCGCGCTTCCACCTCGGCCGCCTTGTCGGCATCGGGGATCTCGGTGACTTCCGAAGCGGCGTGCTCGTGCCAGACATAGGCGCGCTCGAGCGCCAGATCGATCGATCCGACGGTCGCGCCGTCCTTCACCAGCGGGATCTGGCGCAGCACGAGGGGAACGCGCGAGGCGGGCTGCATCAGCTCCAGCACGTCGCGGACGCCGCCTTCGGTCTTGTCCAGCTTGTTGAGGAAGAGAATGTGGGGAATCTCGCGGTCTTCCAGCATGCGCAGGGTGAGCTGCAGTGCCGGGATCTTCTTCTCGTCGGCCTCGGCCACGACGATCGCGACGTCGACGCCGGTCACCGCCGCCTCGGACTCGAAGGCATATTCGACCGAGCCGGGGCAATCGAGGAACGTGTAGCGGTCGCCGAGGAATTCGCATTCGGCGACGTTGAGTTCGACACCCATCCGGTGATCGCGCGCTTCCTGGGACGCATCGCCGACGGTCGTTCCGGCCGCCACGGTCCCGGCTCGGGTCACGGCCCCCGTGCGTTCGAGGATGGCCTCGAGCAGCGTGGTCTTGCCGCTGCCGAAGGGCCCCACGAGCGCCACGCACCGGGGCCCGCTTCGTCTGCCGGCGGTCTGTCCCTTGTCGGAGGAGGTCATGGCAGTCTCCAATCCTGTCTCGTTGATTGTTCTCTTTATGTTCCCCCATTCCACGCCCCGCGCAACCTCGGCCGGCGGGGGGATGGGGTGCGGCGGGCACCTCGAGAGGGGCGCGATCCGTCGCCGAGGGGATCGTCGTCCCGTTTTTTTCCCCTTGCAAGCCGCGAGGATCGCCGTGCGGGCGATTTCACCGACCGCGCGCATCCGGGCCGTTCGCGCGCCTCCGGGCCAAGCCTCTGAAACGACGATCGTTTCGCCGGCGAAGCGGCGACCGCTCGGCGTCTTTCCGATCCGTGTTGCTCCGTAGATCGCAACTTCCTTGCCCGCAGACCGCGAAACCGCACACGAGCGCGCGTTTATCTGCTAAGGTCCGCGCACTTTCATGGTTCGGAGGGGCTTGGCCCGCGTATCGGATGTTGACCGTCGACTTGCTGATCTTCGCGGCACTCACCCTCGTCAATGCCCTCTTCGTCGCCTCGGAAATGGCGCTGGTCTCGGCCCGACGCGGTCGCATCGTCGCGCTCGCCGACGACGGCGACCGTCGCGCCCGTCGCGCGCTCGAACTCGGCGAACACCCCGGCCGTTTTCTCTCCGCCGTGCAGATCGGCATCACGCTGACGGCGCTGATCGCCGGCGCCTCGTCGGGTGCCCAACTCTCCGAGCGTCTCGCCGACTGGCTCACGACGACCTGGCCGACCTTCGCCTGGGCGGCGAAGGAGACCGCCTTCGTCACCGTCATGGTGATCATGACCTTCGTCACCATCGTCTTCGCCGAACTGGTGCCCAAGCGTCTCGCCATCGCCCGGCCCGAGCCGATCGCCCTCGCCATGGCCGGCTTCGTCGACGTCTTCTCGCGCGCCACCGCGCCCTTCGTGTCGCTCCTCAACAACACGTCGAACTTCCTGCTCGAGCGCCTCGGCGTCCAGGAGACGACCGGTGCCGACGTCACCGAGGACGAGGTCATGCATGTCCTCGCCGAGGGCGTCGAGGCCGGCGTCCTCGACCCGGAAGAGCGCGAGATGCTGGAAGGCGTCATGCGCGTCGCCGACCGCCCGGTGCGGGCGGTGATGACGCCGCGCCCCGATCTCTACTGGATCGACCCGCAGGATCCGCCCGACCGCCTGCGCGACGAGATCCTCGAGTGCCCCTATTCGGCGATGATCGTGGCGGAGGGCTCGATCGACGAGCCGATCGGCCTTCTCTACAAGAAGGACCTGCTGCGCGACGCCGTCGAGGGCCGCGTGCTCGACCCCAAGGCGCATCTGAAGCAGCCGCTGATCGTGCCGGAGAGCGCGCAGGTGCTGAAGCTGCTCGAGCGCTTCCGCGACACCCCCGTCCATGCCGCCTTCGTCGTCGACGAATACGGCGGCCTGCAGGGCCTCGTCACCCTGACCGACATCGTCGAGGGCATCACCGGCGACTTCGCCGACGTCGACGCGCCGCAGGTCTCGGGCCCGGTCCGCCGCGACGACGGCTCGTGGCTGATCGACGGCGACGAGGCGATCGACGAGCTCGAACGTCTGGTCGACCTGCCCGAGCTCGAGCACGAGGGCTATCACACCGTCGGTGGCCTGATGCTGTCGGTGCTGGCCCGCATTCCGACCGAGGGCGACAAGGCGACGCTCGGCGACTGGATCTTCGAAGTGGTCGACATGGACGGCCGCCGCATCGACAAGATCCTGATCATGCCGAAGTCGCGGACGATTCCGATCGAAGACGAAGCCTGACGGCACCGGTCATCGCGTCGCCTCAACGGCGACCGTCGTCCGCGGCTCCGCTGCGCCCGCGTCCTCGCGCCCTCGCACCAGCCGCCGGCTCGCGACCACGGCGAGAACAGCCACCGCCAGACCGGCGAAGGCATCGACGAAGTGATGGCCGCCGTCGGCCGGCACCGCCGCGACGACGAGCAGGTTGAGGACGACCGCGACCGGCGCGACGAATCGCACGTGGCGCAGCGACCAGGCGGTCAGAACCGCCATCGTCGTGTGGAACGACGGACAGCCGACCAGTCCCACCAGCGTCTCGAAACGCAGGATCGGCACCGCGCCGCCGTGATAGGCGACGAGGGCTCTCGCATAGTCCGGATCCATCGCCAGAAAGAACGGCGCAGCGGCCATGCCGCGCTCGTAGGCGAGCGGCAACGCGCCGAAGCTCGGGAAGAGGCACCAAGTCGCCACCACCGCGATCGCCCCGAGCATGAAGGCGAGGATGAGGCGCTCGAGCTCCGGCAGGCGCCCGGTGAAGCCGAGGATCAGGATCGCCACCACCACCTGCCCCTGTGTCGACAGATAGGCGAGCGAGAGGATCGTCCCGACGATCCGCGAACTCTTCACGGTGGTGACGTAGCCCCACCAGTCGAACCCGAGCGCGCGATCGAAGGCCGCCAGTTCGGCATCGATTCGCGGGCGATGCAGGTCGAAACCGAAATAGTTGAGGAGCGCGATCGCCAGCGAGAAGGCGATCATCAGCGCCGCGGCACGTGCCGTCGCGGCGATCCTCGGCTCCGGCCGACGGATCGAATAGAACCCGGTCAGCGCCACGAGCCCGACGACGATCGCTACCGGCGGCCAGAAGCTCGCCCAGTCGATCACCGGCGAGACGAAGGGGGCGAGAGCGAGGAACAGCGACCACGTCGCCGCCACGACGACGACCGCCGCATCCACCCGCCGCACGTCCCTCGCATCCCGCATCGCACCCGTCCTCGCGCCCGATTCGGCATCGCAACCGACGCCGGCATCATGCCGCCCCGACATGAACGAGACGTTGCGACCTCCCCGCCGGCGCCGCGCCTCGAAATGCGGAAAGGCCCGCCGGATCGCTCCGGCGGGCCTTTCTCGTTTCGACGCGAGTGCTCGATCAGCGCAGGTTGCCGCAGAAGCGCTGGATGCGCTTGCAGGCTTCCTCCAGCGCCGAGGTGGCGGTGGCGTAGGAGATGCGGAAGTGGGGCGCCAGACCGAAGGCCGAGCCCTGCACCACCGCGATGCCCTCGACCTCGAGCAGCTCGGTGACGAAGTCGTCGTCCGACGTGATGACCTTGCCCGAGGGCGAGGTCTTGCCGATCGTGCCGGCGCAGGACGGGTAGACGTAGAAGGCACCTTCCGGGGTCGGGCAAGTGATGCCGCTCGCCTGGTTCAGCATCGACACGACGAGGTCGCGGCGCTCCTTGAACACCTTGTTGTGCTCGGCGATGAAGCCCTGCGGCCCGTTCAGCGCCTCGACGGCCGCCCACTGGGCGATCGACGACGGGTTCGAGGTCGACTGCGACTGCAGCGTCGCCATCGCCTTGATCAGCGCCTCGGGGCCGGCGGCGTAGCCGATGCGCCAGCCGGTCATGCAATAGGCCTTGGAGACGCCGTTCACCGTGAGGGTACGGTCGTAGAGGCCCGGCTCCACCTGCGCCGGGGTGGCGAAGGTGAAGTCGTCGTAGACGAGGTGCTCGTACATGTCGTCGCTCATCACCCAGACATGGGGATGACGCATCAGCACGTCGGTCAGCGCCTTCAGCTCGGCGGCGGTATAGGCCGCGCCCGACGGGTTCGACGGCGAGTTGAAGATGATCCACTTGGTCTTCGGCGTGATGGCGGCCTCGAGCGCCGCACCCGTCACCTTGAAGCCGGTCTCGATGCCGGCCTCGACGAAGACGGGCGTGCCGCCGGCGAGCAGGACCATGTCCGGGTAGGACACCCAGTAGGGCGCCGGAATGATCACCTCGTCACCGGGGTTCAGCGTCGCCATCAGCGCGTTGTAGAGCACCTGCTTGCCGCCGGTGCCGACCGACACCTGGGACGGCTTGTAGGTCAGGCCGTTCTCGCGGGCGAACTTGTCGCAGATCGCCTTCTTCAGCTCCGGGATGCCGTCGACCGCGGTGTACTTGGTCTGGCCGTCGCGGATCGCCTTGATGGCGGCGTCCTTGATGTTCTCGGGCGTGTCGAAGTCGGGTTCACCGGCGCCGAGGCCGATGACGTCGCGCCCGGCCGCTTTCAGCTCGCGCGCCTTGTTCGTCACGGCGATCGTGGCGGAAGGCTTGATGCGCGAAAGGCTGTCGGCGAGAAAGGCCATGACGGTTCTCCGTTGTCGGGTGCCACGAGATCGGCACGAAGAAGAAGGCACGTGGGAATCCTGCCCCGGAAGGACGGTCCTTGCGGGAACGGCGGGACCCTAGTCCCGGTCGCCCGGACGGGCAAGCCGTTTTCCTTGATGGATGCGATCGAAATCGGCGATCGGAGGGCTGCCCCGCATGCCCCGACCACCGGCGAAACGCGCCGCGCTGCGTCGAAGGAAAGGCTGTCGCCCGGAGCGATTGCGCGCGACACTGCGTCCACGCCGGACATCGCGGAGATCCGCCATGGTCACCCGTTCGCTCGCCTTCGGTTTCGCCCTGTTGCTCGCCGCCGCCCTTCCCGCGGCGGCCACCTCCAACCATGAATACGCGGCGGGCGAATTCGCCCCGATCGCCGATGCCGTCTCGCCCGACGGACGCTTCGCGGTCGTCGCCCACGGCGAGGGCGACCTCGGCATAGACAACTTCGCGCTCCATCTCGCCCGCCGGCCCGGCGACAGGCCGATCACCGTGCTGCCCGGCTCCGACGAGACCTTCCTCGACACCGCGCCGGAGGCGTTCCGGGCGATCTGGGCCCCCGATTCCCGCCACGTCGCGGTCGACTTCCGCGCCGATCGCCACGAGCGGGCGACGGCACTGTGGTCGGTCGCCGACGGCCGGGTCGCCCGCGTCACCGGCACCGACCTCTTCGAGAAGGCGACCGGCCGTCGCGAGCGCTCGCTGTCGGCCCGGCGAACCGCCGGAGACATGCAGCTGAAATGGCTCGCGGCCGACCGCTTCGAACTCACCGACACGCGAATCTGGCTGGTCCGGAAGGCCAAACGCCCGGACCTCGGCGCCTTCGGCGAGACGCGCGACGAGATCGACGACACGTCCGAACTCTACGGCTTCGCCGCCCGGGCCGAATGCACCCTCGTCACGCCGACGACCTACCGCTGCAGGAAACCCGTCCCGGCCGGCTTCGAGCCCTGAGGCGCGATCGGCCACCAGCCGATCATCGGGCGCCGATCGACGAGCCGCTCCGCGTTGCCCCCGATTGCCGGGGGGCGTCCACGGTGCGATCCTGAAGACCTCTCGATGGAGGCTGGATGTCGGAGACTGTCGGAAGCCACCCGCGCGCCTGATCACGCTTCACGCGGATCGGATCGGCGCGTCCCGTGAACACCCCCTCGGCCGCCCTGCGGCGCGAGCGTTTCGGTGTGTTCGACATCGGCTTTCGATCTCGAGACTTCCCATGAACATTTCCAGGACCGAACAGCGCGTGCTCCACGTGCTGGCCCTCGGCGGTCGCATCCATCATCGCCGCCACGGCACCCGCATCGTCGCCGTCGACTGCATCGACCGCGAGGGCAACCGCCTCGTCGACTGCGACCTCGCCACCTTCGCCCGGCTGAAGCGCCGGGGCTTCGTCCACTCGCGCGGTGGCGCACCCTACGAGCTGACCGAACTGGGACGCCGCTCCGTCCGCGCCGAGTTCGACCAGCGCTGACGGAACGGGTCTGCGAGCGGGCGCCTCAGCGCGCCCGCTCGCCCGGGGCGGCGACGATCATCGTCGCCACCTTGCGGACGACCGGCAGCGCGATCAGCAGGACGGGAAAGGCGATCACCCAGGAGAAGGCCCAGGCGCGCATCCAGCGGCCGATCAGGCCCTCGACGAGGCCGATGCCGAGCGCCGTCGAGACGCCGGAGACCACGAAGGTCATGACGATCGACAGCAGGAACGGCAGCACGATGCCCATCGCGGAGGACGGCAGCTTGCGGACACGGGAGCGGGAGGAGGAAGAGAGAGTCGTCATCGACATCATCCATGAAGCGTCGTCGAGCCGGAGCACCCTTCGAACGGCCTCGAGCCGTCGAAGTCCCCGGTCTCGATCGAACCGAGGTTGGCGCGTTGCTTGACGTCAGACGCTTACGGACCCGCGATTGCGGCGACGGCCCCTTGTCTCATATTTGCGAACGTCTCGCAAGACCCATCACCCGTGGCGGATCTTCTGCACCACGATGGCGAGGTTCAGCGCCAGCGAGACGGCATTGGCGATGATCACCGGCCACGAACCGATCAGCAGGCCGTAGACCAGCCACAGCAGGATTCCGAGCCCGAAGGCGGAAAAGGTGACGAGCGACAGCGAGGCGACGTCGCGGTGGCGGATGGCGCGCAGCGTCTGCGGCAGCCAGCACAGCGTCGTCAGCAAGGCCGCGCCGGCGCCGATCAGTTCGGTCTCGAGGGAGGAGAGCATCGACGGGATCTTTCTCGCGAGGCCCGCGGGATTCGCGGGACACCTCTTCTAGCCCGACCCGGACGCGCGCGGCAGACGGTCGCGCGCAACCCTCACCACTTCTGGAAGACGAGGAAGGCGCCGAGGGCGATGAAGGCGAAGCCGAGCACGTGGTTCCAGCCGATCGCCTCCTTCAGCCAGAAGAAGGAGAACAGGCCGAACACCACCAGCGTCACCACCTCCTGGATCGTCTTCAACTCGATCGCCGAATAGAACGCGTGGCCCCAGCGGTTGGCCGGCACGGCGATGCAGTATTCGAAGAAGGCGATCATCCACGACACCAGCACGACCATCCACAGCGGCCGGTTGGGATAGGCGAGATGGCCGTACCAGGCGAAGGTCATGAAGACGTTGGAGACGACCAACATCAGGATGGGGTAGAGCATCGTCAGGTTCATGCGTTTCCTCTCGGCATTCTCGGCCCCGTCGCCGATCACCCCGTCCAAGACCGGAGCAGTCCGCTGTCCACGCCCCTGGCCCATCGCCTGCGGTACGAGTTGATCCACCTGTGGGGCCTCGTCACCGGCGCGCGGCTCGTCAACATCGGCTTCGCGCCGCCCGATCGTCCGTCCGACGCCACCGTCACGACCCGCGACCTGCGGGCCCGCGGGCTCTCGGTCTACGCCGAACTTGCTACTTTCGTCGAGGCCTCGACGCCGACGACGCCGGCCCGCGGCCTCGAGATCGGCTGCGGCCAGGGCGACGGCCTGCGCCGGCTCGGCGAGGTCGCCGGCGGACGTTGGAGCGGCATCGACCTGTCCGCCGTCGCCGCGCTGATCTGCCGTCTGCGTGGCCTCGACGCCCGCCTCGGGACCAACACCGCCCTGCCCTTCCCGGACAACGCCGTCGACCGCGTCGTCGCCGTCGAGGCCCTGTTCATTTTTCCGCGATCGGACGAGGTCCTGCGCGAAGCCGCCCGCGTGCTCGCGCCGGGCGGACGGATCGGCATCGCCGAATTCCGCCGCGGATCGATCGACGACACCCGCCGCTTCGTCGAAGCCCGGGCCGAGGCCGCCGGCCTCGAACTCGCCGCCTTCGCCGACCGCAGCGACGATGCCCGTCGCGCCCTCCTCTCGGGCGAGCCGGCCCGCGCCGCGCTGCTCGCCTTCGCGCCGAGCCCCTTGCGAGCCCGCTTCGCCGAGACGCTGTCGCTCGCCGGTTCCGACCGCCACCGTGCCTGGCGCGAGGGTGAGTTCTGCTTCTTCCTCGCTGCTCTGGGGCGTCGAGGCGACGCCTGAGCCCGGTTTTCGCTGCGGAAACTTTTTGATCCGGCTCATGGCCGGCGGCGGCCGAACGCGCCACACTTCCCTTGCCGAACACGAAGAAACCGACGGCAGGGAGGCGAAGATGGATCTGTCGATCGCCAAGGTCCTCGAACTGGTCGAGCATCTGCGCATGCTCGATGCGGAGAACGGCGACGGCCGCATGGAGGGCGCCGACGACGACGTCGAGGCCGGTGCCGGCCACCTCTACGAGGACTACGACCGTGACGGCGTCGAGGCCCAGGTCCGCGGCGTCATCGATTCGCTCAACGTCGACGAACAGGCCGACCTCGTCGCCCTGCTGTGGGTCGGCCGCGGTGACTTCGAGGCCGAGGAATGGCCCGCCGCGATCCGCCGCGCCCACGAACGCCGGCTGCGCTCGACCGCCGCCTACGTCATGGGCCTTCCCAACGCCGGCGACCTGCTCGAGGAAGGCCTCGCCGCCGTCGCCGCGAACGCGTGATCCCTCAGTCCTCCGTCAGGAACGGGTTCGACGCCCGCTCGCGGCCGAAGGTGGAGGTCGGTCCGTGGCCGGGCAGGAAGCCGATCTCGTCGCCGAGCGGCAGGAGCTTCTCGGTGATCGAGGCGATCAGCGTCGCGTGGTCGCCGCCGGGGAAGTCGGTGCGGCCGATCGAGCCGGCGAAGATCACGTCGCCGACCACCGCGAAGCCGGCGTCGCGCGAGAAATAGACGACGCTGCCCGGCGAATGGCCGGGGCAGTGGATCACCTCGAGCGTGAAGGGACCGACCGTCACGCGGTCGCCGTCGTGGAGCCAGCGGTCGGGCGTCACCGCCTCGAACCCGGCCATGCCCCATTTCTTCGCCGATTCGGGAATGCGGGTGAGCAGGAACTCGTCTCCCTCGTGCGGCCCCTCGATCGGCACCGGCCCGCCCTGCTTCGCCTCGAGCGCCGCCTTGAGCGGCGTCGCCCCGCCGGCATGATCGAAATGGCCGTGGGTGATCAGGATCTTCTCGATCGTCACGCCGAGTTGTTCGATCGCCGCGAGGATCTTGCCGATCTCGCCGCCGGGATCGGTGACGGCACCGCGCTTGGTCGCCTCGTCGAAGAGAATGGCGGAATTCTGCTGGAGCGGCGTCACCGGGACGATGGCGAGCCGCAGGCTGGAAGGCGTATCGGTCATGAAGATCCTCTCGGCCGGGATGCGACCTCGCATCGCGCGAGGCGAACGGACTCGCGTCCCGGCACGAGGCATACTATGTGCTGCGATGATCCCCCGTCGAGCCGCGACGCAACCGGAGCCCGCGAGATGAGACCCGCCCTGACGCCGATCGTGCGCCTCGCGACGCTCGCCCTGGCGACCGTCCTCGTGGCGCCGCTGGCCCTGAGCGCGACCGACGACGCGGTGCCCGGCCCCCTCCGCCCGCTCGGCCCCCCCGGCGATACGGTCGTCGCCTCGCCCGCCCAGCCGGCGAAGCCGACGAAACCCGTCGCCCCGCCGATCCTGCGCGACGCCAAGGGCCGCCCCCTGCCGCCCGCCCAGCAGACCACCCAGCCGGTCAAGGCCTGGGTCGGCGTGCTGGCGCCCGTCGTCCGCGGCGAGCTCGCGCGCGGCAAGATCCGGCTCGACGTCGCCACCCGTCGGATCGACGTCACCGACTTCGCCGTCACCGACGCGCCCGACCTCGAGGTCGCCCTCGTCGCCGCCGACAAGATCGACGACAACGCCGCCCTGATGGCCGCCAAGCGCGTGTCGCTGGGCCGGCTGAAGCGGATTCGTTCGCCGCTGGCACTCAAGGTGCCCGAGGCCGTCGATCCGGCGGTCTACCGCACGCTCGTCGTGTGGTCGCGCCGCGATCGCGCACCGCGTGGGCTGGCCCGGCTGCAGCCCGAACGCCCGCGCTGATCCGAACGGCGCGGATCGGCGCTTTTCGGTAAACCGCACGTGAACCCTGCGTCATCGCAACGGCCCGCAAGACGGCCTTCCGGCCCGCGGCGGCCTTGCCCTTTCTCGCCATTTCGTCCATAAATCGGCGAGGCGGCGGTTCGGAACTTGGGCGAGACGGTCGGCGCGACCGGTTCTCGGCGTTCGAGGGCAGACGGAGGCTTTACCTCCCGATCCCCTGAAAGCGAGAAAAACAGCGCAAATCATGTCCCGACGTGTAACGTACCTGCCTCGTCTTCCCTCGCGACCGACCGGTTCCGGGGGAACGTGTCGTACATAGGGGGCTCGAGCCCCGCGGGAAAGGACTTGGAATGAGGGATCGTGGTTTCGGCGGCGGGCGTGGCGGCGACCGCGGCGGTTTCGGACGTGATCGTGGTGGTTTCGGCGACGAGGGTTTCGGCGGCGGACGTGACCGTGGCTTCGGCGGCGGCGATCGTGACCGTGGCTTCGGCGGCGGCGATCGCGGCAGCTTCGGCGGCGGCGACCGCGGTGGTTTCGGCGGTGGCGACCGCGGCGGCTTCGGCGGCGGCGATCGTGGTTTCGGTGGCGGTGGACGTGATCGCGGCGGCTTCGGCGGCGGCGACCGTGGTGGCTTCGGCGGCGGCGAAGGCGGTGGTTTCCGTCCGCGTCGTCCGTTCGGTGGCGGTGAAGGCGGCGGCGACCGTGGCTTCGGTGGTGGCGACGAGGGCGGTTTCCGTCCGCGCACCCCGCGTCCGCAGGTCGAGCGCGGCCCGCGTCAGAACGGCACCGTGAAGTTCTTCAACGCCGAGAAGGGCTACGGCTTCATCACCCCGGACGAGGGCGGCGCCGACGTGTTCGTTCACGTCTCGGCGGTCGAGCGTTCGGGTCTCGGTACCCTCGACAAGGGTCAGAAGATCTCGTTCGAGACCGAGCCGGACAAGCGCGGCAAGGGCCCCAAGGCCGTGAACCTGCAGCCCATCGAGGGCGGCGAGGCTCCGGCCGAGGAAGGCCTCGACGCTCCGGAAGCCTTCGACGACGAGGAATGATCCGTCCGGGCTCTCTCGAGAGAGCCACGTGACGGCCTGCGACGCGACGCCGACCCGGTCGGCGCCGCGGAGCCTGAGATCGACCCTCCCGCGCTCCCGCGCCGGGAGGGTTTTTCGTCCCGACCCGCTTGTTCGCCCGACCCGTTTCCCCGCTCCCTGCTCGCCCGACCGCACCCGCCCGATCCGACACCGACCGACCGACGCCCGCCGATGAACTACCGTCACGCCTTCCACGCCGGCAACTTCGCCGACGTCGTCAAACACGCCGCGATCGCCCGCATCCTCGTCCATCTGGCGGCGAAGGAGACGCCTTACCGCGTCCTCGACACCCATGCCGGCATCGGCCTCTACGACCTTTCCGGCGACGAGGCGAGCCGCACCGGCGAATGGCGCGACGGCATCGGCCGCGTGCTCGCCGCCCCCTTCGCCGCGCCGGTCGCCGAGCTGATCGCGCCGTGGCTCGAGGCGGTCGCCCGCGTCAACGGCCTGACCTCGCCGGCCCATCTCACGGCCGAGCGCCTCGCCGTCTATCCCGGTTCGCCGCTGGTGATCCGCGCCGGCCTGCGCCGCGACGACCGCGCCGTCGTCACCGAGCTCCACCCGGCCGACGCCCGCACGCTGGCCGATCTCTTCGCCGGCGATGCGCGGCTGAAGGTGGTCGAGCTCGACGGCTGGCTGGCGCTGAAGTCCTTCCTGCCCTTCAAGGAGCGCCGCGGTCTCGTCGTGATCGACCCGCCCTTCGAGAAACCCGGCGAGTTCGACCGCATCACCCGCGGTCTGGTCGAGGCGACGCGCCGCTTCGCCGGCGGCACCTATCTGATCTGGCATCCGATCAAGGACCTGCGCGACCTCGCCCGCTGGCGAGAGAACCTGAAGGCGACCGGCCTGCGCCGCCTGCTCACCGCAGACTTCGCCGTCGCCGCGCCCGCCGCCGACGGGCCGCTGACCGCCTGCGGCCTGACCATCCTCAATCCGCCGTGGAAGCTCGCCGACGAACTCGCCGCGATGCTGCCGCCGCTCGCCGAACGCCTGGCGATCGGCCCCGGCGCCTCGGCCCGCGTCGACTGGCTGGTGCCGGAGTGAGACCGGCCGACGGGGGCGATGCCGCCTTTCGCGCTTGACCCTCGCCGTGCCCTCCCCCATCGTCGCGATCGATCCGGACGCGCGCATGGTCCGAGTCCCGTGCCGCGCGCCGTTCCCTTCGAAGGACCGACGATGTTCCTGTCCGCTTCTCTCCGCCCGCTCGTCGCCGCCGGCCTCCTGGCCGCCGCCGCCCTCGCCCCCGGTCGTGCCGCCGCCGAGGCGCCGTCGTCCGTGCCGGTCGCCGAATGCGATGCCGCCACCGTGCTCTACACGGTCCGCTCCTCCTTCGCCCATGGCGCGGCGCGGGTCGAGAAGGACAACCTCGAGATCGCCGAGTTCGGCACGATCCGCAGCCAGGGCGCCGGGGTGAACGATCCCTCGCCGATCCCGCGGCGCTGGTGCTACGCCCCGGTGAAGCTCTCCGACGGCACGCGCTCGACCGCCTATTGGCGCATCGACGACTCGGCCGGCTTCGCCTCGCCGGGCCTCTTCGACATTCACGACCGGATCGAAGTCTGCGTCCTCGGCCGCGACCGCTGGCGCGTCCACGACGGCACCTGCCGCACCGTGCGCCGCTGGTGGTGAGCCACGCCTCGACCCGACGGGAGATCGACCGCATGCCGCATGCCTTCCTCGCGCGCGTCGTCGCCTTCGCCCTCGTCGGCCTCGCCGCGATCTTCGCCGCCCTGCCGGCCT
Organism: Pinisolibacter sp. DMC100; assembly: GCF_056313705.1. NCBI lineage: Bacteria > Pseudomonadati > Pseudomonadota > Alphaproteobacteria > Hyphomicrobiales > Ancalomicrobiaceae > Pinisolibacter > Pinisolibacter sp. DMC100. The sequence continues at coordinate 160,269 of NZ_JBQUZT010000003.1, read as the reverse complement.
CCGCCGAGGGACGCGGCCGCGCCGGCGACTTCGACTTCTGGGTCCTGTCGCTGTCGTGGTCGCCGAGTTATTGCGAGGCCCAGGGCGCCGGCCGCGGCGGCATCCAGTGCTCGCGGCCCTTCGCCTTCGTCGTCCACGGCCTGTGGCCGCAGTACGACCGCGGCTTCCCCGCCGACTGCCCGACCCGCGAGCCCGTGCCGACCCGCGCCCAGATCGACGGCGTCCTCGACGTGATGCCGAGCCCCGGCCTCGTCCGCCACGAATGGCAGAAGCACGGCACCTGCTCCGGTCTCTCCGCCGAGAGCTATCTCAGGATCATCCGCAAGCTCTTCGAGAAGATCCGGGTGCCGGAGGAGTTCCAGGCGCCGCGCGAGGCCCGCATGATCGACGTCCGCTCGGTCGAGAAGGCCTTCATCGACGCCAACAAGGGGCTCGATGCGCCGGAGATCTCGGTGCTCTGCGACCAGCGCCGGCTGCAGGAGGTCCGCATCTGCCTGAAGAAGGACCTCTCCGCCTTCACCGCCTGTCCCGAAGTCGATCGCCGCGCCTGCCGGCTCGACCGGGTCTACATGCCCGCCGTGCGCTGAGGATGCGTTCGATGACCACTCTTCGCCGCGCCCGCCCGATCGCCCTCGCGATCGCGGCGGCAGCCTTCGCGTCCCTTCCCGCCGCCGCCGAACCGGCCAAGACCGAGATCAAGGGCTGGCAGGTCGCCTGCGAGGCGCCGGTCTGCCGGGCGAGCCTCGCCTCCGCCTCGGGCGAACAGGCGCTGCTCTTCGGCCGCTTCGAGATCGGCGACGGCGTCGCCCTCGGTCTCGCCACCCCCGGCGCCGGTCAGGCCGACCGCGAACGGCCGATGACGCTGCGCATCGACGGCAAGGCGATCGCCGACATCGAGCCGAAGACCGGCTACCGCGCCTACGAGAAGGCCGAGACCTTCTGGATCACCGACACCAAGCTCGTCGAGGCGATCCTCGCGGCGCGGGCCACCGCCAAGACCGTCCGCTTCGAATACATCGACGTGATCGGCGCCCCGCACGACGCCGACTTCGACCTGACCGGCCTCGCCCAGGTCGTCGCCTGGACCGGCGAGCGCCTCGGCCGCGCCCCCGACAAGGCGGTCGGCGCCGCGCCCAAGGGGCTGATGATCGCCCCCGAACAGAGCCGCGCCGAACTCGTGTCGAAGCTCGGCATCCCCCCGCGCCTCGCCCAGAAGCACATGGCGGCGTCGGACTGCGAGGCGCCGAACTCGCCGCTCCTGCGCGCCTTCAAGCCGGTGATCGGCGTGCTGTCGTCGACCGCGACGGTCTATGCCATCCCCTGCACGGCCTCGACCGGCAACGTCTCGTTCCGCGTCTGGGTGCTGGAGAACGGCGAGATCGGCGGCCTGACGGCGCAGTATTTCGCCACCTTCGACCCGGCGCTCGGTTGGCGCGGCAGCGACCTGCTCTACAATGTCGCCTACGACGACAAGACCCAGCGGCTGACCTCGACCTATCGCGCCGGCGGCGGTTGCGGCACGCGCGGGCAGTGGCGCTGGAAGAAGTGGACCTTCGAGATGCTCGAGACCCGCGTCGCCTCGACCTGCGTCGAAGGCAAGGACCCGGGCGAATGGCCCGTCGTCTGGCAGACCACCGCACAACCCTGATTCGACAGACCGGAGACACGATGCCGATTCTGCGCTCTTCCCCGCCGTCGCCCTTCGGCCGCAAGGTCAAGATCGCCGCCCACGAACTCGGCCTGATGGATCGCCTGACCATCGAGATGGCCGACACCACCGATCCGTCCGACAGCCTCAGGGCCCAGAACCCGCTCGGCAAGATCCCGGCGCTGGTGTTCGACGACGGCTCGGCGCTGTTCGACAGCCGCGTCATCCTGGAATGGCTCGACGTCGAGGCCGGTGGCGGTCGCATCCTGCCGGCCGACGCCCCGACCCGCTTCGCCGCGCTGCGCCTGCAGGCGCTAGCCGACGGTCTCGCCGACGCGGCGCTGCTGATCGTCTACGAGAATCGCTTCCGCAAGGAGAACGAGCGCTCACCGGCCTGGATCGAGTACCAGCAGGGCAAGGTCGACCGCACCCTCGAGCATCTCGAGGCCGACGGGCCCTCGACCGATGCCGCCCTGACGGTCGGCACCATCGCGCTCGCCTGCGCGCTGGGCTATCTCGACCTGCGCTTCTCGGGCCGCTGGCGCGAGGCTCATCCGAAGCTCGTCGCCTGGCTCGACGTCTTCGCCGCCCGCCATCCCTCCTTCGAGAAGACCCGCTTCGTCCCCTGAACGGACGCGGCGCGGCGCGAAAATGCGAAAACCCCGCCCGGGCAGCGTGCCGGGCGGGGCTTCCCCCCACGACGCGCTTCCCATGGGAAGCGCGAAAGGGTCGATCAGAACTTGTAGGCCGCGCCGGCGCGAAGCGTCGTGGTCGACACGTTGGAGCCGACGGTCGCCCAGTTGGCGACGTGATCGGTCTTGCCGAAGCCGGTGTGGACCAGTTCGCCGCGCAGCGAGACGCGATCGGAGATCTTGCCCTCGACACCGGCGCCGAGCTGATAGCCGACCTTGGTGGTGGTGTCGTTGGCGCCGAAGGCCTTCACCGTGTCGTCGGCGATGGCGACGCCGACGCTGGCGTAGGGCATGACCTTGTCGTAGGCGACGCCGGCACGGGCACGCAGCGCGCCGTTCCAGCTCGACGACTGCTTCACCAGACCGCCGGCGATCACCGAGGCCCGCTCCTGACCGGAGACGTTCACTTCCGCCTCGGCGCCGAGGACGATGTTGGTGCCGACGGCGAAGTTGCCGCCGCCGAAGACGCCGCCCTGGGCGCCGTTGATGCCGTGTTCGCCCCAGCCGTAGCCGACCTGGGCACCGGCATAGCCGCCGGCCCACTGCTGCGCCGGCGAGGAGCCGCCGTCCGAGTAGCCGTAGTTCGACGACGGAGCGCGCGAGTTGCTTCCGTACATGTCGGCGGCGGCCGCGGGAGTGATCGCCGCGACGATGGCGGCGAACGAGAGTGCGATGGAGACGCGGGACATGATCGAACCTTCGCGTTGTAGATCTCGTCGATTCCTCTGGGATTTCCAAAGGAGATGTTGACCATGTTGCCGCCCTGCGGTTAATGACAGGTAAGTATTCATAGTTTATTTTTTGTAAATCACAGTCGCCGCAGATCAATACATATGACAAAAAGAAGAAGCCCGGCTCTCCACGAAGGAGAGCCGGGCTCCAAAGAACGTCACTCGAAGATTCGAGATCAGAACTTGTAGTTCACGCCGACGCGGACGATGTGGTCCGAGAGGCTGTGCTCGGTGGCACCGACGTTGGCCTTGCCGTAGTCGGCATAGAGATACTCGCCCTTGACCGACACGTTGCGGGTGAAGGCGTACTCGGCGCCGGCACCCAGCGTCCAGCCGGCGCGGGTGGTGTTGCGCTCGACGACGGTGTCGTTGAGCTTGAAGTTCTTCCAGGCCAGACCGCCGGTGCCGTAGAGCAGCACGTTGTCGATCGCGTAGCCGGCACGGGCGCGCACGGTGCCCGACCAGTTGCCTTCACCACGGCCGTAGGCCGTGTTGCCGGCCGGACGGCCGTAGCCGACGTCGGCTTCGGCGCCGAAGACGAACTGGTTGATCTGGTAGTTGTAGCCGGCCTGCAGGCCGCCGAACACCGAGCCCGGCGTACGGGTGGCCGAGCCGGCGGCGGACGACATCTTGTCGTTCAGCCACTCGCCACCGAGGTTCGCACCCGCATAGAAGCCGGTCCAGTTGTAGGCCGACACCGGAGCGGCGATCGGAGCCGCCGGGGGAGCCTTCCGGTACATGTCGGCGGCCGAAGCCGCGCCGGAGGCCGCGATAACCGCAACACCCGCGAGGGCGACGGCACGAAGGAACGAAGTGGTCATTTCTAGTCCTCGTCTGCACACGGTACGTCGACTGGGGGGTTCCCGGAGGAACCAACTCCGACGGGGCCCGAGGGTTCCCGCCGGCATGTCGATGTCGAAACTCGATCACGAATTCCAATGTCCTCCGGGATGGCCCCCGAATGTGGCGAACTCGGAACCGAAATGAGACCGCGATCGCCCCATTCCCGGTTTTCGCCATGCATTTTTGTTCTTGGTAAACAAGTGATGTATGCGTGCAACACCGGGCTCCACGGCATTTTCCGTCGCTCCTCCGCCTCGGCCGTCGCTTCTCGTTCCGAGCGGCGCTAAAATCGCGGGACCGTCCGATCCCTCCCGATCCGAGATCAAATGACCGTGACACCGCCCCCCGCTCCCCGCACCGCGCTGGTCACCGGCGCCGCGCGCCGCATCGGCGCGGCCATCGCGCGCGATCTGGCGGCCGCCGGCTGGCAGGTCGTGCTGCACGCCAATCTCTCCTTCCCGCAGGGCGAGGCGCTCGCCGCAGAACTCGTCGCGAGCGGCGCCCGGGCGATCGCGGTGAAGGCGGATCTCTCCGATCTCTCCGCCCTCGCGGGCCTGCTCGACGCGGCCGAGGCGGCCTTCGGGCCGGTCGATCTCCTCATCAACAACGCCTCGGAATTCGAGCCCGACGAGATGGGCAGCCTCGGCGCCGAGCGATTCGAGCGCCATCTCCGGGTCGATCTGGTCTCGCCCTGCCTGCTCGCCGACCTCTGGGCCGAGCGCCTGCCGGAGGGCCGCGAGGGCCACGTCATCAACGTCGTCGATCAGCGCGTGCTGCGGCCGACGCCGAAGTTCTTCTCCTACACGCTGGCGAAGTCGGCGCTGTGGACGGCGACCCGGACCATGGCCCAGGCGCTCGCTCCGCGCATCCGCGTCAACGCCATCGGCCCCGGCCCGTCCTTCGCCAACTCGCGCCAGACGGCCGAGGACTTCGCCCGTCAGGTCGCCGCCGTGCCGCTGAAGCGTGGCCCGGCGCCGGAGGAGTTCGGCCGCACCGTGCGTTTCCTCGTCGAGACGCCGTCGATCACCGGCCAGATGATCTGCCTCGACGGCGGCCAGCACCTCGCCTGGGAGACCCCCGACGTGGTCGGCGTCGGCGAGTGAGCCGTCCTCGCGGTGGAGATCGAGCGGCCCCCGTTTCGATCCCGCCGCGATCCGCTCCATATAGACGGTGACGAAGGACGGCGGCGATTCGCCGGCCGCCCCGCTCGAGCCCCTCGAAACGACGACGATGTCCGACCAAGATCCGCAACCGGCCGCCCCGCCTCCGGAGGATGTGCCGCCGACCGCCGAGACCGCGACCGACGAGAGCCTTCTCGTCGAGGCGACGCGCACGCTCGCGGGCGTCGAGGTCATCGCCGACCAGGTGAAACGTCTGCCCAACGCGCCCGGCGTCTATCGCATGATCGACGACGAGGGCACCGTCCTCTACGTCGGCAAGGCGCGGAACCTGAAGAAGCGGGTGGTGAACTACACCCGCGGTCAGGGCCTGACCGCCCGCATCCTGCGGATGGTGCGCGAGACGGCGTCGATGGAATTCGTCCAGACCCGGACGGAGACCGAGGCGCTGCTGCTCGAGGCCAACCTGATCAAGCGTCTGCGTCCGCGCTACAACGTGCTGCTGCGCGACGACAAGTCGTTCCCCTACATCCTCGTCACCGCCGACCATGACGCCCCGGCGATCGTCAAGCATCGCGGTCCGCGCAAGCGCAAGGGCGCCTATTTCGGCCCCTTCGCCTCGGCCGGAGCGGTGGCGCGCACCATCAACGCGCTGCAGAAGGCGTTCCTCATCCGCACCTGCACCGACGCCGCCTACGACGGCCGCACGCGCCCCTGCCTGCTCTTCCAGATCAAGCGCTGCGCCGCCCCCTGCACCGGCGAGGTGTCGCTTGCCGACTACGCCGACCTCGTCGACGAGGCCGGCCGCTTCCTGTCGGGCAAGTCCAAGGCGGTGCAGGCCGAGATGGCGACCGCCATGCACGCCGCCGCCGAGGACCTCGACTTCGAGCGCGCCGCCGTCTACCGCGACCGCCTCGCGGCGCTGTCGCACGTCCAGGCGCATCAGGGCATCAACCCGCAGGGCGTCGAGGAGGCCGACGTCTTCGCCCTCCATCAGGAAGGCGGGCAGACCTGCATCCAGGTCTTCTTCTTCCGCACCGGCCAGAACTGGGGCAACCACGCCTTCTACCCGAAGGCCGACCGCAGCCTCGAGCCCGAGGAGGTGCTGGAGAGCTTCGTCGCCCAGTTCTACGACGACAAGCCGATCCCGCGCCTGATCCTGCTGTCGCACGACACGCCGGAGCGCGAACTGCTGGAAGAGGCCTTCTCGGAGCGCTCGCAGTATCGCGTCGAGGTGGCGGTGCCCAAGCGCGGCGAGAAGAAGGACCTGATCGATCACGCGGCCCTCAACGCCCGCGAAGCGCTGGGTCGCAAGCTCGCCGAGACCTCGTCCCAGGCGAGCCTGCTGGCCGGCGTCGCCCGCGCCTTCGCTCTACCCGAGACACCGAAGCGCATCGAGGTCTACGACAACTCCCACGTCCAGGGCACCCACGCGGTCGGCGGCATGATCGTCGCGGGGCCGGAGGGCTTCGTGAAGGGGCAGTATCGCAAGTTCGACATCAAGTCGGAGGAGACGACGCCCGGCGACGACTACGCCATGATGCGCGAGGTGCTGACCCGCCGCCTCACCCGTCTCGTCAAGGAGAACGGCAGCCGCGACGCCGCCCCCCGCGACGATCAGGGCTTCGGCCCCTGGCCCGACCTGATCCTCGTCGACGGCGGCAAGGGCCAGCTCGAGATGGCGCGTCAGGTGGCGGAGGAAGTCGGTGTCCTCGACCAGATCGCCTTCGTCGGCATCGCCAAGGGCCCCGACCGCGACGCCGGGCGCGAGAAGTTCTTCTTCTTCGACCGGCCCGACATCATGCTGCCGGAGCGCGACCCGGTCCTCTATTTCGTCCAGCGCCTGCGCGACGAGGCCCACCGCTTCGCCATCGGCACGCATCGGGCGAAGCGATCCAAGGCGATCCGCCAGTCGACCCTCGACGAGATCCCCGGCATCGGCCCGACGCGGAAACGCGCGCTGCTCGACCACTTCGGCACGGTGAAGGCGATCGGTCGCGCCGGTCTTGGCGACCTGATGGAGGTCGACGGCATCTCCGAAGGCATGGCCGAGACCATCCACGGCTGGTTCCATCAGGGCGAGGGGTGAGGCGCTCCTTGCCAATCCGCCGAAGGGTGCTACGATTCGTAGTCATGAAGACCGTTGCCGACCTGACCTTCGATGATTTCCGAAAGATCGGAAAGGACGCCGCCGAAAAGGCCGTCGCCGATCTGCGGGCGGCCGGGCATCTCGCATCCGAGGCACACGCGATCTCGAAAGTGCCGACCAAGCGGGCCGTCACCAGATTTCTTCGTCGGTCTCGCAGCGACGAGACCACTTCTCATTCCTCGGACGTTCATTCGCGCAAGGCTCTTCGTTACGAGAAGAGCTGACGAAATCCGTTGCGTCGACCGAGACCGATACGAATGGCGCCCGTTCTGGCTATTTTTTGTGGGCCGAACGGCTCCGGAAAGAGCACGCTGACGAAGGAGATCCTGCGTCGCGGCATCGATCTGGGGACCTACATCAACCCCGACGACATCGCGGCCGAACTGGTGGGCTCGCCCGAAGAGCGAACGCGGGATGCGCAGCGGCGCGCCGACGAGCTCCGCGAGCAATGCCTCGCCGAACGCCGTGACTTCGCCTTCGAGACCGTCTTCTCCCATCCCTCGAAACTCGGCTTCATGGAGCGAGCCGCCGACGCGGGATACGAGATCCACGTCTTCTTCGTCTCCCTGCCGACGCCCGAGATGAACGTCGAACGCGTCCGCCTGCGTGTCGCGAGCGGCGGCCACGACGTGCCGGAGGACCGTATCGTCGCGCGGTGGGGGCGGGTCATGGCGATGCTCCCGGAGATCGTCCGCCGCGCGCACCGGGTGATGATCTTCGACAACGGCTCCCCTCCCGAGGCGCCCGTCATTCGCCTCGTCGCCTTCGGCGATCGTGACCGCGAAGGGCACCTCGACCTCCGGCGCGAAGCCGACGCGCCGGCATGGGTCGAAACCTGGTTGCCGTCCGATGGACAATATTGAACGGCATACCTCCGCCGTTGACGCGCCCTCCCCCCGCATGCTCTGTCTTCGGGCGAGACGAGGAACCCATGTCCGCGCTGAGTCTTCCCAACATCCTCACCTACGGCCGGATTCTGGCGGTGCCCGCGGTCATCGCCTGTTTCGCGCTGCCGGGAACGCCGACGCCGACGTCGCGCTGGGTGGCGCTCGCCATCTTCGCCGCCGCCGCCATCACCGACTTCTTCGACGGTTGGCTCGCCCGCGTGTGGAACCAACAGTCGGCGCTGGGGCGCATGCTCGACCCGATCGCCGACAAGTTGCTCGTCGCGTCCTGCCTGCTGATTCTGGTCGATGCCCGGACCATCTCGGGCTGGTCGCTGATCGCCGCCGCGATCATCCTGTGCCGCGAGATCCTGGTCTCCGGCCTGCGCGAATTCCTCGCCGAGCTGCGCGTCTCCGTGCCCGTCACCTGGCTCGCCAAGTGGAAGACCACGGCGCAGCTGGTGGCGCTCGGCTTCCTCATCGTCGGCCCCGCCGGCGAGCCGGTCTATCCCTGGACGCTCGTCACCGGCCACCTGCTGCTGTGGATCTCGGCGCTGCTGACGCTCTATACCGGCTGGGACTATTTCCGTTCCGGCATCGTCCATCTCATGAACGAGCCCTGAGACACCGATGAAGATCCGCTATTTCGCCTGGGTCCGCGAACGCGTCGGCAAGCCCGAAGAAGAGCTTTCGCCGCCCGCCACGGTCAAGACCGCCGCCGACCTGCTCGGCTGGCTGAAGACGCTCGGCCCCGAATACGAATGGGCTCTGGAGAAGTCCGAGTTCATCCGCGTCGCCGTCGACAAGGTCCACGTGACGCCGGAAGCCCCGATCACCGGCGCCGTCGAGGTCGCGCTCTTCCCGCCGATGACCGGCGGCTGAGCTCGCGCCGTCACCCTTCGCAGCCGAGGCCGCTCATGGAACCGATCCTCACCGTCCGCGTCCAGCCCGAGCCCTTCGACGTCGCCGCCGAGACCGAGAAGCTGACCGCCGGCCGCACCGACATCGGCGCCGTCGTCGCCTTCACCGGCCTGTGCCGCGCCGAGGAGGGCCGGCTCTCGGCGCTCGAACTCGAGCACTATCCCGGCATGGCCGAGGCCGAGATCGAGCGCACCGCCCACGAGGCGATGGCGCGCTGGCCGCTGATGGGCGTGACCGCCATCCATCGCCACGGCGTCATCCACCCCGGCGAGCCGATCGTCGTGGTGATCACGACGTCGTCGCATCGCGTCGCCGCCTTCGAGGCGGCCGAGTTCCTGATGGACTTCCTCAAGACGCGCGCGCCCTTCTGGAAGAAGGAGGTCGGCGTCGACGGCTCGAAGGGCGACTGGGTCGACGCCCGCGAGCACGACGACGTCGCCGCCGCGCGCTGGGCGAAGTGACCGCGCGCCCGACGCTCGCTCACTTCGGCGTCAGCCGCTCGATGCCGACTTCCGTTCCGCCGATCTGGCTCCAGATGCCCTTCCATTCCTTGCCGTCGCGGGCATAGACGGCGATGCCGCCCTCCGCGCCCTGGCGATAGCCGACCGCGAAGAAGCGATCGTCGCCGACGGCGGTGCCGACGGTCTTCTCGTTGCCGATCGTCCAGGTGACCTTGTAGGTCTCGCCGGTCTTGGTGATGACGGCGCTGCCGCGATAGGCCGCACCGCCCGGGCTCTTGCCCTCGACCGTGTAGCTGCCGGTCGGATCGGCGAGCGCCGCGGCGGGAAGGAACAGCAGGGCGGCGGCGAAGGTCGTCAGTCTCATGAGGGCGATCTCCCAAAAGGCGCGGCGCGCCTCCCGAGCCCCTCCCGGCGACGGCCGCGCAGTCTTACCCGACTGTCGTCGGTTTCGCCCCGAAAGAGGTGCGTCAAGGCTCCGGCACGAATATTGCCTTTGGTCGTTCAGTGTGAATGACCACATGCATGCAAAGAGATGCACACTCGTACCCAATGGGTCAACCGAGTTGCTGCAAGGGGATGCGAACTAGCGAGCAACCACTCGTAGAGGTGCACCATGTCCGCGATCGCAGCAACATCTGTCTCGACTTATAAACTTCGCACGATTTGGGAAAACCCCGAATTGAGGCGTGTCTCTTCTATGGAAAGACTACCCGACAGCAGTATTACAATCGCAGAACCGAGTCCAGATATCTGGGCGGAGATAAAGACTCATAAGGAGAGAATGAGAGTTCAACAGGCAGAGTCCGAAAAGGCCGCGAAAGAGATTGAAGCGAGCAATAAACTTGAGAATAACAATACGTACCTCCCAAACATAACAAACCTCAGCCTCGAATCCGCCATCAAGATGAAGGGCTTCGTCGAGGTCGATATCAAGGATGGTCTCGATGGAATCGGAAATATATACGGCAACTATGGAGACAAGCCGGTCAGCTCGCTCAAGGAATACCTGACGTTTCTGAACGGTTACATCGCCGAAAAGTCTGGCTCCAGCACCCCTCCCGCCCCGACACAGCCGTCAACCCCAGCGGAAACGACGCCTCCGGCAACGGGGATGTCGCCGGCGACATCCGATACTGGCGCACCCGCGACCAGCGCTCCGACACCCTCCGAACCAGTCGCCGGCGCCGATCCAAACTGTATCGATCCGGTCGGTAAACCCGGACAAAACCACATCTTTTTCCCAAACGTCGCATCCCTCACCCGCGAAATGGCCGCTGCCGTCTACAAGCAGGCCAGCAGCATGGTGCAGTCGAGAGACATCTCGGACTCCGTCATCCAAGCGCGCAACGGCGATGCCGGCACCTATTCGGTCGAGACCTATATGTCATGGCTCGCCAAGCGCGCCGCCACGAATATCGCCGCATAGACGGAGTAGAGGAAAGGCGCACACGCGAAGGCGGTAATTCTTGCCGATCAGAAGCAATTGCAGAGCAGTTTTTGCCGCTCGCGGGAGCGAGTTGGTCCACGGGCAGAATTGCGAGTGTATTGGTTGAGGCCACCAGATTTTTACACGTCACGGACCAAACAGGATGTCGACGGCCTCGACCCTCGACGGCGACGGAGCATTCCTGATCCATGTCGGGGTAACGACATGGAACGAGATCGCCGGCCCGGGCCCCTGTGCGGGCTGGGACCTTTCCCATTCGGGTTGTCATTCCTGACGCGAACTTGGCGGTCGCCGGGAGGAGAAAAAGACGGCCCCGTCCTTTCGAACGGAGCCGTCCCGCATCTCGTCCCACCGAGGCGGGCCTGATCACTTCGGCTGCACTTCCGCCATGTAGGCCTCGAGCAGGCCGAGCGAGATCGCGCCCGGCGTGAAGCGATGGTGGGCGATCTCGGAGACCGGGGTCACTTCCGCCGCCGTGCCGGTGAGGAAGCACTCGGTGAAGCCTTCCATCTCTTCCGGCAGGATGCGCCGCTCGATCACCTCGATGCCGCGCGCCTTGGCGAGACCGATCACCGTGCGGCGGGTGATGCCGTCGAGGAAGCGGTCGGCGAGCGGCGTGTGGATCTTGCCGTCCTTCACGAAGAACACGTTGGCGCCGGTCGCCTCGGCGACGAAGCCCTCCCAGTCGAGCATCAGGGCGTCGGCATAGCCCTTCTTCTCGGCCGCGTGCTTGGAGATGGTGCAGATCATGTAGAGGCCGGCCGCCTTCGACTTCGACGGCGCGGTGCGCGGGTCGGGACGACGGTACTCGGCGAGATCGATGCGGATGCCCTTCATCCGCTCTTCCGGCTTGAAGTAGCTCGGCCACTCCCAGGCGGCGATGGCGACGTGGATCGTGTTCTGCTGGGCCGAGACGCCCATCATCTCCGAACCGCGCCAGGCGACGGGCCGCACGTAGGCGTCGACGAAGTTCATCCGGCGCAGCACTTCCTCGCAGGCGGCGTCGAGCGTCTCGACGGAATAGGGAATGTCGAAGCCGAGGATGTTGGCGGACGCATGCAGGCGCTCGTGGTGTTCGCGCTGCTTGTAGACCACGCCGCCATAGGCGCGCTGGCCCTCGAAGACGCAGGAACCGTAGTGCAGACCGTGGGTCAGCACGTGGACCTTGGCATCGCGCCAGTCGACGAATTCGCCGTCGAACCAGATCACGCCGTCGCGGTCGTCGAAGGTGAGCGCCATGACTTTCCTCCCTTGGGGCCGTGCATCCGGCCGAATGACGTCGAAGGGGTTTCCCCCGAAACGCGCGCCGATGCAAGGGTGAGGCATCACGAATGCGCGCGCGGCTTTTGCCTTGCGTGCCCTCTTCGGGCTATCTTCGGGTCGCTGGCGCGGCCCTCCCGCCGCGCCGAACCCGAAGACGCGAGATGGTCGACGATACCCTCGAAGCCGCGACACCCGCCGGGCCCGATGCCGCCCCGCGCCGTCCGGCCGCCCCCCGCGCCGCCCCGCGCGCCGCACCCGCACGCGGCGACACGCCGTCGTCGGCCTTCCTCGAGATGCTCGAGCTGTTCTTCTTCGCCTATCGCGACTTCGTCGCCGACCCGGACGCGATTCTCTCCCGCTACGGCTTCGGCCGGGCGCACCACCGAGTGCTCCACTTCGTCGATCGCAATCCCGGCCTCTCGGTCGCCGAACTGCTCGACATCCTGAAGATCACCAAGCAGTCGCTCGCCCGCGTGCTGAAGGAGCTGGTCGAGACCGGCCACATCGAGAGCCGCACCGGCTCGACCGACCGCCGCCAGCGCCTGCTCTACGCCACCGACAAGGGACGCGCCCTCGCCCGGTCGCTGTCGCTGCCGCAGATCGGCCGGATCGCCGCCGCCTTCCAGGCGCTCGGCCCCGACGGCGCGGCGCGTGCCCGCGAGTTCCTGCGCCTGATGATCGACGCCGACGAGCGTCCGCGCGTCAGCCGCTACACCAATCGGCCCGCCCCTCCGCCGCTGGACGAGACGCCATGAACACGATCGACGCGATCGAAGCCCCGGTCCCCGCCGACGAGGCGCCCCATCTGCTGGTCGTCGACGACGACAGCCGCATCCGCACCCTGATCTCGCGCTTCCTCGCCGAGAACGGCTTCCGCGTCACCGCCGCCCAGTCGGCCGAGGAGGCCGGCAAGAAGATGGCGATCATGGACTTCGACCTGCTGGTGGTCGACGTCATGATGCCGGGCGAGAACGGCATGGACTTCACCCGCCGGGTGCGCTCCGGATCGAGCGTGCCGATCCTGATGCTGACCGCGCGTTCGGAGACCGAGAGCCGCATCCGCGGTCTCGAGCTCGGCGCCGACGACTATCTCGCCAAGCCCTTCGACCCGCGCGAACTGCTGCTGCGGCTGAACAACATCCTCAAGCGCGGCGGCCCGGCGCCGAAGGCGCGGGCGCACGAGTTGCGCTTCGGCCCCTTCGTCTGGGACGGCGACCGCGACGAATTGCGCCGCGGCGACGAGATCGTCCGCCTGACCGACGGCGAACTCCGGCTGATGCGCATGTTCGCCGACCGCTCCGGCGAGATCATCCCGCGTCACGAGATCGTCCAGGGCGAGAGCGCGCTCGGCGACCGCACCGCCGACGTCCAGATCAATCGCCTGCGCCGCAAGATCGAGACCGATCCGGCCAATCCGATCCATCTCGTCACCGTCCGCGGCCAGGGCTATCGCCTCAAGACCGATCAGGCCGCCCCATGAGCCTCGACGACGACGGTCCGCGCATCGGTCTCCTGCGCGACGCGCCGCTGGTGCGCATCCGCCTCGCCTGGCGCCGCTTCGCCCGTCGCATCGCCGATCACCTGCCCAAGGGCCTCTATGCCCGCTCGCTGCTGATCGTCATCCTGCCGGTGCTGATCCTGCAGTCGGTCGTCGCCTATGTCTTCATGGAGCGTCACTGGCGCCTCGTCACCGGCCGCCTGTCGGAAGCGCTCGCCCGCGACGTCGCCGCCGTCATCGAGGTGATCGACACCTGGCCGCAGGACCCCGACTGGCGCCAGATCGGCCGCATCGCCGAACGCGACCTCGGCTTCCAGGTCTCGGTCCTGCCCGGCTCGACCCTGCCGCCGCCGATGCCGCGACCCTTCTTCTCGCTGCTCGACAACGCGCTCTCCGACGAGATCGCCACCCGCGTCGGCCGCCCCTTCTGGATCGACACGGTCGGCAATTCCGATCTCGTCGAGATCCGCATCGTGCTGAAGTCGGGGGTGCTGCGCGTCATCGCCCGCCGTTCGCAGGCCTATGCCTCGAACTCGCACATCTTCCTCGTCTGGATGGTGTCGGCGTCGCTGGTGCTGCTGGCCATCGCCATTCTCTTCCTGCGCAACCAGATCCGGCCGATCCAACGCCTCGCCGACGCCGCCGAGAGTTTCGGCAAGGGCCGCGCGGTCGGCGAGTTCAAGCCGAGCGGCGCCCGCGAGGTCCGCCGCGCCGGCGAGGCCTTCGCGCTGATGCGCTCGCGCATCGAACGTCAGATCGAACAGCGCACCGCCATGCTCGCCGGCGTCAGCCACGACCTGCGCACGGTGCTGACCCGCTTCCGCCTCCAGCTCGCCCTGCTGCCCGACGGCCCCGACCGCGAAGCGCTCGAGATCGACATCGACGAGATGCAGGCGATGCTCGAGGCCTATCTCGCCTTCGCCCGCGGCGAGGGCGAGGAAGAGGCGGCGCCGACCGACATGGCGGAGATGATGGCGGCGATCGCCATGGACGCCGAACGCGCCGGCTTCGAGATCGCGATCCTGTTCCGCGGCGATCCCGAGATCGTGCTGCGTCCCAATGCCTTCAAGCGCCTGCTCGGCAATCTCGTCGGCAACGCCCTGCGCCATGCCGACCGCGTCGAGATGACGGGGGTCCACGCCGACGGCTGGCTGACCGTCACCGTCGACGACGACGGCCCCGGCGTGCCCGAGGCCGAGCGCGAGAACGTCTTCCGCCCGTTCTACCGGCTCGACGAGGCGCGCAACCAGGACGAGGGCGGCACCGGCCTCGGCCTCGCCATCTCGCGCGACATCGCCCGCAGCCACGGCGGCGACATCACCCTCGACACGAGCCCGCTCGGCGGCCTGCGCGCCGTCGTCCGCATTCCCGGTTGATCAGATCGACGGATCGGCGGTCGCAGCACTCGCTTCTGCGGCCTTCGCAGCTTCCGGCACGTCGCACGAGCGGCAGCACAGGATGCGCCCGAGCCGCGCCTCGAAGCCGCGCGCCCGACGGGCGAGACCCCCGAGCCGCTCGAGCGTCGCATCGAGCGCCGCCATGGTCTTGGGCAGACCCGATTCGTCCTCGGCCAAGAAGACCGGCACCACCCGGGCGAGCCCGGCGGCGAGCCCGAGAGCCCTGAGCGCGCCGCGCGGTCCGGCCGCCGACACGCCCGCCGCCTCGAGCATCCAGGCCTGCGAGCCGACCACCAGACGGGTGAGATGCAGCGCCAGCACCGGATCGCGCCGTGCCGAGCGTTCGAGCCCCTTCAGGCCGGCGCGATGCGGCGCGAGCAGGTCGAAGCGGCGCATCAGCACGTCGAAGAGCCTGTCCTTGGTGGGCTCGCCCTTCATGCCCGGATCGTCGCCGGCGAGCACGCTCGTGTCGATCCGCCGGGCGAAGCCGGAGAGAAGGTCGAGTGGCCCGTCGTAGGCCCGCCGGAGGTCGGCGAGCGCCACGCCCGCCCGTTCGGCGACGGCCGAGAGCCCGATCGTCCGGAACGATCGCTCCGCGACGAGTTCCAGAAGCGCCGTCTCGGCGCGTAGGGTGACGTCGATGCCCGTTCCGCTCGCCATACCCGTTTCGCTCGCCATGTCGGTCTCCTTCCGATGACGCCCGATCGTCGCGCGGATTTGCGGCGGCGGAAAGACGCCGGCCGCAACGAAAAACCCGCGACCGATGCCGGCCGCGGGTTCGATACGGTGGACGAGGGACGATCGGATCAGTCGAACAGGCTCGACACCGACTGTTCCTGCGCGGTGCGGGCGATCGCCTCGCCGAGCAGCGGCGCGATCGACAGCAGGCGGATGTTGGAGGCCGCCTTCACCGCGTCGGTCGCCTGGATGGAATCGGTGATCACCAGTTCCTTGAGGCTCGACGAGGTGATGCGGGCCACCGCGCCGCCCGAGAGCACGCCGTGGGTGCAGTAGGCCGACACGTCCTTGGCGCCGCGCTTCAAGAGCGCTTCCGCCGCGTTGCACAGCGTGCCGCCCGAATCGATGATGTCGTCGACCAGGATGCAGGAGCGGCCCGAGACGTCACCGATGACGTTCATCACTTCCGATTCGCCCGGCCGCTCGCGACGCTTGTCGACGATGGCGAGCGAGGCGTCGATGCGCTTGGCCAGCGCACGGGCGCGCACCACGCCGCCGACGTCCGGCGAGACGACCATCACGGTGCCCGGCGCGTAACGCTCCTTGATGTCGCGCATCATCACCGGCGCGGCATAGAGATTGTCGGTCGGAATGTCAAAGAAGCCCTGGATCTGACCGGCATGCAGGTCGAGCGTGAGAACGCGGTCGGCACCGGCATGGGTGATCAGGTTGGCGACCAACTTGGCCGAGATCGGGGTGCGCGGGCCGGGCTTTCGGTCCTGACGGGCGTAGCCGAAGTAGGGCAGCACCGCCGTGATCCGCCGCGCCGAGGAACGGCGCAGCGCGTCGATCATGATGAGCAGTTCCATCAGATGATCGTTGGCCGGGTAGCTCGTCGACTGCACGACGAACGTGTCCTCGCCACGCACGTTTTCCTGGATCTCGACGAAGATCTCCTGGTCGGCGAAGCGCTTGACCGAGCAGGCCGACAGCGGGATCTCGAGATACTTGGCGATCTCGGCGGCGAGAACGCGGTTGGAATTGCCGCAGACGATCTTCATCCGATGCCTCTCGACGGAGGAGACGGTCGCGATCGCGTCGCGCGTCTCGTGAAGTCGGCGCGGGCGCGCGCCATGGACGGGAATGGCCGGCCTTTTAACGGCTTTGTCCGCCGTCGTAAACCGCCCGATCGTCGGATCTCGGCATCAGGACCGGTTGAGCCAGCTCTGCAGTCCACGCACGGCCCGCACCGCGAGCCGCTCCTGCACCGCGCCGTCGACCGCGCCCCACGGGTCGCCGTCGGCGCCGCGCGAGACTTCCTGGCCGGTGATGCGGTGCACCGGGTTGCCCTTGGCGTCGTAGACGTCCCAAGTGAAGATGATGGTCGAGGCGGTGGCGTGGCCGAGCGCCACCAGATGGCCCTGCACGCGCCAGGTCGCCGGCTCCTCGAGACGGTGGACCAGCGGAATGCCGGCCTGCGCCGCCTCGTTGCGGATGCCGCGATAGATGGCGTCGGCGATCGTCACCGGCGTGCCCGAGATCGGCAGGAACTGCACCGTCGGCCGCCCGGGCGGCGGCGGCTCGCGCAGCGGCGTCAGCCGGATGCGGCCCGACAGCGTCGCGCCGGCATCCTCGAGCGCCTGCTCGCCCATGCAACCGGCGAGCGCCGAGACCCCGAGCACGACGGTCGCGACGCGCGCGAGCGTGCGGCGCTTCGAAGGATCGATGGGACCGTTGGAATGCATCGCGCGCTGCCTCGTCGCCGAGAGTGGACTTGCGGGTCTGTCTAGCCGGAAACCGCCCGGCGGTCCAGAAATCATGGCGCCGCGGCGAGCGCGATCGCCGAGACGAGCCGGCCGTAATCCGGCTCGCGCCGATGCGTGGTGCGGCGATAGGAGAAGAACCGCGCCTCGTCGGCATAGGTGCAGGCGCCGAGATCGCCACGCCGGCCGACGCCGGCCTCCTCCAGACGGAAGGCGACGAAGGCCGGAAGGTCGAACATCGCGTGCCCCGCCCGCTCCGACGGCACGAAGAACCGTGCGAAACCCGAATCGGCATCGACGAATCGCTCGACGAATTCCGGCCCGACCTCGTAGGCCGAAGCCGAGATCGTCGGCCCGAGCACCGCGACGATGTGCCCACGCGCGGCACCAAGCCCTTCCATCGCCGCGACCGTCGCTTCGATCACGCCCTTGAACGCCCCCTGCCAGCCGGCATGGGCGGCACCGACCACCCGCGCTTGCGGATCGGCGAAGAGGATCGGCCCGCAGTCGGCGGTCGCCACCCCGATCGCGAGCCCCTCGCGCGCCGTCACCACCGCGTCGACCTTCGGCCCCTCGCCCGGAGCCCAGACCTCCTCGACCACCGCCACGTCGGGCGAATGGACCTGATAGGGCATGGCGAGCGCCTCGCCCGGCACGCCGAGCGCGAGCGCCACCCGGCGCCGGTTCTCCAGCACCCGCACCCGCTCGTCGCTCGAGCCGAGGCCGACGTTGAGGCTGGCGTAGAGCCCGTCGGAGACGCCACCTTCGCGAGTGAAGAAGCCGTGGGCGATGCCGGGAAGTTCGGAAAGCAGGGACGAGCGGATCACGAGCGCGCGGGCTCCTCGACGGGGGACCAGGGAGAGAGGCCCGGCAGCGTCACGCCGGGGCGGCTGACGGCCAGGACCTTGAACAGCGAGCCCATCTCCTGGGCCCCGACGAGGCGTTCGACCTGACCGACGATGTCGGCCCGCGTCGCCTCGTCCTTGTCGGCACCGAGCCGACCGGCTCGTTCGGCGAGACCGAGGGCGAGGAGGAAGTCGCCCTGTTCGGCGATGCCGTGGATGCTCGCCCCCGCCGCCCGCGCCGCGACCGCCAGCGCCGTGAAGTCGACATGGGCGGTGAGATCCGCCTCGCCCGGCCGATCGAGCACGTCGACGGGGGAATGCGAGCGCACCGCCTGGAACGTGTCGCCGAAGGCCGGACCGGCGAAGCCGTAGTCGATTGCCAGAAGCATCCCGCCCGACGTCGCGATCCGCGCCGCCAGCCGCCGCATGATCGAGACCCCGACCGGCGAGACCTCGACGATCGCCCCCTGCGGCGCGACGCCGAGGCGCTCGGGCAGATCGGCCTCGCCGATCGCCGTCGGGCCGAGGCCGAAGACGAGGTTCCCGTCCTCCGACAGCCCGACCATGCGCTCGCGCCAGAGCGCGCCGTCGCGTTCGAACTGGCGGATCGGCAGGGCGTCGAAGAACTCGTTGGCGACCGCGATCAGCGGCCCGGCCGGGATCTCCTCGTCGGACCCGTACCAGACCGGTGCCAGCGGCCCGCCGGCGAGCGTCGCCGCCTGTTTCGCCCGGAGCCGCGGGCTCGTCTCCACGAGGCCGAGGCGGGCGGCGGCGACGAAGGCCGGCACGCGCTTCGCGACCCGGAGGAGATCGGCCATCAGCGTGCCGCGGCCGGGGCCGAACTCGACGAGATGGAACGGCGCCGGCCGCCCGAGCCGCTCCCACGCCTCGACGACGAAGGCGCCGATGACCTCGCCGAACATCTGCGACACCTCGGGCGCGGTGACGAAGTCGCCCTCCGCCCCGAAGGGCTCGCGCGCCATGTAGTAGCCGTGTTCGGGATCGGAAAGACACGTCCCCATGAAGTCGAACACCGACATCGGACCCTCGAGCCGGATCCGCGCCTTGATGCGGCGTTCGAGGGGCGTGGCGTTCATGAAGTCTCCCCGGCCGTCGCGGGCCGCGCCCGCGTCGCACGTTTCCACGCCCAGATCGCCAGCGCCGCGCCCGCCGCCACCATCGGCAGCGACAGGATCTGGCCCATGGTGATGAAGCCGAAGAGATAGCCGAGCTGGGCATCCGGCTCGCGGAAATACTCGACGGTGAAACGCGCCAGCCCGTAGCCCATGGCGAAGATGCCGGCGATCACGCCCGGCTTCTCGAGCAGGCGGGTGCGGAACACCAGATGGGCGATCACCGCGAAGAGCACGATGCCCTCCAGCGCCGCCTCGTAGAGCTGGCTCGGATGGCGCGCGATCGGCCCGCCGTGCGGGAAGACCATCGCCCACGGCACGTCGGCGGCGCGGCCCCACAACTCGCCGTTCACGAAATTGGCGATGCGGCCGAAGAACAGCCCGAACGGCGCCGCGGCGGCGGCGAGATCGAACAGGGTCAGCAGCGGGAAGCCCTTGCCGCGGGTGAACAGCGCCATGGCGAAGACGACGCCGAGGAAGCCGCCGTGGAACGACATGCCGCCGCCCCACACCTGCCAGATCTCACTCGGATGGGCGAGATAATGGGCCGGATTGTAGAAGACGACATAGCCGAGCCGCCCGCCGAGCACGATGCCCAGCGTCGCCCAGAGGATGAAGTCGTCGATGTTCTCGGGCGTCGGCCGCGGCGCGCCGTTCCACAGCGGCGCCTTCTCGACCAGACGGCGGACGAACCACCAGGCGAGCAGGATGCCCACCACATAGGCGAGCGCATACCAGCGTATGGCCAACGGGCCGATCTGAACCGCGATCGGATCGATCACCGGAAAGGGCATGACGAAAAGGGACATCTCGATCTCGCGTTCGCCGGACGCGGGGACAGTGCGGTGCGCACGTCGCGGCGTCAAGGCGAGGGTGACATCCGTACGGTCGCGTCCTCGTGACGGTCGGGCGGGCACTCGGATCGAACGGCAGGCAACGGCGGACGTCGGCCTGACCGCCCCTTGCGATCACTCGGTCGCCACCCCATAACCATCGCAGCTGCCGGGGCCTGCGGGCTCGCGGCCCCGTATCAGGAGCGACGCCCTTGACCCAGACCGGCAACCGCATCTTCGACGACATCGCCAAGCTCGTGACCGATGCCGCCGGCATGGCGCAGGGGCTCGGCAAGGAAGTGGAGGCCGCCGTCAAGGCGCGCGCCGAGGGCTTCGTCGCCGACATGGACCTCGTCAAGCGCGAGGACTTCGAGGCCGTCCGCGACATGGCGATCAAGGCGCGCGAGGAGAACGAGGCGCTCGCCCATCGCCTCGCCGATCTCGAGGCGCGACTGGCGAAGCTCGAGGGCGGCAAGTCGGACCTCACGCAGACGCTGGTCGCCGGCGATCCCTCCGGCCCCGCCGTCGCCTGACGGCCATGGACCGCATCCTCGTCTCCGCCTGTCTGATCGGCTGGCCGGTGCGCTGGGACGGCGGCACCAAGACCGCCCATCACCCGCTCCTGGCACAATGGGCCGACGAAGGTCGCCTCGTGCCGCTCTGCCCGGAGACCATGGCCGGCATGGCGACGCCGCGCCCCGCCGCCGAGATCGTGCCCGAGGCGACCGCGACCGACGTGCTCGAAGGCCGCGCCGCGATCCGCGATGTGACCGGTGGCGACCATACGGAGGCCTTCCGCGAGGGCGCCCGCATCGCCGTGTCGATGGCGCGCGTCCGCGCCGCCCGGTTCGCGCTGTTGACCGACGGCAGCCCCACCTGCGGCTCGCAGCTGATCGCCGACGGCACCTTCTCCGGCAGAAAGCGGCTCGGCGAGGGCGTCGCCGCCCGCGCCCTGCGCGACGCGGGAATAGAGGTCTTCGCGCTCGACGAGATCGAGGCGCTCGCCGCCCGGCTCGACACTCCGGCCGACTGACCATCCACAGGCCGCCGAACCGTCCACATTTTTTCCCCGGCAATCGACGCCGGGGAAGGTCGCCGCCCGCTCGTCTCGGCCTATACTGAAACTCGTACGAGAGATTCGCGCCGCCGGTCGATCTTTCGATCGGTGTTCCGCGCCTCGTCGCTCCTGCGTTCGACGAAGACTAGTCTTCGACGAAGGTTCCAGTGGTGATGCGTCCCGTTGCGTCTCCCCGCGTCCGGCCATTCCACTCTCGCGAGACCTCGCCGATGAGCCTGATCGAATTGGAACTCGAACGGCAAGCCCACCCGGTGGACGTGATCGAACACGTCGCCGCCCTCGAGGACTGGTCCTTCGAGCGGTCCGGCGACGACGAGATCACCGTCTCGATCGCCGGTTCGTGGTGCGACTATCACGTCTCCGTCTCCTGGATGGAGGATGTCGAGGCGCTGCATCTGGCCTGCGCCTTCGACCTCAAGGTCTCCGACCAGCGCCGCGCCGAGGTGATGCGTCTCCTGGCCATCGTCAACGAGCAGATGCTGCTCGGTCACTTCGACCTGTGGTCGGGCGAAGGCGTGGTGATGTATCGCCATGCCCTCCTGCTGACCGGCGGCATCGAGCCCTCGGCCCGCCAGATCGGCGCCATGCTGGTCGGCGCGATCGAGAGCTGCGACCGCTACTATCAGGCCTTCCAGTTCGTCGTCTGGGCCGGTCGTTCGGCTCAGGAGGCGCTCGAGGGGGCCCTCTTCGAAACCGTGGGCAACGCATGATCGACACGCTTTCCGCCGCCCGTCCGCTGGTCCTCGTCGGTTGCGGCAAGATGGGCGGCGCCATGCTCGCCGGCTGGCTCGACCGCGGGCTCTCGCCCGCGGCCGTCGTCGTCGTCGAGAAGCACGTCTCGCCGGAACTGGCGGCGCTGGCCGAAAAGCACGGCTTCCGCCTCGAGACCGCGGCGCCCGCCGGCGTGACGGCGCGGGTACTGCTGGTCGCGGTGAAGCCGCAGGTGCTCGACGGCGTGCTGCCGGCGATCAAGGCTCTGGTCGACCCCGGCACGGCGGTGATCTCGGTCGTCGCCGGCAAGACCATCGCGACCTTCGCGAACGGCCTCGGCACCGAGCGAATCGTCCGCACCATCCCGAACACGCCTGCCCAGGTCGGTCGCGGCATCACGGGAGCCGCCTGCGGCCCCGCCGTGACCGCCGAGGATCGCGACCTCGTCGGCACACTGCTCGCCACCATCGGCCGGCTCGAGTGGGTCGAGAAAGAAGAACACATCGACCTCGTCACCGCGGTCTCGGGCTCCGGTCCGGCGTATGTCTTCCACATGGTGGAGGCGCTCGCCGCCGCCGGTGCGAGCGCGGGGCTGCCCGCCGATCTTGCCGCACGGCTCGCCCGCGCGACGGTCGAAGGCGCCGGCGAACTGCTGTTCCAGAGCCCCGAGAGCCCCGAGCAACTGCGCATCAACGTCACCTCGCCGGGCGGAACCACCGCCGCGGCGCTGGCCGTCATGATGGGCGGAGAGGCGCTGACGAAGCTGATGACGGAAGCGGTCGCCGCCGCCGCGAAGCGCTCGCGCGAACTGGCGGGCTGAACGACACCGGCAAAGCAGCGTTCGGCGGTGAATTTCCGGCCGAAATCCTTGCGCTTTGCCCCCTTCGGTGCTAGAGACGCGCCCGGTCCCGCGACGCCGACACCCCTGGAGGCAACGTTGGGGACGTCGTCCGCGCGCCCGAGAGGGTCCACGGACGAGAGCCGAAAGGGCCGGTCGACCGGCCTTTTTCTTTTGAATTCTCTGAATGAAGGAAAGCACCCCATGAGCCGTCAGTCTTACGAGCTCGAGGCCGTGGTGCGCGAACGGGTCGGCAAGGGGGCCGCTCGTGCGCTGCGTCTGGAAGGCCGTGTTCCCGCCGTCATCTACGGTGACAAGAAGCCCCCGCTGGCCATCTCGCTCCCCTACAAGGAAGCGGACAAGCGCCTGCGCGCCGGCGGCTTCCTCACCACCGTCGCCACCATCGCGGTCGGCGGCGAGAAGATCCGCGTGATCCCGAAGGACTTCCACATGCACGTGGTCAAGGACACCCTGACCCACGTCGACTTCCTGCGCATCTCCGACGAGACCATCGTCACCGTCTTCGTTCCGGTCCACGCCGTGAACCAGGAGAAGTCGGTCGGCATGAAGCGCGGCGGTGCCCTCTCGATCGTCCATCACGAGATCGAGCTCCAGGTCCGTGCCGACTCCATCCCGGAAGCGGTCGAAGTCGACGTCACCGAGCTGAACATCGGCGACAGCGTCCACATCGAGGACGTCAAGTTCGCCGCTGGCATCAAGCCGGTCATCCACGAGAAGAACTACACCGTTCTCTCGATCACCGCGCCGGTCGGCTTCTCGGAAGCCGCCGAGACCCCGGCCGCGTGATCTCGCATTTCCGCGCCGGAGGCGACCCATGCTCCTCTTCGTGGGCCTCGGCAATCCCGGCGCGGAATACGCGAGAAATCGACACAACATCGGATTCATGGCGGTGGACGCGATCGTCCGCCGCCATTCCTTTTCCCCCTGGCGCGCCAAGTTCCAGGGCCAAGTCTGCGAAGGCACCATCGGCGACGAGAAGATCGTCGCGCTGAAGCCGCAGACCTACATGAACGAGAGCGGCCGTTCGGTCGCCGAAGCCGCCCGCTTCTATAAAGTCGAGCCGAAGGACGTCGTCGTCTTCCACGACGAGCTCGACCTCGACCCCGGCCGCATCCGCGTCAAGTTCGGCGGCGGCCATGCCGGCCACAACGGCCTGCGCTCGATCGGCGCCCACATCGGCGCCGACTATCGCCGCGTCCGCCTCGGCATCGGCCATCCGGGCGCGAAGGAACGCGTCACCGGCTGGGTGCTGGGCGATTTCGCCAAGGTCGACCGCGAATGGCTGGAGCCGCTGCTCGACGACATCGCCGATGCCTCGACCTTCCTCGTCGCCGGCGACGACACCGGCTTCATGAACCGCGTCGCGGCGAAGCCCGCGACCGACAAGGCGCCACCGCCCAAGGCCGCGCCCGCCGCGCCGAAGGCGGCCGGTCCCGAGCCCGCGGCGAAGAACGCCATGGCCGAGACGCTGCGCCGTCTCCTCGCCGCCAAGAAGCGCTGAACGCGTTTTCCCGCCTTCCTTGTTTGCGGGCCGCCGACGCGGTATGATGCGCGCATCGGACTTTGGCCAGACCATCGGCACCTTCGCTCGGAGGCAACTTCGAGTGTCCTCGTCAGCTCTCCCAAAATTCGACCGACCAGATCGCGGCGCGGCTCGTGCGGCGTGATCTTCCATATCTGCGACGAGCGGCAAGGACCACCCACATGACTATCGGCGTCGTCAAGTTCTTCAACGAAACCAAGGGCTACGGCTTCATCCAGCCGGATGACGGCTCCAAGGACGTCTTCGTCCACAT
Organism: Pinisolibacter sp. DMC100; assembly: GCF_056313705.1. Classification (NCBI taxonomy): domain Bacteria; kingdom Pseudomonadati; phylum Pseudomonadota; class Alphaproteobacteria; order Hyphomicrobiales; family Ancalomicrobiaceae; genus Pinisolibacter; species Pinisolibacter sp. DMC100. The sequence continues at coordinate 135,521 of NZ_JBQUZT010000003.1, read as the reverse complement.
CTCGGCCGTCGAGCGTTCGGGCATGACCACCCTGACCGAAGGCCAGAAGGTTTCCTTCGAGGTCGAAGTCGACCGTCGTTCGGGCAAGTCGGCCGCGGCGCGCATCACCGCCGCCTGACGCGACCTCGCGACACGTTCGAATCGAGCCGGGACTCGGGCTTTCCCCGTTTCCGGCTCGATGCTTTTCGGCTATATGCCAACCCCGAACGAACAACCGGAAACGGAACCACGCCACATGGCCAAGGAAGAACTGATCCAGTTCGAGGGCCTCGTCCTCGAAATCCTGCCCGACGCCCGGTTCAAGGTGCGTCTCGAGAACGGCCACGAAATCATCGCCTACACCGCCGGCAAGATGAAGAAGAACCGCATCAAGACGCTGGCAGGCGACCGTGTGACCGTGGAGATGAGCCCCTACGACCTCGAGAAGGGTCGCCTCGTCTTCCGTCATCGTGAAGTCCGTGCCGACGGCGCCCCGCCGCCGCCGCGTCCCGGCGGCCAGCAGTTCCGCCGTCGCTGATCTCTCATCTGACGGAACGATCGACCCATGGGTTTCAAGTGCGGCATCGTCGGCCTGCCGAACGTCGGCAAGTCGACCCTCTTCAACGCGTTGACGCGCACCGCGGCGGCGCAGGCAGCCAATTATCCCTTCTGCACCATCGAGCCGAACACCGGCGAGGTGGGCGTCCCCGACCCGCGGATGGACGCCATCGCCAAGATCGGCAAGTCGGCGCAGATCGTTCCGACCCGCATCACCTTCGTCGACATCGCGGGCCTGGTCCGCGGCGCCTCCAAGGGCGAAGGCCTCGGCAACCAGTTCCTCGCCAACATCCGCGAGGTGGACGCGATCGTCCACGTCCTGCGCTGCTTCGAGGACGGTGACGTCACCCACGTCGAGGGTCGCGTCGACCCGGTCGCCGACGCCGAGACCGTCGAGACCGAGCTGATGCTCGCCGACCTCGACAGCCTCGAGCGCCGCGTCGTCGCCACCCGCAAGAAGGCGGCCGGCGGCGATCGCGAATCGAAGCAGATCCTGCCGGTGATGGAAGGCGCGCTCGAGCTGCTGCAGCACGGCAAGCCGGTCCGCCTGCTCGAGGTCTCCCACGAGGACAGGCCGCTGCTCGACGGGCTGATGCTGCTCACCTCCAAGCCGGTGCTCTACGTCTGCAACGTCGAGGAGGCCTCGGCCGCCAGCGGCAACGCGCATTCGCGCGCCGTCGAGGAGATGGCCGCCAAGCAGGGCGCCCGCGCCGTCGTCATCTCCGCCGCCATCGAGGCCGAGATCGCGCAGCTGTCGGACGAGGAGGAGCTCGAGTTCCTCGAAGGCATGGGCCTGCACGAGCCGGGCCTCGATCGCCTGATCCGCGCCGGCTACGAGCTGCTCGGTCTCATCACCTACTTCACGGTGGGCCCGAAGGAGACGCGCGCCTGGACCATCGTCAAGGGCACCAAGGCCCCGGGCGCCGCCGGCGTGATCCACTCCGACTTCGAACGCGGCTTCATCCGCGCCCAGACCATCGCCTACGACGACTATGTCGCGCTGGGCGGCGAGGCGGCGGCCAAGGAAGCCGGCAAGGCCCGCGACGAAGGCAAGGAATACGTCGTCCAGGACGGCGACATCCTGCTCTTCCGCTTCAACGCCTGAGAAACCAGACGGCGGGGGCCCTCCCCCGCCGTTTTCACGCCGTGCGGTCGAGCCGCGCGCCCGGCGGCGTCGCCCCTTGGGCGAAGACGATCGAGGCGGCCTCCGCCGTCAGCCGCACGCCGAGGAAGACCGCGGCGCCGAGCAGCAGGCCGAGGCCGACGACCATCAGCCCGAGCACCGGCGAGATCGCCAGCAGTGCGAGCCCGATGACCAGCCCGATGCCGGCGAGCACCAGGGCGAGCGTCGAGCCGACGACCCAGAAGGGCCGCACGAGATGCGGGCCGACCCGCGTGTCGAGCGACAGAAGTGAGGCCCACATCGGAACTTGCCTCTTGCGATTCGAACGAAACCGCCGCGATTTTGGACCTTAATGCCCGAAGACGCCATGACCTCGACGCTGCGCCACTACGAAGACTTCGCCGTCGGCGACGTCCTCCCCCTCGGCGAGAAGACGATGACGCGCGACGAGATCGTCGCCTTCGCCCGCCTGTGGGACCCCCAGCCGATGCATCTCGACGAGACCGCGGGTGCGGCCTCGCTGCTCGGCTCGCTCGCCGCCTCGGGCTGGCACACCGGCTGCGTCACCATGCGCCTGCTGGTCGACGGTCTGCTCTCGACCGCCGCCTCGCTCGGCTCGCCCGGCATCGACCGCATGCGCTGGCTGAAGCCGGTGCGTGCCGGCGACCGTCTCGCCGCCCGCCTGACCGTCCTCGACGCCCGCACCTCGCAGAGCCGGCCGACCGTCGGCATCCTGCGCGGACGCATGGACATCGATCGCATCGTGGGTGAGGCCCGCGAACCGGTGGCGATCATGGAATCGACGCTGATGATGCGCCGGAGGACGACGCCATGATGTGGCTCGAGGAGATCCCGGCCGACTGGTCCGTCGACCTCGGGACACACACCTTCACCGCGGAGGCGATCGTCGCCTTCGCCCGCGACTTCGACCCGCAGCCCTTCCACCTCGACGAGGCGGCCGGACGCGCCTCGCTCTTCGGCGGGCTGGCGGCCTCGGGCTGGCACGTCGCCTGCGCCTGGATGGCGCTGTGGATCGCCCACCAGAACCGCGAGATGGAAGCCCGCGCCGCCCGCGGCGAGATCGTCCCCGTGCCCGGCCCCTCGCCGGGCTTCGAGGACATGCGCTGGCTGAAGCCGGTGCTCGCCGGCCAGACCGTCCATTACCGCTCGCGTCTGGTGAAGGCCCGCCCCTCGGCGACGCGACCGGAATGGGGCGTCTTCACCACGCTGAACGAGGGTCTCGTCGACGGCGAGGTGGTCTTCCGCTTCACCGGCAACGTCATGTGGCCGCGTCGGCCACGCGCCGAGGGGTGAGCGGCGAGGGATGCCCTCCGCCACCGGGCCGAACGGATCGTTTCCCGTTCGGCGACTGGCGGCGGCGCGTGAACGTGCCATCTTCTCCTCGAACGAGGAGAGAGCCATGACCGCCGCCGAGCCCCTGCCCCCGATCGACAAGATCGTCCTGCCGCGCCTGCACGACCTCGGCGACGGCTTCACCGTCCGCCGCGCCCTGCCGACCACCGAGCGCCGTATGGTCGGCCCCTTCGTCTTCCTCGACGCCATGGGGCCGGTCGACTTCGCCCCCGGCCGCGGCATCGACGTGCGGCCGCATCCCCACATCGGCCTGTCGACCCTGACCTTCCTGCACCAGGGCGAGATCCGCCATCGCGACTCGACCGGCGCCGTCGAGGTGATCCGCCCGGGCGCGGTCAACTGGATGACCGCCGGCCGCGGCATCGTCCATTCCGAACGCACCCCCGAGGGCACGCGCACCCGGGGCGACCGCGTCGCCGGTCTCCAGCTCTGGCTCGCCCTGCCGCGGAGCCACGAGGAGACCGACCCGACCTTCACCCATGTCGAGGCTTCCGCCCTCCCCGTCCTCGAGGGCGACGGCGCCCGCGCCACGCTGGTCGCGGGTTCGGCCTTCGGCAAGGCGTCGCCGGTGCCGGTCTTCTCCGATCTGGTGCAGCTCGACGTGGTGCTCGAGGCAGGCGCCCGTTTCCGCCTGCCGGCCGATTTCTCGGAACGGGCGATCTGGCCGTCGACCGGCGAGATCGTCGTCGAGGGCGACGACACCGTCCATGCCCCCGACCGTCTGATCCTGCTGCGCCCCGGCGCCGAGATCGTGGTGCGCGCCGTGACGCCCGCCCGCTTCGCCCTCCTCGGCGGCGAGCCCTTCCCCGAGCGGCGCTTTCTCTACTGGAACTTCGTCTCGTCCTCGAAGGAGCGGATCGAAGCCGCCAAGGAAGACTGGCGCGCCAGCCGCTTCGACGGCGTCCCCGGCGAGACCGAGTTCATCCCCCTGCCGCCCGACCCGCCGGGCGTGGTGTGGAAGGGGTGAAGCGGGAGCGTCGGTTCGTTCCCTCGCTCATGGTTCGAGGGCCGACCTGCGGTCGGCCACCTCACCATGAAGCCTCACGAGACGTCGCCCGTTCGGCTTCGGCCCGAGGTGCCCGGCAGAGCCGGGCCTCGAAGGGCGAAGCCGTTGCACGGCCCTCGCCACACGAAAAAACCCGGCCTCGCGGCCGGGTTCTTCATGTCTCGTGTCGATCGCGAACCGATCGATCAGTCCTTCGCGCGCTCGACGTAGGAGCCGTCGACGGTCATCACGACCACGCGGGTGCCGACGCCGACATGCGGCGGGACGGCGGTCTTGACGCCGTTCGACAGCAGCGCCGGCTTGTAGGACGACGACGCCGTCTGGCCCTTGGTCACCGGCTCGGTCTCGACGATCTCGAGCGTGACGCGGGCCGGCAGTTCGATCGAAACCGGAACGTCCTGATAGACCGCGACCTGGCACTCCATGTCTTCCTGGAGATAGGCGGCCATGTCGCCCACCACGTCCTTGGAAACCACGATCTGGTCGTAGTTTTCCTTGTTCATGAAGTGGAAGCCCTCGTCGTCGTTGTAGAGATAGGCGTAGGCGCGCTCGTCGAGCATGGCGCGTTCGACCTGCTCGGTGGTCTTCCAACGCTCGGACACCTTCACGCCGTCCGAAATGCGGCGCATGTCGATCTGCGTGGTGGGCGTGCCCTTGCCGGGATGGAACGACTCGGCGGAAAGAACGACATAGAGCTTGCCGTCCATCTCGACGACGTTGCCCTTGCGGAGATTCTGCGCATTGACTCGCATGGGATGCGGACCTCTGAGAAGGAATACGAAACGGCGCGCGCAGACCCGACGGGTCGCACGATCTCGGCGTCTCCTCTCTCACGGATCGCGCATGGAGGGAAGCAAAAAGTCATGAAAGCCGCCTCTTCCTGGTGGGATCGCGCCGCTCACGCCGACCGTCGCCCCCTCCTTCTCGCCCGCAACGCCGTCAAGCGCGCGATCCGAGCCCATTTCGAGGCCGACGGCTTCGTCGAGGTCGAATGCGACGCGCTCCAGGTCTCGCCCGGCAACGAGACCCATCTGCACGCCCTCGCCGCGACCCCGATCGGCGCCGACGGCGTCGCCGAGACGCGCTTCCTCCACACCTCGCCCGAGTTCGCCATGAAGAAGCTGGTGGCGGCGGGCGAGGAGAAAATCTTCGACTTCGCCCGCGTCTGGCGAAACCGCGAGGGCGGGCCGCTCCACGCCATCGAGTTCACCATGCTCGAATGGTACCGCGCGCACGCGCCCTACGAGACGCTGATGGACGACTGCGCCGACCTCCTGCGGCTCGCCGCCGAGACCGTCGGCACGCGCGAAGTCCGCCGCCGCGACCGCAGCGCCGATCCCTTCGCCACACCCGAACGCATCACCTGCGCCGAGGCCTTCGCGCGGCACGCCGGCATCGACCTGCTGGCCACCCTGCCCGAGGACCCGACCCTGGAACCCGACCGCGACCGCCTCGCCGCGGGCGCCCGCGCCGCCGGCATCCGGGTCTCGGACGACGACGGCTGGTCCGACGTCTTCTCCCGCGTGCTGGCGGAGAAGATCGAACCGGCGCTCGGCGACGGCCGTCCGGCGATCCTGATGGAATACCCGTCGCGGGAGGCCGCGCTCGCCCGCCCCTCACCGCACGATGCCCGCGTCGCCGAGCGGTTCGAGCTCTGGGTCTGCGGCGTCGAGCTCGCCAATGCCTTCGGCGAACTGACCGACCCGGTCGAACAGCGCCGCCGTTTCGGGCTCGAGATGGCGGCGAAGGAGGCGATCTACGGCGAGCGCTACCCGATCGACGAGGATTTCCTCGCCGCCCTCGGGGCGATGCCGCCGACCAGCGGCATCGCCCTCGGCTTCGATCGGCTGGTGATGCTGGCGACCGGTGCGCCGCGCATCGACGACGTCAAATGGGCACCCGCCCGGCCGCTCGGACTGTAATTGTATCCGCGCGGGCGCCGAGGCATGGTCTCGCATCTGCGAGAGGACGAAGCATGAGCGCCGACGCACACCGTGACCATGATCACGACCACCACGACCATACGCACGCGTGCGGCCATGATCACGATCACGGGCGTCGTCACGATCATGATCATGATCATGATGATGATCACGGCCACGATCACGGCCACCGTCACGGCCCCGGCGGCCACGTCCATGCGCCCGCCGACTTCGGCCGCGCCTTCGCCGTCGGCATCGCGCTGAACACCGCCTTCGTCGCGGTCGAGATCGGCTTCGGCCTCGCCGCCAACTCGATGGCGCTGGTCGCCGACGCCGGCCACAATCTCTCCGACGTGCTCGCCCTCGTCGTCGCCTGGCTCGCCGACCGCGCGGTGAAGCGCCCGCCGAGCGCCCGCTTCACCTACGGCTTCGCCGGCACCTCGATCCTCGCGGCGCTGTTCAACGCCGTCTTCCTGGTCGCGGCGCTGGGCGCGCTGGCGCTGGAGGCGGTGCAACGGCTCGTCACGCCCGAGCCGGTCTCCGGCCCGACGATGATGGTGGTCGCCGGCATCGGCATCGCCGTCAACGGCTTCACCGCCTGGCTCTTCGCCCGCGGCTCCAAGGGCGACCTCAACATCCGCGGCGCCTATCTCCACATGCTGACCGACGCGCTGATCTCCGCCGGCGTCGTCGTCGCCGGCCTCGCGGTGTGGCTGACCGGCCTCGTGGCGATCGACCCGATCGTCACGCTGGTGGTGGTGGCGATCGTGCTCTGGGGCACCTGGGGGCTCCTCAAGGAGAGCGCCGTGCTCTCCGTCGCCGCCGTGCCGCCGGGCATCGACCCGGCCGCGGTGCGCGCGGCGCTGACGAGCCTTCCCGGCGTCACGGCGCTGCACGATCTCCACGTCTGGGCGATGTCGACCACCGAGGTGGCGCTGACCGCCCATCTCGTCATGCCCGACGGCCACCCCGGCGACGCCTTCCTGCGCGAGACGGCCGAGATGCTGGAGGAGCGCTTCGACATCGGCCACGTCACCCTTCAGATCGAGACGACCGACGGCACCTGGTGTCGGCTGGTCCCCGACGCGGTGCTGTGATCCCATCGCACCGTCCCTCCCCGGTTTCGGGAGCGGGACGGTGCGCGCCGAAGGTGACGAGGCGGTAGAACTCCAGGTAGATTGAAATCAGGCTGGTCATGGTCGCCTCCTTGCCGGAAGAGACCAACCCGATCGTGCCGCCGGTTCAAACGATCATCCCGCACGCGTCACATAACTTCAGGTGATGTATGGCCCGTGGCCGATTGCCGTTGACGGCGCTCAGAACCTTCGAAGCGGCCGGCCGCCTCCAGAGCTTCACCCGGGCGGCCGAGGAGCTCTTCGTCTCGCAGGCGGCGGTCAGCCGTCAGGTGCGCGACCTCGAGGCCGCGCTCGGCTGCGCCCTGTTCGAGCGCCGCCATCGCCACGTCGTTCTGACCGACGACGGTCGGCGGCTCCTGTCGCAGCTGACGACCTCCTTCGACGACATCGATCGCGCGCTGCGCGACCTGCGGCGCGCGCCGTCCCAGCAGGTCCTGATCGTCAGCGCCGATCCGTCCTTCGCCGCCGGCTGGCTGGTGCCGCACCTCGACGACTTCCACCGCCGCCATCCCGACGTCGACGTTCTCGTCGAGCCCGATCAGCGGCTCGTCGAGTTCCGATCCCACGGCGCCGAGATCGGCATCCGCCATTCGACCGACGCCACCTCCTGGCCGCGCACGAGGGCCCGCCACCTGACCGACGCCAGGGTCACGCCGCTCGTCGCCCCCGCCCTGCTCGCCGCGGGCCCGCCGCTCGCCGAGCCGGCCGACCTCCTGCGCCACCGACTGTTGCACGAAGAGAACCGAAATCTGTGGACCCGCTGGCTCCAGGCGGCCGGCGTGAGCGATGCCGTCGGCATCCGTGGCCCGCTCTACGCCGACGGCGCTCTCGCCGCCAGTGCCGCCGCCATCGGCCACGGCATCGCGCTCTGCGACCCGGCGCTCGCCGCCGAGGACATCGCCGGCGGGCGCCTCGTCCGGCCCTTCGACCTGACGATCGCCGCCGGCGCCTATTGGCTGGTCATGTCGGACCGGCGGCCGCCCAGCGAACCGGCGAGCGCCTTCGTCGCCTGGATCGAGGCGCAGTTCCCGCAGATCGAGACCACGGTCAGTGCCCCTCGAAGCTGACCAGCGAGCGCACCAGCACGCCCATGGCGCGCAGCTTGTCGGCGCCGCCGAGGTCGGGCAGATCGATGACGAAACAGGTCGCCACCACGTCGGCGCCAAGGTTGCGCAGGAGCTGCACGGCGGCGGTCGCCGTGCCGCCGGTGGCGATCAGGTCGTCGACCAGCACCACCTTCTCACCCGCCACGATGGCGTCGCGATGGATCTCCATCTCGTCGACGCCGTATTCGAGGCTGTAGGCGATCGACACCGTCTCGTGCGGCAGCTTGCCCTTCTTGCGGATCGGCACGAAGCCGGCCGAGAGCTGATGCGCCACCGCGCCGCCGAGGATGAAGCCACGCGCCTCCATGCCCGCCACCTTCTCGATGCCGGTGCCGGCATAGGGCTGCACCAGCTCGTCGACCGAACGACGGAAGGCCCGCGGATCGCCGAGCAGCGTGGTGATGTCGCGGAAGACGATGCCGGGCTTGGGATAGTCCGGGATCGAGCGAATGGCGTCACGAAGGTTCATGGGGATGGGTCTCGGGAATGAAGTTCAGGAACGACGGGAGAGCACCCGCCCGGCGACGGCGTCGAGCTTGGCGAGAACCGCCGGGTCGCGGGCGTCGTGCGCCGTCATGATGGCGAAGTCGAGCGCCGTGTCCGAGCCGATCGGACAGGCGGGATGCTCGGCCGGGAAATCGGTCGCGAAGCGCGCGACGAGGCGCTTGGCCTTGTCGGCATTGGCATGGGCGACCGCGATCACCGACTTGACGTCGACGTGGTCGTGATCGGGATGCCAGCAGTCGAAGTCGGTGACCATGGCGACCGTCGCATAGGGCAGCTCCGCCTCGCGGGCGAGCTTGGCCTCCGGCATGTTGGTCATGCCGATCACGTCGAAGCCGGCCGACTTGTACCAGAGGCTCTCGGCGAGGGTCGAGAACTGCGGCCCCTCCATGCAGACGTAGGTACCGCCGCGCACCGCGGCGATGCCTTCGGCCTTCGCCGCCGCCTCGAGCCGGTCCATCAGACCGGGGCTCGTCGGATGACCGAAGGCGACATGGGCGACGCAGCCCTTGCCGAAGAAGGACGAGGCGCGGCGCACGGTGCGGTCGACGAACTGGTCGACCAGCACGAAGGTGCCGGGCGCGAGGTCCTCGCGATAGCTGCCCACCGCCGAGACCGAGATCACGTCGGTGACGCCGGCGCGCTTCAGCGCGTCGATGTTGGCGCGGTAGTCGATGTCGGAGGGCGGCACGCGGTGGCCGCGGCCGTGGCGCGGCAGGAAGACCAGTTTCTTGCCCGCGATCTCGCCGATCAGCAACTCGTCCGACGGCTCACCCCAGGGGCTTTCGACCTTCACCCATTCGGCGTTGGTCAGACCCGGAAGGTCATAGAGCCCCGAGCCGCCGATCACCCCGATCACCGATGCCGTCATGGTCGTCCCCGTCGTTGGTCGTCGCGCCCGAGTGTCATCATTCCGCGTCGCAATGCAATCCGGGATCACCCCCGAAATCCGGCCGCGACGTCGCGCTCACGGCTTCACCGTCTCGCCGGCGGTCGCCCACTTGGCCGACGGCGGCGCGTAGGCGCGGAAGCGCGCGACGAGCGTGTCGATGTCGTCGGCGAAGACCAGCATCTCGGCATGGCGCGCGCCGGTGAAGCCCTCGGCGACCATCGTGTCGATCATCGTCCGGAGCGAACGGTAGTAGCCGCCGACGTCGAGGAAGCCGCAGGGTTTGGCGTGGATGCCGAGCTGCGCCCAGGTCCATTGTTCGAAGATTTCGTCGAGCGTGCCGGCACCGCCCGGCAGGGCGACGAACCCGTCGGCGATCTCGGCCATCGCCGCCTTGCGCTCGTGCATCGTCTCGACGACCCGCATCTCGGTGAGACCCGGATGGGCGAGCTCGCGATCGACCAGGGCGCGCGGGATGACGCCGATCACCCGGCCGCCCGCCGCCAGCGCACCGTCGGCGACCGCCCCCATCAGGCCGACCCGCCCGCCGCCGTAGACGATCCCGATCCCCTCCGCGGCGAGCCGTCGACCGACGTCGAGCGCCGTCTGGCGGTGGATGGGCTTCGTGCCGTCGGCGGAGCCGCAGAAGATGCCGAGAATCATCGCAGGTTCCCTCTCGCGAATGGGGCGGCAGGTTAGGAGCCGACCGCGACGACGCCAAGAACGCCCGCCGCATGGCCGCTGCCCGGACGGCCCGATGCCCGGATATCCGCCGACGACGAAAAAGGGCCCCCGGTCGCCCGGGAGCCCTTCTTGCGATGTCGTGCCTCGGACGGCGCCTCAGTGGGCGACGTTCGACCACACCTTGCGCTTCGACAGGTAGAGAAGACCCGCGAAGACCACGAGGAACATGATCGCCTTGAGGCCGGTCGACTTGCGGGCCTCGAGCTTGGGCTCGGCGGTCCACATCAGGAAGGCCGCGACGTCCTTGGCATACTGCTCGACGGTGCCCTTGGTGCCGTCGGTGTAGGCGACGATGTCGTCCGTCAGCGGGGCCGGCATGGCGATGCAGTTGCCGCCGATGAACGACTGGTTGTACTGCAGCGCACCGTCGCAGGTGATGCCGTGGGGCGCGTCGACGTAGCCGGTGAGCAGGCTGACGACGTAGTCCGGACCGGCTTCCGCATAGAGCGTGAAGGGATCGGTCAGGAAGCCGGTGCCGCGATGGGCGGCACGCGCCTTGGCGATCAGCGAGAGATCCGGCGGCAGGGCGCCACCGAAGCTGTCGCGCGCCGCCTCGTCGTTCGGGAACGGCGCCGGGAACTTGTCCGAGGCGCGGCCGGCGCGATCGAACATGGCACCCTTGTCGTTCGGGCCGTCCTTGACCTTGATCTCGGCGGCGAGCGCCTTGGCCTGGTCGAAGGTGAAGCCGGGACCGCCTTCGTCCGCGAGGTTGCGGAAGGCGACCAGGTTCATCGAATGGCAGTTGGCGCAGACTTCCTTGTAGACCTTGTAGCCGCGCTGCAGCTGGCCCCGGTCGAAGCGGCCGAAGGGGCCGGCGAACGACCAGGAATAGGTGTTCACCACCGGGCCGTGCGCAGCGGTCTCGGCCGCCGACGCCGGGGCGGCGAAGGCGATGCCGGCCAGGAGCGCGGCAGCGCCGAGCGCCCGGACGACCTTGGAAGCGGAGAGGATCGTGTTCATGTCTATGTCTCCCGATCTCTACCGTTTCAGTGCGCGTTCTTGGCGAGAACGGCGGCGGTGACCGATTCCGGCAGCGGACGCGGCTTCTCGATGAAGCTGAGCACCGGCACGATCACCAGGCAGTGGAGGAAGTACCAAGCGGTCAGGATGCGCGACGCGATGACGTAACCGCCCTCGGCCGGCTGCGAGCCGAGATAGCCGAGACCGATGCCGCAGGCGACGAAGATCCAGAAGAACTGCTTGAACAGCGGGCGATAGGTCGCCGACTTGACCGGCGAACGGTCGAGCCACGGCATCACGAACATCACCGCGATGGCACCGAACATGGCGATGACGCCGCCGAGCTTGTCCGGGATCGAACGCAGGATCGCGTAGAACGGCAGGAAGTACCATTCCGGAACGATGTGCGCCGGGGTGACCATCGGATTGGCCGGGATGTAGTTGTCCGGGTGACCCATGTAGTTCGGGCTGTAGAACAGGAACCACGAGAACAGGATCAGGAACACCGACATCGCGAACGCGTCCTTGACGGTCGCGTAGGGCGTGAAGGGCACGCTGTCCTGCTCGGTCTTGAGTTCCACGCCGGTCGGGTTGTTCTGGCCGACGACATGCAGCGCCCACACGTGCAGGATCACCACGCCGACGATCACGAACGGCAGGAGATAGTGCAGCGAGAAGAAGCGGTTGAGCGTCGGGTTGTCGACCGAGAAGCCGCCCCACAGCCAGGTCACGATCGGCTCGCCGACCAGAGGAACGGCCGAGAACAGGTTGGTGATGACGGTGGCGCCCCAGAAGGACATCTGGCCCCACGGCAGCACGTAGCCCATGAAGGCGGTCGCCATCATCAGGAGATAGATCACCACGCCGAGGATCCACAGGATCTCACGCGGCGCCTTGTAGGAGCCGTAGTAGAGACCGCGCAGGATGTGGACGTAGACGGCGATGAAGAACATCGACGCGCCGTTGGCGTGCATGTAGCGCATCAGCCAGCCCCAGTTCACGTCGCGCATGATGTGCTCGACGGAGTTGAAGGCGAGGCTGATGTGGGGGGTGTAGTGCATCACCAGGACGATGCCGGTGATCAGCTGCACGGCGAGCATCATCGAGAGGATCGCGCCGAACGCCCACCAGTAGTTCAGGTTGCGCGGCGTCGGATAGGCGACGAAGCTGTCGTAGCCGAGACGAACGATCGGCAGGCGGGCGTCGAGCCAACGCGTGAAGCCGTTCGAAGGCGAATAGGTCGAATGACCGCTCATGTCTTGCTCTCCCTCGACGGCGTCAGCCGATCTTCACGACCTTGTCGGACAGGAACTCGTAGGGCGGAACCGGCAGGTTCAGCGGCGCCGGGCCGGCATGGATGCGGCCGGAAGCGTCGTAGACCGAGCCGTGGCACGGGCAGAACCAGCCGTCGTACTCGCCGGCGTGACCGGTCGGAACGCAGCCGAGATGGGTGCAGACGCCGACGACCACGAGGATGTTCTCGTGACCCTTCTTGACGCGGTCGGCGTCGGACTGCGGGTCCTTGAGCGCCTTCGTGTCCATCGCGGCGAGCTTCTTCAGCTCTTCCGGCGTGCGGTTGCGCACGAAGACCGGCTTGCCGCGCCACTTGACGGTGATGATCTGGCCCGGCGCGACGGCGGAGATGTCGACTTCGGTCGAAGCCAGCGCCAGCGCCGAGGCGTCGGGGTTCATCTGGTCGATGAACGGCCAGGCGACGGAGGCGACGCCCACGGCGCCGACGGCGCCCGTGGCGATGTAGAGGAAGTCGCGGCGCGACGGTTCTGCGGTGTCCAAGGTAGCCAAGGTCGGATCCTCGCGATTCGTGTCGTCGGATCGAACGTCCCCGCCATGCCCGCCGCCGTCGCTCGGAGGACCTGCGTCCTTCGACTTGCCGACGACCTGACACGTGAGGAGAATTCACGCGAAAGAAGGACACCGAGAGCCTGCGCCCCCAGTCTCCGATCGGCCGCCGTTTTGACACCGGTCAAACGCAATGTCCAGCGTCGCCGGGCGTTTCCGGCCTCAGACCTTGGAATTGTTTCATTTGAAATGTCTCATTGGGTGAACGGCTTGCTCCCGCCCTCCGCGACCGAAACGCCCACCTAAGCAACAACACTTATCGACGATGAAACGAGCCATGATTTCCGCCCCGTCCGACGAGGCATTGTCCGACCTCCGGCTGGCCCTCTACCAGCCCGACATCCCGCAGAACACCGGAACGCTGCTGCGTGCCGGCGCCTGCCTCGGCGTGGCGGTCGATCTGATCGAGCCGGCCGGCTTCGCCGTGACCGACCGCAACCTGCGCCGCGCCGGCCTCGACTATCTCGACGAGGCGATGCTGACGCGCCACGACGACTGGTCCGCCTTCGACGCCGCCCGCCGTGCCGCCGGTCGCCGCCTCGTGCTGCTGACGACGAAGGGCGACACCGACTATCGCGACTTCGCCTTCCGGCCCGACGACGTGATCATGGTGGGGCGCGAATCGGCCGGCGTTCCCGATGCCGTGCACGAGACCGCCGACGCCCGCCTGATCGTGCCGATGCGACCGGGCATGCGCTCGCTCAACGTCGCCATTGCCGCGGCACTGGTCCTCGGCGAGGCCCTGCGCCAGATACGTCGACGCTCCGACCCCGCACGAGGATGACCCGTTTGGCCCCGACGCCCCCGCCCGCTTCGCCGCTCCCCGTCGATCTCGAGACGAAGAAGGCCGCGACCACCCGCTGGTTCGAAGCCCTGCGCGATCGCATCACCGCCGCCTTCGAGGCACTGGAGGACGAGATCGCCACGCCGAACGTCGACGCCGCCCCCGGCCGTTTCGTCCGCACGCCGTGGGAGCGCACCGACCACACCGGCACACCCGGCGGCGGCGGCGTGATGGCACTGATGCACGGCCGCGTCTTCGAGAAGGTCGGTGTCCACGTCTCGGCCGTCCACGGCACCTTCGCGCCGGAGTTCCGTAAGGAAATCCCCGGCGCCGAGGAGGATCCGCACTTCTGGGCCTCGGGCATCTCGCTGATCGCCCATCCCTGGAACCCGCAGGTGCCGACCGTCCACATGAACACCCGCCACGTGGTGACGACGCGGCGCTGGTTCGGCGGCGGTGCCGACCTGACGCCGGTGCTCGATCGCCGGCGGACCCTCGACGATCCCGATTCCGTCCGTTTCCACGCCGCGATGAAGGCCGCCTGCGACCCCCACACGGTCGCCGACCACGCCCGCTTCTCGAAATGGTGCGACGAGTATTTCTTCCTGCCCCATCGCAACGAGCCGCGCGGCATCGGCGGGATCTTCTACGACCGGCTGGACACCGGCGACTTCGAGGCCGACTTCGCCTTCACCCGCGACGTCGGCACCCGCTTCCTCGAGGTCTATCCCGAGATCGTGCGGAGAAACGGCACGGCCGCCTGGACCGACGCCGATCGCGAGGAACAGCTGGTCAGGCGCGGGCGCTACGTCGAGTTCAACCTGTTGTGGGACCGCGGCACGGTCTTCGGCCTGAAGACCGGCGGCAACGTCGCCTCGATCCTGTCGTCGCTGCCGCCGCTCGCCAAGTGGCCGTGAGGCCTCACGCCACCCGACGCGCGTCGAGGACGAGCGATCGATCGAGGATGTCGTCGGGCGACGTCGCCACCGGTGGCGAGACGCGGTTGCGCCCGGCGCGCTTGGCGGCATAGAGCTCGGCATCGGCCTCGCCGAGAATGTCGGCGAAGGGCAGCGACGCGTCGACCACGCCGGCGGCGCAGCCGATCGACACGGTGACGACCCCGCCGGGCGTGCCCTCGCCATGGGGGATGGCGAGCCGTTCGATCGCCTGGCGGATGCGTTCGCCGACCCGCTGGGCGGCGACGAGATCGGCCCCCGGCAGAACCGCGAGGAACTCCTCGCCGCCGAACCGGCCGACCAGATCGTCGCGGCGACGGACCTGGACGCCCACCACCCGCGCCACCGCGGCGAGACAGTGATCGCCGGCCTGATGGCCGTAGAGGTCGTTGAACTGCTTGAAGCAGTCGACGTCGATCATCATCACCGCGACCGTCTCGGCCTCCGACTGCGATCGCTCGGCGAGCGCCGGCAGACGCATGCCGATCGAACGCCGATTGGCCAGTCCGGTCAGCGGGTCGACCTCGCTCAGCACCCGGAGTTCGTCGGCGCGATGGGTCAGGCGATGGGCCGCGAGTTCGGCTCGGATACGCGCACGGTGGCTGCGGTCGAGTTCGGTCTGATGAGCGATGCCGGCCACGAAGGCGACGAGCACGACGCAGGTCAGGATGGTCGCCACACCGATGTCGCCGACGTCGCGCTGCGCGCAGCCGAGTGCCGCCAGCCAATAGGCGGCGAGCCCGAGCGTCGCCGTCACCGCCGCCACCATCGGACGCGGTCGCACGAAGAGGCCGAGATGGACGAGCGGCAGGACCGCGACGGCCTCGAACAGCCGATGGTCGCCGTTCGTCTCGTTGTGATCGACGAGCAGCGTCACCAGGACCGCCATCAGCATCACCCCGGCGGCGACCACGTCCGAGCGCTCGCGCCGCGACAGTTCGCCGACCCGCATGGCGACGAACAGTGCCCAGGGGAGCACCAGCCCGACATGGGCGATCACCGCCCAGACCGACGCCGCACGCATCGCCGTCGCTTCGACCACGGGAACGAGGCCCCACCAGGTGGCGAACCAGATCATGGCCCGGCCGATGCGACCCGCATCCAGCGTGCGCCGATCGTTCGCCCAGCGCAGTTGCACGAGCGATTCGATACGATCCCAACCTTCCGTTGCGGAAGTGCCTGGAGTATCGAAATGGGATGCCTCGGCGAGATCGACCATGGCCCGGTTGCACCATCGAGATGTTGCGATGGTGCCATCATGCGGACGGGGTCTTCAGGCGGGTTTTATGGCTTCGGTAAAATGCGTAGCAAATGCCGATTTGCCCGTTCGAGAAGTGCGGCGCGGTCGGACCGGAAGTCCTCGGCCTCCCAGAAGTCGGCGATTTCCGCCAGCACGCGGCCGATCGCCGGCCCGCCCTTCGCCCCCGATGCCAAAAGGTCGCGCCCCGAAATCGGCAGCACCGGCACCGGCCTTTCCACGGCTTCCGCGAGCCGCGCGCGAGCCTCACCCGCGTCGATCCGGGCCCGCGCATGGGCGAGGACGATCGCGTCGCACGTGCCCTGCCGGCCGCGGCGATGGAGCAGACGGTCGATGCCCGCCGCCCCCGCACCCGGCACGACCGCCCGTCCGCCGACGACCGCGGCGACCATCCGGTCGCGCGCCGCGTTGGAGAGCCGCAGCCGTTCGGCGAGCGCCACGGCGTCGCCCTCGGTCCAGGCTGCGAGCGCCGCGAGGAACAGCGCCGCATCCGCCGCCGTCCGCTGTGGCCCGCCGGAAAGGCCCGCGAGCGCATGGACACGGGCGAAGCCGCCGAGATCGACGGCGCGGCCGAAGACCCGTTGGGCGATCCCCGCGTCGCTCATCGTCGCCAGCGTCGCCGGTGCCCCGACGGCGGGCACGAGCTTCGTCGTCTCCTGCCCGATCCGCTCCGCCGAGAGACCGGCGAGCCCGTCGCGCGCCGCGATCGAGGCCGCGAGCCCTTCGGCGTCGAGCGGCCCGACCCCGTAGGCGGCATGGAAGCGGAAGAAGCGCAGGATGCGCAGAGTGTCCTCGGCGATCCGCTGCCCGGCCGCGCCGATGAAGCGCACCCGCCGGGCGTGACAGTCGGCGATGCCGCCGACGAAGTCGTGGACCACCCCGTCGAGCGAGACGTAGAGCGCGTTCATCGTGAAGTCGCGGCGATGGGCATCGACCGACCAGTCGCGCCCGAAGGCGACGGTGGCATGCCGCCCGTGGGTCTCGACGTCCTGCCTGAGCGTCGTCACCTCGAAGGGATGGCCCTCGACGACCACGGTCACCGTGCCGTGCTCGATGCCGGTCGGCACCGGCTTCAGCCCGGCCGCCTTCGCCCGTGCCACCACCACCTCGGGCATCGCGTCGGTCGCGACGTCGACGTCGACGACCGGAACGCCCATCAGCGCATTGCGCACCGCGCCGCCGACCACCCAGGCGGTGTCGCCGTCGCGCGCGATCGCGGCGAAGAGACGATGGAGACGCGGATCGCGCAGCCAGTCGGCCTCGATCTTCGTCGCCGTCGCGGCCCGTCTCATGGCGCCCCCCGACGGATGCCTCCGGGCACCAGATGGCCGTTCTCGAAGCGATCGGGCACATAGGTGCCGTCCGCCTCGCCCCCCTCGAAGGCGACCAGCACGAAGAAGGCGGCAATCGTGAGCGCCAGCCCCGCCAGCGTCAGCTTGAACAGCGGCGCGCCGTCGAAGACGCGTCCCTCCCGCGACCGCAGCGCATGCACGAGCCCCCAGGCCAGGAAGGGCAGGAGGAAGAGACCGATCTGGATCGCCAGCAGGCGGATCATGGGATGCCCTCGTCAGTCCGGCGTCGCCTCGCCCGAGGCCGGCATACCCGGCGCCGGCGGCGCACCGCGACCCCAGGTCCGCTCGTAGATCTGGCGGATGATCCCGGCGGTCACACCCCAGATATAGCGATCCCCGAAGGGCATTTCATAGAAATAACGCCGCCGCCCCTGCCATACCCGGTTGCCGACCCGGTGGTTGGCCCCGCTCATCAGGAAGCCGAGCGGCACCTCGAAGACGTCCGCCACCTCGCCGGGGTTGGGGAAGAGGCGCAGACCCGGCCGGACCAACCCGATCACCGGCACGATGCGGTAGCCGGAATTCGAGGCATAGGGCGGAAAACAGCCGAGCGGCACGACGTCGGCGCGGTCGAGGCCGACCTCCTCCTCCGCCTCGCGCAGCGCCGTCTCGATCGGACCGGCGTCGTCGCGATCGATCTTGCCGCCGGGAAAGGCGATCTGCCCGGCATGACTCGCCAGATGCTCGGTGCGCTGCGTCAGGATGACGCCGGCCTCGCCCGGATGGGTGACGATCGGCACCAGCACGGCGGCGTCGCGCAGGCGGGCCGGCGGCGCGAGCCCGGGATTGAGCGTGGTGTCGCCGAAGGGCGCGACCGCCGGCAGGAGGCCCGCGTCGTCGACGAGATGCGCCGCGATCCGCGCCGCGAACCCGTCCGCCGTGAAGTCCTCACCGCTCATGCGAGCCTCTCGAGATCGGCGGCCGGCGCCATGGGGAAGAAGACCCCGGCCGAGCGCACGCCGAACCAGGCCACGCCCTCGACCGCGGCCTCCTCGCCGAGCTCGACGAGTTCGTGGAGCACCGCTCGGGTCAGCCGCGCCTCGAGCCGGCCGCGCACCAGCACATAGGGCTTCAGCCCCTGATTCGCCGGATCGACGACGAAGCGCAGCGGGTGCTCGCGATCGACCACGACGACGTCGCCGACGTTGGTGCGCAGGGCCAGCACGGTCTTGCCGTCGCGCGTCTCGGTGGCGAGATCGACGGCGAGGAAGGGCACGTCCTCGACGGTGATGCCGCATTTTTCCACCGGCGTGACGAGATAGGTCCGCCCGTCCTCGTCGCGCCGCAGCACGGAGGCGAAGAGCCGCACCATCGCCTCGCGGCCGATCGGCGTGCCGCAGTAGAACCACGTCCCGTCGGCGGCGATGCGCATGTCGATGTCGCCGCAGAACGGCGGATTCCAGCGCTCGACCGGTGCCGGTCCGCGCGTCGCCCCGTCCGTTCCGAAACGCGCCGCGAGGCCGGCGATGCCGCCGCCCGCCGTGCCGCCCGTCGTCGTGCCACCCTTGTTCTCGACCATGGTCTCGCCATCTCCCCGTCGCAGGGTCGGACCCGTCGGGTCCGGTTTTCGTGGGTGCCTTCCGCCGCCGATCCTGTCAAACTCCGCAGCGTCGGAAAAGCCGTCCGGCCCGCACGCCAACTCCGAGACCCTTCATGACGTCCACCACCGAGCTCGCGTCCCCCCAAGCCATCGTCGCCCGCGCCGAAGCCGCCATCGAACGTCTCGGACGGGTCCGCGAAGGGATCGGTCGCGTCGTCTTCGGTCAGGAGGCGGTCGTCGACCGCACGCTGGCGACCATCCTGTCGGGCGGCCACGGCCTCCTCGTCGGCGTCCCCGGCCTCGCCAAGACGCGGCTGGTCGAGACACTGGGCACCGTACTCGGTCTCGACACCCGGCGCATCCAGTTCACGCCCGATCTGATGCCCTCCGACATCCTCGGCTCGGAAGTGCTCGATCAGGCCGCCGACGGCACCCGCGCCTTCCGCTTCGTCGAAGGCCCGGTCTTCACCCGCCTGCTGATGGCCGACGAGATCAACCGCGCCAGCCCCCGCACCCAGTCGGCGCTGCTCCAGGCGATGCAGGAGGCCCACGTCACCATCGCCGGCCAGCGCCGCGACCTGCCGCAGCCGTTCCATGTGCTCGCCACCCAGAACCCGCTGGAGCAGGAGGGCACCTATCCGCTGCCCGAGGCCCAGCTCGACCGTTTCCTGATGCAGATCGACGTCGACTGGCCCGATCTCGCCACCGAGCGCAAGATCCTGGTCGAGACCACCGGCACCCGTCAGGCCACCGCCGAGCCGGTGCTGACGGTCGAGGAGTTGGTCGATCTCCAGGCCCTCGTCCGCCTGATGCCGGTCGGCGAGACGGTGGTCGAGGCGATCCTCGCCCTCGTCCGCTCCGCCCGCCCGCCGGAGGGCGGTGCCGAGCGCGGCGATCCCGCCGGCGCCGTCGCCTGGGGCCCCGGCCCGCGCGCCGGTCAGGCCCTGATGCTGACGGTGCGCGCCCGCGCGCTGCTCGCCGGTCGCCTCGCTCCCGACGTCGGCGACGTCGTCGCGCTCGCCGAGCCGGTCCTGCAGCACCGCATGGCGCTGACCTTCGCGGCGCGTGCCGAGGGCGCGACGGTGCGCGACGTCGTCGCCCGCCTCGCCGCCCGCCTCGGCTGACCGGGAGAGATCCCTTGTCCCTCCCCCCCTTCGCCCGCGCCTTCGTCCGACCGCCCGCGCGGCCGGCGACGCGCGCCGAAGGGGACCGCTACACCCATGCTCCACTGATCGCCGGTCGCCGGTTGGCCGACGCCCTGCCCGACCTGCTGGTCGAGGCGAGCCGCGTCGCCGCCACCGTCTCGGCCGGCTGGCACGGCCGCCGCCGCGCCGGATCGGGCGAGACCTTCTGGCAGTTCCGCCCCTGGCAGTCCGGCGAGAGCACCCAGGCGATCGACTGGCGCCGCTCGGCCCGCGGCGACGATCTCCACGTGCGCGAACGCGAATGGGAGGCGGCGCAGACCGTCTTCGTCGCCGTCGATCTCTCCGGCTCGATGGACTGGCGCTCGCATCTCTCCCCCGTCGGCAAGCTCGACCGCGCGCTGGTGCTCGCCCTGGCGCTCGCCGATCTCCTCGGCCGCTCCGGCGAACGGGTCGGCATCCCCGGCCTGCTGCCGCCGCGCGCCGACCGGCAATCCGCCGAACGCCTCGCCGAGGCGCTCGCCCGCGCCCCCGACGGCCTCTTCGATGCCGCCGCCCCCGTCGGCCCGCGCGCCGAGGTGGTGGCGATCGGCGATTTCCTCGACGCGCCGGACGCGATCGAGGCCCGCCTCGGCCGCTGGACCGCCGAGGGCGCCCGCCTCCACGCCCTGCGCATCGTCGACCCGGCCGAGGCGTCGCTGCCGTGGTCCGGCCGCGTCGACTTCCGCGATCCCGAGACCGGCGAGCGTTTCGAGGGCCGCCGCGCCGAGGCGCTCGCCCGCGGCTGGGCCGATCGCTGGACCGCCCACGGCGAGGCGCTCGCCGCCATGGCCCGCCGCCACCGCTGGAGCCTGGTGACGCATACGACCGACCGGCCGGCGACCGAGGCGCTGCTCGCCCTCCACGCGAGCCTCGGCGGCGCCCGCCACGGCTTCGCCGCCCGCGCCCGACACGCCGCGGAGGACGGGCGATGAGCGCGCTCCTCTCGCTCGGCTTCGCCGCCCCGGCGGCACTGCTGGCGCTCCTCGCCCTACCGGCGCTGCTGTGGCTGCTGCGCCTGACGCCGCCGCGGCCGAAGACCGTCGACTTCCCGCCGACCGCGCTGATGCGCGACCTCGTCGACCGCGAGGAGACGCCGGCCCATACCCCGTGGTGGCTGGTCGCGCTGCGCATCGGCGTCGTCGGCCTGCTGGCGCTCGCGCTCGCCCACCCCTTCCTCGGCCCCGGCCCGAAGGACGACGGCCGCGACGGCCCGCTGTGGCTCGTCCTCGACGACGGCTGGCCGTCGGCACCGCGTTGGGAGGAGACCCTCGCCGAGGTGACGAACCGCCTCGACGCGGCCGAGGCCCGCGGCCGGTCGGTCGTCCTCGCCGCCACCGCCTCGGGTGCCGACCACGTCTTCGCCCCGCGCTCCGTCTCCGACGTCCGTCGCGACCTCGCCGTGCTCGCCCCCCGCCCCTGGGCCGAGGACCGCGCCGGCCTGATCGAAGCGCTGGCGAAATCGGCCGAGACCACGCCGCCCGGCTCCGTGGTCTGGATCGCCCATGGCAGCGACCTTTCCGCCGACGACGCGACCAGGCGCTTCGCCGCCGATCTCGCCCGCATCGCCAAGGGCGCACCGGTCACCCTGTCGCTGCCCGACCGGGTCGACACCGTCGCCGTCGAGAAACTCGAGAACGGCGCCGACGGCCTCCGCGTCGGCCTCCTGCGCATCGATGCCGGCCCCGCCGATCAAGGCCGCTTCGCCGCCTTCGACCGTCGCGGCCGCAGCCTCGCCGAAGCCGACTATGCCTTCGCGGCGGGCGAGCCCCGAACCGAACTGAAGCTCGACCTGCCGCTCGACCTCGCCAACGACGTCGCCCGCGTCGAGATCCTCGACCGCCGCTCCGCCGGCGGCGTCCGCCTCGTCGACGACCGCTGGCGCCGCCGCGCCGTCGGCCTCGTCTCGGGGGCCGGTTTCGAGCGCGACCAGCCGCTGCTCGCGCCCACCCACTATCTCCAGGCGGCCCTCGCCTCCTTCGCCGACGTCCGCAAGCCCCGCGCGGCGGAGACCGACGCGGCGATCCGCGAGCTGATCGCCGCCGGCGTCTCGGTCATCACCCTCGCCGACGTCGGCACCCTGCCGCCCGAGACCGCGAATGCCCTCCTCGGCTGGGTCGAGGGCGGCGGCGTGCTGCTGCGCTTCGCCGGGCCGAAGCTCTCAGGCCTCGCGCCCGACGATCCGCTGGTGCCGGTGGCGCTGCGCCGCTCGGAGCGCGCGCTCGGCGGGGCGCTGTCGTGGTCGAGCCCGCGCGGCCTCGGCCCCTTCGCCGAGACCGGCCCCTTCGTCGATCTCACGGCGCCGAAGGACGTCCGCGTCACCCGCCAGATCCTCGCCGAACCCGGCCCCGATCTCGCCGCCCGCACCTGGGCGAGCCTCGACGACGGCACGCCGCTGGTCACCGCAGCCACCCGCGGTCGCGGCCGCGTCGTGCTGTTCCACGTCGGCGCCGACACCGCCTGGTCGGACCTGCCGCTTTCCGGCGTCTTCCCCGAGATGCTCGCCCGCATCGTCGCCCTCGCAGGGCTCCCCCGCGAACCCGGCGCCGAGGCGCGCACCGACGCCGCCCGGCCGACGACGCTGCCGCCCTGGCGCCTGCTCGACGGCTTCGGCCGCCTCGGCGCCCCCGGAGCCGAAGCCCGCCCGGTCGACGTCGCGGCGATCGCCACGCTCGCCCCCGACCGCCGCCATCCGCCGGGCCTGTGGGGCCGCGACGATCGGCTCGCCGCACTCCAGACCCTGCCGAACGGCGCGACACTCGCCCCCCTCGCCCCAAGGCTCGATGCTCTGTCCCCGACGATCGTCGCCCGCGGCGGTGCGGTGGCGACGCCGCTCGCCCCGGGGCTGCTCCTCGCCGCGATCGCCCTCGCCCTGATCGACGGCCTCGTCGTTCTCGTCCCCGCGCTCGGCCTGCGCCTCCCCCGCCGGGCGCCGACGACCGCCCTCGTCGCCCTCGCCGTCGCCGGCCTCGTCGCGCTCGCGCCCGGCCCAGCGCGTGCCGAAGGCCCGCCGGTGCCCGAGACCACCCGCGACGCCGCACTCGCCCCCCGCCTCGCCTGGGTCGCGACCGGCGATGCTTCGATCGACGACATCACCCGGCGCGGCCTCGAGGCGCTGTCGCGCACGCTCGCCGACCGCACCTCCTTCGAGCCGGCGGAACCCGTCGCCGTCGATCCCGCCCATGACGATCTCTCGGTGCTGGCGCTGATCTACTGGCCGGTGACGCCGAGTGCCGCGGCGATCGCGCCCTCGACCCTCGCCCGCGTCGATGCCTTCATGCGCGGCGGCGGCACCGTCGTCTTCGACACCCGCGACGCCGACGAGGCCGATGCGCTCGGTGCCGGCCGCACCACCCCCGCCGGTGCGGCGCTCAGGCGCATGCTCGCCGGCCTCGACCTGCCCGAGCTCGAGCCGGTCCCCCCTGACCACGTCCTCGGCCGCACCTTCTACCTGATGCAAGGCTTCCCCGGCCGCTTCGACGGCCGCGTCTGGGTCGAAGCGACGAGCCGCGACGAGGCGAGCACCCCGGAAGGCCGCGCGGTCCGCACCAGCGACGGCGTCTCGCCGATCCTCGTCACCGGCAACGACCTCGCCGGCGCCTGGGCGCAGGGCGACGACGGATCGCCGCTGCTGCCGATGGCGACGTCCGATCGCCGCGGCCGTGAAATGGCGCTCCGCACCGGCGTCAACCTCGTGATGTATGTGCTGACCGGCAACTACAAGGCCGATCAGGTCCATGTCCCCGCCCTGCTCGAGAGGCTCGGCCGATGAGCGAGGACAGGACCCGATGAGCTGGAGCCTCGGCTTCGCCCCCTTCGTCGATCCCTGGATCGTCTTGGCGATAGGCCTCGCCGCGGTCGCGATCGCCGGTCTCGGCCTCGCGCTTCGCCGCCGCGGCGCGGTGCTGCGCGCCGTCGCCCTCGCCCTGCTGGTCGCGGCGCTCTCCGGCCCCGAGATCCGCCGCGAGGCGCGCGAGACGCTGCCCGGCGTCGCCGTCGTGCTGACCGATCGCTCCGCCAGCCAGCGCCTGCCCGGCCGCGAGGCGACGACCGAGGCCGCCCGCGTCGCGCTCATCGAGAAGCTGAAGGCCGTCCGCAATCTGGAGGTCCGCGAGGCGATCTTCGACGATCGCGAGACCCCCGGCGAGGGCACCCGCCTGTTCGAGGCGCTGTCGCGGACGCTCGCCGACGTGCCGCCCGAACGCGTCGCCGGCGTCGTCGCGATCACCGACGGCGAGGTTCACGACGTGCCGCCGACGGCCGCGGCGCTGGGCTTCCGCGCCCCCGTCCATGCGCTGATCACCGGCCGCGCCGACGAGATCGACCGCCGCCTCGTCGTCCTCTCCGCCCCGCGTTTCGGCCTCGTCGGCAAGACGCAGCGCCTGTCGTTCCGCGTCGACGACGAGGGCACGACCGGCCCGCGCCCGCCGGTCACGGTGACGCTCGGCCGCGACGGGACCGAGATCGCCCGCGCCCGCGTCGTACCCGGCCAGCCGTTCCATTTCGACGTCGACGTGCCGCATGCCGGCGAGATCCTGTTCGAGGCGGCGGTCGAGCCGCTCGCCGGCGACGTCACGCCGCTCGACGACCGCGCCGTCGTGTCGCTGCGCGGCGTGCGCGAGAACCTGCGGGTGCTGTTGATCTCCGGCGAGCCGCATCCCGGCGAACGCGCCTGGCGCAACCTGATGAAGTCCGACGCCTCGGTCGACCTCGTCCACTTCACCATCCTGCGCCAGCCCGAGAAGCAGGACTTCGTGCCGGTCAACGAACTGGCGCTGATCGCCTTCCCGACCCGCGAGCTGTTCCAGGAGAAGCTCGGCGAATTCGATCTCGTCGTCTTCGACCGCTATCGCCGCCGAGGACTTCTGACCTGGGCCTATTTTCGCAACATCGTCGAGCGGGTGAAGAACGGCGGCGCCGTGCTGGTCGCCGCCGGCAACGATCTCGCCGACCCCGACGGGCTGATGGACACGCCGCTCGCCGAGATCCTGCCGGCGACGCCGCTCGATCGCACCGTCGAAGAGGCCTTCCGCCCGCGCCTCTCCACCGTCGGCGCCCGCCATCCGGTGACGCGCGACCTGCCGCAGGGCGGCGCCGATCCCTCCTGGGGCCGCTGGCTGCGCGCATCGGCGGTGCGCCCCACCGACGATGCCCAGACCCTGCTGACCGGACCCGAGAACCTGCCGCTTCTGTCGATCGCCCGGCGCGGCAAGGGCCGCGTCGGCCTCATCGCGTCCGATCAGGTCTGGCTCTGGGCGCGCGGCTTCGACGGCGGCGGCCCGCACGGCGCACTGCTGCGCCGGCTGGCCCATTGGCTGATGCAGGAACCCGACCTCGAGGAGGAGACGCTGCGCGCCGGCTCCGACGGCCGCACCATCGCCGTCGAACGCCGGACGCTGGGCGATGCCGTCGCCCCGGTCCGCCTCGTCGACCCGACCGGCAAGGAACACGTCGCCACACTCGCGTCCGAGGCGCCCGGCCTGTGGCGGGCGAGCCTGCCGGCCGACGTTCCGGGCCTTTGGCGCGCGTCGGACGGCACGCTCGCCGCCCTCGTCCACGTCGGCCCCGCCGATCCGCTCGAGTTCACCGCCATGCGCTCGACCGAGGCGAAGCTCGCGCCGATCGCCGCGGCGACCGGCGGCAGCGTGCGTCGTCTGTTGCCTTCCGGGGCGAGCGAACCGGTCGTCCCCGGCGTCGCGCTGCGCGAGAGCATCGGTGGCGCGGCGGGCCGCGACACGCTCGATCTCCTCGCCTCGCGGGCGGTCGTCACGACGGGGGCGGAGACGACGCGGCTCGCCTCGGGTCTCGCCGCTGCCGCCCTTCTCTTCGCCCTCTTCGCCGCCGCCTGGTGGCGCGAGGGTGGCCGCGGCGTCAGGAACCCGCGCGACTGACGTCGCCGCAGACCGCCTCGAAGGCGCCCTCGACGAGACCGGCGACCAGCACCCGGCGCGGATCGACCGGACCGGGCAGGCGCACCTTGTCGGGCGCCACGTGGTGGAAGCCGAAACGGCCGTAATAGGGCGGATCGCCGACCAACAGCACCAGCCGATGACCGGCGGCGCGCGCCCGTTCCAGCGTCGCCCGGACGAGCCGGCCGCCGATGCCACGGTTCTCGAAGTCGGGATCGACCGCCAGCGGCCCGAGCAGGAAGGCGGCGTCGGTGCCGATGGTGATCGGCGTCATGGTGACCGAGCCGGCGAGCCGGCCGCCGACCAGCGCCACCAGCGACAGGTCGGGATCGGCCGCCACGCCCTCGCGCAGACGCGAAGCGGTGCGCACGAAACGACCCGGCCCGAAGGCATGGTCGTGCAGGGCTTCGATCGCGGGAAGGTCGGCGGCCGTCTGGGGCCGAATTTCAGGATTGGAATGGGGCATCGGGGGCGTTTTCCGGGTCGTCGTGTCGATCCGTCGCGCCACCGCCGGCGCCCTTCCGGCCGCGCGTCCTCAGGGGAACGCGGGCGACGAGGCGCGGCACGGCGCGACAACGGCGTGGGCGGAGCCACGTCGTTCGGTTCGTCGTCGCAGGGAAACGGCCGTCGGCTGCATCGATACTCTCTCGTCACCCCGGTCGCGGGGTTCGAAGGCGGTTACACGACCGCGCCCGCCCATGCAAGAGGCAAGCGGCAAAACCGGGCATCACCACTCGCGCGCCGGCGGGCGACCCTCGACGAATTCGGCGATCCGCCGTGCCGTCGCGCCGGTGATGCCCTCGGGCAGCAGGCCGGGTGCGAAGAAACCGACCTCGGCGATCTCGCCGGGGCGGGCGAAGGCCTGCACCTCGTCGGTGTCGCAATGGAAGAAGGCGACGTGATCCCGTCCCGACACGCGGGGGTTGACATGCAACGAGATCAGACGCGGCCGGCCGGCGATGCGGATCGCGGTCTCCTCGAAGACCTCGCGCACCGCGGCCTCCGCCGCCGATTCGTGCGCCTCGACGCCACCCCCGGGGAAATACCAACCCGGCACGTAGCCGTGCCGGACGAGCAGGACGCGACCGGACGGATCGGTGACGAGCGCGCGAACGCCCAGCGTCGTGCGCGCCGAAAACCGCGCCTTGAGAATGGCCAACCGCTTCGCCGCGGCGCCGATCATGGGCCAGTCACGCATTCTTCACCCTGTTTTCCCTTCGTGGGGACTGCTTATCGTGAAAACACGGCCATTTTCCGCCGTCATGCACCGCATGCATGGGTGATCGACGGGCAGGCCTCTGTCTCATTTTTCGGCAATTGCATATATCTCGTGCATTCGATTTGCCCGAGGCGCTGCCGCTTCGATCCGCAACGGACCGAAGTCAACGTCGACCATGCCTCAAACCTGGTCGGCCCGCTCGCCCGAAAGAATGGACGTACCAAGATGTTCTCGCTGTTCCGCCGCAAGGCCCGCAAGGCTCCCGAGGCCGCCTATCAGTGGAAGCCGGCCCTGGACCTGACCGACCCGCGCGTGTCGGCCATCCTGCTGACCTTCGGCCGCGCCTGATCCGGGCCGCCGATCTCGATCTCGAAAGGGCGATGCGCGCCGCGCATTGCCCTTTTTTTGTGCCTGCCTCGGAGCAGTTCCGACGCATGGCCGGCTGGACGCTGCGCGGCGGGAGCGGTAGTTCGGTCTGATGTTTCGGCTCGCCCATGTCTCCGACCCTCACCTCGGCCCGATGCCCGACGTTCGCCCGCGCGAGCTGATCGGCAAGCGCGTGCTCGGCTGGATCAACTGGCGGCTGAACCGCGGCCGCGGCGGCATGCGCCCGGCGGTTCTCGACGCCCTCGTCGCCGACCTGCGCGCCCAGGCCCCCGACCACGTCGCCGTCACCGGCGACATCGTCAACATCGCGCTGGACGCCGAGCTCGAACCGGCCCGCCGCTGGCTCGCCTCGCTGGGCGCCGGCCGCGACGTCTCCGCCGTGCCGGGCAACCACGACGCCTATGTCCCGGGCGCGCTGAAGCGCACCTCGGAGGCCTGGGGCGCCTTCATGAAGGGCGACCACGACGCCGGCGATCATCACCGCTGGCCCTTCCTGCGCCGCCGCGGCCCCGTCGCGGTGATCGGCGTGTCGTCGGCCGAGGCGACGCCGCCCTTCATGGCCACCGGCCGTTTCGACGCCGGTCAGGCGCTGCGGCTGGCCGAACTGCTCGACCACACCGCCCACGAGGGCCTCTATCGGGTGGTGCTGATCCATCACCCGCCGGCGAAGAAGCCGATCCACTGGGCCGGCCGCCTGATCGGCACCGAGCGCATGCGCGAGGTGATCCAGCGCCACGGCGCCGAGCTGATCCTGCACGGCCACACCCATCGCGGCACGCTGGAATGGCTCGCGGGTCCCGAACGACAGGTCCCGCTGGTCGGCGTGCCCTCGGCCTCGCGCACGCCCGGTCCCGGCCGCCGCGGCGCCGGCTGGAACCTGTTCGAGATCGACGGCGGCCCCGGTGCCTGGCGCACCACCCGGATCGAGCGCGGCTTCGCCGACGCCGGTTCCGGTGTCGTCGAGATCTCGCGCGCGAAACTCCTGCCCTGAGAGACGCCGTGATGACCGAGACCGCGCTTCCCGACAGTGCCGCCCGCGTCGCCGCCGCCGCCCGCACCCTCGGGCTGGCGATCGCCGTGCGCGAGATGCCGGATTCGACCCGCACCGCCGAGGAGGCCGCCGCCGCCTGCGGCTGCGCCGTCGCCCAGATCGTCAAGTCGTTGGTCTTCCGCGGCAAGACCTCGGGCAAGCCGTGGCTCTTCCTCGTCTCCGGCGCCAACCGGGTGAACGAGAAGGCGGCCGAGGCACGGATCGGCGAACGCGTCGTCCGCATGGACGCCCGCGAGGTGCGCGACGTCACCGGCTATGCCATCGGCGGCATCCCGCCCTTCGGCCACGCGACGCCGCTCGCGACGGTGATGGACGAGGACCTCCTCGCCTTCGACACCGTCTGGGCCGCCGCCGGCACGCCCTTCGCGGTCTTCTCCGTCGCGCCGCGGGCGCTGGCGGAAGCCGTCGGCGCGACGATCACCCGCGTCGACTGAACGGATGGACCGACCGCGTCGGCCGATTTCGCCTCGCCTCGCGCCGCCGGTGGCGCTAGAGGTGGAGCCTTCGACAGTCCGGGAACCGCCATGGGTCGCCTCGCCGAACTCCTGCCCGCCCTCGGCCGGCGCACGCTGGTGATGGGCATCCTCAACGCCACGCCCGACAGTTTCTCCGACGGCGGGCTCTGGCACGAGCGCGACGCCGCCCTCGCCCATGCCCACGCGATGATCGCGGAAGGTGCCGACATCCTCGATCTCGGCGGCGAATCGACCCGTCCCGGCCACACGCCCGTCTCGGCCGAGGACGAGATCGCCCGCGTGGTGCCGATCCTGGAGTGCCTCGCCCCCGACTGCCCGGTGCCGATCTCGATCGACACGTTCAAGGCGAAGACGGCCGAGGCCGCCTTCCGCGCCGGCGCGACGATCCTCAACGACGTGCGCGGCCTGCAGTACGACCCCGACATCGCCCGCGTCGCGGCCGACCACCGCGCCCCGGTGATCGTCATGCACGATCGCGACATCTCCGAGAGTCGTGTCGACGTCGTCGCCGATCAGCTCGA
Organism: Pinisolibacter sp. DMC100; assembly: GCF_056313705.1. Classification (NCBI taxonomy): domain Bacteria; kingdom Pseudomonadati; phylum Pseudomonadota; class Alphaproteobacteria; order Hyphomicrobiales; family Ancalomicrobiaceae; genus Pinisolibacter; species Pinisolibacter sp. DMC100. The sequence continues at coordinate 105,726 of NZ_JBQUZT010000003.1, read as the reverse complement.
CTTCTTCCGCCGCTCGATCGACATCGCGCTTTCCGCCGGCATCGCCGAGGACGACGTGGTGATCGATCCCGGCATCGGCTTCGGCAAGTCGGCCGAACAGGACCTCGCGGCCCTCGCCCGGCTCGACGAGCTGAAGGTGCTCGGTCGGCCGATCCTGCTCGGCACCTCGCGCAAGCGTATCGTCGGCCGCATCCTCGACGTGCCCCCGCCCGAACGGCTCCACGGCACGATCGCCACCAATGTCGTGGGCGCGTGGCTCGGCGCGGCGATCCTGCGCGTCCACGACGTGAAACCCCATGTCGACGCCGCCCGCGTCGCCGACGCCGTCATCCGGAGCCGCCCATGAGCGATCGCATCGTCCTGACCCGCATCGCCGTCTACGCCTATCACGGCCTCCACGCCGAGGAGGAACGGCTCGGCCAGCGCTTCTACGTCTCGCTCGACTGCGGGCTCGACCTGCGCCCGGCCTCGACCACCGACGACTGGAAGAAGACGGTCTCCTACGACCGCCTCGCCAAGATCGTCGTCGACACCGCGACCGAACGGCGCTTCTCGCTGATCGAGGCGCTGGCGGAAGTGATCGCCGGCAAGATCCTCGAGACCTGGCATCAGATCCACACCGTCACCGTGCGGGTGGAGAAGCCGGCGGCACCGATCCCGACCATCCTCGAGGGCGTCGCCATCGAGATCGAGCGCAAGCGCGATGCCTGACGCGCTGATCGGCCTCGGCGGCAATCTCGGCGACGTCACCGCGACCTTCCGCGCCGCCCTCGCGGCGCTCGAGGCCGGCGGTTGCCGCCTTCTCGCCGCCTCGTCGATCTGGAAGACGCCACCCTGGGGGCGGACCGATCAGCCGGCCTTCCTCAACGCCTGCATCCGGGTCGAGACGGCCCTCGAGCCGCGCGCCCTGCTCGAGCTCTGCCTTTCGACCGAGACCGCGCTCGGCCGTGTCCGTACCGAGAAATGGGGCCCGCGCACGCTCGACCTCGACGTGCTCGACGTCGACGGACGCGCCGTCGACGAGCCGGGGCTGGTCCTGCCGCACCCGTTCCTCGCCGAACGCGCCTTCGTGCTCCTGCCGCTGGCCGAGATCGTGCCGGAGCAGACGATCGCCGGCCGCCGCGTCGCCGACATGGCGGCGGCGGTCGACGCCTCCGGCCTCGAACGGATGGGACCGCTCGTCGTCAGCTGAAGATCCGCTTCGCCGTGTCGACCAGCCGCGCGATCGGCGAAGGCCGCGTCGCCGTGCGCGTCGCCTCGGGCGCCTGCCATTCGGCCGGATAGTGGCTCGCGACGTCGGGATGATGGGCGAGCGGCGGCGGCAGATAGGGATAGTCGCGCCAGTAGACCGGCACCACCGCCTCGTCGAATCGGGCGAGGACGGACGGGTGCAGCACCGCCGCGACCGGCCCCGCCGCCGACAGCAGCACGCAGTTGCGCTCCATCTTCGCCCAGGTCATGCCCATCTGCAGCTTGGCCGGGATCAGCCGGCCGAGACCGAGCGGGATCGCGCCGACGAGATCGTCGCGCGCCGACTTGCGCTCGTCGTGCTGCGGCCCGGCGTGATCGGGGAAGATCGTCAGCCGCGCGGCGTTGACGATCGGCGCGCCGGGCAGCCGCGCCATCTCGTCGAGCATCCAGCGCAGCGCCGTGTCGGAGAGTCCCGCCTCGTTGTCGGGATAGGAGCCGCCGACGTCGGAATGGACCCCGGCGAACCACACCTGCTTCAACCGCGCCGGCTTGCCCTCGGCTTCGGCGAGATCGTCGTCGGTGAACTCCTCCCAGGGCACCAGCTGGAAGTCGAAGCGGTTCTCGTCGATCGAGATCGCATGGCGGGCATGGCCGACGCCCGAGCCCAGCACCCGGTCCTTGAAGGCGAGCTGCATCCCCGACAGGAAACCCGCCCGCCCGGCCTTCTGGTTGAACCAGAGGACGAGGGCGAAGAGCACCACCGCCGTCGCGAGGCCCGCTGCGCCGAACAGTGCCCCCTGGAGTACCCTGCCGACGATCGGCGCCGTCGCCGGCCCGCCGCAGATCCAGCGGACCAGCCAACCCGCGAGAGCGAACAGCACGGCGAGGGCGCCGCCGATCGGGATCGCCGCCCGGACCGCCCGGGTCGAGAGCCCGATCGAGGCGACCGTATCGAAGACGCCGATGAAATGGGGGCTTCCCGGCGCCGCCTCGTAGTCGTCCCGGAAGGCCTCCGCCCGCCGCTTGCGCTCCGCGTCGATCGCCGCGACGTCGACGCCCGGCTTACGCCGCCTGATGTTGCCGTATTTGTAGACCGCCACCGCGTCCGCGGCGATCGCCCGCAGACTGGTGTCGTCGCGGCGCAGCGGCGTGCCGTCCGGCATCTCGGTCGGGATACCGACGAGGCCGAGCACGCCGGCGACCGCCCGGACCGTATAGGCGCCGCGGCTGAAGCCGATCAGCCAGATCCGGTCACCCGGCCGCCACAGGCGCAGGATCGCGCAGTAGCAGTCCTCGATGTTGCGGGTGATGCCGAGGCCGGTCGCTCCGGCGAGCACGTTGTAGATCTTGCGGAAGATGCCGACCTTGAGCTCCGCTCCGTCGGCCGGTGAGCCGAGACCGGGGTCGTAGAAGGCGACCTGATCCTTCGGCGAGATGCCGTTCTGCTGATCGCTGCGCGTCGCGGCGAAGAGCTTGTAGACGTTGGAGCGTTCCTCGTCGGGCAGCAGCCCGCCCGCCTGACCGGTACCGTCGGAGAAGATCAGGATGTTTTTCGCCATGACGCTGCCCTCCCGTCGCGGACGGCAGGCATGGTGAGCCCGTTCGACGCGCGAAGCAACGTCGAATTGCGGTACTTTCGGACTACAATCTCGATCTTCAGGCCGCCGTGCGACGCCGCGCGGCGAGCGAGGCGATCAGCGCCTCCGCCTCGGCGCGGTCCTCGAACACCGCCTCGTAGCCGCCGCCGAAGTCGCGGAAGCCGCCGACGTTCTCGGCGGTGACGCCGACCAGCAGCGGCACGCCCAGTTCGACCGCCTTCTCGACCACCTGACGGAAGCCGTGGCCCTCGATCTCGCGCTTGCCGAACTTGGAGAGGACCAGGAGATCGGGCAGTCGCTCGGTGTCGAGCGCGGCGAGCGCCAGACCGGCGGCCTCCTCCAGCGCGCCGTGGTCGAGCCGGCAGCCGCGCGCGTCGGCGCCGCGATCCTGCGACAGGTGGAACCGCCGCCCGGTGGCGAGGTCGACCAGCGACATGTCGCAGCGCCGCCGATTGGGGCGGCGCTCGTCGTGCTGGATCATGCCGGCGACGGCGAGGCCCGCGGCGGCGGCGATCTCCGCCATGTCGGCGAGCATGGTCCCCTCGCCGGCCGGGTAGACCAGCGCCGCCAGAATCGGATCGTCGTTCATGTCACTTGCCCTTGGGCCGGAAGGCGACCATGCGCTCCGGCTTGGTTTCGAGCCGATAGCCGCCGGCGAGGTCGATGCAGTAGGGCACCGCCGGCATCACCGCGTCGAGGCAGTCGCGGATCGACGAGGGTTTGCCCGGCAGGTTGATGATCAGCGACGAACCGCGCAGGCCCGCCTCCTGGCGCGACAGGATCGCCGTCGGCACGATGGTCAGGCTCTTCGCCCGCATCGCCTCGCCGAAGCCCGGCATCATCCGGTCGCTGACGGCGAAGAGCGCCTCGGGCGTCACGTCGCGCGGCGACGGCCCGGTACCGCCGGTCGTCACCACCAGCGAGCAGCCGGCGACGTCGCACAGATCGATCAGCGCCGCCTCGATCGCCGGGCGCTCGTCTTCCACCAGCCGCTTCTCGATGCGGAAGGGTGTCGCCAGCACTTCCTCGAGATAGGCCTCGATCGCCGGACCCGACAGATCTTCGTAGATGCCGCGCGTCGCGCGATCGGATACGGTGACGACGCCGATCGGAACGACGGCGGTAACAACTTCGGACATCATGACCCTCTGGGCAGGCGGGCGGCCGGGCGACCGGCCCGACCTTCGGTGCCATCAAAGACCCATGCCTTGCCATGGATCAAGAGGCCGAAGCCGCCGGCGTGGCACGAGGTGGCGAAGTTGAACTTTGGACGGAGAAATCTCATGGCCCGCACCGCGGAAGGATACCGCGCCCATCGCGGCCCCACCTGGCTCACCGGCGGGTTTCGCCCGTTCTTCCTGGCGGCCGGCCTGTGGGCGGCGCTGGCGGTGGCGCTGTGGCTGCCGCTGTGGGAAGGCATGATCACCCTGCCGAGCCGGCTCGCGCCGATCGACTGGCACGCCCACGAGATGCTGTGGGGCTATGCCGGCGCGGCGATCGCCGGCTTCCTGCTGACCGCCATCCCCAACTGGACGGGGCGTCTGCCGGTGGTCGGCCGGCCGCTGCTCGTCCTCGTCGTGCTGTGGGCGATCGGCCGTGTCGCGATCTTCGCCTCGGCGCCACTCGGCGCGGTGGCGACGGCGATCCTCGACCTGCTCTTCCCCCTCGGCCTGACCTTCGTCGCCGCTCGCGAGGTGGTCGTCGGGCGCAACTGGCGCAATCTCAAGGTCGTTGGCCTCGTCGGCCTGCTCGCCGTGTCGAATGCCGTCTTCCACGTCGAACTGGCGATGCGCGGCACCGCGCCGCTCGCGATCCGCATCGCCATCGCCGCGATCCTGATGCTGGTGGTGGTGATCGGCGGCCGCATCGTCCCGAGCTTCACCGCCAACTGGCTCAGGCCGCGCGGCCCCGGCCGCATGCCGACGCCCTTCGCCCGCTTCGATCAGGTGGCGAGCATCGTCGTCGGCATCGCGCTGGCGATCTGGGTGGTGCTGCCCGAACACCGGGTGACGGCTGTCGCGCTTGCGATCGCCGGCGTCGTCGATCTCGCCCGTCTCGCCCGCTGGGCCGGCTGGCGGACGACCGGCGAGGCGCTGCTGGTGGTGCTCCACGTCGCCCGCGTCTTCGTCGGCCTCGGCTGCCTCGCTCTCGCGGCGAGCATCGCCGGGGCGAACCTCGCCCCGACCGCAGCGCTCCACGCCTGGACGGTCGGCGCCATCGGACTCACCACGCTGGCGGTGATGAGCCGCGCCAGCCTCGGCCACGCCGGCCTGCCGCTCCACGCGACGCGGCCGATCGCGGCCCTCTACGTCGCCTGCACCGTCGCGGCGCTCGCCCGCGTCGCCGCCGGCTTCGGCTGGGCCGAATTCGCGCTGCTGCACGTGGCGGCGCTCGGCTGGATCGTCGCCTTCGGCGGCTTCTTCGCCATCTATCTGCCGATCCTCACCCGCCCCCGCGACTGAGGCGGCACGGACGCTTCCGGCAAAGAACGAGGGCGGCCCCGAGGGCCGCCCTCTTGCGTCGCGTCGCGCCGCCGATCAGTGGCCGGTGTGGTTCATGCCGCCGCCGGAATGGTCCATCGGCTTCTGCGCCTCGACGTCGAAGTCGACGTCGACCGAGCCGGCCTTCTCGAACACCAGCGTGCCCTTGAAGGCCTTGCCCACTTCGATCGGCCCGCCGAGGCCGATGAACATCACGTGGAAGCCGCCCGGCTTCAGCTCGACGGTCTTGCCGGCGGGGATCTCGATGCCCTTGTCGAGGGCACGCATCTTCATCACGCCGCCGTCCATCGACATTTCGTGGATCTCGACCGTCTTGGCGACGTCCGACTTCACCGCCACCAGACGATCGTCGGTGGTGCCGGTGTTCTTGACCGTGAGATAGCCGCCGCCGACCGGCGCCGCCTTCGGCGTGGCGCGGCTCCAGGGATGGTCGATCTCGAGGTTGCCGACCTTGTAGCCGTGGGCGAGCGCCGCACCGGCCGAGAGGAGGAGAGCGAGGCTGGAAGCGAACGCGAGGGTCCGGATGGTCTTCATGGGATCAGTCTTTCGCGTGGGGTGCGATCGGGCCGCGCCGCGTCGGGCGTCCGGGCCGTCGCCGGGAAGGAAAACGTCGGTGGATGGGCGGATCACGCCGCCGGCGGACCGCGTGCCGTCGCCCGCGGCGCGAGGACCGTCGTCCCCGCCTCGTCCCGCCACGCCAGCCGCTCGACCGCGACGAGCCGCGGCGCCGGCACCTCCGCCGCCGCCACGGCACCGAGACCGGGCGCGGAGAACAGCACGCAGGTGCCGCAGAAGTGATCGGCGTGGTCGACGCGGTGGCCGGCGATGTCTTCCGCCGCGCGTGCGGCGTCGACCGGCGCGGTGCAGATGCCGGCGACCGCGATGCCCGATCCTTCGACCAGATCGGCCGCGGTGACGAAGCCCGGCAGTACCCGCGGCGCGAAGGCGACGAGCACCAGCGCCACCGCGAGCGTCGCGGCGGCGACAAGGCGCTTCCATCGTCCGGGCGTCCACATCGTCATCACCCGACCATGACGGCGAAGACCGCGTCTCGTCAATCCGTCGCGGTCCCGCCCCCTCGCCCCGGCCGGCCCTTGCGCCGATCGCGACCGACGTCTACGATTCCGGGTGTGATGGTGCCGCGTCGGAGTCCTCCGAGGCGGTGAAAAGGGAACACGGAAGGGCCGAATCGCGCCCGAGCCGTGGCCGCCCCCGCGACTGTGAGCGGCGAGGGGTCCGGACGAAGATCGCCTGCGGGCGATCGGTCACTGATCGCCCCCGAGACCACCCGGGGGAGCACGATCGGGAAGGCCGTCCGGATCTCGACGACCCGCGAGCCAGGAGACCTGCCATCCGCATGAGCGTCGTTCGCGTCCCTCGGGCGGGGTGTCCCGGTAGGCGTTGTCGGAGTGTCCCGCGTCGCGGGCCTTCGCTTCACGGGCGACGCGCTCGTAGATCGAGGTGGAAGACATGCACATCATGGAAGGCTTCCTGCCCGCGCCGCACGCGCTCGGCTGGACGCTGGTCTCCGCTCCCTTCGTGGTCGGCGGCTTCGTCTCGTTGCGCCGCACCCTGCGCGAACGCCCCGAGGCGCGCCTGACGCTGGCCGCCGCCGGCGCCTTCACCTTCATCCTCTCGGCGCTGAAGCTGCCGAGCGTGACCGGCTCCTGCTCGCACCCGACCGGCACCGGCCTCGGCGCCGTCCTCTTCGGCCCCGCGGTGATGGCGCCGATCGGCGTGATCGTGCTGCTGTTCCAGGGCCTGCTGCTCGCCCACGGCGGCCTCACCACGCTCGGCGCCAACGTCTTCTCGATGGCGATCGCCGGCCCCTGGGTCGGCTGGGCGACGTGGAAGCTCGCCTCCCGCGTCGGCCTGCCCGCCACCGTCGCCGTCTTCCTCGGCGCGGCGCTGGCCGACCTCGCGACCTATGTCGTCACCTCCTTCGAACTGGCGCTCGCCTTCCCCGACCCGACCTCGGGCATCGCCGGGGCCTTCGTGAAGTTCGCCGGCATCTTCGCCGTGACGCAGGTTCCCCTCGCCCTGGCCGAAGGCCTGCTCGTCGTCGTCGTCATGAACGCCCTCGTCGGCCGCATTCCCGGCGCCTTCGACGGCAAGATCGCGGAGGCCGGCCGATGACCTCGACGCTGTCCAACCGCACCTCGATCGTCCTCCTCCTCGTCGCCACCGCCATCGTCGCGGCACCCCTGGTGCTGCCCTTCGGCGGCGAGTTCACCGGCACCGACGACATCGGCTCCAAGGCGATCGAGGCGAGCCACCCCGGCTACGAACGCTGGACCAAGCCCTTCTGGGAACCGCCGTCGAAGGAGATCGAGAGCGCGCTCTTCGCCCTCCAGGCCGCGGTAGGCGCCGGCATCCTCGGTTATGCACTGGGCCGCCGCAGCGGGAGCCGCCGTCGCGATGACGCCGATCGATAGGATCGCCGCCGGCAACCGCTGGCGCGACCGCTCGCTCGCCGAGAAGGCTCTGCTCGGGCTCGGCCTTCTCGCCCTCGCCCTCCTCACGCCGCCCTGGCCGACGGCCGTCGCGATCCTCGTGGTCGCGACGCTCGCCGTGACGTGGCGGGCCGGCGTGCCGCTGGCGACGTGGGCACGGCTCCTCGCCGCCCCGCTCGGCTTCGTGCTGACCGGCGCGGCGACGCTGCTCGTCACCATCGGACCGGACGGCATCGGCTGGGCGCCCGGCGGCTTTGCCGCCGCCGCGACCCTGACGCTGCGCGCGAGCGCCGCCGTCGCGGGCCTGCTGACGCTCTCGGCGACGACGCCGGCGACCGATCTCGTCGCCGGTCTGCGCCGCCTGCGCGTGCCCGACGAGTTCGTCGAACTCGCCCTGCTCGTCCATCGCTTCCTGCAGGTGACGGGCGAGACCGCCGCCGCCATGAACGCGGCGCGGGCCGCCCGGCTCGGCGACATCGACTGGAAGAGCCGCATCCGCTCCGCCGGCATGGTCGCCGCCAACCTCCTGCCGCGCACGCTCGATCGCGCCCGCCGGCTCGAGATCGGGCTCGCCGCCCGCGGTTGGAACGGCGGCGCGCTGGCCGTACTTTCGCCCGCTCGCCCGGTCTCGCCGACCGGTCTCGCCGCGACCTGCGCGGTGCTCACGTCCCTCGCGCTTCTCGGATGGGTCTTCGCATGAGCCTCCTCGCCGTCGAAGGCCTCTCCTACGTCTACCCCGGCGGTGTGGCGGCGCTCGACCGCATCGACCTCACGGTCGAACGCGGCCGCCGCCTCGCCATCCTCGGCCCCAACGGCGCCGGCAAGACGACGCTGCTCCTCCATCTGAACGGCACCCTGCGCCCGAGCGCCGGCCGCATCGCGCTCGCCGGTGCCCCCGTCGCCTGGGACCGCGCCGGCCTCGTCGCCTGGCGCCGCCGCGTCGGTCTGGTGCTGCAGGAGGCCGACGATCAACTCTTCGCCCCGACGGTCTTCGAGGACGTCTCCTTCGGGCCCCTCAACCTCGGCCTCGCGCCGGCGGAGGCGCGCGCCCGCGTCGAGGAGGCGCTGACGGCGCTCGGCATCGCCGACCTCGCCGACCGCGCCACCCACATGCTGTCCTTCGGCCAGAAGAAGCGCGCGGCGATCGCCGGGGCCGTCGCCATGCGGCCGGAGATCCTGCTGCTCGACGAGCCGACCGCCGGCCTCGACGCCCGTTCCGCCCGCCGCCTGCTCGCCACGCTCGAAGCGCTCGAGGCGGCCGGCACGACACTGGTCTTCACCACCCACGACGTCGCCATGGCCCATCGCTTCGCCCATGACGCGGTGCTCTTCCAGGACGGCCGCATCGTCGCGACCGGCCCCGCCGCGACTCTGCTCGCCGATGCCGAGGCGATGGACCGGGCGGGACTGGACGCCGTCGAGCCGGCCGCCACCCCGCTCGCCGCGACCGGAGGCTGAGCCGGTGTCCTCCGCCGATCGCCGCGATCCGCTGGCCGATCTCGAACGCCCCTTCGTCCTCGTCGAGGACCGGCTGGCGCCCGGCCGCCCGGCCTTCCTCTATGCGAAGCCGCATCGCGTGATCCGTGCCGATCGCCCGGAGGAGGTCGAGCCGGCCCTCGCCGCGCTCGACGCCGCCCGCGCCGAGGGGCTGCATGCCTGCGGCTTCCTCTCCTACGAGCTCGGCCACGTGCTGGAGCCGACGTTGCTCGCCTCGCTCGCGCCCGATCGCCGCCTGCCGCTCCTGTGGTTCGGCCTCTTCGATGCGCCCGAGCGGCTCGACCCGACGGCGCTCGACGCGGCCTTCGCCCGCCGCGGCCCGCCCGCCCCGCTCGCAGACCTCGCGCTGGGCGTCGACCGCGACACCCATGTCGCCCGCGTGGCGGAGGTGCTGGAGCACGTCGCCGCCGGCGACTGCTGGCAGATCAACCTGACGCTGCCGATCGATTTTCGCTTTCCGGGCGATCCCCTCGCCCTCCACGCCGCGCTGCGCGCCGCCCAGCCCGTCGCCCACGGCGCCGTCGTCGCCTTCGACGAGGCGACGCTGCTCTCGGTCTCGCCCGAACTCTTCGTCCGCGTCGCAGACGGCATCGCCACCACCCGGCCGATGAAGGGCACGGTCGCCCGCGGGTCGACGCCGGCGGAGGACGCAGCCGCCCGCGCGGCCCTCGCCGCCGACCCCAAGCAGCGCGCCGAGAACCTGATGATCGTCGACCTGATGCGCAACGACATCGGCCGCATCGCCGAGATCGGCTCGGTCGCGGTGCCCGACCTCTTCCGCGTCGAGACCTATCCGACGCTCCACACCATGACCTCGACGGTGACCGCCCGCCTCGCCCCGGGCACCACCACCGCCGACGTGATCCGCGCCATCTTCCCCTGCGGCTCGATCACCGGTGCGCCGAAGATCAAGGCGATGGAGGTGATCCGCACCCTCGAGGGCACCGCCCGCGACGTCTATACCGGCGCCATCGGCACCTTCCGTCCCGACGGTTCGGTCGATCTCAACGTCGCCATCCGCACCGCCGCGATCATGGCCGACGGCCGTGGCCGCTGGGGCACCGGCGGCGGCATCGTCGCCGACAGCATCGGCGCGAGCGAATGGGACGAGGCGCTCCTGAAGGCCCGCGTCCTGACCGATCTCGCGACGGACTGGGGCCTGATCGAGACGCTGCGCTTCGCCCGCAGCGAAGGCTTCACCCGCCTGCGCCTCCACCTCGACCGGCTCGCCGCATCCGCCGCGTCGCTCGGCTTCGCCTTCGACCGCGGGGTGCTCGAGACCGATCTCGCCGCCCTCGCCGCCGGCATCGCCGACGACGAGCCGCGCCGCGTCCGCATCGAACTCTCGCGCGACGGCACGACCACGCTCGCCGCGCCGGTCCTCACCGCCGATCCCGACCGCCCGCTCCGCCTCGGCCTCGCGGCCGAGCCCGTCGACGCCGGCGATCCGTTCCTCGCCCACAAGACGACGCGCCGCGCCCGCTGGGACGCCGCCGGACGCGAGGCCGCCCGGTTCGGGCTCGACGACATGGTCTTCGTCAACCGCGACGGCTTCCTCACCGAGACGACGCGGGCGAACATCTTCGTGGAAAGGGACGGACGACTTCTCACGCCCGCCGCCCGCCACGGCCTGCTGCCGGGCATCCTGCGGGCCGACCTGCTCGAGAGGGGCCACGCGATCGAGGCCGGTCTCCGGATCGAAGACCTCGACGGCGCCCGCTGGTTCGTCGGCAACTCGCTGAGGGGGCTGAAGGCAGCCGACCCGTCGATCAGCCGAGCGGCGCCGTAGCCCAGAAGTCCCGTGCGGCCGAGGGAAGATCGGCGATGACGGCGTCGAAGCGGTCGCCGTCGACCACCGCGCGCACCGCCGCCGCGACGACGGCGATCGCCGTGTCCGGCGCGAAGTTGTGATTGCCGCGAAACGCCTGGACCTCGCGCGTCATCGTCTCCCTGTCGGCGAAGGGCTCCGGCACCCGGTCGAACGTCCACCCGTCGATGAAGAGCGCCCGCAGCACCGGCGGGAGCAGCAGGGCGAAACCCAACCCCTGTTCGAGTGTCAACCGCCGCCGAAAGACGTGAAACACCGCCTCGACCATGGTGAAGGTCTGATTGCGGGTGACCAGATCCGCCCGCTCCTTCGCGTCGGCGAGGAAGCGCTCGAAATCGTCGCCGGGGTGTTGGTAGATCATCGGAACGGGCATGGTCGTCACGCCGCCAGCCGGTCGACGCCTTCCGGCACGCCCTTGCGGATCATCGCCGCGAGCAGCGCCAGCGCCTGTTGCCGCGGCGTGTTGACCCGGTGGATCAGCCGCACCCGGCGGAAATGGTGGTCGCCCTCGAGCGGCCGCGTCTCCAGCCGTCCGACGAGGCCGATGTCGTTGCCGACCGCCAGCCGCGGCACCAGCGTGATGCCGTAGTTCGCCGCCGTCAGATGCAGGAGCGTCTCGAGCGAGGTGGCGCGGATGTCGGCCCCCGCCATCTCACCGCGCTCGGGATGGCCGCAGAACTCCAGCGCCTGATCGCGCAGGCAATGGCCGTCGGCGAGCAGCAGCAGCGACTTCGGATCGAGATCCTCCGCCGCCACGACCGTCTTCGCCGCCAGCGGATGGCCGGGCGGCAGCACCACCCAGAAGGGCTCGTCGAAGAGGAGATGCGAGGCGAGCCGCGGATCTTCCGGATCGGAGGCGACGATCGCCGCTTCGAGCCTCCCTTCCGCCAGCGCCGCGAGGAGATTGGCCGTCAGATCCTCGTAGAGCATCAGCGGCGCCGCCGGCAGCGCCTCCGCCGCGATCGGCAGGACGAAGGGCATCAGATAGGGCGCGAGCGTCGGGATGACGCCGAGGCGAAGCGGACCGGCGAGCGGGTCGCGGCTGGCGCGCGCCAGCGCGACGATGTCGTCGGCCGCCGAGATCGCCCGGCGTGCATGGGCGAGGATCTGCTCGCCGACCGGGGTCGGCCGGATCGATCGCCCGATGCGTTCGAAGATGCGGACCCCGAGCTCGTCCTCGAGCTTGAGGATCTGCCCCGACAGCGTCGGCTGCGACACGTGGCAGGCTTCGGCCGCACGCCCGAAATGGCCGAGATCGGCCACCGCCAGAAGGTATTGCAGATCACGCAGGTTCATCGTCTCGCCCCGTCGGCGCACACCGTCACGGCGTGCGTACGATCGAAGATAGCGATGGAAGGCACATTGTCGATCCGTCGCGTCGATGAAATTCATCGACGCGACGTGACCGATCAGTCGCGCGGGTCGATGCAGATCCCGCCTATGAGCACCCGCGGCGGGGTGCAGATGATCGGCGGTGCCTCCGCGGGCGTCGCAGAGGTCGAAACCGAGCCGCCGTTGATCGCCTCGTCGATGCCGGGCGCATAGATCGGGTCGTCCTCGCGATGGCGTCGGATCAACGGCTTGTCCTTCGCCCCCCAGTAGACGCGCACGCCGGCCATCACGGCGCCGTCGCCGCGCTCGCCGAGCGAACCTTCGGCGAAGACCGCGCCGGAATAGCCCTTGCCGATCGGGAAGGCCCACTCGGCGCTGCCGATGCCGGCATGGCGGCCGCCGGACCAGCGATGACCGAGCGCGAACTTCAGGTCGTCGGTCGCGTACCAGCCGACCTGGATCTTGTCGAAGGCGCGCGAATGCAGGTCGATGCGCGTGGTGGTTCCGGCCGGATCGACCACGTCGCGACGCGTACCGCCTTCCCAGCCGGCCATGCCCTCGACCGTGAAGCGGCCGACATACCAGGCGAATTCGACGCCGGCCCGACCGATGTCGATACCGTTGTACTTGTCCCAGCGGCCGTACTGGCCGATCACCCCGAGCAGGCCGAGGCCGGGATCGCGGCGGAAGAGATGGACGGTCGAACTGGCGAGCGCCCGCCCGCCGAAAGCGGCGAGCTGTCCGTCGACCTGGACGCCGTAGTGCTCGCCGATCGGCAGCGAGACCGCACCGCGCGCGCCCCACAGTCCACCGGTCTGCCCCTTGGCACCGCCGCCGGCCACGTCGAGCTTCCAGTTGAAGCCGTCGACCGCGCGGAAGGTCTGCGCGAGCGAGGCGGCCGTACCGGCCGTACCGAGATCCGCCGCCTGCGTCGTCGTCACCGTCGCGAGCATCGCCCCGAAGGCGAGAAGAATGGGTCTGCTCACGATGGAGCCCTCCGTCACATCGAACAATGGCGCCTCCAACATCGGCACTTTCACGTAGGAGTCCAGAGAGGCGGCGGCGTCCCCCCGTATGAGATCGCCACGCATCTCGCGTCCGAACCACGGCGTTGCCGAAGCGACACAGGTCCGCCGTACGGGGACGCCCCGGAGGGGCTCATTCCTCCTCTTCCTCTTCCTCTTCGTCGTCCTCTTCCTCTTCGTCTTCGTCTTCGTCTTCGTCTTCGTCGTCCTCCTCGTCCTCCTCGTCCCCCGCGTCCTCGCCGTCCTCTTCTTCGTCCTCCGAGTCCTCGTCGTCTTCCGACTCCTCCTCGTCGTCGGATTCGTCGTCATCGTCTTCGGACTCTTCGTCCTCCGACTCTTCCTCTTCGGACTCCTCCTCTTCGTCGGACTCCTCGTCCTCTTCACCCTCGTCTTCCTCGGAGTCCTCTTCCTCTTCTTCCCCCTCTTCTTCCTCTTCTTCCTCTTCCTCGTCTTCTTCCTCGTCCTCGTCCTCGGAGTCCTCGTCGCTCTCCTCGTCCGTCTCCTCGGAGTCGTCCTCCTCCTCGGACTCGTCGTCCTCCGCCTCTTCCTCGTCCTCGGCGTCGTCTTCCGACCAGTCCTCGTCGTCCTCGACCCAGTCGGCGTCGTCCTCGTCCTCGCCGTGGTAGTCCTCGCCCGAGGTCTCGTCCCAGTCGGCTGCCTCGTCGTGGCCGAAGAAGGCCTTCTCGATGTCGGCGTAGGCGTCCTTGGCGAAGGCCGAGACGAGGTCGCCGGCGACGCGGCCGAAGGCCTCGATCAGCGAGCCCTCGTCGAGCACCCAGGTCTCCTGCGGATTGGGCACCGCGGCGGCCGACCGCAGGATCCAGCAGTCGCCGCCGTTGAACTTGTCGCTCATCAGGTAGTCGTAGGGCATGTAGCAATAGCCCTTCACGCCCCAGTCCGAGCCCCACGAGTTGCGCACCACGAAGACCTGGTCGACGTCGGAATAGCCGACGCAGAGCATCGCATGGAGGCTGTGGTCACCGCGCTTGACTTCCTTCGGCTTGGGCATCGGCACGACGCCGCCGTTGTCGGTGCAGTCGTCGAAACTGTCGAAGAGCGCGCAGCCGAAGACGATCGGAAAGCCTTCCGCCAGCGCCTTCTTCCACTGGTCGAGATCGAGCTCGACGCGCTGCATGTCGAGCACCTTGAACCGCGCCGCCTCGCCGTAGGTCGTCTTCGGCGGCTTCTGCAGCACCGCCGTCTCGCGATAGGGCCAGACGGTCTCGGGACAGGCGCCGTACTTCTTCAGGCTCTCCATCCCGTACTGGATGACCGAGCCCTCGTCCTCGTCCTGCGAGCCGTCGCGCCAGCGGGCGTTGTAGTAGATGAACAGCCGCGACACGTCGAGCGGCCGGGAAAGGTGCTTCTTCAGCAGGTACTCGTAGGCGCCGGCGATGGCGTTGGCGGTGCAGGAGTTGAGGTTGCCCTGGTTCTCGACCGGCGTCATCAGCGGCCGGAGATCGACCTTGGGCGGCAGGTCGAAGCGCCGGCTCGACCGATAGACCGCCGCATCCGGCGCCGCCTTGACGAAGCGATAGCCACCGGCCCGCTTGCCGTTGAAAGACTTGTTGGAATCCGTCACGCCCCACCTCTCGCTCGCATGCGGGGGCGCGGCGCGACCAGACGCGCCCGGCTCCCCCCGGTGCCGTGACGGCAGATTACAGGATTTCGCGCGAGCGTCGACGCGTTGCCGCCCGGCCATCCACGCCGAGCCGGCCGGGCCCGCGTCCAAAATCGTCACCGACGGCACGACACCGACCGCCTCGCGCGCAGAGCCCACATCGGCACGACCGAGGGTCGGTAAGGTTAAGAAAGGGTTTCCGCCGGCCTGCGTTGAAGACCATGAACCACGAGCATAGCTTGCGACGATCCACAACCGTGCGGAGAGGGTTCCCGCCTCTCGCCCGACCCGATCGGCAGGTTCGCCATGCAGACCTCGAGCGACACGTCGCGCCTCGGCTCGATCCAGATCCTGAGAGGCGTCGCGGCGCTTCTCGTGGTGATCGCCCACGTGATCGAACATCCGCTGACGCAGATCCCCAACGCCGCCTTCGTCACCGGGCGGTTCGGCGTCGACATCTTCTTCGTCATCAGCGGCTTCGTCATCATGTACATCACGCCGGACGGCCCCTTCGCACCCGTCGGTTTCGCCGCGCGCCGCATCCTGCGCATCGTGCCGCTCTACTGGGTGTGCACCGTCGCGGTCTTCGCCCTGGCGATCGTCGCGCCCTCGGCCTTCAAGCAGACCCCCGCCGACTGGAACTACTTCCTCCACTCGCTCGCCTTCGTGCCGATGCCGCGGCCGGGCGGCGTGAACGACTGGCGGCCGCTGCTCAAGCTCGGCTGGTCGCTGCAGTACGAGATGTTCTTCTATCTGTTGATCGGCCTGCTCTTCTGGTGCCGCAGCCGGCTGCAGCGGGCGGTGATCGTGACGGCCCTGCTCGCGCCGCTCGTCGCCCTCTCGCTCGTGGTCGAGCCGCGCGCCGACCTCTTCGCCCACTACGCGAACGTCAACCTCGTTGGGTTTCTCGTCGGCGTCTGGCTCGCCGTCGCCCATCGCTCCGGCCTCTTCGACCGCATCCGCGACGGCGATCTCTCGCCCGCCTTGGCGGTGGCGACCCTCGCCGTGGCGGCGATGACCGTCCTCTACGGCGACACCATGCCGGAGATCATGATGATCTGGGATCAGGTGCCGATGACCATCGCCGCCGCCGCGATCGTCGCCACCGGCCTCTACGTCGAGGCCTGGAGCCGCGGCCGCAACCGCATGCTCGAACGGATCGGCGACTGGTCCTACTCGCTCTACCTGACCCACATGTTCGTCGTCGGCGCCGCGTGGTCCGTCGCCGGCAAGCTGCACCTCGCCTCGCCGCTGGCGCTCGCGGCGATCGGGATCGGTGCCGTGGCGGCCTCGCTCGCGGTCGCGGCAGTGACGTGGCGGCTGATCGAGGTCCCCGCCAACGCCCTCGGACGCCGCTTCGCCCTCGCCGGCCCGCCCCGCCTCCTCGACCGCCTGCGCCCGACCGAGCACCCGACCGCCGCGCACTGAGCCGCTTCGCCACCCCGCGGAAGAACGCCGCGGGGTGGCGCCCGATCGGAACACCCGAGGTCCACGACGCGCGGCCCCCCCGTCGACGCCCTGCCCCTCTCGAGCCCCGTCCTCCCGGGACTCGGCACCCCGCCTCAGGCACCCCGTCTTCGCCGCCCCCGGCGTCCGACGCGAACGATTCGCATCGAATTCTTGACACCGCCGCGCGTCGGGTTTTGAATATGCAAATCAGTCGCATTAAAGAGGCCGCGATCGACATCGCGGGCTGGGGCGAGCCCGAGCATCCGGCGACGGCAGGGAGAACGAGAATGAAGGCCGATCGAACCACGCCGCGCGGCCTGCGCCGCGCTCTCCGCCTCGTCGCCGCCGGCCTGGTGCTGGCGGTCGCGGTCACCGTCGGCTCGAAGGGCGGCCGCGCCGCCGACGCCGAGATGAGCCCCGCCGCGGTGCAGGTGATCGCCGCGCAGGCGTGACGCCGCGCCCCGATCCGTCCGAGGCCATCGCCGGAAACGAAAAATGCGACGGAATCCGTCGCATCGAAGAGGGAAATTGGTGGCGGGGGGCGGGATCGAACCGCCGACCTGAGGGTTATGAATCCTCCGCTCTAACCATCTGAGCTACCCAGCCAGCCGGGGGTCTATCTAGTTTCGGCGGAGCCCCCTGTCAAGCGATCTCGACCGGTCGCGCACGATCGCCCACCCATGGGGAAAACCTCCGGCACGGCGGCGCGGGAGGGCGCCGCCGTGGCCGATTTCGGCCGGATGAGCCGGATCACGCCCGGCGGCGCAGCACCGCCACGGTGAAGATGCCGAAGAGGCCGAGGCGCTTCTTTTCCACCAGTTCGAAGCCGCGACGGCCGAGAATGCGCTCGATCGGGAAGTCGGGGCGCCAGCCGAGCTTCTTGGTGAAGGGGGTCAGACGATGCTCGATCGCCTGCCGCCAGCCGCTCTCGGAGGCGAAGTGCGACACGAAGATCGCCTCGCCGCCCGGCTTCAGCACGCGCTCGATCTCCGCCATCACCGCATCCGGGTGCGGCACGACGGTGATCGTGTACATCACCGCCACGGTGTCGAAGGAGGCGTCGTCGAAGGCGAGCCGCGTCGCGTCCATCTCGTGCAGCGCCGCGACGGTGGCGATCTTCTTCTCCTCGACGCGACGGCGCGCCACCGCCAGCATGTCGGGCGACAGGTCGATGCCGGTCACCTCGAGATGCGGCTTGTAGTGCGGCAGGGCGAGACCGGTACCGACGCCGACCTCGAGCAGCCTGCCCTGACGTTCGTTGATGATCTTGACCGCCAGCCGCCGGCCGGCGTCGAAGACGCGGCCGAACACCCAGTCGTAGATCGGCGCCCAGCGCGAATAGGCCGCGAGCACCGCCCGCTCGTCGAGCCGCGCCCCTTCGGTCGCCGCCACCCCGGCCAGAACGTCCGACGAGCGCAGCTCGCCCGCGTTGCCACCTTCGAACGCCTGCTTGTCGAACATCTCTCGCTCCCTCAGCGTGCGGCCAGCCTCGGACGGACCGCGTCGTCCCCAGGGGCTTCCGCGGATGCCGCCACGCCGGCGATCGTGCCGCCGCCGAGCACCCGTGCCCCACCGTCCGGCGCGTCGTAGAAGACCGCCGCCTGGCCGGGGGCGACCCCGTGTTCTCCTTCGAGGAGTTCCACCACCACCCGGTCGTCGACCGCCTCGAGCAGCGCCGACTGAGGCGCGCGGGTCGAGCGCACCCGCACCCAGATCTCCGCCGTCTCCGCCGCCGATTCCGAGATCGGTCGATCGCCGAGCCAATTGACGTCACGAAGATGAAGTCTGCGTGTCATCAGGGCCTCGCGCGGGCCGACGATCACCCGGCGGGTGTCGGCGTCGAGCCGCACCACGTAGAGCGGTTCGCCGACCGAGACGCCGATGCCGCGACGCTGGCCGACGGTGAAGCGGATGATGCCGTCGTGATGGCCGAGCACGCGGCCGTCGACATGGACGATCGCACCCGGTTCGACCGCGTTCGGCTTCAGCCGCTCGATGACGTCGGCATAGCGGCCCGACGGCACGAAGCAGATGTCCTGGCTGTCCTGCTTCTCGGCGACCGGCAGGCCGAGGTCGCGGGCGATGTCGCGCGTCTCGCTCTTCGGCAGGTTGCCGAGCGGGAAGCGCAGGAAGTCGAGCTGGTCCTGCGTCGTGGCGAAGAGGAAGTAGCTCTGGTCGCGGTCGAGATCGGTCGGGCGGAACATGCCGCGATGGCCCGAGGCGAGCGGCCGCGTCGAGACGTAGTGGCCGGTCGCCAGCGCCTTGGCGCCGAGCTCGCGGGCGGTGTCGAGCAGGTCGTGGAACTTGACCGTCTGGTTGCACGAGACGCAGGGCACCGGCGTCTCGCCCGCCAGATAGCTCTCGGCGAAGCGATCGATCACCGCCTCGCGGAAGCGGTCCTCGTAGTCGAGCACGTAGTGGGGAATGCCGATCGTCTCGGCCACCCGCCGCGCGTCGAGAATGTCCTGTCCGGCGCAGCACGAGCCGGGGCGATGCGTCGCCTCGCCGTGGTCGTAGAGCTGCAGCGTCACGCCGACGACGTCGTAGCCCTCGCGTTTCAACAGCGCCGCGACCACCGAGGAATCGACCCCGCCGGACATCGCGACGACGACGCGCGTGTCTTCGGGGCGACCGGGAAGGTCGAGGGAATTGATCATCGGGGTCACCTGTGGGTCATGCCGGCGCGACGACGCGTCCGGACGCCATCCGCGAGGGCGGAACTATAACGGAGCCGGCCCTCCGGGGAAACCCGCAAGACCCGCGCCGGGCAGCCCTTGCCCGACCGGCAGACTTTGCCCGGCCGACGGCACGCGCCGCGACATCGCGTCGCCGCGCCCACACCGCCCGCCGGGCGGAAAACGTCTGCGATTCCAATCTCCTTCCGTGACGACAGAAGGACCGGCCGGCCGGATGCGGCGTCTGGCCCCGGCCTTGCAATGACGTCCGGGAGATCCTTGCGTTCCCCGTCCCGGGAGGAAGACTTTGCCCACCGTCGAAGCCAACAGTTCCGTCGCTTCCGCCATGCGCACCATCGCCACCGGCGCAAACATCGCCGCCCCCGGTGCCGGCGGAGCCTTCGCCGAACTGATGGCCGTGGTCACCGCCGCGATCGGCGGCAACGTCGCCGCGAACGCCGAGACCACCGTCACCACCGCGAACGCGGCGGCGGGGACCGCGGCGACGACCGTCGCCGCGAACACCAACGGCATGGTCGACCCGACGAAGATCGTGAGCACCGACGGCAAGACCGACCAGACCACCGACAAGACGGTCGACACCGCCGCGGCCGACACCGCCGCGGCCGATGCCGCCGCCGCCAAGGCGGCCGAGCTCGCCGGCGCCCAGGTCCTCACCGCCACGACGACGCCGATCGCGCTCTCCGACGCCGACGGCCTGCCCTCGCCCGCGGCGCTCGGCGCCCGGCGCGACACCGCCTCGGCCACCACCGCGCCCAAGGCCGGGATCGACGCCACGCATGCCCCGACCGACCGGACCTCGGCCGCCCCGGTCGCGAACGCCGCCACCGCCGTCACGACCGACGCCGACGCCCTCGCGGCGCTGGCGGCCGCTTCGACGACCGACGCCGACGCGACCACCACCGACGCGACCGCGACCCCGATCGGATCGCAGACCGCGACCGCAGCGAACTCCGCCGCGGCGCCGAAGGCCGCCGAGTCGACGAAGGCCGCCGCGCCGAAGTCCGCCGACACGACCGTCGCGACCCCGACCACCGCCAAGACCGCACCGGTCGAGACCTCGGTCCCGTCGACCGCGGCCGATCGCGCTCGCGCCCTCTTCGCCGACACCCGCGCCGCCGTCCGCGGCGAGGCCGTCACCGCCGCCGACGCCACGACGACGGTCGCGGCCGCCGCCGGTGCCGCACGCTCCGACGTCGCCCTCGCCGCGGCGCGCGCCGCCGCCGTGCCGAACACCGGAACCGAGGCCACCGCCACGAAGACCGACGGGACCGGTGCGACCAAGGACACCGGCGGCACGTCGAGCACCGCCGCCGCCGGCACGGTGACCGAGACCGCGGCCAAGAGCACCGACCAGACCATCGTCCCCACCCTCCCCGCCGAGCGCACCACCGCGACCCCCGTCGACCAGAAGGGCAAACCGGTCTTCGCCGCCCCCGATGCCGGCCCGTCCACCACCGCCGCACCGACGCAGAACGATCGCCCGGCCACGCCGCGCGTCGCCGAGACCGGGCATGGCACCGAGCCGACCGGCACCCAGACCACGGTCACCGCGCGAGCCGCCGAACCGACGGCACCCGAGCCGCGCGCCGAGGTCCGCACGCCCGACGTCGCCGACGCGAAGGCCAAGTCCGACACCGACGGCAAGGGCACGACCGATCCGCTCGAGGCCGCCAAGACGACCGATCAGACGACCGCCACGCCCACGACCCGCACCGCCGACGTCGCCACCACCACCAATGGCGCCACGCCGCAGCGGACCGCCGCCACCGACGTGTCGCCGGCGGTCGCCGCCTCGGCCATGGCCGGCCTCGCCGACGTCGTCGCCCGTCGCACCCATCAGGGTTCGAGCAAGTTCACGGTTCGCCTCGATCCCGCCGAGCTCGGCACCGTCGACGTCAAGGTCGAGGTCCGCGCCAACGGCGAGGTGAAGGCCCATCTCGTGGTCGAGCGCTCGGAAACGCTCGACATGATGCTGCGCGATCAGAAGCAACTCGAGCGCTCGCTCGCCCAGGCCGGCCTCGACGTCGGCAATTCGGGCCTGCAGTTCTCGATGCGCGATCAGCGCGGCAACGGGTCGCAGACGGGCGCGGAGACGCCGGTCGCCGCCGTCGCCGCTCCTTCGGAAGAGGAAGTTCCCCACGCCACTCAGGACGCGGTCATCGCCGCCTACCGCCCCACCCGGGCCGGCGGCCTCGACCTGCGCGTCTGAGCGGCCAGTACCCTGCGTAACGCCTCGGAGATCTCGCGATGTCCATCCTCGGCCTGACCACCCCGACCCTGACCAGCACGACGTCGACCACGGCGAGCGACAGCAAGAGCCTCTCGACGAACTACGAGATGTTCATGACGCTGCTGGTCACGCAGATGCAGAACCAGGATCCGCTGAGCCCGACCGACGCGTCGAAGTTCACCGACCAGCTGGTTCAGTATTCCTCGGTCGAACAGCAGATCAAGATGAATGCCCACCTCGCCAACCTCGAGGCGCTTTCGACCACCCAGAACGCTTCCAACCTCGTCGCCTACATCGGCAAGACGGTGCAGGCCGAGGGCAAGAATTCGACCTACGACGGCACCAACGCCGCGACGTGGAACTTCGACTCGTCCGCCAAGTCCACGGCGGCGACGATCAAGGTCACCAACGCCAGTGGCGAACTGGTCTATTCGACGACGAAGTCGCTGACCTCGGGCTCGAACACCTTCACCTGGGACGGCACCACCAGTTCCGGCGGCAAGGCGACGGCGGGCGACTACACCATTGCGGTCTCGGGCACGGACTCCTCGGGCAACGCGCTCACCATCAAGACCGCCGTCGACGGCGTCGTCACGGCGGTCGACTTCTCCGGTACCACGCCGATGCTGACCGTCGACGGCCAGACCATCTCCGCCTACAAGGTGACGAACGTCTCCGGCGGCTCGTGATCGGCGACGTTTCGTCGCGCCGACCACCCAAGAATTGCCGAATCACCCGATCCGACGCTCGAAAGAGCGCCGGATTTCGGCGCGTTTCCGCCGAATTTCGACGCCTGCGGGCCACCCTCGCGAAAAATCTCGAAGGGGCTGCCGGTGTTTAGCCATATTTTAAGTCCCGGCCCCGTAGTCTCGCTCTCGATGTGATCGCATCGAATGTGTGAGAGTACGATGACCGATCAAATGAGACCGCGTGTGAAATACGTCATCGGCCCGGACGGAAGCCCGTTGACCATCGCCGACCTGCCGCCGCAGGGAACGAGACGATGGGTCATTCGTCGCAAAGCCGAAGTGGTGGCCGCCGTTCGAGGGGGACTACTTTCCCTGGAAGAGGCGTGCAGCCGCTATACCCTGACCGTCGAAGAGTTCCTGTCCTGGCAGCAGTCGATCGACCGTCATGGTCTGGCCGGTCTGCGGACCACGCGCATTCAGCAATACAGGCAATGATCCTCCCGGATCCGCACGAGATCGAGGGCCGCCCCCAGGGGCGGCCCTTTTTTTTGCCCCTGCGACGACACCACTGTCGCGCCCTTGCGTAAGGTCTCGACAAATCATTGACGAGACTGGGCAAATTTGACCTGGCAACGGATCGGATGCGACCGGTTTTCTTGGTCTTTCGTTCACCTCGACGTCCCGGAGCGGGACGGCGTTAACCACCCGTTTACCATCCACTGGGAAATTCTTGCCCAGTGGCCGAACGGATTCTCCGACCCCACCGGACCGTCGACAGCCACGCGCCGCCCACCCCCTGCGGCGCAGGTACCGGAAATCGCGCGGCCGGCCCCCGCCCCCCGGGGACCGGTCGCCCCCTTCAACGAAACGAAGACTGAAAGGTCGAGACGTGAACGGCGCCCTCGAGTTCCTCAAGAACCTCGGTCCCGCTCGCCTCGCCGCGATGGGCGTCGTCACGGCGCTGCTGATCGGCTTCTTCGCCTTCGTCATCACCCGAGCCACCGCGCCGGTGATGACGCCCCTCTATTCCGACCTCTCCGACCGCGACAGCTCGGCCATCGTCAAGGATCTCGAGGCCCAGGGCATCACCTACGAGCTGCGCCACGACGGCTCCCAGATCCTCGTCCCCAAGGACAAGGTGCTGCGCCTCCGGATGAAGCTCGCCGAGAAGGGCGTGCCGGCCGGCGGCAACGTCGGTTGGGAGATCTTCGACAAGACCGACAGCCTCGGCACCACCTCCTACGTCCAGAACATCAACCACCTGCGCGCCCTCGAGGGCGAACTGTCGCGCACCATCCGCTCGATCGACCGCGTCCAGGCCGCCCGCGTCCACCTCGTCATCCCCGAGCGCCAGATCTTCCAGCGCGAGAAGAAGGAGCCGACCGCCTCGATCGCGCTGAAGCTCAAGGGCCAGATCGACCCGGCCCAGGTCCGCGCCATCCAGCATCTCGTCGCCGCCGCGGTCGAGGGCATGAAGCCGTCGCGCGTGTCGATCGTCGACGAGACCGGCCGCCTGCTCGCCTCCGGCGAAGGCGACAGCCCCGACGGCCTCGTCGCCGCCTCGCTGCAGGAGCGCACCTCCGCCTACGAGGCGCGGATCGAGAACCAGATCGAGTCGATCGTCGCCTCGATCGTCGGCCAGGGCCGGGTCCGCGTCCACGTCGCCGCCGAACTCGACTTCAACCGCGTCACCCAGACCTCCGACACCTTCGATCCCAACGGCCAGGTGGTGCGCTCGACCCAGACCAAGGAAGAGAGCTCGCAGAACGCCTCGACCGAGAAGGGCGTGACCGTGTCGAACCAGGTGCCCGCCGGCACCCAGGATCAGGCGGGCACCGGTTCCAAGGAGGCCTCCAACACCTCCGAGGAGACCGTCAACTACGAGATCTCCAAGACCACCCGCACCGAGATCCTCGAGGCCGGCCGCATGAAGCGCGTCTCGGTCGCCCTGCTGGTCGACGGCGTCTACGCCACCACCGCCGCCGGCGAGGTCACCTACCAGCCGCGCTCCAAGGAAGACCTCGACCGCATCGCCGCTCTGGTGCGCTCCGCCGTCGGCTTCGACCAGAAGCGCGGCGACGTGGTGGAAGTGGTCAACCTGCGCTTCGCCGAGGCCCCCGCCGCCCAGCCGCTCGAGAGCCAGAAGACCGGCATCGCCGCCCTGTTCGACTTCGGCCGCGACGACATCGTCCGCTTCGCCGAACTCGGCGCGCTGGTGCTGATGACCCTCCTCGTCCTGCTCTTCGCCGTCCGTCCGCTCATCACCCGCGTGCTGGCGCCCGAAGGCGGCGCGATCGCCGCCCTCGGCGGCCCGGCCGGTGCCGAAGGAGCGGAAGGGGCCGCCGCGGAATTGGGTGGGGGTATCGTCCAGATCGGCGCCGACGGCCTGCCGATCGCCCTTCCCGCCGGCGAGGCGGGTGCCTCCGGCGTCGCCGTCGTCCCCAACGACTCGCGCCTCGACGAGGCCAAGGCCCTCGGTGCCATGCAGGCGGGTTCGATCCGCAAGATCGGCGAGATGATCACCGAGACCCCCAACGAGGCCGCCGCGATCATCCGCGGCTGGCTCAACGAAGCCGCAGCCTGAGGTCGCTCCATGTCGGTTCCCGCGAAGTCCCATGGCGGCGGCGCCTCGCTGAAGGTCTCCAAGACGGAGGCCTATCGCGAGCTCGCCGGTGCCGAACGCGCCGCCGTGCTGCTGCTCGCGCTCGGCGAGGAGCACGGTCGCAAGATCTGGGAACAGCTCGACGAACTCGAGGTGCGTCAGGTCTCGCTCGCCATGTCGAAGCTCGGCCCGGTCAATCCGGAGATGCTCGAGAACCTGTTCATCGACTTCGTCACCCGGCTCTCGGCCCGCGGCTCGCTCAACGGCAACCACGACACCACCGAGCGCATCCTCGCCTCCGTCCTGCCCGCCGAGCGCGTCAACGCGATCATGGAGGAGATCCGCGGTCCGGCCGGTCGCAACATGTGGGAGAAGCTGTCGAACGTTCAGGAGAACGTCCTCGCCAACTATCTCAAGAACGAATACCCGCAGACGGTCGCCCTGGTTCTCTCCAAGATCCGCGCCGACCACGCCGGCCGCGTCCTGGCGATCCTGCCGGAGGAATTCGCCCTCGAGGTCGTCAACCGCATGCTGCGGATGGAGAGCGTCCAGAAGGAGATCCTGGAGAAGGTCGAGCAGACGCTCCGGATCGAGTTCATGTCGAACCTCTCGACCACCTCGCGCCGCGACGCCCACGAGCTGATGGCCGACATCTTCAACTCCTTCGATCGCCAGACCGAGGCCCGCTTCCTCACCGCCCTCGAGGAGGAGAACCGCGAGAGCGCCGAGAAGATCAAGTCGCTGATGTTCACCTTCGAGGACCTCGGCAAGCTCGACGCCGGCGGCATCCAGACGCTGCTCAGGAACGTCGACAAGGACAAGCTCGCCATCGCCCTCAAGGGCGCCTCCGAGCCGTTGCGCGACTTCTTCTTCCAGAACATGTCGAGCCGCGCCGCCAACATGCTCAAGGAAGACATGGAAGCCCTCGGCCCGGTGCGTCTGCGCGACGTCGACGACGCGCAGGCCGTCATGGTCAACGTCACCAAGGACCTCGCCGCCAAGGGCGAGATCGTCGTCTCCAAGTCGAAGGGAGAAGACGAGCTGATCTACTGATCGGCTCGCACGCACCATGGCAGCACCCGCGCGTTTCCTCTTCGATACCGATTTCTCGAGGCCCGACCCCGCCGAGGCGGTCGCGCCGGTCGAGCCGCCGCGTCCGACCATCGATCTCGAACAGCACCTCGCCGAACTGGTGCAGGTGGAGGAACGTGCCCGTGCCGAAGGCTTCGCGGAGGGCCGCGAGGAGGGCTTCGCCGCCGGCCGTCTCGACGCCGAGGCGCGTGCCGCCGAACGCCTCGCCGATGCCGCGTCGCAACTGGTCGGCACCGCCCGCACCCTGCTCGCCGCGCTCGACGCCGACCGTGCCGCGATCGAGGAGGGCGCCGTCCGCCTCGCCGTCGCCGCCGCCGAGAAGCTCGCCGGCCGCCTGATCGAACGCGAGCCGATCGCCGAGATCCGTACCCTGCTCGCCGAATGCCTCGGGCCCCTGCGCAAGGCGCCGCATCTCGTCGTCCGCCTCGACGCCCGCGACGCCAAGGCGCTGGAGGCCGAGGTCGGCAAGATCGCGCGGGAGACCGGCTTCGAGGGCCGCGTCGTCATCCTCGGCGAAGACGGCATGGCCCGCGGCGACTGCCGCATCGAATGGGCCGACGGTGGTATCTTGAGAGATCGCGACTCGCTCGCCGCCGAGATCGGCGCGACGATCGATCGCTGGATCGCGACCCGCAAGCCGACCGACGCCGAGGACGCGGCGGACGACCCGTGGAGGAACGCCCGATGAGCGACATCGACGACCCCGACACCGACGACAAGACGCGTCCCGGTCTGAACCTCGACATGATGGATGCCGAAGGCCGCAAGAGCACGCTCGACGACGGCGTCGCCCAGCCGCGCACTGCCGGCGATCTGGAGGCGGTGTTCGACGTCCCCGTGAAGGTCGCCGCGGTGCTCGGTCAGGCGCGCATGCAGGTCGCCGACCTGCTGAAGCTCAACCAGGGCACCGTCCTCGAGCTCGACCGCAAGGTCGGCGAGGCGATCGACATCTACGTCAACGATCGGCTGGTGGCGCGCGGCGAGGTCGTCCTGGTCGACGATCGGCTGGGCGTGACCATGACCGAAATCATCAAGTCGGACAAATGAGGAGAACGGCATGAGGCTCCTCATCGTCGGAACGCTCGGCGGCCAGCTCGCGGTCGCCTCGCGCATCGCCATGGACCGCGGCGCCACCGTCGGCCACGCCGACACGATCGACGTCGCCCTGAAGACGCTGCGCGCCGGCAAGGGCGCCGATCTGCTGATGATCGACGTCGGTCTCGACGTCGGCGATCTGGTCAAGAAGCTCGAGATCGAGCTGATCCACGTGCCCGTGGTCGCCTGCGGCGTCGCCAACGACGCGCGCGCCGCGGTCGGCGCCATCCGCGCCGGCGCCAAGGAATACATCCCCCTGCCGCCCGACCCCGACCTGATCGCCGCCGTCCTGGCCGCGGTGGCGGAAGAAGGCGGCGACCTCGTGGTGCGCGACGAGCTGATGGCCCGCGTCGTCAAGCTCGCCGATCAGGTGGCCGCCTCCGACGCCTCGATCCTGATCACCGGCGAGAGCGGCACCGGCAAGGAAGTCCTCGCCCGCCACGTCCACAGGAAGTCCAACCGCGCCTCGAAGCCCTTCATCGCGGTGAACTGCGCCGCGATCCCCGAGGCACTGCTCGAGAGCGAACTCTTCGGCCACGAGAAGGGCGCCTTCACCGGTGCCGTCGCCCGCCGCATCGGCAAGTTCGAGGAGGCCGACGGCGGCACGCTGCTGCTCGACGAGATCTCCGAGATGGACCTGCGCCTGCAGGCGAAGCTCCTGCGCGCCATCCAGGAACGCATCATCGACCGCGTCGGCGGCAATCGCCCCGTGCCCGTCGACATCCGCATCCTCGCGACCTCCAACCGCAACATGGCGGAGGAGGCCCGCGCCGGCCGGTTCCGCGAGGATCTGCTCTATCGCCTCAACGTCGTGAACCTGAAGATCCCGCCGCTCCGGGATCGTCCCGCCGACGTCCAGGCGCTCGCCGACCACTTCCTCGACCGCTACGCCAAGGCCAACGGCATGAAGCCGCGGCCGCTCGACCCCGAGGCGCGGCGCGAGCTCACCCGCTTCCGCTGGCCGGGCAACGTGCGCGAGCTCGAGAACTGCATGCATCGCGCCGTGCTGCTCGCCTCCGGCGACACCATCGGGCTCGACGCCGTGCGCACCCCCGACGGCATCCGCCTCGACGAGGCCCACGGCGAAGGCGCCGCCCCCGCCCCGGCGCGCGATCCCGCCACCCGCGCCGCCGAGACCGCCGAGGCCGTCACCCGCGCGCTGGTCGGCCGCACCGTCGCCGACGTCGAGCGCGAGCTGATCCTGGAGACGCTGGGCTCGACGCTCGGCAACCGGACCCATGCCGCCAACATCCTCGGCATCTCGATCCGCACGCTCCGCAACAAGCTCAAGGAATACGGCGACGACGGTTTCGACATTCCGCCCCCCGGCGGCGGCGTCGAAGCCGCCTGACCGTCGATCGACCTCTTGCGACGCCTCCGCCCTTCGGGACGGGGGCGTTTTTCTTGGGGCCGTCTTGCCGAACGAGGGAACCGATCGCGGCGAACCGAGTTGAAGAGGGGCGTATGCCGCGCACCGACGGTCGGTCGACGACCGGTTCGCTACGTGATCCCGCAAGGTTCGAGGTGTCGAAATAGGCAGGGACGATCGTTTACCCTCCGTTAACCATAGTGCCGGCAATATTTGCCGGGTGGCGTTAACCGACGTCGACTGCCGCATGTGAAGGAACCATCATCGGTGACCGAGAGCTTCCAGATCCTCGCAACGCTGTTCGCGCTCCGCATCGCCCTGGCGATGACCCCGGACGCGCACGTGCGTGGAGACGGAGCAGAAGACGCGCGTGGGCACTTCGCCGCCGCCGTCGGCGTGCTCTGCGGCGAGATCCTGACGGCGATCCCTGCCCTCGTGCTCGCCGATCTGGCGACGTCGCTGCCCGAAGAATTCTCCGCGGCCGCGCGCATCGCCGCCGGCCTCTGGCTCGCGGTCGCCTGCATCCGCGCCCTGCGCCGCGCCTGGCGTCAGCCGGCCGCGCACGCCGCAGCCGCCCCCGTCGCGCCGTTCGGTTCCGTCTTCGCCCGCGCATCGCTGCGCCGGATCGCCGATCCCAGCGCCTTCCTGCGCACGCTCGCCCTCTTCGTGGTGACCGGCGCAGGCGCCATCGGCACGCTGGCGCCGATCGCCGCTGTCGCCGTCGGCGGGCTGGTCTGGAGCCTGGTGGTGATCGCCGCCGCCCTGCCCGCGCCACGCCCGCGTCTCGACCACCACTTCGCCGGCGGTCGCCACTGAAACGGCAGAAAGCAGCGCCTCAGCGCAGCGCCGCGGCGACGTCGCCGGTGAGCGTGCCGGCGAGACCGTCGTAGCCTTCCGGTGTCAGATGCTGGCCGTCGGGCTGGTGCGGCCAACCGCGCAGCGCCGAATTCGGCACCATGATCACCCGGATGCCGCGCCGCGACGCCTCCGACCGGATCGCCTCGACGTTCGCCTCGCTCTGCGACGAAGACGCGCCCTTGCGGGCGTCGTTGCCGCCGGGCTGGAGGACCAGCACGCGGGTGTCGCGATCGAGGGCGCTGCCGAGACGCGCCAGCATGCCGGTCGTCGTGTCGCCGTTGATGCCGGCGTTCTTGACCCGCACCGCGACGCCCGCCGCCGCCAGCCGCGCCTGCAGCCGCGCCGGGAAGTCCTGCCCCCGCGCCACGCCCTTGCCATAGGTGTTGGAGGCGCCGAGCGCCACCACCTGCGCCGCCTCCGTGCCCGCCGTCGTCGCCAGCACGACCGCCGCCGCCAGCGCCGCGCGTCGCAGAATCGCCGTTCCCCGTCCCGTCATGGTGTCCCCCCGGCGCGCCGCGGCTTCGTCGCCGCACCCGGCGCGACCGCGATCTTAACCACCCGTTAACCATACCCCCGGCAAGAATTGCCGGGTAGTGCGCATCGGATTCCCGAGGCGCGACACCCGCGTGACGCAGATCCGGAAGGCGCGATGAGCGACCAGACCGTCGGAACCCCGGCCGCCGTCTCGAACGGCATGCCCTTCGGCCTCCCCGGCCCGAGGGAGCTGCTCGCCCACGCCAAGCGCGGCGACATCGGCCTCGCCCTCGGCGTGATGACGATCCTCGTCGTGCTGATCGTGCCGCTGCCGGCGGTCGTGCTCGACATCTTCCTCGCGGTCTCGATCACGCTGTCGGTGCTGATCCTGATGACCTCGCTGTTCATCCAGGCACCGCTCGAATTCTCGTCCTTCCCGACGCTGCTGCTCATCGCCACGATGCTGCGGCTGTCGCTGAACCTCGCCTCGACCCGCCTGATCCTCGGCCACGGCCACGAGGGAACCTCGGCCGCCGGTCACGTCATCGAAGCCTTCGGCAACTTCGTGATGGGCGGCAACTTCGTCATCGGCATCATCGTCTTCGCGATCCTGCTGATCGTGAACTTCATCGTCATCACCAAGGGTTCGGGCCGTATCGCCGAAGTCGCCGCGCGCTTCACCCTCGACGCCATGCCCGGCAAGCAGATGGCGATCGACGCCGATCTCTCGGCCGGCCTGATCGACGAGAAGGAGGCCAAGGCCCGTCGCAAGGAGTTGGAGGGCGAGAGCGCCTTCTTCGGCGCCATGGACGGTGCCTCGAAGTTCGTCCGCGGCGACGCCATCGCCGGCCTGCTGATCACCTTCATCAACGTCATCGGCGGCATCATCATCGGCGTCGCGCAGCAGGGCATCACCTTCGCCGAGGCGAGTCACGCCTACACCGTCCTGACGGTCGGCGACGGTCTCGTCACCCAGATCCCGGCGCTGATCGTCTCGACCGCCGCCGGCCTCCTCGTCTCCAAGGCGGGCGTCTCGGGCGCCGCCGACAAGGCGTTGATCGGCCAGCTCTCCGGCTATCCCCGCGCGCTCGGCATGTCGTCCTTCGTGATGATCGTCATGGCGATGCTGCCGGGCATGCCCACCCTGCCCTTCCTGGCGCTCGCCGGCGGCGCCGGGGCGCTCGCCATGGCCGCCGAGAAGAAGCGCGTGCGGGTCGCCGCCGAGGCCGTCGCCGAGAAGGCCGCCGAGACGGCCAGGACCGCCCCCCCGCGCGAGGAGCCGATCACCGACAGCCTCAAGATGGACGATCTCAAGATCGAGCTCGGCTATGCGTTGCTGTCGCTGATCAACGGCCCGGAGGGCTCGGACCGCCTCACCGACCAGATCAAGGCGCTGCGTCGCCAGATCGCCGGCGACATGGGCTTCGTCATGCCGCCCTGCCGACTGCTCGACAACGTCCAGCTCCAGCCCAACGAATACGTCGTCCGCATCAAGGAGGTGGAAGCCGGCCGCGGCAACGTCTTCCCCAACCTCTACATGGTCATGGACCCCGACGGCCATCAGATCGACCTGCCCGGCACCCACACGACCGAGCCGACCTTCGGCCTGCCTGCCACCTGGGTCGACCCGTCGCTCAAGGAGGAGGCGGCGATCCGCGGCCTGACCGTGGTCGACCCGGCGACGGTGCTGTCGACCCACCTGACCGAGATCCTCAAGGCCAACATCTCGGATCTCCTGTCCTACGCCGACGTCGCGAAGCTCCTCGCCGAACTGCCGAAGGACCAGCACAAGCTGGTCGACGACATCGTCCCCGGCTCGATCACCGTCTCCGGCATCCAGCGCGTGCTCCAGGGCCTGCTGTCGGAACGCATCTCGATCCGCGATCTCGGCACCATCCTCGAAGGCATCGCCGAGGCGGTGTCCTTCACCCGCACCATCCCCTCGATCACCGAGCACGTCCGTGCCCGCCTCGCCCGCCAGATCTCGGCCGCCAACCTGTCGCCGATGGGCTACCTGCCGATCCTGTCGCTGTCGCCGGCCTGGGAAGTGGCCTTCGCCGAGAGCCTCATCGGCGACGGCGACCAGAAGTCGCTCGCCATGGCGCCCTCGAAACTCGGCGAGTTCGTCACCGCCGTACGCGACGGCTTCGAACTGGCGGCGCGCCAGGGCGAGCTGCCGGTACTCCTGACCTCGCCCGGCATCCGCACCCACGTCCGCGCCATCGTCGACCGCTTCCGCCCCCACACCGTCGTCATGAGCCAGGCCGAGGTCCACCCGCGCGTCCGGCTGAAGACCGTCGGCGCGGTGTGATCGGGGACGCGGAAACGCGAAAGGCGGGCGATCGCTCGCCCGCCTTCCCCCGCATCACGATCGGGCGCGCCCTCAGGCGGCGGCGCGGAAGATCGCCTCGATCGCGGCCTGATCGGCCGGGCGCGGATTGGTGAGGCCGCAGGCGTCGCGCAGCGCATTGGTCGCCAGCGTCGCCACGTCCTCGTCCCTCATGCCGAGACCGGCGAGACCCGCCGGGATGCCGATGTCGGCCGCCAGACGCCGGATCGCCGCGATCGCCAGAGCGGCACCGGCCGCATCGTCGAGACCGGCGACGGTCTCGCCCATCGCCGCGGCGACGTCGCGCAGGCGCCCGGCCGCGACTTCCGCGTTGAAGGTCTGGACATGCGGCAACAGCACCGCGTTGCAGACGCCGTGCGGCAGGTCGTAGAAGCCGCCGAGCTGATGCGCCATGGCGTGGACGTAGCCGAGCGAGGCGTTGTTGAAGGCCATGCCGGCGAGGAACTGGGCGTGCGCCATGTTGGCGCGGGCCACCAGATCGCCGCCGTCGGCGACCGCCTTGCGCAGATGGAGCGCGATCAGCTCGATCGCCTTCAGCGCGCAGGCGTCGGTGATCGGAGTGGCCGCGGTCGAGACATAGGCCTCGATCGCATGGGTCAGCGCGTCCATGCCGGTCGCCGCGGTCAGGCCCTTGGGCTTGGCCAGCATCAGCTCGGGATCGTTGACCGAGAGGATCGGCGTCACGTGGCGGTCGACGATCGCCATCTTCACCTGCCGGGTCTCGTCGGTGATGATGCAGAAGCGCGTCATCTCCGAGGCGGTGCCGGCCGTGGTGTTGATCGCCATCAGCGGCACCTGCGGCTTCTCGGAACGGTCGACGCCCTCGTAGTCGACGATCGACCCGCCGTTGGCCGCGACCAGCGCGATGCCCTTGGCGCAGTCGTGCGGGCTGCCGCCGCCGAGCGACACGACGAGGTCGCAGTCGTTGGCCCGGAGCACCGCGAGGCCGGCCTCGACGTTGCCGACGGTCGGGTTGGGCTGGGCGCCCGGGAAGATCGAGACCGCGATGCCCACCGCCTCGAGGCGGCCGGCGACCTTCGCCGCCACGCCGAGATCGGCCAGCACCGCGTCGGTCACCAGGAGCGCACGGCGGAACCCGCGCGCGCCGATCGAGGCGACCGCCTCGCCGAGGCTCCCCGCCCCCATCATGTTGACGCTCGGAATGTAGAAAGTCGAAATCCGGCTGGCCATTCGCGTCTTCTCCCGTCGGCTTCAAATGCAAGAGGTTTCGTTCGCGCAAGACGCCGTCTTGCGCGTTGGTCACTGGTCGTTTCTCGTTCACATGGAAACGAAGACGCCGGACAGTGCGGTGCGGATGCCGCGGCTCAATTGCGGAAAGTCAAAAATCACCTCGTGAAATTCTACACTTTGGTATGAGTTCGGTAGTGATTTTGCACCTTTGTACGAGCAGGACGGTCGCAGGTGCGACGCCCCCATCGACTGCGACGCGACGCCGCCGCCGTCGGCCGGCGCATCGACGACGGCAATTTGGTCGAATGTGGCGAATGCGCACTCGACCGCGCCGGGCGCTTCGGCCAAACATGGACCACGGATCGATTTGCAGCGCGGCCGACCGCCCGCGCGCACCAGAGGTGATCATGCGTCTTCTCGTCGGCTTCGCCGCCCTCGCCACGCTCGTCGCGAGCCCGGCCCTCGCCCAGTCCTTCCCCGGCCCGCAGGACGATCTCGTCTTCACCGTCGGCGGCGGCCTCGCCGCCCGGCCCGACTGGGACGGTTCGAAGAAGATGGTGCTGGCGCCGATGCCGATCTTCGGCCTGAAGTTCCTGCGCTCGCCCTTCACCGGCAAGCCGTCGTCCGACACCGGCTTCGGCATCGCGCCCTCGGCGCGCTGGCTGTCGAAGCGCTCCTTCGGCGGCGGATCGCCCCTCGCCGGCCTTCCCGACGTCGCCGACACCTTCGAGGCCGGCGTGACGGTCGACTACACCGACACCGCCTTCCGCGCCTTCGCCACCGTCCGCCAGGGCTTCGGCGGCCATCGCGGCCAGTTCGCCGAACTCGGCCTCGACGGCATCCTCCATCCGATCGACCGCCTGAGCCTCAGCGCCGGTCCGCGCGTCTCCTTCGCCTCGGCCGACTACATGCGCGCCTACTGGGGCGTCACCGCCGCCGCGGCCGCCTCGTCGGGCGTCGCCGCCTACGATCCCGGCTCGGGCTATCGCGGCGCCGGCCTCGGCGCGATCGCCACCTGGAAGATCGACGAGCGCTGGTTCGTCAAGGGCGAGGCGTCGTGGACGCATCTCTCCGACGCCTATGCCCGCTCGCCGATCGCCCGCGCCGAAGGCTCGCGCGACCAGTTCTCCGTCGGCGTCGGCATCGGCTGGAAGTTCGGCGTCGACGCATGGTGAGCCCGGCTTCGCCCGGACCGACCATGACCTTTCCCGCCGAAGGCTACGGCACCGTGCCCGCCGGCTGGATGGTCACCGTCGTCACCTGGCTGGAGATGACCGCGCCGCCGACCGCGCCCGCCGCGCCCCTGCCGGCGGACGTCGTGCTCGAGCCGATCGTCGGCGATACCACCGGCGTAGGCCGCTATCGCGCCCTCTTCCGCGCCGTCGGCGAGGACTGGCTGTGGTTCGGCCGCGCCGCGATGGCAGATGCCGATCTCGCCGCCCTGCTCGACGACCCCGCCACCTGGTGCCGCGCCGTGGTGCGCGACGGCGTCGACGTCGGCCTCGTCGAACTCGACGCGAGCCGGGAGGGCGAGGTCGAACTCGCCTATTTCGGTCTGGTGCCGGCGGCGGTCGGCAGCGGCCTCGGCCGCGCCCTGATGGGCGTCGCGCTGGCGGAAGCGTGGTCGCGCGCGCCCGAGCGCGTCACCGTCCACACCTGCCACCTCGACCACCCCGGCGCCCTCGGCTTCTACGTCCGCTCAGGCTTCGTCGCGGTGAAGCGCGGCCTCGAACTCGGCCCCGACCCGCGCCTGACCGGCGTCCTGCCCCGCACCGCCGCGCCGCAGATCCCGCTGATCGAACCGTGACGATCCGACGCTGAAACGAAAAAGGCCGCCCGAGGGCGGCCAGTCTTCGTCTCTCACGACGTTTTCCCACGCGGAAAGAGGGGCGGCGGGGCGCGCCGCCCGGGAAACTCAGCGCCCGAAGGCGTGACGGCGCGAGGCCATCTCGTCGAGGGCATCCTGTTCGCGCGCATCGCGCTCGGCACGTTCGCGGGCGTGGTCGCGCTCCTCGATCAGCTCGATCTTCTTCAGGTCCTCGACGGCGATCGACAGTTCCTCGCGCGCCGCCTCGAGCTTCACCTCGAGATCGCCGACCGATACCTTCAGGTTCTCCCGGCGCGAGATCGCGGCCTTGGCGAAGGTCGGGTAGGCGAAATGGGCGATGTCGTGGATGCCGACACGGTTCTGCTCGCTCACGATCTGATCGTCCAGATCGGAGATCATGCGCTGGAAATCGGCGATCATCATTTCGATCTGGGTCAGCTGGCGACGCTTCTCGTCGACCTGGAACCGCTTCAGACGAATGAGACTGTCTCGGGACTTCATACTCGGTACTCCCCCGTAGTGAAGACGAGCCTAGCCACAGACGGTTGCCAAATCGTGAGTCTTTTCCGTCAGGAAGCGAGAATCGCGGCGAGACGGTCGTAACCCTCGTTCAGTCGCGTCGATTCGCCCTTACCCTGTTGCAAAAATGCCTCGAACGCCGGTTCGAGCTCGATCGCTCGGTCGACTTCCGGGCTCGAACCCTTGCGATAGGCGCCCAGCCGGATCAGTTCCTCCATGTCGGCGAAGGTCGCCATCAGCCGTTTGGCCTCGGTGATCAGCGGCCGCCGCGCCTCCGGGATCGACCGCGGCATGGTGCGCGACACGCTCTTCAGCACGTTGATCGCCGGATAGCGCCCGCGCTCGGCGATCTGCCGTTCCATCACGATGTGGCCGTCGAGAATGCCACGGACCGCGTCGGCGATCGGCTCGTTGTGGTTGTCGCCCTCGACCAGCACGGTGAAGAGCCCGGTGATCGAGCCCGACCCCACCCGACCGGGTCCCGCCCGCTCGAGCAGACGCGGCAGTTCGGTGAAGACCGTCGGCGTGTAGCCCTTGGAGGCGGGCGGCTCGCCGGCGGCGAGACCGATCTCGCGCTGGGCCATGGCGAAGCGGGTGACCGAGTCCATCATGCACAGCACGTCGCGACCCTCGTCGCGGAAGTGCTCGGCGATGGTGAAGGTGAGATAGGCCGCCTGCCGCCGCATCAGCGCCGGCTCGTCCGAGGTCGCGACCACGACGACCGAGCGGGCGAGGCCGTCCTCGCCGAGATCGTCCTCGATGAACTCCTGCACCTCGCGACCGCGTTCGCCGACGAGGCCGATCACCGCCACGTCGGTCGAGGTGTAGCGCGCCAGCATCGACAGCAGCACCGACTTGCCGACGCCCGAGCCGGCGAAGATGCCCATGCGCTGGCCACGGCAGCAGGTGACGAAGGTGTTGAGCGCCCGGACGCCGAGGTCGATCGGCTCGCCCACTCGCGTCCGCTCGCCGGCCGGCGGCGGCGGCTCGCGCAGCATGCGGGTGAGACCGCCCTGCGGCAGCGGCCCCTTGCCGTCGAGCGGCTCGCCGAGCGCATTGACGACGCGGCCGAGCCAGCCGTCGGAGGGCCTGACCGACCCGTCGGCCGAGGCGATCACCGCGCGGCAGCCCATCCGCACGCCCTCGAGCGCGCCGAAGGGCATGCACAGCGCCCGCTCGCCCTGGAAACCGACCACCTCGGCCGGCACCACGCGCCCCGAGGTCGCCTCGATCGCCAGCCGCGATCCGACGCTCATTTCGTGAACCGGACCGGCCACTTCGATCATCAGACCGCGCACCGCGACGACCCGCCCGAAGGTGGTCGTGGCGGCGAGGTCGCCGATCTCGCGAATGAGGCCGTCCATGGTTACGAATCTCTTCGGAAAGAGGGGCCTTTCCCCACGTCAGTAACGCGTTGTTAACGTCCTTCGTCAAACATTATGAACGAGCGAGCGATGTGGGGTCGCGAGCGACGCTTTCCGGGCGGCCTCGGAAGGGTGATTCGACAGAATCGGTTGTGCGACTTTCTTAAAGTATCGCATTAACCTCTGAATCTTCGGATTTTCCCTTTCGATTCAGGAGCCTGGCGAGTTTTTTGGCTAAGGGTTAACTCGACCCTTGCCGTGGCGAATCACATTCTGTTAACCATTGCTCGGTAGGTTACCGAGTCGGAAATGACGGGGTGTTTCGCGAGCGGCTGGTCGGGGGGCCCACGCGCCGGACCCGCCTTGGGCGACAAAGGGGATTGGCATGCGCGTACTGCTCATCGAAGACGACAGCGCGACCGCGCAGAGCATCGAGCTGATGCTCAAGTCGGAAAATTTCAACGTCTACACGACGGATCTTGGCGAAGAGGGCATCGACCTCGGCAAGCTCTACGATTACGACATCATTCTTCTGGATCTGAATCTGCCCGACATGTCGGGTTACGAGGTTCTCCGGACGCTGCGCGTGTCGAAGGTCAAGACGCCGATCCTCATCCTCTCCGGTCTCGCCGGCATCGAGGACAAGGTGCGCGGCCTCGGCTTCGGCGCCGACGACTACATGACCAAGCCGTTCCACAAGGACGAGCTCGTCGCCCGCATCCATGCCATCGTCCGTCGCTCGAAGGGTCACGCCCAGTCGGTCATCACCACCGGTGACCTCGTGGTGAACCTCGACACCAAGACGGTCGAAGTGAACGCCCAGCGCGTCCACCTGACCGGCAAGGAATACCAGATGCTCGAGCTGCTCTCGCTGCGCAAGGGCACCACGCTGACCAAGGAGATGTTCCTCAACCATCTCTACGGCGGCATGGACGAGCCGGAACTGAAGATCATCGACGTCTTCATCTGCAAGCTGCGCAAGAAGCTCGCTTCCGCCACCGGCGGCAAGAACTACATCGAGACCGTCTGGGGCCGCGGCTACGTGCTGCGTGAGCCCGACGAGAACGACGTCTACGCCGACATCGCCTGAGATCGCGCCCCGCCGGCTTTCCCCACCCCCCTTTGGCCGGCCCCACCGACGATCGATCCGAAGCCCCGCCGCAAGGCGGGGTTTTCGTTTGTGGCGAGGGTCGAGGCCCCTCCCGGGTATCGGCCACCGGACCACCGCCGGCGGCGGCGCCGAACGAAAGAGGCGCGCCGTCACCGGCGCGCCTCTCACGAACACGATTGGGGGTCTCGCCTCAGCGCGGCGTGCCGAAGAGCGGTCGTGCCGCCGGCTTGAGCGTCGAGGAACCGGGAGCCGGCGTGCTCGTCGCTCCGAAGCCACCGCCCGTGCCACCGACCGCGAGCCGCGGCTGAGCCGCCGCCGGAGCCGGAGCGGTCGCCGCGCCTTTGGCCGGCATCGGTTGATAGAGGCCGCGACGATCCTGCATCGGCCGGTAGGCGTCCGTCAGACCGACCACCGTCTCGGCCGCGCCGAGC
Organism: Pinisolibacter sp. DMC100; assembly: GCF_056313705.1. Classification (NCBI taxonomy): domain Bacteria; kingdom Pseudomonadati; phylum Pseudomonadota; class Alphaproteobacteria; order Hyphomicrobiales; family Ancalomicrobiaceae; genus Pinisolibacter; species Pinisolibacter sp. DMC100. The sequence continues at coordinate 67,329 of NZ_JBQUZT010000003.1, read as the reverse complement.
ACCAGGAAGCCGTCGGGCGCGAGCATCTTCGCCATCCGTTCGAGAATGTCGATCTTCGTCGGGTTGTCGAAGTAGATCAGCACGTTGCGACAGAAGATGATGTCGAACTGGCCGAGCGACGAGAAATTCTCGAGCAGGTTCAGCTTGCGGTACTGCACCATCGACCGCAGGTTCGACGAGATCTGCCAGGTGTCGCCGGTCTGCGTGAAATACTTCAGCAGCTGATTGATCGGCAGGCCGCGCTGGACCTCGAACTGGGTGTAGATGCCGGCCTTGGCCTTCTCCAGCACGTCGTTGGAGAGGTCGGTGCCGATGATCTCGATCCGCCAGCCCGCGAGCTTCGCCTCCGCCTCCTTGAGGCACATGGCGAGCGAATAGGGCTCCTGGCCGGTCGAGGCCGCGGCACACCAGATCCGGAGCTTGCGGTCGCGCGCCCGAGCCTCGAGCATGCGCGGCAGCATCGTGTCGTTGAAATGATCGAACGGCGTCTTGTCGCGGAAGAAGAACGACTCGTTGGTCGTCATCGCCTCCACCACCGTGGCCGCGAGCGCCGTCTGACCGGGCTCGCGCATCTTGCCGATCAACGCCGAGAGCGTCCCGAGCCCCGCCTTGCGGGCGACCGGCAGGAGCCGGCTCTCGATCAGATACTGCTTCTCGGTGGTCAGGACGAGGCCGGACTGCTGCTTGAGGAAGGCCCTCAGCCAATCGAACTCCTGCGGGCTCATCTGCGTCCTCCCAGCAGTCGAACGATTTTCTGGCCGATCTGGTCGAGCGGCAGGATCTCCGCCGCTGCGCCGGCTTGCGCGACCGCGCCGGGCATGCCCCAGACGACGCTGGATTCCTCGTCCTGGGCGATCACCGAGCCACCGGCGTTGGCGATGCGGGTCGAGCCCGCCGCGCCGTCGTGGCCCATGCCGGTCAGCACGCAGGCGAGGATCGACGGTCCGTAGATCCCCACCGCACTGTCGAACAGCGGATCGACGGCGGGCTTGCAGAAGTTGACCGGCGGCAGGTCGTTGAGCAGCACGCAGGTGTCGGCGCCCTGCTTGCCCACCACCATGTGACGCCCGCCGGGCGCCACGTAGATGCGTCCGGGCATCAGCGGCTCGCCGTGCACGCCCTCGGCGGCACGACGGCCCGAGGCCTTGGTCAGGTGCTCGGCGAGGATCGCCGTGAAGGTCGCCGGCATGTGCTGGGTGATCAGCACCGGCACGTTGGCGATCGCCGGACCGATCTCGGCGAAGAGCTTGGTCAACGCCTGCGGACCACCGGTCGACGAGCCGACCAGCAGCACCTTGGGCGTCACCGACGAATAGGGACGCGTGGTCGGCGCCGCAGCCGGGCGGCCGAGAGCCGACGCGAGCGGCCGGGCGGCCGGCGTCGGCGACGCGGTCGCCGGACGGGCGTAGCCGGTGGCGGGCGACGGCGCGGAGGCCGGCGCATGCTGCAGCCGACCGGCACGCGCCAGAGCACGCTGGCCGAGCGCCTTGACCTTCTGGATCACCTCGACGCGGAAGTCGGACGAGGTGGTGACGCCGGAGTTCGACTCCGGCTTGGGCACGTAGTCGGCCGCACCCAGCGACAGACACTTGAGCGAGATCTCGGCATTGCGACGCGTCAGCGTCGAGGCCATCACCACCACGAGGCCGGGCTTGGCCTTCAGGAGCAGGGGCAGGGCCGTGATGCCGTCCATTTCCGGCATCTCTACGTCGAGCACGACGACGTCGGGGTTGGAGCGGGCGACGTCGTCGACCGCCAGTTTTCCGTTGCGATGGCTCGCCACCACGGCCAGCGCCGGGTCCTCGTCGATCCATCGACCGATGAGTCCACGTACGACGACAGAGTCGTCGACAATCATGACGCGTACCGGATCAGTCACCATCATCCGCGGCTGCGTGGCAGCCGCCCCTCCCGTCGCCAACATTTCGGCCTCCCGCTCAGATCAGGCCGACCTCGGCGAATTTCGCTTCGACGATCTCGCGATCGAAGGGCTTCATGATGTATTCGTCGGCCCCGGCGCGCATGGCCTTGGCGATGTGGGCGACGTCGTTCTCGGTGGTGCAGAATACCACCTTCGGCTTCTCGCCGCCGGGTTCGCGACGGAGTTGGGCGAGGAACTCGAGCCCGTCCATCACCGGCATGTTCCAGTCGAGCAGAATGGCGCTGGGCATTTCCTTGCGACAGACGTCCAGCGCCTGCGCACCGTCCTCCGCCTCGGTGATCTCGAACGAGAGATCCTCGAGGATGCGGCGCGCCACCTTGCGGATGACACTGGAATCGTCGACGACCAGACAGTTCTTCATTGCCGTATTCTCCCCGGCGACCCCGTGTCCGTCGCCCGCTTGCGGCGTTCGGCCCGGGGGCCGCGCCCGTTTCCCTTCAGACCGGGTCCCGCCGCGGTCGCGCGGCGGCACCTCAGGCCGCCAGCGCCTCGCTCATGCCGCCGAGCACGCGGTCGACGTCCAGGATCACCATCAACTGACCGGACAGGCGATGGACGCCGCCCGAGATCGCCGCCCAGCGGCTGTCGAGGTTGACCGGATTGGGCTCGCGACCGTCGGTCGGCAGATCGAGGACCTCGCCGACGTTGTCGATCAGCAGGCCGTAGCTCTCGCCCTTGTGCTCGATGCCGACGGCCATGGCCTGGCCGCCGTCGGTGCGCGGCGGCAGATGCAGTCGCCGGCGCATGTCGATCGCGGTCACGATGCGACCGCGCAGGTTGAGGACGCCGGCGATCTCCGGCCGCGACAGCGGCACGCGGGTGATCGATTCCGGCATGAAGACGTCGTGGACGCGCTCGATCGGCAACCCGAAGAGCTGCCCGCCGATCACCACCGTGACGTACTGGATGCTTTCGCCGTGCGTGTTGACGTCGTCGGTCATGCCGCCATTCCCATGTCGTGGTGGTTCGTGACTTCCTTCAGCGCCGCGATCAGACCCGGACGGTCGAACTTGGCGATATAGTCGTCGAAGCCGGCCTGACGACCCCGCTCGATCGAGGCGGGCGTGCAGACGCTCGACAGCGCCAGGATCGGCATCTCGCGCAGGCGCGGATGACGCTTGACCGCTTCGGCAAACTCGAAGCCGTTCATCTCCGGCATCTCGATGTCGGAGACGACGACGTCGAAGCGACGGCCGTCCTCGAGCATCGCGAGAGCCTCGACCGCCGAGGCGCAGACCGTGACGCGGTAGCCGGCGGCCTTGAGCACCGGACCGAGCAGGTTGCGGAAGAACGGCGCGTCGTCGACGAAGAGCAGCGAGCGGGTGAGCGCCTCGACGGAGATCTCCTTGCGGCGGAACCAGTCTTCGAAGGCCTGCGGCAGGAAGTGGCCGATGTCGACCACCTCGGTCGCCTTGCCCTTGATGACCGCCGAGCCGAGAACGCCCGGACGCTCCGAACCGACCTCGATGTCGAGACGGTCCTCGACGATGTCGATGATCTCGTCGACCACCAGGCCCATGGAGCGGCCGGCGTCGGAGAAGACCAGCATCGGCAGCGAGCCTTCGCTCTTGCGCTGGGCATATTCGTCGAAATAGACGAGCGGCATCAGCGAACCGCGGTACTGCACCAGATCGCGACCGTTGGAGCGCTCGACCTTGTCGACCGAGAATTCCTCGAGGCGGGTGACGAGCGACAGCGGAACCGCCTTGGGCTCGGCCGAGCCGGCGCGGAAGAGCAGGAGCGAAACCATGGCGGCCTCGTCGCGGGCGCGTTCTTCCTCGTGTTCGGCCATGCCGTCGAGATCGGTCGCCTGAGACGGGCCGATCGCCTGGGCGATGCCGTTCGGGTCGACGATCATGATGACCGAGCCGTCGCCGAGGATGGTGTTGCCGGAGAACATCGTGATGTGACGCAGCATGGTCGACATCGGCTTGACGACGATTTCCTCGGTGTGGAACACCGCGTCGACCACCACGCCGAAGGTCTGCGGACCGACCTGCATCACCACGATGAAGCCGTCCTCCTCGCTGACCGGCTCGGTCGACTCGCCCGAGAGCGAGGTGATGTCGAGCAGGCGCGAGAGGTGCACCAGCGGCAGCAGCTTGTTGCGCAGGCGCAGCACCGGCGTGTCGCGGATGCGCTCGATGCGGTGCTCGGAGTTCTGCTGCGCACGCACCAGCTCGACCACCGACAGCTGCGGGATGGCGAAACGGTCGCCGGCGCTCTCGACGATCAGCGTCGAGACGATGGCGAGCGTCAGCGGGATCTTGATGGTGAAGGTCGTGCCCTTGCCGGCCGCCGACTTCAGATCGACGGTGCCGCCGATCGCGTCGATGTTGGTCTTGACCACGTCCATGCCGACGCCGCGGCCCGAGACGTTGGTGACCTTGGCCGCCGTCGAGAAGCCGGGGGCGAAGACGTACTTGTAGATCTGCGCTTCCGACATCTTCTCGAGTTCGAACTCGGAGGCGAGGCCGTTGTCGATGATCTTCTGCTTGATCTTGTCCATGTCGAGACCGCGACCGTCGTCGGAGATCTCGATGATGATGTGGCCGCCCTCGTGGTAGGCCGAGAGGCGGATCGTGCCCTTCTCCGGCTTGCCGTTCGCGCGACGGATGTCGGGCGTCTCGAGGCCGTGGTCGGCCGAGTTGCGCACCATGTGGGTGAGCGGATCCTTGATCAGCTCCAGCACCTGACGGTCGAGTTCGGTCTCCTGACCGATCATCTCCAGCTCGATCTGCTTGGAGAGTTCGTTCGACAGGTCGCGCACGATGCGCGGCAGCTTCTGCCAGGCGTTGCCGATCGGCTGCATGCGCGTCTTCATGACGCCTTCCTGCAGCTCGGCGGTGACGTTGGAGAGGCGCTGCAGCGGCACCTTGAATTCGCTGTCCTCGTGACGACGGACGATCTCGAGCAGCTGGTTGCGGGTCAGCACCAGCTCGGAGACCATGGTCATGAGGTGTTCGAGCGTGTCGACCGCGACGCGGATCGACTGCGAGGAGACGCCGCCGGCCTTGGCCTCGCCGTCTTCCTTGTGCTCCTTCGGCTCCTTCGCCTCGCGTGCCGGGCCGCGGTTGCGGGCCGGAGCGGCCTCCGCCCTGACCGGCTCGGGCGCCGGCGCCGGCGCGGGTTCTTCGACGGCGGCGACCGGCTCGTCGTAGGTCGCTTCGCGGAAGGCCTTCTCGAGATCGTCGAGCGACACTTCGCCCGGACGCAGCTGGCGCTCCAGGACCTGATAGACCAGCGCGCCCTCGGTGTGCTTGGGCGGCTCGGCGGCGGCCGCCGGCTTGCCGGCTTCCGACATCTGCTCGAGCTGCGAGATCAGATCGCGATCGTCGCCGACCGGCTCCTGCTCGGTGGTCTCGAGATCGGCGACGAGCTGCTTGATCCGGTCGATCGAGCGCAGCACCAGCGTCACGGCATCACCGGTCACCGGCACGCCGTCACGGAACTTGCCCATGAGCGTCTCGGCCGCGTGAGCGATCGCTTCGAGCCGCGGCAGCCCCAGGAACCCGCAGGTGCCCTTGATGGTGTGCACGAGCCGGAAGATGTTGCCGAGGATCTTCTCGTTGTTGGGATCTTGCTCGAACTTGACGAGCTCGACGTCCACGACGTCCAGGCTCTCGTTCGTCTCGGTGAGAAATTCGCGAAGCAGATCGTCCATGGCCCCTACCTTGTGCAATCGTCGACGGGGACGTCGTGAGGGGGCTCCCCCCGGCACTCAGGGCAGTATCGAGACAAAGCGTTAAGAGAGGATTTCCGGAGTACTTCGCATTAACCCGCAGAAAGACCTCCGCGGAAAAATATCACTCGCACCGATTGCCGATGGTAAACAACTCGTCCCGAGGCGCGAGCGCCGACACGACAAAACAGGCATAAGTCCGCGTCGAAGCCCCGCGTCGAAGACATGGCGCGCGATTTCGAAGAGTTGTGCGATGTCGATCGCCGAATAGTCGTCGAGAGATCAGACGGCCTCGACGGAAACCTTGGGACGAGCGGTGAAGATCACCGCCTCTTCGGTTTTCTCCACGGAAACAGTCATGCCCGCGGCCTGGGCCAGGAGCCCGGCGTAGATCGGCTGAATCGAATGGGCATCCGGGCCGTGATCGGCGGTGAGCCGGCCGGCGAGCGCATCCTCGACGTTGGCGGGGATGCGGGCGTTCGTGCCCTTGCAGGTCAGCGCGAAGGTCGGCCGTTCGGCCTCGCCGGTCACCACCACCTCGATCACCCCGCCGCGCGGAATGGCGTGGCCGGAGATCAGGATCAGGTTGAGCAGCAGCTTGACCAGGTTCTTCGGCATCAGCACGCGGGTCGCCGACCAGGTCAGCTCCGCCTTCTCGCCTGCCATGAAGCCCTTGGCGACCGTCTCGGCGTCGCCGAGGTCGATCGAGGCGCCGGCCGAACCGGCGGCACCGAAGGCGAGCCGAGCGAACTGCAGCTTGGCCGAGGCCTGCCGCGCGCTCTTGCGGATCAGCTCCATGGCGAATTCGCGCATGTCGTCGGTCTGGTTCTCTTCGGCGAGAACCTCGAGGCCGTTGTTGATGGCCCCCACCGGCGAGATGATGTCGTGACAGACACGGCTGGCGATCAGCGCGGCGAGATCGAGAGCGGAGATGTCCGACGTGGCGTCCATGGGTGATCGGCTCCGTGGCAGAGATACGGCACGACGCGCGAAACGCCCCGAACGAATCGGCGCCACCACGTCACCACGAGCGATACAGGGGCGGCGCCGTCATTTCAAACGGCAGCAGCGCCGCGGCCTCCGTCGTGACGCCGCCCGCCCCATCTGCCAAGATCGCGCCCGGCCGCGCCCCTCGGCGCGCGAGGAGGGTTCATGGGCAGTCTCCCGATCACGACGTTCACCGCCGCGCTCGCGGCTCTCGCGCTGGTGGCGCTCTCGGTGCCGGTGTCGATGCGCCGCTTCGCGGTGCGCCGGCCCTCCGGCGACGGCGGCGACGTCATCCTCGCCCGCCGCATCCGCACCCAGGCGAACTTCATCGAATACGTGCCGATCGCCCTGATCGTGCTGGCGCTGGTCGAGGGCGGCGGCGCGCACCGCGCCTGGGCGCTGACGATCGCCGGCCTGCTGATCGTCGGCCGCGCCTTCCACGCCGTCGGCATGCGCGGACCCTCCAGGCCGCTCAAGGCCGTCGGCATGGTGGCGACATGGTCGTCGCTGGCGGTGGGCGGGGTCGCGCTGTTGCTGCGTCTGATCTGATTGATCTCGCGCGCGCGACCCGCGCGCGTCACGGCAGGCGATAGTGATGCGACTTCGGCCGCGTCAGCGTCTCGTAGCCGACTGCCGACAGCGCCGCACCGCGCCCGGTGTCCTTGACGCCGGTCCACACCAGACCCGGATCGACGTAGTCGCAGCGGTTCATGAAGACGGTGCCGGTGTCGAGCTCGGCGTCGATCGCCCGCACGGCCTCGACGTCGCGCGTCCAGATCGAGGCGGTGAGACCATAGCGGCTGTCGTTCATCAACCGCACCGCCTCGGCGTCGTCCTTCACCTTCATCAGGCCGACGACGGGGCCGAAGCTCTCCTCCCGCATCACCGTCATGGTGTGGTCGACGCCGGTGAGCACCTGCGGCATGAGGTACGGCGTGCCGGCCTTGGAGGCCGGGAACCGCGCCGGGTCGATCAACGCCCGGGCGCCCTTGGCGAGCGCTTCCTCCGTCTGCGCCCGGACCGTCTCGGCGAAGGCGGTGCGCGCCATCGGCCCGATCGTCGTCGTCGGATCGAGCGGATCGGCCAGTACATAGGACGAGGTCAGCGCCGTGAAGGCGTCGAGGAAGCGGTCGTGGACCGCCTCGTGGACATAGATGCGCTCGATGCCGCAGCAGCACTGGCCGGAGTTGAAGAAGGCGCCGTCGACCAGGCTCTCGACCGTCGCCTCGAGATCGGCGTCGGGCCGCACATAGGCCGGATCCTTGCCACCGAGTTCCAGCCCGCAGGTGGTGAAGGTGCCGGCACAGGCCCGTTCGATGGCGCGCCCCGCCTCGACCGAGCCGGTGAAGGCGACGTGGTTGACGTGGCCGCCGGCGATCAGCGCCGTGGTCTGGTCGTGGTCGAGCACCAGATTGCGGAAGAGGCCCTTCGGCAGATCGGTGGCGTCGAAGGCCGCCTGGAAGCGCTCGCCGACGCCGAGCGTCTGCGCCGCGTGCTTGAGGATCACCGCGTTGCCGGCGATCAGCGCCGGGGCGATCGAGTTGACGGTGGTCAGATAGGGATAGTTCCACGGCGCCACCGTGAAGACGATGCCGAGCGGCTCGCGACTGACCCAACGCTCGAAGCCCGGCCGAGCCGACGGCACCACCGGCGCCAGCGCCGCTTCTGCGATCGCCGCCATGTGCTCGACCCGCTCGCGCGCCGTCTTCGGCTCGCCGCCGCCGTAGCGCACCGGCCGGCCCATCTGCCGCGTCAGATCCTCGCCGAGCGCCGGGCCCATGGCGTCGAGCGCGTCGAGGAAACGCACCACGATCGCCGCCCGCTCGGCGACCGGCACCCGCCGCCATTCCCGCTGCGCCGCGCGGGCCTCGGCGATCGCCGTGGCGATCTCGGCCCCCGTCGCCGTCGGTCGGCGGATGTATTCCCGCCCGTCCACCGGAGAAATGCAGACGATCTCACGCGCCATGATCAACCCTCGCCTCGACCGATCCCCTCGATCGGTCGGTGAATGTGATCACATTTTTTCACAGCCGAAAAGACGTCTCGCGCGCGGCGAAGATCGCGACACCGCTGCCGCGTGATCACGAATACGTGGCGGGTGTGCCTCAGCCGCGCGACTTCGCCGCCTCGCGCTCGTCGGCGATGCGCTGCAGCTCGCGGATGCGCTGGGCGAGGCTCGGCTGACCGCTCTCGCCGGCCGGCTCGCCGCCGCCGGCCGAGATCCGGTCGATCGACGAGGAGGCGCCCTCGGCGAGCCGCGTCAGATGGACGATACGGGCGGCGAGGTCGGAGAGGCTGGCGCGCAGATCGGCCCGCGCCTCCTTGGAGGCATCGGCGCCGAGGCCGGCGAGCTTCTCTTCCAGTTCGTGGTTGCGGTTCTCGAGCTGGGTCAGCGACCGCAGCAGATTGTCGCCCGCCGCCGCCGTGCCGTCGCCGGCCCCGCCCATCGCCGCGGCGCGGGCATTGGCGAGGACGAGGGCCTGACGGGCGCGTTCGAGCTCGCGGCCGACGCGGTCGATCCGCTCCTCGCGATCGGCGACGTCTTCGACCAGCCGGTTGATCCGCTTGTCGAGCCGGTCGGCGCGGTCGCGCTCCTGGCCGACCGCCGCCAGCGACAGACGGTGCGCCGTCTCCTCGGCCTCGAGCCTGGCCCTGGCCTCGGCCAGTTCGAGTCGCGTCTTGCGCAGCGTCTCCTCGAGACCGACGATGTCGGCGCGGCGGAAGGCGAGCTCCTCGGCCGCCTTGGCGGCCGCCTCGGCCTGGGCCACCGCCGTCTTGGCGATGTCGGCCTCGCGCGCCGCGGCGGCCTGATCGAGCACCCGTCCGCGTTCCAGCGCGCCCTCGAGGGCGCTCGACAGTTCGGCGACCCTGGCGTCGCGCGCCGCGATCGTCGCCACCTGCTCGGCCTCGCGCGCCTCGCCGGCGATCCGGGCGTCACGCTCGGCGAGATACTGCACGCGGACCTCGTCGAGTTCCTGCCGCGCGCGTCCGACCGAGAGCCGGGCATCGGCGTTCTGGCGGCGCATGTCGGCGACGGCGAGTTCCATCGTCCGCCGATCGCGGGCATGGCGGGCGCGCATCATGTCGGTCTCGGCGAGGACGTCGGCGACGCCGGAGGGCACCGAAGCGGAGACACGCCGTGTCGTCAGACGCACGGCGCGGCGCCACACCGCCCCCATCAACAGGAGCGCGACGATGCCGGCCGACAGGAAGCCGAGAGCGAACCACATCGCCCATTCGATCGTCATGCGCTTCCTTTCGGATCGGTCGCTCGCCCGCGGGCGCGTCAATGAGGCCGGCGAGACGCCCCTCGCGGGGCGTCCGCGTGCCCGAGGCCGGTCAGAAGGGGTTCCAGGTCGGCTTGGGCGTGAACTTCAGATACCCGATGTTGACGCCGAGGCGAAGCCCCACGCCGGAACGAACCGGCACGACGTAGATCCGGTCGGCGACCAGCGCCGTCATGCCGAAGCCGCCGATGAAATAGGCCGAGCCGTCGACGCCGGCGAAACGCTGCCACAGCGCCTGGGTCGCCGGCAGATTGTAGACCAGCATCATCGTGCGGGCGCCGTCGCCCCCGAAGTCCCAGCCGATCGACGGACCCTGCCAGTAGACCTTGGTCTTGCCGCGGTCGCGGGTGTTGAGCATGCCCTCGCCGTAGCGCAGGCCGCCGACGATGGCACCGCCGCCCTCCTCGCCGAGGATGTAGCCGTTGGGCTGACCGTAGCGCGACACCGCCTCTTCGATCACCGTGGCGAGGCCGCCGGAGACGGTGCCGAAGAACTTGTGGCCGGTCTTGACCAGTTCGTCGGTGGAATAGGTTCCGCCGCGATCCTGGGCGAGGACCGGCGACGTCCCGCCGACGAGCACCGCGAAGACCGCGGCGAGAAGGAGACCCGATATCGAGGCCCCGAGGAATTTCGTCACGTCGCGCTTGCGCATGCGTCCCCATCCCAGCTTTCTGGACTTGCCGAGGCGAACCGACGATTCGCCCCGTCGCTCGAAGAGCGACACGTCTCGGACGAGACGCGTCACGAACTCGCGAGGTCGAATCGTACATGCACGAGTTTAGCGGAATTCGGGCAAGGACGGGGCGATGCCGGTATTTCGCGCGGCGACGCGACGACGCGGGCGCGCGGGCGCCCGTATCGACCGCCCTTCTCGCCCTCGCGCTCCTCCTCGCGGCCGCGCCCGCGAGCGCCAACAGCAGCAGCCACGAGGAAGCGCCGAAGCCCGCACCGGCCGCCGCCGAACAGCCCGCGCGCCCTTCCCCGCCGCGCCCGCCGCCGCCTCCGCCGCCGAAACTCGACGGCCCGATCGCCAAGGCGGCGCCGACCCCGGTCGTCCGCTTCCTCGCCGACCGCACGACCGGCCGCGCTCTCGGCGGTATCGATCCGGTCGGCTACTTCATGTGGAACGAGCCGCGCATGGGCGACGAGGCGCTGCAGGTCGACTGGGCCGGCGTCACCTGGCTCTTCGCCGACGAGGGCACCCGCGCCGCCTTCCGCGACGCGCCCAAGACCTATGCACCGATGTTCGGCGGCCGCTGCGCCTTCGCCGTCTCGCAAGGGCGGCCGGCGGAAGGATCGCCGCGTCACTTCGTCGTCCACGGCGGCCGGCTGCTGCTCTTCGCCGATCCGGCCTCGCGCGCCGCCTTCCTGCTCGATCCCGACCGGCTCCTCGCCGAGGCCGAACGACGCTGGCCGGCCATTCTCACCGACCTGCCCTGAGGCACGTACCCGGTGCGTGCCGGCCGGCCCGGCACCGATCTCCGCCTTTCCCCATTGCGCAACGCCGCGCATTGGGATTTGATCGCCGTCACGGGAGACCGGGTCGTTCGCGATCGGGTGGATTTTCGAGCAAATGCTCCCCTTCCAGGCCTCGACCGGAATGCCGGAATCGGCATCCGCTTCGGGCGAGGAAGGTTTTTCCCGGTCGGGATGTCCACCGGCCGGTCTCCTCGCAACCGTTCGACCCCGGCAAGAGACCGGGGCCACGCGAAGGAGCCTCCTCGATGAAACGGACTCTCTTCACCGGCGTCGCCACGCTCGCCGTCATGATCGCTCTCGGCGCGACCGCCGCGTCCGCCAAGACGCTGGTCTACTGCTCGGAAGGCAGCCCCGAGAACTTCACCCCGGCGCTGAACACCACCGGCACCTCGTTCGACGCCGCCCGTCCGGTCTTCAACCAGCTCGTCGAGTTCGAGCGCGGGTCGACCAACGTGGTTCCCGGCCTCGCCGAGAAGTGGGACATCTCCGAAGACGGCCTGACCGTCACCTTCCATCTGCGCAAGGGCGTGAAGTTCCATTCCGGCATCAACGGCTTCAAGCCGACCCGCGACTTCAACGCCGACGACGTGCTGTTCTCGTTCAACCGCCAGTGGAAGGATGACCATCCCTACCACAAGATCTCCGGCGGCGCCTACGACTACTTCTCCGACATGGACATGCCGAAGCTGCTGAAGTCCGTCGAGAAGGTCGACGACTACACCGTCAAGATGGTGATGACCGAGCCGAACGTGACGATCATCGCCAATCTGGCGATGGACTTCATGACCATCCAGTCGGCCGAATACGCCGACTACCTGCTCAAGAAGGGCACGCCCGAGCAGTTCGACCAGATTCCGGTCGGCACTGGTCCCTTCTCCTTCGTCGCCTACCAGAAGGACGCGGTGATCCGCTACAAGGCCTTCCAGACCTACTGGGGCGGCAAGTCGAAGTTCGACGATCTGGTCTACGCCATCACCGGCGACGCCACCTCGCGCTACGCCAAGCTGAAGAAGGGCGAATGCCAGGTGATGTTCGGCCCGAACCCGGCCGACCTCGAGGCGATCGGCAAGGATCCGACCCTGAAGCTGATGAGCCAGCCCGGCCTCAACATCGCCTACTGGGCCTTCAACCTCGAGAAGCCGCCGTTCGACAAGAAGGAGGTCCGTCAGGCCTTCGCCATGGCGATCGACAAGAACGCGATCATCAAGGACGTCTACCAGGGCGCCGGCCAGGCCGCGAAGAACCTGATCCCGCCGACCATCTGGTCCTACAACGACAAGGTCGTCGACTATCCCTACGACCCGGCCAAGGCCAAGAAGATGCTCGAGGACGCCGGCGTGAAGCTGCCGCTCGAGATCGACCTCTGGTACATGCCCAAGCAGCGTCCCTACAACCCGAACGGCAAGCGCATCGGCGAGATGATGCAGGCCGATCTGGCCAAGGTCGGCGTCAACGCCAAGCTCGTCACCTACGAGTGGGGCGAGTATCGCAAGCGTCTGCAGCAGGGCGAGCACATGACCGGCCAGCTCGGCTGGACCGGTGACAACGGCGACCCGGACAACTTCTTCTTCCTGCTCGGCTGCGCCGCGGCGCGTCCCGGTGGTCAGAACCTGTCCAAGTGGTGCAACAAGGACTTCGACGACCGCCTGAACGCGGCCAAGAAGCTGACCGACAAGGCCGCTCGCACCAAGCTCTACGAAGAGATGCAGCAGATCGCCCGCGACGACATGCCGTCTTACAACATCGCCCATTCGGTGGTGTTCGAGGCGACGACCAAGAACGTGGTCGACTACAAGATCTCGCCGTTCGGCCGTCACGAGTTCTACGGCGTCGGCCTCGAGTGATCGATCGACACTGCGCGCGGCCCCCGGCGAACCGAGCTTCGCCGGGGGCCGCCCGTCGTTCCCGGGAGGAGCATCTCCGACATGTTTTCGTTCGTCCTGCGTCGCATGGCGCTGACGGTTCCGACCCTGTTCGCCCTGAGTTTCCTGACCTTCATCGCCATCCGGCTGGTGCCGGGTGATCCGATCGAGGTCCGGCGCGGCGAGCGCGGCATCTCGCCCGAACGTCTCGAGTTCTTCCGCCACGAGCTGGGCCTCGACCAGCCGGTGTGGAAGCAGTTCCTCGACTACGTCTGGAACCTGCTGCACGGTGACTTCGGCACCTCGATCATCAGCCAGGAGTCGGTGCTCAAGGAGTTCCTGACGCTGTTCCCGGCGACCATCGAACTGTCGATCTTCGCCATGGCCTTCGCCGTCCTGCTCGGCGTGCCCTTCGGCGTGCTGGCGGCGCTGAAGCGCGGTTCGGCCGTCGACCACGGACTGATGGGCGTCGCCCTCTTCGGCTATTCGATGCCGGTCTTCTGGTGGGGTCTGCTGCTCGTCCTGTTCTTCTCGGTGACGCTCGACCTGACGCCGGTCTCCGGCCGCATCGACCTGATCTACTATTTCGAGCCGGTCACCGGCTTCATGACGATCGACAGTCTGCTCTCCGGCCAGGAGGGCGCCTTCTCCTCGTCGCTGTCGCATCTGATCCTGCCGGCGATCGTGCTCGGCACCATCCCGCTCGCGGCGATCGCCCGCATGACGCGCTCCTCGATGCTCGAGGTGCTGGAGGAGGACTATGTCCGTACCGCCCGCGCCAAGGGTCTGTCGCCCTTCCGCGTCGTCGGCCTGCACGCGCTCAGGAACGCGCTGATCCCGGTCGTCACGACGATCGGCCTGCAGGGCGGCACCATGCTCGCCGGCGCCGTGCTGACCGAGACGATCTTCGCCTGGCCGGGCGTCGGCAAATGGCTGATCGAGTCGATCTTCCGCCGCGACTATCCGGCGCTGCAGGGCGGCGTCCTCCTGATTTCCACCCTTCTCGTGCTCGTGAACATGTCCGTCGACATCCTCAACGCCGTGATCAACCCGCGGATCCGCCATGGCCGATGACGCTCTCGCCCTCGACCCGCGCGCCGGGATCGCCCCGCCGTCGCCCGCCCGCGCGCTGTGGAACGACTTCGCCGTCAACCGCGGCGCCGTCATCGGCCTCGCGGTACTGGTGGTGATCCTGCTGATCGCCCTGTTCGCCAACCTGATCGCCCTTCACGATCCGATGGAACAGTTCCGCCAGCACGTGCTCCAGCCTCCGGTCTGGGCCGACGGCGGCTCGTGGGAATTCCCCCTCGGCACCGACGACGTCGGCCGCGACCTGATGGCCCGCATCGTCCACGGCTCGCGCTACTCGCTGTTCATCGGCTTCTCGGTGGTGGCGGTCTCGCTCGCGGTCGGCGTCTGCCTCGGCCTCGCCGCCGCCTTCATGGGCGGCATCGTCGACACCGCCATCTCCCGCGTCATGGACCTGATCATGTCGGTGCCGAGCCTGGTGCTCGCCATCGTCGTCATCGCGGTGATCGGCCCGTCGCTCGCCAACACGATCGTCGCTGTGACCGTCGTCTACATGCCGCGCTACGTCCGCATCGTGCGCTCGACCGCCATGGCCGAACTCGCCCGCGACTACGTCACGGCGAGCCGCGCCGCCGGCTCCGGCCCGTTCCGTCTCGCCTTCGTGACGGTGCTGCCGAACTGTCTCGCGCCGCTGATCGTCCAGGCCGCCCTCGGCATCTCCGACGCCATCCTCGAGGCGGCCGCCCTAGGCTTCCTCGGCCTCGGCGCCCAGCCGCCGACGCCGGAATGGGGTGCCATGCTCTCCTCGGCGCGCGAGTTCATCCAGCGCGCGCCCCATGTCGTCACCCTGCCGGGCCTCGCCATCCTGATCACCGTCGTCTCCATCAACCTGATGGGCGACGGTCTGCGCGACGCGCTCGATCCCAAGCTGAAGCGGAGCTGAGCGCATGGCCCTGCTCGAGATCGAAAACCTGTCGGTCGACTTCGAAACCCGCGCCGGCGGCCTCTTCCGCGCCGTCGACGGCGTGTCCCTGAAGGTCGACCCGCGCGAGATCGTGTCGATCGTCGGCGAGAGTGGCTCCGGCAAGTCCGTCGCCATGCTCGCCGTCATGGGCCTCCTGCCCAAGACCGCCCGCGTCACCGCCGACCGCCTCGCCTTCGAGGGCATCGACCTCCTCGCCGCCTCCCGCGCCGTCCGGCGCCGGATCGTCGGCAAGGACATCGCGATGATCTTCCAGGAGCCGATGTCGTCGCTGAACCCCTGTTTCACCGTCGGCTTCCAGATCGGCGAGGCGCTCGCCGCCCACCTCGGTCTCGGCCGGGCGGCGCGCCGCGCCCGCACGATCGAGCTCCTGGAACAGGTCGGCATCCCCTCGCCGGAGAGCCGTCTCACGGCCTTCCCGCACCAGCTCTCCGGCGGCATGAGCCAGCGCGTGATGATCGCCATGGCGATCTCCTGCTCGCCCAAGCTCCTCATCGCCGACGAGCCCTCGACCGCCCTCGACGTGACGATCCAGGCGCAGATCCTCGACCTCCTCGTCCGCCTGCGCGACGAGAAGGACATGGCGCTGGTCCTGATCACCCACGACATGGGCGTCGTCGCCGAGACCGCCGAACGCGTCGTCGTGCAATATGCCGGCAACCAGGTCGAGGCGGCCCTCACGGAAGAGCTCTTCCGCGATCCCCACCATCCCTATACCGCCGCCCTCCTCGCCGCTCTGCCCGAGCGCGCGACGGAGAAGCGCCTGCCGGCGATCCCCGGCATGGTGACCGGCCAGTGGGACCGTCTCGCCGGCTGCCGCTTCGCCCCGCGCTGCGGCGTGGCGACGCCGCTCTGCTCGACGCGCCGTCCGGTGCCCGCCGCCGACGCGCTCGGCCGCGCGCTCTGCCACACGCCGCTGGTCGACGGCCGGCCCACCCCCGCGACCGTCGAAGGAGTGCCGGCATGACCGCGTCCGCCGCCCGCACCGAGGCGCAGCACGCGCCGATCCTCGAAGCCCAGGACCTGGTCAAGACCTACGAGGTCGGCCGCGGCTTCTTCGCCGCCCCCGGCGTCGTCCACGCCGTCAACGGCATCTCGCTGTCGCTCGACCGTCGCCGCACCCTCGCGGTCGTCGGCGAATCCGGCTCCGGCAAGTCGACGCTCGGCCGCATGCTGGCCCTGATCGAGCCGCCGACCGACGGCCATCTGGCGATCGACGGCCACGACGTCACCGGCGTCTCCGGCTCGCGCCTCAAGGGTCTGCGCCGCGCGGTGCAGATGGTGTTCCAGAACCCCTACGGCTCGCTCAACCCGCGCCGCACCATCCGCGCCACACTCGAGGAGCCGCTGCTCGTCAACACCGACATGCCGGCCGACGAGCGTCACGCCCAGGCCCTCGACATGCTGTCGCGGGTCGGTCTCCGCCCCGAACACGCCGAGCGCTATCCGCACATGTTCTCCGGCGGCCAGCGCCAGCGCATCGCCATCGCCCGCGCGCTGATGCTGAAGCCGAGCGTCATCGTGCTCGACGAGCCGGTCTCCGCCCTCGACGTCTCGGTCCGGGCGCAGGTGCTGAACCTCTTGGCCGATCTCCAGCAGGAGTTCGACCTCGCCTATGTCTTCGTCAGCCACGATCTGTCGGTGGTGCGCCACATCGCCGACGACGTCATGGTGATGTATCTCGGCGGCGTGGTGGAACAGGCCTCGAAGGACGAGATCTTCGCCGATCCGCGCCACCCCTACACCAAGGCGCTGCTGTCGGCGACGCCGGTCGCCGACCCCGGGCGCCGGCGCGACCGCATCGTGCTGCAGGGCGAGCTGCCCTCGCCCTTCGCCCCGCCGCCCGGCTGCGTCTTCAACCCGCGCTGCCCGGTCGTCACCGACCGCTGCCGCGTCGACAAGCCGATGCTGAAGGGCGGCGACCACGCCGTCGCCTGCCTGCTGGAAGAATGAGCCCATGAGGCTCGCCGCCCGTCTCGCTTCGATCTCGGTCGCCGCGGCCCTCGTCGGCGGGCCGGGCGGCGCCTTCGCCGCCTGCTCGACCCCGCCCGACCGATTCACGGCCGACGGGGCGAGCGTCGTCGATCGCGAGACCGGCCTCGTCTGGCAGCGCTGCAGCCTCGGCCTTGCGCCGCAGGGCGCCGCCTGCACCGGCGAGATCGACCGCCTCACTCTTCCGGAAGCGACGGAGGCCGCGACGCGGGCCGGCGACGGCTGGCGACTTCCGACCGCCGACGAGATGATGAGCCTGCTCGATCCCGGCTGCGGCAGCCCGGCGATCAACGCCCGCATCTTCCCCGACGTGCCGATCGACCCGTCGGGCGAAGGCAGCCTCTACTGGACCTCGACCGAGGCCGGTTTCGAGGCGATGCGCATCACCGTCGACTTCCGCCACGCCTTCCCCGACATGCATTCGCCCGGGCTCGCCTACCATGTCCGGCTGGTGAAGGCCGGCCGGCGCGGCTGAAGGCGCGGGGTGGCCGACCGGAAAGAGGGGCTTCGCCTCGCCTTTCTCTGTTCGGCTTCACCCTGAGGTGCCCGGCAAAGCCGGGCCTCGAAGGGCGAAGCCGTCGACGGGCGAGTGCCACTCGCCCCTTCGCGCTTCGAGGCTCGCTGGCGCTCGCACCTCAGCATGAGGGGCCTCCACCCCGCGCCTGGACGGTCGAGAACTCGTGCGTTCGAAGCCTCTACGTCCCCGCCGGCGCACCACCCTCCGGCGGCGGCGCGCCTTGCGGCCGCTTCAGCCGCGGTCCGATGTTCTCCGCCAGTTGCCGCGCGTCGAGCGCCTTGGCCTTGTCCTCGGCGCTGGCATCGGGCTTCAGGAGGCGGATCATCACGTCCTCGCCCGACAACCCGTCGATCGAATGGCGATTGGCGCCGGTCATGTCGGACATCAGCCGCCCGCCGTCGGGGCCCGCCGCGCCGCCGAAGGCATAGAGCCCGGTCTGGCGGCCGTTGCGCGCCGTGCCGACCTCCGACAGGCCGATGATGACGAAATGCGTCCGCCCCGCCGCCAGCGTCGTCTCGGCCGCCTTGAGCAGCACGAAGTCCTGGATGCGGGTCGGCTCGGTCAGCGCGTTGCCGCGTGC
This sequence comes from Pinisolibacter sp. DMC100, assembly GCF_056313705.1. Taxonomy (NCBI): domain Bacteria; kingdom Pseudomonadati; phylum Pseudomonadota; class Alphaproteobacteria; order Hyphomicrobiales; family Ancalomicrobiaceae; genus Pinisolibacter; species Pinisolibacter sp. DMC100. The sequence continues at coordinate 48,990 of NZ_JBQUZT010000003.1, read as the reverse complement.
CGAGACGCGATAGACGTCCTCGGTCATCTTGGCCGCGGTGACGCCGCCGCCGGCGCCCAGCTCCTGATAACGCGACGCGCAGCCGCCGAGAGCGAGGATCACAAGAGGAACGACCAGAAGACGCATGGCACACCCCGCGAGCCCGAAGAGACACGCCAGAGTGGCATGATGCGTCCAAAAACGCGAGTCGCCGCACGAATGCACGCCGGCGACGGATCGTCTCGGCGGCGGCGTCCACGAAGAGGCCGCGCCGAAACGACGAAGGCCGCCCCGAGGGGCGGCCTTTCGTGCGGTGTCTTGCGAGATGGTACAGCTGGGTGGACTCGAACCACCGACCTTCGGAGCCACAATCCGACGCTCTAACCAACTGAGCTACAGCTGCATGTCTCGCGACGGGCTCCTAATAGGGGCTGACGCCGCGCTTGGCAAGTCCCGTTCGCGATCGTCCACACCCCGACGTGCGGGAGGCCGGATACGAAAGCGCCGCCGAGACGGCGGCGCATCGCATCGATCGGCGGAAAGGCGCCGAATTCACTTCTTCTCGACGGCGTCCAGCGCCTTGCCGACCACGTCGCGGGCGGCCTTGGAGGCCTCGCCGGCGACTTCCAGCGCCAGCGCCTGGATCTCCTTGGCCTGGGCGCTCAGCGTCTCGTACTGGCGACGCAGGAAGGCCGTCTGCAGCTCGACCACCTCGGCCACCGTCTTCACGCCGATCAGGTCCTTGGCATGGCCCAGCGTCGCGTCGGTGTTGGTCTTGGCGTGGTCGATGCCCTTGCCGTTGAGCTCGACGATGCCGGCGCGGGTCGCCTCCCAGGCGTCCTCGAAGGCGTCGGTCGCCTCCTCGGTCAGGGTCTTCAGCGTCTCGTAGTTGGTGCGCGCCTGGGCGATCGCCTTGTCGGCGGCCTCGCGCAGCGCCGCCGGGACCTCGATCTGGCCGAAGGCGGCGGTGTCGAACTTCGGCAGGTCGAACTTGGGCAGCTCGAAGGTCGGGAAGTCGAACTTCGGCATCTCGAAGGTCGGGAAGACCGGCGCCGCCGGAGCGGCCGTCGGCGCAGCGGCAGCCTTCGGCGCCGGAGCGGCCTTCACTTCCGGAGCAGGCGCGGCCGCGACCGCCGGAGCGGCTTCGACGGCCGGCGCCGCCTTCGGCGCGGCGGGGGCGGGCGCGGCGACGACGGCCGGTGCGGCAGCAGCGGCGGCAGCCTTCGGGGCCGGGGTCTTGGTCACGCGCTTCGCCGGGGTCTTCGGCTCGGTGGTCATGTCGATGATCTCCTCGAAATCGGTTCGCCCCGCCGTTGTCGGGCGCCCTTCGCGGGCGGGCGGCGGACCTGCCGCGCCGGTTTCGACGGCGGCGACGAACACGTGTCACATGTAGCTCTGATTGTGCTGCGATGCAACATTATATTGCATCGCAATAATCCGGACGGCGCGCAGCGTCGAAACGAAAACGGGCGAGACACGTCCGTGCCTCGCCCGTTGAACGATCCGACCGCGAGGCGGTCGTCGGATCAGGCCTTGGTGACCTTCTCGGTGATCGCCGAGACGGTCTTGGCGGCGGCGTCGCCGATCTGGCGGACCTGCTCGCCGAACGAGGCGGCCTGGGCCTTCAGGTAGTCGCCCTGCAGAGCGAGGACTTCCTGGGCGTCCTTGGCCTTGACCAGCTTCTGGGCGTGAGCGAAGGCGTTGGCGAGGTTCTCCTCCGCCAGCGCGAGGACCTTCTTGTTGAGGTCCAGGGCGCCCGACTGCACTTCCGCCGACGAGGTCTCGACCTTGTCGACGGCCTTGTGGGTGGCGGCGATGAAGTCGTCGACGGCCTTCTTGGCCTGCTCGACCGACTTCTCGGCGAAGGTACGGATCTGCTCGGGGATCTCGAAGGTCTTTTCGGCGGCCATGGGTCTCTCCTTGGAGCCGGCAAGCGTCACCGGCATCGACTGTGCTCGCATCGCGAGCCGAACGGGGTCCACGCGGGCCTCCCGCGCGGGTCACCGATACTTCGTTCGGCGACGGTTCTGGTCTACGCCCATTTCTGCTGCACTGCAACATAAATCTCGCAGTGCATTATTCCCTGGCGTCACTCTTCGATTAACCCTGCCTCGCGAAGAGCGGGGCCGAAGCGGCCGGACGAGTGGACCCACCGCTGGTTTCGTCTATATTAACGAGAGGTTAACAGCGTGATGACGATCCCGCGATCGTCTTCGACAGTCTTCGCGTGCCGCTCCCGGTCGACGCCCGCGCCGAAAACGCGCAGGCGGTCCGGAAAGGACGATGCGAAGACGTCGAGACCTCGGGCGAGAGAATACGGACGATGAAGACGATGGTCGATGACTACGCTGCGATCTGGCCGATCGTCGCCCTCGACGGGGTGGGCGACCTGATCGGCGACGCGCGCCCCGGCTTCGTCGCCGTCGAAGGCGGGCATCGCCTCGCCTTCGCCAATGCCGCCGCCGGCCCGCTCGTCGCCGAGACCCCCTGGGGCGCACCGCTCGCGCTCGAGCCGCGGCTCGCCGGCCGCATCGCCCGTTTCGCCGGCCGCGCCGCGCCGGGCGAGGAGACGCGCGAGCTGCTGCGCTTCGCCGAAGACGGCCGCCCGACCCTGCGCAACGTCGTCCTCCGCCGCCCGATCGATTCCGACGACGCCGTGATCGTCCGCGTCGAAGGCTTCCGTGCCGCCCCCGAGACGGCGAGGCCCCAAGCGAGCCTCGCGCCCTTCGTCGCCCGCGGCGGCCTCGTCGCCATCTTCGACGGCGAGGGCGAGATCGTCGCCGTCGCCGGTGACGTCGACCTCGCCGAGGGCCTCGAGGACGAGATCGCCGCCATCCTCGACGAAGCCGACGAGATCGCGGTCGTCGAGCGCGTCGTCACGCGGGGCGCCGGCCGCCACCCGCTCGCCCTCGTCCGCCTCGGCGACCACGCCGACGCCCGCCGCCTGCTGCATCTCGGCCCGGCGATGGACGCCACCCCGGCCGATGCGCCCACGCCGGTCGAGACGCCGATCGCTCCGGGCGCCGACACTGCCGAGCAGGCGCCGACGGACCATGCACCGACCGAGGCCGTCGCCGCGTCCGATGCCGGCGAGGTCGCCTCGGTTCTCCCGACCGCGCCCGCCGAGCCCGAAGCGGTCGCCGGCGCCGACGCCCCGGTTTCGCTCGAGCCGGAAGACCTCTTCGAGACGTCGTTCGAGGAGGTCGCTCGTCTCCTGCCACCGCCGCCGGTCACCACCGCCGAGGTCGCGTCCGCCGCGACGACTCCGGCCACGGAGACCGTCGCCGACGAGGACCGTTTCGTCGCCGCGCCGCCGCTCGCCGTCGATCTCTTCTCGGATTTCGACGCCCCCGACGCCGATCTCGACGCCGCCTGGGCCGTCCGGCCGATCGCCGTGACGGCGCCGGAAGCGCCCGCCGCCGGAGCCCCCGAGGCCATCGAACGTCCGACCCTTCCCACCGCGCCGACGATCGGCGCCGAGGAAACCGAATCTCTGCCCGAAACCCCGGCGCTCGCCGCCGAGGAACCCGCCGCGCCGCTGGTCGGCGGTCGCCCGGTCTCCGACGCCGCGCTCGAAGAGACGCTGCCCGAGCCGAAGAGCGCCCTCGTCGCGCCGACGCCGGCCGACGGGGTGATCGAGGAATCGGCCGCACCCGAGACCGCCGTGCCGACCGCGCCGGAAGCCGCGATCGACATCGCCCTCGCGCCAGCCGCCGAGGAGGCGGTCGAGGCTATCGACGCCGACGACGAGCCCGCGACCGGCTTCGCCTTCGCGCCGCTCGAGCGCTCGGTGAAGTTCGTCTGGCAGATGGACGCCGACCACCGCTTCACCATGGTCTCCGACGAGCTCGGCGGCGCCGTCGGCCCCGCCGCCGCCGATCTGGTCGGCCGGCGCTGGGACGAGGTCGCCGCCCGTCTCGACCTCGACCGCGACGGCACCATCGCCGGCGCGCTCGCCCGTCGCGACACCTGGAGCGGCCGGACGCTGCTGTGGCCGATCGAGGGCGAGGCGCTGCGCCTGCCGGTCGATCTCGCCGCCCTGCCCGCCTTCGGCCGCGGCCGCACCTTCGCCGGCTTCCGCGGTTTCGGCACCGTCCGCGCCGAGGCCCCCGTCCCCGATCCGCACGCCGTCGGCCTGCGCCTCGCGGAGGAGGCCCCTTCGGCCGCCCTGCCCGCCCCGCTCGCCGCCGAGGTCGCGGCGATCGAGGCCGAACCGGTGGTCGAGACCGGCACCGCGCATGCGCCGGACGAAACCGCGGCGCTCGAGCCGCCGACCTTCCCGGACGACTGCGAGAGTGCCGATCTTTCGCCCGATCACCCGATCGACGCCGCCTTCGCCGGCGACATCGGCGACGATTCGGTCTTCCATCTGCACGACGCTCCGATCGAGGCGCCCGAAGCCCCCGTCGTCACCGACGCCCCGGAGGCGCACGACGTCGCTCCCGCGGCGTTCGTCGAGACGCCTGCGCCCGAGGTGCCCGTCGCGACGTCGACCGACACCGACCCCGAGACCGTCGAGGCCGCCCACCCCGCACCCGAGGCGACCCCGGCCGAGACCGTGGCGCCGCTCGCCGCCGAGGCCGCGGCCGTCGCCGCCCGCGTCGTCTCGCTCGACGGCACGCCGCACGCGACCGGCGATCATCCGCGCCTGTCGGTGCCCGAGCGCAATGCCTTCCGCCAGATCGCCGAGGCGCTCGGCGCCCGCATCGAGGGCGAGGCCGCCGGCCCCGCCGTCGCCGACGGTGCCCCGCCGATCCCGCCGCCGCCGCTGACGCCCGCCACCGTCGTGCCGCCGCGCCGCCGGCTCAACGAGGCGACCGGCACCGCGATCGACGCCCGTCTGCTCGACCGGCTTCCCATCGCCGTCGCCCTGTTGCGCGACGACCGGGTCCTGCACGCCAACGAGCGCTTCCTGTCGCTGCTGCGCTTCCCCGACCTTTCGACCTTCGAGGCGGCCGGCGGCGTCGACGCGCTCTTCGCCGGTCCCCACGTCGCCCGCCGCTTCGAGAGCGAGGCCGGCCGCGTCGTGCCGCTGATCGCCCACGACGGCACCATCGTGCCCTGCGACGTCGAGATCGGCACCGTGCCGGTCGAAGGCGGCAGTGCGCTGATGCTGACGCTCCTCGAACGCGACCTGTCCGCACCCGCCCCGGTCGCCGCCGTCGCCGCGGCCCCCGCCGGCTCGGTGCCGGAGGCGATCTCCGCCGCCGACCGCGAACGCATCGCCGAGCTGCAGGCGATCGTCGACACCGCCACCGACGGCGTGCTGATGCTCGACGCCTCCGGCCTCGTGCTCTCCGCCAACACCGCCGCCGAGGCGCTGTTCGGCGCCGAACGCCGCGCCATGATCGGCCGTCCGCTGACCGAACGCCTCGCCCAGGAGAGCCATCGCTCGGCGATGGACTATCTCGACGGGCTGGCCTCCAACGGCGTCGCCTCGGTCCTGAACGACGGTCGCGAGGTGATCGGCCGGGTCGCCCCCGAAGGGCTGATCCCGCTCTTCATGACGATCGGCCGCGTCTCCACCGGTCCGATCGCCAAATACTGCGCCGTGCTGCGCGACATCACCCAGTGGAAGAAGTCGGAAGAGGAACTGACCGCCGCCCGCCGCCGTGCGGAGGAGGCGTCGATCCACAAGTCCGACTTCCTCGCCAAGATCAGCCACGAGATCCGCACGCCGCTCAACGCGATCATCGGCTTCTCCGAGCTGATGATGGACGAGCGCTTCGGCCCGATCGGCAACGAGCGCTACAAGGACTATCTGCGCGACATCCACGTCTCCGGCAGCCACGTCATGAGCCTGGTCAACGACCTGCTCGACCTCTCCAAGGTCGAGGCCGGCAAGATGGACCTGCGCTTCGAGGCGGTGTCGCTCGCCGACGTGGTGGGCGAGAGCGTCGCCATGATGCAGCCGCAGGCCAACCGCGAGCGCATCATCATCCGCTCGTCGCTGCCGGCCGGCGTCCCCGCCGTCGTCGCCGATCCGCGCTCGATCCGTCAGGTGGTGCTGAACCTGCTCTCCAACGCCGTGAAGTTCACCCCCGCCGGCGGCCAGGTGATCGTCTCGACCGCGCTCGAGGACAACGGCGAGGTCATCCTGCGCGTCCGCGACACCGGCTACGGCATGAGCGAGAAGGAACTGGAGACGGCGCTCGAGCCGTTCCGTCAGCTCCACACCACCCGCTCGCGCTCCGGCGGCACCGGGCTCGGCCTGCCGCTGACCAAGGCGCTGGCGGAGGCGAACCGCGCCGTGTTCCGCATCGACTCGACGGTCGGTCAGGGCACGCTGGTGTCGATCACCTTCCCCGTCACCCGGGTTCTGGCGAGCTGAGCCCGACGACGTCTTTCGCGGGGACGAGCGGAACGATTTTCCGCATTTCCCCATGATCGCTCGTCCGGAAGAGCGAAATTTTCCACGGCCTCGGTCTAGAGTGGCCGTCGGCGGCGCCTTCGCCGCCCGCCCCCGAGAACCGGACCCGCCCATGCCCAGCCTCGCAGACTTCGAAGCGGCCGCCCGCCTGATCGCTCCCCACGTGCCGCCGACGCCGCAATATGCCTGGCCGGTGATCGCCGAGACCCTCGGCGTCGAGACCTGGGTGAAGCACGAGAACCACACGCCGACCGGCGCCTTCAAGGTGCGCGGCGGCCTGGTCTTCGTCGATCGGCTGCTGCGCGAGGCCCCCGAGACCCGCGGCATCGTCTCGGCGACCCGCGGCAACCACGGCCAGTCCCTCGCCTTCGCCGCGCGCGCCCGCGGCATCGGTTGCGCCATCGTCGTGCCGAAGGGCAATTCGCGCGAGAAGAACGCCGCGATGCGGGCCTTCGGCGCCGAGCTGATCGAGATCGGCGACGACTTCGACGCCGCCCGCCTCGCCGTCCCCGGCATCGCCGCCGACCGCGGTTTCGCGATCGTGCCGTCGTTCCACGCCGATCTGGTTCTCGGCGTCGGCACCTATGCGATCGAACTCTTCCGCGCCGTGCCCGATCTCGCCGTGGTCTTCGCGCCGATCGGCCTCGGTTCCGGCGTCTGCGGCCTGATCGAGGCCAAGGCGGCGCTAGGCCACGGGGCCGAGATCGTCGGTGTCGTCTCGGACAAGGCAGACGCCTACAAGCGCTCCTTCGAAGGCCCGGATCTGGTCGAGACCAGCCACCCGGCCACGACCTTCGCCGACGGCATGGCGGTGCGTTGCCCCTCGCCCGAGGCGCTGGCGATCATGCGGCGCGGCCTGTCGCGCGTCGTCGCGGTCGACGACGCGGCGATCGCCGACGCCACCCGCCTGCTCTTCACCGCCACCCACAACGCCGCCGAGGGTGCCGGCGCCGCGGCGCTCGCCGCGCTCGCCGCCGAGCGCGAGCACTGGCGCGGACGCAGGGCCGGCGTCGTGCTGTCGGGCGGCAACATCGACCGCGACTGGTATGCCGCGGTGCTCGCGGGAAACACGCCGGTGGTCGGCGCGTGAACGCAAGAGTGGAATCGCGACACCTCCGGTATGCGATTCTCCCTCAATTCCGTGGACGATCGCGGATTTCGCGACCGTCGCGGCATCGACGCGTTGCAAGCCGACGCGCGGGACGTTAACCGAAGTGAATGACGGCCCACCGCCACGTTCCCGGACGCGCGCCATGAAGCGCCTCATCGCCGCCCTGATCGCCCTCGTGGGGCTGATCGTCGGCGCGACGACGCTGCGCGGCGCCATCGCCCCCGACGAGATCCGACGCGAGGTCGAGACGACGCTGGCCGGCTGGCTCGGCGCGCCGGTCCGCGTCGCCGGCGAGGCGCATGCGACGCTGCTGCCGACCCCGCGCCTGCGCTGGACCGACGCCGCGATCACCGACGCTTCCGGCGCGACCATCGCCACCGCCGCCGAGATCGAGACGCCGATTTCGCTCACCGCCCTCCTCGCCGGTCGGATCGAGACCGACGGCCTGGTCCTGCGCGGCGCACGCCTGAGGCTCGGCGCCGACACCGTCCGTTCGCTCGCCCTGAGCGCCCGCCTCTTCGCCCTGCCGCCGATCGACCTGCGGCTGGAGAACGCCCGCATCGACGTCGACCGCCCGGCGGGCAGCGAGACGATCGAGGGGCTCGATCTGACGATCGCCCACAAGGCGGTCGGCGCCGGCCTCGAGTTCGACGGCAAGGGCCGCTGGCGCGGCGAAGCCGTGAGCCTCGTCGCCCGCATGCCCGGCGACGCCACCGCGCCGCGTTGGCGCCTGTCGCTGAGCGGCGCCGGGGCGACGCTCTCGGCCGACGGCGCGAAGACCGCCGATCCCGCCGCGCGCTGGACCGCCTCGACCGCTCTCGACGTGACCGATCCCGCCCGTCTCGCCCGCCTCCTCGGCGTCGGCGCCGACGTGCTGCGCGCGCCGCTGCGCCTCGAGGGCGCGCTGACCGTCGCCGACGGCACCGCGACGCTGACCGATGCCGCACTGCGCATCGGCCGCACCGCCGCCAAGGGCAGCCTGGCGCTGGCGATCGGCGGCGACGAACCGACCATCGGTGGCACCCTCGCCTTCGGCACCATCGCCTTCCGTGCCGACGAACCACTGTTCGGCGACGGCTGGCGCGATCTGGCGCTCGCCCGCGACCGTTTCGGCATCGCCCTGGCGCTGCGCCTGTCGGCGGCCGAACTCGCCACCCCGCGCTTCACCCTGACGCGCCCGGCGGTCGCCCTCGATCTCGCCGGCGGCCGGCTCGATGCCCAGATCGGCGACGTCGGCCTGTGGGGGAAACCGGCCTCGCTCGGCGTCGTCGGCAATCTCGGCGCCGGCGGCCTCTCCGCCCGGATCCGCGCCGTCGCCAAGGACCTGCCGGCGGCAGAGCTCGGCACGCTCTTCGCCGTCGACGGCATCGAGGCCGGTTCGGTCGAGACATCCTTCGAGGGGACGACGACCTGTGCCACGCTGGGGGCCTGCGTCGAGGCGATTGCGGGCCGCGCCACCGTCACCGCGACCGGCCTGACGGTGACCGGCCTCTCGCCCTTCGGCGACGTCACCCGCTTCCACCCGATCGTCCTCGGGCCGAAGAGCGCGCCGAAGAAGACGACCTGGTCGAGCGCCCGCGCCCTGATCGATCTCGCCGGCAACGATGCCCGCATCGAGACGGTGGAACTGATCGGCCCGGATGCCCGCTTCTCCCTCAAGGGCAAGGGCGACCTCGCCCGCGGCGGCGTCGAGCTGACCGGCCACGCCTATTTCCGCAACCAGCGCCCGACCCCGTCGCGCCCGACCAGCGACGAGATCCGCATTCCGCTCAGGGTCCACGGCACGGTGCGGCGGCTGGAGATCACCCCGGCGATGCCGGAGCCGGTGCCGGTCGAAGCCCCCGGCCCGACCCTGGCGCCGATCCCGATCGTCCCGCCGGTCGGCGGCTCGGGTCAGTGAGTTCGGACGCCCGAAGCAATCGCTCGCCCCCATTGTTCGGCTTCACCCTGAGGTGCCCGGCAGAGCCGGGCCTCGAAGGGCGAAGCCACGACGGAAGGTGCCACGAGGCCCTTCGCGCTTCGAGGCCCGGCCAGTGGCCGGGCACCTCAGCATGAAGGGCCTCTGCAACAGATCCGGTGGATGGAAACATCGCGCGTACGGGACAAACCCGCTTCACGTCGCGATCGCGTAGATCTTGCGGCAGGGCTCGATCGTCTCCCAGACGCCGGTGAAGCCGCGCGGGATGACGAAGGCCTGACCCGGCCCGTATTCGGCCGAAGACCCGTCGTCGCTCGCGAGCCGCACCCGCCCCTCGAGGATGACGCAGAGCTCGCTCTCCTCGTAGGCGATGCGCCACGCCCCGACGCTCGACGCCCAGACGCCCGAATAGAACCCCGTCGTCTCGTCGTCGTGGACGGCGACGAAACCGGTCGCGGGCGCGCCGGCGACGACCTTCTCGGGCGCGATCGCCTCGTCGGTCTGCGGCCGCAGCGAGGTGTCGACGGGCAATGTGGCGACCATGTCTTCCTCCGATGAAGGGGGCGGCCCTCAGCCGGCCGCCGCCGCCCGTTCCGCCCGTTCGCGCTCGAGCTCCTGCCGCTTGGTCAGGATCGAGGCGGTGACGACGGCGATCGAAATGACCGCGATCACCAGCGTGCAGACCGCGTTGATCTCCGGCTTCACGCCGAGGCGCACGTCCGAATAGATCTTCATCGGCAGCGTCGTCGCCCCCGGGCCGGTGGCGAAGGAGGCGATGACCAGATCGTCGAGCGACAGGGTGAAGGCCAGCATCCAACCCGACACCACCGCCGGCCAGATGATCGGCAGGGTGATGCGGAAGAAGGTGCCGAAGGGCCGGCAGCCGAGATCCATCGCCGCCTCTTCCAGACTGCGGTCGAAGCCGACGAGACGCGACTGCACCACCACCGCCACGAAACACATGGTGAAGGTGATGTGGGCGAGCGTGATCGTCCAGAAACCGCGGTCGAAGTCGATCGCCACGAAGAGCAGCAGCAGCGACAGGCCGGTGATCACCTCCGGCATCACCAAGGGCGCATAGACCATGCCCGAGAACAGCATCCGCCCCGGAAACCGCCCCATCCGCGCCAGCGCGATCGCCGCCATGGTGCCGAGCACGGTCGCCACCGACGCCGAGGCGAGACCGACCTTCAGCGTCACCCAGGCGGCGTCGAGCAGCTGCTGGTCCTGGAAGACCTCGGCGTACCAGTGGGTCGACCAGCCCTGCCACACCGCGACGTTGCGGCCGGCGTTGAAGGAATAGATGATCAGGATGACGATCGGCACGTAGAGGAAGGCGAAGCCGAAGGTCAGCGACACGATGTTGAAGAGCGAGAAACGCCTCATCGATCCGCCCCTTCCGCCTTGGCCTGCGCGTTCTGGAAGATGACGATCGGCACCACCAGCAACATCAGCAGCACGATCGCCACGGCCGAGGCCGCCGGCCAGTCGCGATTGTTGAAGAACTCCTCCCACAGCGTCTTGCCGATCATCACCGTGTCGGATCCGCCGAGCAGATCCGGGATGACGAACTCGCCGACCGCCGGGATGAAGACCAGGAACGAGCCGGCGATGACGCCCGGCAGCGACAGCGGGAAGGTCACCCGCCAGAACGCCTGGAACGGTGTGCAGCCGAGATCCTGCGCCGCCTCGATCAGGGTGTCGTCCATCTTCTCGAGGCTCGAGTAGAGCGGCAGCACCATGAAGGGCAGGTAGGAATAGACGATGCCGATGTAGACCGCCCGCTGGGTGGCGAGGAAGGTGATCGGCTCGGAGATCACGCCCAGGCCCACCAGCAGCGAGTTGAGCAGGCCCTCGTCGGAGAGGATGCCGATCCAGGCGTAGACGCGGATCAGGAAGCTCGTCCAGAACGGCAGGATCACCAGCATCAGCAGCGTCGGCCGCCACGCCTTGGGCGCCCGCGCCATGGCGTAGGCGAGCGGATAGCCGATCGCCAGCATGATCAGCGTCGAGGTCGCGGCGATCCACACGCTGGAGAGATAGCTCTCGACGTAGATGCTCTCGCTGAAGAGCCGCAGGTAATTGGCCGGCGAGAACTCGCCGATCTTGGCGAAGAAGTCGCCGATCGTCGCGATCACCGGCTCGTAGGGCGGCTGCGCGATGACGCTCGACGAGAAGGAGATCTTGGCGACGATCAGGAACGGCACCAGGAAGAAGACCAGCATCCAGACGTAGGGAAAGCCGACCAGAAGGAAGCGACCGACGCGCGGTTTCGACGAGCTCATCGCACCCTCCTCAGGCCTTCAGGACCACACCCGCCGTCTTCGACCAGGTGAGCCACACCCGGTCGTCCCAGGAGATCGGCCGCTCCACCGTGCGGCTGACGTTGGCGACCGTCGCCCGGAAGGTCCCGCCGCCGTCGAGGCGGACGTGATAGACCGAGGTGTCGCCGATGTAGCCGATGTCCCAGACCTCGCCCGCGAGCGCGTTGACCGACGGATCGACCGGCTCGTCGAGCGAGACCCGCACCTTCTCCGGCCGGACCGCCGCCCAGACGGTCGCGCCGACCTCCGGCTTCGCCTCGTCCTCGAGCACGATGGCGACGCGCGGCGAGGACGCCTCCATCCTGACCGCGTTGCCCTCGACCGAGGCGACGCGGCCCTCGACGATGTTGATGTCGCCGATGAAGTCGGCGACGTAGCGGGAATTCGGCTGCTCGTAGATGTCGGAAGGCGGGGCCACCTGCACCAGCTTGCCGTGATCCATCACGGCGATGCGGTCGGCGACCGTCATCGCCTCCTCCTGGTCGTGGGTGACGATCAGGAAGGTCATGCCGAGGTTCTGCTGCAGGTCCATCAGCTCGAACTGGGTCTCCTCGCGCAGCTTCTTGTCGAGCGCGCCGAGCGGCTCGTCGAGGAGCAGCACCTTCGGCCGCTTGGCGAGCGAGCGGGCGAGCGCCACGCGCTGGCGCTGACCGCCGGAGAGCTGGTGCGGCTTGCGTTTGGCGAACTTCTCCAGCTTGACCAGCTTCAGCATCTCCTGGACGCGCGTCTCGATCTCGCCCTTGGGCATCTTGTCCATGACGAGGCCGAAGGCGATGTTCTTCTCGACGGTCATGTGCGGGAAGAGCGCGTAGGACTGGAACATCATGTTGACCGGCCGCTCGTAGGGCTGCATGCCCTTCAGCGACTGGCCGGCCAGCGTGATGTCGCCCTCGCTGGGGTGCTCGAAGCCGGCGAGCATCCGCATCAGGGTGGTCTTGCCGCATCCCGACGGCCCGAGCAGGGCGAAGAACTCGCGCTCGTAGATGCCGAGCGAGACGTCGGCGACCGCCGTGAAGTCGCCGAACCGCTTGATCACGTTCTTGAACTCGATCAGCGGGCGGGCCTGCGGATCGTCCCAGGGGGCGAATTTGCGGCGAACCGGGCCGAGTGTCTTGGCCATCGAGTACCTCCGGCGATCTCGGGAGACGACTGGGGAGCCGGCGGTCCCCGAAGGAGCCACCGAAGAGCAGAGGGGCGGTCGCCCGCCCCCCCGTTCATCCGTTCGCGATCACTTGCGCTTCATCTCGCGCCAGACCGAGGTCAGCACGCGCTGGGACTTCTGGTCGAAGGGGGTGATGACGTAGAGCTTCTTCATCGTCTCGACCGACGGATAGATGCTCTTGTCCTCCAGAACGGCCTTGTCGACGAACTTCTGCGACTCGAGGTTGCCGTTCGGGTACTTCACGAAGTTCGACGCCTTGGCGATCACCTCGGGCTTCATCATGTAGTTGATGAAGGTGTAGGCCTCCTCGACGTTCTTCGCATCCTTCGGGATGACGAAGTTGTCGAAGAACATGTAGGCGCCTTCCTTGGGGATGATGTAGCCGATCTCGACCTGCTTCTTCGGGTCCTTGATGGTCTTGTTCTTCTCCTCGGCGCGGCTGGCGGCCTGCTTGATGTCGCCGGACCAGCCGACCACCAGACAGGCGTCGCCGTTGGCGAGCGCGTTGATGTACTCCGAGGAGTGGAACTTGCGGATCGCCGGGCGGATCTGCTTGAAGTAGTCGGCTGCCTTCTGCAGGTCTTCCGGCTTCTTGCTGTCGGGATCGATGCCGAGATAGTTCATCACCGCCGGCACGATCTCGTCCGGCGCGTCGAGCATCATCACGCCGCAGCCCTTGAGCTTGAGCACGAAGGCCGGATCGAGCGCCAGCTTCCACGAATCGAGCGGCGCGTCGGGGACCAGTTCCTTGATCTTGGCGACGTTGTAGCCGATGCCGGTGGTGCCCCACATGTAGTTGACGGCATACTTGTTGCCGGGGTCGTACTTGGCCAGGATGTCGGTGACGGTCGGCCACATGTACTTGAGGTTCGGCAGCTTCGCCTTGTCGAGCGGCGTGAACACGCCGGTCTGGATCTGACGGCCGAGGAAGTTGCCCGACGGCACCACGACGTCGTAGCCGGTCTTGCCGGCGAGCAGCTTCGTCTCGAGCAGCTCGTTGCTGTCGAAGACGTCGTACTTCACCTTGATGCCGGTTTCCTTGGTGAAGTCCTCGAGGATCGACGGGTCGATGTAGTCCGACCAGTTGTAGACGTTGACCACCTTCTCCTGTGCCTGCGCCCCGGTCGTCCACAGGGCCGCCGCGACCACGGAGGCGAACATCGATGCGAAGTGATGCGTCTTCATGGGTGTCGATCCTTTTCGTCGTCGCGGGCCACTCGCTCCGCGAGCAACCCGAGCCTAGCCTCGTCCGTCCCGTCCTGTCAGCCCCCGTCGGATGCCCCGTGCTCGTTCGTCGCGCATGCCTGCGTTTTGGTCAGAGGTAGGTGGCCCGCTCCAGCGGCGTGATCTCGGCCTCGAAGGCGGCGACTTCCGCCTTCTTCAGATGTGCGTAGAGCGAGCGATACTCGACCCCGAGGGCGCGTCGGATGAAGTCCGAGCGCTCGAACAGGCGGATCGCGTCGTCCATGGCGTCGGGCAGGCGCTGCGCCGGCTCCTCGTAGGCGTTGCGCACGATCACCGGCGGCGGCGCGATCTCGCGCTCCAGCCCCTCGATCATGCCGGCGAAGACGGCGGCGAGCACCAGATAGGGATTGGCGTCGGCGCCGGCGATGCGGTGCTCGAGCCGCCGCGCGTCGGGCGGGCTCGCCGGGATGCGCACGCCGACCGAGCGGTTGTTCAGTCCCCACGACGCCGTCGTCGGCGCATAGGACCCCGGCTGCAGCCGGCGATAGCCGTTCCAGGTCGGCACGAAGAGCAGCGTCGCCGCGTTCATCGTCTCGATCAGGCCGCCGATGCAGTGCTTGAGCTTGCCCTCGCCGGTCGCCGGATCGGAGAAGATGTTGACGCCGGCCTTGTCGAGCAGGCTGACGTGGACGTGGAAACCGTTGCCGGCGACGTCCATGAAGGGCTTGGCCATGAAGCTGGCCTTGAGCCCGTGGCGGCGCGCCACCTCGACGATCAGGCGACGCAGCATCACCCCGTCGTCGGCCGCCGCCATCGGGTCGGCGCGGTGCTTGAGATTGACCTCGAACTGGCCGGGCGCGGCCTCCGACACGATCGTGTCGATCGGCAGGCCCTGGAGCCGGCCCATGTCCCAGATGTCGGAGAAGACGGCGCGATGTTCGGCGAGGTCTTCCAGCGCGTACATGTTCTGCGGGCTGGGGCCCGAGGTCGCGCGATAGACCGGCGACGGCATGCCGTTGGGCATCGGCGGCGCCTTGGGGTCGAGCAGGTAGAACTCGAGCTCGATGGCGCAGCAGGGCGTCAGCCCCATCGCCGTCATGCGGTCGACGATGTTGGAGAGGCAGACGCGCGGATCGCCCTCGAACGGCCGCCCGTCCTCGGAGTTCATCGTCAGCAGCACCTGCGCCGTCGGGCGTTCCGCCCAGGGCACGATGCGCAGCGAACCGGGCACCACGGTGCAGATGCCGTCGCTGTCGCCGGTCTCGACGTGGAGGCCGGTCTCCATCACCTCGCGTCCCCAGACGTCGAGGCCGAACATCGAGACGGGGAAGTTGACGCCGGTGGTGAAGGCCTTCTTCAGGCTCTCGACCGGACCCCACTTGCCGCGCAGCACGCCGTTGGAATCGGTGATCAGATACTCGACCGCCTCGACGTTCGGATGGGCGGCGAGGAAGCGTTCCAGCTCCTCCACCCCGCCTTCCGCGCCTCGCGCCGTCGTCGGCTCGCTCGAAATCGTCATTCGTCGCCTCGGAGCCGGTCGCTCGTGCCGAAGGGCACGCGACGAGCCTTGTTGCAAGTCGACGAAAATGTGATCACATTGATCTGGTACTGTCAATCACGTACGCCGACTGCCGGCGGGATCGGGGAAGACCGCATGACGCGACGCACCACGGCCGCGACGCTCGCCCCCGAGGTCGGCGACGACGACGACATCGGCGACGGCCCGCTGCACGACAGGGTCTATCGTGCGTTGCGCGACGCGCTGGTCACCGGCCGCATCGTTCCCGGACGCGCCGTGACGCTGCGCGGCCTCGCCCAGTCGCTCGGCGTCTCGCCGATGCCGGTGCGCGAGGCGATCCGCCGGATCGCCGCCGAGGGCGGCCTGGTGGTCGGCGCCAACCGCCGCGTCTGGGTGCCCGACATGGACGTCGAGCGCTTCGACGAACTGGTGCGCGCCCGCTCGCTGCTCGAGCCCGAGGCCGCCGTGCGCGCCCTGCCCCACATCGATGCCGCCCGGCTGGAACGGCTGCGCGCCATCGACGCGGCGATCGACGCCGCCCTCGAGAGCGGCGACGTCGAAGGCTACATGACCGGCAATCACCGCTTCCATTTCGAGATCTACGGCGCCGGCCCGTCGCGGGTGCTGGTGCCGCTGATCGAGAGCCTGTGGCTGCAGTTCGGCCCCTTCATGCGCTCGGTCTACGGCCGGCTCGGCACCGCCGCGCTGGTCGACCACCACGTCCATGCCCTCGCGGCCATCGCCGACGGCGATGCCGCCCGCCTCGCCGAGGCGATCCGCGCCGACATCATGGACGGCATGGACCTGATCGACGGCACCGTCCTCGGCCGCGTGACGCCGCAGCCGGTACCGTGACGTGACAGAACGCGCGGCCGGTTGACGGACGAACCGGCCTCGCTCAAAATGTGATCACATTTTTTGAACGGGTGGCCCATGGCCAAGAAGAAGAAATCCCAGGGTTCGACCGCCGACCTGCGCGGCGTCGCCGACAAGAGTGCCGCCGCCGCATGGCTCGAGGACCGCGGCCTCGAGGACATCGAGTGCATCGTGCCCGACATCGCCGGCGTGGCGCGCGGCAAGATGATGCCGGTGGCGAAGTTCGTCGACGCGCCCGTCATGTCGATCCCCGGATCGATCTTCACCCAGACGATCACCGGCGAATACCCGGACGAAGACGACGACTTCCAGGTCGACGACGCCGACGGCGACATTCGCCTGATCCCCGACTATTCGACGCTCGCGGTCGTGCCCTGGGCCTCCGACCCGACGGCGCAGATCATCCACGACGCCTATCACCAGGACGGCCGTCCGGTGGAGATCGCGCCGCGCCAGCTCCTGCGCCGGATCATCGACCTCTACGAAAAGAAGGGCTGGAAACCGATCGTGGCGCCCGAGCTCGAGTTCTATCTGGTCGAGCGCAACCAGGACCCGGACTATCCGTTGAAGCCGCCGATCGGCCGCTCCGGCCGGCCGGAGAGCGGTCGCCAGTCCTATTCGATCGCCGCGGTCAACGAGTTCGACGACCTCTTCGACGACATCTACGACTTCTCGGAGACGCAGGGGCTCGAGATCGACACCCTGATCCACGAGGAGGGCGTCGCCCAGATGGAGATCAACCTGCGCCACGGCGATCCGCTGGCGCTGGCCGATCAGGTCTTCCTGTTCAAGCGCACCATCCGCGAGGCGGCGGTGCGCCACAACATGTACGCCACCTTCATGGCCAAGCCGATCGCCGGCGAACCCGGCTCGGCCATGCACATCCACCAGTCGATCATCGACGTCGAGACCGGGCAGAACATCTTCTCAGGCCCCGACGGCGGCCCGACGCGGGAGTTCTTCCACTTCATCGGCGGCCAGCAGAAGTTCCTGCCGGTGGTGATGTGCATGCTCGCGCCCTACGTGAACTCCTACCGCCGCCTGATGCGCAAGTCGGCGGCGCCGGTGAACGTCCACTGGGGCTACGACAACCGCACGGTCGGCCTGCGCGTCCCCAACTCCTCGCCCGCCGCCCGCCGTGTCGAGAACCGCGTGCCCTCGTCGGACGCCAACCCCTATCTCGCCATCGCCGCCTCGCTCGCCTGCGGCTGGATCGGCATGGTTCAGGGGCTGAACCCCGGCGATCCGGTGGAAGGCTCGGCCTACGACCTCGACTTCGGCCTGCCGCGCGGCCTGCTCGAGGCGGTCGCCCTCTTCGAGGAGAGCGACGAGATGACCGACATCTTCGGCAAGTCCTTCTCCTCGACCTATCGGGCGATCAAACAGGCCGAATTCGAGACCTTCATGCGGGTGATCAGCCCCTGGGAACGCGAGTTCCTGCTGCTCAACGTCTGAGCCTTCGACGCCGCGCGAACCGCGGCCCGCTCGCCGTCTTCCCCGGCGAGGCGCGACGAGACCGAGGGAAGGGGATCCATGCGGCGCGAGCCCATGTGCCGCATGGATCCCCTTCCCCTCCGCACCCCTCCGGGTGCTCCGGCCGGGGATGACGGCCGCAACGAAACCCAGCCGACGCCGGATCGCCGATCCGGCGAACGGCGAAGCCATGCCCATCGCGTCGGAGATCGCCTCGACATGACCGCCTCCAACCTCTACCCGACCGCCGAACTCCAGGCCCTCGACAGCGCCCACTATCTCCACCCCTTCACCGAATACGCGAGCCTCGCGCGCGAAGGCGCCCGCGTCATGGTGCGCGGCGACGGCGTGTGGCTGACGGATTCGGACGGCCGGCGCTATCTCGACGGCATGGCTGGCCTGTGGTGCACCAACATCGGCCACGGCCGTCGCGAGATCGCCGACGCCGTCCACGAGCAGATGCTGGAGCTCGCCTACTACAACTCGTTCTTCAAGACGACGAACGCGCCGGCGATCCGCCTCGCCGAGAAGCTCGCGAGCGTCGCCCCCGCCCACATGAACCGCGTCTTCTTCTGCGGCTCGGGCTCCGAGGCCAACGACACCGTCTTCCGTATGGTGCGCTGGTACTGGGACCTGCTCGGCAAGCCGAAGAAGAAGGCCTTCATCTCGCGCCGCAACGCCTACCACGGCTCGACGGTCGCGGCCGCCTCGCTCGGCGGCATGAAGCCGATGCACGGCCAGGGCGACCTGCCGATCGCCGGCATCAGCCACATCGCCCAGCCCTACTGGTTCGGCGAGGGCGGCGACATGAACCCGCACGAGTTCGGCGTCTGGGCCGCCCGCGAGCTCGAGCGCGAGATCGACCGCCTCGGCGAGGAGAACGTCGCCGCCTTCATCGCCGAGCCGATTCAAGGTGCCGGCGGCGTCATCATCCCGCCCGAGACCTATTGGCCCGAGATCAAGCGGATCTGCGCCGAACGCGAGATCCTGCTGGTGGTCGACGAGGTCATCTGCGGCTTCGGCCGTACCGGCGCGTGGTTCGGCGCCGACACTTATGGCGTCACGGCCGACCTCCAGCCGATCGCCAAGGGTCTCACCTCCGGCTATCTGCCGATGGGCGGCGTCATGGTCTCCGACAAGGTCGCCGCGGTGATCACCGCCGAGGGCGCCGAGTTCAACCACGGCTACACCTACACCGGCCACCCGACCTGTGCCGCGGCCGCCTTGGCCAATCTCGACATCATCGAGCGCGAGGGCCTCGTCGCCCGCGTCCGCGACGACATCGGCCCCTACCTGCGTGAGCGCTGGCTGACGCTCGGTGACCATCCGCTGGTCGGCGAGGCGCGCATGAAGGGCCTCGTCGGCGCGCTCGAACTGGTACCGGAGAAGCCGTCGCGGTCGAAGAAGTTCGCCCATGTCACCGACGAGGGCCGGGCCGGCACCATCGCCCGCGATCTGTCGTTCAAGAACGGCCTGATCATGCGCGCCGTGCGCGACAGCCTGATCCTGTCGCCGCCGCTGACGCTGTCGCACGCCGAGGCCGACGAACTCGTCCGCCTCGCCGCCAAGACGCTCGACGACGCCCACGCGGCGCTGAAGAAGGAAGGCCTGGTCAAGGCCTGACCAGTGGAAAGGTCGATGCCGCCGGACCGGGCATCTCGCCCCGGTCCGGCGGCGCCTCTCGCCGATCGATCCGGCGAAGCCCTTCGCTGCGCTGCGATATTTCGCCCTCCGCAACGCCACCACCTCGACGAACGACGCGAGACGGGCGAGAAAGGGCAACTCGGCGGGAGCCCCCGCCGGCCGACACCGGACCCGCTCGGATGACCGAACCCGCCCCGCACGCCCCCTCCCTCTATGCCGCGACCGCCCACGAGGCGCCGGAACGCCCGCCGCTCGACGGCGACGCCGCCTGCGACGTCTGCGTGATCGGCGCCGGCTACACCGGTCTGTCGACCGCGCTGCATCTGGCGAAGAAGGGGCGCCGGGTGATCGTGATCGAGGCCAACCGGGTCGGCTGGGGCGCCTCGGGCCGCAACGGCGGCCAGCTCCATTCCGGCCAGCGCCGCGACCAGGAGACGCTCGAGGACTGGTTCGGCATCGAGCGCGCCCGCGCGCTCTTCGACCTCGCCGAAGAGGCCAAGCGCACGGTCAAGGGCCTGATCTCGGCCCACGGCATCGACTGCGACTGGCGCGAGGGCCTGATCCACGCCGTCCACAAGAAGTCGTGGCTGCGCGAGGCCGACCGCGAGGTCGAGCATCTGATCGCCCGCTACGGCTGGGACGGCGCCACCTTCCTCGACCGCGAGGCGCTCGCCCGCGCCATCGGTACCGACGTCTATTTCGGCGGCTGGCGCGACGGCACCGCCGGCCATCTCCATCCGCTGAACTACGCCCTCGGCCTCGCCCGCGCCGCCGAGGAGGCGGGCGTGCGCATCCACGAGGGCACCCGCGCCCTCGGCCTCGACGGCGAGGCGGGCGGCGCCCGGCGGGTCAAGACCGCCACCGGCACCATCTCGGCCTCCGACGTGGTGGTCGCCGCCAACGGCTATCTCGACGGGCTCTGCGCCGAGATCGACGCCCATGTCATGCCGATCCGCAACTACGTGCTGGCGACCGAGCCGCTCGGGCCGCGCGCCTCGCGGCTGATCCCGCTGCGCGAGGCGGTCGCCGACAGCCGCTTCGTCGTCCACTACTGGCGCATCTCGGCCGACGGCCGCCTCGTCTTCGGCGGCGGCGAGACCTACGGCTACAGCGATCCGAAGGACATGAAGGCCTTCGTCCGCGCTCACATGCTGAAGATCTATCCCGACCTCGCCGACGTGAAGATCGACTATGCCTGGGGCGGCACACTGGCGGTCACCATGAACCGCATGCCCTATTTCCGGCGGCTGCGCCCCGGCGTCTATACCGCCGCCGGCTATTCCGGCCACGGTGTCGCCATCGCCACGCTCGCCGGCAAGCTGCTCGCCGAAGCGATCGAGGGCGACACCTCGCGCTTCGACGTCATGGCCTCGATCCCGGCCCGGGCCTTCCCCGGCGGGCGGCGCCTGCGCCACCCGACGCTGGTGCTCGCCATGAGCTGGTACGCGCTGCGCGACCGCCTCGGCTGAGGCGGTCGCCGCTCGCCTTCGTCAACGCACGTAGCGCAGCGACGAATCGCGCGGATCGCGGTGCCAGTGGCACTGGACCTGGCGATGGAACGCCATGTCCTCGGTCGGCCAGGCGTGATAGTGGCAGTTCTCGCCCATGGGACTGCGGCTCGACGCCTCGCGCGACGGACGCTCGAAGGACCTGAGCACGGGCCCGTGCGGCCGGTCGTCGAAGAAGACCGGCGGCTGCCAGCCCCAGCGCGGCCGAGGCACAACCACGATTTCCTCGTCGTCCTCCGGCGGCGGCACGTAGCGCGGCCGTTCGATGGCGCGACGCGCTTCGTCGCGACGGATGGCGGCCAGGCGATCGGCGAAATCGCCACCACCGTCGGCACGCGGGATGTCCTCGTCGCGCGGCGGCGCGCGCATCGCCTCGCGCTTCGGCGGCACGGGCTTAGCCTTGGGCTCGACCGGCTTGGTCTCGGCGGCCTTCGGCGCCGGCGCGGCCGGACGGCTCGCCTCGACCGGCGGCGTGATGACCGTGGGCGCCGCGGCCTGCGGGGCATCGACGGGCGCCGCGGGTTCGGTGGTGGCGACGGCCGGCTTCTCCGGTTGGGACGGCTGCGGGGCGACGGCGACCGGCGGCTGCGGCACCGGCTGTTGCGACGGCGCGGTCTCGACGATCGATCCGCGCGGCGTGGCCGGCTCGACCGTCGCCGGCTGTGCGGCGGCGGCAGGCGACGGTGCCGCGGCGGGTGCCGGCTTTTCCGGCTCGGCGACGCGGGTCGGCGGCGCGGCGGCCGCCGGATCGGTCATGTCGCCGGTGCGCTTGTCGATGCCGATCACCCGCACCGGACGGCCGTCGGGGCCGAGCGGCGTCGGCGCTTCGGCGGTCGAGGCCGGTGCCGAGCTCGGAGCCGGCGTCGCGGCGGCGCTCGGCGTCGGTGTCGGCGCGGGCGCGGTCGTCTGGGTCGGGCGGGCGATGTAGGGCAGGTTGCCGCCGGAGGTCGACGGGGCCGGCTCGGCCCTGGCGGCCGGCGTCTCCGGCTTCGCCGGGGCGACCGTCTCGGTCTCGGCGACCTTGGCCGCCGGTGCGGCGTCGGACGGCACACTGGCCGAGCGTGTCCACATCGCCCAGGCGCCGAGCGGCAGGCCGACGATGACGACGGCGGCGAGGATCACGCCGAGATTGCCGCGGCGCTTGGGCGGCCGCTCGTCGGGATCGGGCGGGGTGACGGGCGGGACCCAGAGAACCGGCAGATTGGACGACATGGGAGAAGCGCTCCGAAACGACGCGTCCCGGCATCCCGGGACCGTTCCAGCACAGGATCGGCCGCGATCTCGGCGACACGAGGGCAGCTCTTCGGCCGGATCGCGGCGCGGCACGTCATCGTGTCTCGGAATCGTTTCCGCCCCCGGCGCTGGACAAGTGCGCCCGCCCGGACGATGGTCTGCGCCCAGCCCGACGGAGCCAACCGTGACCGAACTCGAAGAAGCCCTCGCCCGTATCGACCGCCTGGAGGCGACCATCGCCGATCAGGACCGCACCATCGAGGAGCTCAACGCCATGGTGGTCCAGCAATGGAAGCGCATCGAGATCCTCGATCGCCGCACCGCCATGCTGTCCGACCAGCTGCTGGAAATGGAGAGCCGCTCCGGCCTGTCGCGTCCCGCCGATCCGCCGCCGCCGCACTGGTGAGCGCGCCGGCCTATCGCGCCGGATCGAAGAGCCGATAGAGCCCGACATGGCCGCGCGGCGCGAGCCGCCCGAGTTCGGGCAGCGACGCGGCATCCCGCTCACCGATCGCCAGCACGTGGTCGAAGTGCGCGACGTGGTCGGCGAGGTCGCGGCCGAACTGTGCATAGATCTGCCGCAGATCGACGATCGTCGTCTTCGAGTTCTCCGGTGCCTGCTGCAGCCGGTCGTCGCGGAAACGCAGCGGTTGCTGGCCGGGATAGACGAAGAGCGACTGGACGACGATGCCGCGTTCGATCACCGCATAGGCGGCGAGGTGATAGATCCCGGTGCGCCGCCGCCGTTCGGCATGCGTCAGATCGCGGTTGGCGTCGGTCTGAACGACGAAGACCCGTTCGCCCGGCTTCACCGCGGCGAGCACCATGTCGAGATCCAGCCGCTCGCGGTCCGTCGCCGCCCAGCGCACCGCCGTCGCCGCCGAGGCGAGGCCGACCACGACGACGAGCATCGCCACCCAGGCGACCGCCGGACGCCTGCCGAAGAGAACCGAGGTCTCGAGGCTCGCCGCCAGGAACAGCGCCGCGACCAGCAGCGGCCGCCAGCCCGCCATGTGGACGCCACCGAAACTGTTGGGCGTGATCGCGAAGAGCACCAGCGCCATCCAGATCGCCGGCAGCGCCCGCCGATCGATCCGGAGCGCGCCGAGGGCCCAGGCCGGCAGCAGCAGGCCGATCACCAGCGTCAGCAGCGCTGCGTTGTGCCACCACGGGCCGATGTCGAGCAGCCGCTCGATCTGTCCGAGGCGGACGAGCGGGTCCTCGAAGCCGCGCACCGACGTGTCGATCACCGCCCATTCGGTCCGCGTCGCCCGTTCGAAGACGAGGAGCCCCACCACCGGCACGATCTGCACCGCGTCGCGCGCCCAGCCGCGCAGGCGCTCGCCCATCCCCCCTCCCCGGCCGAGATCGCGCAGCCGCGTCCCGATCACCCACAGGCCGTAGGCGCCGAAGCCGGCGAGATGGGCGGTGTAGAGCAGCAGGCAGAAGATCGCCCCGCCGATGCCCCGGAGCCACGGCCGACGGTCGTCGATCGCCTCCCACCACGCCGCGGCGAAGAGCATCAGCGCCATCGCGAGGTTGAACGAGAGGAAGCCGCGGTCGAAGCCGGAGTTGAAGACGAGCGGCACCGCGAGGAGCTGCGGCAGGCCGATCCGCCGCCGCAGCGCCCAGGACAGCGCCGCGACGCCGCCGACGGTCAGAAGAGCCGTGACGACGACGTAGAGCCGTCCGGCGTCCCACACGTCGAGCACGCGCCCGACGGCGACCATCCACAGATCGAAGGCGAGATTGGGAACGAGCCCCCAGGCCGAGCGGAAATGCGCCGCGACCGAAGGATCGTCGAGCCGGGTCAGGATCCAGCCGCGCGCCAGATGGTTGGGATAGTCCTGCAGGCCGAGATGGACGAAGGCGCCGACCGGCCAGATCGCCAGTGCGAAGAGGACGAGCCCGATCGCCGCGACGACGCCGGAGGCCGGACGCAACCCGCCGTCCGGCACCGCCCGGCGGCGGGCGAGCAGACGGCGAACGGCCGAACCGCGACCGAGCCCGTCGTCGGTGATGGCGTCCTGCGAGGTCCCCATCGCGCCCCCTCGTGTCCTGCCGTCGCGGCGAGGAGTGCCGCGACGGATGTCACCGCGAGACGAGGACCGAATGCCGTCCGACCGCGCGGACGGCGTGCCGTCAGGCCTCGACCTTCAGCACCTGGATGAAGGCTTCCTGCGGGATGTCGACCTTGCCGAACTGCCGCATGCGCTTCTTGCCCTCTTTCTGCTTGTCGAGGAGCTTGCGCTTGCGGGTGGCGTCGCCGCCGTAGCACTTCGCCGTCACGTCCTTGCGCAGCGCCCGGATCGTCTCGCGCGCCACGATCTTGCCGCCGATCGCCGCCTGGACGGGGATCTGGAACATGTGCGGCGGGATGACGTCCTTGAGCTTCTCGCAGATGGCGCGGCCGCGGCTCTCGGCACGGGTCTTGTGGACCAGCATGGAAAGCGCGTCGACCGCTTCGCCGTTGACCAGGATCTGCAGCCGGACGAGGTCGGATTCGCGATAGTCGGCGAGGTGATAGTCGAACGAGGCGTAGCCCTTCGAGACCGACTTCAGCCGGTCGTAGAAGTCGAACACCACTTCGTTCAGCGGCAGTTCGTAGACCACCATGGCGCGGGAGCCGGCATAGGACAGGTCGAGCTGGACGCCGCGCTTGTCCTGGCAGAGCTTCAGCACCGAGCCGAGATACTCGTCCGGCGTCATGATCGTCGCCTTGATCCAGGGCTCCTCGATCTCGCGGATGCGGGTGACGTCGGGCATGTCGACCGGGTTGTGCAGCTCGATCTCCGAGCCGTCGACCAGCTTCATCTTGTAGACGACCGAGGGCGAGGTCGCGATCAGGTCGAGATTGAACTCGCGCTCGAGCCGCTCCTGAATGATCTCGAGATGCAGCAGGCCGAGGAAGCCGCAGCGGAAGCCGAAGCCGAGCGCCGCGGAGGTCTCCATCTCGAAGGTGAAGGAGGCGTCGTTGAGGCGCAGCTTGCCGACCGCGGTGCGCAGGTCCTCGAAGTCGGCGGCGTCGACCGGGAACAGGCCGCAGAACACCACCGGCTGGGTCGGGCGGAAGCCCGGCAGCCGCTCGGCGCAGGGCTTGCGCTCGTCGGTGATGGTGTCGCCGACGCGGGTGTCGGCGACTTCCTTGATCGAGGCGTTGATGAAGCCGATCTCGCCGGGGCCGAGCTCTTTCAGCTCCACCATCTTCGGCGTGAAGACGCCCATGCGCTCGACGTCGTAGGTGGCGCCGGCCTCCATCATGCGGATCTTCTGACCCTTGCGCATGACGCCGTCGACGATGCGCACCAGCACGACGACACCGAGATAGGTGTCGTACCAGCTGTCGACCAGCATCGCCTTGAGCGGCGCGTCGCGGTCGCCCTTGGGCGGCGGCAGGCGGGTGACGATGGCCTCGAGCACGTCGCCGATGCCGATGCCGGTCTTGGCCGAGATCGGCACGGCGTCGGAGGCGTCGATGCCGATCACCTCTTCGATCTGTTCCTTGACGCGGTCGCAGTCGGCCGCCGGCAGATCGACCTTGTTGAGGATCGGCACGATCTCGTGATTGTTGTCGATCGCCTGATAGACGTTGGCGAGCGTCTGCGCCTCGACGCCCTGGGAGGCGTCGACGACGAGCAGCGAGCCCTCGCAGGCGGCGAGCGAACGGGAGACCTCGTAGGCGAAGTCGACGTGACCGGGCGTGTCCATCAGGTTCAGGACATAGGTCTCGCCGTCCTTGGCCTTGTAGTCGAGGCGCACGGTCTGCGCCTTGATGGTGATGCCGCGTTCGCGCTCGATCTCCATGTTGTCGAGCACCTGCTCGACCATTTCGCGCGTCTCGAGGCCGCCGGTCGTCTGGATGAGACGATCGGCCAGCGTCGACTTGCCATGGTCGATGTGGGCGATGATGGAGAAGTTGCGGATGTGCTTCAGATCGGTCGTCATGGCGCCGTGGATACCAGCGCCGACAGCCGAAAGAAAGGCCCGCGGCGCGACTTTTCGGCCCTTCGCGGCCGTCGAGCCCCCACGATGTCGCACCACGCGCATGCGTTGCCGCACGCGACCGCGTCGCGCCTGTTCCATCAGAACTTCATTACATAAGAATGTTCTGAACTCGCGCCGTCGGAGGAGGGCCGTCACGACGGGCGAGCGGCCGACCGCGAGCGACCTCGGACGGGGACGTTGCGCTCGGGCACCCCGGAGACCGTTCCCATGAATCTCAGATCCATCGCCCTCGCCGCCGCCGTCACCCTCGTCGCCGCGCCGGCCGTCGCCGCCGGCCCCGACGGGGTCTATTCCCGCCCCAACGGCACCACCGCCAAGGTCACCACCTGCGGCGGCAACCTCTGCGCCAAGGTGCAGGAATCCGGCTTCGACATGTTCATGACCGGCATCGCGCCCGCCGGCGACGGCAAGTGGAAGGGCGACATGAAGCATCCCGACATGCCGGGCTTCATGACCTTCAACGGCACCGTCACCACGACGCCGGGCGGCCTGAAGATCCAGGGCTGCGCCGTCGGCCAGTCGATGTGCGATTCGGAGGTGTGGACGCGCAAGTGAGCGTCCCGCACGGCGGCAGCTTCCGACGATCCGGACGTTCGCGCCCGGATCGTTCCCGTTCACCGCTTGCGACGCAGGCGGATCGTCACCTCGCAGCCGACGATCTCCATGCCCTCGGGCGGGGTCGGCAGGCGGTCGATGCCGACGTCGTCGGCCGAGACGTCCATCATCACGCCCTCGTCCTCGACGTAGAAGTGGTGATGGCGATCGACCCGCGTGTCGAAGAAGGACTTCGCCCCCGCCGCCGCGAGCTCGACCAGGAGGCCGGCCTCGGTGAACTGCTTCAGCGTGTTGTAGACGGTGGCGAGCGACACTCTCGCCCCCGCCGCCAGCGCCTCCGAATAGACCTGCTCGGCCGACAGGTGGCGGTCGCCCTGGCTGAACAGCACGCCGACGAGATCGATCCGTTGACGCGTCGGCCTGAGCCCGTGGGCGCGCAGCCGTTCGACGGCGGGGCCGTCACGACCGATCGACACGACGACACCCTCGTCCGCGCCCTCGAAGGCGTCCTCGGACGGATCGGCGGCGTAGGCTCTGGCGGCTTCGAACATGCGGGCTCTCCGGTGGGTCGACGATTGATCATATAATGCGACGCATTCGCAAATTCTGCAAGAGCCGCCCGATCGCGACTGCGACCATGGACGCGTTCCCCCGCAGGTCCACGGATCTTTCGGCGGCTTCTCCCCTGTGTTAGGAAGGCGCCGAACCTCCGCTCGCCCCGAGGACGACGCCCGCGGGACGAGCCACCATCCCGATCAGGGGGAAGAAGAAGAGACGATGTCCGAGCGCCCCTCCAGCCTCTCCTACGAAGACCTGCTCGCCTGCGGCCGCGGCGAGATGTTCGGCCCGGGCAATGCCCAGCTGCCGCTGCCGCCGATGCTGATGTTCGATCGCATCGTGGAGATCTCCGAGACGGGCGGCGCCAACGGCGTCGGTCTGGTGCGCGCCGAGTTCGACATCCGTCCCGACCTCTGGTTCTTCCCCTGCCACTTCCAGGGCGACCCCGTCATGCCGGGCTGCCTCGGCCTCGACGCGCTTTGGCAGCTGACCGGCTTCTTCCTCGGCTGGCTCGGCCTGCCCGGCAAGGGCCGCGCGCTCGGCGTCGGCGAGGTGAAGTTCTCCGATCAGGTCCTGCCGACGACCAAGCTGGTCGAGTATCGCGTCGACCTGAAGCGCGTCTTCAAGACCAAGCTCAAGATGGGCATCGCCGACGGCACGCTTCTCGCCGACGGCAAGCCGATCTACGAGGTCAAGGACATGCGCGTCGGCCTGTTCCAGGCCTGATTCCGCGAAGGGTCCGGCGCACGTCGCCGTGTTCCGTGATAGAGTTCTCCGCGCCGCCCGAGCGGCGCGGGGTCGAACGCCGATGGGCGGTTCGAAGTTCGACACGAGCGCCGCCGGTGGGCGGACGCCAGCGAAAGAGGTGATCCCATGAGGCGGGTCGTCGTGACGGGTATGGGCATCGTTTCCTCCATCGGAAACGACAAGGCGGCAGTTCTGGACAGCCTGCTGAACGCACGCTCCGGCATCGAGCGCGCCGAGCAGTACGCCCAGCTCGGCTTCCGCTGCCAGGTTCACGGAATGCCGCACATCGACGTCGAGCCGCTGATCGACCGCCGCAACATGCGCTTCCACGGCGGCGGTACCGCCTGGAACCACATCGCGATGGATCAGGCGATCGCCGACTCCGGCCTCGAAGAGGGCGACATCAAGAACCCGCGCACCGGCATCGTCATGGGCTCGGGTGGTCCCTCCACCCGCACCATCGTCGAGGCCGCCGCCATCACCCAGGACAAGGGCCCCAAGCGCATCGGCCCCTTCGCCGTGCCGAAGGCCATGTCCTCGACCGCCTCCGCCACGCTCGCCACCTTCTTCGGCATCAAGGGCGTGAACTATTCGATCTCCTCGGCCTGCGCGACGTCGAACCACTGCATCGGCAACGCCTACGAGATGATCCAGTGGGGCAAGCAGGACGTGATGTTCGCCGGCGGCTGCGAGGATCTCGACTGGTCGCTGTCGAACCTGTTCGACGCCATGGGCGCCATGTCGTCGAAGTACAACGACACGCCCGCCACCGCCTCGCGCGCCTACGACAAGAACCGTGACGGCTTCGTCATCGCCGGCGGCGCCGGTGTGCTGGTGCTCGAGGAGTACGAGCGCGCCAAGGCCCGCGGCGCCAAGATCTACGCCGAGATCGTCGGCTACGGCGCGACCTCCGACGGCTACGACATGGTCGCCCCGTCGGGCGAGGGCGCGATCCGCTGCATGCAGCAGGCGCTTTCGACCGTGAAGACGCCGATCGACTACATCAACCCGCACGCCACGTCGACGCCGGTCGGCGATCAGAAGGAGATCGAGGCGATCCGCGCGGTGTTCGGTGCGAACTGCCCGCCGATCTCGGCGACCAAGTCGCTGACCGGCCACTCGCTCGGCGCCACCGGCGTGCAGGAGGCGATCTATTCGCTGCTGATGATGGAGAACGACTTCATCTGCAAGAGCGCCAACATCGAAGAGATCGACCCGGCCTTCGCCGACATGCAGATCGTGCGCGAGCGCATCGACGGCGTGAAGCTCGGCACGGTCCTGTCGAACTCCTTCGGTTTCGGCGGCACCAACGCGACGCTGGCGTTCTCGCGCCACGACATCTGATCGGGCACGCCCGGTCCGAGGCAAGATCACGGCTTTCCCGATGGCGTGACCACGCCGCGGGAAGGCCGTCGTCTTTCCGTCACGAATTCGAAAGAAGACCGACGCGTCGTCCCGCGGGATCCGATGCGGCGGGGCAAGAAGAGAAAGGGACCCGATGAGCGGGATCATGGCGGGTAAGCGCGGCCTCGTGATGGGCGTCGCCAACGATCATTCCATCGCCTGGGGCATCGCCAAGAAGCTCGCCGGCCAGGGCGCCGAGCTCGCCTTCACCTATCAGGGCGAGGCCTTCGGTCGCCGCCTGAAGCCGCTCGCCGAATCGATCGGCTCGACGATGCTGCTGCCCTGCGACGTGGAGGACATCGCGTCGGTCGATGCCGTCTTCGAAAAGCTCGCCGCCGAATGGGGCAAGATCGACTTCCTCGTCCACTCGATCGGCTTCTCCGACAAGAACGAGCTCAAGGGCCGCTACGCCGACACCACCCGCGAGAACTTCTCGCGCACCATGGTGATCTCGTGCTTCTCCTTCACCGAGATCGCCAAGCGTGCGGCCGCGATGATGAACCGCGGCGGTTCGATGATCACGCTGACCTACGGCGGCTCGACCCGCGTCATGCCGAACTACAACGTCATGGGCGTGGCCAAGGCGGCGCTCGAGAGCTCGGTGCGCTATCTCGCCATGGACTTCGGCCTCGACGACATCCGCGTCAACGCCATCTCCGCCGGCCCGGTCCGCACCCTCGCCGGCTCCGGCGTCTCCGATGCCCGCGTGATGTACAACTATCAGAAGCGCAACTCGCCGCTCGGTCGCACCGTGACCATCGACGAGGTCGGCGGCACCGCGCTCTACCTCCTCTCCGACCTGTCCTCGGGCGTCACCGGCGAGATCCACTTCGTCGATTCGGGCTATTCGATCGTCTCGATGCCCCGCCTCGAGGAGCTCAAGGCTCAGGAGAGCCGCGAGGAAGCCGCCGGCAAGGTCTCCGCCGCCGAGTGATCCTCGCGACGTCACGAATGCACGGCGGCCGCGCGGGACACCCCGCGCGGCCGCTCTCGTTTCGCCGCCCCTTCGGAAGGCCGCCATGTTCGCATCGCTGTGGATCGTCACCACCGTCACCGCCGCCGGCGCCCAGACGCTGCGCAACGCGCTGCAGCGCGGCCTGACGGCGTCGCTCGGCACGCTCGGCGCGACCAACGTGCGCTTCCTCTTCGGCCTGCCCTTCACCTTCGTCTTCCTCGGCACCCTGATGGCGGCGACCGGTGACCGCCCGCATCCGCAGGCGCTGTTCTGGCTGTGGGCGACGCTCGGCGGCCTCGCCCAGATCGCCGCGACCGCCCTGATGCTCACCGCCATGCAGGATCGCTCCTTCGTCGTGACGATCGCGCTGACCAAGACCGAGGCGGTTCAGGCCGCGCTGTTCTCGCTGGTCTTCCTCGGCGAGGTGCCGACGCCGACGCTGATCGTGGCGATCGCTCTGGCGACGCTCGGGGTGATGATCATGTCCTGGCCGAAGGGCGGTCTCGCCGCGGCGACCGGCTCGCGCTTCGCCGGCCTGCGCCCGGCGCTGCTCGGCATCGCCTCGGGCGGCTTCTTCGCCCTCGCCGCGGTGCTGTTCAAGGCGGCGATCAGGGCTGCCGATTCCGGCGGCTTCCTCGTCGACGCGGCGACCGCGCTCGTCACCTCGGTGGCGGCGCAGACCATCGTGCTGACCGGCTGGCTGGCGATCGCCCGCCGCGACGTGCTGGTCGCGACCCTTCGCGAATGGCGCCCGTCGATCGGCGCCGGCTTCCTCGGCGCCCTCGCCTCGCAGCTGTGGTTCGTCGGCTTCGCCATCGCGCCGGTCGCCGCGGTGCGCACCCTCGGTCTGATCGAGCTGCTGTTCGCGCAAGGCCTGTCGCGCGGGCTGATGAAGGAGAAGGCGAGCCTGCGCGAGCTCGTCGGCATCGCCCTCCTCGTCCTCGGCGTCGTCTTGGTGCTGAGGGCCTGAGCCCTCAGAACCCGCCGCCCGACGAATTGTCGCCGCCGCCGAAGCCGCCGCCGGTGGTGAAGCCACCGCCGTCGCCGCCGAAGCCGCCGCCTCCGCCACCGCCGCCGCCACCGAACCAGTCGCCGCCGCCGGGCACGCGCGGGCCGCCGCCGATCCAGCCGTCGTCGCGCCGGTGCGGTGCCTGATAGCCGCCGAGGATGACGCGCCACAGCTCGGGGCTCGACACGATGCCGCCGATGATGCCGCCGATCACGCTGCCGAGCATGTTCTCGTTGTTGAAGGTGACGCCCGGCCGGTCGTAGCCCGACCGCAGGAAGCGATCGCGCGTCTCCTCGAGATCGGAGCGCCGCCGCGCCACTTCCGCCATCGCGGCGCGCGTCGTGGCGATGTCGTGTTCGGCCGCCGCGACAGTCTTGGTCAGCCCCTCGATGTCGCGGACGATCCTCTCGTCCTCCGGCGTCGGCGTGGCGAAGGCCTGGGCGTAGAGCGTCTTGAGATCGGTCGCCGCCAGCGACGTGGCCACCCCGTCGAGGGCGCGGGCGAGATCGGGATCCTCGCCGGTCACCAGCCGGTCGTGGCTGGCGTCGAGCGTGGCGAGATCCGACTGCGTCGCCGAGATCCCCTTGTTGCCGGCGTCGATCTCGGCCTTGACCCGACCGAATTCCGCCTCCAGCGCCTCGATGCCGTCGGCCTCCAGCGCCTTGCGCTCGATCGCCGTACGCGCCGCCGTCTTGTCGGCGACCTCGGCGCGCAGACGCTCGGCATGGGCCTTCAGTCTGACCGGGATCTCGGTGAGCATGGCGTAGTTCGGCCGCGCCTCGATGAAGTTGCAGAGGCGGGCGACCTTGCGGTCGAAATAGCGGGCGAAGAACGAGGCCGAATAGGCCGAGGTGCCGAAGCCGTTCTCCCACAGGTACATGAAGAGCCGGTCGCTCTCGAAGGGCTTGCCCTTCTCGACCCGGTCGGCCTCCGCCTGCGTCGCCTTGGCCTCGGCGCGCGCGGCGATCTTCTCGGCGTCCTTGACGACGCCGTCGGCGGCGACCCATTCGGCGACGCCCGGCAGCTTCGCCCGCGTCGCCGCGTCGAGCGCATGGATCTTGTCGGAGATCGCCTCGAGCCGGCCCGCCACCTCGTGGCGACGGCCCTGCGCCGCGGCGAGTTCCTTGTTCGCCGCCTTGCGCTTCTCGGCGAGCTCGGCGACCGCCTTGCGCTTCTCGGCGAGGATCGCCAGCGCCTCGCGCTCGGCCTGGTCGAGCCGGGCGTCGACCTCGCTCCCGGCGAGGCTGTCGAGCCGCACCTTGGCGAGGCGGCGGAAGGCCGCCGTCTGGCTGGCGCGGGCGTCTTCGGCCTTGCCCGTGGCGGTCGCGAGCGCGTCGTCGAGACGGTTCTCGTCGTCGCGCGCCGCGGCAATCGCCTGTTCCAACTGTCGAAGGGCGTCACGTCCGGAAATCATGGGGTTCACCACTCGGTGATGGTGCCGGTCTCGACCGGCATGGACCAACGCACGTCGACGTCGCCGCGGGCCTTCTGGCCGAGGCGGTCGTTCTGGATGATGCCGTCGTTCTGCTTGTCGGCGGCCACCCGGTCGTAGGTCGCCTGCGGCACGCGCTGGCCCCAGATCGACACCGTCTTCTTGACCTGGTTCTCCTCGTTGACGATTTCGCGCGGGATGGCCTTGCCGTCCGGTCCGATCGCCTCGACGATGAGATAGTAGTTGCGCGCCTGCTTGCCCGGCGGCAGCCGGAAGATGCCCGAGCGCACGCCGGGCCGCGACACGATCCGCACGTCCCAGGTCTGACGCAGCACGCCCACCAGCGCGTCGGCTTCCGCGATCGCGGCGCGGGCGGCCGGCGCATCCTTGCGCGCGATCGCCGCCTCGCCGCGTTTGGCGATGTCGTCGATGCGGGCGGTGGCCGCCGGTACGCGCGCCTCGTCGTGGGCGGTGCGTACCGCCTTGGCGAGCGCCGCCGGCAGGGTCTGGACGATCTCGACGCGCGCGGCTTCCGCCGCCCGCCGCTCGCCGCCGACCACGAAATACGAATAGGACCCGATCGCCAGCGACAGCGCGACGACCACGCCGCCGACCACCGCCGCGACCCGGCCGCGGTTGATCCAGGCGAGCGCCATGGTCCGGGCGAAGCTCGGCGGCGTCGGCGTGTAGGAGAAGCGGCTCTGCTCGAGACCCCGCACGCCCTCCTCGATGATCGAGGGCGGCACCTCGATGCCCTGATCGGCATAGAGCTTCTTCAGGCGGGCGACGAGTTCGGCCTTGCGCGCGTCGTCGTCGAGTTCGCGGGTCGCCAGGCTCTCCTGGTGACGCAGCGTGTCGACGACGTCCATGGCGAGCATCAGATCGTCGAGCTTCTGGGGCGCCGCGGGCGCGGCCGGGGCGAGCCCGGCCGCGGTCGGCGACGTCGTGGCGACGTCGGTCATGGATCGGACCCTGTTCAGGAGGCCTTGTCGAGGTCGGCGCCGGCGGCGACGAGACGGGCGATGCGGCGCTTGCCGTCCTCGACCGCGTCGCGGATCTCCGCCGAGTTCTTGGTCGAGGCGTCGCGCATCTCGGCGATGATCTCGGTCGACTTGATCTGGAAGTTGACGACGCTGTCGACCAGCTTCTTGACCGCGTCGGCGCGGATCGTCGGGCCGTAGCCGGCGCGCACCGCCGCCTCCTGCACCTTGTCGCCGATCTCGGCCAGCGTCTCGAGGCTCTTCGACACGCCTTCCTTCATCGCGTTCAGCGTCTGGGTCGCCTCGTTGAGGCCGAACATGCCGGTGAACGAGGCCTTCAGCGCCGTCAGCACCGAATCGTTGGTCGAGAAGAAGCTGACCGCCTGCTGATAGACCCGCTCCTTGGCATTGGTCGTCTGCATCAGACGCGCCATGATGACCTCGGACGTGTTGTAGCCGATGGTCAGGTTGTCGGAGAGGTCCTTGGCGATCTGATAGCGCTTCTCCTCGTCCTGGGTGCGGCGGACGTATTCGTCGCGCTCCAGCTCGAGCTGCGCCCTGGCGGCCGGCTCGCCGGTGAAGGCGGCGACCTTCTGGGCGGCGGCGTCGAGGTCGGCCTTGGAGGCGTTCCACTTGTCCTCGGCGGTCTTCAGCACTTCGAGGGCGAGCACCTCGGCCTGCTTCAGCGCGCCGCGGAAGTCGCGATAGCTCTCGAGGATGATGCCCTCGCGCTCGATCTGGTTGCGGGTCTCCTTGGAGACGTCGAGGTAGATCTCGCGCACCTTGTCGAAGCGGTCGGCGATGTCGCCGCGGCTGAGCTTCATCCAGGCGTTGGTGGCGCGCTCGAAGATGTCGATCTTCCCGTCGGCGATCTGGTCGACCATCTTCTTGGCGTCGTCGCGGATCGAATCGAAGCCGGCGGTGACCGCCTTGTAGCGCTCGCCGATCTCCATCTGCGAGACCTGGTTGCGCACCACCTCGTTGAAGACCTCGGTCTGGCCGAGGGTGCGGGTGATCACCGCGACCTTGTCGGGCGAGAGATCCGAGATCTTCTCCAGCAGGCCGACGATCGGCGCGTCCTGGGTGGCCGGCGGGGCGAGGCCGAGGTCGCGCAGCGCGCCCATGGCCTTGTCGAGATACTGCAGCGGCGTTTTCACGATGACGTCGGACACGGGGCTTCTCCCTGGGAAGACGATGGCGGGTTCTCCGCCGCGCGAACATGGTGACGAAACATCCGTTCCACCAGACCCTTCCGAAATGAATCCTTCGGATCACGGCGTGATGACGTACCGTCGCCGCCGCATTCGACACCGAGCCGGCCGGGTTGTCCACCGGCGCGCCGCGACCCGACACCGAAGGCCCGACATTCATGACGCTTTTGGTCGGAAGTTCGCGTCGCCCGACTGGCGCCCGCCGCCGGGAACGTTATGGTGCGGCAACAAGAAAACACCGAGGAAACGCCTTGCCCACCCTCGTCGTCCTCGTCTTCGGCTACCTGCTCAGCCAGTTCTACCGCTCCTTCCTCGCCGTCATCGCGCCGGAACTCGCCCGCGACGTCGGCCTCGACGCGGCCTGGCTCGGCATCGTCTCGGCCGCCTTCTTCGCCGCCTTCGCCTTCGCCCAGATCCCGATCGGCGCCTCGCTCGACCGCTTCGGCGCGCGGCGCACCGTCGCCGGGCCGATGCTCGCCGCGGTGAGCGGTGCGGTCGTCTTCGCGGGCGCGACCGCGCCCTGGGTGTCGGTCGCCGGCATGGCGCTGATCGGGCTCGGCTGCGCGCCGATCTACATGGGCGCCCTCTTCGTCATCGGCCGCACGACGACGCCGCATCGCTTCGCGCTCTTCTCCTCGGCGATCGTCGGCATCGGCTCGCTCGGCAATCTCGCCGCCGCCACGCCGCTCGCCGCCGCCGCCGCGACCTGGGGCTGGCGCGCCACGATGATCGCCATCGCCGCCGCGACCTTCGTCTCCGCCGTCCTCGTCTTCCTGGTGGTGAAGGATCCGCCGCCGCTCGACAGACACGTCGACGGCCCGCGCCCCGGCATCCGCGCCGTCCTCGCCATCCGCGAACTGTGGCCGCTCTACCCGATCGCGCTCACCTCCTATCCGATCGTGGTGGCGGTGCGCGGCCTCTGGGTCGGACCCTATTTCTCCGACGTCCACGGCCTCGGCCCGGTCGATCGCGGCAATGCCGTCTCCGTCATGGTCTTCGCCATGATCGCCGGCGCCTTCTTCTACGGTCCCCTCGACCGTTGGCTCGGCACCCGCAAATGGGTCGTCGTCGCCGGCACGCTGGCGACCGTCGGCGCCCTCGCCGCCCTCGCGCTCGCCCCCGACATGTCGGTCGGCCGGGCGTCCGTCATGTTCGCGATCGTCGGCGGCCTCGGCATGACCTACGGCGTGCTGATGGCCCATGCCCGCGCCTTCCTGCCGACGCCGGTACTCGGTCGCGGCCTGACCCTGATGAACATGTGCCTGATCGGCGGCGCCGCGGTCCTCCAGCCGCTCTCCGGCTTCTTCATGAAGTCGATGACGACCGCCGGCCTCTCGCAGGCGGTCGCCCACGGCACGCTCTACGGCACCTTCGCCGCCGCGCTCGCCGTGTCGCTCGTCGTCTATCTCCTCGCCCGCGACGCCCGCCCGCGCTGAGCCCCGGCGCGGCATCGGCCGGGCACGGCGGGCCTCGCGTTCTGTCGAAGGGCGGATGCGCGAAAATCTGTTTCGCGCCCGCCCCCGATTTCGCAATCGGCATCGGCGCGTCGTCCGCCCCCTTACCCTAGAAACGATCCGAGGAGTTCCGGCCCGTCCGAGGAGGGCCGGTGCTCGACGCAGCGTTTCCGAAGGGTCGACCGCCATGCAGATCGTCACCGCCAACCGCCTGATCGACGGCCGCGTCGTCTTCCGCGACGCCGACGGCGGCTGGGTCGAGGCCTTCGCCGCCGCCGCCGTGCTCGCGGACGCCGCCGCCGCGCTCGCCGATGCGGCGAAGGACGAGGCGAACGGCCTCGTCGTCGGCGTCTATGCGGTCGACGTCGTGACCGTCGACGGCCGGCTCGAGCCGAAGGCCCAGCGCGAGAAGATCCGCGTCACCGGCCCGACCTCGGGTTCCGAAGCCCGCGCCGCCCGCGTCGCCTGAAGCCATCGCCCGAGGAAGAGCGCCATGTACGTCTACGACGATTTCGACCACGCCTTCGTCCGCGCCCGCGTCGCCCAGTTCCGCGACCAGGTCGAGCGTCGCCTGTCGGGCGACCTGACCGAGGAGCAGTTCCGCCCGCTCCGGCTGATGAACGGCGTCTATCTCCAGCTCCACGCCTACATGCTGCGTATCGCCATCCCCTACGGCACGCTGTCGTCGAAGCAGATGCGGACGCTGGCGACGATCGCGCGCAAGTGGGACAAGGGCTACGGCCACTTCACCACCCGCCAGAACATCCAGTTCAACTGGCCGGCGCTGAAGGACATTCCCGACATTCTCGACGCCCTCGCCGAGGTCGAGATGCACGCCATCCAGACCTCCGGCAACTGCATCCGCAACGTCACCGCCGACCAGTTCGCCGGCGCCGCGCCCGACGAGGTCGCCGATCCGCGTCCCTATGCCGAGATCCTGCGCCAGTGGTCGTCGCTCCACCCGGAGTTCACCTACCTGCCGCGCAAGTTCAAGATCGCCGTCACCGGCGCGTCGGAAGACCGCGCCGCCGTGCGTTTCCACGACATCGGCCTGACGCTGAAGAAGAACGCCGCCGGCGAGATCGGCTTCGGCGTCCACGTCGGCGGCGGCCTCGGCCGCTCGCCCTTCGTCGCCTTCGAACTGCGGGAGTTCCTGCCCGAAGCAGACCTGCTCGCCTACGCGGAAGCGATCCTGCGCGTCTACAATCTCTACGGACGGCGCGACAACAAGTACAAGGCGCGCATCAAGATCCTGCTGCACGAGGCCGGTCGCGAGACCATCCGCGACGAGGTCGAGGCCGAGTTCGCCGCGATCGAGAAGACCGGGCTGAAGCTCGACCCGGCCGACGTCGCCCGCATCGCCGCCCATTTCGCCCCGCCGACCTTCGCCGCGCTGCCCGAGACGAGCACGATCGAGGCCGAGGCCCGCCGGATCGATCCCGACTTCGACCGCTGGGTCGCCGCCAACGTCACGCCCCACAAGGCGGCCGGATACGCGTCCGTCACCGTCTCGCTGAAGCCGGTCGGCGGCGTGCCGGGCGACGCCACCGCCGAGCAGATGGAGGCGATCGCCGGTCTCGCCGACGCCTTCGCCGGGTCCGAGATCCGCATCTCCCATCGCCAGAACGTGGTCTTCCCGCACGTCCGCCGCGACGACCTCGCAGCTCTCCACGCCGGTCTCGTCGCGAACGGCCTCGCCACCGCCAACGCCGGCCTCGTCACCGACACCATCGCCTGCCCCGGCCTCGACTTCTGCGCGCTCGCCAACGCCCGTTCGATCCCGATCGCGCAGGCCATCACCGAGCGCTTCGCCGACCCGGCGCGGATCGCCGAGATCGGCCCGCTCGACATCAAGATCTCGGGCTGCATCAACGCCTGCGGCCATCACCACGTCGGTGCCATCGGCATCCTCGGCGTCGACCGCAAGGGTCGCGAGTTCTACCAGATCACGCTCGGCGGCGATCCCGGCGTCGGTGCCCGCATCGGCGACAGCGCCGGCCCCGGCTTCTGGCCCGACGAGGTGCCCGGCGCGGTCGAGACCATCGTCGAGACCTATCTGGCGCTGCGCAGCTCGCGCGCCGAGACCTTCCTCGAGACCTATGCCCGCGTCGGCCTCGCCCCCTTCAAGGCGGCACTGACCAGCGAGAGCGAGGCGGCATGACCTCCGTCTCGATCGTCGCGCCCGACCTCCGGCCCAAGACGACGGCGGCGACCGCCGCGGAGACCCGCGCGCGCGAACTCGACGCCGCACACGCCGGCCTGCCGACCGAGGAGCTGATCGACCGCGCGGTCCATCGGCTGTTTCCCGGCCGGATCGCCGTCGTCTCCTCCTTCGGGGCGGAATCGGCGGTGCTGCTCGATCTGGTCGCCTCCGTCTCGAAGGCGATCCCGATCCTCTTCGTCGACACCGGCAGGCATTTCGACGAGACGCTGCGCCACCGCGACCGCCTCGTCGAGCGCCTCGGCTTCACCGACGTCCGCGCCCTCGGCCCGAGCCGCGAGGAACTCGTGAACCGCGACCCCGACGACTGGCTGTGGAACGACGACCCCGACGCCTGCTGCGCCCTGCGCAAGGTCGAGCCGCTCGCCCGCGGCATGGAGGGGTTCTCCGCCTGGATCTCCGGACGCAAGCGCTTCCAGGCCGCGACCCGCACGACGATCCCGACCTTCGAGGCCGACGGCGCGCGCATCAAGGTGAACCCGCTCGCCGCCTGGGAGCCGAACGCGCTCGTCGAGCGCGCGCGTCTCCGTGGTCTGCCGGCCCATCCGCTGGTCGAGAAAGGCTACCCCTCGATCGGCTGCCTGCCCTGCACCAGCCGCGTCGCGCCGGGCGAGGACCCGCGCGCCGGACGCTGGCGCGGCCGCGCCAAGACCGAATGCGGCATCCATCTCGGCCTTTCGGCCGGATCCGAAAACGACGGCAGTGGGATCTGACCGATGAGCGACGTCTTCCGCAATTCCCGTTTCGAACCCGACGCCCGGGTCCTGGTCGCCGACGATGCGGAGCTCCCCGCCGGAGCCTTCTTCGTCTCGCTCGCCCGCTTCCTCGCCGAGCGCGAGACGCTGCTGGCGCGCGGCGCCGACCTCGGCATCCTGCTCGAGCCCGCCGACCGGATCGAGGAGATCGGTGCCGACCTGCCCCGTGTCGGCGCGCTCGCCGTGCGCTTCCCCAAGTTCGGCGACGGTCGCGGCTATTCGACCGCCCGCCTCGCCCGCGAGCGCTGGGGCTTTGCCGGTGAACTCCGGGCGATCGGCGACGTGCTGTGGGACCAGCTCGAGGCCTACGGCCGCTGCGGCTTCGACACGCTGGTGATCGTCGACGGCCCGACGCGTCGTCGCCTCGAGGCGGGCGAACGCCCCGTCGTGCCGATCCACTACCAGCGTGCCGGCGACCGTCCCGCCGCCTCGCTGCCCGGCCGTCCCTGGGCCCACGTCGTCCGCTGAGACCATCCATCCCGAAAGAGACCGCGCTTCTCCCCCGAACGGCGGAGGGCGCGGCGATTGATCGGGCGGCCCGGCTGGAGTATCCCCCCGGAACGCACGAGGAAGACGCCGTGACCAGCCCGCATGTTGCCGCCCCGATCTTCGACGAAGATCCCTTCGATCCCTTCGACGAAGGCGCGATCAAGATCCACGTCGTCGACCGTGACGGGGTCGAGCACACGCTCGCCGCCCTCGACGGGTTCCGCGTCATGGAGGTGATCCGCGACTGGGGCCTGCCGATCAAGGCGGAATGCGGCGGTGCCTGCGCCTGCGGCACCTGTCACGTCTATGTCGATCCGGAGTGGATGGGCGAGATCCCGCCCGCCACCGACGAGGAGATGGACCAGCTCGACCAGATCTTCGAGGTACAGGACAACTCCCGTCTCGCCTGCCAGATCCTCACCGCCGAGCACCTCGAC
This sequence comes from Pinisolibacter sp. DMC100, assembly GCF_056313705.1. Lineage (NCBI taxonomy): Bacteria > Pseudomonadati > Pseudomonadota > Alphaproteobacteria > Hyphomicrobiales > Ancalomicrobiaceae > Pinisolibacter > Pinisolibacter sp. DMC100. Next base: position 8,476 of record NZ_JBQUZT010000003.1, on the reverse strand, counting down.
GGTCTCCGCATCACCCTGGCCCCCGGCTCCGAGGTCGATTGAGATGAACGCGCCCGAGACGAAGACGGGCGCCCTGCCCTTCCGCATCCTCTCCCGCGAGACCCTGTGGAAGGGCTTCTGCACGCTGGAACGCGTCACCTTCGAGCGCACCCGCTCCGACGGCACGCCCCACGTCCAGAGCTTCGAGATCGAGGACCACGGCCGCGCCGCCGCCGTCCTGCCCTTCGATCCGGTCGCCCGCCGCGCCGTCCTCGTCCGCCAGCTGCGCCTGCCGCAGGCCCTCCAGGGCGACGATCCGTTGATGCTCGAAGTGGTCGCCGGCCTCCTCGACAAGGCGAACGAAGACCCGCAGGAGACCGCCCGCCGCGAGGCGATGGAAGAGGCCGGCCTCGCACTCGGCCGCCTCGATCTCGCCGGCGCCGTCCGCCCCTCGCCCGGTCTCGTCGGCGAGAAGGTCTGGGTCTATCTGGCCGAGGTCGATCTCGCCGCCGCCCGCGTCGCCGAAGGCGGCGGCCTCGCCCACGAGGGCGAGGACATCGAGGTGGTGACGATGGATCTCGCCGAACTGGCGGCCTACGTCGATCGCGGCGACAACCTCGACCTCAAGACCGCCTTCGCCGTCCAGACGCTGCGCGTCAGGCGGCCGGAACTGTTCGGCTGACGTCCACCATCGCCGCCCGCCACGCCCCCGGCGTCGTGCCGGTCACGGCGCGGAAGGCGCGGGTGAGGTGGCTCTGGTGGGCGAAGCCGCAGGCGCTCGCCACCTCGGCGAGGCCGACGCCCGCCCGCATCAACCGCTTGGCCTCCTCCACCCGCAGATGCTCGAGGAAGGCGCGCGGGCTGAGACCGTGGCTCGCCCGGAACATCCGCTGAAAATGGAACGGGCTGAGACCCGCCTCCGCCGCCAGATCCTCGAGGCTCGCCGGGCTGTCGAGGTTGTCGCGCAGCCGTGCCGTCACCCGCCGCGACACCGCGGCCGAGAGCCCGCCGCGCACCGGCCGCGCCATGGTGCCCGCCCCCGGCGCTGTCAGCAGCCGGTGGCAGACCTCGGCGATCACCCCTTCGGCGGCGAAGGCGTCGCCCGCCTCGCAGACCCGCGCCAGCGCCACCATGCCGGCGGCGAGTTCCGGATCCTCCCAATAGGTCCGGTCGGCGAGCGACACCCGCGCCGGATCGCGCTCGAGCGTCGCCTCGGCGAAGTGCCGGAGGCGGGCGTCGTCGAGATAGAGATGGACGAAGCGGAAGCGACCGCCGATGTCCCAGTCCGACGACGATCCCGCCGGCATCAGCGTCAGCGCCCCCGCCCAGCCGCGCACCGCGCCGCGATCGAGCCGTCGGCTCTCCTCGCCGCCGACGAGATAGAGGCTCAGCGTGTGCAGCGCCGTGTCGTCGTAGCGCACCCGGTCGGCATCGTTCGACCACACCGCCGCGCCGCGACCGCGGCCGACGTCGAGCCGGTGCCACAGACGGGCACGCGAGCGCGAGAGCTGGTCGAAGACGGACTGGGCGGCGATCATCGGCGGCGTGAGAAAGAAGGGGAGCGTTCCCCGTCACTCTGCCCCTCGCCCGTGGCGACGGCAATCCCGGCTTCCCGCCTGCGCCGCCTTCACCGCAAGATCGTGCAATCCGAGCAACCGCCGACGGGTCCATCCTGCCGGCCGACCACCGCCGGAGCCCCATCGATGAATCTCGCCCTCTTCGCCGTCACCGTCTTCGTCTGGGGCACCACCTGGTTCGCCATCGCGCTGCAGCTCGGCCCGGTGCCGGTCTTGACCTCGATCTTCTACCGCTTCGCCCTCGCCGCGGTGATCCTCGGACCGGGACTGGCGCTCACGGGAAGGCTCGCGCCGATGCGGCCGCGCGACCACGGCTTCGCGGCACTGCTGGGCGTCTGCCTGTTCTCGATGAACTTCGTCTGCTTCTACAACGCCACGCGCTTCATCCCGAGCGGGCTGGTCTCGGTCGTCTTCTCGCTGGCGACGCTCTACAACGCCGTGCTCGCCCGCCTCCTCTTCGGCGAGCCGATCGCCCGGCGCACCCTCTTCGCCGCCGCCCTCGGCCTCGGCGGCCTCGCCGTCCTCTTCGCCCCGGCGATCCGCGACGGCGCCTTCGGCGCGAACGCCCCCATCGGCCTCGCGCTCGCAGCGCTGGGCACGCTTTGCTTCTCGCTCGGCAACATGGTGTCGCGGCGCAACTCCGCCGCCGGCATCCCGCCGGCGACCGCCAACGCCTGGGGCATGAGCTGGGGCGCCGCCTTCCTCATGGTGCTGATCCTCGTCACCGGCACGCCGATCGTCGCCCCGCCGGACGCGACCTATCTCCTGGCGCTCGGCTGGCTGGCGATCTTCGGCTCGGTGATCGGCTTCACCACCTACCTGATGCTGGTCGCCCGCATCGGCTCGGGCCGTGCGGCCTATGCGACGGTGATGTTCCCGGTCGTCGCCCTCGTCCTCTCGGGGCTGTGGGAAGGCTACGTCTGGGACGGCCGCACCGTCCTCGGTCTCGGTCTGACGATCGCCGGCAACGTCGTGATCTTCGCCGGCCCCGCCGTCCTCGGCCGCCTGCGCGGCCTCGCCCGCGCCTGACGTAGCGTCGATCGGCGCGGCCCCGTGGACATCCGCCGCCGCGACGCCACCCCCTCTTGCATTTCCTCGTCCGATCCTCGATATGAACGCTCGGGAGGTCGGCGGTGGACGTTGTCACTCGCCGACCGGGTCAGGTCCGGAAGGAAGCAGCCCAGACGAGTCGGACGCGGGTCGCGCGTCGGCCTCCTTCTCGCCTTCGGGCGACGCCGATCGGCCCAGCCGATCCCTTCTCCGACCGGTTCGAGGAAAGGCAGAAGCGCATGGACGGTCTTCTTCCGCCCGATGCGACGCCCCCGGCCGCCTCCGGCGCCTATCGGGTCCTCGCCCGCAAGTATCGCCCGCAGAGCTTCGACGACCTCATCGGCCAGGAGCCGATGGTGCGCACCCTGTCGAACGCCTTCTCGATCGGCCGCATCGCGCAAGGGTGGATGCTGACCGGCGTGCGCGGTGTCGGCAAGACCACCACCGCCCGCATCCTCGCCCGCGCGCTCAACTACGAGATCCCCGGCGAGATCGACCGGCCGACCATCGAGATGGATCGGCTCGGCACCCACTGCAAGGCGATCATGGAAGGCCGCCACGTCGACGTCATCGAGATGGACGCGGCCTCCCACACCTCGATCAACGACATCCGCGAGATCATCGAGGCGGTGCGCTACAAGCCCGTCTCGGCGCGGATGAAGGTCTACATCATCGACGAGGTGCACATGCTCTCCAACCAGGCCTTCAACGGCCTGCTGAAGACGCTGGAAGAGCCGCCCGAGCACGTGAAGTTCATCTTCGCCACCACCGAGATCCGCAAGGTTCCGATCACCATCCTGTCGCGCTGCCAGCGCTTCGACCTGCGTCGCATCGAGACCGACGTGCTGGTCGCCCATCTGAAGAAGATCGCCGACGCGGAGAAGGTCGAGATCGACGACGAGGCGCTGCGTCTCGTCGCCCGCGCCGCCGAAGGCTCGGTGCGCGACAGTCTCTCGCTGCTCGATCAGGCGATCGCCCACGGCGAGGGCCGTATCGAGGTGGCGGAAGTCCGCCAGATGCTCGGCCTCGCCGACCGCGCCCGCGTCATCGACCTGTTCGAACACCTGATGAAGGGCGATGCGGCGTCCGCGCTCGCCGAGCTGCGCGCCCAGTGGAACGTCGGCGCCGACCCGACCGTGGTGATCGCCGATCTCGCCGAGTTCACCCATTTCGTCACCCGCATGAAGCTGGTGCCGGAAGCCGCGAACGAGGCCTCGGTCTCCGAGGACGAGCGGGTGCGCGGTGGAGCCTTCGCCCGCGATCTCTCGGTGCGCGTGCTGTCGCGCGCCTGGCAGATGCTCCTCAAGGGCCACGACGAGGTCAAGAACGCCCCCAAGGCGCTCGCCGCCGCCGAGATGCTGCTCGTCCGCCTGGCCTACGCCAGCGACCTGCCGACCCCCGACGAAGCGCTGAAGATGCTGCGCGAGGGCACGCTCTCCCCGTCGGACGGCGCGCCCTCCGCCCCGCGCGGCCCCTCGGGCGGCGGCAACGGCGGTGCCTCGGCGATGGCCCGCACCCAGGCCGTCGCCGGTGCCGCGCTCGCCGCCCCCGGTCAGGCGCCGGGCATGCCGCAGGCCCGCCTCGCGGATACGGCACCCGCCGCCCCCGCGCCCGGTCCGCGCCTCGTCGCCTCCAACGAGGCACCGCAGCAAGCTCCCGCGAAGCCCGCCGCGCCGCCGCGTCGCGGGCCGCGCCTGACCGATCTCGCCGACGTCGCGGCGCTCGCCGCCGAACATCGCGACATTCGCCTCAAGATCGCCGTCGAGCGCCAGATGCGCCTCGTCGCCTTCGCCCCCGGCCGCATCGACGTGTCGCTCGAGCCCGGCGCCTCCTTCGACCTGCCGCAGCTCCTCGCCGCCAAGCTCTCCGAGTGGACCGGCGAACGCTGGATCGTCGCCGTCTCGCGCGAGCAGGGCGGTGCGACGGTCGCCGAGGAACGCGAGGAGGCGCGCGACAAGCTCGTCACCGACGCCCGCGCCGAACCGCTGGTCGCGGCCGTGCTGAAGCGCTTCCCCGGCGCGTCGATCGTCGACGTGCGGGTGCGCGCCGCCGAGACGGGCGAGGACGACGGCGGCGACGGTCTCGCCTGGGACGCCCCGCCGGCCGGCGAGGAGAACGATCCGGGCTGGTCGCCGGACGACTGAAGAAACACGAGCGCGGAGAACGCCCCATGGACTTCATGAAGATGATGAGCAAGGCCAAGGAGATGCAGGCCCGCATGGCGACGCTCCAGGACGAGCTCGCCGAGATCGCCGTGACCGGAACTTCCGGCGCCGGCCTCGTCGCGGTGACCATCTCGGGCAAGGGCGAACTGAAGGGCGTGAAGATCGACCCGTCGCTGATGAACCCGGCCGAGACCGAGATCCTCGAGGACCTGATCGTCGCCGCCCATCGCGATGCCCACGTCAAGGCGGAAGCGGCGATCGCCGAGAAGATGGCCGACGTCACCGGCGGCCTCGGCCTGCCCGGCGCCCCCGGCGGCTTCAAGCTGCCGTTCTGAGGGCTCCGGTCGCGCCGGGCCCGCCCGCCGCCGGAAGTGTCCCGCCGCCCGACCGCGGATCGCGACGACCCGTGCACGGCGAACACGCTAGATTGGGTCAATCGAATCATCAGACGAAGAGTGGCTTCGTGGCACGTTCCGTCGCCGGACCCGAGATCGAACGGCTCATCCAGTTGCTCGCCAAGCTGCCGGGTCTCGGCCCGCGCTCGGCGCGGCGCGCGGCGCTGCATCTGATCGAGAAGAAGGAGAGCCTCCTCTCCCCCCTCGTCCGTGCCATGGACGTGGCGCTGGAGAAGGTCGGCGTCTGCTCGGTCTGCGGCAACATCGACACCTCCGACCCCTGCACCGTCTGCCGCGACGAACGCCGCGACGGTTCGGTCCTGGTGGTGGTCGAGGGCGTGTCGGACCTCTGGGCGCTGGAGCGCGCCGGGGCGATCTCGGCGAAGTATCACGTGCTCGGCGGCGTGCTGTCGCCGCTCGACGGGATCGGCCCGTCCGACCTCACCATCGACGCGCTGGTAGAGCGCTGCCGCACCGAGCCGATCCGCGAGGTGATCCTGGCGGTCAACGCCACCGTCGAGGGCCAGACCACCGCCCATTACGTCACCGACCAGATCGCCCGTCTGGCGGAAGAAGGCCGCGACATCACGGTGACGCGGCTCGCCCACGGCGTTCCGGTCGGCGGCGAACTCGACTATCTCGACGACGGCACCATCGCCCAGGCGATGCGGGCGCGCACCAAGTTCTGATCAGGCGGCCGGTCGCGTGAGGCGCGGTCCGAAGACGTTGACCACCAGCCCGGCCACCACCAGCGCCGCGCCGATCGCCTCGCGCCCGCCGATCGGCTCGCCGAGCACCAACCACGCGCTCGACATCCCGAAGACCGGCACCAGCAGCGAGAACGGCGCCACGGTGGCGGCGGCATGGCGCGACATCAGGTTCGACCAGATGCCGAAGCCGAGGACCGTCGTCGGCCAGGCGAGATAGGCGACCGCCCCGACGGCGATCGGGGTCGGATGGGCGAGCGCCGCCACGATCGCCGGCCAGCCCTCGAAGGCGAGAGACAGCGCGAAGAGCGGCAGCGGCGCCACCAGGCTCGCCCAGACGACGAAGCCGAGCATGTCGATCCGACCGGCCTTCTTGGTGACGATGTTGGCGAGCCCCCAACAGGCCGCCGCCGCCAGCACCATCAGGAACGGCCCGAGCGCCGCCCCACCGCCGGCCCGCGCCGAGGCGATGACGGCGATGCCGAGGGCGGCGATCACCGCGCCGAGGATCTGGATTGCCGCCGGCTTCTCGCCGAGGAAGACGAAGGCGAGGCCCATGGTGAAGAAGGCCTGCATCTGCAGCACGATCGAGGAGAGGCCGGCCGGCATGCCGGCCTTCATGCCGACGAACAGCAGGCCGAACTTGACGACGCCGAGAATGAGGCCGAAGGCGACCACCCAATGCCAGGCACACGCCGGCCGCCGCACGAAGAACACCGCCGGCAGCGCTGCGAAGAGGAAGCGCAGGCCGGTCAGCAGCAGCGGCGGCACGTCCGCCACGCCGACCTTGATGACGACGAAGTTGAAGCCCCAGATCGCCACGACGACGAGGGCGAGGAGGACGTCACGGAAGCTCACGACGCCCCCCTTTCTCTCACGGTGTCATGCGGGCGATCAGGCGGCCGAGCCGCGCGACGCCTTCGCCGATGTCCTCGACCGTCGGCGAGGAGAAGTTGAGGCGGATGGTGTTGGCCATCGCGTCGGTGGCGAAGAACGCCTTGCCCGGCACGAAGGCGACGCGCTCCTCGGCGACGGAACGCGCCAGAAGCTCCGCTCCGTCGATGCCTTCCGGCAGCGTCACCCAGGTGAAGAGACCGCCTTCCGGCTTCGTCCACTCCACGCCCTTCGGCATCGAGGCGGCGAGCGCCGCCATCAGCGCGTCGCGCCGGGTGCGATAGAGCGCGATCGCCCGGGCGACGTTGGCGTCGTAGGTGGTCTGGGCCAAGCGCGCCATGACCATCTGGTTCAGCGTCGAAGAATGCAGATCGCCCGCCTGTTTGGTCAGCACCAGCTTCTGGATCAGCGGCGAGGCCGCGACGATCCAGCCGATGCGCAGCGCCGGCACCAGCGTCTTGGAGAAGGTGCCGCAGTAGACCGTGCGGGTCTTCTCGATGTCGCCGCCGTTGCGCGCCACGTCGAGCGACAGGATCGACGGCACCGCCTCCCCTTCGAAACGCAGCGCCTGATAGGCCGAATCCTCGATCACCGGGATGGCCAGCTCGGTCGCGAGATCGAGCAGCTTCTCGCGGTTCTCGACCGACAGGGTGATGCCGGTCGGATTGGCGAAGTCGGGCACGACATAGGCGAACTTGACCCGCCCGCCGTTCTTCGCCGCCGCGGCGGCATAGGCCGCCGGCGTGACGTTGCCGCCGTCCGGGATCAGCCGGTCGTAGCGCGGCTCGTAGCAGTTGAAGGCCTGCAGCGCACCGAGATAGGTCGGCGCCTCGACCAGCGCGGTGTCGCCGGGCGACAGCAGCATCTTGGCGAGGAAGTCGAGCCCCTGCTGCGAACCGCAGGTGATCAGAATGTTGTCGGGCGTGCAGGGAACGCCGTTCTTGCCCATCAGATCGGCGATCCAACCGCGCAGCGGCAGGTAGCCTTCCGAGATCGAATACTGCAGCGCCTGCGCCGCCTGCTTCGGATCGGACAGGATGGCGTGCTGGGCGTCGCGAATGGCCTCTACCGGGAACAGTGCCGGGTCCGGGATGCCGCCCGCGAAGGAGATGATGTCGGGCTGGTCGAGGAGTTTCAGGAGCTCGCGGATCTCGGATGCGCGCATGCGCTCCGATCGCGTGGCGAAGACATGGGACCAATCGAGCGCGGTCATGGATCGACCCTTCCTTTTCGAACGGCCGGCACGCTACGCCCGGTCCCGAAAAAGGTCAACAGTGCTGACCTAAAAATCTTCCGAATTCCGCCGATTTCGGGATCATTCTTCCCGCAACGCAGCATCGCAGGTGCGGTCACGGGAAGAATCTTCCCCGATCGCGCCACGGTCGCGGGAACGCCCGCGCAGCGGCCTCGTCGACCGGACTTACCAATGGGTAAGCTTAATTCGGCGGAGTCCGAGCCAGTGAGATTCTTTACCAATCCGCTTCACGAATTGAAGAGCAAGCCGTCGATAGGATCGCCCCATGTGCGAAACCAAATCCTAGAATGGGGTTGAAAGCCATGGCTACCATCTTGTCGACCGGCGTCCGTCAGAATCTCGGCTCGCTGCAGTCCATCAACAAGCAACAGACCCAGACCGAGAACCGTCTCGCCACCGGCAAGAAGGTCAACTCGGCGCTCGACAACCCGGTCAACTACTTCACCTCCGCGTC
>NZ_JBQUZT010000002.1:165490-929157 GCF_056313705.1 Pinisolibacter sp. DMC100 | reverse complement strand
GGCAGGTCGTCGCCATCGACCCGGCGGAACTGGACGCCATCCTCGAAGCGGATTCGCGCCCCGCCTGACGGCGCGTCGATCGGAGGCTCCGTTGCGTTACCTCGGCAGACTACACGGCCACGGCGTCGTGTCGGCGGACGGACGGGACATCGCCCGGGCCTCCTACGACATCGACGGCTTCGCCGTCGGACCACACGTCGTCATCGGCAGCGGCGAGATCCGCTCCAGCGCCGCCGGCCTCGGGCGCGCCTTCGGGCGCCGCGGCATCCGGCTGCGCACCGACGACGGCCGCCTTCTCGATCTGCGGTTCTCGGAAAAGACCCTGCGCGAAGACAGCGTCGCCGCCCATGTCGACGTCGCCGGCGATCTGCCGACCTCGTTCGAGGGCTGGCACGGCGCGGTCGCGCCCTCCATCACCACCCCGCAGCCGCCGGCCAGACGCCCGGCGCGCTGACGCCTCTGCGACGCGCGTGTCGACGTCGCCCATCCCCCCGAACACGACCGATCCCGACCGCGCCGTTCCCACGGCGCGGATCGTCGTCGTGTCCGCGCACCATCCGCGGTGACGGCGGCGCGATCGGCGCGTCCGCCGCTTCACGAGGTTCCCATGGCGACCACCAGGACGTGGTGCCCCGGGGCGAGGTCGACATGGACGGCGCCGTCGTCGCCGAGGACCATCGCGGTGCCGTCGAGGGTGACCTCCCCGATCACGCGCGTCCGCACGCCGACGGGCTTTTCGACGCGCAGGTCGATCCGCGACGCGCCGATCGTCACCGTGGCGGCGAAGCCGGGCCATGCGGCGGGAAGGCAGGGGGCGACGACGAGGGTCTCGCCGGCGCGGCGGATGCCGAGGATGCCCTCGACGCCGGCGCGGTACATCCAGCCCGCGGCGCCGGTGTACCAGGTCCAGCCGCCGCGACCGACGTGTGGTGCCACCGAATAGACGTCGGCGGCGACGACATAGGGCTCGACCGCGTATCGCTCGACCGCCTCGGGCGTCAGGGCATGGGCGACCGGGTTGAGGAGCGCGAACAGGCGATGGGCGCGATCGCCGTCGCCGAGCGCGGCATGGGCCAGGATCGCCCACATGGCGGCATGGCTGTATTGGCCGCCGTTCTCGCGCAGACCCGGCGGATAGCCGCGGATGTAGCCGGGATCGTGCGTCGTCGCGTCGAAGGGCGGCGTGAAGAGCAGGGCGAGGCCGTCGTCCTCCCGCACCAGAAGCCGATCGAGCGACTCCATCGCCGTCGCCGCGCGGCGCGGATCGGCGGCCCCCGACAAGACCGCCCAGGACTGGGCGATGGAATCGATCCGGCACTCGTCGCTCGCCGCCGAACCGAGCCAGGTGCCGTCGTCGTAGGTCGCCCGGCGATACCAGGCGCCGTCCCAGGCCTCCGCCTCGACGCGGGCCCGCAGCAGCGCGGCATGGTCGCGCCAACGCGCCGCGCGGACGGGGTCGCGGGCGTCGGCGAAGGGCACGAACTGTGCGAGGGTCTTCAGCAGGAACCAGGCGAGCCAGACGCTCTCGCCCTGGCCGCCTTCGCCGACCCGATTCATGCCGTCGTTCCAGTCGCCCGTGCCGATCAGCGGCAGGCCGTGGACACCGGAGAGTTCGATGCAGCGGTCGAGGCCGAGGGCGCAGTGCTCGTAGAGCGTCGCGCATTCGTCGGCGATCATCGGCTGGAAATAGGCGTCGTGGTCGCCGGGGCCGAGGCGCGGGCCGGTGAGAAAAGGCACGACCTCGTCGAGGATGGCGACGTCGCCCGAGGTGGCGACATAGGTGGCGACGGCATGGCCGAGCCAGACCCGGTCGTCGGAGATCCGCGTCCTGACGCCGATGCCGGTGCCCGGCATCCACCAGTGCTGGAAGTCGCCCTCGACGAACTGACGCCCGGCGGCGCGCAGCAGATGCCGGCGGGTCTCGGCCGGCAGCGCCGTCGACAGTGCCATGCCGTCCTGCAGCTGGTCGCGGAACCCGTAGGCACCGCTCGCCTGATAGAAGGCGGAACGCGCCAGGATGCGGCAGGCGAGCGTCTGATGGAGCAGACGACCGTTGAGCATCACGTCCATCGCCCGGTCGGGGGTCGAGACCCGCACCGTGCCGAGCAGCGCCCGCCAATGCGCCGAAACCTCGGCGAAGGCGGCGTCGAGATCGGCGGTGCGCCAATGCGCGATCAGGCTCCGCGCCTCCTCGATGGTGCGGCACTCGCCGAGGAAGGACACCACCTCGACCGTCTCGCCGGGGGCGAGATCGACCGTGCGCTGGAGCGCGGCGCAGGGGTCGAAGCCGGCGCCGGCGCGACCGCCGAGAGGGGAGCGCCCGAGGAAGGCGACCGGTGCCGCGGGCGAGCCGTTGCGGCCGAGGAACTCGGTACGGTCGCAGGTCCAGGCGGTCTGGCGGCCGGCGAGGTCGGCGAAGGCGACGCGACCCGAGAAGCCGAGGCTCCAGGGATTGCGCGCGACGAGGAACCCGGTCTCCGCATCGATCGCGGTGGTGACGAAGGGGGCGGAGGCGCCTCGGCGTGTGCCCAGCACCCATTCGGCATAGGCGGTGACCGACAGTCGGCGCGGTCGCGACGTCAGATTGCGCAGGACGAGCCGCGAGATCTTGATCGGTCCGGCGATCGGCACGAACTGCGTCAGCACGAGCGCGATGCCGTGGGCGTCGTGCTCGAAGCGGCTGTAGCCGAAGCCGTGGCGGGCGACATAGGTGCCGCCGTCGCGGATCGGCTGGGCCGTCGGGCTCCACAACTCGCCGGTCGCCTCGTCGCGGACGTAGAAGGCCTCGCCGGGAGGGTCGACGACCGGGTCGTTCGACCACTGGGTGATCTGGTTCTCGCGGCTGTTCTCGCTCCAGGTGTAGCCGCAGCCCTCGGTCGAGACCTGGAAGCCGAAGTCGGGATTGGCGACGACGTTGACCCAGGGGGCCGGCGTGGTGCGATCGTCGTCGAGGATGGTGACGTATTCGCGGCCGTCGTCGGCGAAGCCGCCGAGACCATTGAAGAACTCGAGGTACGGGCGCGCATCCTCCGGCATCCGGGCGAGCGACAGCGACGACCGGCGCGCCCTGCGGATCGGCGCCGTCGCGGCGGGGAACGACGCCGTCGCGCGGGCGAGCTGATCGGCGAAGGGCCCACGTCGGGCGATCAGCACCACCCGGGCGACGGATTCGATCAGGGCGCGCGCCTCGACGCTCATCATGTCGGCCCTGAGGGCATGGACGGTGCCCCGCGCCGGTTCGTCGCCGTGCCTCGGACGCGACTGGCTGGAGCGCAGCGCCGTCTCGATCGCGGCCTGGAGGTCCTGCACGTAGGAGGGCGCATGCTCGTTGACGATCACCAGATCGACCGCGAGCCGCTTCATCCGCCAATATTCGTGGGCGCGCAGCAACTGCAGGACACAGGGCAAGTCCTCGACGTCGTCGATGCGCATGAGGACGATCGGAAGATCCCCGGAGATCGCGTGTGGCCACAGGCCCGACTGCGGACCGGCTCCGCGGACGATGGCGTCCGAGGAGGCCCGGAAGCGGGGATCGGCATAGAGGATCGGCGCCGCGAGGCGCTGGAAGTCGGCCGCCTCGACCGGATCGATGTCGAGATGGCGCAGCTGGACCTGGGCCTGGGTCCAGGCGAGCGTCTTGGCGCGATCGAAGGCGCTGCGGTCGTGATGGGTGTCGACGAGGGCCAGGACCTCGTCCCGCGACGCCGCCACCACCGTCCAGAAGGCGACGCGGGTCGGTTTTCCGGCCGGGACCTTCACCCGGCGGCGCAGCGCGAAGATCGGGTCGAGCACCGTGCCGACCGTGCCGGAGAGCGGCAGGCCGTCGACCAGCACGGCGCTCGCGGCGATCGGCCGGCTGCGGCCACGGAAGCGGGCGCGGTCGGTCTCCCATTGCGGTTCGGCGACGGTCTCGCCCTCGACGACGGCGAAATGGGCGGCCCACACCGGCGTCTCGTCGGGCGTGCGGCGACGGCGGGTCGCCAGCAGGGCACCGAATTCCGGCAGATACTCCGTCTCGACGAACATCTTGGCGAAGGCGGGATGCGCCGCGTCGGCGGCGACGCCGGCCAGCACCAGCTCGGCGTAGGAGGTGAGCTCGATCTCGCGGGTTCGCCGGCCGGTGTTGGTCAGCGAGAGGCGGCGGACCTCGCCGTCGTCCTCGCCGGAGACCAGCACCTCCAGGGTGGTGGTGAGCGAGCCGTCGCGGTGGACGTAGTCGGCGTGATCCTCGCCGAACACCACCTCGTCGCCGCCGGTCGCGCCGCCGAGGAGACCGGCGGTCGCCGACCAGACCCGACCGTTGGCGGTGTCGCGCAGGAAGACGAAGGCGCCGTCGGCGTCGCGGGTGGCGTCCTCGCTCCAGCGTGTCACGGCGATGTCCTGCCAGCGGCTGTAGCCGCCGCCGGTGGCGGTCGCCATCACCGCGTAGCGGCCGTTCGACAGGAGGTGGGTGATCGGCGGACCGACGTTCGGCGCATCGATGCGCCGCACCGTCAGGCCCCGCGCCACCCCGGCGCCGGCGACGGCCTTCATCTCCTCGGCGCGCGGACGGGCGGTGGCGACGTCGCGCGGCATCCGCTCCTGCAGCAGCAGTTCGCAGGCCCGGATCATCGGCTCGCGATGGAACCGCGACCGCATCCGGCCACCCTGCAGGGCATTGGCGATCGCGACGATGGTCATGCCCTGGTGATGCGACATGTAGGAGCGGACGATCACCACCGCCGTCTCGTCGGGCAGACGGGACGGCGTGAAGTCGAGCGCCTCGTAGAAACCGTGGCGGCCGGCGCCGCCGATGGTGGCGAGGTGGTCGAAGTTGCGGCGGGCGCCGTGCGGGTCGACCATGGTGGCGAGCCCGGTGGCATAGGGCGCGATCACCAGGTTCTGCGCCAGACCGCGCTTCAGGCCGAGGCCGGGCACGCCGAAGCTCGAATATTGATAGGTCAGTTCGAGATCGCGGGCGCTGTAGGCGGATTCCGAGATCCCCCAGGGAATCCCCTGGGCCCGGCCGTAGGCCTCCTGGCGTTCGACCACCAGCCGATTGGTCTGCTCGAGCAGGCTGCCGCTCGGCGCGCGCATCACCAGCGACGGCATCAGGTACTCGAACATCGACCCCGACCACGAGATCAGCGCCGAACCGACACCCAGCGGGGTCGCCGAGCGACCGAGACGGAACCAGTGACGGGTCTCGACGTCGCCCTTGGCGACTGCGAAGAGGCTGGCGAGCCGCGCCTCGGAGGCGAGCAGGTCGTAACAGTTGGGATCGAGGCTGTTGTCGTCGACCGAGAAACCGATCGACAGGAGCTTGCGTTCGGGATCGAGCAGGAAGGCGAAGTCCATCGCCGTCGCCATCGCCCGAGCCGTCGCCGCCACGGCCGTCAGACGATCGGCGAGCGTCGGAAACGCCGTGCGATCGTGGTCGTGGGCCGTGATCGCGCGGAGGAGCGTCTCCGACCAGAACGCCGCGTCGGCGTGGTCGTCGCCGACGGGTGCGAGATCGCGGGCGAGATCGACGAGCTTGCCGGCGAGCCGCGCCAGGGCGGGCAGCAGCGTCTCGATCGCGCGACCGCCGTTCAACTCCGTTTCGATCTCGTCCGTCTGGGTGACGAAGGCGCGGCGTCGATCGCCCCGCACCGAGGACGGCAGATCGGCGGCGCGGCGGATCAGGGCGAGGATGTCGATCAGGCCGGTTCGGATCTCGGGCGAGGCGGTGTCGTCGAGCCATTCTTCGCAGGCATTGGCCACGACGATCAGGTGGCCGGCGAGATTGCCGCTGTCGACGCTGGAGACATAGGCCGGCGGCAGCACGCGCAGGTCGCGGATGTCGTACCAGTTGTAGAAATGGCCGTTGTGGGTGGGAAGCCGGGCCATGGCGGCGAGCGTGGCCTCGAGCCGTTCGACCGTTTCCGTGGTGCCGGCCCAGCCGAAGTCGCGGGCGGCGATCGCCGAGAGCAGATAGAGCCCGAAATTGGTCGGCGAGGTGCGGTAGGCCACCACCGGTTCGGGGTCTTCCTGGAAATTGTCGGGCGGAAGCCAGTTGCCTTCCGCCGTGACGAAGGTGACGAAGAAGCGCCAGGTCGAAAGGGCGATCAGACGGAGATGCCGCGTGTCGTCGGGCGTGGCGGCACGATCGCGGTCGGTGGTCGGCGACCGGCTCATCCACGGCGCCAGAGCCGGGGCGACGAACCAGGCCAGCGCGAAGGGCGCGGCGACGAACCAGGACGACGGTTCGATCGCCACCGCGACGGCGGCGAGACCGAGGCCGACGACGGCTCCTCCTGCCATTCGGCGGTAGGCGTCGACGACGCCGGGACGCGAACCGGCGTGGGACTGGGCGGCCGTCGTCCATTCGAGCAGATGACGACGGGTCCGATGGAGGCGGTGGAGGGTGCGAACGACGGCATCGCCCATGCTCCAGGCGCGATCGGCGAGGAACGTGACCGAGAGCAGCGTCCGAGCGATCGCCAGCTCGAGATCGCCGAGGAGTGCGCGGACGTGATTGCCGAGGCGAATGCCGCTCCGGCGCGGCACCAGCGCCTGGAGGACGGGCACGAAGGCCGGAATCGCCATCCCGACGATCACGGCCAGGGTGGCGCGCAGCGCCGCAGGACCCGGCAGCATCCAGGCGACGGCGAGCGTCGCCAGGGTGAGCGGCGCGACGAGCGAGCGGCGGAGGTTGTCGATCATCTTCCAGCGACCGACGGACGGCACGGCCAGCGGTCCGCGGGTGGTGCCGAAGATCCACGGCAGCAGCTGCCAGTCTCCGCGCGTCCAGCGATGCTGGCGCTTGGCGGCGACGTCGTAGCGGGAGGGATATTCCTCCACCACCTCGATGTCGGAGGCGAGCCCGGCGCGGGTGAAGACGCCTTCGAACAGGTCGTGGCTGAGCATCGTGTCGTCGGGCACGCGGCCTTCGAGTGCCGCCTCGAAGGCATCGACGTCGTAGATGCCCTTGCCGGTGTAGGAGCCTTCGCCGAAGAGGTCCTGATAGACGTCGGACACCGCGGCGGCGTAGGGGTCCATGCCGCCGGGGCCGGAGAACACCCGCTGATGGACGGATCCCTCGTGACCGACCGGCAGCGACGGGGTGACGCGCGGCTGCAGGATGCCGTAGCCCTCGACGACCCGGCGGGCGACCGGATCGAACCGGGCCCGATTGAGCGGGTGGGCCATCTTGCCGATCAGCCGGATCACCGCGTCGCGCGGCAGACGGGTGTCGGCGTCGAGGGTGACGACGAAGCGCACGCCGGTCGGCACCGAAGGCCCGCCGTCGGGGCGCGGCACGTGGGTCGTGTCGGTCGCACCGCGCAACAGCCGGTTCAACTCGTGCAGCTTGCCGCGCTTGCGCTCCCAACCCATCCACACGCCTTCGCTCGCGTCGAAGACACGGCGGCGATGCAGCAGCAGGAAGCGGTCGCCGCTCGGCGCCGGGCCGTGACGCCGATTGAGGGCGTCGATCGCGGCGCGCGCCGTCTCGAGCAGGGCCTCGTCGCCGTCGACCGTCTCGGTCGCGGCATCGAGCCCGTCGGTGAGGAGCGCGAAGGCGAGATCGCCGCCGGCCCCCGAGAGATGATGGATCTCCAACCGCTCGATCTGTTCGAGGAGATCGGCCTCGCCGGTCAGCAGCGTCGGCACCACCACCAGGGTGCGCAGCGGCGTCGGCACCCCGTCGGCGAGTTCGAGACCGGGCAGGGCGACCGGGCCGAAGCTCCAGACGACGGCGCGATCGACCAGTGCGGTCGCCGCTTCGCCCGCGGGGAGGAAGCCGATCACCCCCAGGGCGACCAGCCAGCCGATGCCGAGGCCGGGCGCGGCCGATGCGACGGCCCACAGGGCCACCGCCAGCAGCGCCAGCGTGACGATCACCGAGGCGCCGATGTAGCCGCCGATGCCGAGCGCGGCGTCCAGCCGGTTCAGCCGCAGGCTCAGCGGCGGACGGAAACGCAGGCGCTGCTCCAGGGCTCGGCGACCGCGGGCGACGAGGTGATGACCGGGGTCGCCGCAGCGCTCGGCCTCGCCCGGATCGCCGGCCTCGGCGGCGGCGGCGCGAGCCGCGCGCAGGGCGTGTTCGGCCACGTCGAGTTCACTGTGCGGCGAGCGGCGAGCCAGTTGCTCGACGGCGTTGCGGTAGAGGTTGCGGGTGGCGAAGTCCATGTCGGCGAAGGCGCTCTCGGCGCGCAGGCGCTCGTCGACGAGGCTGACGCTCTCGAACAGGTCGGCCCAGTCGATGTCCGAGATCAGCCGCATCGAGGTGATGACGTTGCGCGCCGAGACGTTGGAGGCGCCCTGGCGTTGCTGGGCGCGCTGGACCACGTCGGCGACCGAGGTGTCCTGGCAACCGAGCCGTTCCTCGAGCCAGCCGAGGGCCGGCGTCACCCGCGGATCGAGATCGCGCAGCCGCTTGGCCAGCTGACCGGCGAAGACGTCGGAGAGCGGACCCGGCGACCGCGCCGCGATGTCGGCCTCGAGCGCCGAACGCGTGTCCCCGGCCTTGGCCAGACGATCGGCCAGCGCGTCGGCATCGGCGCGTTCGATCAGCCCCGATCCGATCTGGTCGCTCAGTCGCCGCAGGTTCTCGATCAGCACGACGCGCAGGGTGATGGCGATCGCCCACAACTCGCCGATGGTGAGCGGTTGGACCTTCTGATAGGCGACGACGAAGCGGCGCAGCGTCTCGGGATCGAAGTGGCTGTCGGTGTGGGTGACGAAGGCCCAGGCCATGCCGAAGACGCGCGGATAGCCGGCGAAGGGGCCGTCCGCCAGCTTGGGCAACTGCCGATAGTAGCCGGGTGGCAGGTCGTCGCGGATCTCGCGGATCTGTTCTTCGACGACATGGTAGTTGTCGAGCAGCCATTCCGCCGCCGGCACGACGTCGCGACCCTTCTCGATCTCGGCCGCGTTCGTCCGATAGGCGGCGAGGAGCACGGCGGCATTGTCGTCGAGGCGGGCGTGCAGCGGCAGCACTCGCGGCGGCCGATCGGTGATCGACTGGGCGCTCGCCAGGCTCGCCGCGTGTTGTTCCAGGCGCTCGATGCCGAAGATCTCGCCGCGGATCGGGAACGTCTGATCCCAGGGCGCGGCGGGGGCACGCCGCATGAAGGAGAGGCCGGAGAAGCTCATCGTCGTCGCCACGGGCAAACCGATCGTTCGACCGGCGCCGGCATGGTTGCCGGTGCCGTGGAGAGGGGCAGGCGAGGTTCCTGCCCGACGCCGTCGCCGGGCGGGGGGCCCGGCGACGGACGCGGCCGGTCGTCGGCCGGGTCAGCGATAGCGGCAGACGCGTCCGTCGAGAGCGGTGCTGAAATAGCAGGAGCGGGCGCGATGGTGGGGTCGGGTGGCATCCGCCACCACGGCGCCGACCGCGGCACCTGCGACACCGCCGACGAGCGCGCCGCCGACGCTGTTGGTGGCGGCACCGCCGATGACGGCGCCACCGAGGCCGCCGATGCCGGCGCCTTCGGCCATGCGGGTGTCGCGGGCGTTGGCACAGGCCCCCAGCGTGAGGATCAGCGCGACGGGCAGAAGGAGCTTTCTCGTGATGGCGATCATGACCGCTCGTCCTTTCGAGAGGTTGGAAGACCCGTCGGCTCGGGGCGTGCCGCGGCGACGAAGTCGAAGGCTGGCCCGGCGGTGTGCGGGTCGGTCGGAGGCGACGGCCGCATCGGCCGCGATCGGCTCTCGGGCGGAGGGGTGTTCCGATCGTGGCCGTGGGCGGTTCGGCCGGGTCGATTGCGCCGGAGCCGTGCGGGGGGATCGCGAACACCGGTCAGGTGGATCGCAGTCGTCGTCCGAGGTTGGGGGACGAGGGGCGTCTCACACCGCTTCCGTCGGAACGGCCGGCTGCGACCCGACGGGATTCTCGCCGACGATCCCGCCGCCGCACAGGGTCGGAATCTACTCATTTCGCGACCGGGCGGGGAACGTGCCGGACGTCGCGCCGGGAGGCGGTGTCGCCCCGGTGTCAGCTCGTGACGGCGACGTCGACGGTCATGCCGAGGAGGTCGTCGGGCACGCCCTGGAAACTGCCCGATACCGGCACGGCGTTGCGGATGTCGCGGACGACCGCGACCGGGATCAGGTCGGCCCCACCGAAGCTGCGGTTGGTCGGATCGAAGGTGATCCAGCCGGCGCCCGGCACGTAGACCTCGGCCCAGGCATGGGTCGAGCCGCCGCCGTACGAGCCGATCGCGGTGCGGCTCGGGTCGTGGAGATAGCCCGAGACGATCCGCGCGCCGAAACCGAGCGTGCGGACCGCCTCGGCGAAGAGCACGGCGAAGTCGCGGCACGAGCCCCAGCCGCGATCGAGCGTCTCGATCGGCGTCTGCGTACCCTCCATGTCGCGCGACTGGTAGGAGATCCAGGCGGAGACACCGGCGCCGATGTCCTTCAGCAGTGCCAGTGTGTCGGTCGACGGACCGCGCACGA
The DNA here is from genome assembly GCF_056313705.1 of Pinisolibacter sp. DMC100. Classification (NCBI taxonomy): domain Bacteria; kingdom Pseudomonadati; phylum Pseudomonadota; class Alphaproteobacteria; order Hyphomicrobiales; family Ancalomicrobiaceae; genus Pinisolibacter; species Pinisolibacter sp. DMC100. The sequence continues at coordinate 918,735 of NZ_JBQUZT010000002.1, read as the reverse complement.
AGGCCTGGACCCAGGACCGCAGCCGGCCGTTCGGGTCGGCATACTGCGGCGTCGAAAGCATCCCGAGATCGGCCCATTCGCCGTCGCCGTAGCGGAACGGGAAACGCGCCGCCGAAGGGTCGATCGGAAAGATCGGCCAGGCGGCGACGTCGAGTCCGACCCGCGCCAGGCTGTCGATCACCAGGATGTTCGACGTCTCGGCGAAGGTGGCGGTGGCGACGGCATTGCCGAAGACGTCGTGCGACCAGGTCAGCGTGGACGACGGCGTCGTCACCAGACTGAGCGACACCAGCCGCAGTTCACGGCTCTCGCGCGGGCGCAACTGCAGCCGATGCGGCCAGAGTTCGACCGGGCGCCGGTAGCGATAGGTGGTGACGTGGCGGATCTCGAGGTCGATCACCGGCTGCTCCTGTTCTCGCCTCGGCCGGCGGCTGCTCGGGATCGACGTGGCGCCGAACCGTCCCTTCGACCCGATGGTCGGCGGGATGTCGGCGATGCGATCATAACCGATCCGGGCGCGCACGCCGTCCGGAATCGGCGATCGCTCGCCGAGGCGGCATTCGACCATGGGCGCGCCATTCCACGGATGCGTTTCCCGCCGAAAGAGCGGAAACTCTCGCCGTATCCGTTCCGCGGAAGGCGCAGATGACCGACGCAGGACCGCAATCCCCCCGTCTCGACGGGCTGAGCGACGAAGAGGCCGCGCGTCGTGCGGCCTCGGAAGGGTTCAACGAATTGCCCCGGGCGATGCGGCGGACGCCGCTGCGCATCGTGTTCGAGGTGCTGCGCGAACCGATGTTGCTGCTGCTGATCTGCGGCGGTTGCGTCTATCTGCTGCTCGGCGACACCACGGAAGCCCTCGTCCTGCTCGCCTTCGCCACGCTCTCCGTGGTGATCACCGTGGTCCAGGAGAGCCGTACCGAGCGCGTGCTCGAGGCGCTGCGCGATCTGACCAGCCCGCGCGCCCTGGTGATCCGGGCGGGCCGGCAGCGGCGCATCGCCGGGCGCGAGGTGGTGCGCGGCGACCTCGTCGTACTCGTCGAGGGCGACCGTGTCCCGGCCGACGCCGTCCTGATCCGATGCCACGATCTCCAGACCGACGAGTCGCTGCTGACCGGCGAATCCGTTCCCGTCGACAAGCGGGTCGGCGACGCGTCCGAGCGCACGGCGGCGGTGCGCCCCGGCGGAGAAGCCTTCGCCCACGTCTTCTCCGGAACCCTGGTGGTGCGCGGAACCGGCCTCGCCGAAGTCACGGCGACCGGTCCGCTGAGCGAGATCGGCCGGATCGGTCAGTCGCTGCGATCTCTGGAGACCGAGGCGCCGCGTCTCCAGGTCCAGACCGGGCGGCTGGTGCGGTTCTTCGCTCTCGTCGGCGGTGGCGTCACCGCGCTGGTGGTCGTCCTCTGGGGGACCCTGCGCGGCGGCTGGCTCGACGGCCTGCTCGCCGGCATCGCCCTCGGCATGTCGATGTTGCCGGAAGAGTTTCCCCTGGTTCTGACCGTCTTCATGGCGATGGGGGCGTGGCGGATCTCGCAGGCCCGCGTCCTCACCCGCCGCGCCGCGGCGATCGAGACTCTCGGGTCGGCGACCGTCCTGTGCACCGACAAGACCGGCACCCTGACCGAGAACCGCATGTCGATCGCCGCGCTGTGTCTCGCCGACGGCCGGACCGCGCGCGCCGACGACGACCTCTCCGAGGCCTTTCGCACCCTGGTCGTGGTCGGCGCCCGCGCCTGCGCCGAGGTGTCGACCGATCCGATGGAGAGGGCCTTCCACGATCTCGTGCGGGCCCGGACATCGCCGCCCGGGGCCGCTGCGGCCTCGACGCGCCTCGTTCGGACCTACGGCCTGCGCCCCGATCTCCTCGCCATGACCAACGTCCGGGCGGCGAGCGCGGAAGGCACACCGGCCGAGGCCGCCGCCAAGGGCGCTCCGGAGGCGATCGCCGAACTCTGCCGGCTCGACGCGGCCGCGCGCACCGCGCTGCGGGCGACCGCCGATGCCATGGCGGCGCGAGGACTGCGGGTTCTCGCCGTCGCCCGCGCCGCGGCGCACGAACCTCTCCCCGAGGACCAGAGCGGCTTCGCCTTCGAACTCCTCGGCCTGGTCGGCCTCGCCGATGCCCTGCGCGCCGGCGTGCCCGATGCGATCGCCCAGTGCCGATCCGCCGGCATCGCCGTGAAGATGATCACCGGCGACTATCCGGCGACCGCGCGGGCCATCGCCGCGCAGGCCGGGATCGACGTCGGCGACGTCGTCACCGGTGGCGATCTCGACGCTCTCGACGATGCGGCTCTGTCCGTGCGGACGAAGACGGCGACGGTCTTCGCCCGCATCATGCCGGAGCAGAAGCTGCGGATCGTCACCGCGCTCGCGGCAGACGGCGAGATCGTCGCCATGACCGGCGACGGGGTCAACGACGCGCCGTCGCTGAAGGCCGCGCACATCGGCATCGCCATGGGCGGGCGCGGCAGCGACGTCGCCCGCGAGGCCGCCTCGATCGTCCTCCTCGACGACGACTTCGGCTCGATCGTCGCGGCGGTGCGGCTCGGCCGGCGGATCTACGACAATCTGGTCAAGGCGATGGGCTTCATCCTCGCCGTCCACGTGCCGATCGCCGGACTGGCGCTGCTGCCGCTGGTCTTCGGATTGCCGATCCTCTTCGGGCCGGTCCACGTCGCCTTTCTGGAGATGGTGATCGATCCCGTCTGTTCGCTGGTGTTCGAGGCGGAGATCGAGGAGGACGACGTCATGGCCCGGCCGCCGCGCGATCCGGACCGACCGCTGTTCTCGCGCAGCCTGGTGCTCTGGGGCCTGTTCCAGGGGGCGATGAGCTTCGCGCTGGTGGCCGCGATCTATCTCCTCGCCCTGCGGCGCGGCATGCCGGTCGACGAGGTGCGGGCGCTGACGTTCTTCTCGCTGGTCTTCGTCGTCGTCGGCCTGATCCTGGTCGGCCGGTCCTTCAGCGCGTCGATCTTCACCGCGTTGCGGCGACCGAACCGGACACTCGTCGTCGTGCTCGCGGCCGTCGCGGCGATGCTGACGCTGACGCTCGGTTGGCCGACCACGCGCGAACTCTTCCGCTTCGGCCCGCTGCACCTCGACGATCTCGCCGTGACGGTCGGTGCGGGCGTCGCCCTGTTGGTCGTCCTCGAGCTGGTGAAACCTCTGGCCCGCGCCCGGCCATCCCCACCCCGGCCGGGGGCCTGCAGCCATGCGTAAAACAATCGATTGACGAAGTTTTTCCGCAAGGCCATGGTCGCCGCATGACCGACCATGTTTCCGATTTCCCCGCCGTGCCGTCCGATCCTCCCCGCCTCGCCGAGAGCGCGGGAGAGAAGACGCGCGCGTCGCTCGTCCGCGTCGCCCTCGATCTCTTCGGCCGCAAGGGCTACGACGCCACCTCCACCCGCGACATCGCTTCCGCGGCGAACGTCAACATCGCCGGCATCGCCTATCACTTCGGCGGCAAGGCCGGGCTCCACCGTGCCTGCGGCGAGCTGGTGGCGGGCTTCCTCGCCGAGCGGCTGATCACCGTCGATCTCGATCCGGCGAAACTCTCGCCCGACGAGGCCGCCGCCGCCTTCCTCGAGGCGATGACCGGGCTCGCCCGCTTCATGCTGGCGCGGCCGGAGGCCGAGGCCATCGCCCGCTTCATGGTGCGCGAGCAGATGGATCCGACCGAGACCTTCGAGGTGCTCTACGACGGTCTGATCCAGCCGCGCCACGAGCGCCTCTGCCGGCTGTGGGCGCGTGCGACGGGAGAGGATCCCGACAGCGAGGCGGTGATCGTCGCGGTCTCGGCGGTCTTCGGCCAGGTGATGTTCTTCCGCGTCGGCCGCGCCACGGCGCTGCGCCGCCTCGGCTGGACGACGATCGACGAGGCCAACGTCGAGCCGATCGTCGCGGCGGTGCGCGAGGCGACCTCGGCCTTCATCGCCGCGCGGCGCGCGGGGAGGGGATGACATGTTCGGTTGGGTCTGCTCGATCGCGGTGATCGGATCGCTGATGCCCGGATGCGACGGCGGCGTCCGCGTCTACGGCTATGTCGAGGGCGAATACGTCGCCATGGCGCCGCTCGACGCCGCCCGTATCGCCTCGCTCGAGGTGCGCCGCGGCGACCGGCTCGCCGCCGGCACGGTGGTGGCGAAACTCGCCACCGACGACGCCGAGATCGCCGTCGCCGACGCCACCGCTCGCCTCGCCCAGGCCGAGAGCGATCTCGCCGACCTGAAGCGCGGCCGGCGCCCCGAGGAGATCGACGTGGTCGTCGCCACACTCGCCTCCGCCCGCGCCCAGGCGGCCGATGCCGCCCGCGCCCTCGAGCGTCGCCGCGATCTCTTCGCCAAGCGCGTCGCCTCGCAGGCGGAACTCGATCAGGCGACGACCACCCGCGACGTCGCCGACGCTCGCGTGCGCGAGCTCGAGGCCAATCTCGAGGTGGCGCGTCTGCCTGCCCGCGACGACGTCGTCCGCTCGGCCGAGGCCCGCGTCGCCCAGGCGAAGGCGACGCTCGCCACCCAGCGCTGGCGGCTGTCGGAGCGCACGCTGACGACGACCGTGCCCGGTCGCGTCGCCGATCTCGTCCGTCGCCCGGGCGAAGTGGCGGGGCCGCAGGCGCCCGTCGTCTCCTTCCTGCCCGACGGCGCGGTGAAGCTGAAGCTCTTCGTGCCCGAGACCGCGTTCTCGCGCGTCGCCCTCGGCGAGACCGTGCAGGTCGCCTGCGACGGTTGCGCCGAAGGGCTCGAGGCCCGCATCACCTATGTCTCGGCGGAGCCGGAGTTCACCCCGCCGGTGATCTATTCGGTCGAGACCCGCGCCAAGCTCGTCCATCTGATCGAGGCGCGGCCGGAAGGTGCTTCGCTCGAGCGCCTGCGCCCCGGCCAGTTGGTCGACGTCACCCTCGGGGGGCTGAAGCCGTGAGCGGCCCCGCGCCCGTGCCGGACGACGCGACGCGCGAGAGCGTGGTTTCGGTCCGCGATCTGACCAAACGGTTCGGCACCCGGACCGTGGTCGATCGCGTGTCGATGGAGATCCGGCGCGGCGAGATCGTCGGCTTTCTCGGTCCCAACGGTTCGGGCAAGACGACGACCATCCGCATGATCTGCGGCCTGCTGACACCGGATGCCGGCGAGGGCCGCGTGCTCGGCCACGACGTGCTGACCGAGAGCCGGGCGATCAAGCGCCGCGTCGGTTACATGACGCAGAAGTTCTCCTTCTACGAGGATCTGACGATCGAGGAGAACCTCGACTTCGTCGCCCGCCTCTACGAGCTCGAGCCGCGGCGCGACTTCGTCGACCGTACGCTCGCCGACCTCGGCCTGACCTCGCGCCGCGATCAGCTCGCCGGCACGCTGTCGGGCGGCTGGAAGCAGCGTCTGGCGCTCGCCGCCTGCATCATGCACCAGCCCGACCTGCTGCTGCTCGACGAGCCGACGGCGGGCGTCGACCCCAAGGCGCGGCGCGACTTCTGGGACGAGATCCACAAGCTCGCCGCCGACGGCCTGACGGTGCTGGTCTCGACCCACTACATGGACGAGGCCGAGCGATGCCATCGCATCGTCTACATCTCCTACGGCAGGCTGCTGGCGACCGGCCGGGTCGACGACGTCGTCGAGGGTGCGGGCCTGACTACCTTCGTCGCCCGCGATGCGCCGGCCGATCTCGTCGGGCGGCTCGAGGGGCAACCCGGCGTCGATCAGGTCGCCCCCTTCGGTTCGACGCTGCACGTCGTCGGCGCCGACGGCGCGCTCCTCGCCGCCACCCTCGAACGAGTGACGGCGGAGACCGGCGTCGCCTTCTCCCGCGGCGAGACCAGCCTCGAGGACGTCTTCATCCAGTTCATGGCGCGCGCCCAGGACAACATGGGCGACGAGCGGGGAGGGCGACCGTGATCGACCTGACCCTCTCGCGCGCCCGGCTCTGGGCGGTTCTGGTGAAGGAGTTCATCCAGATGCGGCGCGACCGCATCACCTTCGCCATGATGCTCGGCGTGCCGATCATGCAGCTTCTGCTCTTCGGCTTCGCCATCAACTCCGACCCGAAGCGACTGCCGACGGCGCTGCTCGACATGGACGGCGGCCACTATTCGCGCGCCGTCGTCACCGCGCTCGAGACCTCCGGCTACTTCCGCTTCGAATTTCGCCCGAAGACGCTGGAGGAGGGCGAACACCTGATCGCCTCCGGCCAGGCGGTGTTCCTGGTGACCATCCCCTCCGATCTCGGCGCCCGCGTCGATCGCGGCGACCATCCGCAGATCCTGATCGATGCCGACGCCACGGACCCGGCCGCCTCCTCGGGTGCCGTCGGTGCCCTCGGTTCGGTCGCCCAGCGCGCGCTGACCCGCGAGAAGGGCGAGGCGGCGGAGGTCGATGCCCAGCAGGACAAGCGGCTCGAGATCGTCGCCCACCGGCGCTACAACCCGGAGGGCGTGTCGCAATACAACATCGTCCCCGGCCTGCTCGGCGTCATCCTGCAGATGACCATGGTGATGATGACCGCCATGGGGCTCACCCGCGAGACCGAGCGCGGCACGATGGAGAACCTGCTCGCCATGCCGGCGACGCCGATGGAGATCATGCTCGGCAAGATCCTGCCCTTCCTCGGCGTCGGCGCGGTGCAGGTGGCGGTGGTGCTGGTGGCGGCCAAGGTGCTGTTCGGCGTGCCCTTCGTCGGCTCGCTGGCGCTGCTGATCTTCTGCGTGCTGACCTTCGTGCTGTCGCTGGTGCTGATGGGCTATTTCATCTCCACCTTCGCCGCGACGCAGATGCAGGCGATGCAGCTGACCTTCTTCTTCTTCATGCCGTCGCTGATGCTGTCGGGCTTCATGTTCCCCTTCTCCGGCATGCCCGGCTGGGCGCAGGCGATCGGCGAGTGCTTCCCGCTGACGCATTTCCTCCGGATCATCCGCGCGGTGATGCTGAAGGGCGCCGACATCCCGGCCATCGCCTGGGAATGGTCGATGCTGCTCGTCTTCATCCTGGTCTATGCCGCGGTCGCCCTGTCGCGCTCGCGCAAGACGCTGGATTGAGGAGTGATGCCGCGCGGGGGAAGGGAAGGGGAGCCATGCCGCCGCCCCATTGCCTTCGCGGTCGTGCCGAGGCATCACGGACGGTATCCAAGGAGCCGCCCATGCAGATCCGCGACGCCGTCGACGCCGACCTCGAGACCATCCGCGCCATCTACAACGACGCCGTCGCCACCACGACGGCGATCTGGAACGAGCGCCTCGTCGATCTCGCCGACCGCAGGGCCTGGGCGGAGGTGCGCCGCGCCCTCGGCTATCCGATCCTCGTGGCGGTCGACGACGGCGGCACCGTGCTCGGCTATGCCTCCTTCGGCGACTGGCGCGCCTTCGAGGGCTATCGCCACACGGTGGAGCACTCCGTCTACGTCGATCGCACGGCGCGCGGCCGCGGCGTCGGCGAGGCTTTGATGCGGGCGCTGATCGACCGGGCGCGGGGCCTGCACAAGCACGTCATGGTCGCCGGCATCGAGGCCGAGAACGCCGTCTCGATCCGCCTGCACGAACGCCTCGGCTTCGTGAAGACCGGGTTGATGCCGCAGGTCGGCACCAAGTTCGGCCGCTGGCTCGATCTCGCCTTCCTCCAGCTCCGCCTCGACGACCGCACCGACCCCGACTCGCTCGCCCGCTGAGGCGCGAAGGCCCCCTCGACACCTCCGAAGGCGACGCCTCGCCCCACCTCGAGGGGTGGGCGGCGGCCGACGTGCCGTGTCCTGACGACGTCGGGGACCTCTTCACCTCGTGCGTGCAGAGGCGAAGGGCATCGCCTTTCGCCGAAACCGCGCCGGCGGCGCGGCTCGAGGCGACCTCGGCTAAAGTTTGAGGTTCGAACATCATCCTTGATTTCCTTGGGTTTTGGCGGTGTCTCCGTCGATTTTGCGCGATGCAGCAACGAATTCGAGTTGCGCACCTCAGAAAATTGACGAATCTCTTGTGCCGAAGGCGAAGCACCCGCGCGGGACCCGACGCATCCGGTCGATCCGCGAGGCCGCCTCCGAGGACGGGAGCCAACTCCCGCCATCGACCCGGAACCCGCCCTGCGAAGGCGGACCAGCCCTCGAACGCAGAGGGCGATCAGGAGGACTGACGATGAAACTGCTTCATGTACTGGCCGGCTCCCTCACGGCTCTGACCGTCTGCCTGCCGCTCACGATGGCTCAGGCGAGCGAGGCCGCGCCGGTCATCGGCTTCTCGATCGACGACCTGCGCGTGGAGCGTTGGGCCCGCGACCGCGACTATTTCGTCGCCGCCGCCAAGGAACTCGGTGCCACCGTCTCGGTCCAGTCGGCCGACGGCAACGAGGAGAAGCAGGTCAAGCAGATCGAGAACCTCATCGCCCAGAAGGTCGACGCGATCGTCATCGTGCCGATGAACTCCAAGGTCTTCGGCGCGGTGGTCGACGAGGCGCACAAGGCCGGCATCAAGGTGCTGTCCTATGACCGCCTGATCCTCAACGCCGACGTCGACGCCTACATCTCCTTCGACAACGAGCGCGTCGGCTTCCTGCAGGCCGAGGCCGTGCTGAAGGCGAAGCCGGAAGGCCGCTACTACATGCTCGGCGGCTCGCCGACCGACAACAACGCCAAGCTGCTGCGCGCCGGTCAGGAAAAGGCCCTGAAGCCCGCCGTCGACGCCGGCAAGATCAAGATCATCGGCTCGCAGTGGGTCAAGGAATGGAGCCCGACCGAGGCCCTCTCCATCATGGAGAACGCCCTGACGGCCAACCAGAACAAGATCGACGCGGTCGTCGCCTCGAACGACGGCACCGCCGGCGGCGCGATCCAGGCGCTCGCGGCGCAGGGTCTCGCCGGCAAGGTGGCCGTGTCCGGTCAGGACGCCGACCTCGCCGCCATCAAGCGCGTCAAGGCGGGCACCCAGACGGTGTCGGTCTACAAGCCGCTCAAGCTGATCGCCACCGAGGCCGCCAAGCTGACCGTGTCGATGGTGCAGAAGAAGACCCCGGCCTTCAACGCCAAGCTCGACAACGGCAAGAAGTCGGTCGACAGCCTGCTGCTCACCCCGATCCCGCTCACCAAGGACAACGTCGACCTCGTCATCACCGACGGCTTCTACACCAAGGAACAGGTCGACGGTAAGTGACACCTCTTCGATCGGAGCGGCTCCGGCCGCTCCGGTCTTCGAAGCGCATCGGCGGACCCTGCGGCCCGCCGAGCGGTGCCGCCCTGTGCGGGTCGCACCGGGGGACCGGGAGGCAGGCGTCGAGCCCGAACGGGCAGCCGCGTATTCGTCCGCGATCGACAGAACGCCCCGCCAGAGGGAAGATCGACGCGCGCGGTACCCGGTTGAGTTCGCGGCCCGCGACGCGAGGGTGAGCGACATGGCCGAATATCTGCTCGAGATGCGCGGCATCACGAAGGAATTCTCGGGCGTCAAGGCGATCGACGGGATCGATCTGGCGGTACGTCCGGGCGAATGTGTCGGCCTGTGCGGCGAAAACGGCGCCGGCAAGTCGACGATGATGAAGGTCCTCTCGGCGGTCTATCCCCACGGCACGTGGGAAGGCACGATCCTGTGGGAGGGCAAGGAGCTGAAGGCTCGCTCGATCCGCGAGACCGAAGAGGCCGGCATCGTCATCATCCACCAGGAACTGATGATGGTCCCCCACCTGTCGGTGGCGGAGAACATCTTCCTCGGTTCGGAACCGACGACGGGTCTCGGCTTCATCGACTACGACGCGATGAACGCGCGCGCGAGCGAGCTGATGAAGCAGCTCAAGATGCCCGACATCAACGTCGCCCTGCCGGTGATGGCCTATTCGGGCGGCAAGCAGCAGCTGATCGAGATCGCCAAGGCGCTCAACAAGAACGCCAAGCTGCTGATCCTCGACGAGCCGACGTCGGCGCTGACCGCCTCCGAGACGCAGACGCTGCTCGAGCTGGTCAAGGAGTTCAAGGCGCGCGGCATGGCCTGCGTCTACATCTCCCACAAGCTCGACGAAGTCGCCGAGATCGCCGACACCGTCACCGTCATCCGCGACGGCACCCATGTCGCGACCAGGCCGATGGCGGAACTGACCACCGACCAGATCATCACCCTGATGGTCGGCCGCGAGATGAAGAACCTCTACCCCAAGACCGCACACAAGGTCGGCGAGGTGATCTTCGCGGCGAAGAACGTCACGGTCTTCGACACCACCAACACCGCGCGCAAGCTGGTCGACGACGTGTCGTTCGAGCTGCGCCGCGGCGAGATCCTCGGCATCGCCGGCCTCGTCGGTGCCGGTCGCACCGAACTCGCCTCCCACCTCTTCGGCTGCTGGAAGGGCGAGCACCACGGGCAGATCTTCCTCGAAGGCAAGGAGATCCGGGTGAAGAGCCCGCTCGATGCGGTGCGTCAGGGCATCTGCATGGTGCCCGAGGACCGCAAGCGACACGGCATCGTGCCGCTGATGGGCGTCGGCCACAACATCACCATGTCGGTGCTCGGCCGCTTCACCCGGGGTGGTCTGATCAATGCCGAGGAGGAGATGGCGGTCATCCAGTCGGAGATCCTCCGGATGAAGGTGAAGACCGCCCATCCGCTGCTGCCGATCGCTTCGCTGTCGGGCGGCAACCAGCAGAAGGCGGTGGTCTCCAAGATGCTGCTGCCCGAGCCCAAGGTGCTGATCCTCGACGAGCCCACCCGCGGCGTCGACGTCGGCGCCAAATACGAGATCTACAAGCTGATCTTCGAACTGGCCGCCGAGGGCGTGGCGGTGCTGATGATCTCCTCGGAACTCCCCGAGGTCCTCGGCATCTCCGACCGTGTCCTGGTGATGGGCGAGGGCGAACTTCGGGGCGATTTCCCGAATTCCGGCCTCAGCCAGGAAAAGATCCTCGCCGCCGCTCTCGGCAAGACGGACAAGGCCGCCGCCTGATCGGGCCGGCGAAGACATGCGATGGGCTCTGCCATGACCTTAACCCGCAAAGACCTGCGGAATTTCCTCTCCGCCAACAAGATCGTCGCACTGCTCGGCGTCATCGCGGTCATCTGGGCCTTCTTCGGCTACATGACCTACGACGCCGATCTCGGCGGCTCGCAGTTCCTCACGGCGCGCAACTTCTCCAACCTGCTCCGGCAGATGGCGATCACCGGCATGCTCGCCTCCGCCATGGTCTTCGTGATCGTGGCCGGCGAGATCGACCTCTCGGTCGGTTCGCTGCTCGGCATGCTCGGCGGCATCGCCGCGGTGCTCGACGTCGTCTACCACTGGCCTCTGGCCGGAACGATCGCGGTGGTCGTCCTGCTCGGCATCACCGTCGGCCTGTTCGTCGGTTGGCTGACGGCCTATCAGGGCATCCCGTCCTTCATCGTCACGCTCGGCGGCATGCTGGTCTTCCGCGGCGCCGTGCTCGGTCTCACCGGCGGCATCACCGTGGCGCCGGCCTCCGAGGAGCTGAAGGTGATCGGCCAGGGCTACCTGCCCGGCTCGTTCGGCAACATCCTGGCGGTGGCGCTCTTCGTGTTGCTGACGGTGATGGCGTTGCGCACCCGCGCCGGCCGCATCAAGCACGCGTTGCCGGTCTCCTCGATGCCGATCGAGATCGCCCGCCTCGCCGCCGTCGGTCTCGTCATCCTCGGCTTCATCCTGACGCTCAACAGCTATCAGGGCGTGCCGGTTCCGGTGCTGATCCTGCTCGTCATCCTCGGCGTCTTCACCATCGTCGGCAACAAGACGGTGTTCGGCCGCCGCATCTACGCCGTCGGTTCCAACCTCGAGGCGACGCGGCTCTCGGGCGTCGACGTCAATCTGGTGAAGGTGCTGGTCTTCGGCCTGATGGGCCTGATGTGTGCCTTCGCCGGCCTGACGACGACCGCGCGGCTGGCCGCCGGCACCCCGTCCGCCGGCACCGGCGGCGAGCTCGACGCCATCGCCTCCTGCTTCATCGGCGGCACGTCGATGCGCGGCGGCATCGGTTCGGTGATCGGCGCACTGGTCGGCGCGGTGATCATGGCGAGCCTCGACAACGGCATGTCGATGCTCGGCGTCGAGACCTTCTGGCAGCAGATCGTCAAGGGCGTGATCCTGGTGCTGGCCGTGTGGATGGACATCGTCTCCTCCGGCAACACCCGCTGACGCTTCCTCTCCTCCCGAGAGCCTCGGTCCCCGGCAGGGCAACCCGCCGGGGATCTTCTTTTTTCGCTCGCGTTTACCGAGCTGGAACCATCGACCCCCAATATGTCCGTCGACGGACGAATCGCTCGACGGCGTGGTGGGTGACGTGATGCAGCTTCGAGAGACACAGACGGTGGCCCGCGCTCAGGCTCCGGCCGACGACGACGCGGCCATCTTCGATCTGGCTCCGGTGTCGCTTTGGCTCGAGGACTACAGTGCGCTGAAGGTCCTGTTCGACGGCTGGCGCAGCGAAGGCGTCGTCGACCTGCGCGCCCATCTGATGGCCGACACGAGCCGCATCGAGACCTGCAACCGTCTGATCCGCGTGGTGAAGGTCAACCGACGCACCCTCGAGCTCTTCGAGGCGAGCGAGGCGATCCACCTCCTCGCCCGGCTCGACGAGGTCTTCCGCGACGACATGCTGGTCAATCACGTCGAGGAACTGGTCCAGCTGTGGGAGGGCCGCAACGCCTTCTCCGGCCAGAGCGTCAACTACACGCTCGGTGGCCGCCGCCTCGACATCATCCTCAACGGCCGCGTCATGGCCGGTGCCGAGGACGACTGGTCGCGCGTGCTGGTGGCGATCGAGGACGTCAGCGACCGTGAGATCGCCCGCCGCGAACTCGCCGAGGCGGAGGCCCACGCCCGTGGCCTCTTCCAGCATTCGCCGGTGTCGCTGTGGGTCGAGGACTTCTCCTCGGTCAAGACGCTGCTCGACGAGGTCCGCGCCTGCGGCATCGACGATTTCCGCACCTTCACCGACGTCCACCCCGAGTTCGTCGAGCGCTGCATGGCCGAGATCCGGGTGATCGACGTCAATCGCCGCACGCTCGAGACCTTCGGCGCCGCCGACCGTGCCGAGCTGCTGCTGCGTCAGCACGAGATCTTCCGCGGCTCGATGCGCGCGCCCTTCCGCGAGCAGCTGATCGACCTGTGGAACGGCAAGCTGTTCCAGCACCGCGAGGTGGTGAACCATTCGCTCGCCGGCGAGGAACTGCATTTCCTGATGCAGTTCTCGGTCCTGCCCGGTCACGAGAAGCGCTGGGATCTGGTGCAGGTGGCGCTGACCGACATCACCGCCCGCAAGAAGGCCGAGGCCTATCTCGAGTTCCTCGGCAAGCACGACACGCTGACCAAGCTCTACAACCGCTCCTTCTACGTCGACGAGATGGCGCGGCTGGAGCGCTCCGACATCGAGCCGACCACGGTCGTCATCGCCGACCTGAACGGTCTCAAGGAGACCAACGACACCTACGGCCACGCCGCCGGCGACTCCCTGCTGCGCCGGGCGGGCGAGGTGCTGAGCAAGATCGTCGACGGCCCGGCCAAGGTCGCGCGCATCGGCGGCGACGAGTTCGCCATCCTGCTGCCGGCCACCGACGAGCGCGGCGGCCAGGCGGTGATCGAGCGCATCCACCGGCTGACCGAGCTCAACAACCAGTTCTACGGTGGCCGCACCCTGAGCTTCGCCGTCGGCGCCGCGACGCTGCAGTCGGGCGAGCGTCTCGAGGAGACGGCGCGCCGTGCCGACGCCGCCATGTACGAGGCCAAGCGCCTGCACTACACGACGTTCGCCGGCGAGTGACGCCGGCATCCGGGAAATGCACGAGGGCCGCCGCGACGATCGTCGCGGCGGCCCTCTCCGTTTCGCGAGTGCTGCGATCACACCGACCGCATCACCAGACCTTCGAGATACTCCTGACGGCCCGAGCGCGGCTTGGGGTCGAGCTTGTCGGCGATCGCCCGGTCGGCGACCTGATCGAGCGTGCGCTCGCCGGCGAGGATCGCCTTGCCTTCGGCCGAGTCCCAGCCGGCGTAGCGTTCGGCGACCGGCTTCGCCAGCGTGCCCTTCTCCAGCATCGCGGCCGCGTTGATCAGCGCCCGCGCGCAGGCGTCGATCGAGCCGACGTGGCCATGCAGCAGATCGGCCGGGTCGATCGACTGGCGGCGGATCTTGGCGTCGAAGTTCATGCCGCCGGTGGTGAAGCCGCCGCCCTTGAGGATCTCGTGCATGACCAGGGTCAGTTCCGAGACGTCCATGGCGAACTGGTCGGTGTCCCAGCCGAGCAGCGCGTCGCCGCGGTTGAGATCGACCGAACCGAACACGCCGAGCGCATTGGCCAGCATGATCTCGTGCTCGAACGTGTGGCCGGCGAGCACCGCGTGGTTCTGCTCGATGTTGACCTTGACGTCGGCGAGCAGGTCGTAGCGCTCGAGGAAGCCGTAGACCGTCGCGACGTCGAAGTCGTACTGGTGCTTGGTCGGCTCGCGCGGCTTGGGCTCGATGAGGAGCGGGCCGTCGAAGCCGATCTTGTGCTTGTGCTCGGCGACCATCGCCAGGAAGCGGCCGAGCTGGTCGAGCTCGCGCTTCATGTCGGTGTTGAGCAGGGTCTCGTAGCCTTCACGGCCGCCCCACAGCACGTAGTTGGCGCCGCCGAGCCGCTTGGTCGCCTCGAGCGCGATGCGCACCTGACCGGCGGCATAGGCGAAGACGTCCGGATCCGGATTGGTCGCCGCACCCGCCATGTAGCGGCGGTTGGAGAAGAGATTGGCGGTGCCCCACAGGAGCTTCAGGCCGGTCTCCTCCATCTTCTTCTCGAAGACGTCGCAGATCGCCGAGACGTTCGCCTTCTGCTCGACGAGATTGGCGCCCTCCGGGGCGGCATCGACGTCGTGGAAGGTGAAGAAGGGCACGTCGAGCAGGCGGAACAGCTCGAAGGCGACATCGGCCTTGGCCTTGGCCATCTCCATCGGGTCGACGCCGTGCATCCACGGACGCAGGAAGGTCTCGCCGCCGAAGGGGTCGCCGCCCGGCCAGCAGAACGAATGCCAGTAGCAGACGGCGAAGCGCAGATGCTCGGCCATGGTGCGGCCGGCGATCACGCGGTTCTTGTCGTACCAGCGATAGGCGAGCGGATTGTCGCTGTTCGGTCCCTCGAAGCGGACCTGTTCCAGCGCACCGAAGAAGCGGGTGGCGGGGGCATTCATGAGCGGATCTCCTTGGCGAAGGGGGCGAGACGACGCCAGCGGGCGCGGGTCTCGGCGTGGATGGCGGCGCGGGCCGCGTTCGGATGGAAGGTCTCGAGCCGCTTCGGGCGGCGGCAGACGTCGGCGGGCGCCTCGCCGGTCGCGGCGAGACGGCCGAGCCGGGCGGCACCCAGCGCCGCGCCGACCGCGCCCTCCTCGACCCGGTGGACGGGCAAGCCGAGTTGGTCGGCGAGGATCTGCGCCCACAGGCGCGAACGCGATCCGCCGCCGACGAGGTCGAGCTCGCGGATCACCGTGCCGGCGGCGGCGAGCGCGTCGCGATTGTCGAGCAGCGCCTGACCGACGCCCTCGAGCACGGCACGCGTCATGTCGGCCCGCGTCGCCTCGGCACCGACGCCCGCGAAGACCGCGCGCAGCTCGGGATCGTTGGCCGGCGTGCGCTCGCCGGTGAGATAGGGCAGGAACAGGATCGATCCAGGCGTCGGATCGTCGCCGAGTTCGGCCAGCAGGTCGCCGGCCGAGGCACCCGAGACGCTCGCCCACCAGGCGAGGCACGAGGCGGCCGACAGCATCACCCCCATCTGGTGCCAAGTGTTCGGCACCGCATGGGCGAAGGCATGGACGGCGGAGGCGGGATTGGGTGCGAAACGGTCGGTGGTGACCCACAGCACGCCCGAGGTGCCGAGCGACAGGAAGGCATCGCCCGGCGCGATGGCGCCGAGGCCGACGGCGGTCGCGGCATTGTCGCCGGCACCGCCCGCGACGACCGGGACGCTCGTCATGCCCCAGCGGGCGACGAGGGCGGGCGAGAGCCGCCCGGAGATCTCCGAGCCCTCGACGAGGGCCGGCATCTGGTCGCGTCGCATGCCGGTGGCGGCGAGTGCCGCGTCCGACCAGTCGCGCTTGGCCGGATCGAGCCACAGCGTGCCGGAGGCGTCCGACATGTCCTCGACCGCCTCGCCGGTGAGGCGCAGCCGCACGAAGGCCTTGGGCAGGACCACCAGTGCGACCCTGGCGAAGATCTCGGGCTCGTGCTTCGCCACCCACATCAGCTTCGGCGCGGTGAAGCCGGGCATGGCGAGATTGCCGGTGACGGCGTGGAGCGCCGGGAACGACGCCTCGAGCTCGGCGCATTCCGCCGCCGAGCGCCCGTCGTTCCACAGGATGCAGGGCCGCAGTACCTCGCCCTCGGCGCCGACCAGCACCGCGCCGTGCATGTGGCCCGAAAGGCCGATGCCGGTGACCGAGGCGACGCCGGCCGGTTCCTTGGCGGCGAGTTCGTCGACGGCCGCGAAGGTCGCCGTGATCCAGCTCTCCGGGTCCTGCTCCGACCACGTCGGATGCGGCCGTTCGACCGTCAGCGGCCGCTCGGCGACGGCGACGACGTGGTCGTTCCCGTCGAGAAGCACGGCTTTCACGCTCGACGTGCCGATGTCGAGACCGAGAAACATGGGTCTTTCCTCCAGATCGATCCGTCGCCTTCGCCCTCGGGGCTCCCTCAGGGCAGGTTTTCGCGGATGACGATGTCGATGCCGATGGTCTCCTGACCGGTCGAGATCGGTTCCTTGCGCGCCAGCGCCTGCAGGATGCGGAGCGCCGAGCGGGCCTCGCGGCCGGGATTCTGCGAGATCACCGCGTCCATCACCCCGGTCAGCAGGAAGCGCCGGGTGTGGGTGGTGAGGTCGTGACCGACGAAGACGACGTCGCCGGCGCGCCCCGTCTCGACCAGCGCCGTGGCGATGCCCGAGGTGCCGGCGCCGATGTTGTAGATGCCGACGAGGTCGGGCACGTCCTTCAGGAGCTTGGTCGTCAGCGCCTGGTTGGTGGCGTCCTCGTCGCGACCCTCGACCGGCAGCATCAGCTCGAGACCGGGGAAGTCCGAGGCGATCACCCGCGAGATGCCGATGAAGCGGTCGGTGTGGTCCGACAGCGCCAGCGAGCCGGCGACGACGGCGACCTTGCCCTTGCGCGTGCCGATGAAGCGGCCGATCAGCGAGCCCGCCGTGCGGCCCGCCGCGATGTTGTCGATGCCGACGTAGCGCGCCCGATGGGAGGCCGGCACGTCGGAGACCAGCGTGATGACGTGGATGCCCGAGGCCATCAGATCGTCGATCGCCGCGCGCACCAGCGGATGGTCGAGCGCCACGACCGCGATGCCGTCGTAGCGGTGGCCGACCTCCTCGAGCGTCGAGGTGAGCGCGTTCGGATCGAAGACGTCGGTCTCGACGATGTCGACGAGCGTCCGCCGCGCCGTCAGCCAGGCGCGCTCCTTGATGACGGTCTCTTGGATCTCGCTCATGAAGGCGTTGAGGCTCTTCGGCATGACGAAGCAGAAGCGGTAGCTCTTGCCCCGCGCCAGTTCCGCCGCCGCCGCATGGGGGCGGAAGCCGAGCCGGTCGATCGTCTCCTCGACCCGCTGCACCGTCGCCTTGCGCACGCCCGGTCGGCCGTGCAGCACGCGGTCGACGGTGGCGAGCGACACGCCCGCCTCGCGGGCGACGTCCTTCAGGGTCGTGACGGAGAGATCGGCTTGCGTGTTCATGCTCCGATGGATCGCGCAATTTTCTGAGGTGCGCAACTCAATTCGTCGCTGCACCGCAAATGCCGCGCTGCGGCGAGGCCGGCGCCAATGCGTGACGTGTCGGCCGAAGGCGCGCGGAAGCGCCCTCGCTCGAGGCGTCGAGGTACCCCTCAAATCGGCCGAAACTCAACGCGCCAGGAAGCGATAGACCGTGCGTTGGCGATAGGTCTCGCCCGGCGCCAGCCGCGTCGCCGGGAACTGGCGGCGGTTGGGCGCGTCGGGGAAGTCCTGCGCCTCGAGGCAGAAGGCGGCGTGCGCCCTGTGGACGAGGCCGCCGAGCGGTGCCGCCGAGGGGCCGAGGAACTGCCCGGTGTAGAGCTGGATGCCCGGCCGGTCGGTCTCCACCTCCAGCGCCAGCCGCCCGTCGGGGGCGATCACCTCGGCCGCCACGACCGATTCGCCCGGGCTCGCCGCGATGGCGAAATTGACGTCGAAGTCGTCGGCGATCCGCCGCGCGCTGCGGAAGTCGTGACGGCTCGCGTCGACCGGCAGCACGGCGCCGGTGGGACACGTACTGTCGTCGCAGGGCGTGTAGAAGTCGGCCAGCAGCCTGAGCCGATGATCGCGGCTGTCGCCGCCGTCGTTCATGGTGAAATAGGCGTGGTTCGCCACGTTGAAGACGGTCGGTGCGTCGGTCGTCGCGGTGATCTCGTAAGTCAGCGTCGCCGCTTCGGTCAGCGTGTAGGTGCAGCGCACGACGACGCGGCCGGGGAAGCCCTCGTCGCCGTCGGGCGAGACCAGCGACAGGGTGACGGAACTCTCCGTCGTCGCCTCGAGCATCCAGTTGCGGCGCGAGAAGCCCTTCGGCCCGCCGTGCAGCGTGTTGCGGCCGCCGTCGTTGATCGGCAGCGTGTGGTCGCGCCCGTCGAGGCGGAAGCGGCCGCCGCCGATGCGGTTGGCGTAGCGCCCGACCATGGCGCCGAGATAGGCCGGATTGTCGGCGTAGGCCGTCGGGTCCTCGAAGCCGAGGACGACGCGGCGGCTGGAGCCGTCGGCGAGCGGCGCGACGAAGTCGCGGATCGAGGCGCCGATCGAGCAGATCGAGACGATGCCGCCGCCCGGCGCCACCAGTTCCACCGCCACGACGGGTTCACCGTCGCGCTTTCCGAATTCGCCGATGCGGTTCATGTCGTCCTCCGTGGCGCGCCGATGTTCGCACCTCGCACGAGGCCGAACGATAAGCCGATCCGCGTCGCTCCGCGAGAGGGGGCGACGTCGCGGAACGCGGCGATATTCCGCGCGCCGCCGCCGCATTCCGAAATCGGGGCTTGCGAGCGGAGCGATATGCGCTATCTCGAGGTGCGCACCACGAAAGTCCGCGCACGAAGTCGCGCGTTTGCGAGGAGACGTCCCATGAAGTCCCGCATCTTCGGCCGCACCGGCCATGCCGTTTCGGAAATCGGTTTCGGCGCCTGGCAGATCGGCGGCTCCTGGGGCGACGTGGCCGAGGCCGACGGCCGCGCCGCGCTGAACGCCGCGCTCGACGCCGGCATGACCTTCGTCGACACCGCCGACGTCTACGGCGACGGCCGTTCCGAGCGCATCGTCGCCCAGGTGCTGGCCGAGCGCGGCGGCAAGCGTCCCTTCGTCGCCACCAAGGCCGGCCGGCGGCTGAACCCGCACGTCGACGCCGGCTACACGGCGGAGAACCTCGAGGCCTTCGTCGATCGTTCGCTGAAGAACCTAGCCGTCGAGCGCCTCGACCTCGTCCAGCTCCACTGCCCGCCGACCGAGACGCTCTATCGCCGCGAGGTCGCCGACGCCATGGAGGCGCTGAAGGCCAAGGGCAAGATCCGCGACTGGGGCGTCAGCGTCGAGAAGGTGGAAGAGGCGCTGAAGGCGATCGAATACCCCGGCTGCGTCTCGATCCAGATCATCTACAACATGTTCCGCCAGCGCCCGTCCGAGCTGTTCTTCCGCGAGGCGAAGGCCAAGGGCGTCGCCGTGATCGCCCGCGTGCCGCTCGCCTCCGGCCTGCTCTCGGGCAAGATCACCGCGGCGACCACCTTCGCCGCCGACGATCATCGCGCCTTCAACCGCCACGGCGAGGCCTTCGACGTCGGCGAGACCTTCGCCGGCGTGCCCTTCGAGGTCGGCCTCGCGGCGGTCGAGGAGGTGCGTCGTCTGGTGCCGGCGGGCGCCTCGATGGCGGCCTTCGCGCTCAAGTGGATCCTGATGGCCGACGCGGTGACCGTGGTCATCCCCGGCGCCCGCAACGCCGAACAGGCCCGCGCCAACGCCGCCGCCTCCGATCTCGCCGCGCTCTCCGACGAGACCATGGCCGCGGCCCACGAGATCTACGTGCGCCTGATCGCCCCGCACGTCCATCACCGCTGGTGAGGAGGGCGGCGAAACCTCGCCGCTCGACCCACTTGCAGAGGCCCTTCATGCTGAGGTGCCCGACGAAGTCGGGCCTCGAAGCGCGAAGGGCCGCGTGGCAAGGCCCGTCGTGGCGAGGCCCGTCGTGGCTTCGCCCTTCGAGGCTCGCTCTGCGAGCACCTCAGGGTGAAGCCGAACGAGGACGTTCGGCGGGGGCGGCATGGACCCCCGCCATCGTCGTCATGCATACCGATCCTTCACGGCTCGAGGCGCATCATCGCCGCGTCGGGGAAAGCCGCGCGCAGGCCGCGTGAAATCCGCTTCGCCGACGAAGGGGAGGGGGCCGTTTCGCGCGCTGCCGCGACCGCCCCGCGGGAGGACGCCATGGCGCAGCAACTGCTCGACTACTGGACGGGCGCACCGCTCGTCGCCAATGCCTTTCTGCTGTTGCATCTCCTCGGCGCCTCGGCGGTCGGCCTGGTCGTCGGCTACGAGCGCACCTATCACGGCCGTGCCGCCGGCATGCGCACCTACACGCTGGTCTGCGTCGCCTCCACCATGCTGACGGCGATCTGCGGCTATCCGGCCCAGTGGTTCGGCGGCCATGTCGCGAGCCCGCTCGCCGCCGATCCGACGCGCGTCGTCCAGGGCATCGTCACCGGCGTCGGCTTCCTCGGCGCCGGCGTGATCATGAAGGAGGGCTTCACCATCCGCGGCCTGTCGACCGCCGCCTCGATCTGGATGACCTCGGCGATCGGTGTGCTGATCGGCGTCGGCTTCTACGGCACGGCGATGGGCGCCACGGTGATCACCATCGCCGCCATGACCGGCCTCGGCGATCTGGAGAAGAAGCTGCCGCATCAGACGACGCTGCATCTGACGCTCGCCTACCCGCACGACGACGTGCCGACCGGCGAGCAGATCCGCGCGATGATGCGCGACTACGGCTTCGAGGTCGCCGACTGGACCTACGACTACGCCCAGAAGGCCGGGCGCGTGCGTTGGGAGCTGGTGCTGCGCGCCGACGGCAAGGGCCGCGCCGACGCTCTGGTCAACGATCTCGCCAGTTCGCACGAAGTGCTCGAGTTCCGCCTAGCCCCCGCGCGCGCCTGACGCGCGCCGATCCAAGAGTGCCGCGCGCCTGACGCGCGCCGATCCAAGAGTGCCGTGCGCCCGAGCGGATGAGCGAACGGCGGACCCTTCGGCCCGCCGCCCGTACGCCCGTCCGCGTCGCCGCGAGGCGACCGATCCCCCCGGACGGGGCGTTCAGGTGCTCTCCTCGACCATGGCGATGGCGCCGCAGGGGCATTCGGTGGCGCAGACGCCGCAGCCCTTGCAGTAGTCGAGATCGATCTCGAAGCCCTTGCCGGGTCCGAGCTTGCGGATCGCGTTGTCCGGACACACGCCGTAGCAGTTGTCGCATTCGAAGCAGTTGCCGCAGGACAGGCAGCGCCGCGCCTCGAACACCGCGTTGGTCTCGTCGAGGCCCTGCACCACCTCCTCGAAGGTCGAGGTGCGCCGGGCGATCTCCAGCGTCGGCCGCATCTCGCGCGGCGCCTCGCCGTAGTACCAGGTGTTGAGCCGATCGAAGCTCGCGAGTTCGTTGCGCGGACCGGGCGCCCACGTCTCGCCGCGCAGCCAGGCGTCGATGTGGCGGGCCGCCTGCTTGCCGTGGCCGACCGCCACCGTCACGGTGCGTTCGGACGGCACCATGTCGCCGCCGGCGAAGATGCCGGGCGCCCCCGTCATCATGTCGGGGCCGACCTCGACCACGCCGTCGGTGACCGTCAGGCCTGGAACCCCGTCGAGGAGTGACAGATCGACGTCCTGACCGAGCGCGAGTACGACCGAATCTGCCTCCAGTGTCTCGAATTCGCCGGTCGGCTGCGGGAAGCCGGTGTCGTCGAGCACCATCTTCTCGACCGTGATGGAGCCGGCCTCGACCTGCTTGATGGTCGACAGCCACTTCATCATCACGCCTTCCTCGAGCGCCTCCTCGACCTCGAAGTCGTGCGCCGGCATGTGGTCGCGGGTGCGGCGATAGACGATCAGCGCCTCCTCCGCGCCGAGCCGCTTGGCGGTGCGGGCGACATCGATGGCGGTGTTGCCGCCGCCGTAGACGACGACGCGACGGCCGAGCAGCGGCTTCTCCTCGCCCTCCATCGAGCGCAGCACCGAGACCGCGTCGATCACGTGCGCCGCCTCGCCCGCCGGGATCCACGCCCGCTTGGCGATGTGGGCACCGACGGCGAGGAACACGGCGTCGAAGTCGCCGGCCTCGCGCACGCCGCCGATGTCGTCGATCTTGGCATTCAGCTCGATCGTGACGCCCATGGCGGCGATGCGGGCGACCTCGGCGTCGATCACCTCGCGCGGCAGGCGATATTTCGGAATGCCGAAGCGCATCATGCCGCCGGCCATCGGGCCGGCCTCGCGGATCACCACCTCGTGGCCCCGGCGGCGCAGGTGATAGGCGGCGGCGAGGCCCGACGGCCCGGCGCCGACCACCAGCACGCGGCGGCCGGTCTCGTTCTTCGGCTGGTCGAAGGCCCAGCCCTTCTCGAGCGCCAGATCGCCGAGGAAGCGCTCGACCGAGTTGATGCCGACGGCGGAGTCGATGTCCTTGCGATTGCAGCGGCCTTCGCAGGGGTGATAGCAGACGCGGCCCATGACGGCGGGCAGGGGATTGTTGGCGGTCAGCGCCCGCCAGGCGCCTTCGTAGTCGCCGGTCTCGGCCAGCGCCAGCCAGCCCTGGATGTCCTCGCCCGCCGGGCAGGCATCGTTGCAGGGTGGCAGCCGCCGGACGTATTCCGGCCGCAACGAGCGCCACGAGCCGGTCCGGTTGGCGAGCGACGAACCGGCGTCGAGGGTGATGGCGTAGGGTCGTGCCATGGGTCTCTCCCTCACTCGGCCGTGTCGTCGAGGAGGCCGTATTCCTCGATGTTGGCGTCGCACATCGCCTGCAGCCGCGCGATCCGCGGGTCCTCGCCCGCCTTGAAGAGATGGGCGAAGCGGCGCTGCAGCTTCAGGTATTCGGTGACCGGCTTGGGCTTGCGGATCTTCCGCACGCCGGTGACCCTGCCGTGCTCGGCCTCGAAGATCGGATAGAAGCCGGTCTCGACCGCCAGACGGGCGAGATGGATCGTCTCGTGCGACTGCGCCCCCCAGCCGAGCGGGCAGGGCACGTCGATCTGGATGTAGCGGGCGCCGCGGATCGACATCGCCTTCTCCACCTTGCGTTCGAGATCGTGCAGATCGGCGACCGAGGCGGTGGCGACGTAGGGGATGCGGTGGGCCATGGCGAGGCGCGGCACGAACTTGCCGGTGCCGAAGACGTTGCCCGGTTCCTCGCCGATCGCCGGCGTCGTCGCGGTGCGGGCGGCCGGCGGCGTGGCGGAGGAGCGCTGCACGCCGGTGTTCATGTAGCCCTCGTTGTCGTAGCAGACGTAGAGAACGTCGTCGTTGCGCTCGAACATGCCCGACAGGCACTGGAAGCCGATGTCGGTGGTGCCGCCGTCGCCGCCCTGCGCGATCACGCGGGTCGAACGCTTGCCCTTGACCCTGAGCGCCGCCGCGACCCCGGTCGCCACCGCCGCCGCATTGCCGAACAGCGAATGCATCCACGGCAACTGCCACGAGGTCTCGGGATAGGGCGTGGTGAAGACCTCGAGGCAGCCGGTGGCGTTGACCGCGATCAGCTGTCCGCAGGTCGCCCGCATCGCCGCGTCGAGCGCATAGCGCGCGCCGAGGGCTTCGCCGCAGCCCTGACAGGCGCGGTGACCGCAGGTGATGGCGTTGGAGCGTTCCTCCGAGGCCTGCACCGTGCGGGCGGAGGCATCCACCAGCCGATTGCCGACGGTGAAGGTGCCCTTCTGATAGTAGCGCAGCTTCTGCGCCGCCTCTTCGGCCGGACGCGGGGTGTCGACGACGTCGGTCATGGTCACGACCTCCCTTCGGCGTTCAGCTGGGCTTCCAGCGCGAGATGCTTCAGCACGGCTTCCGCCGTCGGGCCGGTGCGCCGCTTCTTGCCGACGCGGTGGATCTCGCGGCCGACGACGCGGACGTTGAGATCGACGAACTGCGTCCCCTCCCAGGGCTGGACGATCGCGTCGCGGAAGAGCTTGGCGAGCGAGCTCTTCAGGATCGGCCGTCCGCCGAGGCCGGCGACCGCCGAATGGAGCTGCGGTGGATGCGGCAGGTTCCGCAGCGCCTCGTCGACGTCGATGGCGAGCGGTCCGCCCATGCCGACCGAGATCGCCTTTTCGACGACGACGATGTCCTTGGCGCCGGCGAGCGCGTTCCGCAGCGCCGCCGACGGGAAGGGCCGGTAGGAGACGAGAGTGACGAGGCCGATCGGGTAGCCCTCGTCGCGCATCTCGTCGATCGTGTCCTTGATGGTGCCGCAGACCGACCCCATGGCGACGACGATCGTCTCGGCGTCCTCGGTGCGATAGGTGCGGATCAGCCCGCCGGACTCGCGCCCGAACTTGGCGCGGAACTGACCGGCGGTCTGGGTGATCAGCCGCAGCGCCTGCGTCTGCTTGTAGTGGGCGAGGAACTTCACCTCCATGAAGGCCTCGGGGCCGACCATGGCGCCGATCGAGATCGGATCGTCGACGTCGAGCACCTGCACCGGGTCGTAGGGCGGCAGGAAGGCGTCGACGTCGGCCTGGGTGGGCACGTCGACCCGTTCGACCGCATGGGTCAGGATGAAGCCGTCGACGTTGACCATCACCGGCATCGACAGTTCTTCGGCGATGCGGAAGGCCTGGATGTGCAGGTCGACCGCCTCCTGGTTGGTCTCGGCGAAGAGCTGGAGCCAGCCGGAATCGCGCACCGACATGGCGTCGGAATGGTCGTTCCAGATGTTGATCGGCGCACCGATCGCCCGGTTGCCGAGCGTCATCACGATCGGCAGGCCGAGACCGGAGGCGTTGTAGACCGCCTCCATCATGAACAGCAGGCCCTGCGACGCCGTCGCCGTGTAGGCGCGTGCGCCCGCCGCCGAGGCGCCGATGGCGACGGAGAGGGCGGCGAACTCGCTCTCGACGTTGATGAACTCGCAGTTGGCGAGCGTTCCGTCCTTCACCAGCTCGCCGACGCCCTCGACGATGTGGGTCTGCGGCGTGATCGGATAGGCGCAGATGACCTCCGGGCGGCAGAGCGCGATCGCCTCCGCCATCGCCTTGGAGCCTTCGATCTGTTTCAGCATCGTCGTCTCCTCAGAGCGCCGCCGCGTGGGCCTTCACGCCCGCGGCATCCTCGCTCGCCACCACATGGGCATGGGTCTCTTCCGCCGCCGCGACGTTCGCGACGCCGACCCGGCCGGGGAAGGCCTCTTCGATCGCCTTGCGGACGCTCTCGAAATGGACGAGTTCGGTCAGCGCGGCGAAGGCGCCGAGCAGCGCCGCGTTGGGCAGCGGCCGGCCGACGTGGCGTTTGGCGATCTCGCTCGCCGGTACGGTGATGGCGTGGCCCGGCGGCAGACGGCGGGCCTGATCGGCGATGCCGAGGGCTTCGAAGTCGAGGGCGGAATTGACGATCAGGAAGCCCGACGGCTTCAGACCGGCGAAGACGTCGACGACCCGAAACAGTGTCGGGTCCTGCACGATCAGGCAGTCGGGCGCCATGATCGGTTCGCGCAGGCGGATCTCCCTGTCGGCGATGCGGCAGAAGGCGACGACCGGCGCCCCCGTCCGTTCCGAGCCGAAGCTCGGGAAGGCCTGCGCGTGGCGCCCCTCCAGGAAGGCCGCGACCGACAGCATCTCCGCCGCCGTCACGGCGCCCTGTCCGCCGCGTCCGTGGACGCGTACCTCGAACATGTGCCTCTCCCCGGTCACGTCGCCGGAGCCGCCGGCCATCGACCGACGTCTCCCGCATCCCCATTGTCCCCTGCGTGTTGGATAGAATTTCTCAGAGGTCGCCAGCAATTCGTGTCGCTACGGATCGGCGATCGCGTCGTGCGTCATCGTTTTCGCATGTGCGAACACTTCAGAATTCGATGACGACGTCGCGTCGATGCGCGCTGTCGTGCGACGATGTCGCGACAACGCAAGCATATCGCAGGCGCGAAGCGAACGTATATCGATTTTGATCGGGAATATTGCCGGGTGAAAACTCGCGGAACGACGTGAAGCTGGACTGTCGTCCAGCCTCCGCGCAGGGCTGCGACGGGACGCCACGGCGATGCCCGCGGCGGTCGAGACGCTCGCCGTCGGGGCCAAGCCTGTGGCCCGACGACGAAGCTCTTGTCTGCGCTCTCAATGCCGCGAGAACAGGTCCTTGAGCTTGCACAGCGTCGTGGTGATGTCGAAGCGTGGATCGGGCAGGGCCTCGCCGGCGAGGATCCGTTCGATCGCCTTCGTCGGATCGCTCTCGCCGGTCAGCAGCACCTCGGTGCCGCGCTTCTTCAGATGCCGCACGAAGCCGTCGCCGGCACTGCCCGCGACCACCACGTCGACGCCGTCGAGCGGATGCGGTCCTTCGTCCCGGAAGTGATGGAAGACCTGATCCTTGCTCAGCTCGACGCGGGCGGGAGTGGGCAGCGGGCGACCTTCGCGATGGTCGGCGAGGTCGAAGACGAGCCAGTGGCGCGCCTGTCCGGCATGGGAGCCGACGGCTTCCCAGTCCCTGGTGGGTACGGCGATCTTCATGGGGGCTCCTCGGTCGGGATCGGACGAACGAGCCCGCCGGCGGGCGCGACGGACGCCCCATCAGACCTCGAGAGCCGCCGTGCCCGCAAGCCCCGCGGCGAGCGACGCGACGTCGCCCCGCACGTGAACGTCGACGGTGAAAGCGACTCGCGATCAGGCACTTGGGCGCATCGGCGGAATCGGATCGAGAGCGACTTGAATCGCAGTCTCAGCCGCTTGAATCGGTCTCTCAGCGGTTTGAATCGGTCTCTGAGCCGCTTGAATCGATGCGCGAGGCGGGGCGGGTGCGAGCGGAATCGTCACATGAGGCGACCGCGCGGAAGCCGCAGCCCACCGTGCCCGATCGCCCGACTCTCCACCGGAGCTTCAGCCCTGCCGGCGCCTCATGGCCTGGAACATCGGGCCGCCGAGACGCGCCGGCCAGCCGTAGCCGTTGAGGAAGACGAGATCGATGTCCGAGGCCCGCGCCGCGATGCCTTCGGCGAGGATCGCCTCGCCCTCCGCCGCCATGGTGGCGACCAGTCGGTCGACGATCTCGTCGGCCGTGAAGGGGCGACGGGCGATGCCCTTGCGCGCCGCCTCCGCCTCGATCAGCGCCGTCACCTCCGGGTCGACGGTCTTCTTCCCCTCGGGATAGGCGTACCACCCCCGCCCGGTCTTGCGGCCGAAGCGGCCGGCCTCACACAGGCGATCGGCGATGTCGACGTAGCGCTCGGCCGGATCGCGCGTCGCCGCCTTGCGCTTGCGCAGGCTCCAGGCGATGTCGAGGCCGGAGAGGTCGAAGACCGCGAAGGGGCCCATGGCGAGGCCGAAGCCCTCCATCGCCGCGTCGATCTCCTGCGGCAGCGCGCCGTCTTCCAGCATGTATTCGGCCTCGCGCCGGAACCGCGCCCAGATGCGGTTGCCGACGAAGCCCTCGCAGACGCCGGTGACGACGGCGAGCTTCTTCAGCCGCTTGGCGACGGCGAGCGCGGTCGCCAGCGTCTCGGCCGAGGTCGCGCGGCAGTCGACGACTTCCGCCAGCCGCATGACGTTGGCCGGCGAGAAGAAGTGGATGCCGACGAAGCGCTCGGGCCCGGCGACCACCTCGGCGAGATCGTTCGGATCGAGATAGCTGGTGTTGGTGGCGAGGATACAGTCGGGGCCGACCACGCCCGAGAGCCGGGCGAAGAGGTCGCGCTTGACCTCGCGATCGTCGAACACCGCCTCGACCACCAGATCGGCGTCGGCGAGCGCCGCGAGGTCGGTCGCGAAGGCCATCGACGCGAGCTTCGCCGCGCGCGCCTCTTCGCTCAGCCGGCCGGAGGCGACGGCGCGCCCCCAGACCTCGGCGATGCGCTCGCGCCCCTTGGCGAGGAAGTCGTCGGTGGTCTCGACCACCGTCACGGCGTAACCGGCATCGACGAAGGCGACGGCGATGCCGGCCCCCATGGTGCCGGCCCCGACGACGCCGACGCGGGTGACCGGGCGGGCAGCGACCCCGTCCGTCTTGGCGACGCGGGCGACCTCGCGCTCGGCGAAGAAGACATGGCGCAGCGCCGCCGCCTCGTCGGAGGCGACCAGCCGCAGGAAGACCGCGCGTTCCGCTGCCTGCCCCTCGGCGAAGGGGAGATCGGCGGCGGCAAGCGTCGTGCGCGCCGCCTCGCCGGGCGAGATCTGGCCGCGCGCCTTCTTCTCGATCGCCGCGATGGCGCCCTCCGCTTCCGCCCGGTCGAAGGGCGGCACGGCGAGATCGCGGACGCGGGCCGGCGGCTTGCCGACGAGCGTGCGGGCATGGGCGATCGCCGCCGCGAGGAGATCGCCCTCGGCGATCGCGTCGACGAGGCCGAGCGTGTGCGCCTCGCCGGCGCCGATCGGCTTGCCGGAGGCGTTCATCTCGATCGCCCGGAGCATGCCGACGAGCCGCGGCAGTCGCTGCGTGCCGCCGGCGCCGGGGATGATGCCGAGATTGACCTCCGGCTGGCCGAACTTCGCATCCGCCGCCGCCACGCGGGCATGGGCCGCCAGCGCCAACTCGCAGCCGCCGCCGAGCGCCGTGCCGTGGACCGCGGCGACGACCGGCTTGGGGCAGTCCTCGATGGCGTAACAGACCTCGAACAGCACCGGGGACGCCGGCGGCTTGCCGAATTCGCGGATGTCGGCCCCGGCGGTGAAGGTGCGGCCGTGGGCATGGAGGACGACCGCGTCGACGCCCTCGTCCGCGCCCGCCCGCGCCATCGCCGCGACCAGCCCGGCCCGAACCGCCTGCGAGGCGGCGTTGACGGGCGGATGATCGACGCCGACCAGGGCGACGCGATCGCGGATGTCGTAGGTGATGCAGGCGGTCTCTTCGCTCATGGTCTCTGCTCTCGTCGGTCTCATGGGGCGTGGGCCGATGGGAGGGTGGGGCGGTCTCGGGGTCCGTCGCGGGTGGCGAGTGCCGAACGGGCGGCGTCTGTCCGTCCCGCCTCCGGTGATGCCGGCACGCGCCGCGGTCTCGCCGCCGCCCCGTCCTCCCTGTCGGCTGCCTCGCCGTTCTCCCTGTGGCCCCTGCCGGACATCCGGTCGGCGCTCTGCGGCTTCTCTGCCGTTCTCGTCGAAAACGGTGCCGTCACCCCCGCGCCCGGTCAACGGATCGGGTGTCCGACATACGAACAAGTATCGCATACCGAACAAATCGGAGGCGGGTCGGGATCGGGGGCAGGTGCGAGGGCTAAGGCTAAGGGGGAGGGCGCAGGAGGAGCCGGGGCAAAGGGCAGGCGGGGGATGGCGGATGGGGCGAGCGAGCGTCGAAGCGCCGGGCGTCGCGGGCGCGTAAGACGTCGGCGCATGGGGGTATGGATTGTGGCGAGCGAGGGCTCGGCGAGAGGCGGGCGGATGCCGGTGGTCTCGGAAGGGGCCGTGGACCGCGGCGGGACGCAGGGCCACGGGCACGACGTCGACGCGCCCCCGCATCCGCGTTCCGTTCGCCGCGCTGCCGGAAACGCGATTTCACCCCGCCGATCGCCTCTTTTCCCGCTCCGCGCGCCCGAAATCCCCCGCCGCGACTGGAATCCGCCGCCCGAATGCGTCACAGAGGAGCGATCCAACGACGCGGACCATCATGTTCCTCACGCTTCTCGATCTGGTCGGAACCTTCGCCTTCGCGCTCTCGGGCGGCACGCGCGCCGTCGAGCGGCGGCTCGATCCGTTCGGCATCGTCTTTCTCGCCTTCGTCGCCTCGACCTCGGGCGGCATCGTCCGCGACCTGCTGATCGGCCGGGTCCCGCCGACCGCCATCGCCACCTGGCACTATGCCGCGGTCGCCTGCGTCGCCGGGCTCGCCTGCTCGCTCGCCTATCGCCAGATCGCCCGGCTCGCGGCACCCGTGGCGATCTTCGACGCCATCGGCCTCGGCTTCTACGCCGTGGTCGGCACGCGCATCGCGCTCGATGCCGGCCTCTCGGCGCCGATGGCGGCGCTGCTCGGCATGATGTCGGCGATCGGTGGCGGCATCGGCCGCGACGTGCTGACCGCCCAGACGCCGATGGTGCTGCAGAAGGAGATCTACGCCGTCGCCGCGCTCGCCGGCGCGCTGGTGCTGGCGCTCGGCGACGGCATCGGCCTGCCCGACGCGATCACCGCGCCGGTCGGCGCCGTCCTGGCGACCGGCGTCCGCTTCATGGCGATGAAATGGGACTGGAACCTGCGCCGCCCGCTCGACCACGTCGCCGCCCGCGACGACGACCCGGCGAGCGGCGACTGAGCGCCTCAGGCGACGCCGTCGATCAGCTCGGCGACGCCGCGGCCGAGCGGATCGGCCGGGTCCATGAAGCGCTCGAGCAGGGTGAAGTGATCGGCCCCCTCCGAGACGATCAGAGGCGCCGAACGTCCCGCCGCCTCCCACGC
Organism: Pinisolibacter sp. DMC100; assembly: GCF_056313705.1. Taxonomy (NCBI): domain Bacteria; kingdom Pseudomonadati; phylum Pseudomonadota; class Alphaproteobacteria; order Hyphomicrobiales; family Ancalomicrobiaceae; genus Pinisolibacter; species Pinisolibacter sp. DMC100. The sequence goes on along the minus strand of NZ_JBQUZT010000002.1, from coordinate 888,187 downwards.
CGCGGCCATGTCGCGCGACTGGGCGACGAAGGCGGACGTCTCCATGCCCCCGACCGCGAAGAGCGCCGGGCAGGGCGCCTGTGCCGCCCGGTGAACGGGTGAAGCGGCCCGCGCTGAATCGGCGTCCAGCTTCAGGGCGCGGTTGAGCGACGTCCCGACCAGCCGCGACAGTTCGTAGACGCCCGAGAGCGCCAGCACGGCGGCGATCGGCGAGGCGGGAAGCCCCCATGTCGCCGGATCGGTCAGGGCGAGTTCCACCGCCAGATGCGCGCCGGCCGAATGGCCCGAGGCGACGATCGGCGGCACCCGACCGAGGCGTGCCTCGGCATCCGCCCGGACCACCGGCACGATCGTGCGGACGGCCTCCGTGATCTCGGCGATCGAGGCATCGGGCGCGAGCGGGTAGTTCGGCAGCACGGTGTCGCAGCCGAGATCAGCGAAGCGGTCGCCCATGAAGCGGAAGAGGGCCTTGTCCCGCATCTGCCACCAGCCGGGGTGGAGATGGACGACGACGGCGCGAGGGCCCCCCTTCGCCGGCACGAAATCGAAGACCTGACGCGGATGCGGCCCATAGGTGACGTCGCGGCGGACGCCGGCGCGCTCCGCCGTCGCCTCGCTCGCGCGGGCGAAGCCTTCGATCAGCGGCGGCCACGAGGGCTGCACCTGACCGCCGACGAAGTCGAATTCGGCGGTGGGGTCGATCGCGGCATCGGTCATGGACGGCCTCACAGTTCGAGGTGGCGGGCGGCGAGGCTGCGGTCGCGGGCGATCTCGCTCGACGGACCCTGCCAGACGATGCGACCCTTCTCCATCACCACGTGACGATCGGAAAGCGCGGCCGAGGCGTCGAGATGTTTGTCGACCACCAGAATGGCGAGCCCGTCGCGCTTGAGAACCGCGAGCGCCGCCCAGATCTCGTCGCGCAGCACCGGGGCGAGGCCTTCCGTCGCCTCGTCGAGGACGAGCAGCGCCGGATCGGTCATCAGCGCCCGGCCGATCGCCAGCATCTGCTGTTCGCCGCCCGAGAGCTGGTCGCCCATGTTGCGCCGCCGTTCGGCGAGGCGGGGGAAGAGTTTGTGGACCCGTTCGACGGTCCACGCCGCGCCGGCTTTACGCGAGGCGGTGGCGACGAGGTTCTCCTCGACGCTGAGCCGCGGGAAGATCTGCCGCCCCTCCGGCACCAGCCCGAGCCCCTCGCGCGCCCGGACATGCGGCGCCGCCCGCGTCATGTCGCGGCCTCGGATCGTCACGCGGCCGGCGGTCGGGGCCAGCAGGCCGAAGAGCGTTCGGATGGTGGTGGTCTTGCCCATGCCGTTGCGCCCCATCAGCGTCACGGTCTCGCCGGGGGCGACCGAGAGCGACAGGTCGAAGAGCACGCGCGCCTCGCCGTAGCCGGCCGAGATACCTTCGAGGGCGACGAGGGCGGTCATGCGGCGCTCTCTCCGAGATAGGCGCGGCGCACGGTCTCGTCGGCGCGGATCTCGTCCGCCGAACCGGTGATCGCCACAGTGCCGGCGATCAGCACGGTGATGCGGCTCGCGAGGCGGAAGACCGTCGCCATGTCGTGCTCGACCAGCAGCATCGGCACGGAGCCGGCGAGCGAGGCGAGGAGTTCGGTCAGCCGATCGGTCTCCTCGCGCCCGGTTCCGGCCATCGGCTCGTCGAGGAGCAAGAGTTTGGGTTCCTGCACCAGGCCCATGGCGAGTTCCAGCGCCCGCTTCTCGCCGTGGGAGAGCGCGCCGGCGCCGATGTTCGCCCGATCGGCGAGGCCGACGCGGTCGAGCGCCTCGCGGGCGCGGGTGCGGGTCTTCGTTTCCGACGTCGCCGGGCGGAAGAAGCGGAAGGGCGAGCCGTCCTTGGCGATGGCGGCGAGCTGGACGTTGTCGAGCGCGGTGAAGCCGGGGACGACATGGGCGGTCTGGAACACCCGGGCGAGTCCGGCCCGCGCCCGCGCCGCCGCGTCGAGCCGCGTCACGTCGTGCCCGGCGAAGATCACCCGGCCGCGGTCGGGGGCGATGGTTCCGGCGATCTCACCGACCAGCGTCGACTTGCCGGCGCCGTTCGGCCCGATCAGCGCATGGATCTCGCCCGCCTCGACCGTGAGCGAGACGTGGTCGGTCACCGGCAGCGCGCCGTAGGATTTGACGAGCCCGTCGAGGGCGAGGATCGGCTCAGCCATTGGCCGCCCTCCGAGGCCAGAAGGCGCGGAAGTCGATCACCCGGGCGAAGACCACGGCGAGGATGAGCAGGCCGAGCCCGGCCTTCCAGTATTCCGTCGTCGAGCCGAGGAACTCCTCGACCAGCACCACGGCGATCGCGCCGACGACCGCGCCGGAGAGCCGCCGCGCCCCGCCGAGCACCACCATGACGATGAGTTCGCCCGAGCGGTGCCAGTTCATCAGCTGCGGCGAGACGAAGCCGGTCTGCTCGGCCATCAGCCCGCCGGCTACGCCTGCGATACCGGCCGCCAGCACCCAGGCGGCGAGCCGCACGCGGAAGACCGGAAAGCCGAGCGCCGTCGTCCGCGCCTCGGCGTCGCGCGCCGCGCGCAGCACGAGGCCGAAGCGCGCGCGCACCACGGCGTGGAGGAAGAGCGAGGCGACGGCGAGCGCGCCGATCGCCACCCAGGCGACGTTCGCCTCCCAGCGGAAGAACTTGGCGCCGAACAGCGTCGCCTTGCCGGCGAGGCTCATGCCGTCGTCGCCGCCGAGCGCCGACTGCGCCGCGAAGACGAAATAGGCCATCTGCGCGAAGGCGAGGGTGATCATGATGAAGTAGACGCCGCGCGTCCTGAGCGCCAACGCCCCCGTCGGCCAGGCGAAGAGCGCCCCCGCCGCGAAGGAGAGCGGCAGCAGCGCCGTCACGTCGCGCACCCCCATTTCCCCCGCGATCAGCACCGCATAGGCGCCGAGCCCAAAGGGGGCGGCATGGCCGAAGCCGACCATGCCGCCCTGGCCGAGCGCGAAGGAGAGCGACAACGCCGCGAGCGCCAGGATCGCCGCGCGCGCCGCCAGCGTCACCCAGAAGCTCTCGCCGAGGAACTGGCCGGCCGCGGTGAAGGCGGCGAGCGCCAGGATCGCCGTCGCCGGATGGACGAGGACGCGCGCGAGGCGGTCCGAGAGGGCGGGGGACGTGGTCTCGGTCATGGCGTGCGCGTCCAGGCGCGTTCGCCGGTGAAGAGCCCGGTCGGCCGCACGATCAGCACGATCGCCATCAGCACGTAGATCGCCATCGAGGCGACGGCGGGCCCGGCCTGCGCCGCGGTCGAACGGTCGACGACGAGGCGCAGGATGTCGGTGGCGAAGGCCCGGCCCAGCGTGTCGACGAGGCCGACGATGATCGAGGCGACGAGCGCCCCGCGCACCGAGCCGATGCCGCCGATGACGATGACGACGAAGGCGAGGATCAGCACCGTGTCGCCCATGGCGGGTTCGACCGACAGGATCGGTCCGGCCATGGCGCCGGCGAAACCCGCCAGCATCGCCCCGAAGGCGAAGACGAAGAGGAACACCCGGTCGATGTCGACGCCGAGCGCCGAGACGATCGACGGGTGGGTCGATCCGGCGCGCAGCAGCATGCCGGTCCGCGTCCGCGTGATCAGGAACCACAGCAGGAAGGCGACGGCGAGCCCCGATCCGATGATCATCAGCCGCCACACCGGATAGGCGAGGCCGGCCATCAGCTGCACCGAGCCGTCGAGACCGGCCGGCAGGCGGAAGGGCAGGGGTGCGGCGCCGAAGATCGCCTTCACCGCATCGGTGACGACGAGGATGACGGCGAAGGTGGCGAGCACCTGTTCGAGATGGTCGCGCCGCGTCAGATGCCGGAAGAGCAGGAGCTCGAACAGGAAGCCGAGCACCAGCGATCCGCCGAGGCCGAGGACGAGGCCGAGGCCGAAATGGCCGGTCTTCGCCACCGCCACCGAGGTGAGGTAGGCGCCGAGCATGTACTGCACGCCGTGCGCCAGATTGACGAAGTCCATCACGCCGAAGACCAGCGTCAGCCCGGCGGCGACCAGGAACAGGATCAGCCCGAACTGCAGCCCGTTGAGGATCTGGACGGCGAGAAGCGTGAAGGACATCGGCGGCGATCTGGTGAGGGCGTCGTCTCCCTCCCCCCCTGGGGAGGGTCGGGGAGGGGCTGAGGTTGGGGTCACCCGTTCGGCTTCACCCTGAGGTGCTCGGCTCTGCCGGGCCTTGTGAGGCGCGAAGCCCCGACGGGCCGTGCCACTCGGCCCTCCGCCCTTCGAGGCTCGCTCGCGCTCGCACCTCAGGGTGAAGGGCCTCCGCATCGCGCTACCCCCTCCGACCCGGCTTCGCCGGGCCACCTCCCCCGCCGGGGGGGAGGAAGGGGGCGGCATCCGTCGCCTCACTTCAGCGCGCAGTCCGCGCCGTAGGTGTCGCCGGCCTTGTCGAAGACCTTGTCGACGATCTCGGTGGCGAACTTGCCGTCGGCGCGCTTCACCGCCTTCACGACGTAGAAGTTCTGCTTGGGGAAACCGTTGGGCTGGAAGGTGAAGGAGCCGCGGACCGACTTGAACGGGGCGGACGCCAGCGCCTTGCGGAAGGCGTCTTTGTCGGTGGTCTTGCCGCCGGTCGCCTTCAGCGCGCCGTCGATCAGCATGGCCGCGTCGTAGCCCTGCGCCGCGTAGAGCGAGGGAACGACGCCGTATTCCTTCTCGTAGGCGGCGACGAAGGCCTTGTTCTCGGCCGTGTCGAGGTTCGGCGCCCATTCGGCACCCGAGAGCAGGCCGACGGCGGCGTCCTGGGTGGCGGGCAGCGTCGTCTCGTCGACGGTGAAGGCGGAGAGGAACGGCACCTTGCCCGAGAGGCCGGCCTGATTCCACTGCTTGACCAGGTTCACGCCCATGCCGCCCGGCATGAAGGTGAAGACCGCGTCGGGCTGGGCCGCGGCGATCTTGGCGAGTTCGGCCGAGAAGTCGAGCTGACCGAGCTGGGTGAAGATCTCGTCGACCACCTCGCGCTTGTAGGCGCGCTTGAAGCCGGCCATCGAATCCTTGCCCGCCTGATAGTTCGGCGTCATCAGCACGACCTTCTTGTACCCCTTCGACTGGGCGTAGGCGCCCATCGTCTCGTGGTTCTGGTCGTTCTGGTAGGAGGCGGCGAAGAAGAAGGGCGAGCACGCCTTGCCGGCGAGCGGCGAGGGGCCGGCGTTGCCGGAGACGAGGAAGGTCTCGGCCTCGAACACCGGCTTGGCGACCGCCATCATCACGTTGGAGAAGACCACGCCGGCGACGACGTCGACCTTGTCACGATCGAGCAGCGCCTTGACCTTGGTGACGGCGACGTCGGGCTTCAGCTCGTCGTCGACGACGATGACCTCGGTCGGCTGACCGCCGAGCTTGCCGCCCAGTTCCTTGACCGCCAGCTGGAAGCCGTCGCGCATGTGGACGCCGAGCGCCGCCGACGGGCCGGAGAGCGTCGCCAGGAAGCCGATCTTGATCGGGTCCGCGGCGGCGGGCGCCACCGAGGCGAGAAGGAGGGCGGCGGAGGCGGCGAGGGCGGCGTTGCGAACCATCTCTTGTGTCCTTGGGCGAAGTGACGCGGTGGGCGGGGCCAGAAATCCCGATCGCGCCGACGGCGGGCGGCCTTCGGCGAACGATGCCCCCTTTATAGAGGGATCGCCGCCGCCTTGTCGCCTGCGGCTTCCGTCGCGGTCGCGGGCGGCGTGCCGAAATCGCGGGCAGGAGGGGGCCGCGTCGCGTCGAGCCTTCCGCCGTGCCGCGCCGGCGATGCCCGCGGCCTCCCACCCCTCGGGCGGTCGTCGCCGTGCGCGGGATCGGGAGGTCGGAAGATTGTGTCGATGGGCCTTCGACCGCCTTGAAATGCACCGCCCGGTCGGGCATAGAGATCGCGCCGGAGACGTGGCCGAGAGGCTGAAGGCACTCGTTTGCTAAATGAGCGTACCCCCAAAAGGGTACCGAGGGTTCGAATCCCTCCGTCTCCGCCATACGCCCTCGATATCGCGGGACATTGCCGCTTTTCGCCCGCCGCGCCGAATTGTCCCTATGTTTCCGTGACTTGCACGGGCGCGTCGGCGGGACGTGCACCGCGAGACCATCGAGGTACGGGAATCGCGGCTCTCGGACGCCGGAAGTCTCGACTGACCGATTTCGCGGTACACTTTCCCTCCGCCGCGCTCCCCGAGCCGCCGGAACGACGAACCCCGCCTCAGGAGGCGGGGCACGGGATGTCATGAGGTTGGTTTGCCGTGTTCGGTGGCGTCACCGGAATCCGAGCGCCCGCGCCGTGATGGATCATCTGGTTGAGATCACCCGGGAGCTGCGCCGGCCGCCGGTGCCGGCCGAGCTGCCCGACGCTCCGGCTCGAGCCGGGCGTGCTCGACGCGAAGTCCGGACTGGTCGGGTTGGACCCGATGTCGGGTGTTGTCCGCCAAAGGCAGCCTCGAAGCCGGATCGCAGGAGCCTCTGCTCACCCTGAAGCTCCGTCCGGAAGGGCGACCCCGCGCTCGCGTGCCGAAAGCAGGCCCGATCCCTTCGAGGCCGTCCGCCCCCCGTCAGGCAAGCGCTCGCGCAATCACGCCGTCATGTTTCTTCAGGAACGCCCGCAGGCGTTCGTCATAGTCCGGCACGACCGCCTGTCTGACCGAGGGGCGCTCGGCAAGCGCCTTCCGCCAAGCCTGCACCTTCGGCAGGCGATCGAACACGCCGAGATCGGCGAGCTGGTCGAACACGTCGAAGTAGCGGAAGGCCGGCGCGAAGACGGCGTCGACGACCGAGAAGTGCCCACCGGCGAAGAACGGGCCTGTGCCCAACTCAGCCTCGATCCGCACGAACTTCTCCTTCAGGAGCGCGACCTTCTGGTCGAAGGCCGGGCGGTCCTTCGTGGTCTCGATCACCCAGATGTCCGCGAGGATCGAGGAGCCGAACTCCATCCAGGCGCGATGCCGAGCCTTGACGAGCGGATCGGCGGGGTGGAGCGCGGGGCCGTGGGTCTCCTCCAGATACTCGACGATGACGGCGCTTTCGAACAGCACTTCCTCGCCGACCTGGAGAAGCGGCACCTTGCCGAGCGGCGAGATCGCCTTGAACCAGTCGGGCTTGGCCGCCAGGTCGACGTCGATGCGCTCGAAGGGAACACCCTTCTCGCGGAGCACGATCGCCGCACGCTGCACATAGGGGCAGAGGTCAAAGGAGACGAGGGTCAGGGCTTGGGTCATCAGGCTTCTCCCCAGACATGGAACACGCTGTCGCCCTCGACGCGCGTCGAAAGCGTCATCAGGCGCGCGTCCTTCGACGCGGGACCGTCGATCCGCCGGCCACTCGTCCTGTCGAAGCGGGCCTGGTGCCAGGGACGGACGAAGGCGCCGTCCTTGCATTCCAGCGGACAGCCGAAGTGCAGGCAGACATTGGCGACGGCGCGCGGCCTGCCCTCGGCGAAAAAGACATGCAGTTCCCGGCCGAAGAAGGGGACGATCACCGAACCCTCCTTCGGAATGTCTTCGAGCTCGATCGGTTCGTGTTTCATGGCGTCCTCCTTCAGGCGGCCCGGGTCGAGAGGAACGGGAGCGGCCTGGAGCGCTGGAGCGCGAAGGCGCCTTCACCGAGCAGGACCTGGACGAGGGCGAGCAGCGCCAGATAGAGCGGATATTCCCAGCCGCCGTTCGGGTAGCCGAACATCCAGCCGTTGCCCGCATGTGCCCAGGTGGCGCCGAGCAGGATGGGCAGGAGGATCAGCGCGACCCAGCGGACCTGCACGCCGAGCACCAGAAGGACGCCGCCGATCGCCTCCAGCGCGAAGACGACATAGGCGGACCAGCCGGGCAGGCCGATCGAGGCGAAGAACTGCGCGGTGCCCGGCAGCGTGAACACGAAGAGCTTCAGGATGAGACTGTGGGCGAGGAACATCGCGCCGAGCGCGATGCGAAGGAGGAAGGCGGCGAGGTTTGTGGTGGTTGGGATCATCGGGGTTCTCTCCAGGCAAGTTAAATGCATGTGCATTGATATGAATGCATCTGCATCCATATGTCAAGCTTGATGCAACTGCATGGAGTGATATGCTCTGGCCATGACCACGAACCCCTCTGACCACCACATCCTCGCCTGGGCCCGTCTGGTGAAGGCGTCGCAGCGTGTGTTCGGCGCGATCGAAGCCGACCTCAAGGCGGCGGGCTTCCCGCCGCTCGGTTGGTACGACGTCCTGCTCGAGCTCAGGCGCTCGGACGGCGGACGGCTCAGGCCGCTCGAGATCGAGGGCCGCCTGCTGATCGCCCAGCACAACGTCTCGCGGCTGATCGACCGGCTCGAGAAAGGCGGCTATGTCGCGCGCGAGCCTTGCGAGGAGGACGGCCGCGGCCAGGTCGTCGCGATCACCGAAGACGGGCGCGACCTGCTGAACAGGATGTGGCCCGTCTATCGGGCGGCCATTCAGAAGCACGTCGCGGCAAAGCTCGACGACGCCGAAGCGGCCAGCCTCGCGGATCTGCTCGCGCGCCTGGTTGCGTGAGCGGACGGGCATTCTCTTCGCCGTCGGCGAGCCTCAGAGCCTTTCCGTGTTTCATGGAAACTCGGAAAGGCTCTGTCTCTTTGTCTTGACGCGTTTCCGGACGGCGAACCGGCTTCCGCTTCGCCTGGAAACGCTCTAGGGCCGGTGCGCCTTGGGGTCGGTGCCGGTGACGCCGAAGCGGGATCGCCGCTTCGGCGTGACCAGTTCGGCGGGGCCGGCGAAGCCGTCGATGATCGGGCAATCCGGCCGGTCGTCGCCGTGGCAATGCTCCGCCAGATGCCTGAGCGTGTCGCTCATCGCCTGGAGCGCCCGCGCCTTCTCCTCCAGCACCGCGATCTGTTCGAGCGCGATTGCCTTGACATGGGAGCTGGCGCGGCCGCGGTCCCGCCACAGCGCCAGCAGGGTCTCCATCTGCTCCACCGAGAAGCCGAGATCCCGCGCCCGGCTGATGAAGCGAAGCGTGTGGACGTCGTTGTCCGAGTAGACGCGGTAGCCGGACCCGGTGCGCAGCGGCGGTGCGATGAGCCCGATGGCTTCGTAATAGCGGATCATCTTGACCGAGACGCCGCTGGCCTTCGAGGCTTCTCCGATGTTCATGACGCGCTCCGTGCGGGGACGAGGGGAACGGGGGGCGGGGCCGGCGTATCGCCACCCCCGGTGCCGGAGCCGAGCGGCGGCGCGAAACCGCGCAGCCGCAGGGCATTGGTGAGAACGAAGACGCTGGAGAGCGCCATCGCGCCCGCCGCGATCACCGGCGACAGCAGCATTCCGTTCGCGGGATAGAGCAGCCCCGCGGCGACCGGGATCAGCGTGACATTGTAGGCGAAGGCCCAGAACAGGTTCTGGCGGATGTTGCGGATCGTCGCCCGGGAGAGCGCGATGGCGGTGACGACGCCCCGGAGGTCGCCCGACATCAGCACGACGTCGGCACTCTCGATGGCGATCTCGGTGCCGGTGCCGACGGCGATGCCGACATCGGCCTCGGCGAGCGCCGGCGCATCGTTGATGCCGTCGCCGACGAAGGCCACCTGACGGCCACCTGCCCGGAGCGACCGGAGGGCCGCGACCTTGCCGTCGGGCAGTACCTCGGCGACGACCTCGTCGATGCCCAGTTCCTCGGCGACGGCACGCGCGGTGCGGCCGTTGTCGCCGGTGATCATCGCGACGCGGAGGCCCAGCGCGTGCAGCGCGGCGATGGCTTCGGCCGAGGTCTCCTTGATCGGGTCCGAGACGGCGATGATCGCGGCGAGCCGTCCGTCGAAGGCGGCGTAGAGGGGCGACTTGCCCTCGTCGCCGAGGCGCCCGGCGATCTCGGCGAAATCCGAGACGTCGATGCCGGCGCGGGCCATGGCGCGGTCGGCGCCGACGCTGACCGAGATGCCGTCGACCTCGCCGGAGACGCCGAAGCCCGGATCGGCGAGGAAGGACGTCACCGGCCGCAGCCGTTCCGCCGGAACGGCGGCGACGATCGCCTCGGCGATCGGGTGCTCGGACTTGGTCTCGAGGCTGGCGACCAGCGCCAGCACGTCGTCGCGTTCGAAGCCGTCGCGCACCTGGACGTCGGTCAGCGCCGGCCGGCCCTCCGTCAGGGTCCCGGTCTTGTCGAGCGCGGCGACCTGGGCCGAGCGGAGCGACTGCAGCGCGTCGCCCTTGCGGAACAGCACGCCCAGCTCCGCCGCCCGGCCGGTACCGACCATGATCGAGGTCGGGGTGGCCAGCCCCATGGCGCAGGGGCAGGCGATGATCAGCACGGCCACGGCGTTGACGAGCGCGAAGGTCAGCGCCGGCGACGGCCCGAAGGCGTACCAGGCGGCGAAGGTGAGCGCCGCGGCGGCGACCACCGCCGGCACGAACCACGCCGTCACCTTGTCGACGGCGGCCTGGATCGGCAGCTTGCTGCCCTGCGCGGCCTCGACCATGCGGATGATCTGCGCCAGCACGGTATCGGCGCCGACCTTGGCGGCGGTGAAGGTCACGGCGCCGGTGCGGTTGATGGTGCCGCCCACGACCTCGTCGCCGGCGCGCTTGCGGACCGGCAGGGGCTCGCCGGAGATCATGGATTCGTCGACATGCGTCTCGCCCGACGACACCACGCCGTCGACCGGGATGCGGTCGCCCGGACGGATCTCGATCACGTCGCCGACGACGACCTCGTCAATCGCGACGTCGACGGCCACACCGTCACGCACCACCCGCGCGGTCTTCGGCTGCAGCCCGATCAGGCGCTTGATCGCCTGACTGGTCCGCCCCTTGGCGCGGGCCTCGAGATAGCGGCCGGTGAGGATCAGCGCGACGATCACCGCGGCGGCCTCGTAGTAGACGTAAGCCGTCCCCGGCGGCAGGAGCGCGGGCGCGAAGGTGGCGACGACCGAGTAGCCCCAGGCGGCGCTGGTGCCGAGCACCACGAGCGAGTTCATGTCGGGGGCGAGGCGCAGCAGGTTCGGGATGCCCTTCCGGAAGAAGCGCAGGCCCGGGCCGAACAGCACGATCGTGGCGAGCGCGAACTGGAGGAGGAGATTGGTCCGCATCCCCAGCGTGGCCATGATCCAGTCGTGGATCGCCGGCACGTAGTGCGAGCCCATTTCCATCACGAAGAGCGGCAGGGTCAGGACGGCGGCGAGCGCGAGCGCGTTGCGCAGGTGGCGGGTCTCGGCCTCCCGCCGGTCCTCGCCGCTCTCATGCGCCTCCGGCGTGACCGAGCGGACCACGTCATACCCGGCCGCCCCAATGGCCGCCTCGAGCGCCGCGCGGGGAACGGCCCCCTTGGCGACGACGACGGTCGCGGTCTCGGTCGCCAGGTTGACCGAGGCCGAGACCACGCCGGGGAGGGCGGTGAGCGCCTTCTCGATGCGCGCCACGCAGGAGGCGCAGGTCATGCCCGCGATCCGCAGCGTGAGGGTGTCCTCACCGACGCCGTAGCCCGCCCGCCCGATGGCGGCGACGACAGCGGCCGGGTCGGGTGTGCCGGCGAAGGCGACCGTGGCGCGTTCCGTCGCGAGGTTGACGCTGGCCGAGGCGACGCCGGGCACGGCGCGGAGTGCCTTCTCGACGCGACCGACGCAGGAGGCGCAGGTCATGCCCTCCACCTGAATCGCGAGTGGCGGAAAGTCGGTGCCGGACGCATCCGGGCGGGTGAAGTCGGTGGTCTGGGTCATGTCGGCAGTCTTTCTGGTGAAGCTGCCTCATGAAGTAATCCCTCCCACGGTGGGAGGGTCAAGTGGGATCGGACCGACAGAATTGCGTTGTCCGCGTCTTGACCCTCCCACCGTTGGAGACCCCACCTTCGCTCGTGTCCAACCGAGAAGGAGACCGACGATGTACACATTCGACGTGACCGACATGACCTGCGGCCACTGCGCCAGGACGATCGAGGCGGCGGTGAAGGGCGTCGACGGGGCGGCGGCCGTGACCGTCGACCTGACCGCCCACGCCGTGCGGATCACGAGCGCCGAGCCCGCGTCGCGCTTCGCCGTCGCGATCGAGGATGCGGGCTACACGCCGCAGCTTCGCGCCTGAGGATCCCGCGCGGGCGAGCAAGACGGGGCGCGGCACAGGCCGGGAAAAGCAGAGCGCAGGCAGGCCCTCGAGCCTCTCGGGCTTGTCCGGACAGCCGTGCCGGGAAGGGAAATCCGGGCTGGCGACGACGTGGAATCGGGTCGAGGCCAGACGCCGTCGGATCAGGGCCTTATCCGGTGCGGCGGCACCGCGGATGCCGAGGTGCGCGAAAGGCTGCCCGAAATTCACGCCGGCCGGCCGGATTGGCCGCTTTGCCGCCTGACCGGCGGGCCGCGGGTCCGAAGACCGTGCGGCGGCTGGATTCCGTTCTTGCCGCTGCTCCCGAACTCGTGTTGTGAGGGGGGGGCACCTACCTCGGGCTCTGAGCATGGCGGCTCGTCGTGTTTGCTCACCTGCCGGGTCGTCGTCGGACCCGCCTTTCCGGAAGGCGGAATGTCCGTGATCGGTCCTGTGGCGCCAGATGCAGACTGGCAACGATCAGTTCGGTCATTCGGTCCTCCACGGCATGTCCAGCGTTGCCCGATAGATGCCCGGTGCGGCGAGACCGGCCGAAAATCGCCCTCCATCCTGAAACTTCACTCGAAGGCGTTCGGCCACGTTCTTCAGTCCGACCCCCATTCCGACGGGCTTCGGCTCGATCGTTTCCATCGGCATGTCGTTCTCGACGATCACCAGCAGCCGGTCGGTCTCATGACGGGCAGAAAGCGAAATGTTGACCTTGCCCGTCATTGCTCCGACGCCGTGCTTGATCGCGTTTTCGATGAGAGGCTGGAGGATCAGACTGGGCACCAGCGCATGACGTACATCGTCCGGTATGTCGATGTTGAAGGTCATCCGGTCTGAGAACCGCTCATGTTCGATTTCCAGATACTCCTCCTGCAATGCCAGCTCTTCGGACAGGCTGACGTCGTGGAACGGGTCCAGCGTCAGCGTCGTGCGCAGGAATGTCGAGAGCGACAGCACCATCCGTTCGGCACGTGTCGCGGAGCCTTCTTCGATCAACCCGGCGATCGAGTTGAGCGTATTGAAGAGAAAATGTGGATTTACCTGATAGCGCAGAACCCGCATTTGCGCGGAAAGCGCCTCTTCCCGAACCAAAGCCAATCGGCGCTCGCGATCTGTGACATCGAAGCTGTACAGAAGCGTCAGAAACACGCTCGACCAACCAAAGTACACCGCCCAGCACGTGAACAGTTCTCTTACGTTGTAATCGGCGGAATAATTCAGATTGTCTGCAGCATAAAACGTCTTGTAAAACTCCATCGTTAGGAGATAATCTGCAATGGAAACGGCTGCTGATATCAGAAAACATATAAATATATTATAAATCATCTTGTTTGTGCGTAAGTACCAGACTGCGACTGACATGATGAGAAGGGATAGGCTCCCGGACACGATGTCGACTATGCCGGAGTGGCCGACGAAACCCCTCGAGCCATTTTCATTCAGTTCCACGCCGGAGAAATATGCGACAGAGCCATAGAACAATCCTGCCAGAAACAGATGTGCCAGCCCCAATCTGAAAGATTCAATGAAGATCGATATTCGACTCTGCATTCCATCTTCCATCTTATTTGCCCTTTACTCGTCATGTTTGCAAAGAAATACCAATGAGCTGATCTGCTTTCCGTCATCGTGGTGACGATACGTTGTCGCGACGGATCTGTTCTGCCGGGTTCAAGAGAGTCTACATCAGCCGGCAACATTACTAAAACCGGCCTGATGGCGTCGCCTTTTGTGCGCATGTCTTCTCGCCCGTGAAAGGGCGAAGCACGGGACCACCTTTCGAGAGGGAAATCTCTTGTCCCGGTGAACTGGTACATCTGGGCCGATTGCCTTCGGACGTGGGGCGTGGCCAGACTGGTCGCATGAAGTTGCTTCGTGTTGGGGGGGGCGACGGCTCTCGGCCGGCAGTTCCATGAAGCGATCGATGTCGCATTTTGCAGTTGTTCGAGAACAACAAGGGGGTGCCGGACATGGCATCCGGCTTGAACTGTTCCGCAATTGTCCAATTCACATGAAACGGTTCGCGAGAATACCAAATTCTCTGGTCATTCAACCGAAGCCATGCGGCGTCGCTGGTGCCCATCAAGGAGAACGATCTTGAAGTTTGCACGATCGGGTCGTTTCGTCGCGGTGCTTTCCGTCGGCTTGCTGGGATCGATCGCGACTGCGGCCCGAGGTCAGGATGCCATTTGGGAGCATCAGCAGAGAATTCAGGCGCAGCAAGCCGAAGAACGTCGGATCATGGAGATGGGCGCCGATCAGGCGTGTTGCGGCGGCACCGAAGGCGGACAAGACGAGAATGCCGCTCGTTTCAACTACTATCCGCCGGAAGCATGGGACGACTGGGTGCGCCGTGGTCGGATAATGGAACGTCAAGCAGAGCAGGTGCGCAGGGCGAGCGACCCCGACTATCGCGCGCTGGCCGATGGTACCTGGACCTTCGACAACAAGGTGACGACAGACGGGACGCGGATCTGTGCCGCGACCTTCTGGACCTTGCGGGGAGGGGTCGCACTGATTCATTGGGGCGGAAAGGAAGACACGACACTGCTCGGTTATTTCGGCCCCGCAATTCCGGGTCCGAGGCAACCCAAGATCGTTGCGCTCGCCTTGACCCAGTCGGGTGAAACCCAAAGGGTTCGAGCGATCAACATGCGTTTCCCGCCGGCCAGGCATCTGGGGGCTGCCGTCTTCATTGTCCCGTCTGCGAAGGCTCTGGTTTCCTCGATCGAGGACAGGCAGGATTTCCAAGTCGACATGGGCGGCAAGACGATATTCCAAGGGGCATGGCACAGTGGTCGCAAGACACGCGCTGCCTTGTCCTCCTGTATCGGAAGTTGAGTGATATCGAACCGCCTCGGGTTTGTCGGAGGCTCCCGCTCTCGAGAGGAGGGAGCCATCACGTGCACGACGACGAACGGAGCTCCTTGCGGGAAGTGCGTAGCCGCGCGGTCAGGCTGGTCTTCGAGCTCGAGGGCGATCACGTTCCCGCTGGGCCGCCATCGCCGCCCGACGCAAGGCGACGAGCCTCCGACGGTCCGGCGCGGCATATTTTCCGTTTACGGCTTCCGGTTCGGTAGGGTCGCCAGTATTTCGCGAACCGCTGCGATGACCGCCTCTGGTTTCTCCAGTGGAATTGCGTGGCCGCTGTCGACCCAGACCTGTCGCGACCCGGGATTGAGGCGGGCGATGTCCATTCGTTTGGCATTGCTGTCGCGGGCGAGATCCGATGTTTCCTTCATCGGTTCGGCCGCACTCAATACGATCACGGGTTTGCCGGTGAGCGGAGGCAATGCCGAGAGTTCCGAGCCGGTTGCCGGTAGAGCATCCAACTCTTCATGCGCCGCCCCCGGAAGCGTCACACCAAAGGCGAGCTTGGCCGACAGCGGCCAGTTTTCCTTCGCACCGGCTCCACTCAGCTGCTCCGGATGAGTCGAATCGACCAACACGAGCCCCGCCACCTCGTCCGGATGACGACGCGCATAGAGTTGAACGTAGAGCCCGCCGCTGGAGTGGCCGACCAGCAGGTAGGGCGGCGCAATCCCCTTCGCCCGAAGCGTCGCCCGGAGTTCTTCGACGATGGTCGTGCCATCGCGCGGCGTCGTCGCGGGCGAGCTCGCACCGATGCCGGGGCGGTTGTAGGCGAACACGGCGGTTTCCCTCGCGATGTCGGGCAGGATCTTGGACCACCACTCCAATCGCCCGCCGAGTCCGTTTTCGAAGACGACCGTCGGCGTACCGCTTCCTGCGGCAACGTGCTCGACCCTATGTTCCGCGATGACCGAAGTGGTGACGCCCTCCATCGAGGCGCAGCCACCGAGCGCGAGTGTCGTGACCATGAGCGTTGCGGCTATCGCGCTCTTGCTTCGAATGCGTGGCATGGGAGAGCTCTCGATATGTCGATGTTCTTCAATCGTGCTTCGACATCGACGTCAGAACATGGCGATATGCAGGGATCATCGACTGCGGATCCGACGCCCGGTGTGCCCTGATTTCGTTCTCGATCAGCCCCTCGAAAAACGCCACGAAGTCGTGGTGTCCCGTATCCGAGGAGACGCTTCCGTCGAAGTCCCCGCCGGCAAATTGAACCTGAAACAGGTCATCGAGGGTGATGTTGCCTCGCTCGAACTGGGTCTTGCCCCAGGCCACATATTCAGCCTTCGTCATGTTGGTGAAGTCTGGCCGACTGAGGTTGCCGGCCGACAAGGCATCGGCTTTGGCGTGGGCTGCCTGAGCTTCCGCAAGATGTGCGCCGAAGGGGCCGGACTCTCGCGGTTCCCTGGGAACGCGCGGCTTCACGGTCTCTGGTCGATACGTATGAAGAGGTGACCCACCAATTTTCATTGCTTGATCCTGCGCAGTGAGCGGGTTGGAGAGCCGCGGTTTCAGTGTGCAGGGTTTCAATAATGCCGACTTGGTGCCCGTGCCCATACGTTGGCGAGCACCGGTACCTCGGCCGGCCCCGACCTTCCCCCCCGGGGGATGTCCTCGTTCCGAGCTGGAATCCGTCGACAGAAGACGGACGACGCGAACGGGCTGGCATCCGGATCGATGCCTTCCGGACGAACGAGGCCATTCCGATGGAAGTCTTCGGACGAAGTCGCGCGGATTCTGGTCATGGGCGGCGGCAAACCGGGCGCAGGCTCGGAACCCGCGGCATGATGCACCGGTACCCGTCGAGAGGTGCCGTGTCTGCGCGTCTTCGCCTACGCTGGTCCTGTTCTTGAGAGAATGCGAGGCAGGCGTGAAGACCGGCTCGACACCACCCTCGACGGCGTCGGCGAACGGCCGGGCAGCCCGAACGGCAGACCTGCCGCCGAGCCGGCCGACACTCGACGGGTCGGTTCGTCATCACATGCGACTTCTTGGAGAGGGGCGAGGACGTGATCGACGACGCGGTGAAATCGGGCCGAGCCGATGGCTCGCACTCCATCGTGCCGGCCCACCGGCATGGTCGGGAACCCAGGTCGCAGGGTTCGACCCAGCCGTCGCGCGGAAGCAGGTCTCGGTTCCTGTGCGTCGCAGGAGCGGCGGCGTTCCTCTCGGTGGTCGCAGTTCCTGCCCTCGCCGAGCGGCCCGGCAAGCCCGCGCTGGATACGCTCCTCCGTGCCTTCGCCGAACGACGTGACGAAAAGGCCATGCAGGAAATTCCGTCGATCGAATGGAACGGCGTGAGCTATCCGAACGACAGCGAGAAGGACAATTCCTACCTCTACATGCTGCGAGGACGGCTACGCCTCGTCGGCTTCGGCGAGGTCGACGTGCCGGTCGGCGTCGGTGCGGGCCAGACGACGCGCAAGGCCAATGAGGGCGAGGTGAACTTCGAGGTTCGATTTTCGAGCGTGAACAACCCGGCGATCCGGGGACCCGTGCAGATCACGATGGTCAAGCGCTACCCGAGCCCAGATCACGAGGCCGTCCTGGAGCGCAATCTTCCGGGCGCGCGGGTGGTGGTGCTCGCCGACGCCTGCGCGCGGGACTCCCTCGGACGCCCTTACCTGCGCGCGCGTTCGGCCTATTACCGGATCGAACTGCCCCAGGCACCGACCGCGGTCTTCGCCCTGGTGAGACCCGATCCCGACGGCGGCAATTCCGGGCCCGGCGACACCACCTTCACCTTCTCGCTCTTCACGCCCGGCAAAGACATGACCACGAGCGCCTGCACGCTCCACGCGCCCGCCCCCTGAAGTCCCAATGCGAGAGGACCGCGGCGTGCCGGCCCACTCACGCCGGGTGAACGTCATGCCCCCGAACGCCGATGCGGTCGACGGGCTGCCGTCGCCACCGTGACGAAACCCGCGCGTCTGCGAGAGACAGACGGCGGGGAAAGGATCGTCGATCCGCGGGCGGCGGAGACGACTTCGCGCGAGGCGTCGCCTCAGCGACTCACCCGGCGAGTGTCGGCCACGAGATACCAGCAGCCGTTGCGCGGCTCGAGCAAGAGGGTGCCGTCGGTCGGCCCGGAGGCATCGTGGAGCCGGCCGTCGAGATAGCGGGCCGTCCCCAAGTTCTCCTCGTCGTCATAGGGGGGGCCGTAGATCACGCGTGTCCATTCCACGGCGATGTCGTTGGTCTGGCTGACGTTCAGTTCCATCACCACGTGCTCGTCGCGCCCGTGCTGCAGAGGCTGCGCCGCCTTCCACATGAAGTCGACCATCCGGATCGGAAATCGGTCGTAGGCCTCCCGAGGAATCAGCGTCGTCTTGCCCGCGCCCTCGGCGTCGAGCTCCGAATATTCGACCTTCTCGGCAGTGAAGGCGCGCCGCACCGCGGGCGATTGCACCATCAGGCCGAAGAACGCGTTCGCGTCGTTCGAACGGCAGGCGAGCTTCGCCGCCTCCACCTGTCGCGCCTCGAAGGCGCGGCGCTCGTCCTCGCCCATTTGCGGCCCGCGCGCCTCGACCGGCCGAGCCGCCTCGACGATCGTCGCCAGAAGAAGGCAAAAGAGGAGAACGGCGGAGGGACGGACGGTCGGGCGCATCGGCATCTCTTCGGGTGGGGACGGGTCGAGCCTAGGTGACGTCCGGCCGCATTGTCGATCTCCGGCGGTGCACTGGTACGCCGGATGCGTCGACCGGATTCGGGGAAGCGACATGGGATTCCCGATCGAAGTCCGAGAAAGATCCATGCACCCGCTCTTCCGATCGATCGTCGCCGTCGCCGCTCTGGCGAGCCCCGCGTGGGGCCAACCGACCGACCCGCCTCCGTCCCCTGAGGCTCGCGAGCCGTCCCACCGCGACGACCCCCGGTCCGGGCGGTCGAGCCGGGAGACGCCGCCAGACGGCGCGTCACCGTTTGCAGCGAATGCGGGGATGCCCGTCGAGCGTGGCCTTCATGTCCCGAGATCCGGTCTCCAGGACGAACCGCGAGCTCTCGACGCGGATCGCCGAGGCGTCGAACATCGCCGCCATCACCTCGTCCCACAGTCCCACGGTCTCGAGACCGCCGTCGACCGGCTGCAGGTCGAGACGAACCGTCTCCCGCCCCTCGGCGTCGACCACCACCAGAGATGCCGGCGTGCCGAACAGCCGTTTCACCGCCTTGCCGTAGGTCTTTTCGTCGGCCGTCGTGACCCCCGTTCCCGGTGGAGTGGCGCCGACGCGAAACCGCCAATAGCCCTTGCCGGACGCGGCGTCGGCGCGGCAACCGAGGACGAACTCGATCGCCGCCCCGCCCGGCATCGAGAGGTCACCCGCCACGGTTTTCCCCGGCTCCGCGAAGACGTGGCGCACCCCTCCGCCCCAGGCATGGCTCTCGGACCAGTCCGCCGTCTCGCCGTGCTCGACGA
Organism: Pinisolibacter sp. DMC100; assembly: GCF_056313705.1. Classification (NCBI taxonomy): domain Bacteria; kingdom Pseudomonadati; phylum Pseudomonadota; class Alphaproteobacteria; order Hyphomicrobiales; family Ancalomicrobiaceae; genus Pinisolibacter; species Pinisolibacter sp. DMC100. The sequence goes on along the minus strand of NZ_JBQUZT010000002.1, from coordinate 868,891 downwards.
TCGCCGGCGGAAAGGACGCGGCGACGCCGATCGTCGGATCCGCCGGAACGACGGTCGCCACTGCGAGGAAGGACGACAGGAGAAGACATCTCGTCGAGGAGAGAGGCATGGGCGTCAGTCCCGATCGGTGTGGCCTCGCGCGGAGGGAGCGTCGCGATGACAGGCGAATTTCGACTTCAGCTGAGCTTCACCCGGAAAGATCCCGATCATTCCGGTCTCGAGGTGGAGGCGCGGCGTCTCGATCTCGAGGCGCGAGGCATCCATGAAGTCTCTGACGTTCTCCGGTCGGAACGCCTCCACGATCAACGCCCCGTTCGTCGGCGAGAGGGCGAAGCGCCGGAAGGGCTCGTCCATTTCGTCGAAGAGCACCAGGTGTCCCGGAGAGGAGAGGAGCCCGCGCGAGCCGGCGTCGAACGCGCGCTCCTCGTCGCCCGTCAAGCCCGTCCGCGGTGCGGTGACGTAGACATGAAGCCCCCACCGGCTCCGCGCCGGGTCGAACCCGTCGCAGCCCAGCCTCAGGCGGATACCCGCACCCTGGAGAAACGACGAACGCGAGTCGTTCGAGTCTTCCGGCCCCACGACCCGGGTCATGCCGCCGCCCAGGCCGCTCGAATAGACCCATTCATGCGTGGTGGCCGTGTCGCGCAGCCGGACGAGCGGTTCGCCGGAGGCGGCGAAGACACCCGGTGAGGGCCCCGGGGACACGAGAAGAGCGCAGGCACACACCCAGATGCGGAGGCGCATGCGACGTGTCGGAGAGGAAGGATCGAGCCGCATCGTCGTCAATCCATCGCATAGACGCTGGCGTCGTAGACGAGACCGGCCTCGCTCCCGTCGGGTGTCAGCACACGCAACGCCGTCCAGTCCTCGTTCGCCTCGTAGCCGAGGTCGATCGACACCATCGGACCGAGCGCGAGCGGCGCGTAGTCCCCACGCGCGGCGGCGGCGCATCCGTGTTTCGGCAACGTGCGCACCAACACGTCGCGTTGCCGCTTCGCCGTCGTTCGCTCCTTCTGCGCGAGCCTGACCGCAGAGACCACGGCCGCCGCCGCTTCCAGCGTCGGGCAGCGATACCCCCTGTGATAGGTCCCGTGCCTCAGTCCGGTCAGACGAATTCGGCCATCCGGTGTGTGGACGGACTCGCCGATCCAGTCGTCGAGCGATTGCGGACGATCCTGCGCATGCAGCGGGGCAGCGGCGATCAAGAGCAGGGCGAGCGCGGGCAGCGGCTTCATCTACGGGTCCTCCGAGGGGCGCCCCGGCCTTCTCGGTTGCACGGGTACACATCGAGGTTTGCGGAGCGTCGGTGGACGACGAATAATGGAGCTCGGAGGAGCGCGGCCGTTGAGCTCACACGGCCGGCTTCTCGGACGTGGGCGCGGTGTCCGAAAGCGAGCGGTCTTCGGTGATCTACTCGACGCAGTCCGACGCCCGTCCCCAAGCCTCGGCCTGACGCCGGGTCGAGAAATCGAAGGAACGAAGGATCTGGGAGACATGATTGCGCACGGTGAAGTGGGAAAGCGCCAGACGTCGCCCGATCTCCTTGTTGGAGAGCCCTTCGGCGAGCAGACGGAGAACGTCGCGTTGGCGTTCGGTCAGCAGGGGCCGGAGACGATCGCGGCCCGTCTCGGCACGATCCGACGTCACGCTTGCGAGGCCGACGACCGCGGCTCCTTCCGGAAGTAGCGTTCGCAGCGAAGCGAGAAAGGACGGCGCGTCCTCGGCGCGCATCGACACGAGAACCATACCGCCACGCGCAACGGGGAGACGCCGCGGAAGCGAAGACTGCGAGCTGGTTGAGACGGAGCTGCCGTACATGGAGACCTCCTTCGCCGAAAGCCTGTTGCCGATCGAGTTCGAGAGCAGGCTATCGACGGGCGAGGGCCGGTGCATTTTCGCTCCGACGGCGGGCAGGCGAAGGTCGACGAACCGCAGACGTTTTCTGCGAATGGCGACGGGACGCCGACGAACGGCTGCACCCGCACGGGACGGCGAAGAGAAAGCAGAGGGATGGAACGCGAAACGACGAGATGCACCGTTCGGCGGGCGGGCCTGCGCTTCGGCCTCGTCTTCTGGGGCGGGGTCTTCATCTTCTCGAGCGTGCTCTGGGGGCTCGTCGGGACCGACCCGATCGAATCCGCCCTGGGCAAGCTCGTCCACTACATGCTCTGTTCCCTGATCACGGCAGGCATTTCCGTGGTGCTCTTTCGCCTGCACGAATGGGGCAAGGTTCGTTCGCTCGATTTCTCGCTGCCCTTGCTCGTGGTGGCGTCGTTCCTGCTCTCGCTCGCCGCCGCGCCGCTGTGGGCCTTCCTCGGTTACGCCGTCTATGCGATCTTCATCTGGCCGCAACTGGCGGTCTTCGACTGGAAGGACTTCGCCTACGACATGGCCTATGGCGCGGCGCTCTTCTTCGGCTGGTCCTGCCTCTTCACCACCCTGCTCTTCAGCTTCGAGATTCACGAGCGCGAACTCAAGCTCGCGGCGGTGCGCGAAGAGGCCCTCGCCGCCCAGATGCGGGCGTTGCGCTATCAGGTGAACCCGCACTTCCTCTTCAACACGCTGAATTCCGTGGCGGGTCTGATCGAAGAGGGCGACGGCACCCGTGCCGGCAGGATGGTGCTCTCGCTGTCCGAATTCCTGCGCACCACGCTTTCGATCGATCCCATGAGCGACGTGCCGCTCGCCGACGAACTCGCCCTGCAGAGCGGCTATCTCGCCATCGAGCGCGAGCGCTTCTCCGACAGGATGGCGCTCCGCATCGACATGCCGGAGGAGGTGTGCGCGGCGCTCGTGCCGAGCCTGATCCTCCAACCGCTGATCGAGAACGCGATCAAGCACGGGGTCAACGTCACCACCGGGCAGGTCGAGATCGCCCTCAGTGCTCGGCGCGAGGCCGATCGGCTGCACCTGGTGGTGGAGAACGACATGCCCCTCGAGGCGATGTCCGCCCCGAAGCCGCCGGGGATGGGAATGGGCCTGCGCAACGTCGCCGAGCGGCTGCGCGGGCGCTTCGACGACGAGAGCGTCTTCTGCTCCGGTCCCGTCGCGCCGGGCCGGTTCCGCGTCTCCATCGACCTCCCATGGAGGCCGGCATGACCGGCGCCGTCGTTCTCGTCGTCGACGACGAACCTCTGGCGCGGCGCAGGCTGGTGCGGATGCTCGCCAAGCTCGACTGGATCGGCCCGATCTTCGAGGCGAAGGATGCCGCGGAGGCCCTTCGGAGCATCGCCGAGAACGACCCCGACATCCTCCTCCTCGACATCCAGATGCCGGGCGGCAGCGGTTTCGACGTGCTCGAACGTCTTCCGGGCCGCGCCCCGGTGGTCGTCTTCGTCACCGCCTTCGATCACCATGCGTTGAGGGCCTTCGAGGCGAACGCGGTGGACTATGTGACGAAGCCGGTCGAGCCGGCCCGCTTTGCCCACGCGCTCGAACGAGCGCGCCTCGCGCTGGAAGGGCGGGCGCAGGCGGATCGTCTGGCGGAGCTCGCGGAGACGGTGGCCGCGCTCCGGCGCGCGCTCGAGGACAAGCCGCGTCTACGGCGCGAATTCTGGGTCAAGGCGCGCGGGGAACATCAGCGCCTCGCGCTCGACGCCGTGACGTGGTTCCAGGCCGAGCGCGACTACGTCCGCATCCATGTCGCCGGTGCGGCTCATCTCTATCAGGACAGTCTGGCCGGCATCGAAAAGAGCCTTGGCAGCGATACCTTCATGCGCATTCATCGCGGCGCCATCGTGCGGCTGGGCGCCATCGTGCGGCTGCGCCCCGCCCCGTTCGGCGCGCTGATCGCGGTGTTGAGCGACGGCACGGAACTGCGCGTCGGACGCACCTACGGGCCGTCGGTCAGGGCGCGCCTCCTGAAGACCTAGGTCGCATTCTCCGCTCGGCCGGGACCGGCTCGATCGGGTTCTAACGCTCGAGGGCGATGCCGTGGCGCACCAACCAGTCCGCGACGGCTCGCCGGTCCGCACGGGCCCGCTCGGTGAGCACCCTCTCCGGCGTCATGAAGACATAGGTCTGGAAGGTCTTGCCCTGCCGATTGCGCGCGCGGGGTGGCGCGCCCTGTTCGAGGAACGCCAGAACCTCGGCCGAGGCGCCGATCTGCGCCGCGACGTGCAGCGGCGTGTTGCCCATGTGATCACTCACGTCGAGACGCGCCCCGGCGTCCCGCAGCATCTCGACCTGAACCGTCCGGTTCCCCATCAACGCCTCCATCAGGGGTGTGCGACCCGTGCTCGCGTTGCGGACATCGACGTCGACGTGCCGGTCGAGGAGCATGCGCAGATAGGCGGTGTCGTTCGCCTTCGCCGCGAAGTGAACGGCGCTGTCGCCGTCGAGGCCGGTCCGAGTGGGATCCGCTCCGAGATTGAGCAGAATGCCGAAGCCGATGAGGCTCTTTTGGAGCATCATCCACTGCAACAGCGTGACGCCACGATCCCCGCGCGCGTTCGGACTGGCGCCCGCACGCACCAGTTCGGCGGCACGGGTGACGTTGCGCGTGAGCGCCGCGTCCGCCAGGGCTGCGGCCTTCGGATCGGCGAAGACGTCGGCCGAGGATGGGCCGGCCCGAGCCGGGGTGATCGCGCAGACGGCGAGGATGCCGAGGATGCCGAAGAACGTCCGGCGGAAGGGGAGAAGGGTCATGGTCCTCACCTCGCCGGCGGCTCGAAGGTGGCGAGCGTGAAGCCTCTCTCGCCCCGGATCGTCAACGTGCTCCCCTCGCAGTCGCGGATCGTCGTCTCGAAACTGTGGCTGATCTCGACCCGACCGAGGTCCGCACGCATCCGCCCGTGGTGGAACCACAGCGTCGCCTCATAGTGCAGACGATCCGGCGGTGATTTCTGCACGCCTTCGGTCTGGAGCGCCACCTCGCGCGTCGCGCCGTCGGGCGCCGTGGTCTTCGCCGCGACCGCCCTCCGGTCCTCCGCCGCGAGGCGCTCGATCTCGGCGGCGCAGGCGGCGGGCGAGGGGAACACGGTCGTGACCGGTGGCATCGCCATCCGGCCACCCGCCGTCGCCGTAGTCGCCGCACCGAGGATCGAGATCATACCGCAGAAGACGATGCCGGAACGAGCCATGGTTCCTCCTCTGGCAGACCCGATACGACGAAGCCGAACCAACGACCGGTGTGCGGCTCCGGCGGGCGTCGGTGCGTTCACCGGAGGCCGGGAAGGAACACGGCCCTCCCGAGCATGGGGTCGTCGGAGCCGTTGACTTCGATCGGTGACAATGTGACCGCAACTCGAACCGGAACGAAGCGTCGGGATGTACCGGTTCCTCGCCGGTGTCGGGTGGTGGGCGGGCTCGGAGGAGAGCCACGCATGGACCGGTCGGCGTCGAATCTCGGATCTCACTCGCGTTCGTCGAAGTTCACGAGGCCGATCGGCGCTGGTTCTGGAAGGAAACAGTGCTTTGGATCGACGGCTTCGTATTCGAGACGCGGTGACGGTCGGCTTCGTCGTGGATCGCGCGACCATGGAAGCCGACCAGATCGTCTTCACCCTTCACGCGGGAGCCCACCGAGCGCATTGCCGCGGTCTGCGACACCCGAGCCGACCACGCCCACGACCGATGCCGAGGCCGCGATGCACCGGTACGGCGCTGACCATTGTCTTCGCTTCCCGAAAAGCCGAACACGAACGCTCCGTCGGGAGTTCGGCTGCGGCCGAAGCCGTCGTCGGGTCGCCGACATGCGGGTCGGCTGCCGGCAGCAGGGCCACGACGGGAAACCTGCGCGGCCGGCTGTCCGCCGGCCGGGCACGAGCACGGGACCGAGAGGATTGCGGATGCCGTCGACCAGGATCAGAGATTACTTTTCCCCGGCCGCCGCCGCGGTCTGCCTTGCCCTCGCAGGCCCGGTGTCTGCGCAATCGGCCGAACCGCCGGTCGATCGCCTCGGCATTCCCGGCCCGATCGAGTTCGCCGGTACGCAGTATCATCTCGCCTGGAGCGCACAGCCGTCGCCCGACTACATCAAGCATGAATATTTGCCATCGGGTCAAAAGCCGGGGACCTACGCCGACATGATCAGCGTGGAACTGCTGACATCCGGCATGAGTTCGGCCGACGTCGTCAAGGCTCAGACGAGAATGCTCGATCGGCGCAAAGCTACCGATTCGCTCGTCAACTACAGACTTCTCCAGAATCCGAACAACGGCCAGGCCGTGCTGGACTTTCTGATGAGCGACGAACGTTCCGGCACTCTGATCGTCGAATGGGCGGCCCATCGCTACGTCCCTGTGACGATGCCCGGCGGGAAATCCGCAGTCATCCTCTTCGCCATCAGCCGCAGGCACTATGGCGAGGGGGCCGGTGACTTTCTGAAGGCTCTCGCGGCGAAGCGCATTGCGGACATCGACACACTGGTGAACCACGCGGTTCCGGGCGCGGAGCCCGTGAACCAGGCTCATCGTCCATGATCGCGGTTCTCCGTGTTCCCGGCTTGCCGAGCCTCGGATCGACGGTCGCAGCCTTCCCTGCCTTCGCCTCGTCGGACGGCCTCGATGTCGATGACGAGACCGGCATCGTCGTTTCTGGCGCACGGGAAGAACGAACGGCCCATGCACCTTTCGACGTGGCGGAGATCCTCCTCCGCTTCCTCGGCATCTGGTCGGCCACGCTGATCTTGCCTCCGGTTTACCCCCGTTCATAACCAGAGCCCGTTCCGCATCGCAGCTCTTCGCGCGGGATTTGGCGGCGACCCCAGGGGCGAGGGACGTTGTCGCCGATGCGCGAGACCCGACGGAGCGACACGGCTTCCCCGCCGGCGCAGGTGGTCGGCGACCGCTGACCGGGATCGCCGTGGCCCGCCCAGACATCACCGTGGACGAACCGTCGACGTCGGCACCGGCCTCACCGAGTGCGAATTCCGCAATCCTGCGAGCCTGTCCGAGAAACCGCGTCGATCCCGCGTTGCTCCCGCGGCGCAATCGCGGCAGACTGCGTCGATCCGCCGTATCGACCGGCGGAGAAGGAGCCAGGACCGGCAAGAGTCCGGCTCGGAAGGTCGTCACGGCGGCCTTCGAGGAGGAAACCGACATGTCGACGTCGCCCCACGCCGATCACGTGCGTGAGATCGAACGGGTGAGCCGAGGACTCGCGACCGGTCGGGATCCGGTCGTGGTCGAGTCCTGGATGCGCTGTCTCGAACACCATCGGCTCGATCCGGCGCGCACCTGCGAGGCCTTCATCGTGCCGGCATCGCGGCTGCGCGAACATCGCCAGCAGTCCGAGGACCTGATCCGCATCGCCCGCTCCGGGCTCGAGGGGCTGTTCGCCCAGGTCGCCGGGCAGCGCTACGTGCTGCTGCTCGCCGATCGCCAAGGGGTGACGGTCGAATTCCTCGGCGATCCGGTGATCGAGGCGACGCTGCGGCGCTCGGGGCTCTATCTCGGCTCGGAATGGTCGGAGGGGCGGGCCGGCACCTGCGCCGTCGGCGCCTGTCTCGAGACCGGCGAGGCGCTGACGATCCACCAGAGCGACCATTTCGACACCACCCACACGCCGCTCTCCTGCACGGCGGCGCCGATCTACGACGCCCACGGCGAACTCGCGGCGGTGCTCGACATCTCGTTGCTCAGTTCGCCGGTCCTGAAGGCGAGCCAGAACCTGGCGCTGCATCTCGTCACCGCGACGGCGCGGCGGATCGAGCTCGCCAATCTGATGGACCGCGCCCGCGACGAATGGGTGCTGCGGTTTTCGCGATCGCCCGAATTTCTCGACGTCGATCCGGAAGCGGCGATCGCCATCGACGGCTCCGGCCGCATCTCCGGCATGACGCACGGCGGGGCGGAGATCCTCGCCCGCTCCGCCCGTTGCGACTGGCGCGATCCCACGCAGCTGATCGGCCGGCCGATCTCGCGCTTCTTCGAGATCGAGGTCGACGATCTGCCGAACTTGACCCGGCGGCGGCCGGCGCGCGAGCGCCTCATCACCGGCCGCGACGGCGACACGCTGTTCGTCCATGCGATCGAAACCCAGCCGCGCGCCCGCACGATCGCCCGCGCCGCCGTCCGTCCACCCTCGGTCGAGGCCGCGCCGTTTCTACCCCGCGGCGACGGCGACGCGGCGGTCGAGGCGGTCGAAGCCAAGGCGGCCAAGCTCGCGCCGACCGGCCTGCCGATCCTCCTGCAGGGCGAGACCGGCACCGGCAAGGAGCACCTCGCCCGCGTCATCCACGCGATGAGCGGGCTCTCCGGCCGCTTCGTCGCCGTCAATTGCGCGGCGATCCCCGAACCGCTGATCGAGAGCGAGCTCTTCGGTCACTTGCCCGGCGCCTTCACCGGCGCTTCGGCGAAGGGACGCAAGGGGTTGATCGAGGAGGCCGACGGCGGAACCCTGTTCCTCGACGAGATCGGCGACATGCCGCTGACGCTGCAGAGCCGTCTCCTGCGGGTGCTCGCCGAAGGCGAGGTGATGCCGGTCGGGGCGAGCGAGCCGCGCCGGGTCCGGCTCCGGGTGATCTCGGCCTCGCATCGCCATCTGCCGTCGCTGGTCGCGGCCGGATCGTTCCGCGAGGATCTGTTCTATCGGCTGAACACGGCGACGCTGACCCTGCCGCCGCTGCGCGAGCGCGCCGACTTCGACCGGCTCGTCGAGCGACTGCTCGCCCGTCGGATGGGGGTGGGGCGCGTTCCGGTGCCGACGGCGGCGGCGCTCGCCCGGCTGCGCGCCCATCGCTGGCCCGGCAACGTCCGCGAACTCGACAACGCGCTCGCCTTCGCCGCCGCCCTCTCGGAAAGCGGCGCGATCGATGTCGCCGATCTGCCGGAGGTGTTCCACCGGCCGGCCGAACCGGTCGGCACGATCGCGCCGACCGGCGCGGCGGCGACGCTCACGGCCGTGCTCGCCGCCTGTGGCGGCAACGTCTCGGAGGCGGCTCGCCGGCTCGGGGTCGATCGCACGACAATCCATCGTCGCCTGCGGCGGGAGGCGCGCCGGCCGACCTGAGGCACGCCACGGGCGAGGCGCCACAGGTGCGGCGACCGCCGCACCACGCCGGCCCGCGCGCGACGGCATATCCGTGAAAACACGCAAGAATTCGTCGTGCGGTCGCTGGCACGGCGGTTGCCCCTCTCGGGTTCACCGGCGCCGGAGAATGCGCCGGTCGCAGAGAACTCGAGGAGGAACCGCATGTTGGACGTCAATCCGAGTGCCAAGATCGCCACCGTCGTCGCCGATCTCGGTCGAGCCCTGGAGGCGGGCGACGTCGAGGCCGCACTCGCCCTGTTCCAGGCCGACTGCCATTGGCGCGATCTCGTCAGCTTCACCTGGAACCTCCGTACGATGGAGGGCAAGGATCAGATCCGCGAGATGCTGACGAGCCAGCTCGCGGCGATCCGCCCCACCGCCTTCGCCGACGACTTCGCCGCCGGAGCGAGCCATGCCGGTGGTGTCACCGAGGGCTGGTTCTCCTTCGAGACCGAACTCGCCCGGGGCTATGGCCACATCCGCCTGAAGAACGGTCTGATCTGGACCCTGCTCACCACCATGTCCGAGCTCAAGGGCCACGAGGAGCCGAAGGGATTCCGTCGGCCGATGGGCGCCGAACACGGCCACGACCGCAACCGCAAGACCTGGATGGAGAAGCGCGAGGAGGAGACCGCGACGCTCGGCTATTCGGTTCAGCCCTACGTGCTGATCATCGGCGGCGGCCAGGGCGGCATCGGCCTCGGCGCCCGCCTGCGTCAGCTCGGCGTGCCGACCATCATCATCGAGAAGAACCCGCGCCCGGGCGACAGCTGGCGCAACCGCTACAAGTCGCTCTGCCTGCACGATCCGGTCTGGTACGACCATCTGCCCTATCTGCCGTTCCCGGAGACTTGGCCGGTGTTCGCGCCCAAGGACAAGATCGGCGACTGGCTGGAGATGTACACCAAGGTGATGGAGCTCAACTATTGGAGCTCGACGGTCGCCAAGTCGGCGAAATACGACGAAGCGACGAAGGAGTGGACCGTCGTCGTCGAGCGCGAGGGCAAAGAAGTCGTCCTCAAGCCCAAGCAGCTGGTGCTGGCGACCGGCATGTCGGGCAAGGCCAACGTACCGAAGTTCCCCGGCCAGGACGTCTTCCGCGGCGAGCAGCAACATTCCTCCAAGCACCCCGGCCCCGATGCCTACGCGGGTAAGAAGGTCGTCGTCATCGGCTCCAACAACTCGGCGCACGACATCTGCGCGGCGCTGTGGCAGGCCGACGCCGACGTCACCATGGTGCAGCGCTCCTCGACCCACATCGTGCGCTCCGACAGCCTGATGGAGATCGGCCTCGGCGGCCTCTATTCGGAACAGGCGGTGGCGGGCGGCATGACCACGCGCAAGGCGGATCTGATCTTCGCTTCGCTCCCCTATCGGATCATGCACGAGTGGCAGATCCCGCTCTACGACCAGATGCGCGAGCGCGACGCCGACTTCTACGCCGCGCTCGAGAAGGCCGGTTTCATGCTCGACTGGGGTGCGGACGGCTCCGGTCTGTTCATGAAATACCTGCGTCGCGGCTCCGGCTACTACATCGACGTCGGCGCCTGCGACCTGATCATCGACGGCTCGATCAAGCTGAAGTCGGGCAGCGACGTCTCGCACCTGACCGAAGACGCGGTCGTGCTGAAGGACGGCTCGGTTCTCCCCGCCGATCTCGTCGTCTACGCCACCGGCTACGGCTCGATGAACGGCTGGGCCGCCGACCTGATCTCGCAGGAGGTCGCCGACAAGGTCGGCAAGGTCTGGGGTCTCGGCTCGGCGACGCCGAAGGACCCCGGCCCCTGGGAAGGCGAGCAGCGCAACATGTGGAAGCCGACGCAGCAGGAGGCGCTGTGGTTCCACGGCGGCAACCTGCATCAGTCGCGCCACTATTCGCAGTACCTGTCGCTCCAGCTGAAGGCCCGTCAGGTCGGCCTGCCGACGCCGGTCTGGGGCCTGCAGGAGCGCCACCATCTGTCGTGAGGCCCGACGGCCGGACGGCGTCGCCGCCGTTCGGCCGTCGCCCCGTTCGGTCCGCACAGGAGCAGGCGGTCGCGCCGCAGGATGCGCTTCAGGTGGGCGAACGGCATTTCGACCTTCTTTCGAAGCCGGCGCGAGGTCGCGTACTCCGGCGTGGTCGCGATGTCTCGCGCCATGTCGCGAGCGCCCTCCCAGATCGAACGCGGGATCTTGCGAAGCTCTGCACGCGGGCGGTATCGGGACTCGAGCGACCTGCCCGCACGACCGCCGAGGGCTCCACATCGACGATGATCGCGTGGTCGAGATCGATGAGGTCGTTCGTCGAACAGGCGAACCGGGCCAGCCCGCCGCCGGCTCCGGTCCACCGGGCGGCGGGATTCGTCGGCGACAGGAACCTCGGCACCACCTCGGTCGCCCCTCCTGCCGAAACACGTCTGGTCAATCCGCGTGCGATTGGAAGAGGGCGGATCGCAATGCGATCTCGCGTCGCCACCTCGATCTCCACGCGCGAGCTCGCGAGACGGTCAGGCAACCGCCGTCTCACAGACTCGTCAACTTCGGACGCCCGTCGACGGTGAGGCGCATCCGGCCGCGGTCGACCCGCAGGAGCCGGAGCGGCAGGGATTTCTCCTCCAGCCGACGGCGGAGCAGCAGCAGACGCGTCTCCAGATTGTCCTTGAGGTCGGGGAGTTTCAGGCCGTCGGCCAATCGCAGCTCCCGATTGGTGAACTCGTTGCGCCCCTCGCCGTCGACCACGCCGAGCATGTGGACGAGCAGGCGACCCGAGACGCCCTTGATGACGTATTCGTCGTCGACGAAGACGCTGTCGTCGAAGCGGTGGTGCACGATGCGGATCGTCCGTCCGGTCGAGCGCGGCACGATCGTCGGGGACGGGGGCGCGGTGCCTTCGGCACTCGCTTCGGCGACGGCGATGCCGGCGGCGATCTGACGGGCGAGTATGGTGAGGATCGCCTCGTCGTCGGCATCGAAGGCGAGGCGTCGCCGGCTTTCGGCGAACAGGACTCCGCGCATCTCTCCGCCCGCGGTGAGCGGCACGGCGATCCGGCTGAGAGCGTCGGCGAGCCAGGGAACGGCGATGCTGCGGGTGCGGTTCTCGTCGTCGGACGAGGCGTGGACGGCGGCGGCGAAGCGGCGCTCGCGGCTCAGGTCGGCGATGCGGACGGTCAGTCCGGACTCTGCCGCCACGCCGATCTGACCGACCCCGATCGGCACCTCGGACCCGATCCCCGATCGCTCGTAACCGAGACTGCCGATCGTCGTGAGGACGCCCCGGGTCGGGTCGAGAAGGAGGATCAGCACGTGCTCGAGACCGAGATCGGCGGCGAGGCCGGCGAGCGCCGTCTCGATGATCGCGTCGAGTTCGTTCCGATCGGCGATCTTCCCCACCAATTCGGCGATATCGGCGTAGGAGCGGGGCCGTGTGAACACCGGGTCGACGGTCTCCACCGGCGAGGGGACCAGGTGGATCGCCTCGACGCGGTAGATGTCGACGCCGCGAAGGCGCATCACCGACGTCGGGCCGGTCTCGGTACGGGCAGCTTCGAGACGGGCCGAGAGACGGTCGAAGATCGGGCCGTCGAGCAGGGTTTCGCGAAAGTGGACGTCGAGCCGGTATTGCGCGCCGCTGCGACCGTCGACCAGAAGCAGGGTGGCCCGGGGATTTTCTCGAACGTTCTTGGCGGTCTTGCCGAAGAACTGGTTCGACAGGGCGACACGGGTGGCGTCGACGGCGACGACCTGGGAGAGATAGGACACGTTCGGTCGCCCGCTCGCGTCGGTGGTCACCACCAGGGACGGGATGACCCCGTCGAAACAGGCCGAGAGATCGGTGAGACGGATCGTCATCGCGCGAGCTCCAACCGCGACCCGGCCGTCGCCCCCGGGGTCTGGACGTAGATCGCGTCGATCGCCACCGAGACCACCACGGCCTCGCGCGGCGTCAGCCACGGGGCCATCACCGCGGCGGGGACGCCGAGCTCCTCCAGCGTCACGGAGACCGTCGCGATGTAGCGATCGGCCAGGGCGACATCCTCCGGTTCCGCCGGCCGCCACCGACCGCGCCCCTTCACCTGATAGGCGACGTAGTCGCTCGGCCGCACGAAGGTGACGGCGACCTCGCCGTGATGCTCGATGTCGTCGATCAGCGCGGGCCATTGCCAGCGCGACACCACGAGCTCCACCACGTCGCCGTGTCCGAGGCGTGCGCCCATGGCTCGACCGAGCGACGGGCGGAGATCTGCGTCGCAGCTCGCGACGACGATCATGACGGGGCTGACGAAGAAGGCCCGTCGCTCTTCATCCAGGATCATGGCTCCTCCGCTGCCTTCGGCGCTTAGGAATGTCTTAGGATCGGGGACGCTCACTTAAGGTTCATTTAGGAAGGCCCACGTCGGCGAGGCGCTTATGAGAAGGCTCCATCGTCTCACGGGGAGCCCCCGATGTCCTCCATCGAAATCACCCATCCGAGATCGGTCGTCGCCGTCGTCGGCGCCGGACCGGCGGGTCTCGCTTCGGCCGCCCATCTCCTGCGCCACGGCCTGGAGCCCGTCCTCTTCGAGGCCGCCGCCGACCTCGGCGGGCAATGGAACGGCGGCACGCCGGGCTGCGCCACCTGGCCCGGCATGCGCACCAACACCAGCCGTATCATGACCGCCTTCGCCGATCTCGACCATCCGGCGGGAACCGCCACCTATCCGACGCGCGAGGCGATGCTCGAGTACCTGCGCCGCTATGCCGACGTCATGGCGGTCACTCCGCGCATCCGGTTCCGCACCCGCGTCGAGACGATCGCGCCCGGCGAGGGCGGTTGGCTCGTCACCTCCTCGGGGGAGGGGGACACGCGGCGCGAGGTCTTCGCGCGGGTGATCGTCGCCAGCGGCCGGCACGGCGCTCCCTTCGTGCCGCAGATCCCCGGCCTCGAGACCTTCACCGGACGTCTCGGCGTCGCCCATGCCGGCTCTTACGACGGCGAGGCGCGCCATCGCGGCGCCACCGTCGTCGTCGCCGGTTGCTCGATCAGCGCCCTGGAGATCGCCTCGGCGCTCGCCCTCGGCGGGGCGCGACGGGTGATCGTCAGCCGGCGACGGCAGCGCTACGTCCTGCCGAAGTTGAACGCCGGCCTGCCGACCGACCATCTGCTCTTCAACCGCGCCGCGGCGCTGGCCGGCGAACGGTTGCCGCCGGCGGCGCTGGCGGCGGGATTGAAGGCCGCGGTCGTCCGCGCCGGCGGCGATCCGGCGCCCTATGGGGCGGGGGCGGCCGACCCCGACGTCTTCGTCGCCGGCATCACCCAGTCGCAACACTTCCTGCCGGCGGTCGCCGAAGGCCGCATCGAAACACGGCCGTGGATCGCCTCGGTGGCGGGGCGCGTCGTCCGCTTCACCGACGATACGACGATCGAGGCCGACGCCGTCCTGTTCGGCACCGGCTACCGTCTGTCGTTGCCGTTCCTCTCGGCCGATCTCGCCCGGACCCTCGGGCTCGACGAGGGGAGCGCCGATCTCGCCGATCACACGTTCCACCCCGATCTGCCGGGGCTCGCCTTCGTCGGCCTCTACGACCTCGTCGGCCCCTATCTGCCGGTGCTGGAGCTCCAGGCCCGTTGGGTCGCCCATGTCTTCGCCGGGCTGCAAGCCGCCCCGAGCGACGGCGACCTGCGTGCGGCGATCGCCCGTGGACGGGCCGCACGGGCGATGGGGCCGCCGCCGATGCATGCCCTGGCGATCCTCTTCGCCCGTCGCGCCGGCGTCGAACCCGATCCGCGCGACTGGCCGGAGCTGGAGCGCACGCTGCTCTTCGGGCCGCTGTCGCCGGCGAGCTTCCGCCTCGTCGGCCCGGATGCCCGCGCCGATGCGCCGGAGCGCACCGCCGCGGCGGGCCGTGCCTTCGGTCGCGACGGCGGCAATGCCTACACCGACGAGGAGGCGGGGCTGCGCGACCGCCTCCTCGGCGATCCCGCGGTCGCTGCCGCCTGAGATCGATGCGGCGCGGCCGGCGGGGTTCGACCACCGCCTGCGCCGATCTCCTCCCACATCGCCGCCGCGGGGCGGCTCGACATCACCAACCGAGGAAATACGCCATGTCCAGATTGTTGTTCTTCCCCGTCATCATCGTCGCGTCCTTGTGGGGCGCGGCGCGGGTCCAGGCCGCCGACGGTCCGATCGAGCGCGGGCGCTATCTGGTGACCATCACGGGTTGCTCGGACTGTCACACGCCCGGCGCGCTGCTGGGCAAGCCGGACGCCGGGCGCTTCCTCGGCGGTTCGGACGTCGGCTTCGACATCCCCGGTCTCGGGGTCTTCGTCGGCCGCAATCTGACGTCCGACCCCGAAACCGGGTTGGGGAAGTGGTCGGACGACGAGATCGTCGCGGCGATCACCACCGGCATACGCCCGGATGGACGCCACCTCGCCCCGGCGATGCCCTGGCCGGGTCTTTCGAAACTGACCAAGACGGATGCCCGGGCGATCGTCGCCTATCTGCGCAGCCTGCCGCCGGTGAGGAACGCCGTGCCGGGTCCGTTCGGCCCGAGCGAGATGCCGACCACGCTCGTCCTCACCGTCCTGCCCGGCGGGGTTCATGCGAAGCTGAGGCAGCCTTCCCAGTGATTGATGACACCACCCGGACGGCATCTGTTCTTCCGGCGCGATCTCTGGTGTCGTGAGGCGCACGCCCACGACCGGACGATCGGAAGATGCCGAACGGCATCTTCTTCGTGTCGAGAACCGATCTGCCGGAACGTCACCGCCCCGACACGACGATCCGGAACCGCTTCGACCGATGGGCCGAAGCGGGGATCCGGATCGGCGTGTTCGAAGCTCCGGCTGTGACGCGGCGCGGGGTCTCCCGGCAGATCGGCGCGGCGAGTGGTTGAAACGACGCGGGGTGATGGGGTCGAACCAGGTTCCCGTCGAGTGGCGCGAGAAGGGTCCTCGACGTTCGTCGAGAGGACGAGCATGCCCCCCCCGAGCCCACAGGCGCACGGCCTTACCGCTCCGCCGCCGGGCTTCGTCAAAGTACCGCGCGCCTGCTGCACCGGGCGATGCTGCGACTGCGCCATCGCCTCGGGCGGTGACACCCCCTGGTTCGCTCGTCATCGACGAGAGGCGCTTCCGCCGACCACTCGTCGCCGGCTCGGCGCGTGTCGAGGGGGCCGTCGGCATTCTATTCGGCCGGCTCGGCCCGGATCGGATCGTGCTCCGGTTCGATCGTCGAGGCGTGGTGGTGGAGGAGGGGGCGGCCGCCCGTCAGGGCGCGGATGACGACGTAGAACACCGGCGTCAGCACGAGGCCGAAGACCGTGACGCCGATCATGCCGGAGAACACGGCGACGCCCATCGCCCGACGCATCTCGGCGCCGGCCCCGGTCGAGGTGACCAGCGGCAGAACGCCCATGACGAAGGCGAGCGAGGTCATCAGGATCGGCCGGAGCCGGAGCCGGCTCGCCTCGATCGCCGCGGTGATCGGCGTCCGGCCGGCGAACTCCAGTTCGCGGGCGAATTCGACGATCAGGATGGCGTTCTTCGCCGACAGGCCGACCAGCACGATCAGGCCGATCCGGGTGAAGATGTTGGCGTCTCCGCCCGACAGCCATACGCCCGTCATCGCGGCGAGCAGTGCCATCGGCACGATCAGGATGATCGCGATCGGCAGAGCGAGGCTCTCGTATTGCGCCGCGAGCACCAGAAAGACCAGGAGCAGTGCCAAAGGGAACACGATCGTCGACGAATTGCCGGCGATGATCTGCTGATAGGTGAGCTCGGTCCATTCGAAGCCGAAGCCCTTGGGCAGGGTTTCCGCCGCGATCCTCGCCACGGCCGCCTGGGCCTGATCGGTGGAGAAGCCGGGCGCCGTGTTTCCGTTGACGTCGGCCGCGAGGAAGCCGTTGTAGCGCATCGCCCGTTCGGGACCGGCCACCGGCCGTATCCTGAGCAACACCGACAGCGGGATCATCTCGCCCGACTTCGACCTGACCTCCAACTTGCCGATGTCCTCCGGCCGGGCGCGGAACGGCGCGTCGGCCTGCATCCGCACCGAATAGGTTCGGCCGAAGCGGTTGAAGTCGTTGACGTAGAGCGACCCGAGATAGATCTGCATGGTCTCGAACACGTCGGTGACCGAGACGCCGAGCTGGCGCGCCTTGACCCGGTCGACGTCGGCGAAGAGCTGCGGCACGTCGATCTGGTAGCCGGAGAACGGTCGCGCCAGTTCCGGTACCTGGGCGGCGCGGGCCAGGAACGCCTTGACGACGCCGTCGAGCGCCTCGTAGCCGCGCCCGGCGCGGTCCTCGATCTGCAGCTTGAAGCCGCCGATGGTACCGATGCCCTGCACCGGCGGCGGCGGGAACATGGCGATGAAGGCGTCCTGGATACCGGCGTACTTCTTGTTGAGCGACAGGGCGATCGCCCCGCCGGAGAGCGCCGGCGAACGACGCTGCTCGAAATCCTTCAGCACGACGAAGACGATGCCGGCGTTGGAACTGTTGGTGAAGCCGTTGATCGACAGGCCGGGGAAAGCGAGCGCGTTCTCGACCCCGGGCTCGGCCAGCGCGATCTCGCCCATGCGACGGACCACCTCCTCGGTGCGATCGAGCGTCGCGCCGTCGGGCAATTGGGCGAAGCCGACCAGATACTGCTTGTCCTGACCGGGCACGAAGCCGCCGGGCACCGCCTGGAACACCGCCCAGGTGCCGCCGAGCAACGCCGCGTAGACCGCCATGGCGAGGCTCTTGTGCCGGGCGACGCGGCCGACGCTGGCGCCGTAGGCCGCCGATCCGCGCCGGAAGACGGTGTTGAAGCCGCGGAAGAACCAGCCGAAGAGGAAGTCGATGATCCGGCCGAGCCGATCCTTCGGCGCGGCGTGGTCGCGCAGCAGCAGCGCGGCGAGCGCCGGCGAGAGCGTCAGCGAGTTGATCGCCGAGATCACCGTCGAGATGGCGATGGTGAGTGCGAACTGCCGGTAGAACTGGCCGGTGAGCCCGGTGATGAAGGCGAGCGGCACGAACACCGCGACCAGCACCAGGGCGATGGCGACGATCGGCCCCGACACCTCGCGCATCGCGTGATAGGCCGCCTCGCGGGGGCCGTGGCCCTGCTCGATGTTGCGCTCGACGTTCTCGACCACGACGATCGCGTCGTCGACGACGATGCCGATGGCGAGGACTAGGCCGAACAGCGTCAGCGCGTTGACCGAGAAGCCGGCGACGTACATCACCGCGAAGGTGCCGACGATCGACACCGGTACCGCCAGCAGCGGAATGATCGACGCCCGCCAGGTCTGCAGGAACACCACGACGACGATCACCACCAGGGCGATCGCCTCGAACAGGGTTTCCACCACGGCGCGGATCGAGGCGCGGACGAAGCGGGTGGTGTCGTAGACGATCCGGTATTCGACGCCCTCGGGCATGGTCTCCTGGATCTCCGCCATCACCTCGCGGACGCGATCGGAGATCTGGATCGCGTTGGAGCCCGGCGCCTGGAACACCGGCACGGCGACCGCCGGCTTGTTGTCGAGCAGCGAACGCAGCGCGTAGGACGAGGCGCCCATCTCGATCCGGGCGATGTCGGAGAGCCGGGTGATCTCGCCGTTCGGTCCGGATTTGACGATGATCGCGCCGAACTCCTCCACCGTCCGGAGACGACCTTCGGCGTTGATCGACAGTTGCAGGTCGAGCCCGGGCACCGAAGGCGCCCCGCCGACGACGCCGGCCGCCGCCTGGACGTTCTGGGCGCGGATCTCGGCGGCGACCTCGGTCGCCGACAGGCCGTGGGCGGCGACCCTTTCGGGGTCGAGCCACACCCGCATCGAATAGTCGCCGGCGCCGAAGATCTGGACGTCGCCGACCCCGGGGATGCGGGCGAGCCGATCCTTGACGTTGAGCAGCGCGTAGTTGCGCAGGTAGGTGACGTCGTAGCGATCGTTCGGCGACAGCACGTGGACGACCATCATCAGATCGGCCGAACTCTTCACCGTCGTGACGCCGAGGGCGCGGACGTCGGCCGGCAGCCGCGCCTCGGCTTGAGCGACGCGGTTCTGGACGAGCTGCTGGGCCTTGTCGGCGTCGGTGCCGAGCCGGAAAGTGACCGTCAGCGTCATCAGCCCGTCGGTGGTCGCCTGGCTCGCCATGTAGAGCATGTTCTCGACGCCGTTGATCGATTCCTCGATCGGCGTCGCCACCGTCTCGGCGATCACCTTGGGGCTGGCGCCGGGGTACTGCGCCCGCACCACGATCGAGGGCGGCACCACCTCCGGATATTCGGAGACCGGCATCGAGACGAGCGCGAGCAGGCCGGCGACGAAGATCAGGACGGAGAGAACGCCCGCGAAGATCGGCCGGTCGATGAAGAACTTGGAGAGGTTCATGGTGATCCTCGTTGAGGTACGGCCGACTGGTCGCCGCGCCGGCGGGCGCCGCGGGATGGAACGACGAAAGGGAGAGAGAACGCCGCCGGTCCGCTTCGGCGAGGTCGGCCGAGGTCAGTCGCTCGACGCGAGACGCGGCACGGCGCGGGCGCCCATCGCGACCTCCTGCGCCGCGACCGGCGAGCCGGGACGCACGCGCTGGAGACCGTTGACGATCACCCGTTCGCCCGCTGAAAGCCCCTCGGTGACGACCCTGAGGCCGTCGACCGAGCGACCGAGCGTCACCAGTCGGAACGCGGCGCGATCGTCGGCACCGACCACCATGACGTAGCGCTTGTCCTGATCGGACCCGACCGCCCGTTCGTCGACCAACAGCACCGATTCGGGCTCGGCCCGCCCCATCTTCAGGCGAACGAACTGGCCGGGCATCAGATCCCCGGTCGGATTGGCGAAGACGGCGCGCAGATGGACGGTCCCGCTCGCCGCGTCGACGTGGTTGTCGATCAGTTGCAGCCGGCCGACCGCCTTGCCGCGGCCGTCGACGGTGGTCATCTCGACGGGAATGTGGTCGAGCGCGGCCCGAATGCCGCCGCCGTCGGAGAGACCGTCGAGGGCCCGCCGCAGGATGCTCTCGTCGACGTCGAAGGCGGAGTGGATCGGATCGATCGACAGGAGCGTCGTCAGCACCGGCGCCGAAGGTCCGCCGTCGACGAGGTTGCCGGCGGTGATCTCACGCCGGCCGACACGCCCGGCGACCGGGGCGACGATCTCGGTGTAGCCGAGATCGAGACGGGCCGAGGTCAGCGAAGCCCGAGCGGCGCGGAGGTTCGCCTCCGCCTCCTTCTCGGCGTTGACCCGCCCGTCGAGCTCGCGGGAGGAGACGGTGCGGGTGTCCCACAGCTTCTGACCGCGGTCGAGATCCGACCGCGCGGTCGCCAGCCGTGCTTCGGCGGCCGCCACCTGGGCCTCGGCCCGCGCGACGATCGCCGCGTAAGGGGCCGGGTCGATGGTGACGAGCCTGTCGCCCACCGCGACCGGCTGGCCTTCGGCGAAGTGGACGGCCTGCACCACCCCGGCGATGCGGGCCCGCACGTCGACCTTCTCCACCGCCTCGAGCCTTCCCGAGAACTCGTCCCAGAACATCGTGTCGCGACGGGCGACCGTGGCGACCGTCACCGGGACGGCAGGGGGTGCGGCCGGAGCCGCGGTGACGGTCGCTTCCGCCGCGGGGGCGAAGGAGCCGGGAAGGCCGGATCGGGCGAAGAGGACGGCGGCGACGGCGAAGCCCACCAACGCCACGACGGGCGAACCGACGCGGCGCGGACGGTCGGGGCTGCTCGGAACGGGAGTATCGAGGGGTGACGACATCGGCTTGCCTCACATCTGTAGTGACCACTACAAATGAGGCACTGGACAGCACCCGTCAAGCCTCTTATGTAGTGAATGATAAGAAAGTGTCGGGAGACATGCAACATGGCGATGGGCAGACCCCGCGCCTTCGACCGAGAAGCCGCACTCGACCGGGCGATGGACGTGTTCTGGCGCAAGGGCTACGAGGGCGCGACGCTCGCCGAGTTGACGCGCACGATGGGCATCAATCCGCCGAGCCTCTATGCCGCCTTCGGCAACAAGGAGGGCCTCTTCACCGCGGCGCTCGACCGGTACAGCGCCCGCATCGAGAGCTATCTCGCCGACATCCTCGCCGCCCCGACGGCGCGCGAGGTCGTCTCGCGGATGCTGCACGGCAAGGCCGACTATCTGACCGACCCCGCCAACCCGCCCGGCTGCCTCTATGTCCAGGGCGGGCTCGCCTGTGGCGACGATGCCAAGAATGTCCCCGCCGAACTCGGCCGCCGCCGTGCCCGCGCCGAAGTGGCGCTGCGCGAGCGCTTCGAACGGGCCTCGGCCGAAGGCGACCTTCCTCCCGACGCGATTCCGGCGGTGTTGGCGAGCCTCGTCATGACGCTGATCCAGGGCATGGACGTGCGCGCTTCGGCCGGCGCCACGCGCGAGGACTTGCACAGCCTCGTCGATCTCGCACTCGCCGGATTGTTCCCGGCGCCGGCCGACACCGCACTCCAGACCGCCCCCTCTGGGCGGAGCTGACCGCCGGTGAGAGCACGAGCGTCGCTCGTCGTGTTCACCAAACGCCCCGGGCCGACACCTCTCCGGGTCCCGGCAACCAGCAACCCTCGATTTCTGCAGCACGAACTCGTCGATCCGGTTCGGTTGGTCGTCCGGTCGTCGATCTGTCGAGTATGTCGGTGAACCCGGGTTGTGCTCCCGCGAGCCCCCGCCATCGACGATCTCCGAAGGCGCGAGACTCCCGAGATCGTGCAGCCGTCGAAGCCGCCGACGCTCTCTGCCGCCCGCGTGACGACTCGGCCAGTTCGCCGAATCCCCGGCGGCATCGGCCCGGCGTATTTCTTTCGCCGGGCATGAAACGCCGTCTCGCCGATGCCCGCCGCGCGGTAGACCTCGCCGACCGCCGGCGAAGCGACTTCGTCGTCGTCGTGCTCCGTCTTCCGACCCGCTCCCGAACTGGAAATTTCCAGTTCGGGATGGCGGGAAAGGTGAGCGGCCGGTCAACGGCGTGTCCCTCGACACGCCGCGCGTTCCTTTGCGTCCGCTCCTCGCAGAGGTCGCCGAGCACGTCCTGTCCGGGCTCGCCTCAGCGCCGCGTCGAACCGAGATCGCGGGATATGCGCTCGCCGGTCTCTTTCAGCCGTTCCACCAGATCGGCGAATTCTTCCGCGCCGATGTTCTCGACGATGGTCGAGGCACTGACGGCGGCGACCATCCTGTTCTCGTGATTCCACACCGGAACCGAGGCGCAACGCACACCGCGGACGTTCTCCTGCTCGTCGAGCGCCCAACCGGCTTCGCGAACCTTCGCCAGTTCGACGAGGAAGGCGGCGCGATCGGCGATCGTCGCTTCGGTGACCGGCTCGAAGTCGTAGTCGGCGAGTGTCGCCTCGAGGGCGGGCTTGGGCAGGAAGGCCGTCAGCACCTTGCCGATCGCGGTGGAATGGAGCGGCATGCGGCGGCCGATCCGCGAATAGGCGATGATCGAGCGGGCGCCTTCGATCTTGTCGATGTAGACGCCGAACTTCCCGTCCTGGACGCCGAGATGCGCGGTCTGTCCCGTCTCGGCGGCGAGGCGCACCAGATGGGGCCGGGCGACGGAGACGAAGTCCTTGGTCTTCAGCACGAGGAAGCCGCGCTCGAACAGCTTCATGCCGAGTCTGTACGGGGCATTGGGCTCGGCCTGCTCGATGTAGCCGAGCGACTGGAGGGTCTTCAGAAGCGAATGCAGGGTGCTCTTGTGGAGCCCCGTCTTCTGGCTGATTTCGGTGATCTTCAGCTCGGTCTCGCGCTCGTTGAAGAGATCGAGAATGCCGAGCGCACGCTCGACCGACTGGATGAGAGGCATCGTCCACCTGCGTCGCGAAAGGGCTCGCGCCAATCGAGGGCGCTCCATGGCCAGTCCTACATCATCGAACCGCGTCTTGCGACGCGGGGCGATCCCGCATGCCTCTGCGTTCGATCGGCGGCGGCACATCGAGCGCTTTTACGGATTTACGGCCTTCGTCGGACCATGTAAGTTTCTTTATGTCGAACACAGTTCTATAATATAGAACTCCACAGAGAAGGAGGTCCTGGTGACCAAGGCACTGTTCTCCGGCATCATCCCGCCGGTTTCCACCATCTGGACGCCCGACGGCGCGTTCGATCCGGTCGGCCAGACGGTGGTGATCGAGAAGCTGATCACGGCGGGCGTCGATGGGTTGTTCATGTGCGGCACCGGCGGCGAGTTCTCGCAGATGACGTCGGCCGAGCGCATGGCGGTCGCGGAGTTCGCGGTGAAGCTGACGGCCGGGCGCACCAAGGTGATCGTCGGCGTCGGCTCGAACGACCCGCGCGAGGCGATCGCACTGACGGAACACGCGAAGGCGATCGGTGCGGATGGTGTCGTGGCGGTCAATCCGTCCTACTGGAAGGTCACGGAGAGCAATCTCTTCAAGTACTTCTCCGACATTGCCCGGGCCTCGGACCTGCCGGTTCTGCTCTACAACATTCCCTTCCTGACCGGTCAGGACATCACCCCCGAGTTCGCCAGGTCGCTGGCCACGGCCCACGACAACGTCGTCGGCATCAAGGAGACGATCGACTCGATCGGGCACGTCCGCTCGATGATCAACACGGTCTGCGCCGTGCGTCCGGACTTCGCGGTGTTCTGCGGCTACGACGATCATCTCCTGACGACGCTGCTGCTCGGCGGCGCCGGGGCGATCACCGCCAGCGGCAACTTCGCTCCGGAACTGTCGCTCGCCATTCACCGCGCCTTCGTCGCCGGGGATCTCGCCACGGCGACGCGCGAACATGCTCGCCTCGTCCAGGTCCCGGCGATCTACGGACTGGATGCGCCCTTCGTGAACGTGGTCAAGGAGGCCATGGTTCTGGCCGGGGTCGGCATTTCCACCCACTGCCTCGCACCGGCGACGCCGCTCGCCGCCGACAAGATCGCGACGGTCGCGGAGATCCTGCGCCGCGCGAAGATCATCGACTGAACGATCGAAGAGACGACCAACGAAAACGCATAGGCCACATCAGGGAGGCCGACATGGCGATCGCCAGCATCTATGGACGCGAAACGGAAGAGCTGTATGTCGCGACGACCAACGTTCCGGGGCCGGAGGGCAAACTGCCCCTGACCCCGGAAATGTTGATCCAGCGCCCGAGCGGCGACATCTTCGGCATGACGCTCAACGCCGGAATGGGGTGGGATCCGACCAGACTGGTCGGCCCGGAAGTGCTGATGATCGGCACGACCGGCGGCATTCGCGGCGCCGACGGCAAGCCGGTCGCGCTCGGACTGCACACCGGACACTACGAGACGCCGCTGCAGTTCGCGGCGGCGGCCGAAACGGTGGCCGCGGCGGGAGGCATTCCCTACGCGGCCTATGTCTCCGACCCGTGCGACGGACGCACTCAGGGCACCACCGGCATGTTCGACTCGTTGCCCTACCGCAACGATGCGGCGGTGGTCATGCGTCGGCTGATCCGCTCGACGCCGGTCCGCAAGGCGGTCGTCGGTCTGGCGAGCTGTGACAAGGGCCTGCCGGCCGTGATGATGGCGCTCGCCTCCCAGCACGATCTGCCCACCGTGGTGGTTCCCGGCGGGGCCACGCTCATGCCGACCACGGGCGACGACGCGGGCAAGGTTCAGACCATCGGCGCGCGTTTCGCCGCCGGCGAGCTGTCGCTCGACGAGGCCAGCGTGCTCGGCTGCAAGGCCTGCGCGTCCGCCGGTGGCGGTTGCCAGTTCCTCGGCACGGCCGGCACGTCGCAGGTCGTCGCGGAGGGCCTCGGTCTGGCATTGCCGCACACGGCGCTGACGCCTTCGGGTTCGGCCGTATGGCTGGAGGCGGCGCGTCAGGCGGCGCGGGCGGCGCTCGAGCTCCACGAGGCCGGAATCACCACGAAGGACATCCTGACCGACAAGGCGATCGAGAACGCGATGGTCATCCACGCCGCCTTCGGCGGTTCGACCAACCTCCTGCTCCACGTGCCTGCGATCGCCCATGCGGCGGGGTTGAAGATCCCCTCGGTCGACGACTGGACCGAGATCAACCGCCGGGTTCCGCGCCTCGTCAGCGTCATCCCGAACGGCCCGGTCTATCACCCGACGGTCCGCGCCTTCATGGCGGGCGGCGTGCCGGAGGTGATGCTGCACCTGCGCAAACTCGGGCTGCTGCACGAGGACGTGCTGACCGTCACCGGCGAGACGCTGAAGGCCAATCTCGACTGGTGGGAAGGCTCCGAGCGCCGTCGCCGCTTCCGCGCGATGCTGCTCGCGCAGGACGGTGTCGAGCCCGACGACGTCATCATGTCGCCTTCGCAGGCGAAGACGCGGGGGCTCACCTCGACCATCACCTTCCCGATCGGCAACGTCGCGCCGGAGGGTTCGGTGATCAAGTCGACGGCGATCGACCCCTCGGTGATCGATGCCGACGGCGTCTATCGTCACAAGGCCCCGGTGAAGGTGTTCACCTCGGAGGCCTCGGCCATTCGTGCCATCAAGTCGGGCGGCATCCAGGCCGGTGACCTGATGATCGTGATGGGCGGCGGACCTTCGGGGACCGGCATGGAGGAGACCTATCAGCTCACCTCCTCGCTGAAGCATCTCTCCTACGGCAAGCACGTGGCGCTCGTCACCGACGCCCGCTTCTCGGGCGTATCGACGGGGGCGTGCATCGGCCACGTCGGGCCGGAGGCGTTGGCCGGAGGTCCGATCGGGCGCCTGCGCGACGGCGACGTCGTCGAGATGGTGGTCGACACCCGCAAGCTCACCGGGTCGTTGAACTTCCTCGGTTCCGTCGAGGCGCCGGTGAGCCCGGAGGAGGGGGCGAAGATCCTCGCCGCCCGCCCGGTCCATCCCGACCTGCGGCCCAATCCGGCGCTGCCCGACGACACCCGCCTCTGGGCGGCGCTGCAGGCGGCGAGCGGCGGCACTTGGCGCGGTTGCGTCTATGACGCCGATCGCATCATCGCAGCGCTCGGAGCCGGGCGAGCCGCGTTCGCCGACGCCGCGGAGTGAGCGGTGGGGGGACGGGAGGAGCCGCACCCCCGCCCCACCCGATGAAGACCCGTCGCGCCCCGAGGCGCGGCGGATCGCTGCGGCCGGCCGACCGGGCTCGGCGCTCCTTCCCACGACGATCGAAGACGGGCTCGCGGCCCTACCGGCCGCGGTCGGCGACGGCGTGCGCGCGAGCGACCCGGACCGGAACCACGAAGACATCCCGTATCATCGGGGGGAGTGAAGTCATGCCAATTCTCATCGTCGTAGCCGGCATCGTTCTGCTCTTGCTTCTGATCATGAAGCTGAAGCTCAACACCTTCGTCTCGCTCATCATCACCTCCTTCGTCGTCGCGCTGGCGCTGGGGCTGCCCTTCGACAAGATCGTCAAGTCGATCGAAGGCGGCATCGGCGGCACGCTCGGCCACATCGCCCTGATCTTCGGCCTCGGCGCCATGCTCGGCCGCCTGATCGCCGATGCCGGCGGTGCCCAGCGCATCGCGGTCACCCTGATCGAGAAGTTCGGCGAGAAGAACGTCCAGTGGGCGGTCGTCGTGTCGTCCTTCATCATCGGCATCGCGTTGTTCTTCGAGGTCGGCCTCGTCCTGCTGATCCCGATCGTGCTGACGATGGCCAAGCAGATGCGCATCTCGGTGCTGCATCTCGGCGTGCCGATGTGCGCCGCCCTGCTCGCCACCCACGCCTTCCTGCCGCCCCACCCCGGCCCCACCGTCATCGCGGGTGAATACGGCGCCGACATCGGCAAGGTGCTCGTCTATGGCATCCTCATCGCCATCCCGGCGGTGATCATCGGCGGCCCGGTCTACAATGCGATCGCCAAGAAGCTGGTGCCGGAAGGCTTCACCAAGAGCCCGGATCTCGATGCCATCGGCGGTCAGACGCTGATGGCGATCGAGGCCACCCCGGCCTTCGGCGTCTCGGTCTTCACCGCCATGCTGCCGGTCATCATGATGTCCTTCGCGGCGATCGTCGCGGTGGTGCGCTCGTCCTATGGGATCGGCGACAATGTCGCTTTCCAGATCATCCGTCTGGTGGGTGACGCCTCGGTGTCGATGGTCGTGTCGTTGCTCTTCGCGATCTGGACCATGGGCCTGAAGCGCGACATTCCGATCAAGGACGTCATGGCCTCGTGCTCGACCGCGGTCGCTCACATCGGCATGATGCTTCTGATCATCGGTGGCGGCGGCGCCTTCAAGCAGGTGTTGATCGACGGCGGCGTCGGCAAGTACGTGGCGCAGCTCTTCGCGAACTCGTCGGCTTCGCCGCTGCTCTTCGCCTGGGGCGTTGCCGCGATCCTGCGCATCTCGCTCGGTTCGGCCACGGTGGCGGCGATCTCCACCGCCGGTCTCGTCATTCCGATGCTCGCGACGCACCACGTCAATCTGGCGTTGATCACGCTGGCCACCGGCGCCGGTTCGGCCATCTGCAGCCACGTCAACGACGCCGGCTTCTGGATGTTCAAGGAGTATTTCGGCCTGTCGATGAAAGAGACCTTCGCGACCTGGACCGTGCTCTCGACGATCGTTTCGCTGGTCGGTCTGATCGGGGTGTTGCTGCTCGAGGGCTTCGGCCTCTGACGCACCACGAGCGAAACGACCGATACTCTCGCGGGCCCGGCGAAGACCGGGCCCGCGCATCATGTCGATGGCATTTGGTCGCCGACATGGAAACGGCCTGTCTGCTCCGGCCGAGAAGCCCGCACGGGAGGGGCGAACTCGTGGACGCGATCCGGAGGCCGCGGCGTTTCACGGCCGGTCGGCAATTCGATCGGATCGCGGGCGATCGCCTTCAGAAGAGATGGAAGGCCTGCGGCGCCGGGAGGCGGATCGCGGCGAAGGCGATGCCGAACGGTCCGAGGCCGCCGGCGACGACGGCGAAGGAAGGCCGTGCCGGCGATCGGTCCGATCCCTGAAGACCCGATCACTTCGAGTTCTCGGCCTCATCCCCCCGAGGCAGGGAAGGAGCAGGGCCGACGACGGATTCCAGATTCGGCGCAGCCGTCTCGCTTCCCTGTTCGGCCGAGACCGCGATGCTGCGGTTCCCTGAATTCTCTCCACCGACCCGCTGTTCGGGGACCCAGGGAAATCGAGCGTATCTATCGGAAATTGCGCACGTTTCAGATGCCGACCAGGGACGAGACCAATCCGATCAGTCCGCAGGCGGCGATGACGACGGCGACGTTCTGCTTGAACCGGAAGAGCGCCAGTGCCGCGCCCAGCGCGATGAGCGCGGAGAACCAGTCGAAGCGACCGCCCCAGCCCGCCGGCCACAGGACATGGCGGCCGAAGAACAGCGCGAGATTGAGGATCACGCCGACGATCGCCGCGGTGATCGCGGTCAGTGGCGCCGTGAGCTCGAGGTTGCCGTGGGAGCGCTCGACGAGAGGTCCGCCGGCGAGAATGAAGACGAAGGACGGCAGGAAGGTGAACCACGTCACCAGAACCGCCGCCGCGACCGCCGCGAGGAGCTTCGCCTCCGGGCCGAACGGCGCCTGCGTCCAACCGCCGACGAAGCCGACGAAGGTGACGACCATGATCAGCGGCCCCGGCGTGGTCTCGCCGAGCGCCAGACCGTCGATCATCTGGGCCGGCGTCAGCCAGCCGTAGTGCCCGACCGCGCCCTGATTGACGTAGGGCAGCACCGCATAGGCGCCGCCGAAGGTCAGCAGCGCCGCCTTGGTGAAGAACCACCCCATCTGCGTCAGCGTATGGCCCCAGCCGAAGGCCGCCGTCAGGCTCGCCATCGGCAGCAGCCAGAGGAGGGCACCGCCGACGGTGACGACGGCGAGGCGCCCCCACGAGAAGAGTGCGTGCGGTGGCGTCGCCGTGTCGTCGTCGATGACGGCGGCGCCGAAACGCGCCTGCGCCGCCCCGTGACCGCCGCCGGTCCGAAACGCCTCGGGCAGGGCGCGCGATCCGATCCAGCCGATCAGCGCCGCAATCGCCACGATCGCCGGAAACGGCACGTCGAACAGGAAGATTCCGGCGAAGGAGGCGGCGGCGATCGCCCACAGGACGCCGTTTCGGAGGGCGCGCCGGCCGATGCGATACGCCGCCTGCAGGACGATCGCGGTGACCGCCGGCTTGATGCCGAAGAAGAGCCCGGCGACCAGCGGCACGTCGCCGAAGGCGCAATAGATCCAGGAGAGCGCGATCAGCACGAAGAGCGACGGCAGCACGAAGAGTCCACCGGCGACGATCCCGCCCCAGGTCCGATGCATCAACCAGCCGACATAGGTCGCGAGCTGCTGCGCCTCCGGTCCGGGCAGGACCATGCAGTAGTTGAGGGCATGGAGATACCGACGCTCCGAGATCCACCGCCGGTCCTCGACCAGTTCCTTGTGCATCAGGGCGATCTGCCCCGCCGGACCACCGAAGCCGAGACAGCCGATCTTCAGCCAGACGGCTGCCGCCTGCCCGAGGCTCGGGGCGGGCGGGGGGCCGGAAACGGCATCGGAGGGAATGGGCGCGTCCAAGCGGGGACCTCGTCGGAAGTGACCGGGAATTCGCAGCAGAGCACGGTTCGCCGCGTCTCGACCGTCCTGCCCGTCGGTACGGATCTCTCCGGTAGAATACCCATCGATCGCCGATCCGTCGCCGATCGATTGACCCGGCCCCGTGATCGCCTAGAATCGTGCACGATGGGAGTTGCTCCGTGACGCTGCTTTTGCGCCTCGCACTGGCCTTCGTGATCGTCGTTGCCGGCTCGCTGCCGAACGCAACGGCGTATGCGAACGCGTCGGCACCGTGCGACCACGGTGTCGTCGAGCATCTCGCCCGCAGCAGCGACGAAGGCTGCTCGGGGACCCATGGCGCCGAGGTCGACCATGGTCTCGACCACTGCACGGCAGCCGTCGGCGGCTGTTGCGCGCCGCTGCTCGCGGCGCCCGTGATCGGGGCTCCGGTGACGACGACGGTCGTCGTCGCCTGGATCTCCGCGATCGATCGTGCGCCCGTCGGCCACAGCTTCGCGCCGGCGACACCTCCCCCTCGCGCCTGACCCGTGTCTCGAGGTCTTTCGACCTCGCCGCGTGGCGTGTTCCGCACGTCCTCCACGCATGTGGCGTGCAACCGCACGCCCGTCGACACACGTCTCGTTCGAGAAGGATCTCATGACCAACGACAGACACTTCACCACCCGACGCGGCTTCGTCGGGGCGATGGGCTTCGGTGCCCTCGGTCTCTACGCCACCTGGGCGGCCTATGGCGCGTCGCCTCTGCCCTTCGGCTCCGTCGGATCGTCCGGCGCGCCCGACCCCCATGCCGGTCACGGCGGCCTTGCCGAGCCGGCGTCCGGCGAGCCCCACGAGGTCGCGCGCCTGTCGCCGGCCGAATTCGAGAAGCGGCACGCCGACTTTCTGAAGACCCATCGGCAGGCGGACGGCTCGGTCCGGCCGCACGCCGCCGCGCCCCACGACGAGACGGCCCATGACGAGACGGCCCATGGCGCGACCTCCCACGCGGGACACGCCGGCCACGAGGCGCCGACGCCGTCGCCCGATGCCGGCCACGATGCCCACGCCGGCCACCCGCCGGCGCCGCCCGCCGCGGCCGGACACGATGCTCACGGCGCCCATGGCGCCGCCGCGCCGTCGACGGTCGCCGTTTCGCCGCCGCCCGCTCCGGCCCACTCGGCATCGGCCCACGACGACGCTCCGATCGAGGTCTATCTGAGCGCCGGTCGCTTCGCCTTCGAGCCGGACGATCTCCGCCTGGAAAAGGGGCGGACCTATCGCTTCCACATGATGGCGACGGACGTCGCGCACGGCGCCTCGATCGCCTTCGGCAGCGCCAGCCGCATCGTCCGCCTCCGCCCCGACACCGTCACGACCCTCGACCTGACGTTCCGCGAAGCGGGCCGCCATCTCGTCTACTGCACGGTCTACTGCGGCCCCGGCCACGACGCGATGCACGCGTCGATCACGGTCGCCTGAGGTGGAGGACATCATGACCGACATCACCCTCTCGACCGGGACCGACGACGTCCACGCGGTCGCCCACCCGAAACTCTCCGAGCGGCTCGCGGGCCTCGCTTCTTGCGACCGCCGTCTGATCCTGGCCTGCGTCGTCGCCTCGCTCGCCCCCCTCGTGCTTGGCCTCGGCTTCGGCCTGCTCGTCGTGCTGGCCCGCGGCGGCTTCCTCGCCTTCGACCCGGAAAACGCCTACCGGCTGTTGACGCTCCACGGCACGTCGGCCTTCTTCTGGTGGCTCTATCTCGCCCAGGTGACGCTGATGGTGTCGCTCGCCGCCGGCGAAAGCCCGGACGGGCTGAAGGCGCGTGCGCTGATCCGAGCCGGTCTCGTCGCCCTCGTGATCGGCATGATCCTGTCGGAAGCGACCGCCCTGTCGAAGACCGCGCTGCTCTACGACGCCAACCCCGACCTCGGTCACGAAGACCCGGCGGCGGTCGCGGGCATGGCCGGCGGCTATCTGCTGCTCGGTCTCGGCCTGACGCTCGCGAGCCTCGGTGCCATCGTCACCGTGCTGCGCGCGCGCGACGAGGACGGGTCCATGAGCGCGATGGGCTTCGGCGTGCTCGCCTGGGGCGGCTTCCTGATCGTCTCGGCCATCGCCGCGGTCAACGCCTTCCTGCCGAACCTGCTCTGGGCGCTCGACCGCGGTCCGTTTCCGGTCCATGCCGCGACCGAGTGGCACATCCTCTTCCACAATCTGCACTACCTGCCGCTGATGGCGGCGGTGTTGACCTGGTACGCCATCACCCGCGAGACGACGGGGATCGGATCGGTCTTCGGCGCGACCTTCTCCAAGGTCGTGTTCGCCGCCTATCTCGTCTTCGTGCCGCCGACCTCGCTCTACCACATGTTCCTCGAGCCCGACCTCGCCGAGGGCGTGCGGGTGGTGGGAACGCTGCTGTCGCTCTTCGTCTCGGTGCCGACGCTGATCGCCTTCCTCGTCATCGTCTCCTCGCTCGAGGTGTCGACCCGCAGGAACGGCGAGACCTCCGGTCTCTTCGGCTGGATCGGGCGGCTGCCGTGGCGCAATCCGGCCTTTTCGGCGATGGGCGTGGCGATCGTCTCGACCCTCCTCGGGCTGGTCTTCGCCTTCGTCCTGATCCAGGAGAAGTTCGCGCCGCTGATCTCCGACACGTTCTTCGTGCCGGGCTACTTCCACTTCTTCGCCGTCGGCGCGGTGAGCCAGTCGTTCCTCGCCGCCTTCCTGATGATCCTGCCGCCTCTGACCGGACGGCGGGTGTGGCGACCGCATCTCCTGTCGCTGCTGCCGTGGATCGTGCTCGTCGGCCTCCTGATCTTCGGCGCCTGCGGCATCCTCGCCGGTCTGGAGGGCGTCCCGCGCCGGACCTTCGACATCGGCTACGACGGCGCCGCACCCGCCGCGTGGGGCGTGCTGATGCGCGGCGTGGCGATCGGCGGCGTGGTCTTCGCGGCGGCCCTCGCCGTCGAGGTCTTCGGCGTGGCCATGACCTTCTTCGGCCCGGTGGCGGCCGAAGCGACGTCCGCCCCGGCGCCGGCTTCGGTGGTCACCGAGGCGACGGCGGCTCCGGCCGCCTGGACCGGACCGATCGCCGTCGTCCTGCTGGTCGTCCTGATGACCGGCGCGACGATCGGCGCCTTCGAACTGATGCACACGCTGCCGATCGTCGCCGTCGGCGGCGGCGGCCACGCCCATTGAGGAGAGCGTCATGACCCGTCGAACCATCGGAATCGAGGCGACCCTCGTCCTCGTCGTCGCGGCCGTCTGGGCGATCCTCGCCGCGGTCTACGCGTTGTCGCCGTCACTCGGCATGCCCGGCTACGTCCGCGTCTGGGGGGCCGGAGCCCTGGTGTTCCTGGCGCTGGCCGTACCGCTCCTGCGACGACGCAGGGCGAGGTGAGAAGGAACGGCCCTCGAGACGGGCCGCTCCGCACCCCAGAGGGTTCCTCCTGCCGATCGAAAACCGGCACGGGGAGTTGGGCGGTCGCTCCTGCGTTCGACGGCTCGAAGTGTTTGATCCTCACGGGAGGAAAGGATGACGGCCAGGCAGCCATGCGGGTGCAGGGGCCGTTTCGATCCACCCTCCGCGAGGGGGCGACGACACCGGCTCGCCGACCATGCGGGGCATGACGTCGTTTCGATCCACGCCCCCCACCGCCACCAGCCCTCGACGACGAGGGGCTTTCTGTCTTTTCGCGTGCCACGCCGAGGCGTTCCGACACGTCTGCGACCTGTGCGGGTGCGTCCTCGAGCTCCGCGCCTCGAGACCGGCTCGGTACGGGAAACGCGCCTTCACGGAACCCTCCTCGTCCCGATCGCGGGATCACGATCGGAAAGTTCCGGCCCGGATCGGTCCGGGCCGGCGCGCGTATTCCATGAAGGCCGCTCCGTCGTCGACGTCCGCGCGCGTTTCGACGAATGCCACGCGCGCGCTCCGGAGGTTTGCCGACACGTCGGCCAGCGTGTGCGGGCTCGACCAACGAACGTCGGCGAAGGGATCGACGAACCTCGGAAGGCGCTTCCATCCGACGAGCCAGAAACCGCCGTCGACCGCGGGGCCGAAGACGAGGTCGTGGTTCCCGAGGGCACGGAATGCCGCTTCGATGTGGTGGGGGCGTATGCCCGGAACATCGGAGCCGACGAGCACGACCGGGCCGGGTGGCTGGATGCGGGCGACCCCGGTCATCCGCGTGCCGAGATCGCCCCCCGGCTGGACGATCCGGGGAATGCCCGGCGGCCAGGGGCCGCTTCCCGCCGGGGTCACGGCGAGTAGGGTCTGCCAGCGCGGGTCGCGCCCGACCGATCGAATCGTCTCGGCCAGGATCTTGCGCTGAAAGCCGACGGCGGCGACCGCGCCGATGTCGCGGGCGAGGCGCCGCTTGCCGGCCCCCAGACGTGGCAGACGCGCGAAGACGAGCAGATGGCGTCGGATGGGAGCCATGATCCTCACCCGTAGAGACGTGCGATGGTGGTCGCCGGCACACCGGCGAAATGGAGCGTCAGGCAGGTGAGATTGCGCGCCGATCGCCGCCACCAGCCGTCACGCTCCCAACGCTCGGCCGAGGTGATCGCGGCGGTTTCCAGGGAAACGATGCGGGACCGGCCGATCCGGCGCACCAGATCGACGTCCTCCATGATCGGCAGGGCGGAAAAGCCGCCGATCGCCCGGTAGAAGGCGCGCGAGATCAGCAGGCCCTGGTCGCCGTAGGGCAGGCCGAACCAGCGGACGCGAAGCGCGACCAGCCGTTCGAGGCGCCGGGCCGCAGGCGTCGCCGTGTCGAGTGCGAAGCGAAAGACCGCCGCGCGTTCGCGGTTCGCGTCGTCCGCGATGAAACGCTCGACCTCTTCGCGCCAGGTCGGCGCGAGGACGGTGTCGGCGTGGAGGAAGAGAAGCCAAGCACCCTTCGCCTCCTCGGCGCCACGCGCCAACTGGGTGCCGCGCCCGCGCGGGCCGACGACGAGCCGGGCGCCGGCCCGTCTCGCGACATC
Organism: Pinisolibacter sp. DMC100; assembly: GCF_056313705.1. Lineage (NCBI taxonomy): Bacteria > Pseudomonadati > Pseudomonadota > Alphaproteobacteria > Hyphomicrobiales > Ancalomicrobiaceae > Pinisolibacter > Pinisolibacter sp. DMC100. The sequence continues at coordinate 834,530 of NZ_JBQUZT010000002.1, read as the reverse complement.
GACGGTCTCGTCCGACGAACCGCCGTCGACGACGATCACCTCGTCGCCCGAGCCGAGCGCGGCGAGGGTCGCCGGCAGGTGCGCAGCGGCGTTCAGGGCCGGGACGATCACCGACAGCACGATCAACCGGAGCAGGAGGCGCCGCCGAGCACGCAGAAGCGGGCGCAGTGGCGATGGTTGAGACTGACGGGACGCGCCGCTTCGGCGAGCGAGCCACCGAGATCGAAACGGCGATCGTCGGGCAGCAGGGTGCAGGCGACCACGCGCGGGCCGGCGTCCTCCTTGCGGCGGACCACCATGCGCGACGTCGCGCACATGACGGTCTCCGGCGCCTTGCCGAGGATCCCCCAGCAGGCCTCGGAGATCTCGGGCACCTCGACGGTGTCGTCGAGATCGGGAAACAGCACCAGCCGCCCGGGGTGGTGCGCGTCGATCGCGAGCCCGAGCGTGTCGAACAGGCGCCGAAACCCGTCGCGGACGGTCTGCTCGTGCTGCCCCCGTGTCAGACGTGCGGCGACCGACGTGTCGAACCCCTGAGCCGCCAGCCAGCGCAGCCCTGCGATCGCCGGCGCCCAGGAGCCGGCGCCTCGGATCGCCTCGTGTTCCTCGGGTGTGGGACCGTCGAGCGAGACGCGGAGCGCGATGCGCCCGGGGTGGGCGCGCGCCAGTGCGACGAGTTCGGCCTCGAGGCGGCGCATCGGTCGCATCGCATTGGTCAGGATCAGAACACGGAATCCGAGATCGAGCGCATCCTCGAGCATGCCGATCAGGTCGGAATTGACGAAGGGCTCGCCGCCGGTGAAGCCGATCTCGCGGACGGCGGGTCGGAGCCCGGCGGCCTCTGTCAGAAACGGGCGGACCTCGTCGCGGCGGATCGACGACAGGCGGTCGTTGCGCGGCGAGGAGTCGATGTAGCACCCGGCGCAGGTCAGGTTGCAGAGCGTTCCGGTGTTGATCCAGAGCGTCTCCAGCGCCTCGAGCCGGACGTGTGCCCGCGGCAGTCCGGCCTGGGTCCACCTGGGATCCGAAAACCGCTCCAGAGGGACGATCGTCGACAGGTTCGTGCGCTCGTTCATGACTGTCACCGCACCTCGGGCAGCCCGGCCCGCCGCCAGGCGAGGATGCCGCCGGCGATGTTGTGGAGATCGGAAAAGCCCTGTCCGGCGAGCCGCTCGCAGGCCGTCGCCGAGCGCTTGCCACCGTGGCAGATCACCACGATGGTCCGGCCGCGATGGGGCTCGAGTTCGCCCACGCGATCGACGACCTGCCCGAGCGGGATCAACAGGCTGTCCGGCACGTGGCCGATCTCGTATTCGTGCGGCTCGCGCACGTCGAGGACGAGCGCTCCCATCTCGATCAGGGCCTGAGCCCGGCGCGGGTCGATGTCCTCGACGCCGCGCAGAATGTTGACGAAGCGCTTCCACACCTCGCGGGGGCCGTCGACGAGCGCGGCGAGAGCGGAAACGGCGGGTGAGCGAGTGGTCTGGGTCGTCATGATGCGGGATCCTCGGGATTCGGGTGTGATCATCGATCTCAGATCGGCGCGGGGACGCTCCCTTGCGGGTCGGCGGTCTCCGGTCGGCGACGGTCGAAGGCGAAGAGGCCGGCGCCCGGCAGGCTGGCGAGCCCGACGATGACGAAGAAGGCCAGCGACGCGCCGACGGCTTCCACCTCGCCGACACCGGCCTGGGCGAAGAAATAGAGGTAGGCCGCCTCGCGGACGCCGAGGCCGGAGATCGACACCGGCAGCATGGTCACGGTGAAGATCATCGGCGTGTAGACGAGGCAGGCGGCGAGGCCGACCGGTATGCCCATCGCCTCGAAGATGCAGGCGTTCACGGCGGCCACGAACACCTGGAACAGGATCGAGAGCACGAAGACGCGCAGGAACAGGGCTCTGTTCCGGATCGTCGCGCGGACGGCGGCGACGGTCGCGCGCGCGGTCTCGCCGATGCCGGTGAAGCGCGGCGGCAGCAGCTTGGTGACCGCCGCTTCGGCGACCCGGGGGACGAGGAACAGCGCGACGAGGGCGAGGTCGATCGCCAGGAACAGGGCGACGAGAGCGGCGACCCGTCCGCCGACCGCGACGAAGGGGAGGCCGAGCAGTGCGGTGAAGCCGAGCGCCACGCCGGCGACGAGCCGTTCGGTGATGACCGATCCGACGGCTTCCGGCGTCTCGCCGGTATCACGGGTCGTCGCCCAGGCGCGCACGGCGTCGCCGCCGACCGTCGTCGGCAGCACGTTGTTGAAGAACAGGCCGACGAAATAGTGGCGGAGCAGCCGCGCGAACGGCAGGGCATGGCCGCGCGCGGCGAGGATCAGTCCCCATTTCCAGGCCGAGACGGCGACGGCGACGAAGACGGCCACGAAGGCGAGTGCCGTCCAGGCCGGATCGAGAGCGAGAAGCCTGCCGCCGAGGCTGCGCAGGTCGAGCCGCCACGCCACGACGCCGATCAGGGCGAGGGTCACGACGGTGCGCGGCGCCCAGGTTCGGAACGCCGATTTTTCGCGCGGGGTGCTCATGGTTCGACTCCGGTCGGTTGCGCGGCCTCGATCAGGGCGCGCCGGGCGCGCAGGCTCCGGACGACGAGGGGGGCGACGGCGGACCCGGCCAGCGTGATCGCCACCGTGATCGACAGAGCCCAGAACAGAACCTTGGCCGACTGCGTCAGCTGCCCGCCGAGACAGGCGTAGAGGAGGGTGCCCGGCAACTGCCCCAATCCGGTCGCCGCGAGGTAGCGGGTGAAGGACATCGGCGTCAGTCCGGCGGCATAGCTGACGGCTCGGAACGAAACGAAGGGCAACAGTCGGGCGATCAGGACGGCGCGATTGCCCCAGCCGAAGAAGAACAGGTCGGTGACCTCCAGCGCCCGCGTGTCGCCGACCAGCCGCTGCACGACGGGGCGGCCGAGGCCCCTGGCGATCCAGAAGCAGATCGCCGCCCCCACCATCGAACTCGCCCAGGACAGACCGGCACCGGCGAGCCAGCCGAACAGCAGCCCGTTGGTGAAGGTGACGAAGAAGGTCGGAACCGGGATGAAGGCGACCTGGATCGCCACCATCAGCGCGGCGGAGACCAGCGGCGCCCACAGGCCGAAGCTCAGGAAATGGTCGCGCAGCCCGCGGATCGTCTGTTCGACGTCGCCCTCCGAGACGACACGGATCGCCCCGGCGATGCCTTCGCGCACACCCGGTACGATGAGACAGAGCCCCGCGCCGGCCGCGAGCAGTGCGATGACCGCCAGGGTGGCGCGTCTGGAGACGGCGACTTGCATGGATGAGAACTCCGGGATGGGTTCCGATCGGATGAGGGACGGTGTCGTCGCGTGCGATCGCGGTGAGGGGCGGCGCCGGCGATCCTCTCGCGGCACCGCCCCGTCCGGTTCACTTTTCGAGCGGGTACTGGGCCGGATCGGCCGACGACCAGTCCCACATCGAGCCGGCGTAGTTGCGGATCCTGTAGCCGGCGTCGGTCAGGGTCGAGGTGAAGAAGCCGGAGCGGATGCCGCCGGTGCAATAGGCGATCACCTCGGTGTTCCGGTCGATGCCCAGCCCTTTCAGCCGTTCGGCGAGCTGCTCCCTGGTCAGGAGATGGCCGTCGGTGCCGATGAGGTCCTTGTACCAGATGTGCCTGGCGCCGGGGACGTGACCGCCGCGGCTCTCGCCGTAGGGGGTCTTGCCCTCGTACTCGCGCGGCTCGCGGGTGTCGAGGATGACGACGCCCGGCTTGCCGATGGCGGCCTTCACGTCCTCGCGCTTGACCTCCCACCTGGCGGTGCGGGCGACGACGAAGTCGCCGGGGGTCTTCGGCGCGGTGACGGTCGGGATGCCGCCCTTCACCAGGGCCTGATAGCCGCCGTCGACGAAGACCGCGCCGGGGTGGCCGAGCGTGCGCAGCGCCCAGGTGACGCGACCGTCTTCGCCCCAGCCGTTGATCGGATCGGCGATCGCCACCACCGGCTTGTCCCTGGCGATGCCCGCTCCCTGCAGCACCCTGGTCAGAGCCCGATCGTCGTCGAGCAGCTTTCCCTTTTCGGGAACGTTCGGATAGGTCAGTTGCGGCCAGACCAGCGGAACGGCATTGGGCAGCGGATCCTTGGCGCTCAGCTTGGGATCGCGATTGTCGAGAACGACCGCACCGTCGGCGATGAGCCGGCGCGCCTCTTCGGCACTCACCACCCATTTGCGATCGAGCGTCTCGACCCCGGTCGGCGAGGCGGCCGACGCCGGACGAATCCCGACGTGCGGCGCCATGCCGACCGTCGCGGCGATCAGAGCGCTCGCCAGGAAGCCGAAGAGTATTTCACGACGGTTCGACATGTTGCTCTCTCTGTTGGACAAATCTGACTGTTTCTATATATTTAGTAGACTATCAGTGCGGCGCCGCCGGCGCAGCGGACGAAATCCCATTCTCTCGCCGAGAAGCGAAATACGTTTGCGCCGCGCTCGGGGCTCCGAACGGTGGCGATTTCCGGCGGCGTGTGTGGCGGGAGGTGCGTCGGTTCCGCGGGGTTGCTCGGCGGCGGCGAGCGCCGAGGCGAGGAAGTCCATCGTGTCGGTGGTGACCCGACAGCCCGACGTCGGCCGGCGCCGGGGCCGATGATCGTCTTCGACGACGATCACTGCGACATGGGCGGCATCTTCGCCGAACTCCTCGCCTCCGGCTAGGCATGGGGCGGCAGGGGGACACCTGCCGCGCGGGCGCGGATGTTGTCGCGCAGGCGGTGCCATCGCAGCACCGTCTGCGGGGCGAAGCGCATGTGGAACGGGGCGGAGCGGAGTGGTTCGACGCGCAGGGCGAGGTCCTGTTCGCGGACGCCTTGCGCCCATTCGGCGAGGATGCCGCCGAGCATGCTGCCCGTCGGCACGCCGCGTCCCGACAGTCCGGTCAGTGCGGCGACGCCCGGCGCGAGGTCGTAGAGGCGCGGGACGGTCCGCGACTGCATGTCGAGTTCGCCGAACCAGAAGAACGGCCACTCGATCGGTCCTCGGATCTGCGGATGGAGCCACTTCAACCGGTCGGTCATGATCTGCCGGGTGTGGGCGAGATCGCGCCCGCGCCGTCCCATCGGGAACATCGAGGCGACGATCCGGCCCGCGGCATCGTACTTGTAGACGTAGATGTCGCCGCGGCCGTCGTGGATGGTGGTGTTGCGCGGCAGCACGCTGCGACGTTCCTCCGGCGGCAGCGGCGCCGTCGCGGCGACGAAGACCCGCATGATCCGAAAGGTTCGATCGAGCCCCGGCCAGCCGCCGACCGTGTAGGCCCCGGTCGCGAACAACACCTTGTCGGCGACGACGGCACCGCGCGGGGTGACGACGCGCCAGCCGGCCGCGGTGCGATCGATGCCCGTGACCGGCGTGTCCGGATGGACGCTGCCGCCTTCCGAGAGAACCGCCCGGGCGAGGCCACGGGCATAGCCGAGCGGGTTCAGGTGGCCGGCCTCGGCGTGGAACCAGCCGCCGTGGAAGCGCGGGCTGCCGGTGATGCGTTCGGCCTCGTCGCGGTCGATCAACCGTGTATCGGCACCGACCGCGTTGTAGTCGCGGACCTTGTCGGCGAGACGCGGCAGATCGCCGGGCGTCGCCGCCGCCATCACGTAGCCGTTCTGCTGCCATTCGCAGTCGATGGCATAGTGCGCGATCATCGCCGAGACACGCCGGTTCGCCTTGGTCTGGCGATCGATCAGGCGCTCCGCCCAGGGCTCGCCCAGCATCCGACGGATCTCGGGAAGTTCGTAGTGGGTGAAGGTCGGCGTGCAGTGCCCGGCATTGCGCCCCGACCCGCCGAAGCCGATCTCCCGCGCCTCGAGGAGGACGACGCCGACGCCGGCTCGCGCCAGTTCGAGCGCCGTCGTCAGCCCGGTGTAGCCGCCACCGACGATGCAGACATCGGTCCTGCGATCACCGTCGAGCGGCCGCATGTCGGGAGGCGGCGCGGCGGTGGCGTACCAGAGGGTGGTCTCGAACGGCGAGAGCTTCGGATCGGCAGCCATGATCGGAACCCTCCGTTTCGGGCGGGAGCGCCCGCTCAGCCGGCATCACTGCGTGCGTCGAGCGCGTCGCGCAGACCGTCGCCGATGAAGTTGAAGGCGGTGACCGCCATGGTGATGGCGACGCCCGGCACGACGGCGAGCCAGGGCGCGCCGGCGAGATACTGCTGGGCTCCGTTGAGCATGTTGCCCCAGCTCGGCACCGGCGGCTGGATGCCGTAGCCGAGGAAGCTGACGTAGGCCTCGAGCAGGATCGCGCGGGCGATCGTCAGTGTCGCCGCGACGATGATCGGGCCGGCGACGTTGGGCAGCAGTTCGCGGAACATGATCCAGCGGTTCGACAGCCCGAGCATGCGGGCGGCGAGCACGAAGTCGCGGTCGCGCAGCGAGCGCACTTCCGCCTCGACGATGCGGGCGACCTCCATCCAGCTGGTCAGGGCGATGATGACGGTGATCATCGCCGGGCTCGGCTTGATGAAGGCCGCGAGGGCGAGCAGCAGGAAGATGCTCGGAAACGACAGGATCGCATCGACGAACCGCATCAGGACGGTGCCGACGAAGCCGCCGCGATAGCCGGCGGTCACGCCGACGATCGAGCCGATCGCCGTGCTCATCAGCATCGCCATGAACCCCACCAGCAGCGAGATGCGTCCGGCCATGAACAGGCGCGCGGCGAGATCGCGGCCGAGCGGGTCCGTGCCGAACACGTGGGCGCCGGTCATCGGCGGCGCGAAACGGGCGCGCAGGTCGATGTGGAGATCGTCGAAGGGCAGCAGCAGCGGCCCGAAGACACAGGCGACGATCAGGACGAGGATCATCCCGACCCCGATCAGTGCCAGACGATGGCGTGAGAAACGGCGCACCGAGCGATGGCGCCACCACCGTTCGGGCGGCATCCGGTCGGGCGCGGGATCATCGGGCATGACGCTGGCGACACTCATGGGGCGCTCCTATCCGAGCCGGATGCGGGGATCGACGAAGGCGACCAGAAGGTCGGCGATCAGGCTCCCGAGAAGCACGAGGACGGCCGAGAACATGAGCAGCCCCATGACCACCGGGTAGTCGCTGTAGCCGAGGCTGTCGAGGAAGAGCCGCCCCATGCCGGGCCAGGTGAAGACGGTCTCGGTCACCAGCGCGCCGCCCAGCATCGCCGGCAGCTGCATGCCGGCGAGCGTGATCATCGGCAGCAGCGCGTTGCCGATCACGTGACGCCGCAACACGACGGCGGGCGCCAGACCCTTGGCCCTGGCCGTGCGCACGAAGTCCTGGTTGATCACCTCGAGCGTGGCGGCGCGCATGTAGCGGCTCCAGATCGCCACGTCGACGAGACCGAGCACGCTCGCCGGCAGGATCAGGTGACGGACATGGTCGAGCACCGAGCCGTCGCCGACCGTGTACATGTTGCCGGCCGGCAGCCAGGCGAGTTCGACCGAGAACAGGTAGATCGCGACGAGGCCGAACCAGAAGGTCGGGATCGACAGGGCGATCATGGCGCCGACGGTCACGGCATAGTCGAAGACCGAGTTGCGATGGATCGCCCCCTTGATGCCGGCGAAGACGCCGACCGTCAGCGAGATGGTGGTCGCGGTCACCATCAGCAGCAGCGTCGCGGGGAGATGGTCGAAGACGACCTGCATCACCGGGCGATTGTCGCGATACGACCGCCCCCAGTCGCCCTGCAGCATGTGGAGCAGCCAGTCGAGATACTGGACCGGCAGCGGGCGATCGAGCCCCATCTGCGCGGCGATCCGCTTCATCTCCGCCTGGGTCATGCCCGGCGTCAGCGCGAACTGAGACAGCGGGCCGCCCGGCGCGAGATGCAGCAGTGCGAAGCCGATCATCGACACCAGAAAGAGCAGGATCAGGCTCTGCCAGAGCCGACCGGCGAGATAGCGCAACATGACGGCCTCCGTCCTCGGCCTGGATCTCGGGGCTCCCGCGATCTGCGATCGCAGGGAGCGATGGCCTCGTCCCTCGCCACCGGGCAGGCCCCCGCCGCCCGGTCACCTCACCCTGAGACGCGCGGCGCGGCGGGCGGCGAGGTCGTGGGTGCCGGTTCGGCGCTCACGACGAGGGGCGGGTCACGAACGGGACCAGTCGCCGATGTTCCAGGTGTCGATCCGGGTGTTGACGTTGGCCTTGAAGCCCTCCACGCCCTTGGCGCGGCCGCGCACCGTCGCGTACTGGAACATCGGCAGGAACGGCAGGTCGGCGCGCATGATCTCCTGGATCTTCAGGTAGGCGGCCTTGCGCTCCTCGGGCTTGAAGCTCGAGGCGCCCTGCGCCAGCAGCTTGTCGACCTCGGGATTGGCATATTGCCAGGTGTTCTGGCCCGCCCCGCCCTTGCCGGCGCTCGACGTCGACAGGAAGTAGTCCGAGGTATCGGGATCGCCGGAGACGAAATCGAGGCCGACGATGACCGAATCGAACTTCGACAGCATCCAGTAGTCGCCCCACATCACGGCCGGCGGCAGATTGGAGATCGTCATCTCGATCCCGATCGACTTCAGGTTCTGCTGGATGAACTGCTGGACCTGTTCCCGGATGTGGTTGCCGGCGGTGGTGGAGTTGGTGAAGGCGAGCTTCACCCCACCCTTGGCGCGGATGCCGTCGGCGCCGACCTTCCAACCGGCGTCGTCGAGCAGCTTCTTGGCCTTGTCGAGGCTGAACTCGTGCTTGGGCAGGTTCGGATTGTAGTAGAACGACTCCTGCGGCATGTAGGTCTCGGTCGGGCGCGGCAGGCCGTAGTAGAGCGCCTCGATGATCGTCGCCTTGTCGAGCGCATGGTAGAGCGCCCGGCGCACCGCCGCGTCCTTGAACTGCGGCCGTTCCATGTTGAAGGTGAAGGATTCGACCGTCGACCCCGGGACGACCTGAACGATCTTGCCGGGCAGCGTCTTGGCCTCGGCATAGTGATCCGGGGTGATCCACTGCAGGCCGGACACGTCGACGTCGCCGGTCTTGAACTGGGTATAGAGGACGGTCAGATCGGGGATGTACTTGTAGATCACCTTCTCCAGATGCGGGCCGGCGCCGAAATAGTCGGTGTTGGCGGCGAGCAGGATGTGGTCGCCGGCGACACGCTCCGACCACTTGTACGGTCCGGTGCCGATCGGCGCGTTGTTGAACGGCGCGTTGTTCTTGTCGGCGACGCCGGCGAAGGCGTGCTTCGGCGTGATGAAGGTCGAGGCGAGGATCGAGGCATAGGGCGCATAGGGCTTCTCGAGCCGCCACGTGATCTCCGTCGGCGAGACGACGGTCAGATCGCGCACCAGATCATGGCCGGCGCGGCGCCAACTGCGGAAGGCCGGATCGACCAGCAGTTCGAGCGTGAACTTGACGTCCTCGGCGGTGAAGGGCTTGCCGTCGTGCCACTTGACGCCGTCGCGCAACTTGACGCGCCAGGACAGACCGTCGGCCGAGATGCCGCCGTTCTCCACCGTCGGCACTTCCGCGGCCAGCGCCGGCGTGAACTTGCCCGTCTCGTCGATGCCGAACAGCGGATCGAAGATGCTGAAGTGAATGCCTTCGTCGACCTCGATGTGCGGCATGTGCGGGTTGAACACCGTCGGCTCCTGCGAGAAGGCGACGGTCAGCTGGCCCTTGACGGCCTTCGCCGCCGCCCAGACGACGGTGTCGGACAACGCGACGCCGGCGGCGGTGCCGCCGAGAAGGGCGAGGGCCTGGCGGCGGGAGAGGGGGGCGAACCTGTCGGTCATGCGTAGGAACTCCTCTGTCTGTCGTCTCGTCGGCGAGCGTGGCGGGTGAGCGGAACGGCGCCGCGGCGCCGCCCCGGATGTCGATCAGAAACCGCTGATCGGCCGGACCTTCGATCCGTCGGTGAAGCGGGAGAACCGGAAATCCCTCGGATCGACCAGAGGCGCACGGCCGATCACCAGATCGGCCATGAGGCGGCCCGCGGCCGGACCGATGCCGAAACCGTGGCCGGAGAAGCCGGTCGCGATGTGGAAGCCGGGTATGGCGTCGACGGCCGAGATCACCGGCACGGCATCCGGCGTCACGTCGATGTATCCGGCCCAGGCCTGCGCGGCCTTGGCGCCCTCGAACACCGGATAGGCCCGTTTCAGCGCCCGCATCGCCTTGTCGACGACCCGTTGCGACGGCGTCGGATCGAGCACGCGGCAGGCCTCGAAGGGCGACGCCCCGTCCATCGACCAGTCCCGCGACTGGCGCGCCTCCTCCAGGAAGCGGGGGCCGACGCGGAACGACAGCGCGCGCCATTCCTGGGCCAGCGCCGGCAGAAAGGCGCGGGCGTAGCGGAAGGACTTGGGAACGATGTCGACGATGTTGGTCCGCCCGGATGCGATCGTGTAGCCGCCGTCCTGACGCTTGCGGAACGCGAAGTCGTCGTCCCACAGGGCGTAGTCCGGGCCGCCTTCGAAGGGTTCGGTGCGAATGACCGAGTTCATGACCTTGAGCTGGGGGAGGTCGATGCCGAACCGGCCGCAGAACAGGTTCGACCAGGCGCCGCCGGCGAGGACGACGGAACTGCAGGCGATGGACCCGCGTTCGGTGACGACGCCGGAGATGCGCCCGCCCGCCGTCTCGATGCCGCGGACCGCGCATTCGGTGAGGATCGCCGCGCCGCGATCCCGCGCCGCCTCGGCGATCGCCGGCGCCGCCTTCTGCGGTTCGGCCCGACCGTCCATCGGGGCGTAGAGCGCCCCCTTGGTCTTCAGCCGGGTGCCGGGATACAGGGCCTCGAACTCCTTGGCGTCGAGCATCCGCATCCCGACCTGATAACGCGCGACGTTCTGGTCGATCCAACGCTCCATCTCGGCGCGGTAGGCGTCGGTGGCGCAGGAGAAGGCGATGCCGGACCGGGTGTAGCCGGTGTCGCGGCCGATCCGTTGATCGAGCCCGGCCCAGATCCGCAGGGCCTCGACCATCAGCGGCACTTCGCGGGGGTCGCGGCGGGCGAGGCGGACCCAGCCCCAGTTGCGGCTCGACTGTTCCTGTCCGATGCCGCCCTTCTCGCAGAGGGCGACGACGAGGCCCGCCTCCGCGAGTTCGAGCGCAGTCGAGGTTCCGATGATGCCGCCGCCGATGACGACGACGTCGACCTTCTTCGGCAGGGCATCATCCCCCTTCACCGGGACGACCTGGGGACCGGGCATGTCAGAACGACTCCTCGAGCTGGCAGTTGAGGGCGAACTCGGCGACGCTCGCTTCGTTCGGCAGATCCAAGAGCATGGCGACGACGCGGGCGAGATCGGCCGGGTTCGTCATCTCGTCGTCCGCCCGCGACGACAGGGTCCTCGCCATGTCGGTCGACACGAAACCGGGACAGACGGCGGTGGCGCGGATGCCGAGGTCCCAGCCGGTGTGGCGAATGCCGTGGGCGAGCGCGACGGCGGCGAATTTCGACAGCGAATAGAGCGACGCGGCGGGCGACTTCACGCGCTTGCCGGACAGCGAGGCGATCACCACCACCCGCCCGCGCCCGGAGGCGCCGAGCGGCGCCCAGGCCGCCTTGGCGAGCCGGCGCGGCGCCTTCACGTTGACCTCCAGCATCGCGTCGAGGTCGGCGTCGTCGGCCTCGATCACCGTCTTCGGGATCATGACGCCCGCATTGGCGACGAGGGCGTCGACCACCCCGAAGCGCGCGAGGGTCGCCGCGACCCAGGTCTCCTCGCCCGCCTCGCTCGCGTCGTAGGCGTGAACGAGCGTGCGGTCCGGATCGAGTTCGGAGGCGAGCTCCGGCCGGCGCATCCCCAGCGAGAGGCGCCACCCTCGCGTGGAGAGCTCGCGAGCGATCGCGGCACCGATGCCGCGGTTCGCTCCCGAAATCATGGCGACGCGCGCTTCCGTCATCACGTCTTCCTTTCCGATCGCACTCAGTCGAGGCCGGCGATCCGGCGGTAGGTCCGCCGCAGCATGTCGAGGAGCAGCTGCTTCTCCGCCTCGGGTACGCCGGCGAAGAAGTCTTCCGACTGTTTGGTGACCCGGGCGCGCACCTCCACGGCGAGAGCGGCGCCCTCGGGCGTGATGTGGAGTTCCTGGACCCGGCTGTCCTCGGCCGAGGTCTCCCGCCGCACCAGGCCGGCGGCGACCATCTGGTCGACGATCCGACCCATGGCGGAGCGGTCCTTGAGCGTCAGCTGCGCCAGGTGGGAGGAGCGGATGCCGGGATGGGAATCGACCAGGAGCAGCGTCGAGATCTTGCCCGTCCCCTTCGCCACCTCGAGACCGTGGAGCCTCTCGTCGAGATCGCGGGACACGGCGATGTTGATCGAACGGATGTAGAAGCTCAGCGTTCCCTCCAGAACGTCGAGATCGATTTCGTCTATCGAGACTGGTGGCTTGTTCTTGTCGCTCATTTTGCTTCGAAAATTTCCAGGCACGAGTTTTCGCGGCACGCGAAGCGGGCTCCGCGCGAGTGAAGGCTGCACATCTGGGTACGTCTCTATGTAACAGTGCTTATAGTTTGCAGGATGGTGGATATTTGCAACCATTTTTTTGACGCTGGCGAATAATTTTCAGCCACTGGAATATCTGCTTAATATTGCGCCATATGCACAGCACCCGTGCCGCTCTGGTGAGCGACACGGGTGCTGCGAGGTCGACGGCGATCGTGGTTTCGAGGGGAGGGCCGTCTCAGGCGGCGGGCTCCCAGCGTCGCCCGGGAATGGCGGCGACGAGCTGGCGCGTATAGGGGTGCGTCGGCGCGAGGAAGATCTGGTCGGGGGTGCCGAGTTCGACCAGGCGACCGCGGTGCATGACCGCGATCTCGTCGGAAATCCGGCTGGCGACGCGCAGGTCGTGAGTGATGAAGATCATCGACACGCCGGTCTCGCGCCGGATCTCGTCGAGCAGGTCGAGGATCTGGGCCTGGATGGACACGTCGAGCGCGGAGACGGACTCGTCGGCGACGAGCAGCACCGGATCGAGCATGAGCGCACGGGCGATCCCGATCCTCTGGCGTTGGCCACCGGAGAACTCGTGGGGGAACCGGTCGTAGCTGCCGGCCCCGAGCCCCACCCGCTCGAGCAGGCGCAGGGCCTTGGCGCGCGCCTCCTTCGCGCTCACACCGTGGGACACCGGCCCGGCGGTGAGGATCCGGCCGATCGTCCGCCGCGGATTGAGCGAGGCGAACGGATCCTGGAAGATCATCTGCACATAGGGACGCAACGCGCGGAACTCGGTTTCCGCCATGGCCGCGATGTCACGACCGTCGAAGAGGATGCGACCGGCGTCCGCATCGATCAGCTTGAGCAGAACGCGCCCCAGCGTCGATTTTCCCGAGCCGGACTCGCCGACGACCCCGAGCGTCCGGCCCTTTTCGAGCGAAAAGCCGACGTCGTCGAGCGCGCAGACCTCGCGGGAGCGGCCGAAGAGACCCTGCGAGACCCTGAACGTCTTGCGGAGTCCCTCGACCTCCAACACCTTGACCCTGTGCGTCGAGGTCTCCGCGCGGCCCGTCTCCAGCCTGGGCACGGCGGCGATCAGGCGCTGCGTATAGGGATGGCTCGGCGACGAGAGCACCTGTTCGGTCGGCCCGGCCTCGACCATCCGGCCCTTCTCCATCACCACGACGCGGTCGGCGATGTCGGCGACCACGCCGAAATCGTGGGTGATGAACAGGACGCTCATGTTCTTGCGGCGCTGGATCTTGCGGATCAGCTCCAGGATCTGCGCCTGGGTCGTGACGTCGAGGGCGGTCGTCGGCTCGTCGGCGATCAGGACGTCCGGATCGAGCGCCAGAGCCATGGCGATCATCACCCGCTGGCGTTGGCCGCCGGAGAGCCGGAACGGATACTGGTGCCGGATCCGCTCCGGGTCGGGCAGACCGACCTCCTCGATCAGGGCCGTGACCCGGCCGGCGCGGCTCTCCGCCGTTCCCACCCCATGGGCTTCCATGACCTCGGCGATCTGCCGGCCGATCGTCATCAACGGATTGAGCGCGGAGAGCGGATCCTGGAACACCATGCCGATCGAGCGTCCGCGCAGCTTCTGCAACACGTCGTCCGCCTCGCCGACGAGATCGTGCCCCTGGAAACGGATCGCGCCGCCGACGACGCTCATCGACTTCGGCAGAAGCCCCATGATCGCGGACGCCGTCACCGACTTGCCCGATCCGGACTCGCCGATGATGCACAGGATCTCTCCGCTCGCGAGGTCGAAGGAGACCTCTTCGACCGCATGCCGGCGTTCCATCTCGCGCGGCAGCGCGACGGTCAGATTCTCGATCGACAGAACTGTGGATCGCGTCATGGACGGTGTCTCCCTCTCTTCCGAAAGCGGCATGCCGGACCGACGGACGACCGGGCCGTCCGTCGACCGACCCGCGGAGCTTAGCAAGAACCCTGCCGTGCCCCGAACGTCGGATCGGGCCCGCAGGCCGAAGGACCCGGCGGCCGGGAAGCCGGCCCCGGATCGCCGGCACCGCCTCGCGCCGCATCTCCGATCTGCTCGGCGCCGAACGTACCGCGAAGTGACGGCACGGACCCGTGCGGGCCTCGGTCCCGGTCGTCGGGGACGACGACCGGGACGTCGTCGTCAGGACCGGGCGCCCAGCAACTGGCGATAGCGGATCTGGTCGGCGACCACGGCGGCGACCAGGAGAAGGCCGATCAGCACCATCTGCATGTAGGAGCCGATCTGGGCGAGGTTCATGCCGTTCTGCACCAGGACGATGAAGAAGGCGCCGAGGACGACGTTCTCGACCCGCCCCATGCCGCCGCGCAGCGACACGCCGCCGATGACGCAGGCCGCGATCGACTCGAGCGCGATGGTGCCACCGAGGTTCGATTCCCCCGATTCCACCCGCGCCGTCAGCAGGAGGCCGGCGATCGAGGCGAGGAACGAGCACAGGCAGTAGGCGACGATCAGCGTCCGCGTCACGTCGATGCCCGACAGACGCGCCGCCTTGGCGTTGCCGCCGATCGCCAGGATGTGACGGCCCACCCGGCCGCGCTGGACGAAGACCCAGACCGCCGCGATGCAGACGATCGCCACCAGCACCGGCACCGGCAGCCCGAGCACCCGGCCGAAGCCGAACGTGTCGGCGAATTCCGGCGGCAGCCCGGAGATCGGCACGCCGCCGGTCAGGAACAGCGACGCGCCGGCGCCGATCGACTGCACGCCGAGCGTCATGATGAAGGGCGAGACGCCGAACTTGGCGACGCCGACGCCGTTGACGATGCCGAGCACCAGTGCCGCGGCGATGCCGGCGACCGCGCCGAGGGCGATCGCCACGCCGACCGCGTCCGGAAAGAAGGCCGCGACCCGGACCATCACCATCGCCGAGACCACCGAGGTCAGGGCGATCGCCGTGCCGACGGCGAGGTCGAAGCCGGCGGTCATCAGCACCAGCATCTGCCCGAGCGACACCAGGATCAGATAGACCGACTGCCGCGCGACGTTGACGAGATTGTCGACCCCGAGGAACTGCGGCGAGGCGAGCGAGAAGACGACGAGCGCGATCGCCAGGAAGAACGGCAGCACGCCGACGGCGAGGAACAGGCTGCGCACCGGTGCGATCAGGGACGGTCCCAGCGGCGGGCGGTCATCGATGATGGGGCTCATGCGGGGGTCCTTTCGTTGTCGAAGAAATGGCGCAGCACTTCGGTCTCCGAGATCGCGTCGCCCTCGAGTTCCGCGGTGATGCGGCCGTCGGCGAAGACCAGCAGGCGGTGCGACAGGTTCATCACCTCGTTGAGGTCGGAGGAGACGACGATCACCGCCTTGCCGGCGCGGACGAGGCCGTCGATCAGCCGGTAGAGCTGGGCGCGGGTGCCCATGTCGACGCCGACGGTCGGTTCGTCGAAGACGTAGACGTCGAAGTCGCGGCCGAGACCCTTGCCGAACAGCACCTTCTGCTGGTTGCCGCCGGAGAGTTGCGAGACGAGGCGCGGCAGGTGGCGGCGGGCGACCTCGACCCGGTCGGCGATCGCCCGGGCGACGCGGCGGGCCGCGCCGATCGACACCAGACCGAGCGGGCGGACGACCTCTTCCGCCTCGAGCAGGCCGAAGACCAGATTGTCCTCGACCGAGGCGGCGAGCTGCAGCCCGTCCTCCTTGCGGTCGGGGGGAAGGTAGTGGAGCCCGGCCTCGACCAGATCGGCGACCGAGCCGGCGGAGACGTCGCGCGCGCCGAGGGCGATGCGGCCGGCCTTCTTCGGCACGAGGCCGAGCACCGCCTGCCACAGTTCCGACTTGCCGGAGCCGACCAGCCCCGCCATGCCGAGCACTTCGCCGGCCCGCGCGGTGAAGGAGACGCCGTCGACCGAACGGGCGACGAGACCCTCGACCTCGAGGCGCACCGCGCCGGGATGGCGCGGGATGTCGGGATAGATCTCGCCGACCGCGCGCCCGGCCATCAGCTCGAGCAGGGTCTCCTCGGTGACGCCCGCCGCCGGCACGGTGGCGCAGAGGCGGCCGTCGCGCAGCACGGTGATGCGGTCGGCGATGCGGGCGAACTCGTGGATGCGATGGGAGATGTAGACGATGCCGATGCCGTCCGCCTTCAGCGCCTCGACCACGCCGAAGAGGTGGTCGGTTTCCTTGTCGGAGAGCGAGGCGGTCGGCTCGTCGAGGATCAGCACCGAGAGATCCGAGCGCAGCGACTTGGCGATCTCCACCATCTGCTGCTCGGCCCGCGACAGGCCGGCGACGACCGCATCGGGATCGATGGCGAAGTCGAGCCGGGCGAGCAGTTCGACGGCGCGGCGGCGCTGCGCGGCGCGGTCGACGAAGGGGCCGGCGCCCAACTCGTCGCCGAGGAACATGTTCTCGGCCACCGTCAGGGTCGGCACCAGCGAGAATTCCTGGAAGACGGCGGAGATGCCGGCGGCGCGCGCGTCGCGGACGGAGGTGAAGGCGACCGGTTCGCCGTCGCGCAGCACCGTGCCTTCGCTCGGCGTGGTGACGCCGGCGAGGATCGAGATCAGCGTCGACTTGCCGGCGCCGTTCTCGCCGAAGAGGACGTGGACCTCTCCGGGCCGGACGGAGAAGTCGACGCCGTCGAGCGCCACCACGCCGGGCCAGCGTTTGGTCAGTCGGAGCGCTTCCACCAGCGGCGGGCGGCCGAAGTCGGTCATCGTCGTCTCCCGGGGCGTGGTCGAAAGGGGGGCGGCCGGCGCCGGGTGGCGCCGGCCGGAGGGCGGGATCAGTCGACCTTGAAGACCGGCTGGAACGACTTCGGCGGCAGGATGTTCTCGCGGGCCACCGACTTGAGCGAGGCGGCGTCGACGGCGAAGATCTTCGGGCCGACGTGCTTGACGACCTCCTTGCCTTCCAGGATGCGGACCGCCTGATCGATGGCGATACGGCCCTGGATGACCATGCTGTCGGCGGGGGCGGCGGTGATGAAGCCGCGCTCGATGCCTTCGTAGACGCCGGGCGTCATGTAGAAGGCGAGGAGGCCGAGCTTGCCCTTGAGGCCGCGCTCGCGCACCAGACCCTGAGCGGCCTCGGCGGTCACGGCAGTGCCGGCGACATAGGCGATGTCGGGGTTCGACTGCAGCACGTCCTCGACCAGCTTCAGCTGGGCTTCCTTGCCGGTGTCGCCGTACTTCGGATCGAGCACGGTGAGCGCCGAGCCCTTGGTCGCCTCGAGGAAGCCCTTGTTGGCCGCCTCGACCCAGCCGGCACCGGCCGGACCCGGGAACCAGCCGACCTTGGCGGGCTTGCCGCCGGCCGGATGCAGCTTGGCGAGATAGGCGCCGGTCTGGAAGCCCATCGTGTAGAAGGAGACGAGCGACTTCGCCGCCACGTCGGGCGAGTTGATGCCGTTGACGAGGTCGACGACCGGCACGTTCTTCTTCTTCAGCTCGCCCACCACCGAGGCGAGACCGTCGGCGGAGATGGCGCCGATCGCCACCGCCTGGGCGCCGTTGGCGACGCAGTCCTCGATCTGCGAGATCTGCTTGGCGAGTTCGGTGTAGCCGCCGGCCTCGACGACGACGAGCTTGACGCCGAGGCGCTTGGCCTCCTCGACCACGCCGTAGTCGACGCCGAGCCAATAGGCGTCCTTCATGTGCGGGAAGGAGACGCAGATCTTCCAGGGCTTCGAGGCCTTGGCGAGCGGCTCGTAGGAGATCGGCTCGGCCTTGCTGTCGGCGGCGAAGGGCGGGACGACCTTCTCGGCCGGATAGGGGAACCAGGGCGCGTCGGCGGCGCGCACCAGCGTGGCGGAGGCGAGGGTCGCCGCGAGGGACGCGGCCATCAGAGACGGAATGCGACGCATGGTTCCGGTATCCTCTCGGTTGCTGGCGAGCAGAGGGGAGGGTTCGGAGAAGCCGTCGGCTTCTCCGTCTTTCGGTCTGGGATGGGGAAGGCGGACCTTCCGGGAGGCGACGAGGGACGCGACCTCAGGCGAGGGCGCGGCGGATCTCGTCGAGCGCACCGCGTCGGTCACGGCGGGCGGCGAGCGCCGCCGTCATGTCGACGGGAACGAAGCGGGTCTGGGTGTTGGGCTGCAGCTGGCCGATCAGGTCCATGTCGGCGGAGATCACCGTGCCGACCATGAAGTAGCCGCCGCCCGACACCGCGTCGCGATGCAGCACGATCGGCTCGAGACCGCCGGGGATCTGGATCGAGCCGTAGGGATAGCAGCAGTCGACCACGTTGGAGGGATCCGAGCCCGCGCCGAAGGGCGGGTCGCGATCGACGAAGCTCATCTTGCGACCGCCGCGGAAGCGATAGCCGATGCGATCGGCCTCCGGCGCCACCTTCCAGGTGTCGGCGAAGACGGTCGCGCCGGCCTCCTCGGTCAGGCGGTGCCAGTAGAGCCCGGGGATCATGCGCAGCTCCGCCGTCTTCGGCAGCGGCCGGCGCAGTTCGGGGGCGAGGCTGCGTCCCTCGGCGACGGTCTTCTCCGGCGTACCGATCGGCAGGACGTCGCCGGCCTCGAGCTTGCGACCCTGATGGCCGCCGAGCGCGCCGAGCGTGTAGGTCGAGCGGCTGCCGAGCACCACCGGCACGTCGATGCCGCCGGCGACCGCCAGATAGGCCCGCGCTCCCGCCTTCAGGAAGTCGAAGGTGAGCGTCTGGCCGGCCTCGACGCGGAAGGCGGTCCAGGTCGGGCGCGCCGCGCCGTCGACCTTCGGCGGCAATTCGGCGCCGGTCACCGCAACGAGGGCGGCTTGCGTGAAGCGCAGCTCCGGGCCGAGGAAGGTGATCTCCAGCGTTGCGGCGCCTTCGTCGTTGCCGACGAGGAGGTTGGCGGCACGCAGCGACTGCCGGTCCATCGCACCCGAGACCGGGATGCCGAGATGGTACCAACCGGGGCGACCGAGGTCCTGGACCGTGGTCGAAAGGCCGGGTTTGACGACCGCGATGGTCATTGCAGCGCCTCCTGGAGCTTGGCGGTGGTGGCGGCGGGATCGGCGTGGAAGGCGTCGAGCGAGAAGGTGACCGGCCGGATCAGCGGGTGGTAGCGGCCGGCGTCGACCTCGGCGACGGCCTGGTCGTATTCCTCGCGGCCGACCGAGCGGAACTGCACGATGTCGCCCGGCAGGAAGAAGGTCATCATCTCCTTGAGATAGCCGATCTCCTGCCTGGGGTCGTAGATCGGCATCGGGGTGATGCCGAACATCTGGTAGCCGCCGGCGCCGCGAACCGAATAGATGCAGCCGAAGCAGCCGCCGTGACCGACCGTGAGACGCGGCGTGTCGGTGCGGGGGCGCAGATACTTCGGCACCTCGATCTGCTTCGCCCGTTCGACCATCTGGTACATGAACGGCAGACCGGCGACGAAGCCGACCATCGACACGAACCACGGCGCGCCGGAATGGGCGGCGACGAACTCCGGCACGCCGGCGTAGCCGTTGATCGCGGCGGCATATTCGAGGTCGGTCTTGCTCGGGTCCTGATGCCGCTCGCGGAAACGCATCAGCGTCTCGTGCGTCCACGGGTCGTCGTAGAAGACCGGGATCTCGACGATGCGGGTCTTCAGCACGTGGTCGGACTTCTCGGCCACGGCCTCGAGCGCCTTCACCTCGGCGAAGAGATCGTCGGGGGCGATGAGATCGGGGTCGAACTTCACCTGCATCGAGGCGTTGGCCGGGCAGATCTCGGTGACGCCGCGAATGCCGGCCTCCTTGACCGCGTTGCACATCGACAGGCTCTTGAAGAAGGCGTCGAGCGACATGGCTTCGTCGATCTCGACGAAGAGATGCTCGTCGCCTCCGAAGGAGTAGCGCGTCTTCATGGGTCTCTCCTCAGGCGTCGGCGGGGGCGACCGGATTGGCGGCGAGCCAGCCTTCCAGCCAACGGGTGTGGACGTCGTGGGCGGCGACGCCGGCGTCGGCGGCGAGAGCCCGGTGCAGCGGAATGGTGGTCGCCACGCCCTCCACCCGCAGATCGGCGAGAGCGGCGGCCATGCGCGTGCGGGCCTCGTCGCGGCTGGCGCCGTGGACGATCAGCTTGCCGAGCAGGCTGTCGTAGAAGGGCGGCACCGCGTAGCCCTCGTAGAGGTGGCTGTCGAAGCGCACGTGCGGCGCCTCGGGGACGGTGAGCCCGGTCACCACGCCCGGCGAGGGGGCGAAGTCGCGCGACGCGTCCTCGGCGTTGATGCGGCACTCGATGGCGTGGCCGGTGAGCCCGATCGTCGCCTGGTGGAGGGAGAGCGGCGCGCCGCCGGCGACCCGGATCTGCTCGGCGACGAGGTCGACGCCGGTGATCATCTCGGTGACGGGATGCTCGACCTGGATGCGGGTGTTCATCTCGATGAAGAAGAACTCGCCGGTCGCCTCGTCCCAGAGGTATTCGAGCGTGCCGGCGCCGCGATAGCCGACCGACTCCGCCAGCCGCACCGCGGAGGCGCAGAGGGCTGCGCGCGTCTCGGGCGTCAGGCAGGCGGCCGGCGCCTCCTCCCACACCTTCTGACGGCGACGCTGGAGCGAGCATTCGCGTTCGAAGAGATGGACCGAGCGGCTGCCGTCGCCGAGGATCTGGACCTCGATGTGGCGGGCGCGGCCGATGAAGCGCTCGAGATAGAGCCCGCCGTCGCCGAAGGCGGTGGTCGCCTCGAGGGTGGCCTGGGGGATCTGCTCGGCGAGCTCGATCGCGTCGCGGGCGACCCGGATGCCGCGGCCGCCACCGCCGGCGGCGGCCTTGATCATCACCGGCCAGCCGATCGTCCCGGCGATCCGCAGCGCTTCGGCGAGCCCGTCGACGCGACCGTCGCTGCCGGGCACCGTCGGCACGCCGGCGGCGGCGGCGATGGCGCGGGCGGTGGCCTTGTCGCCCATCTTGCGGATGGTGTCGGCGGAGGGGCCGACGAAGATCAACCCGGCCGCCTCGACGGCTTCGGCGAAGGCGGCGTTCTCCGACAGGAAGCCGTAGCCGGGATGGATCGCGTCGGCGCCGGTCTTCTTCGCCGCCTCGATCAGCAGTTCGGGGCGCAGATAGGACTTGGTCGCCTGGGCCGGTCCGATCTCGATCACCTCGTCGGCGAGACGGGCGGCGAGCATGTCGCGATCGGCCTTGCTCACCACCTGGACGGTGGCGATGCCGAGGCTCTTGGCGGCACGGACGATCCGGACCGCGATCTCACCGCGGTTGGCGACGAGGAGACGCTCGATCGGCATGGGCGTATCCTCAGACGTCGAGATCGTAGAGGGGGAAGCCGGCCATCACCGCGTCTTCGTTCTCGACGTGGAAGGCGGCGATCTTGCCGGCGACTTCGGCGACGACCGGGGTGAAGGTCTTCATCACCTCGATCAGGCCGATGGTCTCGCCGACGGCGACGGCGTCGCCCTCCTGCTTGAAGGCCGGTTGGTCGGGGGCGGGGGTCCGGTAGAAGATGCCGGGGATGGGGGCGAGGATCGTCTCGATGGTCATGGTATTCTCCTGGTCTCTGCCGTCGGTTCAGCCCTGGATCGCGGGCGGCGCGATGCGGATCTCGGCGGCCACCAGCGCGGCGCGCAGCGCCTCGCCGATCGCCAGGGCGCCGGGCGTGTCGGAATGGAAACAGACGGAGTCGAAGTCGATGTCGATCACGTCGCCCTCCACCGTCTCGACCTTGCCGTCGACACAGGCGCGCAGCACCTTGTCGGCGAGGCGCTGCGGATCGAGGGTGCCGACGCGGCGGGTGAAGACGATCGAGCCGGTCCGGTCGTAGTCGCGGTCGGCGTAGAACTCGCGCACCGTCGGATGTCCGGCCGAGCGGGCGACCTCGCAGGTGACCGACGAGCCCATGCAGTAGAGCGCCATGTCGGGGGCGGTGCGACGCAGCATGTCGACCAGCGTCCGCGAGAAGGCCTCGTCGCGGGCGGCGTGCATGTAGAGGGCGCCGTGCGGCTTGACGTGCTGGAGGCGCAGATCGTGGCGGCGGGCGAATTCGCGCAGCGCCCCGACCTGATAGACGATGTCGTTGACCAGTTCCTCGGCGCTGGCGCCGATGAAGCGGCGGCCGAAGCCGAGCAGGTCGCGGAAGCCGGGATGGGCGCCGACGCCGACGCCGAACTCCTTGGCGAGACGGACGGTGCGGTCCATCAGGTTCGGGTCGCCGGCGTGGAAGCCCGTGGCGATGTTGGCCGAGCTGATCAGCGGCATCAACGCGGCGTCCGCGGTGTCGCCGAGCGTCCAGTGGCCGAAGCTCTCGCCCATGTCGCAATTCACGTCGATGATCGTCTTGGCTGGCACTGCGGCGCACTCCCGAATTGTCTTCCTCGGTCGGCTCGACATCGGCGGCTCGATCTCGCCGACCTCGCGTCTTCCGTCCGTAGAAAACGCTAGCAGCGACCCTGGAATTTGGAATTATTGTTTTTGGAACACATGAATTCTGAAAATCAGAATGCTGCACATGCTTTGGCTGTGATCAAGCCATTGAAAACACGTGGTTCGCTTTATCGGTGCCCGGAAATTGGGCTGTGATTTTCGATTTTCTCGTATCAGCCCATCTGATTTTCGGATATTCCATGCTCGAAAGTGGAGCACGCGTCCGATGAGCTTCTCCATCCGCCAGTTGAAGTATTTCGTCGCTACCGCCGAATTGGGGCAGGTCTCCCAGGCGGCGGTCGGTCTGTCGATCTCGCAGTCGGCGGTGACGACGGCGATCAAGGAGCTCGAGCAGACGCTCGGCACCGACCTGTTCCGTCGCTCCTCGGTCGGCATGGAACTGACCGACACCGGGCGGCGCTTCCTCGAACAGGCCTACGACATCCTCGCCAAGATCGACGAGGCGATGTCCCTGCGGGTGCCCCATCGCGAGGTGCGCGGCACGCTGACGGTGGCGGCGACCTACACCGTCATCGGCTACTTCCTGCCGGCCCATCTCGAGCGCCTCGAACGGCTGCACCCGGAGCTGAAGCTGCAGCTCTTCGAGACCAACCGCGAGGCGATCGAGGAGGGACTGCTCACCAATCGCTACGACATCGCGGTGCTGCTGACCTCGAACGTCGCCAATCCGGAGCTGGTCTCCGAGACGCTCCATTCCTCGATCCGGCGGCTGTGGATGGCGGCGCGCCATCCGCTGACCCAGCTCTCGACCGTCAGCCTCGAGCGCGTCTCGGCCGAGCCCTACGTCATGCTGACCGTCGACGAGGCCGCCTATTCGTCGCTCAAGTACTGGAACCGCGCGCAGGCGCAGCCCAACGTCATCCTGCGCACCTCGTCGGTCGAGGCGGTGCGTTCGATGGTGGCGAACGGGCGCGGCGTGGCGATCCTGTCGGACCTCGTCCACCGTCCGTGGTCGCTCGAGGGCAAGCGGATCGAGACGCGGATGCTCTCCGACCCGGTGCCGTCGATGGACGTCGGTCTGGCGTGGAAGCGATCGGCCGAGATCACCCCGGCGATGGCGACCTTCCGCGACTACTTCCGTCAGGTCTTCCAAACGCCGCGCGCCGACCATCGGCTCTGACGGGTGGGTCCGATCGGGCCGGGGAGCGATCTCCGCGCTCAGGCCGCCAGTTCGCCGAGCGCGTCGACGAGCGAGCCGAGGCCGCTCGAGCGCAGGGCGCGGAAGGGCAGGGCGCGCCGCTCGCACAGGCGCTTGACGCAGTTGATGGCGTTGTGGCTGACGCAGTCGACCGGGAAGACGACGGCGTCGGCGCCCATCAGCGTGCTCTCCAGTTCGGCGACCGACTGTTCCAGCCCGCCGTCGTGGTGGAGCAGGCAGCCGTTGCAGCGCTCGACCAGACGACGGGCATGGGAGACCGTGCTCTTGCGTCCGCCGACATAGAGGATGCGGCGGCCGGCGAGATCGACGCGGCTGTCGCCCTCGCTCTCCTCGATCTCCGGGGCGATCGCCTGGAGGGCGCGTTCGGCGCGGGCGAGTTCCATCAGCAGGGCGCGGTTCTCGTCGTGCAGACGCCGCCGTTCGGCGGCACCGTCGGCGAGGAGGCGGGCATTCTCCTCGGCGTCGCGTTCGAGCGTGGCGAGCCGCGCCTCCGCCTCGTCGAGACGACGGGTCCGGCGGGCGGTGTCGGCGTCGTCGACCAACGCGGCGAGCCGTGCCGCTTCGGTCTCGGCGGCGCGGGCCTGGCGTTCGGCTTCGGCGAGCGCCCGGGCGAGGCGTTCGATCTCGGCGTCGCGGCTGGCGATCGCCTGCATCCGGTCGGCTTCCGATCGCTTCAGCTTCGCCGCGAGCCCGTCGCGCTCCTGGCCGAGCGTGGCGACGGCGCGTCGGTCGCCGCGCGCCGAGGCGCCGACCAGATGCGACATCATGTGGACCTCACCGAACAGGCGCCCCTCCAGATCCGCATCGATCGCCGGATGGGTCATGGCGGCCCAATAGGCTCCGGCGACGTCGCCGCTCTCCACCGCCGCATCCCAGGCGCGCGCCAGCTCCTCGACGTCGCGGCAGCGGGCGAAGCGGCGCAACGTCCCCTCGTGCGCGCCGTCCAGCATCTTCTGCAGCAGCCGGCCGACGCGATTGTCGGTCTTGGCGTCTTGGACGAAATAGCCGTGCAGCTCGTAGTCCGTGAGTTCGGCCGTCCCGACGTAGAGGCCGAGCCGCGTCGCCGTCCGCCTCAGGTCGCCGAGCGTCAGGCAGGTGCCGATCACCGAGCACTGCCAGCCGTGCGGCAGTTCCCACAGCCGCCGTCGGCGGGTGCGCGGCTCGGCGGGCGCGGCGGCGACCGGGGGCAAGAAGGCCGGCGCGGCGAGATCGCGCGTCTCGACCGCCTCGGCGAAGGGCGTGGCCGTCGCGTCCGCCGTGTGAGGGGATCGCGCGGCCTTCGCCGTCGCGGCGTGCTTGCGGGCGAGACTGTTGCGGCACTTGGCGCACATCGGACGGTCCTCCGACGGATCGGGGTGGGTTCGGTCGGTATCGTAATGCATATGCGAGGCATTCGCAATAATGGTTCGGCGATCGGCCGAGGGTGTCGCGATGTTTCGCGACGGCGTCCTTCGGACGCCTCCTCGGCTTGAGGTGTTTGTTTTTCCTTGAAAAAAGCTCCTACGCCTCATCCCGAGGAGCGCCGTAGGCGCGTCTCGAAGGATCGCGCACGGACTCGATCCACACGTCCGTGCAATGACGCAAGGGTCCCGTGGCGTGGGGAAGACCCGCCGCGGGCACGTCGCGTTGGCGCGGGATCGGCAGGCACCGCGGTTCGCGGCGTGCCGATCCCTGTCGTCGAAGGGAGCCCCGTGGCGCGGGCTCGGACTCACGCTCCGCCGACGGCGTCGCGCAGGGCCTCGAACCGTGCCACCTGCGTCTCGTCGAGCGCGCGGGCGGCGTCGCGGGCGACGAAGACCTTGAACATCGCCTCGCCGTCGCCGTCGACGAACCACAGCGAACACGACCGCCGGCCGAAGAAGAGCCGGTCGACGAACCAGATCGTCGCGCAGCGATCGGCCCGGAGGTGACCGCCGAGCGGCGTGTCGCCGTGGACGTTGAACCAACCCCGCCCCGAGGCGCCGGGCGGCAGCGCCGTCTTGATCTCGAAGACGCCGTTGCGGCCGTGGACGAGGAAGAGGACGGGGCCCCAGCCCGTCAGCGCCTGCCAGATCTCCTCGAAACGTCCGCCCTCGACCGCCCGCGCCGCCTCGGGCGGGAGCAGGCCGAGGACGTCGGCGATCGTCAGACCGTGGGCCTCGGCGACGGTCTCGAGCACGCCGTCCGGCTGGGCGGCGAGGGCGGCCCGCGCCGCGGCGACGGCGTCCTCGCGCCCGGCGGCTTCGCCGCTCGCCGGATATCGAGCGGTCCGTCCGCTCATGCCGCCGCCTCGTTCGGCTCGACGGCGCCGGGACCGGGCACGACATGGACGACGTCGAAGCCCTCGAACTCGTTCGGCGCCACCATCAGGCCGGCCGACTTCGGCGCGTTGCGATGGGCGGCCTCGAACTCGGCCGAGACGGTCCAGG
Source organism: Pinisolibacter sp. DMC100 (assembly GCF_056313705.1). Classification (NCBI taxonomy): domain Bacteria; kingdom Pseudomonadati; phylum Pseudomonadota; class Alphaproteobacteria; order Hyphomicrobiales; family Ancalomicrobiaceae; genus Pinisolibacter; species Pinisolibacter sp. DMC100. Next base: position 808,260 of record NZ_JBQUZT010000002.1, on the reverse strand, counting down.
CCTCGAAGTCGTCGCGGCTCGCCCAGGTCGTGTGCGAGGAGAACAGCGTGTGATCCTCGCGCGTCGGCCCGCGCAGCACCAGGAAGCCGAGGAAGCCGGGGCGCTTGTGCAGATGGCTCTCGCGGTTCTTCCACACGGCTTCGAACTCGGCCTCCTTGCCGAGCGCGACCCGGAAGCGATTCATGGCGATGAACATCGGTCGTTCTCCTTCGATGGACGTCTCTCAGCGCAGGTCGTAACGCACGCCCGCGGTGAAGCTCTGGGAGGACCCGGCCGCAGCCGGCATGGCGGGAAACCGCGCCCGGCGCGGCATGGCGAGCGTCGCCGCGTCGAGCGTGGCGACGCCGGACGACGCGGCGAGCGCGACGCCGTCGACGCCGCCGTCGCGGCGGATGGTGAAGCGCACCGCCGCCCGCCCGCCGCGACCCTGCGCGCGGGCCTCCTCCGGATAGGTCTTGGCGGCGGCGAGCGCCGCGAGCACGGCGGCGCGCCACGATCTGAGTTCACCCTCGCGCGCCGCGGCCGCCTCCGCCGCCCCGACGACCGGCGCGCCGCCGGAATGCCGTTCGGCGACGGCGCCGGGTGCTGCGGCCGCACGGGGCGGGGACGGCCGGTGCTCGACCGGCGTGACCGGCTTGCGACGGGCCTCGACCGGCCGCTTGCGGATCGTCGGCGCGGCTTCGGCCGGGCGGGGCGGCGTGATCTCGGGCGGTCGGACGGGTTCGGGCGGCAGCACGGCGTCGGGCTGCGGCGGTTCGGGCGCGACGACCGGCGCGGCGGTCGGAGCGGTCGTTTCCGCCGGCGGTTCGCTCTCGGGCTTCTCGACGGTTTCGGTCTCGATCGGCGGGGAGGGGACCGCGCCGGCCGTGGCGTCGACGCTGTCCTCGGCGTCGAGTGCGACGAAATCGATCGCCGGCACCGCCGCGGCGCCTTCGCCGGCATCCGGCACGACCGTCGGTGCGAGCGCCCAGACGGCGAGACCGTGCAACAGCAGCACCGCCGTCAGCGCCGCAATCCAGCGCGGCGCCGCCGGATCGGCGAGGGCAGGGGCCGCGCCCTCGCCGATCCGGCCCGGCGGCGGGAGGACCGTCGCCACGGGAAGCAAAGCCGGCGGCGGTGCCGCCGTCACGACGGGAACCTCGGCCGTCGCGATCGACGGCTCGCGCGGCATCGCGTCGACGTCTGCCTCCCCCGGCGTCTCGCGCCGGAGGACCCGCATCGTCGGCACCGTGTCGCCGGCGATCCTCGGATCGACCGCCGGGCGCCGGGACGTCGCCGCCCCTGGCCTGCGTCGGGCGATGGGCGCCGCGGCGACCATGGCTCAGAACCGGACGGTGGCGGCGACCGCGAAGGTGCGGCCGGTGGCGCGATAGGTCTCGAGCAGCGGATCGGACTTGGTCAGGCCGGCGACGTCCTGGGCGACGAAGTAGCTCTTGTCGAGCAGGTTGTAGACGCCGGCCGAGAGCGTCAGCCGCGGCTTCCATTCCCAGGTGGCGAAGGTGTCGAAGGTCGCCCAGCCGCCGGGCTTCACGACGGTGGCGTCGTCCGACACCCGCGTCTTGCCGCCCGCCGCCCGCATGCGGCCCTCGATCGTCCAGGCCTCGTCGGGACGCCAGACGACGCCGAGGACGCCGGAGACGGGATCGACCGAGTCGATCGGCCGGCCGGTCTCGAGGTTCTGCCCGTAGGCATAGGCGACGGCGGCGTTCAGCGACCACTGCCGGTTCACCTTCCACTCGCCGCGCGCCTCGGCGCCCCAGATCTCGGCATTGGCGACGTTGGTGTACTGGTACTGCGTCAGCCCGCCCGAGGTGCCGACGATCTTGGTGTCGATGAAGTCGCGGTAGTGGTTGTAGAACACCGTCGCCCGGGCGCTCGACCCCTCTGCGAAGGAGGCGCGCACGCCGACTTCGAAGCCGTCGCTGGTCTCCGGCTTCAGATTGCCGTTGGGCAGGATCTGATAGCCGAACATCGGGTTGGAATAGGTGAAGTTGGCGCTGTCGTAGGGCGGCGCGCGGAAGCCGCGGGCATATTGGGCGACGAGCCGCCAGGTGTCGTCGATGTCGTAGGACAGGCCGAGCTTCGGCGACAGCGACAGATGGCTCTGGCCCGAAACCGGCGAGGTCGAGCTGTTGAGCAGCGCCTGGTCCGACGACGGATCGAGCCGCCAATGGTCGAGCCGCAGTGCCGGGGTCAGGCGGAAGGCGCCCCAGCGCACCGTGTCCTGGGCGAAGATCGCGAGCTGCGTCGTCGTCGTGTCGGGGAACAGCTTGTTGGGATAGACGTCGCCGGTGAAGGTCCGCGTCACCGCGCCGGTCGCTGAGTTGATCTCCCAGCGGTCGCGCAGCCGCTCGGTCGACGTCACGACCGCCGAGGCGCCATAGACGAGATCGTGCGGCAGGCCGAACCAGTCGCGGTGCAGGGAGAGCTGGACGTCGCCGCCCCAGATCGACTGGTTGTAGTCGGCCGTCGTCGTCCGCCAGCGCACGATGCCGGAGGAGAGGCGGGTCTGCGGATTGACCTCCTCGCGATCGAGCCGGCTCCAGTAGACCTTGGCGTCGACCGTGTCGGCGAAGGCGAGATCGAGCGCCTGCGTCCAGTCGAGGCTGATGCGCGAGCGCGTCGTGGTGTCGTCGGCGGTCGAACGCAGGACGGACGAGCTCAGATCGCTCTTCAGCTCCGTCCAGTCGCGCCGATGCATGTGATCGAAGGTCAGGCGGATACGGCCGGCGTCGGGCGTGTCCCAGACGATCTTGCCGAAGACGTCGTCCTTCTGTCGGGTCTGCGGGTTGAGCGCGGCGGAGGTGTTGGCCTGGGTCTCCTCGCCGTCGCGGCGCGAATAGGAGACGACGGCCGACCACGGCCCCGCCTTGCCGGCGATCGTGGTGTTCTCCGAGAGCGAGCGGTCGGCGCTGTCCCAGGCCGCCTTGAAGGCGAGGTACCAGTCCTTGCCGACGACCTTCAGGAAGTCCTCCGGATCCTTCGTCACGAAGGAGACCACGCCGCCGATCGCCTCCGAGCCGCGCAGCGCCGAGGCCGGGCCGCGGATGATCTCGACCTGCTTCAGATTGTCGAAGTCGACGAAGTCGCGGGTGTACATGCCCGGGCCCTTCTGGCTCTCGGGATAGTCCTGCACGCGAATGCCGTCCTCCTCGACGAGGACGCGATTGTCGCCGATGCCGCGGATCGTGTAGCTGCCGGCGCCCGCCCGCTTCGGCGAGGAGCCGACCGACACGCCCGGCTCGTCGGCGACGAGATCGGTCGGCCGCGTCGCCAGATGGCGATCGATCTCCTCGGAAGACTTCACCGACACGGTCGCCGAGGCGTCCTTGACGCTGGTCGGCCGCCGCTCGGCCGTCACCGTGATGTCGTCGAGTTCCGTCGGCTGGGCCGCGGGCTCGGCGCCGGCTGCGAAGGCCAGCCGGACGGGCGACGCCGCCAGCGCGACGGCGAGGACGAAGAGAGAAACCGAACCGATCGAACGGGCACGACTGCCAGCGAACATCACACCTACCCCTGTTGGACATGCGGGTCGGCTGGCGACGAGCGCTGGGCTCCGGCTGGCACCGTCTTGCACGAGACTCAGTTGCAAATGCCTCGCAATCTTGACTGAACCTACGAGGCGTGATTGAGCTTGTCAACGGACGGCGCAGGCAGATCGCCGTCTGGAATTGGATCAATTCCAGAATTCACTGAAGCAAATGGAGATTTCGTCTTGAACAGCGAAGAGAGGAGAGCGTTTTCGCGACGGCCCGCGCCGGTCGATACGCCCGTCGATACGGCGAAGGCCGCGGTCGCGCCGTCGCCGATCGCCGAATGGTCGATCCGCGAGCTGACGCGGGGCGGTCGCGAGGCGCGGATTCTCCATGCCGGTTCGCTCTACGTGCTGCGCATCACCTCGAACGACAAGCTCATCCTGACCAAGTGAGGCGTCATGCTCGCCGTCCCCGAAGTCCCGCGTCGCGTTGCCGATGCCTCCGACGCGTCGGCGGACGGAACCGCGCTCGAGGACCGTCTCGCCGGTCTCGCCCGCCGGCGCCGGGCCCGTCTCGTCGTCACCGCGGCGGTGCTCGCCGTCGTGGTCGTCGTCGGCGTGGTGATGTCGATCGGCATCGGCGCCCATGCGATCGCCCCGTCGCGCACGCTCGAGGTGCTGTTCGGCGGTCTCGGCGGGGCCGACCGCGATGCCGTCGTCGTCCGCCACATCCGCCTGCCGCGGCTCGTCGCAGCCGCCCTCGTCGGCGCCGCGCTGGCGGTCTCCGGCGTGACCATGCAGGGCCTCTTCCGCAATCCGCTCGCCGACCCCGGCATCCTCGGCGTCTCCTCGGGGGCGGCGCTCGCCGCCTCGGTGGTGATCGTGCTCGGCGACCGGATCTTCGGCACGACGCCGTTCCACGCCCTGCCGCTCGCCGCCTTCCTCGGCGCGCTCGCCGCCACCGCGGTCCTGTCGGCGGTCGGCCGCAGCCGCGGGCGCACCGAGACCGGCACGATCCTCCTCGCCGGCCTCGCGCTCGCAGCACTCGCCAACGCCTTCGTCGGCCTGCTGGTCTTCGTCGCCGACGACCGCCAGCTGCGCGACCTGTCGTTCTGGACGCTCGGTTCCTTCGGCGGCGTCACCTGGGAGAAGCTCGTCGTCGCCGCGCCCTTCCTCGTCGCCCCGCTCCTCGCCGTGCCGCGCCTCGGGCGGGCGCTCGACGCGCTCGCCTTCGGCGAGGCCGAGGCGCGCTACATGGGGCTCTCGGTCGAACGGGTGAAGACCACGGCGATCGCCGTCACCGCCCTCGGCGTCGGTGCCGCGGTGGCGCTGGTCGGCGCGGTCGGCTTCGTCGGCGTGGTGGTACCGCACGTGCTCCGGCTGGTGATCGGCCCCGCCCATCGGCCGCTGCTGTGGCTGTCGGCGCTCGCCGGGGCGCTCCTGACCATCCTCGCCGACCTCGTCGCCCGCACCGTGGTGGCGCCGGCCGAACTGCCGATCGGCGTGCTGACGGCCCTGGTCGGTGCGCCGATCTTCCTCCACCTCGTGATGAAGCGCCGGGGAGGGACGGCGCCATGAGCGTCGATGCCCGCACACCGCTCCTGACGATCGAAGGCGCCGGTATCACCGTCGCCGGCCGGACCATTCTCGACCGCGTCGATCTCGAACTCGCCTGCGGCCGGCTGACGGTGGTGGTCGGTCCGAACGGCGCCGGCAAGACCAGCCTGCTGCGCCTCGCCGCCGGCGACGTCGCCCCGTCCCGCGGCCGGGTGGCGTGGCGCGGCATCGCCGTCGCCGATCTGCCGATCTGGCGCCTCGCGGCGCTCAGGGCGGTGATGAGCCAGTCGACCGAGATCGGCTTCGCCTTCACCGTCGCCGAAACCATTTCTCTCGGTGTCGACGGCGTCGGGCGCAGGCTTTCCCCCGCCGCCCGCCGGGCGATCGTCGCCGCGGCCGCGGCCCGCGCCGACGTCGGCGACCTCGTCGCCCGCGACGTCCGCACGCTGTCCGGCGGCGAACGCCAGCGCGTGCTCTTCGCCCGTGCGCTCGCCCAGCTCGATGCCGGCGCCACGGTCGAGCCCGCCCGCGCCCTGCTGCTCGACGAGCCGGTCTCCAGCCTCGATCTGCCGCATCAGATGGCGCTGATGGAGGCAGCCCGCGCCGTCGCGGCGCGCGGCGTGGCGGTGCTCGCCATCCTGCACGACCTCAATCTGGCGGCGAGCTTCGCCGACACGGTGATCGCGATGCAGGCCGGGCGGATCGTCGGCCGCGGCCGGCCCGAAGAGGTCTTCGACGACGCCATGCTGGCCGGGGTCTTCGGCCTCGCCCCGCGCCCCGCAGCCCTCGCGCCGCGGCCGATCGTTCCCCAGACGTGGGGGCTCCTGCCCGCGTCGCAATCGAGTGCCTGCCGATGACCCGCATCGCCCTTCTCCTCGCCGCCGCCCTCTTCGCCGCGACCGCGCCGGCGCGCGCCGCCGAACGGATCGTCGCGGCCGGCGCCGCCGCCACCGAGATCCTGTGGGAGATCGGCGCCGAGGCCTCGGTCGTCGGCGTCGACGCCACCTCGACCCATCCGCCCGAGGCGCTCGCGAGCCGGGCGAACGTCGGCTATTTCCGCAAGCTCTCGGCCGAGGGCCTGCTGTCGCTCGCCCCGACGCTGATCGTCGCCGTCGGCGGCGCCGGCCCGCGCGAGGCGCTCGACGTCGTCGCCGGGGCGGGGGTGAAGGTCGTCCAGCTCGACGACGTCTGGACCGAAGCCGGCGTGATCGACCGGATCGAGCGGATCGGCGCGCTGGTCGGGCGGAAGGCCGAGGCCGAGCGGGTCGCCGGCCGCGTACGGGCGGAGTTCGCCGAGCTCGCGAGCGAAAGGGCGGCGCGGCTGACCAATCCGCGCGTCCTCTTCCTGCTCGCCTTCTCCAACGGCCGGCCGGTCGTCGGCGGCAGCGCCACGGCGGCCGACGCGATGATCGCGCTCGCCGGCGGCATCAACGTCGCCGGGGATTTCCAGGGCTACAAGCAGATGACCGACGAGGCGATCCTCGCCGCCGCGCCCGACGTCGTCGTCACCATGGCGAACGGCCCCGACGCGCTCACCGCCGACACGCTCTTCGCCATGCCGGCCTTCCGCGACACGCCGGCCGCCGAGGGGCGGCGCCTCGTCGCCATGGAGGGGGCGGGGCTCCTCGCCTTCGGCCCGCGCACGCCGCGCATCGCCGCCGACCTGATGACGCGGATCACGCTCTCCGAGGCCGCCGCCGACATCTGCGCCGTCGACACGCGCCGCCCGGTCCACGTCCATCCGGTCCGCTGAGGCGGGCCGCTTCCGATACGGCGGCGGTGCGGCGATCGCGTAAGCGATCCGCCGCGCCGCGCGCTTTCGTCCGTCACTTGATGGTTTCGGCCGCCTTCTTGACGAAGCGATCGTCGAAGGTCTTCGGCAGATCGATGGTCTGGCCGGCGAAGGCCGCCGGTTCGGTCGTCTCGAGGAACTTCAGCGTCGACGTCATGCCCTCGGCCGGCACGATGCCGGTCTTGGAATAGGTCGGCAGCGAGGCCTTCACCGACGTCAGATAGAGCGTCTTGTCGCCGAGCCAGTAGTCCTCGGGAACCGCGGCGGCGATCTCTTCCGGCGTCGCCTTCTCGATCCACTTCAGCGTCTTCCAGAAGGCGTTGGTGAGCGCCTGCATCGTGTTCGGATTGGCCTCGGCGAAGTCGGTCTTGACGTAGAGAACCGCCGCCGGATTGGTGCCGCCGAAGACGGCGCGGGTGCCTTCCTCGGTGCGGGTGTCGACGAGGATCTTCACCGCGTCGTCGGCCTGGAGCTTGGAGATCACCGGGTCGAGATGGGCGACCGCGTCGACCGCGCCGTTCTCCAGCGCCGCCACCGCCGAGGCACCGCCGCCGACGCCGACGAAGGCGACGTCGTCGGGCGTCAGCCCCGCCTTGGCGAGCTGATAGACCGTGGTCAGGTGGGTCGAGGAGCCCGGCGCGGTGACGCCGATCTTCATGCCCTTGAGGTCGGCGATGGTCTTGACCTTGTCGGCCTTGGCCTTCGAGACCGCCCAGACGATGCCGGGGAAGCGGCCGAGCTCGATCACCGCGGTGATCTTCTGGCCCTTCTGCTGCATCCGGATCGTGTGCTCGTAGGCGCCGGTGACCGCGTCGACCGAGCCGCCGACCAGCGCCTGCAACGCCTTGGCGCCGCCGCCGAAGTCGTTGATCGTGACGTCGAGCCCCTCGGCCTTGAAGTAGCCGAGCCGGTCGGCGAGCGTCAGCGGCAGATAGTAGAGCAGCGGCTTGCCGCCGACGCCGATCTCGAGCTTCGGCTTCTCCGGCGTGCCGGCGAGCGCGGGCGAAAGGCTCGCGCCCAGCAGGGCGAGGCCGGCGGCCAGAATTCTCGTGAGGCGTTTCATCGCGTCTTCTCCCTTTTCGTTGGTTCGATCAGTCCTGTCCCGGCGCCTGTTGCGGTCGCCACACCAGCAGTCGGTCCTCGAGGCGGGTCACGCCCCAGTCGATCACCAGCACGAAGGCGGCGAGCACGAACATGCCGGCGAAGACGCCGGCGATGTCGAAGACGCCCTCGGCCTGATGGATCAGATAGCCGAGCCCCGCCGACGAGCCGAGGTACTCGCCGACCACCGCGCCGACCAGCGCGAAGCCGACGGAGGTGTGGAGCGAGGAGAACATCCACGACAGAGCCGACGGCCAGTAGACGTGGCGGAACAGCTGGCGCTCGTTCATGCCCATCAGCCGCGCGTTGGCGAGCACCACCGGGCTCACCTCCTTCACGCCCTGATAGACGTTGAAGAAGACGATGAAGAACACCAGCGTCACCCCCAGCGCCACCTTCGACCAGATGCCGAGGCCGAGCCACAGCATGAAGATCGGCGCCAACACGACGCGGGGGAGCGCGTTGGCCATCTTCAGCCACGGATCGAAGACGGCGGCGACCGTCGGCTTGCGGGCGAACCAGAAGCCGAAGACGATGCCGCTCGCCGCGCCGATGCCGAAGGCGAGCGCCGTCTCGAGCAGCGTCACGCCGAGATGGCGCCAGACGAGGCCGGTGGCGAACATCCGGACCACCCGCGAGAAGACGTCGGCCGGGGTCGAGAAGAAGAACGGCGGCAACAGCGTGACGCCGAAGATCTTGGTCGACGAGCCGATCCACCAGAAGCCGACGGCGACGACGCCGACGAGGATCTGCAGGGCGAGGAGCTTCCACCGGTTCATGCGCTGGCCTCCCCGTAGGTCTTGATCACTTCGGCCTTGAGCTCGCTCCAGATCGCCTTGTGGATCTCGTGGAAGCGCGGGTCGAGGCGGATGTCGGCGGCGTCGCGCGGCCGGGCGAGATCGATCCGGTGATCGCCGACGATGGTCGAGGCCGGGCCGGCCGACATGATCACCACCCGATCGGCGAGCGCGATCGCCTCCTCGAGGTCGTGGGTGACGAAGAGCACCGCCTTTCGGTCGGTCGCCCACAGGTCGAGCAGCAGATTGCCCATGATCTGCCGGGTCTGGGCGTCGAGCGGCCCGAAGGGCTCGTCCATCAGCAGGATCTTCGGATGGCGGATCAGCACCTGGGCGAGGCCGACGCGCTTGCGCTGGCCGCCCGACAGTTCGTGCGGATAGCGGTCGACGAACCGCGACAGGCCGACCCGGCCGAGCCAGGTACGTGCCTCCGCCTCGGCCTCGGCGTGCGACCGTCCGGCGACCTCGAGCCCGAGCGCGACGTTCTCCAGCGCCGTCTTCCACGGCATCACCGCGTCCTGCTGGAAGAGGTATCCGGCATCGCGGCAGAGGCCCGTGATCCGCCGGCCGAGCACCTCGACGGTGCCGGAGGCGGGCTTCAAGAGGCCGGCGACGGCGTTGAGCAGGGTGGACTTGCCGCAGCCGGTCGGGCCGACGATCGCCACGAACTCGCTCTCGGCGACGGCGAGATCGGTCGGCGCCACCGCCTCGTAGACGCGGTTGCCCTTCATCGGGAAGGCGATGCCGACGCCGTCGAGGCGGATGGCGGTCGGGCCGGCCGTCGCGACGGCGGGCGTGTCGGGCGAGGACATGTCGCGGCTCCGAAAGACCCCGATTCGACTGGATCGGGGGCGACGGAAGGGGCATCCGCCGCTCGTGAAGGGGCGTTACTTTCCCCGCCCGTCCCGAACCGGTCAAGGTCGACACTCGACCGAGACGCCTCTCGTCGCGCGCCGTTCAGCAGGCGAACGGGTCGTCCGGCGACGGTGGGGAAAACCGAGGCGTCACTCGCGCCAATGTGCCGAGGACGCCGCCGCGCCGAGCTCCGGCGGCGTCAGGCGGACCGGCACGCGACGGCCGTCGACCCGGTAGGGCGGGGCGAGAACCCAGCGCGAGGCGCCGCCGTCCGTGCCGCGGTCTTCGACCATGCCGGCGGTCCGGGTGCGCTCCGAGGTCAGCGACCGGTGGAGGCCGAGCACCTCGCCCGCCGGGATGCCGGCCTCGCCGAGTGCGGCGAGCAGTTCGGCACGGCTGCGGCGGCGGAGTTCCCGCTCGAGCTCGGGCAGCAGCGCGGCGCGATTGCGGGCGCGGTCGATGTTGGTGGCGAAGCGCGGATCCTTCGCCAGATCCGGCCGGCCGATGACGACCGAACAGAAGCGCTCGTACTGGGCGTTGTTGCCGACCGTCACGAGGACCGGGCCGTCGGCCGCCTCGAAGACGCCGTAGGGCACGATCGAGGGATGGGCATTGCCGTAGCGCGCCGGGTCCTTGCCCTGCACCAGCGCCTCGAGCCCGTAGTAGGAGGTCAGCGCCACGCCGCAGTCGTAGAGCGCCAGATCGACCTTGCCGCCGCGTCCCGTCCGCTCGCGGCGGAAGAGGGCGGCCAGCACCGCCTGCGCCGCATATTGGCCGGTGAAGAGATCGACGGCGGCGACGCCGAACTTCAGCGGCGGCCGCTCGGCCTCGCCGTTCAGCGCCATCAGCCCGGCCTCGCCCTGCACCAGCAGATCGTAGCCCGGCCGCTCGGCCTCGGGGCCGGGGCCGTAGCCGGCGATCGAGCAGTAGACCAGCCGCGGATTCTCCCGCGCGAAGTCGTCGTAGCCGAGACCGAGCCGCTCGGCGCCGCCGGTCTTGAAGTTCTGCACCACGACGTCGGCCTCGCGGGCGAGCGCCCGGACCTGCGCCAGCCCCTCGGGCGTGCCGAGATCGATGCCGATCGAACGCTTGTTGCGGTTGACCGCGTCGAAGTAGGAGGTCGTCGTGCCGCCGGTGCGCAGGCCCCAGTCGCGGGTGTCGTCGCCGCGGCCGGGGTGCTCGACCTTGATCACGTCGGCGCCGAGATCGCCCAGCACCTGGGCACACCAGGGGCCGGCGAGAATGCGCGAGAGATCGAGCACGCGTACGCCGGCGAGCGGCAGGTCGAGGTCGGTGGATGCGGTCATCGGCAGGCTCCGGCTTCGGCTCTGGCTCGGGTCGGGGTCAGGCGCCCATCACCCCGTCGAGGCCGGCGACGACCTCGCGGAGGCGGGGGCGGACCTCGTTCAGGAGGAATTCGGGCGAGGCGATCACCGTCGGCGCGCCGCAGTTGATGACCATCGGCGGCAGGCCGCCGCCCGGCCGGAAGCCGAGCGCGATGGCGCTGACGTTCTCCTGCCAGTCGCCGAAGGACGAACTGCAGCCGAGCCGCTCGTGGTCCTCGAGCGCACGGGCGAGGGCGGCCTCGGTCTTCGGCCAGGCGAGGGGGTCGAGCATCTTCAGCTCGTGGCAGAGGCGCTCGCGCTCGGCCGGCGTCAGCGCGGCGATGAAGGCGCGGCCCATCGAGCTGCGCGTCATCGACAGGCGCGAGCCGACGTCGATGTTGAGGGCGATCGCCGCCGGACCGCGGGCGATCTCGACGTAGCGCATCGACAGATTGTCGCGCACGCCGAGGCCGACCGAGGCATTGGAGAGATTGGCGAGATCGCGCATCGCCGGCCGGGCGATCTGGCGCACGCTGAGCCCGCCGAGCGCCACCGTGCCGAGCGCCATCAGCCGGCTGCCGAGCCGGTACTTGCCGACGTCCTCGACGAAGTGGAGATAGCCGAGTTTGGTCAGCGTGTAGGTGAGCCGCGTCACCGTCGAGCGCGGCAGCCGGCAGCGTTCGGCGATCTCGTGGTTGGCGAGCCAGGTCTCGCCGGGTCGGAAGGCCGAGAGCACGTCGAGCCCCCGCGCCAGCGCGGTGACGAAATGGCGGTCTTCCCTGGACGGGTCGTCCGGGTCCGCCGCATCGGTGAGGTGTTCCGCCATGTCCGGCCTCTCGTTTCGGTGGTCGCTCTGGTCTTGTGCCACGCCGGGCTCACGAAGGCGACGCGGTCGTCGCCGCCGCGTCGTTCGCGCCGCGCCGTCGGAAGAAGGCGGCGAAGGCCGCCTGCGCCTCGGGACCGCGCCTCAGCGCATGGAAGACCTCGGCCTCCCGCATCATCGTCGCCCGCACCTCGTCGGCGCTCGCCGCCCCCATCAGCCGCTTGGTGGCGGCGAGGGCCGCCGGCGACAGGCGGGCGAGGGCTTCGGCCCGTTCGAGTGCCGTCGAGAGTGCCTCGCCGCGCGGCACGACGGCGTTGACGAGACCGGCCTCGCGCGCGGCGTCCGCGTCGAAGGTGTCGCCGAACATCAGCAGCGCGCGCGCCCGCTTCGATCCGGCGGCGCGGGCGAGGAGCAGGCTCGACCCGCCTTCCGGACAGAGCCCGAGCGGCACGAAGGGCAGACGGAACGTCGCCCCGGCGCCGGCATAGGCGAGGTCGAAGTGTAGCAGCATGGTGGTGCCGATCCCGACCGTGACGCCTTCGATCGCCGCGATCGCCGGCTTGGGGAAGGCGACGAGCCGGCCGAGGAAGGTCAGGCCGGGGCTGGGCTGGCCGGTCTCGGCGGTGTCGCGGAAGTCGGCGAGATCGTTGCCGCTGGTGAAGTCGCCGTCGGCACCGGTGACGACCACGACGCGGACGTCGTCGTCGGCCGCCGCCGCGTCGAGGGCGTCGCCGAGGGCGCGATAGGTGGCGCGGTCGAGCGCGTTCTTCCGCTCGGGGCGGGCGATGGTGACGAGCCGCACGCCGGGGCGCGGGGTTTCGACCAGGATCGTCGGCGACATGGGCGGCTGCTCCTCCGGTCGGGCGGTCAGGGCGTCGCCGCGGACGGCTTGCCGTCGCGGGCGAAGTAGAGATCGTGCAGGCGGTCGAGGTCGACCTCCGCCGCCGGGCTCGAGAAGGCGACGCCGCCGGCGCGCATCAGGTGGACGTCGTCGGCGACCGACAGCGCCACGTTGGTGTTCTGCTCGATCAGCACGATGGTGGTGCCCTCCTGCTTCAGCCGGGCGATGATCGAGAACACCTCCTTGACCATCACCGGCGCGAGACCGAGCGACGGCTCGTCGATAAGCAGGATGCGCGGCTCGGCCATCAGGCCGCGGCCCATCGCCACCATCTGCGCCTCGCCGCCCGACAGCGACCCGGCCGCCTGATGACGCCGCTCCTTCAGGCGCGGGAAGAGCTCGTACATGCGCTCGAGATTGCTCGCGAGGTGCGGCCGGCAGCGCTTGGGGAAGGCGCCGAGGCAGAGGTTCTCCTCCACCGTCATGTCGCGGAAGATCAGTCGCCCCTCCGGCACCATGACGAGACCGTCGGCGGCGAGGTCCCAGGTCTTGCCCCGCAGCGGCCGACCGTCGAGCAGGATCTCGCCGCGGTGGGGGACGAGACCGGTCAGGGCGCGCAGCAGCGTCGTCTTGCCGGCGCCGTTGGGGCCGACGATGGCGGTCAGCGCCCCTTCGCGGAAGCCGATGGTCAGGTCCCAGAGGACGGTGATCGCCCCGTAGCCGGCACCGAGGTTGCGGGTCTCGAGCATCAGTGGGCTCCTCCGGTGTAGCTCTTCACGACGTCCGGGTTGCGGAAGACCTCGTCCGGGGTGCCGTCGGCGATCAGGCGGCCGAAGTCGAGCACCACGGCGCGCGAGCAGAGGTTCGAGATCGTCTCGATGTCGTGCTCGACGATGACGATGGTCAGACCGTAGAGCGCGTGCAGCTCGCGCAGCTTCAGCATGAAGAGATGTTTGGCCCGGCTCTCCAGCCCGGCCAGCACCTCGTCGAGCAGCAGCACGCGCGGGCGGATGGCGAGCGCCTTGGCGATCTCCAGCCGCTTCAGCTCCTGCAACGCCAGCGACGTCGCCGCGTCGGCGTCGGCCTTGTGGGCGAGTTCCATCACCGTCAGGATCTCGTCGATCCGCGCCGGATCGTGCCGGCCGGCACCGAAGACCTGCGCCACCTCGAGGTTCTCCCGCACCGTCAGCCGCTGCATCGGCTGCGGGATCTGGAAGGTGCGGCCGATGCCGACCCGGGCGCGCTGGTGCAGCGCCGTCGCCGTGATGTCGCGTCCGTCGAAGCGGATGCGGCCGCGCGGCCGGACGAGGCCGGAGATGGTGTTGAAGAGCGTGGTCTTGCCCGCGCCGTTGGGGCCGACGAGACCGAGGATCTCGCCCTCCGCCACGTCGAAGGAGACGTCCGTCAGGGCGGCGAGGCCGCCGAAACGCACCGAGACGCCGTCAAGTCGCAGCATGGCGACGCCCTCCCGCGAACTTTCCGAAGAGACCGTCGACCAGACCGGCGATGCCGTTGGGGGCGATCAGCACCATGGCGGCGAGGACGAGACCGAGCAGGATCTCGTGGCCGACCGGGATGAGGCTCTTCGCCACCAGCTGGTCGAAGAGATAGATCACCACGGCGCCGAAGATCGGCCCGAACACGGTGTGATAGCCGCCGAAGATCGCGGCGATGATCGGCATGACGCTCCAGGTGCCGCCGAAGGCGTAGTCCGGCTCGAGGAAGCCGATCACATGGGCGTTGAGCGCGCCGAAGACGCCGGCCATGAAGGCGGAGAGGAGCAGCATCCACGCCTTGAGGCGGACGCTGTCGACGCCGACGACGCGGGTGGCGACCTCGCTCTCGGCGATCGCCCGGAGCGCGGTGCCGACGTGGCTGCGCCGGATCGCGACATAGACCGCGGCGAAGACGGCGAGCACGGCGAGGACCACGAGGTAGGAGCCGGTGCGGGTCGAGAGATCGAAGCCCAAGACCGTCGGCAGCGTGGGATAGCGCTGGAGTCCCGCCGCGCCGCCGGTGATCGGCGTCGCCTCGGTCGCCAGGATCCGGAAGATCTGCGCATAGGCGAGGATCGCCAGCGCGAAATAGGGCCCCGACAGCCGCAGCGTCGGCAGCATGGTCAGCGCGCTCGCCGAGGCGATCAGCCCGCCGAGCGGCACGGCCAGTGCCACCGGCACGCCGAGCCGGGCGGAGAGCAGGGCCGAGCCGTAGGCGCCGACCCCGAAGAACGCCGCATGGCCGAAGGAGACCATGCCGCCGAGATTGCCGAGCAGCGCCCAGGAGAGCGCGAGGCCGGAGAGCACGAGCGCCGAGACGAGTAGGCCGAGCGCATAGTTGCCGAGGCCGAGCACGATCGGCGCCGCGGCGACGACGAGAAGCGCCGCCCCGGCGAGGAGCACGGTCGTGGTCGGCCCGGAGGAGACGGGTTTCGCGGACATGGAGCCCCTTTCAGCCGCGCCGGGCGCGGGCACCGAACAGGCCGTTCGGAAGGAAGAAGAGGACGAGCAGGAAGAGCACCATCCCGGCGAGTTCCTGCAGGGCGGAGCTCGCCAGCGTCACCGTCAGCGCCTCGGTGACGCCGAGCAGGATCGCGCCGAGGAACACGCCCGGGATCGAGCCGACGCCGGCCAGCACGGTGACGATGAAGGCCTTGACGGTGAAGGCGTGACCGACCGCCGGCTGGACCACGCTCATGGTGTAGAGCGCGATGCCGGCGAAGGAGGCGAGCGCGCCGGCGACCAGGAACGACACCGTCTCGATACGGGCGGGATCGATGCCCATCAGCGCCGCCGCCGCGCGATCGGAGGAAACGGCACGCACCGCACGGCCGTACCAGCTCTTCTTCAACCACCACCACAACACCGCCATCAGCACCAGCGAGACGCAGAAGGCGACGATCTCGCCCTTCATGGCGAAGAGATCGCCGAAGGAGATCGCGTCCTGCAGCGTCGGCGAGGAGGTGGAGCGGACGTCGGAGGCGAAGATCAGCAGGATCGCGTTGGTCAGCACGATGCCGACGGCGAAGGTGAGGATCAGCGAATTGAGCTCGCGATGCTCGCGGATCCGGTCGATCGCCTTGAAGACCACCCAGCTCAACGACACCACCACCACCAGGGCGAGGGGGATCGCCGCCCACGGGTTCTGGCCGAAACGGTTCTCGACCACGTGGGCCATGTAGGCGGCGAGCAGCACCAGCTCGCCGTGGGCGAGGTTGATGATGCGCATGGCGCCGAACGTCACCGCCAGACCGAGCGCGACGAGGGCATAGACGCTGCCGACGAGCACGCCCGAGAAGACGGCCTGCAGAACGAGTTCGAACATGATGCCTCGAGGGGTCTGCGGGACGGGAGGGACGCGGCGCCGGGGCGGGCGCCGCGACGAGGGCTCACCAGGGCAGGGCCGGATAGGCGAGCGGGCCGGTCGCGGCCTCCTTCGGCGAGACCAGCACGATCTTGCCCTCGCGATGCTGGCCCATCGACAGCGCGAAGTTCGGGTTGTCGCCGGTGGCGTCGAACTGGATGCGGCCGAGGATCGACGGCCGGTCGGTCTTGCGCATCTCGTCGGGCAGACCGCCCTTGGCGAGGGTGCCGGCGTCGCCGGAGCGCACGATCGCCTCGCACAGCGCCATGGTCTCGACATAGGCGAGCGAGGAGAGATACTCGATCTCCTTGCCGAACATCTTCTTGTAGGCCTCGGCGAAGCGCTGGCCCTCCTCGCTCTTCACCTCGACGGGGAAGGGCAGGAACGAGGTGCCGATGACGTTGTTCATCAGGTCGGGGAATTCCTGGTACATCTTCGGCGTCGCCAGCGACCAGGCGCCGACGATCAGCTTGATGTCCGGCTTCAGCACCTTGGCGGCGCGGACGATGCCGACGTAGTCGTTCTCGTAGGCCGACATCATGATGACGTCCGGCTTGTCCTGGAGCTTGATCTTGTTGACGATCGGCTTGAAGTCGGTGATCGCCGGATCGAACTTGTGGACGGTCACCTTGATGCCCTTGGCGGAGAGCTCCTTCTCCAGCCCGTCGGCGAGCAGCGCCGGGGCCTCCTTGGTCGAGGCGACGATCGACACCGCCGTCGGCTTCAGCTCGGTCAGGAGACCGGCGATGCCGCGCTGATAGCCGGCGTTGTTGTTGATGCGGAAGAAGGTCTTCAGCCCGCGCGCCGTCAGCTCGTCAGAGACGGCGCCGGCGGTGATGTAGGTCTTGCCGAGCTTGTCGGAGGCGTCCGAGGCCGGGCCGACGATGTTCGAGCCGTAGCCGCCGATGATCGCCGTGGCGCCGGAGGCGGCGAGCTTCTCGACCGCCGAGACCGCCTTGGCCGGGGTCGATTCGTCGTCGATCTCCTCGATCTCGAAGCGCCAGCGCGGCTGGGCGGCGTTGCAGGCCTCGATCGCCACGCGCATGCCCTCGTCGAAGGCGCGGCCGGAGCGGGCGAGCGAACCGGTCAGCGGCATGTGGGCGCCGATGACGATCTTGGTGGCGGACTGGGCGTGTCCGGCGGTGGCACCGACGGCGCCGAGCGCCAGACCGAGAGCCGCGGACACCAGGGCATTGCGGACCATTTCTTCCCTCCAGAGGTTTGCTCGCGAAGGGGGGTGCGGAACCGCTGCCGCCGCGATCGCGCGCCCCAGCCGAGGCGACGTCCGCGGCACCCGTTCCGGCGCCTCTCTCCGAGTTCGCGCGGGTCGGTCCCCGCGTCGTTTCCTGTCCGCCGGTCGAGCGACGGTCGCCCATCGAGTGCCACGGCCCCGGAAGCTTGTCAACAAAGTGCAGTCGGCAATTCCGCACAGCAGAATGATTTGTTCGAGAATGGTGCCAATGGCGCCGCAACCCGCTTGACAACCCCATCCGCGTCCCGCATTTCATCGTGACAACGAAAATATGCGGTTTGCAATTCCGCTATGCAGAACAAAATTCAGGGGGGATGCATGAGCACGGTCTCGAGGCGGAACGTCGGCTCCGTCGCGCTTCTCGTCATCGACAATCCGCCCGTGAACGCGCTCTCGGCGCGGCTGCGCGGCGATCTCGTCGCCGCGATCGCGGCCGCCGAGGCCGATCCCCCAGTGCGGGCGATCGTGCTCTCCGCCGCCGGCCGCACCTTCGTCGCCGGCGCCGACATCACCGAATTCGGCAAGCCGCCGATCCCGCCGTCGCTGCCCGACGTGCTCGCCCGCATCGAAGCTTGCGCCAAGCCCGTGGTCGCGGCGCTGAACGGTGCGTCGCTCGGCGGTGGTTTCGAACTGGCGCTCGCCGCCCATGCCCGCGTCGCCGCACCCGGCGCGACCGTCGGCCTCCCCGAGATCAAGCTCGGTCTGCTGCCCGGAGCCGGCGGCACGCAGCGTCTCCCCCGCCTGATCGGCGCGGCGAAGGCCTTTTCCATCATGCTCTCCGGCGCTCCGGTCGAGGCCGGCAAGGCCGCCGCCCTCGGTCTCGTCGACGCGGTCGCGGACGGTGATCTGATCGAGGCCGCCGTCGCCCTGGCGCTCGAGATCGCCGATCGCGGCGAACCGCGCCGCCTCTCCGCCGTCGTGTGCGCGCCCGACGCCGACGACCGCGCCGCCTTCGAGGCCGCCGCCCGCGAGGCGCTGGCGAAGTCGCCCGACGCGCCGAACGTCGCCGCTCTGGTGGAATCCGTGCGCGCCGCGCTCGACCTGCCCTTCGCCGAGGGGCTGGCGCTGGAACGCGCCCGCTTCACCGCGCTGCTGCGCGATCCGCGCTCGAAGGCGGCGCGTCATCTCTTCTTCGCCGAGCGCGAGGCGGCCCGCGTTCCCGGCGTCGGCAGGGACGATCGTCCGCGCGCCATCGCCCGTGCCGCGGTGATCGGCGCCGGTACCATGGGCGGCGGCATCGCCATGTGCTTCGCCCAGGCCGGCATCCCCGTCACGGTGATCGAGACGAAGCAGGAGGCGCTCGACGCCGGCCTCGCCCGCGTCCGCGCCAACTGGGAGACCTCGGTGAAGCGCGGCTCGCTCGATCCGGCGACGCTCGAGGCGCGTCTGGCGCTGCTGAGCGGCGCGATCGGGCTCGAGGCGGCGGCCGAGGCCGACGTGATCGTCGAGGCGGCCTTCGAGGAGATCGGCGTCAAGGAGGAGATCTTCCGCGCCCTCGACCGCATCGCCAAGCCCGGCGCCATCCTCGCCACCAACACCTCCTATCTCGACGTCGACGTGATCGCCGGCTTCACGTCGCGGCCGGCCGACGTGATCGGCCTGCACTTCTTCTCGCCCGCCAACGTGATGCGCCTGCTCGAGATCGTGCGGGCGGCGAAGACCGCGCCCGACGTCATCGCCACCGCCCTCGACCTCGGCCGCCGGCTGGCCAAGCTGCCGGTGGTGGTCGGCGTCTGTCACGGCTTCGTCGGCAACCGCATTCTGGCCAAGCGCTCCGCCGCCGCCGAGCGGCTGCTGCTGGCGGGTGCCCTGCCGCACGAGATCGACGACGCCGTCACCGGCTTCGGTTTCCGCATGGGCCCCTTCGCCATGGCCGATCTCGCCGGTCTCGACATCGGCTGGCGCACCCGCAAGGCGACCGGCGGCAGGGCGCCCGTCGCGGATGCCTTGTGCGAACAGGGCCGCTTCGGCCAGAAGACCGGGCGCGGCTTCTACCTCTATCCGGCCGGCGCGCGGAAGGGCGAGCGCGACCCGGAGGTGGAAGCGTTGATCCTCGGCCTTTCCGAGGCGCACGGCATCACCCGCCGCGCCTTCTCGCCTCGCGAGATCGTCGCGCGGCTCTTCTATCCGATGGTCAACGAGGGCGCGAAGATCCTGGAAGAAGGGATCGCCGCCCGCGCGAGCGACATCGACCTCGTCTGGATCAACGGCTACGGCTGGCCGGCCGCGACCGGCGGCCCGATGCACTGGGCCGACCGCGTCGGCCTGTCGACCATCGTCGCGGCGCTCGACGAGATGGCCGACGAGAGCGGCGACGAGAGCCTGCGCCCCGCCGCGCTGCTGCGCCGCCTCGCCGACGAGGGCGCGACGTTCGCCGGCCCCGCCGCGCCCGACGTGCCGCTCTGGCGTCGCCACTTCCCCTCCGCCTGCGACTGGGACGCGCCGCTCGAGATCGGCACGCTGCCCGAGCTTCTGGCCAAGGGCGCCGCGCTCGGCGGCGATCGCCCGGCGATCGACTTCCGTGGTCGCACGCTCTCTTACCGGGAGCTCTCGACCCGCGTCGAGAGGCTGGCGAGCGGCCTTGCCCGCGCCGGCGTCGGTCCGGGTGACGCCGTCGCCCTGCTGTTGCCCAATACGCCGTGGCATCCGATCGTCTTCTTCGCGGTGACCCGGCTCGGCGCCCGCATCGTGGCGCTGAGCCCGCTCGACGCGCGGCGCGAGGTCGCCCACAAGCTCCATGCCACCGGCGCGAAGTGGCTCGTCACCACCAATCTCCCCGGTCTCCTGCCGCAGGCGCTCGACCAGCACGCCGACGGCGCCGTGCCGCGCGTCCTCGTCGCCGACGATGCCGTCTGGGGCGCGGGCGAGACGACGCCGCTGCCGATGCCGGAAGGCGAGGGCATCGCCGATCTCGCGACCCTCTTCGACGACGTGCCGTTGGTGGTGCCGCCGCCGAAGGCCGACGACATCGCCGTGCTGCAGTTCACCGGCGGTACCACCGGAACACCGCGCGCCGCCATGTTGACCCACGGCAACCTGACCGCGGCGGTCGCGATGTACCGCCTGTGGCAGGACGGCGAGAAGCCGTTGGTGCCGGGCGAGGAGAGGGTGGTGGCGGTGCTGCCGCTCTTCCACATCTACGCTCTGACGACCGTTCTGCTGCGCCACCTGCGCGACGGCAACACGCTCCTCCTGCGCCAGCGCTTCGACGTCGAGACGCTGGTCGCCGACATCGAGACCGGCCGCGCGACGCAGTTCTCCGGCGTGCCCACCATGTGGGTGTCGCTGCTGGCGCGCGCCGGCGTCGAGACGGTCGACTTCTCCTCGCTCAAGTCCTGCGTCTCGGGCGGCGCGCCGCTGCCCTTCGACGTCCAGGCGCGGATCGAGAAGCTCGTCGGCACCCGCCTCAACAACGGCTGGGGCATGACCGAGACGGCGCCGGCGGGCTCGCGCGTGCCGGCCTCCGTGCCGCGTCGGCCCGGGCTGATCGGCATTCCGCTGCCGGGGCTCGCGATGCGCATCGTCGGCCTCGACGATCCCTCGCGCGCGGTCGAACCCGGCGAGGTCGGCGAGATCGCCATCCGCGGTCCCAACGTCTTCGCCGGCTATCTCGGCGACCCGGCGGGCACCGCGGCGGCCTTCCGCGACGGCTGGTTCCTCACCGGCGACATCGGATCGATGGACGCGCGCGGTCTCTTCGAGATCGTCGACCGGCGCAAGAACATGATCATCTCGTCCGGCTTCAACGTCTATCCGGCGGCGATCGAGAACGCGATCCACGAACACCCCTCCGTCGAGGAGGTGATCGTCATCGGCGTCGCCGATCCCTATCGCGGCCAGTCGGCCAAGGCCTTCGTCAAGCTCCGTCGCGGCGCGCCCGCACCGACGCTCGACGAACTCAATGCCTTCCTCGCCGACCGGCTCGGCCGCCACGAGATGCCGCGCGACCTCGAGATCCGCGAGGCGCTCCCGAAGAGCGCCACCGGCAAGCTCCTGGCGCGCGAAATGATCGCCGAAGAGGCGGCCAGGGCAGCCCCTGCCGCCGCCGGCACCGAAGCCCTCTGAGGAGAAGACCATGGTCGACGTCGTCGTCGTTTCGACCGCGCGCACCGCCATCGCCAGGGCGGGACGCGGCGCGCTCAACCTGACCCGTGGCGCCGCCATGGGCGCCCACGTCGTCCGTGCGAGCCTCGATCGCGCCCGCCTCGAGGGCGGCGAGGTCGAGGAGGTGATCCTCGGCTGCGGCTATCCGGAAGGCGCGACCGGCGGCAACGTCGCTCGCCACGCCGCCCTGCGCGCCGGGATCCCCGTCACCGCGAGCGCCGCCATGGTCTCGCGCTTCTGCGCCTCCGGCCTCGAGGCGGTCGCCGCCGCCGCCGGCCGCATCGCCCGCGACGGCGTGCCGGTCGCGGTGGCCGGAGGGCTCGAATCCATCACGCTGACCCAGCCGGTCGATCGCGAACTCTATCGCGACCCCCGGCTCACGGCGGAAATGCCCACCGTCTACACCTCGATGATCGAGACCGCCGACATCGTCGCGGCCCGCTACGGCGTCACCCGCGAGGCGCAGGACCGCTTCTCGCTGGAGAGCCAGAAGCGCACGGCCGCCGCGCAAGCCGCCGGCCGTTTCGACGCCGAGATCGTGCCGATCACCGTCGAACAGGCGGTCATCGACAAGGCGACCGGCGAGACGACGCGGCGCACCGTGACGCTCGCCCGCGACGAGGGCAATCGCCCCGACACCACCTACGAAGGACTGGCGGCGCTGAAGCCGGTGCGCGGCGACGGCGAATTCGTCACCGCCGGCAACGCCAGCCAGCTCTCCGACGGCGCCTCCGCCTGCGTGCTGATGGCGGGCGACGAAGCCGCGCGCCGCGGGCTCGAGCCGCTCGGCATCTTCCGCGGCTATGCCACGGCGGGCTGCGAGCCCGACGAGATGGGCATCGGCCCGGTCTTCGCCGTGCCGCGCCTGCTCGAACGGCAGAGGTTGAAGGTCTCCGACATCGGCCTGTGGGAGCTCAACGAGGCCTTCGCCTCGCAGTCCCTCCATTGCATCGACCGCCTCGGGCTCGATCCGGCGATCGTCAACGTCGACGGCGGCGCCATCTCGATCGGCCATCCCTTCGGCATGAGCGGGGCGCGCCTCGTCGGACACGCCCTGATCGAGGGACGGCGGCGCGGTGTGCGTTTCGCGGTCGTCACCATGTGCATCGCCGGCGGCATGGGTGCGGCCGGCCTCTTCGAAATTCATCCGGGAGCGAACTGATGGACCTGCGCTTCACGCCCGAGGAGATCGCCTTCCGCGAGGAAGTCCGCTCCTTCTTCCTGACCGAGATCCCCGCCGAGATCCGTGCCAAGGTGTCGGAAGGCCGCAAGCTCGACCGCGCCGACTACGTCACCTCCCAGCGCATCCTCAATGCCAGAGGCTGGGCGGTGCCGCACTGGCCGGTAGCCTGGGGCGGAAAGGACTGGACCGCGGTCCAGCGCTACATCTTCATGGAGGAACTGATGCAGGCGGCGGTGCCGCTGCCCTTGCAGTTCAACTGCTTCATGGTCGGCCCGGTCATCGCCCAGTTCGGCAGCGAAGACCAGAAGAAGCGCTTCCTGCCGCGCATCGCCAATCTCGACGACTGGTGGTGCCAGGGCTTCTCCGAGCCGGGTGCGGGCTCCGACCTCGCCTCGCTGAAGACCCGCGCCGTGCGCAAGGGCGACGTCTGGGTCGTCGACGGTCAGAAGACCTGGACGACGCTCGGCCAGTACGCCGACTGGATGTTCTGCCTCGCCCGCACCGATCCGACCGCGAAGAAGCAGGCCGGCATCTCCTTCCTGCTGATCGACATGAAGTCGCCCGGCATCACCGTGCGGCCGATCATCACCATCGACGGCCGCCACGAGGTCAACGAGGTCTTCCTCGACGGCGTCGAGGTGCCGGTCGAGAACCTCGTCGGCGAGGAGAACAAGGGCTGGGACTACGCCAAGTTCCTGCTCGCCAACGAGCGCACCGGCATCGCCCGCATCGGCATGTCGAAGGAGCGCATCCTGCGCATCAAGCGGTTGGCGCCGCAGGTCCCCGCCGGCGACGGCACCATGTGGGACGATCTCGACTTCCGTTCGCGCCTCGCCGCGGTGGAGATCGAGCTGAAGGCGCTCGAGATCACCCAGATGCGGGTGGTCGCCGCCCAGGCGACGCGCGATCCCTCCAAGCCCGATCCGGCCTCCTCGATCCTCAAGCTGCGCGGCTCGGAACTGCAACAGGCGACGACCGAGCTGCTGCTCGAGCTCGCCGGCCCCGCCGCGATGGCCGGCGCGCCGATCGACGTCGGCGTCAACGATCTCGACGCGCCCTTCGCCTGGGCCGACACCGCGGCGCCGGTCTATCTCAACACCCGGAAGGTCTCGATCTACGGCGGATCGAACGAAATCCAGCACAACGTGATCGCCAAGGCGATCCTCGGCCTCTGAGGAGCGGAACCCATGGATTTCGATCTGACCGAAGAACAGACCCTCCTGAAGGACACCATCGAGCGCTGGGCCGCCGACGCCTGTCCGACCCTCGAGGCGACGATCGCGGCGCGCGCCGAGCCGGCCGGCTTCTCGGCTGCGCACTGGGCCGAACTGGCCGACCTCGGCGTGCTGGGCCTCCCCTTCGCCGAGGCCGACGGCGGCTTCGGCGGCGGGCCGCTGGAGGTCGGTCTGGTGATGGAGGCCTTTGGCCGCCGCCTCGCGCCCGAACCCTTCCTGGCTTCGATCGTCGTCGCCGGCGACGTCCTGCGCCGCGGCGCGAACGCGGCGCAGCGCGCGGCGATCCTGCCGGCGGTGATCGCCGGCACCTCGCGCCCGATCCTCGCCCATGGCGAGGCACAGGCGCGCTACGATCTCTTCGACGTCGCCACGACCGCGACGAAGACCGCCTCGGGCGGCTGGCGCCTCGACGGCCGCAAGACCGTCGTCGAGCACGGCGGCAGCGCCGATCTGCTGATCGTGAGCGCCCGCACCTCGGGCAGCCGGCGCGATCCGGACGGCATCACATTGTTCCTGGTGCCGGCCGACCTCGCCGGCCTGCGGGTGGTGGCGCGTGCCGCGCAGGACGGCGGCCGCACCGCCGACGTCTCGCTCGACGGCGTCGAAGTGCCGGCCGACGCCGTGCTCGGCCCGGTCGGCGGCGGCTTCGACCTCGTCGAACGGGCGCACGAGGCGGCGATCGCCGCCATCGCCGCCGAGGCGATCGGCTCGATGGAGGCGCTGACCGACCTCACCGTCGAATACCTGCGCACCCGCAAGCAGTTCGGCGTGGCGATCGGTTCGTTCCAGAGCCTGCAGCACAAGGCGGTCGACATGTTCGTCGCCCTCGAACAGGCCCGCTCGATGGCGCTCTATGCCGCGATGATGGTCGACGCCGAGGACGCCGAGGAACGCCGTTCGGCGATCTCCGCCGCCAAGGTGCAGATCAACAGGTCGGCCCGCTTCGTCGGCCAGACCGCGGTGCAGCTGCACGGCGGCATCGGCATGACGATGGAGTATCTCGGCGCCCACCACTTCCGCCGTCTGGCGATGATCGAGATCGCCTTCGGCGACACCGCCCATCACCTCAAGCGCGTGGCGCTCGCCGGCGGGCTCGTCAGGGCGAGCTGACGAAACGCGCGGCTCGGCGCGGCGCGCCCGGCCGACGCCCTCTCGACGAGGCCTCTCATGACCGACACGCAGACGACCTTTCCGCCGCTGGCGGGCTTCGCCGCCCATCTCGGCCTCGCCATCGCCGGCTGGACCGAGGACGGGCCGGAGCTGGTGCTCGACATCGCCCCCCATCACCTCAACCGCAACGGCGCGGTGCACGGCGGCGTCGTCCTGTCGATGCTCGACAGCGTCTGTTCGCTCGCCGGCGTCCGCCTCGTCGACGGGCAACTCGCCGGCCGCGTCGTGGCGGTGCAGCTCTCGACCAACTTCGTCGCGCCGGGGCTGACCGGCCGCCTCCGGGCGCGCTCGCGCATCCGCGGCGGCGGGGCGAAGACCCTTCACGTCGAGGGCGAGGTGGTCGACGAGGCCGGCGCCACGATCGCGATGGCCACCGGCGTCGTCCGCCGCATCCGCGACGACGCGGGCGGCACCACCCGCGCCGGAGACGACGCATGACGACGCTCGCCGCAGCGCCCGCGCGCGCCTCCGCCGACGGGCGCTTCCACACCCGGATCACCGACCTCTTCGGCATCCGCCATCCGATCCTCGCCGGCGGCCTGCAATGGCTGGCGAACGCCGACTACGTCGCCGCGGCGGTGAAGGCCGGGACGATGGGCTTCATCACCGCGGCGAGCTTCGCCGACGACGCTGCGCTTGTCGCCGAGATCCGCCGCTGCCGCGATCTCGTCGAAGGGGCGCCCTTCGGCGTCAACGTCTCGATGCTGCCGAAGATCGCGCCGCAGGAGCGGGTCGAGGCGATCATGCGGGTGATCGTCGCCGAGAAGGTCGCCTTCGTGGAGACCTCCGGCCGCAGCCCGGCCGAATGGGTCGGCCCGCTGCACGATGCCGGCGCCCGGATCATCCACAAGGTGCCGGCGGTGCGTTACGCCGAGAGCGCGGCGCGGGCGGGCGTCGATGCGGTGTCGATCGTCGGCTACGAATGCGGCGGCCACCCGGGCATGGAGCTGATCGGCACCTTCGTCCAGGCGGCGCAGGCGGCGAGCCGCCTGACCATCCCCTATTGCATCGGCGGCGGCGTCGGCCACGGCGCGCAGATCGCCGCGGCGCTCGCCATGGGCGCCGACGGCGTGGTGATCGGCACCCGCTTCCTGGTGGCCGAGGAACTGTGGGCGCATCCCGACTTCAAGGCGCGCGTGGTCGCGGCACGGGAGACCGACACGATGCTGGTGCTCCAGTCGCTGCGCAACACCATCCGCATCCTGCGCAACGACACCGCCGAGGCGGTCGCGGCGATCGAGGCGCGCGGCGAGGGGAGTACCGAGACGCTGCTGCCGCTGGTCGCCGGCCGGATCGGCCGCGAGGCCTACGTGACCGGCGACACCGCGCGCGGCGCCCTCTCCATGGGCCAGGCGCTCGCCTTCGCCGACAGGGTCGAACCGTTCGGGCGGATCGTCGAACGCCTGATCGGCGAGGCCGAGGCCGCCGTCGGCCGCCTCGTCGCCGCTCACGCGCCGTAGGCCGAGATCAGGTTCGCCGACAGCAGGAACTCCGAAGAGAAGACGCCCCGCACCAGCGGCTCGAGCGCAGGCGCCCGCGTCGTCGCCTCGACCACGCGGCGGCGGGCCGCCACCGCCTCCTCGATCGTCACCGCGCGGAAGCGGACGCGCGCGCCGGGGCGGCGCTGCGCCATGCGGCCGAGGTCGGCACCGATCACCGTGGCGATCTTCGGATATCCCCCCGTCGGCTGGCGGTCGGCCATCAGCACGAAGGGCAGTCCCGACCCCGGCACCTGGATGGCGCCGTGGGCGACGCCGTCGGAGACGATGTCGTGACCGCGGGCGTGGGCGAGCGGTTCGCCGTCGAGCGCATAGGCCATGCGGTCGGAGCGCGGCGAGACGGTCCAGTCGCGGGCGAGGAACGCCGCGATCTGGTCCGGCGCGAAATGGTCCGCCTGCGGGCCGAGCACGACGCGGATGTCGCCGTCGTCGGGGGTGGGCGCGTCGAGGAGGCGCATCGTCCCGGCGACCGTTCCGCGTGGGTCAGGCACGCCGACGCGGTCGCCGGGACGCAGGGCGCGGCCGTCGAGACCGCCGAGCCCCGAGCGGGCATGGGTGGCGAGGGAGCCGAGCACCGGCGCGAGATCGAGCCGCCCGGCCGGCGCCAGATAGGCCCAGGCGCCGCCCGGTCCGGGGCGGATCGCCAGCCGCGCGCCGGGCTCCAGTCGCAGGACGCAGGCATCGGGCAGCGCCGCGCCGTCGAGCTTCACGTCGAAGCCGGGGGCGACGACCGCGACGTCGAGCGCGCCGTCTTCCGCCGTCGTCTCGAAGCCGCCGAGCGAGATCTCGATCACGCCTGCGCCCGCCGGATTGCCGACCATGCGGTTGGCGAGCGCGAAGGCGATCGGGTCCATCGGTCCGGCGACGGTGACGCCGAAGCGCAGGCTGCCGTGGCGGCCGCCGTCCTGGACGGTGACGCCGGGGCCGGCGGCAAGGACGTGGAGCCGGGTCATCGGATCGCCTCCGCGCGGGCGACCACCTCGCCCTCGGCGACGCGCGCCTCGAGGGCGGCGAAGCGGCCGGCGTCGATCGGCTCGAAGACGATCTCGTCACCGGCGGCGACGAGGAAGGCGGGGTCGCGACCCGGCACGAACAGGCGTTCGGCCGAACGCCCGAGCACCCACCAGCCGGTCGGCATCGGGAAGCTCGCCACCGCCGCCATGCCACCGCCGATCATCACCGCGTTGGCGGGATGCGGCGGCCGCGGCGCCGGCCTACGGGCGACGCGGAGCGGCTCGGCGAGGCCGCCGAGATAGGCGAAGCCGGGGGCGAAACCGTACATGTGGACACGCAGCGGCATCGCCGCGACGAGATCGATCACCGTGGAGGGCGTGAGGCCGATGCGGGCGGCGATCTCGGCGAGATCCTCGCCGTGCGGCGGCTCGAACGACACCGGCAGATGCCAGCGCGTCGCGGCGCGGACGGTGACCTCGGCGCTCGCCTCGAGCGCGATCAGGCGTTCGATCAGCGCGTCGCGGCCGATCGTCAGCGGTTCGTAGTGGACGGCGAGGGAACGGAAGGTCGGCACCGTCTCGATCACGCCGGCGATCGCCGCCGCCGTCACCGCCGCGTCGAGCGCCAGCACGCGCTCGTTGATCGCCGGATCGACGTCGTCGCCGAACTCCACGACGAGCATGCACTCGCCGCTGTCGAGAAAGCGCAAAGGCACCATGGTCAGGCGCTCGCGAAGGGGGCGACGGTGACGCCCGCGGCGAGAAGGCGCTCCTTCAGCCGCTTCGCCGCCGCCACCGCATGGGCGCCGTCGCCGTGGACGCAGATCGAGCCGACCGGCGTCGCCATGCGCCTGCCCGAGACCGAGACGACCGCGCCGTCGAGGACCATGGCGAGCGCCCGTTCCGCCGCCTCGTCGGGATCGTCGACCATCGCGCCGGGCTGGCCACGGCGGACGAGCTGGCCGGCATCGTCGTAGCCGCGATCGGCGAAGACCTCCGCCACGACCCGCAGTCCCGCCCGTTCGCCGGCGCCGACCTGTTCGGAGAGCGCGATGGCGAGATGGACGAGGTCGCGGTCGACGGCGCGGATGGCGCGGGCGATCGCCTCGGCCGGTCCGCGTTCGGCGGCGGCGAGGTTGGCGAGCGCGCCGTGCGCCTTGACGTGGGTGAGGCGATGGCCGGCCTGCGCCGCCATCGCCGCGGCGGCGCCGATCTGATAGGCGACGAGATGTTCGATCTCGCGCTCGCTCAGGGCGATACGGCGCCGGCCGAAGCCCTGGAGGTCGGCGAAGCCCGGATGGGCACCGACCGCCACGCCGTTCTCCCGCGCGGTGCGGAAGGTCGCCGCCATCACGTCGGGATCGCCGGCGTGGAAGCCGCAGGCGACGTTGGCGGAGGTGACGATGGCGAGCATCGCCGCGTCGTCACCCATCGACCAGGCGCCGAAGCTCTCGCCGAGATCGGAGTTGAGATCGACCGTCGTCATGGGCACCCTCCCGTCTTCTTGTCGTTCGTCACATGCCGAGATAGGCGCGACGCACCTCGGGGTCGTCGGCGATCTGCGATGCAGGGCCGGAGAGAACCACACGACCGGTCTGCAACACATAGGCGCGATCGGCGATCTCCAGGCTCTCCACCAGCCGCTGCTCGACCAGCAGGATGGTGACGCCGGTCGCGCGGATCACCTTCACCGCCTCGAAGATCTCGTCGACGAGCTTGGGCATGATGCCCTGCGACGGCTCGTCGAGCATCAGGAGGCGCGGCCGCGTCATCAGTGCCCGCGAGATCGCCAGCATCTGCTGCTCGCCGCCCGAGAGCGTGCCGGCGCGCTGGTCGAGCCGTTCCTTCAGCCGCGGAAACAGGGTGAAGACCCGCTCCAGCGGCGCCTCGCGATCGGCCTCGCCGCGGTGCAGCCAGCTGCCGAGCCGCAGGTTGTCGCGCACCGAGAGCCGCGGGAAGAGCCGCTTGTTCTCCGGCACGTAGGCGAGACCGCGGGCGGTGACGAGATGGCCGGCGAGACGGTCGATGCGGTCTCCGGCGAAGGAGACGCTGCCCGACTTCGGCTTCTCGAGGCCGGAGATCGACTTCAGCAGCGTCGACTTGCCGGCACCGTTGGCGCCCGCCACCACGACGATCTCGCCGTCGTTCACCTCGAGCGAGATGCCGGAGATGGCCACCAGCCCGCCGTAGGCGGTGGTGAGATCACGAACCTCGAGCAGCGCCATGACGGTCTCCCAGATAGGCGGCGACGACGCGCGGGTCGGCGACGATTTCCTTCGGCGTGCCTTCCGCCAGAACGCGGCCGAGTTCGAGCACGACGGCGCGGTCGATCAGCGGCATGACGATTTCCATGACGTGCTCGACCATGACGATCGTCACGCCCTGATCGCGCACCTTGCGGATCAGATCGACACCGGCGCGGGCCTCCGACGGCGTGAGGCCGGTCATCACCTCGTCGAGCAGCAGGAGCTTCGGCTCGGTGGCGAGCGCGCGCGCCATTTCGAGGCGGCGCTTCTCCGGCGGTGTCAGTTCGGAGGCCGAGACCTCGGCGCGGTCTCCGAGCCCGACGAAGTCGAGCACTTCGAGGGCGGCGACGCGTGCCGCCCGGGCCGAGGCGCGGCGGGCGAGCGCGCCGACGAGTACGTTCTCGACCACGCTCATGCTGTCGAAGGAACGCGGCACCTGGAAGGTGCGGGCGATGCCGAGCGAACAGCGGGCGGGGCCGGTCAGCGCCGTGACGTCGTGACCGTCGAAGCGGATGGTGCCCTCGTCGACGGCGAAGGCGCCGGCGATGGCGTTGAACAGCGTCGACTTGCCGGCGCCGTTGGGGCCGATCAGGCCGAGGATCTCGCCGCGACCGACGGTCATCGACACGTCGGCATTGGCGACGAGACCGCCGAAGCGCTTGGTGACCGAGGAGACCTCGAGGAGGGGCGTCTGGGGCATGGCGTCATCCCTTCCTGGTCGAACGGCGCGGCAGCAGGCTGAGCAGACCTTCCGGCCGCGCCAGGGCCACCACCATGACGAGGACGCCGTAGATCACGAGGTCGAGGCCCGAGCCGGAACCACCGGCGTAAGAGCGGGTGATCTCGGTCAGCGGCACCAGCACGACCGCGCCGACCAGCGGCCCCCACAGGGTGCCGATGCCGCCCAGCACCGCCGGAAGCGCGAAGAGCAGCGAGAAGCGGAAGGTCATCACGCTCTCCGGGTCGATGTAGGCGACGTAGGCGGCGTAGAGCCCGCCGCCGAGCGCGGTGAAGGCGGCGGAGACGGCGGCGGCCGACATCTTCGAGGAGAAGACCTCGACGCCGAGGCTCTCGGCCGCCTGGACGTCGTCCTTGACGGCGCGCCACCAGTAGCCCCAGCGGCTGTCCTCGATCACCCAGGTGACGAGGAAGGTCGCGGCGAAGAGGCCGAGGGTGATCCACACCCACTGGCTCTTGTCGCGGCCGAACTGCAGCGACCACCAGCCGTCCGACGCGATCGGCCACTGCAGACCCAGCGCACCGCCGGTGAATTCGGCGTTGTGGGCGACGATCAGGCCGATCTCGGCGATGACGATCGTCGCGATCGAGAAATAGTGGCCCTTGAGGCGGAAGCAGAAGCGGCCGACGATCAGCGCCGTCGCCGCCGAGATCGCCGCACCCGCCACCATGCCGGCCCAGGGGGTGATGCCGTTGTTCACCCAGAGCAGCGTCGTCGCATAGGCGCCGAGGCCGAAATAGAGCGCGTGGCCGAGCGAGATCTGACCGCAATAGCCGCCGAGGATGTTCCAGCTCTGCGACATCGCCGCATAGAGCAGGGTCAGCACCACGACGTTGAGCAGATAGACGTCCTTGACCGCGAAGGGGATGGCGGCGATCGCCACGGCCACGGCCGCACCGAGGATCAGCCGGCGTCGCCGGTCGGCCGCGAAATGCGCCGCGGCGGGGGAAACGAGGGGAGCGGACGACATCAGAGCCTCCCGAACAGGCCGCTCGGGCGGAGGAAGACCACGCCGAGATAGAGGACGTAGACGCCGATCGACTTCATCGCCGAGGGCAGGATCAGGGTGGTCGCGGCCTCGACCAGTCCGACGATGATGCCGGCGGCGAGCGCGCCGAACACCGAGCCGAAGCCGCCGAGCGCCACCGTGACGTAGGCGACGAGGGCGAAGCCGCCGCCGACCTGCGGGTGAACGTAGTAGAAGATCGCGATCACCCCGCCGGCGAGCCCGATCAGCCCGGCGCCGAGGCCCCAGCCGAGGGCGAAGATGCGGTTGCGGTCGATGCCGACCAGCGCCACCGCGCCCTGGTCCTCGCGCGTCGCCTCCAGCGCCTTGCCGAAGTCGGTGCGGGTCATCAGCAGCCACAGGCCGGCGAAGGCGGCGAGCGACACCGCGGCGCCGAAGATCTGCGGCGCCGGCAGGTAGACGCCGGCGAGGTTGACCGTCCGTCCGGCGAGCCACGACGAACCGATCGAGCGGTAGTCGGGCGAGAAGAGATACTGCGCCAGGCCCTGGATGGTCACCGCCAGACCGAAGGTGGCGAAGATCTGCACCATGCCGGCATTGGCCTTGGCGCGCATGGCGTAGCGGACCACGCCGAGATAGACCAGCGCGCCGAGGACGAACATCGCCGCCACCACCAGCGGCATCAAGAGCACCGGATCGATGCCCGAGACCGCCCAGGCGCCGAAGGCGGCGTACATCGCCAGCATCAGCATCTCGCCGTGGGCGAAGTTCACCACGTCCATCAGGCCGAAGATCAGCGACAGGCCGACCGCGACGAGGGCGTAGATCAGCCCCGTGAGCAGGCCGCTCGCCAGAATCTGGATGATTGCTTGTGTCGTCATGGACCTCGCCTCGGAAAAACGACAGGCCGAGCGGATGGAGTTCCGGCTCTTCGCGTTCTGTTTGGCTTCACCCTGAGGTGCCCGGCCATCGGCCGGGCCTCGAAGGGCGAAGCCTCGACGGGCCTTGCCCCTCGGCCCTTCGCCCTTCGAGGCTCGCGTTGCGAGCACCTCAGGGTGAAGGACCTCCGCAAGGGCCGAAAGGGCTGGAACTCCGACCGTTCGGGATCAGCCGTTCATCGGCCACTTCGGTTTGGCCGCCGCCACAGCCGCCGGGAAGACGGTGACGAACTTGCCGCCGAGGTACTGGATCAGCACCGGGTCGCACAGCATGTTCTGCCCGTCCGGCCCGAACTCGATGCCGCGCCACGGCATGATGGTGCGGTCGCCGGGAATCTTGGTGGCGGCGAGCGCGTCGCGGATCTTGGCGCCGTCGATCGAGCCGGCGCGGTCGATGGCGTCGCACAGCGTCAGGCAGGCGGTGAAGAGGCGCGAGGTGTTGTCGTTGATGTCGCGACCGGCGCGCGCCTTGAACAGCTCGTTGACGACGCCGATCGACTTGCGCTTGGGCGCGAGGTCGAGGGCGAAGGAGGCGCGCGAGATCAGCCCCTCGAGCTTGTCGCCGACCGCGTCGAACACCGCCTTCTCCGAGAAGCCGGCGGCCTGGGCGAGCATGTTCTTCGGCTTGTAGCCGAGCTCGGCCATGGTCTTGACCAGGAGGAGGGCGTCGGTGGTGTAGCTCGACGGCAGCAGCACGTCGGCATCGGCGCTCTTCAGCTGCTGCACCTCGGCGGTGAGCGAGGGCGAGTTGGCGCGATACTTCACGTCGGCGGCGATCTTGTAGCCGCGCTCGCCGGCGAGCTTGCGCTGGACGTTCGACGAGTCGGTGCCGAAGATCGTGTCCTCGTAGAAGAGGGCGACGCTCTCCACCTTGGCGCCGGCCGCCTTCTGCGCGTCGAGGAAGTCGAACATCGCGGTCGAGAAGAACTCGTCGTGCGCCGCCGGGCGGAAGAAGTACTTCAGCCCCTTGCGATGCAGGCTCGGCGACGAACTGTCGGCGGCGACGAAGGGCACGCCGTAGCGCTCGCAGGTCGCCGACACGGTGGCCGAGACCGACGAGTGGAACGAGCCGAGGATGGCGACGACCTTCTCCTGGGTGATCAGGCGTTCGGCCTCGGCGCGACCCTTCTGCGGGTCGGCCTGATGGTCGGCGATGACGAGACGGATCTTGGCGCCGCCGAGCGAGGTGATGCCGGCCGTCTTGGCGCAGGGCAGATCGAGGTCGTGCACCGAATTGACGATGTCCACCGCCGTCTCCAGCGCGTGGCGGGCATCGACGCCGATCTGGGCGCTGGCGCCCGACATCGGGTAGATGGCGCCGATCACGATCTCGTCGGCGGCGGAGGCGGCGCGAAGGCCGGACAACCAGGTGGCGGCGGCGGCCGCACCGAAAAGCGCGTCTCTGCGATTGATCATCTGCGATCCCTCTGTTCGGCGGCGTTTCGCCGGGCCCTGCCGCTGTCGGATGTCCCGGTCGGATGCGACGCGGATCGGCCCGTCGGGTCGATCGCGGAGACGGCGATCTCAGATCACCGCGTATTCGGAATTGCGCCGGTCGGTGACGAGCATCGTGCCGGGCTTGTGGGTGATGGCGAAGCTGGGCTTCACCGTCGCGATCACCGATTGGGGCGTGACGCCGCAGGCCCAGAAGACCGGAATCTCGTCGTCGCGGACGGTGACCGCGTCGCCGTAGTCGGGCTTGGCGAGATCCTCGATGCCGATCAGATGCGGCAGGCCGAGATGGACGGGCGCACCGTGGACGGCCGGATAGCGCGACGAGATCTGCACCGCGCGGATCGCATCCTTGGGCTTCAGGGGCCGCATCGAGACCACCATCGGCCCGGAGAAGGCGCCCGCCGGATTGCAGGGAATGCTGGTGCGATACATCGGCACGCGCACGTCCTCTTCGACGTGGCGGATGCCGATGCCCTCGGCGATCAGCCCCTCTTCGAAGGAGTAGGAACAGCCGATGACGAAGGCGACGAGATCGTCGCGCCAGAAGTCGCGGACGTCGTCGACCTCGGCGATCATCTCGCCGTCCTTCCACACGCGGTAGCCGGGGATGTCGGTGCGGAGATCGAGATCGGCGCCGAGCGCGGGGATCTCCCACGACCCGACCTCGGAGACGCCGAGGATCGGGCAGGGCTTCGGGTTGGCCTGACAGAAGCGCAGGAAGTCGCCGGCGAGCTCCTTCGGCAGCACGGCGAGATTGCCCTGCGCGTAGCCGAGCGCCATGCCGGCGGTCGAACCCTTCAGGGCGCCCGAGCGGCAGGCGAGCCGAACGGCACGGCCGGGGAGCATCGTGTCGTCGGACGAAGAGGCGACGGCGTGGCGCATCGGGCGGCTCCTGGAACTCGACGTCGGGCCGATCTGCCTATCGACGTCGCATTTTCGATGCTGCCCATTTCATCACCCGAGTTGATTAAGCTCAAATCGTTTGTTTTAATCGACTTCGATAAGGAAAATTTATCGGTGGCCCATGTCGGTCGATTTCAAGAACCTCGAGACCTTCCTCGAAGTGGCGCGGCTGGCGAGTTTCCGCGCCGCCTCTCTGCGTCTCAACGCCACCCAGCCGGCGATCTCGCAACGCGTCGCCCAGCTCGAGAGCCAGCTCGGCGTCCGTCTCTTCGTACGCGAGAGCCGAAGGGTGACGCCGACGCCGAAGGGTCGCGAGCTGATGCTCTATGCCGAGAAACTGTTGGCGCTCAGGGCCGAGATGGTCGCCGCGGTGGGCGATCCGGCGACGCTGGTCGGCGTGCTGCGCATCGGCGTCGCCGAGACCATCGTCCACACCTGGCTGCCGCGTCTGATCGAGCGGGTCAGCCGCGACTATCCGCGCCTCACCATCGAGATCGAGGTCGACATCTCGCCGAACATGCGCGAGCGCCTGATCTCGCGCGAGATCGATCTCGCCTTCCTGATGGACACGTTCGCCGGTGAGCCGCTGGTCTCGCGCGACCTCTGCCGCCACGCGCTCGCCTTCGTCGCCTCGCCGCGGCTGGTGGGGGGCAACACGACGATGACGCTCGAGGACCTCGCGCGCCATCCGATCATGACCTTCTCGCGTCGCACCAAGCCCTACGAGGCGGTCTACGAGGCCTTCAATCGCCCCGACCTGCCGCGCGTGCGGCTCCACGCCTCGGCCTCGATCGCCACGCTGGTGCGCATGGCGGAACAGGGGCTCGGCATCGCCGCCATCCCGCCGGCGATCGTCCGCGACCATCTCGCCGACGGCCGTCTGGTGATGATCGACACGCGCGTGCGCTTCCCCGATCTCTCGTTCCGCGCCGCGTGGCTGCCCGGCGTCGACGTTCGTTCTCGGGAAGTCATCGCCGAGCTCGCCGGCGAAGAGGCGGCGTCGAACCCCTTCGCGTGAGGGGCGGACGATTCGGCCGCCTCAGAGGCCGAAGATCGCCGGCCACCAGCCGACGCCGACGGCGAGGCTGCCGGCGAGGCCGGGCACCAGCGGCAACCAGCGCCACTTCGGCGCGATCCCCTGGCGGGCGAGGATGCGTTCGCCGAGCCAGATGCTCCACAGGAGACCGGCGACGAACAGGCCGCCGCGGATCGCGCCGATGCCGGTCTGGCCGACGAACGTGTGCTTCAGCGGGTCGAGCAGCTCGGCGCCGAGGCCGATGATCAGGCTCATCAGCGCCACCGGCGCGTACTGATAGCCGAGTTCGGTGAAGGTCTGGCCGAAGCTCACGTCGGAGCCGACCCGCCGGGCGAGCCAGGCGCCGACCGCGGTCAGCGCCGCGAGGATAGCCGTCAGCGCCGCCATCGTCGCCAGCATGAAGGCGACGATCATCACGAAGTCGAGCCACATGAAGGTCTCGCCGCGTTCGGGATGGACGCTCATCAGCCAGGACGGCCCGACGTCGAGGACCCAGCCGAAGGCCGCGCCGCCGTTGGTGACGACCCATTCGCCGAAGGCCTGCCGGGCGTCCTGGTACTGCGGCAGGACGAGCCAGAGGAAGCCGCCGAGCGCGACGCCGGTGTCCATGAACAGGAACCACGCCTCGGCCGAATTGGCGCGATGCTCGCGGATGTCCTCGATCTCGACGCCGGGGCGGCGCAGGTCGAGGCGCATGCTGCCCGGCGCCTTCGGGTTGACGCAGCGGAAGCACTCGATGCAGTGGCGGCTCTCGCACTTGCGCGGCAGGTCGATCATCGTCGGACAGGCGCCGCGTTCGGAATAGACGTCGCCGCCGGCGAGCCGCAGCTTCGGCGTGAACTGCACCGCGCCGAGGCGCGAATAGAGGCCGAGGACCCGCCCGATCGGGCAGAGGTGGCGGCACCACACCCGCTTGTTGCGGCCGTAGGCCCAGCCGAAGACGATCGCGAGCAGCATCGTGCCGCCGAAGAGCCCGGCGGCGGCCTCCGGATGGTCGCGCACGCCGAGCGTCTGGCCGTAGAGCGTCATGACGATGAAGGAGAGGGCGGGCGTGCCCTCCCACTTGATCCAGCCCGGAATGGCGCGCTGGATGCCGTGGCGATTGGCGAGTTCGGAGGCCGCGCCCATCGGGCAGAGCACGCCGCACCAGATGCGGCCGAACAGGATCACCGACAGGAAGACCAGCGGGAACCACACGCCCCACAGCAGGTACTTCAGGAACAGCGTCGGATTGCCCAGGATGGTCGCCTCGGCCGGCGGCTCGGGCAGCAGCGGCGGCACGCCGACCACCACCAGGAAGACGCCGAACATCGCGATCTGGATCCAGACGAAGTGCCGCTTGGCACCGACCGCCCAGACCTCGAGGGCGCGGGTGAAGGCCGAACGGTCTTCCGGGATGGCGATGCGCAGGCCGTCGACGGTCGCCTCCGCGCCGCCGAAGCCGCCGTTCGGAGAGGCCTCCGCCGCGAACGAACCGCCGCGCTCGATGCTGTTCATGTCGAAACCTCGCTGACGCGACCGGCGCCCCTCGGGCCTCCGTCGATCGTCCCTCGCTCGTCGCTCGGCCTTTTCAATACCCGCTCTTGAAACTCACACGCAATAGCGTTTCGACGTATGCCAAGTCGAAGGTGGCGCGGGGGGGAGGCGGGGAGAGGTGCGGTACGGGGGGCAGTACGGGGGAGGGGCGGGGAGGGCACGCGGGACATTCTGCCGCCCTGTCGCGGCGGGGAGATCGGGTTGTGCCTTCGCCGGGCTCCGCGAGCGACTCGGGGGACGTTGATCGACGTCGGTGCGCGATCCTTCGAGACGCGCCTGCGGCGCTCCTCAGGATGAGGCGCCGGAGTTTGCCGTGGCAAACAATGAACGCGTCATGCCGCAGCAAAAAAAACGCTCATGGCGCGGCAAAACAAGCGCCTCATGCTGAGGAGGCGCCCGGAGGGCGCCGTCTCGAAGCATCGCGCACCGCGTCGAGGCCGCCTCTCTTCGGAATCGCGCGGACGTTCCACGCCGACGAACCCGGCG
The DNA here is from genome assembly GCF_056313705.1 of Pinisolibacter sp. DMC100. NCBI lineage: Bacteria > Pseudomonadati > Pseudomonadota > Alphaproteobacteria > Hyphomicrobiales > Ancalomicrobiaceae > Pinisolibacter > Pinisolibacter sp. DMC100. The sequence goes on along the minus strand of NZ_JBQUZT010000002.1, from coordinate 770,632 downwards.
TTCGCCTCGACGCCACCGTGGCTTGGTCCATCACTCCCAAACGCCGCCGGCTCCCGCGTTCGCCCGCCCGTCGCACAGGCCCGCCCGTCGCCCTCACGCCGCCGGGGTGCCTCGCCCCCACGCAGCCGCCGCCCCGCCACGCCCTGTTGGCACGCGCCTCGGCACGCTCGCCGCCCCGTCTCCGCAAAAATGCTGACGGCGAGATTCGTCGATTGACGCGGGCGCTGCGATGCTTTTTGTTATTGCGAACGAATTGCATTAGCGAAACAGGAGACAGTCCCCATGTCGTTCAAGCTCCCGATCGTCGCCCTTGCCCTGCTGGCCGGCACGACCCTGACCGCCGCCGCCAAGGAGTATCCGATCGGCAAGCCGCAGACCCAGGCCGGCCTCGAGGTCGCCGCGGTCTATCTCCAGCCGATCGAGATGGAGCCGGCCGGCATGATGCGCGCCGCCGCCGACAGCGACGTCCATCTCGAAGCCGACATCAAGGCGACCAAGGACAACAAGAACGGCTTCGCCAAGGGCGACTGGGTTCCCTATCTCTCGATCGAATTCGTGCTGACCAAGGACGGCAAGGAAGTGGCCAAGGGCCCGTTCATGCCGATGGTCGCCAACGACGGCCCGCACTACGGCGACAACGTCAAGCTCGCCGGCAACGGCAAGTACGAGCTGACGCTGAAGGTCGCCTCGCCGGCCGCCAACCCGCACGCCCACTTCGGCCGCCACGTCGACAAGGAGACCGGCGTCGGCCCGTGGTTCTCGCCCTTCGAGCTGAAGTACGATTTCGTCTACACCGGCACGGGGAAGAAGGGTGGCTACTGAGCGCTCGACCCTCTCCCGCCGCATCGCGACCCTGCGCCTTCTCGGCGCGGGGTTCGTGCTGCTCGCCGCCGCGATCGTCGCGGTCGGCCCGGCGCGCGCCGGCGATCCGGTGTTCCGCATCGTCTTCGAGGACGGAAAGATGACGCCCTCGCGCATCGAGGTCCCCGCCGACACCCGGTTCGAACTCGAACTGGTCAACGACGGCAAGACCCCGGCCGAGTTCGAGAGCCTTCCCCTGCGCAAGGAGAAGGTGATCGCCCCCGGCGTCACCACGTCGATGATCATCAAGGGGCTGGAGCCCGGCGAATATTCCTTCTTCGACGACTTCCACCCCGACGCGCCGCCGGCGGTGCTGATCGCCAAGTGAGCAGGAGAGGGAGTTTCCCGGTCCCATGTACGGCAACGTCGTCTTCGTGGTGTGGCGGGAGAGCGTCGAGGCGCTCCTCGTCGTCGGCATCCTGAACGCCTGGCTCACCGCCAACGCCGCCGGCGCGCAGCGCGCGCGTCTCTTCCTGTGGGGCGGCGTCGCCGCCGGCCTCGTGGTCGCGGGTCTCTTCGGCTGGGCGCTGGTGGCGCTCGCCGACACGCTCTCCGACACGACGCAGGAGGCGTTCCGCACCGGCATGGTGCTCGTCGCCGCCGTGCTGATCGTGCAGATGATCCTGTGGATGCGCCGGCACGGGCGCTCGATGAAGCGCGATCTCGAGGGCGCGCTCGGCGAGGCGGTGGCGCGCGAGAACTGGTGGGGTGTCTTCACCCTCGCCGCGATCGCGCTCGCCCGCGAGGGCTCGGAGACCGTCGTCTTCCTCTACGGCGTCCTGACGGCGGGCTCGGGCGACGTCCGCCTGACCGCGGCGGGGGCCGCCGTGCTCGGCCTGATCGGCGCGCTGGCGACCTACATGGCGCTCCAGATCGGCGCGCGACGCCTCTCCTGGGCGGTGTTCTTCCGCGCGACCGAGGTGATGCTGCTGCTTCTCGCCTGCGCCCTGCTGATGACCGGCATCGACGGTCTGATCGAACTCGACCTGCTGCCCAAGCTCACCGGACGCCTGTGGGACACTTCGGCGATCCTGCCCGACGGCAACGCCTTCGGCGGCTTCCTCGCCAATCTGACCGGCTACCGCGCGCGGCCCAACCTGACGGAACTGTTGGCCTTCCTCGTCTACTGGGGCGGCGTGGCGATCCTCATGCGCCCGGCGCGGCCGGCACCGGTCTCCGCCGCCTGACGGCTCTCGCGGGCCCGCGCCCTCGGCGCGGGTCCGCTGTCGTCCCTCACACCATCGCCGACGGCACCACCCAGCGATCGAAGTCCTCGGCCGTGACCTTGCCGGAGGCGATCGCCTCCTGGCGCAGCGTCGTGCCGTTGCGATGCGCCGCCTTGGCGATCGCCGCCGCCGCGTCGTAGCCGATGTGCGGCGCCAGCGCAGTGACCAGCATCAGCGAACGCTCGACCAGATCGGCGATCCGCGTCCTGTCCGGCTCGATGCCGCGGGCGCAATGGGTGTCGAACGAGGCCATCGCGTCGGCCAGCAGCCGGATCGACGTCAGCATGTCGAAGCCGATCACCGGCTTGAAGACGTTGAGCTCGAACGCCCCCGACGCCCCGGCGAAGCCGATCGCCGCGTCGTGGCCGAAAACCTGGACGCAGACCATGGTCAGCGCCTCGCACTGGGTCGGATTGACCTTGCCCGGCATGATCGACGAGCCCGGCTCGTTCTCCGGAATGGTGATCTCGCCGAGCCCCGAGCGCGGTCCCGAGGCGAGCCGACGCACGTCCTCGGCGATCTTGAACAGGCTCGCCGCCAGTCCCTTCAACGCGCCGTGGGCGTGGACGATCGCGTCGTGGGCGGCGAGCGCCTCGAAACGGTTGGGGGCGACGACGAAGGCGAGGCCCGTCGCCTCGGCGAGCCCGGCCGCCACCCGTTCGCCGAAACCCTTCGGCGCGTTGAGCCCGGTGCCGACCGCGGTGCCGCCGATCGCCAGTTCCAGGAGATGCGGCAGGCTCGCCGCGACATGCGCCTCGGCATGGGCGAGCTGCGCCGCCCAGCCCGAGATCTCCTGCCCGAGCGTCAGCGGCGTGGCGTCCTGAAGGTGGGTCCGGCCGATCTTGACGATGTCGGCGAAGGCCTCCGCCTTGGCCGAGAGCGTGGCGTGCAACCGCCGCAGGGACGGCAGCAGATCCTCGACCAGCGCCCGGGCGATCGCCACGTTCATGGCGGTCGGAAAGACGTCGTTGGAGGACTGCGAGCGATTGACGTCGTCGTTGGGATGGACGAGGCGCCCCTCGCCGATCGGCCCGCCGAGCAGTTGCGAGGCGCGGTTCGCCAGCACTTCGTTGACGTTCATGTTCGACTGGGTGCCGGATCCCGTCTGCCAGACGACGAGCGGGAACTCGCCGTCGTGGCGGCCGGCGACGACCTCGTCCGCCGCCCGGCCGATGGCCTCCGCCTTGGCCGCGTCGAGCCCGGCGAGCGCGACGTTGACGCCGGCGGCGATCTTCTTGATCAGCGCCAGGGCGTGGACGATGCGTCGCGGCATGCGGTCCTCGCCGATGGCGAAATGGGCGAGCGACCGCTGCGTCTGCGCGCCCCACAGCCGGTCGGCGGGAACGGCGATCTCGCCGAACGTGTCGCGTTCGAGCCGATGGGCGGCGTCGCGGGTCTCGTTCATCGGGCGCCTCCCCGCGCGTCGGCCAGATTCCGCAGCACCGTCGGCAGGATGCCGCCGTTGACGTAGTAGTCGAGCTCGTCGGCGGTATCGATGCGCACGATGACCGGCACGGCGAGACGCGAGCCGTCCGCCCGTTCGATGTCGAGCGTCAGCATCGCCCGCGGCGCCAGCGCGTCGAGCCCGCCGATCGACACCGTCTCCGCGCCGGTCAGCCCGAGGCTCTCCCAACTGGTGCCGTCCTCGAACTGCAGCGGCAACACGCCCATGCCGACGAGGTTGGAGCGGTGGATGCGCTCGTAGGTCCGCGCCACCACGGCCTTCACGCCGAGCAGCCGTGTGCCCTTGGCCGCCCAGTCGCGCGACGAGCCGTTGCCGTATTCGACGCCGGCGAAGACGACGAGCGGCACGCCCTCGGCGGCATAGCGCCGGGCGACGTCGTAGATCGCGGCCCTTTCGCCGGAGGGATGGTGGACGGTGAAGCCGCCCTCGACGATCGCGCCCGTCTCGTCGCGGACCATGGCGTTCTTGATGCGGATGTTGGCGAAGGTGCCGCGGATCATCACCTCGTGATTGCCGCGCCGGGTGCCGTACTGGTTGAAGTCCTTGGGCTCGACGCCGTGGGCGAGGAGATACTGTCCGGCCGGCGAGGCGGTCTTGATCGAGCCGGCCGGCGAGATGTGGTCGGTGGTGATCTTGTCGCCGAGCAGCGCGAGGATGCGCGCGCCCCTGACGTCGGAGATCGTCGGCAGCGACCGCGTCATCCCCTCGAAATACGGCGGGTTGCGCACGTAGGTCGAGGCGTCGTCCCAGGCATAGGTCTCGCCCCCGGTCACCTCGACCTCCTGCCAGCGGGCGTCACCGGTGAAGACCTCGGCGTATTTCTCGCGGAAGAGGGCGCCGGTGACGTGTCTGGCGATCACCGCGTCGATCTCGGCCGACGACGGCCAGACGTCGGCGAGGAACACCGGCCTGCCGTCCGATCCGATGCCCAGCGGCGCGCGGGTCAGGTCGACGCGGGTCGTGCCGGCGAGCGCATGGGCGACGACGAGGGGCGGCGAGGCGAGCCAGTTCGCCTGCACGTCGGGCGAGATGCGGCCCTCGAAGTTGCGGTTGCCGGAGAGTACGGCGCCGGCGACGATGCCGTGCTCGGCGATCGTCCGCGAGATCGCCGGGTCGAGCGGTCCGGAATTGCCGATGCAGGTGGTGCAGCCGAAGCCGACGATCTGGAAGCCGAGGGCGTCGAGATCGTCCTGCAGGCCGGAGGCCTTCAGATAGGCCGCGACCACCTGGCTGCCCGGCGCCAGCGAGGTCTTCACCCACGGCTTGGTCCGCAGCCCCCGTTCGCGCGCCTTGCGGGCGAGGAGACCGGCGGCGACCAGCACCGAGGGGTTGGACGTGTTGGTGCAGGAGGTGATCGCCGCGATGACGACGTCGCCGTGGCCGAGGTCGAAGTCGGTCCCCTCGACCTTCCAGCGTTTCCCGGCCTCGCCGGGCTTGCGGTACTCGCCCTCGAGCGCCGCGTCGAAGACGGCCGGCACCGAGCCGAGCGCCACCCGTCCCTCCGGCCGTTTCGGCCCGGCGAGCGAGGGCTCGACTTCCGCCAGATCGAGTTCGAGCACGTCGGTGAAGAGCGGATCGGCGGTCGTCTCGTCGCGGAAGAGGCCCTGCGCCTTCGTGTAGGCCTCGACCAGCGCCACTTGCTCGTCGGAGCGGCCGGAGAGGCGGAGATAGGCGAGGGTGACGGCATCGACGGGGAAGAAGCCGCAGGTCGCGCCGTATTCCGGCGCCATGTTGCCGATCGTGGCGCGGTCGGCGAGACCGAGTCCCGAGAGGCCGGGGCCGAAGAACTCGACGAACTTGCCGACGACGCCCTTCTTGCGCAGCATCTGCGTCACGGTGAGGACGAGATCGGTCGAGGTGACGCCCTCGCGCAGCCGTCCGGTCAGGCGGAAGCCGATCACCTCCGGGATCAGCATCGACACCGGCTGGCCGAGCATGGCCGCCTCCGCCTCGATGCCGCCGACGCCCCAGCCGAGCACGCCGAGGCCGCCGACCATGGTGGTGTGGCTGTCGGTGCCGACGCAGGTGTCGGGATAGGCGACGGTCGTGCCGTCGGCGCCCTCGCGCGTCCACACCACGCGGGCCAGATATTCGAGATTGACCTGATGGCAGATGCCGGTGCCCGGCGGCACCACGCGGAAGTCGCGGAAGGCCTTCTGCCCCCATTTCAGGAAGGTGTAGCGCTCGTGGTTCTGCTCGTATTCGCGTGCCACGTTGCGCGAAAGCGCCGACGCGTTGCCGAAGAAGTCGACCACGACGGAATGGTCTACCACCAGATCGACCGGGATCAGCGGATTGATCTGATCCGGCGATCCGCCCAGCGCCGCGACCGCGTCGCGCATGGCGGCGAGATCGACCACGGCGGGAACGCCGGTGAAGTCCTGCATCAGCACGCGGGCGGGTCGATAGGCGATCTCGCGCTCGGCTCGTCCCCGCGTCTCGCCCCAAGCGGCGAGTGCCCGCAAATCGTCGGCCGTCACCGTGCGACCGTCCTCGTGACGCAGCAGGTTCTCCGCCAGCACCTTGAGCGAGAAGGGCAGGCGCGACAGGCCGGAAAGCCCGTTGGCCCCGGCGGCGGCGAGATCGAAAAGGACGAAGGATCGCCCGTCGATCTCGATGGAGCGGCGGGCGGAGAACGTGTCGGGATGGGAAGCGGTCATGTCCGGTCTCCGGGGAGGGGGGAGTGCGGCTTTTCTCTTCCCATATGGGGCGCGCGGACGGAGATCGCAGGCCGCTTCACGGTCTCGTGTCGTCCGAGGTGCCGCGCCGGCAAACGATCGATGATCGCGACGAACAGTTACGTAAGGTAATTTTGTCGAGGTCGTTCTGTAGTAGTGTCAGCCGCCCGCCCGCTCGACTGGCCGTGACGATGTCTTTCGCCGTTCGTACCGAGTGTGATCGTTGATCTTCTGGAAAGGAGTATCGATCACGATTTGATATGATGTGTCGAGGTCTCGATTCCGGGTTTCCGATCGATCTGCCACGATGCCTTCGGGAGGGAAATTCATGAAGTGTCCCCCGATCTTGCCGACCGAGACGGATCGACTGAAGGCCCTGTCCGAATACGGCCTGGGGGACGAACGCCCGCTGCCCAGCCTCGACTCGGTCGTGCGCATCGCTGCTCGCATCTTCGACATGCCCGTCGCCGCGGTGAACATGATCGGTTCGGACCACGTCTTCTTCGCCGCCAGCGTCGGCATCGGTGAGGTCGACATGCGGCGCGACGTGTCCTTCTGCGCGCATGCCATCGCCGGCGACGGCGTCATGGTCGTTCCCGACGCGACCCGCGACGAGCGCTTCCACGACAATCCGCTGGTCACCGGCCCGGCCGGACTGCGCTTCTACGCCGGCGTACCCCTGGTCTCGTCCTGCGGCCAGCCGCTCGGCGCGCTCTGCGTGATCGACGGCCGGCCCCACCCGGAGTTCTCGCGCGACGACGCGGATCGCCTGCGTGAACTGGCGCTGATGGCGTCGGACAGGCTCGAGTTGCGGCGCATCGAGGTCGCCGCCGGATCGGCCGCTCGCGTGGAACCTCCGGAGGACGCGGCGGCGGCGCGCCGCGACACCGCGGAACTCCTCCGGCTCGCCGACTTCGACCTCCTCACCGGCCTCGCCAATCGCGGCCGCTTCTTCCGGCTGGTCGAGGAGGCGCTGGCGGCGGCGACGCCCGCCGCGGTGGTGATGATCGATCTCGACGGCTTCAAGGACGTCAACGACACGCTCGGACACGCCGTCGGCGACGGCATCCTGCGCGAAGTGGCCGCGCGGCTCGAACGTCGCACCGGCGAGGGCGACACGGCGGCGCGGATCGGCGGCGACGAATTCGCGGTCCTCCTGCGCGGCGTGGCCGAACCCGCATGGGCCATGGCGATTTCCGATGCGATCAACGACGACATCGCCCGGCCGATCGTCATCGACGGGCAGGAGATCCACGTCGCCGCGAGCTGCGGCGTCGCGCTCGCCCCGCTCCACACCGGCAACCCGATGGAACTGCTCGGCAACGCCGATCTCGCGCTGTTTCGCGCCAAGACCGACGGACGCGGCCGGTCCTTCGCCTTCGAGCCGGCCCTGCGCATGGAGGCGGCGGCGCGCCGGCTCCATGGCATGGAGATCCACCGGGCGGTCAAGGAGGGCGAGTTCCTGCTCTTCTACCAGCCCCAGGTCCGCCTGACCGACGGCGCCCTGACCGGGGCCGAGGCGCTGATCCGCTGGCTCCACCCGCAGCGCGGGCTCCTCGCCCCCGCCGCCTTCCTGCCGGCCCTCGAACGCGGTCCTCTGGCCGCGACGGTCGGATCCTGGGTGCTCGACCAGGCCTGCGCCCAGGCGGCCTTCTGGCGCCGCAACGGTGCGGACGACTTCCGCATCGGGGTCAACCTGTTCGCCGCCCAGTTCCGTGTCGGCGACCTCGCGAGCGAGGTGATCGAGGCGCTCGATCGTCACGGTCTTCCCGCCGACGCGCTCGAACTCGAGATCACCGAGAACATCGCCCTCGGCCTCGACGACGTCGTCCTCGATCGGTTGGGCCGGCTCCGCGCCCACGGCGTCGGCCTCGCCGTCGACGACTTCGGAACCGGTTTCGCCTCGCTCAGCCTGCTGAAGAGCTACCCGCTGACCCGCATCAAGATCGACCGGTCCTTCGTCACCGGCATGCTGACCTCCGGCAAGGACGCCTCGGTGGTCCGGGCGATCCTCGACATCGCGCGGGCCTTCGATCTCGACACGATCGCCGAAGGCATCGAGGAGGAGGCCGAACGCGACGATCTCCTCCACCAGGGATGCCGGGAGGGACAGGGCTACTTCTTCGGCAAGCCGATGCCGGCGCCGCTCTTCGCCGAGACCTTCGACATCGCCCCGGCCTTCCGTCGCCCGCCGGTTCGCCGGGAAGCGATGTGACGACGCGAAGGCCGCGCCGAGGGAGCGTCCCCGGCGCGGGCCTCTTCGTGGCGCGCGGCCTCAGAGCACCGTCTCGACCCGTCGCTCGGTGCGGGCGACGATGCGGCCGCCCTTCACCACGACGTTGCGGTCGGGGATGTCGAGGATCACGTCGGCGACGCGCCGGGTGTCGAGCAACACCATGTCGGCGCGGGCGCCGACCGCGAGCCCGTAGTCGGGAAGGCGCAGCGCCTTCGCCGGATTGACCGTCAACATGTCGAGCACCGTCGCCTGATCGTCCGCACCGCCGAGGTGGCAGGCGGGCAGGGCGAGCGCCGCGATCTGCAGCAGGTCGCCGGTGCCGTAGGGGGTGAAGGCGTTGCGGATGTTGTTGGTCGCGAGGCAGACGTTGACCCCGCCGTCGCGCAGCGCCCGGACCGGCGTGATGGTGCGCCGGACGTTGTCGACGTCCCTGCGCCCGCCGAGGTGCATGTCGGTCGCCGGCAACGCCATGACCGAGATGCCGGCATCCTTCAGCAGCGCGACGATCGCGTCGCGGCGTTCGGGCGAGACGGCGGCGAGCGCCGTCAGGTGGCCGACAGAGACGCGACCCTGCCAGCCCTCGGTGATCGTCTTGCGCGCCAGATACTCGATCGACATGGCGTCGCCGTCGTCGCGGAAGTCCTGGTGGAAGTCGAGGTCCTTGTCGAAGTCGCGGGCGAGGCGGAAGACCCAGTCGATATGGGCCTCGGCGTCGGTGTCGTTGTAGGGGATGCCGCCGACCACGTCGGCGCCCTTCTTCATCGCCTCGACCATCATGGCGTCGGTGCCCGGCGCCTTGAGGATGCCCTCCTGCGGGAAGGCGACGACCTGGATGTCGATGAGGCCACGATACTCCTCGCGCAGGCTCAGTACCGTGTCGAAGCCGGTGAAGCCCTGCGCCGGGTCGAACTCGGCATGGGCGCGCACATGGGTGGTGCCGCAGGCGACGAGCTGCTTCAGCACCCGCCGCGACCGCGTCTCGATGTCCTCGCGGGTGAAGGTCGGCTTCAGCGCCGCGGTGACGGCGATCGCCTCCATCAGTGTGCCCGAGCGATTGGGCTTGCGGTCCATGACGTAGGCCTTCTCCAGATGGAGATGGCTCTCGACGAAGCCGGGGACGAGTACTCGGCCGGCGCCGTCGATCGTCTCGGCCGCCTCGGCCGCGAGCTTCGGTTCGACGGCGACGATGCGCCCCGCTTCGATGCCGACGTCGGTGGTCGGGTCGCGGTCGTCGAGACGGACGTTGCGAAAGATCAGATCCATGATTTCGTCTCCTCGAACGATCAGACCATGACGAAGGCGAGCAGGACCAGCAGCACGACGCAGCTCAGGACGTAGGGCGCGTTGCCCTTGGAGACCTGGAGCACCGGAATGCGGAAGCCGGCACTGAGCGCCTGCATGGTGATGTTGACCAGCGACACCTGGCTGCCGAAGCCGACGCCGATGGTGACGAAGCCGACGGCGAGCGGCGAGAAGCCCAGCGCCACGGCGATCGGCAGCACCAGCGTCAGGATCGAGCCGACATAGGCGCCCGCCGGGAAGCCGATGGCGAAGCCGGCGACGACGGCGGCGGGAACCACCAGCGAGGGCGGCGCCATCTTGACCAGGCCGGCGATGGTGGCGAAGGCGCCGATCTTCTCGATCATGCCGATGAAGACCAGGAACAGGCCGACCTGCAGCAGACGGGTGAGGATGTAGGACGAGCCGTCGATCATCGCGTCGACCGACTGGTTGGCCGAGAAGTCGCTGCACAGCCACACCAGCGCCAGCGTGACGATGGCATAGGCGACCGGACCGAGGACCGGCACGCCGACGGCGGCGTTGACGAAGGGGCCGGCGATCACCGCGAACATCAGGAAGGCGGCCGGAATGGTGCGCTTCCACAGCTCGGCGTTCGACATGTCGCGGAATTCTGCCGGGATCTCGCCGTGGAACAGGGACTTCGCCCGCTTGGTGCCGACGAAGGCGATGGCGACGGCGATGATCACGAAGAGCGCGGTGTAGGGCTGCATCATCGCCACGTAGTCGGCGACCGGAACGCCGGTCAGCTTCGACACGACCGACGATTCGAGCGAGGCCGGCGAGGTGGTGAAGCAGGCGGCGGCGGCGATCGACATGCCGGCGATCACCGCCGGGATGGCGCCGACGGCGGCGAAGGCGAGCGGCGCGATGACCATGGCCGATCCGCCGCCGATGCCCGACATGTAGGTGGCGGCGGCCTGCAGCAGCACGATGAAGGCGCCGACGTATTCGACCCGCTCGCCGATGTTGCGGCGGACCAGCGTCAGGGCCGAGGCGTAGCCGCCGGCCTTGAACACCGCCATGGCGATCGCCGAGTTGAGGATCGGCACGGTGATCGACAGCATCTTCGGCACGGCCTCGCCGAGGCCCTTGTTGGCCTCGGCCAGTCCGATGTCGCCGATGATCATCGCCATGATGCCGCCGGCCAGCGCCGCGATCAGCATGTTCACCTGGGCGAAGAGCAGCCCGAGGATGAGCACGATCGGCAGCACGCCGATCGCCGCGGCGGCGGCGGTGCCCGGCGCCGAACGGGCGAGGACGGCGAGCGCCAGCGAGACGGCGACGGCGCCGAGCATGACGATCGTGGCGCGCCGCGCCCCGTCGGGTGTGGGGCCGGTCGCGGCAGGTGTCGACGGATTGGACATGGTTCTTCCCCCGTTCGTCGTTCCGGCGCGGCGGCGACGGACGTCGCGGCGCGCTCGATGAAGTGGCGGGGCCGCGGCGATGCCGGCCGGCCCGTCGTGGACGTCGAGGAACGGTCCACCGAGGCTCGTCGCGGCGCGCCGGGTCTTCCCGTGACCGGATCGCGCCCGAGCCGTCGGGCCGTGCGAAGCCGTCGTCGGAACGGCGGAGGTCCGAAGTCGTCGTCGACGCCTTCGTCTGTCCGTCGTCGCCGAAGCGAGCGATATCGCGTGTATCGAACGGTTCCTCTCGCAGAACGTCTTTCCGAATTCTTCGAACCATTCCACGCTTCGAGACGAGAGCGGGTTCGCCACGGTCGACGTCTGCCTTCGATGACGGGAAGCTTTCGTTTCGAGGTCGCTCGACGTCAAGTGCGCAAAATCGTCCAGACCGGCGCCGACGGCCGCCCACCCCTGAAGACGATCCGCGGCCGGAATACGCGAAATTCCGCCGATCGCGGCGCCACGGGCGAAACCGATTGTTGAAAACATTGCATCAATGGCGACGCGTCTTCCGGGTCGGAGACGGCAGGGGCGAGGGGGGGCGACGCCCGGAGACGCCCGTCCGGCGCCTCTCGGAGTGGTCCTCGGCGATGCGGTCGATCCGCCACGCCGCGTCGCGATCGCCAGATCGGATCAGTAAGTCTGCGGATTTCGAGAGAATTCAACAGTCGGTCGATCGTTGATCGAAAGGTCGCAGCCAGAAGAGGCGTCCTTCGAGCCGCTTCAACAGTCCGATGCCGTCGTCCGCCGTTTCGGATCCTTCGAAAACGTCTTTGTCGTCAGGATGTTGCCGGAGATCGGGCGGCGCTCGGCATCGGCTGTCGGGGACGGCGAAGGCCGACGCCGGGGCTCCGATTGTCGCGAAGTTTCGGAAAGATCGGGCGTCCCGGCGGGCGTATCGATGCTCCATCGCATCACGTGAAGGGAACAGTCTCATGACCAGTCAGCTCGCGACATCGGGAGAGGCCCGGGTGGCGGAGACGGCGAAGACCACGGCGCCCGCCGCGGCCGAGAACCGCATCGGCATCCCCGGATGGTGGATCACCGTCTTTCTGTTCTGGCTCGGTTGGGTGTTCATGTACGCCGACCGCACCGTCCTCAATCCCGTCATGAAGGACATCCAGAGCGAGTTCGGCCTGAGCGGCACCCAGCTCGGCCTGATCTCCAGCGTGTTCTTCTTCTCCTACGCCATCCTGCAGATCCCCGCCGGCATCCTCGGCGACCGCATCGGCCGCAAGAAGGTGCTGGTGCCGGGCTTCATCCTGTTCGGCGTCTTCACCGCCGTCACCGGCACGGTGAAGACCTTCTGGCAACTGCTCGCCTCGCGCATCGTCACCGGTGCCGGCGAAGGCACCTACTACGGCCCGCAGTACGGCATCTCCTCCGAACAGATTCCGCAGGAATACCGTTCGCTCGGCAGCGCCATCATCAATTCCGGCATGGCCTTCGGCATCGCACTCGGCCTGATGGCCTCGAGCTGGATCGCCTACACGCTCGGCATGGGCTGGCGCACGCCGTTCTACTTCATGGCCCTGCCCACCATCGTCACCGGTCTGCTGATCTGGTGGCTGGTCAAGGAACGCCCGCGTCCCGCCCCGGTCGCCGGCCAGTCGCAGCGCTCGTCCTTCATGGCGCTGATCCGCAACCGGAACCTCGTCCTCACCTATCTGATGGTGTTCTGCTCGCTGTTCGGCTTCTTCATGATCCTGACCTGGCTGCCCTACTACCTGCAGACCGAGCGCGGCATCCCGGTGAAGGACATCGGCAACATCTCGTCGCTGGTGGCGTGGGTGTCGATCCCCGGCGGCCTGCTCTTCGCCCGCATCTCCGACAAGCTCGGCAAGCGCCGCCCGCTGGTCATGGTGCTGGTGCCGATCGCCGCCCTCAGCCTGATCTCGATCGCCTTCCTCCACGACGTGAATCAGGTGATCGCCGCGATCTGCGTCTACGGCTTCTTCGGCAAGCTGGCCCTCGATCCGGTGCTGGTCGCCGCCGTCGCCGACAACGCCTCGAAGGACTCCTACGGAACCGCCTTCGGCATCTTCAACTTCGTCGGCATGTCCTCGTCGATCGTCGCCCCCGTCATCGCCGGCATGATCGCCGACGCCACCGGGAGCCTCGCCGCCAACTTCTACATCTCCGCCGCGATCCTGATCGTCGGCATGGTCGGCATGATGTTCCTCGACGACACCCGCGCCAACGCGACCGAGAAGGCTGCCTGAGATGCTCCACGCTCGTCTGATCAAAGGCAACTTCCAGGACTCCGTCACCCTGATGGTCCTGTCGCGGGATCTCTCCGCTCTCCCCGAGGTGACACGCGTCTCGGTGATGATGGGAACCCCGGCCAACAAGGACGTCTTCCGCGAGACCGGCCTCTGGCACGACCTCCTCGCGGAGGCCACCCCCAACGACCTCTGCATCGTCGTCGATGCCGAGGACGCCGACCCGGCCGTCGCCGACGCGATCGCCACTCGCATCGGCGAACGTCTGGCCGAGCTCGCCAAGGGCTCCGGCAAGGCCCGCTACCCGGTCGCCCGCTCCTGGCGCCGGGCCCGGGAGATGAACCCGAAGGCGAACATCGCCCTCGTCTCGGTCGCCGGCCAATACGCCGCGGGGCTCGCCCGCGAGGCGCTCGAGGGCGGGCTCAACGTCATGATCTTCTCCGACAACGTCGGGATCGATCAGGAACGCGACCTCAAGACCTTCGCCCGCGACCACGGCCTCCTCGTCATGGGGCCGGACTGCGGTACGGCGATCGTCGGCGGCGCCCCGCTCGCCTTCGCCAACCGGGTGCCCGCCGGTCCGATCGCCGTGGTCGGCGCCTCCGGCACCGGCATCCAGGAACTGACCTGCCAGATCGCCCGGCGCGGTCACGGCATCACCCATGCCCTCGGCCTGGGCGGTCGCGACCTCTCCGAGACGATCGGCGGCATCTCCGCCGAGACCGCGCTCGATCTCGTCGCCGCCGATCCGGCCACCCGCGTCGTCGCCTTCGTCTCCAAGCCGCCGGCACCGGCGGTCCGGGCGAAGCTGCTCGACCGGATGGCGAAGCTCGGCAAGCCGGTCGTCGCCCTCTTCCTCGGCGACCGTCCCGGTCGGCGCGACTTCGGCGACGTCCACCTCGCCCGCACCCTCGACGAGGCGGCGGCGCTGGCGGTCGAACTCGTCGAGATCGACGCGCTCGCCCGTGACCTGCCGCGGCCGACGGCGCCCGGCATCCGCGGCCTCTACACCGGCGGTACGCTCGCCGGCGAGGCGGCGGGACTGCTCGCCGAGGCGCTGGATCTCGTCCCCGACGCGGCCCATGCCGAAGGCTTCATGCTGCGCACCGAGCACCATCGCATCGTCGATCTCGGCGACGACGTCTACACCCGTGGCCGTCCGCATCCGATGATCGATCCCTTCGCCCGCAACGAGCTCGTCGTCGCCCTGGCGAAGGACCCGGATGCCGGCGTGCTGCTGGTCGACGTCGTGCTCGGCTTCGGCAGTCACCTCGATCCGGCCGGCGAACTCGCCCGCGCCGTCGAGGCGATGCGCGCCGCCCGCGGCGACGCCTCGCCGATCACGGTCGTCGCCACCCTGACCGGCGTTCCCGACGATCCGCAGGATCTCGCGGTCCAGTCCCAGAAACTCGAAGACGCCGGCATCTTGATCGCCGGCAGCGTGCGGGCGGCGGTCCTCCTCGCCCTCCGGCTCCTGACGCCCTCCGGGGCCGCCCCGGGAACGCCGCCCGCACTGCTCGGCGAGCCCGCCGCGGTCGTCAACATCGGTCTGCGCGGCTTCGCCGACGACCTCGCCGCGGGCGGCGTCGCCACCGTCCACCTGCAATGGGAACCGGCGCCGGAAGGTGCCGAACGGCTGCGCCGCCTGGCCGCCTCCCTCGTCTGATTTCGGAGTATCGACATGTATGCGACCATCAACGAAGCCAATGCGGCCGTGATCGCCGAGATCCGCCGCGCCCGTCCCCGCCTCGTCGACGTCCGGCCCGCCGGGGCCTGCATCCCGGCACTCGCCGAAGGCGCGGTGCTGATGCATGCCGGCCCGCCGATCGAATGGGCGGCCATGACCGGCCCGATGAAGGGTGCGGTGCTCGGTACCTGCCTGTTCGAGGGCTGGGCGAAGACCGTGGAAGAGGCCGAGGCCTTCGCCGCCGCGAAGATCCGCTTCGTTCCCTGCCACGACAATTCCGCCGTCGGTCCGATGGGCGGCATCACCTCGGCCAACATGCCGGTGCTCGTCGTCGAGAACGCCGAGCAGGGCAACGTCGCCTACTGCAACCTCAACGAGGGCATCGGCAAGGTGATGCGCTTCGGCGCCTTCGAGGGCGAGGTGCAGACCCGGCTCGCCTGGATGCGCGACGTGCTCGCTCCGGTTCTCTCGGCGGCGCTGGAGCGCAAGGGCGGCATCGACCTGACCGCCCTGATGGCCCAGGCGATCACCATGGGCGACGAGTTCCACCAGCGCAACATCGCGGCCTCCGCGCTGCTGCTCAAGGCGCTCGCCGCCGACATCGCCGCCGGCGAGGCCTCGGTCGCCGACAAGGAGGCGGTGCTGCGCTTCCTCGAACGCACCGACCAGTTCTTCCTCAACGTGGCGATGGCGCACTGCAAGTGCGTCATGGACGCCGGCCACGCCGTCGGCGCCGGCTCGATCGTCACCGCCATGACCCGCAACGGTCGTGACTTCGGCATCCGCGTCGCCGGTCTGGGGAACCGCTGGTTCACCGCCCCGGTCAACACGCCGGTCGGCCTGTTCTTCACCGGCTACTCGCAGGCCGACGCCAATCCCGACATCGGCGACAGCGCCATCACCGAGACCTTCGGCATCGGCGGTGCGGCGATGATCGCGGCGCCGGGCGTCACCCGCTTCGTCGGCTCGGGCGGCTTCGCCGATGCGCTCGAGATCTCCGAGGAGATGCGCGAGATCTACGTCGAGACCAACTCGACCCTGCAGATCCCGACCTGGGACTTCCAGGGCGCCTGCGTCGGCCTCGACGTGCGTCGTGTCGTCGAGACCGGCATCACGCCGGTGATCAACACCGGCATCGCCCACCGCCTGCCCGGCATCGGTCAGGTCGGCGCCGGCACCGTGCGGCCGCCGCTCGCCTGTTTCGAACAGGCGCTGGAAGCCCTCGCCGCCGCCCGCGCCGCGGCGGCCTGAACCGAAGGCGACGAGGGGGCGTCTGACCCGCGCCCCACCGGAACCGAGCCCCGTCGGCCGCTCGCGACCGACGGACGGCCCCTTGTTTTCCGAAACCAACGAGACGACCACACCCGGGAGGTCGACATGACCGAGGACATCCCCGCCCGCCTGCTGATCGCCATCGGCGGCAACGCCATCCACCCCGAGGGCATCCGCGGCACCCCTGCCGAACAGGCCGACGTCGCCGCCCGCCTCGGCGCCGCCCTGCTGCCGCTGATGGCACTCGACACCCAGCTCGTCATCACCCACGGCAACGGCCCGGTGGTCGGCAAGATCCTGATGCGCAACGTTCTGGCGCGTCACCGTGTGGCGCCGATGTCGCTCGACATCCTCGTCGCCCACAGCCAGGGCGGCGTCGCCTACGTGCTGCTGCAGGCGCTCGAGAACACGCTGCGCGCCGCCGGCAACCCCCGCGAGGTGGTCTGCATGCTGACCCAGGTCGAGGTCGATCCCGCCGACCCGGCCTTCGAGAATCCCACCAAGCCGATCGGCTACTTCTACGGCGAGGCCGAGGCGAAGGCGCTGCGCGAGGAACTCGGCTGGGAGATGCGCGAGGATTCGGGACGCGGTTGGCGCTGCGTCGTGCCCTCGCCGATGCCCGTCCACATCGTCGAGACGGCGCTGATCGGCACCGCGGCCGCCTCCGGCGCCGTGGTCATCGCCGGTGGCGGCGGCGGCATCCCGGTGGTGCGCGACGAGCTGGGCTGCCGCCACGGCGTCGAGGCGGTGATCGACAAGGACCGCACCTCGGCGTTGATGGCCAATCTCCTCGGCATCGAGGATCTGATGATCCTCACCTCGGTGCCGCGCGTCGCCGTCGACTACGGCAAGCCGACCCAGCGGCCGCTCGAGCGGGTGAGCCTCTCCGAGATCCGGCGCCACCGCGACGACGGCCAGTTCCCGCCCGGCAGCATGGGACCGAAGATCGACGCGGCGATCCAGTTCCTCGAAGGCGGCGGCCGGCGCGTGCTGATCGGTCGCCTCGAGGACGCGGTGCCGATGTTGCGCGGCGAGACCGGAACGCACATCGTCGCCGACGCGGTCGACGCCCCGTACCGCGCGGCGGTGTGAACGACGCCGGGGAGGAGACGCAGGCGATGGCGACGACATCCGCGACGACGATCGGCGCCGCCGCCGCCCGCCTCCTCGAAGGGGGAGCGCGCGGCCGGGTCGTGGCGGTCTTCGCCCGCAGCTTCTACCTCAACATCGGTGGCGGCCTCGTCTGCGTCGGTCCCGCCGACTTCGGCCCCGGCCCGATGCATCTCCTCGTCGATGTCGAGGGGGAGAGCGAAGCGACCGACGGCATCGCGATCGGCGATGCGGGGGAGGTGCGGGGCGCCGTCCTCGACGTCGCCGGCATCGCCTTCGACTGCGCCGGCCTCGTGCCCTGGAAGGCGCCTCGACCGCCGTCGTTCTCGGCCGAAGCGCTCGCCCGCGGTCTCGACCGGTTGGCCGAGGCGGTCGTGGATCGATCGCCCTCCGGCCTCGGCGTCCTCGTCGCCGACCTCTGTCGCGGCACGGTGCCGTCGGCCGATCGGCTCGATCTCATGCTGGCGCCGGCCGTCGCGCCGATCGCCGCCCTCGTCGCCTGGGCGCGAGCGGGCGGGACGGGGCCGGTGCCCGATGTCGCCCGTCTCGTCGGCCTCGGTCCGGGCCTGACGCCGTCGGGCGACGACTTTCTCGCCGGCTTTCTCATCGCCCTGCGGCGGTTGGGGCGCGCCGACGCGGCCGATGCCGCGGCCGGCGTCGTGCTGTCCGCGGCGACGACGGCGACCAACGTGATCGCCGCCGCCCATCTCGCCCATGCCGCCGAGGGCGAGGCGGCGGCGCGGCTCGTCGACATGCTCGACCGGATCGCCGTCGGTGGCGCGGCCGAGGGTCTCCTCGACCGGGTCGAGACCATCGGTCACACCTCGGGCTGGGACACGCTCGCCGGCATGGTGGCCGCCGCAGCAGTGGTCGTCGGACGCGGTGCGTCGCCACGCCCGACAACCTGAGACCGGCCGACGGGTCTCGCGCGCGCCGGGGTCGCTTTGCCGGCTCGCCACAGCCGCGCTAGGCTGGCCACCGGCTGCCCTTCGCCTCGCCCACGCCGCCCGCCGAGGCGCATCGAATCGAGTCCGCGCGATGGAACCTCGCATTCCCAATCTCGATCTCGAAGCCGTCCGCACCTTCGTCGCGGTGGCTCGTCTGAAGAGCTTCTCGGCCGCTGCCCAGCAACTCCACCGCACCACCTCGGCGGTGAGTTACCGCATCAAGACGCTCGAGGACGGCATCGGCACGCCGCTCTTCGTCCGCACCACCCGCAACGTCACGCTGACGCCGGCCGGCCACGTGCTGCTCGACAAGGCGGGCCAGATCTTCGAATGGCTGCAGGGCCTGCCCGACGAACTCCGGCAGGTCGGCGAGAACGTCGAACCGCGCTTCATCCTGGTCGTGAACAACCTGCTCTACGACTCGGACGCCGCTGCGCGAATCCTCGCCCACCTCAATCGCGCCTTCCCCCATACCGAGATCGAGATCCGCAGCGCCGTCTACATGGGCGTCTGGGACGAGCTGCTGCACAACGGCGTCCACATGGCGCTCGGAGCGCCCGGCTTCCACACCATCAACGACGACTTCGACACCCATCCGCTCGGCACGATCCGCTGGGTCTTCGTCGTGGCGCCGGATCATCCGCTCGCCGATCACCCCGAACCGCTCTCCAACGACGAACTGCGGCGCTTCCCGGCGATCAACGTGCAGGACACCTCGACGCGTCTCGTCAAGCGCGTCGCCTGGCGGCTCGCCGGTCAGAAGGAGATGCTGGTGCCGGATCTGCGCACCAAGATCGTCGCCCATGTCGCCGGTGCTGGCGTCGGCTTCCTGCCGACCACCATGGCGCGCGAACACATCCGCGCCGGCCGTCTGGTCGAGCGCCGGGTGATGCAGGGCCGTTCGCCGTCACCACTGTCGCTCGTCTGGCGGCGCAACCACAATGGCCGGGTCGCCGCCCACCTGCGCGACCTCGTGCTGTCGAATGCCGAGGAGTTCGCCTTCCTCGCCGACCGGATCGACCCCGAGACCGAACTCTGACGCCGACGCATCATCCGAACGAAGAACGCCCGCGGATCGGATCGGTCCGCGGGCGTCGTCGTGAAGAAAAGGGGAAGCGGGACCCTTTCGGGGGAGGTCCGATCGCGGTTTTGCCGGCCCGCGATCGGTCCCGTCGGATCCCGCTTCCCGGCTGCGTCAGGCAAGGTCGGGAGACACCTTCCAGTCGCGCAGCCTGTAGACCGTGCCGGGGCGCGGGCGCGGGCTGTCGCCGCCCTCGCGCATGCGGCGCTTGAACGAGTGGATCGGGGTGGCCAGATCGTCGACCCGCACCTCCACCACCGACGGACCGTCGTGGGCGAAGGCGGCGTCGAGGGCCGGGCCGATGTCCTCGGGCTTCTCGGCGTAGAAGCCGGCGAGACCCAGCGCGCTCGCCGCGTCGGCGAAGTTCGGGTGGCAGCTCTGGCTCTCCAAGAGCGCCGACTGGACGTTCTTGAAGAAGATCTCCTGCCACAGCTGGATCCAGCCGAGCCGGCCGTTGTTCAGGACGACGTTGACGATCCTTTGGTTCCGCTGCGCCTGGGTGGCGAGCTCGCCGATCGTGTAGGAGAAGGCGCCGTCGCCGGCCACCGTGACGATGCGGGTGCCCGGCCGCGTCTCCGCCGCGCCGATCGCCGCCGGGGTCGAATAGCCGAGGCCGCCCTGGCCGCGGGCATAGAGGAAGCCGCGGCCCGGCTTGCGGGCCGGCAGGTGGTTGGCGATCCAGCCGGCCGAGAAGCTGGCGTCGGAGACGACGATGTCGTCCTCGCCGAGGCGGGCGGCGAGTTCGGCCATGACGCGGGCGGGATGGATCGGCAGCGTCTCGCTCTCGATCTCGACCCGCTTCTGCCGCTCGCCCTCGGCCTTGATCTCGACGATGCGCGCCGCCCATTCGGGATGCGACTGCGGTTCGAGCCTCGCTTCGAGCAGAAGCAGCGCCTCGCGCACGTCGCCGAACAGCGAGACGGTCGGGTGGAAGGTGCGGCCGTGCTCGGCCGGGTCGGAGTCGATGGTGATCGTCGCCTGCTCGGGCAACGGCAGCGTCCAGTTCATCGCGGTGTTCTGGCTCGCCTTGGAGCCGCACCAGATGACGAGATCCGCCTCCTTGATCAGCTCGATCGCCGCCCAGGAGCCGAGCGGGTTGAGCGTGCCGGCGGCGTGGGGCGCGGTCTCCGGGACCGAGCCGCGGCCGGTCAGGCTGGTGACGGCGAGGCCGCCGAGCCGTTCGGCGAAGCGGGTCGCCTCGGCGCAGGCGTCGGCGCCGTGGACGCCGCCGCCGTAGACGATCGCCGGCCGCTTCGACCGCCGGATCAGGGCGACCGCGGCATCGACGTCGCTGCCGACGGGGGCGGAGCGGACGAAGGGGGCGCGGATCGCGCGTTCGTCGACGCCGATGCGGATCGCCGCCTCGTCCCATTCGGCGTCGAAGACGTCGTGCGGGATGATCAGGGCGACCGGGCCCGGCCGCGGCGAGGTGGCGACGCGGAAGGCGGTGCGGATCATCTCCGGCAGGGCGGAGACGGAGGGCACCAGCCAGCTGTCCTTGGTGATGGTCTTGAAGAAGGAGAGCTGGTCGAACCCTTGAGAGGCGATGCCCTTCTCCTTCAGGGTCAGCCAGTCGAGCGGCAACTCGCCGACGATGCCGACCATCGGCACCGAGGCGTTGAGCGCCTCGATGAAGCCGGCCGGCAGCAGGTTGGCGCCGGGGCCGACGGTGACGTCGCAGACGCCGGGCTTGCCGGTGAGGCGGGCATAGGCGTCGGCGGCATAGGCGGCGTTGCGCTCGTCGCGCATCAGCACGTGGCGGATGCGGTCGGTGCGGCGCGAGATGCCGTCGTGCAGCGCCGTCGTCTGTCCCCCCGGCATGCCGAACACCAGCTCGACGCCGTACTGCGCCAGCATCTCGGCAACCAGGTCTCCCATGTGGGCCATCGGTAGTCTCCTTCGTGAACGTGAACTGCGAAAGGGGGCGCCGTCGACGGATCCGGCTCGGGTCCGCGCGTCGATCGAAACGGGGGCGTGGCGGGTCAGACCCGCGCGGCGTGGCGCGCGGCCATGCGGTGCATCAACGGCGCCAGCGCCGCATGGGTCTCCCGATAGAACGCGAAGCCTTCGTCGTAGGCGGCGCGGGTGGCGGGGTCTGGATCGATGGTCTCGGCGATCGACACCATCGCGCCGGCTGCTTCGGCGAGACCGCCGTAGGCCCCCGCGCCGACCGCGGCGACGATCGCCGAGCCGAAGGCGGTCGCCTCGGTCACCTTCGGCACCGCGATCGGTATCCCGGTGGTGTCGGCATGCATCTGCAGCAGGAACCGACTGCGTGCCGCGCCGCCGCACGCGGTCATGTCGGTCACCGGGATGCCGGCGCCGACGAGCTCGGCGAGGATGTTGCGCGTGCCGTAGGCGATCGCCTCGACCAGCGCCCGCAGCACGTGGGCCGGGGTGTGGCGCAGCGTGAGACCCCAGATCGCGCCCTGGAGGTCGTAGTCGGTATAGGGGTTGCGGTTGCCCTGCCAGAAGTCGAGCGCCACCAGACCGTCGGCACCGATCTCGATCTCGGCCGCCGCTCGCATCATCTCGCCGTGGGCGTCGCCGTCTCGGCCCGCGGAGGCGAAGTGGTCGTGCCACCATTTGACGATCGACAGCGAGGAGACCTGGCCGCCCTCGTAGACGAAGAGCCCCGGCACGACGCAGTCGGGATGCGGACCGAAGAGCCCGGCGATCTCGCGCGGCGTGTCGGTCTGGCAGAGGACGAGATGCGACGAGCCGGTGATCAGGGCGGTCTTGCCGGGACGGCAGACGTCGAGCCCCGCCATCGCCACGTAGGCGTCGGTGCCGCCGCACACCACGCGGGTCGCAGCCGTCAGGCCGGTCTCCGCCTGCGCCTCGTGCCCGAGCGGGCCGACCGGCGCGCCGAGCGGCAGGACGTCGGCGGGAAAGCGTTCCTCGATCCCGGCGAGGCCGATCCGGGCGAAGAAGTCCCGGGGCCAGCCGCCGGCGCGGCCGTCGAAGAACCAGCGGTTGGTCGCCTGGTTGTGGCCGAGGGTCAGACGCCCCGAGAGACGGAGCGTCAGGTAGTCGGCCATCTCGACGAACCAGCGGGTGCGTTCGAACTCGGCCGGCCGGCGTTCGGCGAGCCAGAGGATGCGCGGCAGCATCCATTCCGAACTGACGCCGGCCCGGCAGCGCGCGAGCGCGGCGTCGCCGGTCGCCGTCATCCGCCGGGCCTGCGCCGAGGCGCGGTTGTCCATCCACAGGATGGCCGGCCCGATCGGCTGCAGTGCGGCGTCGAGCGCGACGAGCGTGCTGGAGGTGCCGTCGGCGGAGATCGCCGTGACGTCGGCGGCCGAGACGCCCGCCGCGGCGATCGCCCCGCGGATCGCGGCGACGGCGGCGATCCACCAGTCCTCCGGCGACTGTTCCGCCCAGCCCGGCCGCGGGTAGTGCGTGGGGTAGGGCGAGGTCGCCTGACCCAGCACGCGGCCGGCGAGATCGGTGACGAGGGCGCGGGCGCCGCCGGTGCCGCAGTCGAGACCGATCACGCAAGGGGTGGAGCGGGTCATCGCGCGCCCCTCCGTTCGCCGACCCGCGACCGCCGCGCCATCCACACCGCCAGCGCGACGCCGCCGATCAGCAGGCAGCCCTTGACGATGTCGCGCAGGTAGTCCGGCCAGCCGAGCAGGGCGCCGCCGCTGACCAGCGCCGCCAGCAGCAGCGTCGAGCAGGCGGTGCCGATGACGTTGGGCTGGCCGAGCCGGATCATCATGCCGCCGACCATGACCGCGGTCAGGCCGTCGATGAAGTAGGAGGCGCCGATCATCGGCTGACCCGAGGAGAGATTGGCGACCAGCAGCACGCCGGCGGCCGCGGCGGTGACGCCGGAGACGACGTAGAGCAGGGCGATCAGCCGACGGGTCGGCACGCCCGCCTCGATCACCGCCTCCTCGTTGCGGGCGATCGCGTAGATGTAGCGGCCGAAGGTCAGGTGCTCCTGGGCGTACCAGGCGGCGAGGTAGAGGACGGCGACGCCGATCGCGATCAGCGGCACCGGGCCGAGGTTGACGGCGAGGAGGTCGCCGAGCGGCCCGGCGCTCTCGATGCGGATCGGCGAGCCGCGGCCGATGGCGGCGGCGGCCGAGCCGCAGGCGCCGCCGGTGGCGATGGTGACGATCAGCGGCTGGAGGCGGAGGGTGCCGACCAAGAAGCCGTTGAGGAGGCCGACGGCACCGCCGACCGCGAGGGCCGTGACGGTGGCGATCGGCCAGCCCCAGCCGCCGGCGACCAGCGCCGCGGCGACCATGTCGGCGAGAGCGGCGACCTGCATGAAGCCGACGTCGATCTTGCCCGCCGCCGCGACGCCGGTGAGGCCGAGGATCATGATCCCGGTCAGGCTGGCGGAGCGCAGGATGGTGGCGATGTTCGAGGCGTCGACCATGTGCGGACGCAGGGTCGCGAAGCCGGCGACGGCGATCATCAGGGCGAAGAGCAGCCACCACCGGCCGAGGATCCGCGCGATGTTGGACAAGGGCATGACGGGGGCCTGTGCGAAGGAGACGTTGCTCATGGGCGGACCTCGCCGGTCTCGGGGTTCTTGGGGGCAAGGGCGCGCAGCGTGTCGGCGAAGCCGCGGCGGAAGCGTTCGTCGAACACCACCACGCCGGCGAGCAGGATCAGGCTGACCACGCCGTCGCCGTACCAGTAGGGCACGCGCAGCAGCGAGAACCCGTCGAGGAGGACGGTGATGACCAGCGTGCCGAGCAGGCTCGCCGGCACCGAGGCGCCGCCGAGCAGGGCCGCGCCGAGATAGACCCCGGCATAGGCCGGCATCAGCAGGGTCAGGCCGTGGTTGGTGCTGGCATTGCCGGATTCGGCGATCAGCAGGACGACCGCCAGCACCGCGCCGGCACCCGACAGCGCGAAGGCGGCGACGATGCAGGCCCGCGTGCGGATGCCGGAGAAGAAGGCGGCGACCGGGTTCTCGCCGGTGGCATGGAAGGCGACGCCGGCGCGCGAGCGGTGCAGCAGCAGCGCCGCGAGCCCGTAGATCGCCAGCAGCATGTAGACCGACAGGCTCAGCTGGAAGATGCGCACGTCGTTGAAGTCGAGGATTCCCGACGTCATGAAGTTCTGGAAGATCGTCTGGCCGCCCGTGTAGAGGAAGGCCATGCCGGCGGCGATCGAACCGCTGCCGATGGTGACGACGATGTCCGGCAGATCGAAATGGGCGATCGCCCAGCCGTTGGCCGCACCGATCGCCACCCCGATCGCCAGGCCGACGGCGATCGCCAGCCAGAGCGAGAAGCCGGCGGCGATGAGCCAGCCGATCGTCACCGCCGAGAAGCAGGCGATTCCCGGGAACGACAGGTCGAAGCGGCGCACCACGACGACGAACGTCAGGCCGAGGGCGGCGAGGCCGTTCGCCGCCATGTGGCGGGTGACGGCGGCGAAATTGCCGCGCGAGGCATAGCGCGGTTCGACGGCGGTGAAGATCGCCACGATCGCCGCGACGAGGAGGAGGACGCCGAGGGCGCGAAGGGCGGTCGGCGGCAGGAGCGAGCGGATGGACTTCATTGCAGCCTCCCCATGATCCCGGCGTTCAGGAGTTCGTTGCGGGTGATGGTGGAACTGGCGGCGGCGACCTGGCGGCCCTTGTAGAGGGCGAAGCTGCGGTCGGAGAGGCCGTGGACCTCGTCGCAGTCCGTCGACATGACGACGACGGCGGCGCGCTCGGCCAGTTCGCGGATGAGCGCGTAGAGCCGCGACCGCGCGCCGATGTCGACGCCGATGGTCGGCTCGACGAAGATGTAGACCGCGGCCTCGGTGAAGAGGCCCTTGGCGACGACGATCTTCTGCTGGTTGCCGCCGGAGAAGCCGGAGACCGGCAGATCGAGGTCGGGTGGCGTCAGGGCGACGATCTCGGCGAGTTCGCGGGCGCGCCGTCGGTTGGCTCCGCCGGTGAGCAGGCCGAGCCGGCCGGAGGCGCGGTCGAGGGCGGCGAGCTTGATGTTGAAGATCGAGTTGCGGGTCAGCGTCAGGCCTTCCGAGCGTCGGTCGCCCGGAACCAGGAAGATGCCGGCGGCGAGCGCCTCGCGCGGATTGCGCGGCGCCACTTCGCGCCCTTCGACGCGGATCGCGCCGGCATGGTCGGGCTCGACGCCGAACATCGACTTCGACAGCTCGTCGAGACCGGAACCGACGAGACCGAAGATGCCGAGGATCTCGCCGTGGCGGACCTCGAAGTCGACCGGCTCGAAGACGCCGTCGAGACGCAGCCCGCTGACCTCGAAGGCCGGGCCGCCGGTCGCGACCTCGCCGCGCTTCGGCGGATAGACGTCCTCGAGCGGTTCGCCGAGCATCAGTTCGGCGATCGACAGGCTGCGCTCGCGCACCTCGGAGGCGTCCATCGTGACGATCCGGCGGCCGCCGCGGAAGACGGTGAAGCGGTCGGCGAGTTCCACCACCTCCTCGAGGCGATGGGTGATGTAGATGATCGCGATGCCGGAGGCCTTGAGCGCCGCCATCATGCGGAAGAGCACGCTCTTCTCGACCTCGGTCAGCGTCGAGGTCGGCTCGTCGAGGATCATCACGCGGATGTCGCTGTGCGAGAGCGCCTGGAGGACCGCGACGATCTCGCGCTCGACCGCCGAGAGCGATCCGACCGGTCGCGACAGGTCGATGTCGACGGGAAAGCGAGCGAGCAGGGCGTCGCCGCGCCGTCGCAGCGCGGCATGGTCGATCCGTCGGAAGAGACCGGGCCGCCCGCCCTCGCGACCGAGGAAGATGTTCTGGTACCCGTCGAGATCGGGGATCAGCTCGGGGTGCTGCTGCACCGTCGCGATGCCGTGGTCGATGGCGTCGCGCGGCGTCTGGAACGACACGGGCGCGCCGTCGATCTCGATGTCGCCCGAGGTCTTGGAGTAGACGCCCGACAGGATCTTGATGAAGGTCGACTTGCCGGCGCCGTTGACGCCGAGCAGCGCGTGGATCTCGCCGCGTTCCAGCGCGAAGTCCACGTCGGTCAGCGCGTGGACCGAGCCGAAGTGCTTGGTCAGTCCCTGCGTCCTGAGAACGATGTCGGCCATGGGGCCTCCCGACGTTCGGTGGAGGAGAAGGAGGGAGGCGCCGATCGCGCCTCCCGACGGCGCGAGGGGCTCAGACGGCCCGGACCCATCCGAGCTTGTCGCCGTGACCGGGCACGTCGTAGTCGTCCGGAATGCCCTTCGCGAGCATCGGCTTGGTCACCGCGTAGGTCGGCGTGATCACGGTGCGCGGGGTCGGACGCCCGGCCTTGTGCTCGTGCGCGTAGAGGACGCAGAGATAGGCCATCTCGTAGAAGGTCTGGGCCATCGACAGCTTCAGCTGCGATCCGGCCTGGATGTAGTTGAAGGCCTGAGAGCCGCCGTCGATGCCGGTCAGGATCAGGTTCGGCCGGTCGGCGGCGCGGGCCGCCAGCGTGCCCTCCACCGCCGCGCCGTCCCAGGCGCACCACACCGCATCGAGGTCGGGGTTGGCGGTCAGGATGTTGTCCATCGCCTGGCGCGGCGTGACGTTGCCGGCGAGCGCGAAGGCCCATTCGGCGGCGACCTTGATGTCGGGATAGGCCTTGAGCGCCCATTCCATGCCGAGTGTGCGCTGGTCCCAGCTCTCGTTCTGCGGCAGCATCACGCGGGCGATCTTGCCCTTGCCCTTCAGCTGCTTGGCGATGAAGTCGGCGGTGTGGAAGCCCATGCCGAAGTTGTTCGACATGGCGGTTGTCTTGACCGCGACGCCGGGCACCATGCTGTCGGCGGCGAAGACCGGGATGCCGGCGGCGATGGCACGCTGGACGGCGGGCGCGATGGCGACCGCGTCGGCCGGGGTGATGAAGAGCGCGTCCGGCTTGGAGGCGACGAGACTGTCGATCTGCTCGGACTGCTTCTTGGCGTCGAAGCCGGCGTCGGTCATCGACAGCGCACCGCCCAGTTCCTTCACGGCCGCCCTGAAGCCTTCCTGGAGATGGCGACCGGAGTCGTAGGAGGTCCAGCCGAGCGCCGCGGCGAAGCGGTATTCGGCTGCCGCGGCCGGGCGGATGCCGAGATAGCGCGTCGCGGCGAGCGTCGCGGCGGCGCCGAGCAGCAGGCGGCGGGTCGGTCCGCCGGCGGCGCCGGTCGAGGTCTGCGGGGCGTCGTCGTGGATGGGATCGCTGGTGAGTTCCGTCATGGTGTTTCCTCTCCGATCGTCTTTTCTCGGTTCTTCCCCGCCGGCCTCTTTGCGGACCGGCGCGTCACGTCTCGTGGGCCGCGAAGGGCCGGATGCGACCGTGACCGTCACATCCCGGAGGGCAGCGGGCGGGACGCGGCGCGGACCGGACCGACGAGGTCCGACCAGCGCGCGAAGGCCTCGCGATAGGCTTGGGAGCGGCCGGGGTCCGGCGCGATCACGTCGACGATGCGCGGCATCGTCAGCGCGGCCCGCGGGTCGGCACCGGTGGCACAGATGAGGCCGAGGCGGGCGGCGCCGAAGGCGGCCCCCAGTTCGCTCGCCTCCGGCACCGCGATCTCGGTGCCGAGACAGTCGGCGAGCATCGCCAGCCAGACTTTCGAACGCGAACCGCCGCCGATGCCGAGCAGGCGGTCGAAGGTCGCGCCGTTGGCCCGGAAGCCCGCGGCGGCTTCGGCGAGCGCGAAGGCGACGCCCTGCAGCACGGCCTGCGTCATCGCCGCGTCGTCGGTGGTGTGATCGAGCCCGACGAAGGCGCCGCGCACGTCGACGTCGAAGGTCGGCGCCCAGCAGCCGTCGAGATAGGGCACGAAGAGCAGCGGTGTCGGCCCGCGCGGCGCGGTGCCGAGATCGGCGACGAGATCACCGACCGGGCGCTTGGTCAGGCGCGACAGCCAGGTGAGGCAGGCGGTCGCCGACAGGATCACCGCCATCTGGTGCCAGACGCCGGGAACCGAATGGCACAGGCTCTCGATCGCGTGGTGGAGGCTCGGCCGCGGCGCGTCGGTGGCGACGAAGAGCACGCCGGACGTCCCCAGCGAGACCGTGCCGACACCGGGTTTGATGATACCGCTGCCGCAGGCGCCGCAGGCGTTGTCGCCGCCGCCGCCGGCGACGACCGGTGCGCGGTCCATGCCCCAGCGGGCGGCGAGTTCGGGACGCAGCCGTCCGCTCGCCTCGACGCCTTCGACGAGGCGCGGCATGTGCTCGCGGCCGAGATCGGTGGCGCCGAGCAGCCGGTCCGACCAGTCGCGGCGCGCCACGTCGACCCAATAGGTGCCGGAGGCGTCGGCGAGGTCGGAAGCCTTCTCGCCGGTCAGCTTCAGCCGGACGTAGTCCTTGGGCAGCAGCACCGTGCGGATCCGCTCGAAGACCTCCGGCTCGTTGCGGCGGATCCAGGCGAGCTTCGGTGCGGTGACCCCCGGGGTCGGTCGCCGATGGGCGATCGCGGTCAGATCCGGATCGTGGGCCTCCAGATCGCGGCATTCGCGATCGGCGCGGGTGTCGTTCCACAGGATGGCGGGCCGGAGCGGTCGGTCGGCGCCGTCGAGGACGGTGGCGCCGTACATCTGGCCGGACAGGCCGATGCCTTCGACCGCGGCGAGTGCGCCGGCATGGCGGTCGCGCAGGCCGTCGACGGCTTCGCACACGGCGTCCCACCACAGGTCGGGGTCCTGTTCCGACCAGCCACGCTTCGGCCGGTCGACCGAAAGCGGACGAGAAGACGATTCGTCGACGAGCGACTGCGCCTCGTCGATCAGGAGCGCCTTCACTCCCGAGGTGCCCATGTCGATGCCCAGGTACATTGCTTCCTCCCAGAAGCTGTTCGGCCGTCGCGTGGCGGTTTTCCGCCTTGATCTTCGGATCGGCCGTGCGGTTGTCTTCCCTTCGCGTCGTCTCCTTCGCTTCGCCTGTCGGTCGGTTCGATCGTCTCACGCCGCGCGGCGCGAGCCACCGAAGTAGTCGTCCACCGCGGCGATCGCCGCCGGGTCGAGATGAAGGCCGAGTTTGCTGCGTCGCCACAGCACGTCCTCGGCGGTGGCGGCCCATTCCTCGGCGCGCATGTGGTCGAGCTCGCGTTCGCTGAGGCCGTGGCCGAAATGGCGGCCGAGGTCGGCGAAGGTGCCGCCGCCGAAGATCGTCTCGGCCCGCGTACCGTAGTAGCGTACCAGCCGCGTCGCCTCGCGTCGGCCGAGGCCGGGGCAGGCGTCGGCGAGCGCGGCGACGAGGGCGGGGAAGTCGGCCGGGGCGAAGTCGCCGCCGGGCAGGGCGACGCGTCCGGTCCAGCCCGCCGTCGCGCCGATGCGCTCGCGCAGTCCGTCCTCGAAGCACGGGGCGATGCGGTCGACCGCCTCTTCCGCCAGGCGTCGGTAGGTGGTGATCTTGCCGCCGAAGATCGACAGCATCGGCGCGCCGCCGTCGCGATCGAGCTCCAGCACGTAGTCGCGGGTGGCGGCCTGAGCGGCGGAGGCGCCGTCGTCGTAGAGCGGCCGGACGCCGGAATAGCTCCACGCCACGTCGGCCGGGGTGAGCGGACGCCGGAAATAGGCACCGACCGCCGCGCAGAGATAGGAGACCTCTTCCTTCGAGGCGCGCACCCGGGCGGGATCGCCGTCGAAGTCGCGGTCGGTGGTGCCGATCAGCGTGAAGTCGTCCTCGTAGGGGATGGTGAAGACGATCCGCCCGTCGGGGTTCTGGAAGATGAAGCAGCGATCGTGCTCGTAGAGCCGGCGCACCACCACGTGCGAGCCCTGGACCATGCGCACGCGCCCCTTCGGCGGCCGGCCGGCGAGGCGGGCGGCGACCGATCCGGCCCACGGACCGGCGGCGTTGATCAGGACGCGGGCGCGGATCTCGCGCGAGACGCCGGTCGTCTGGTCGACGGTCTCCACCGACCACAGACCGTCGCGAACGGCGATCGCGCGCGCCTCGGTGCGCGGCGCGATCTCGGCGCCGCCGGCGCGGGCGGCCTGGGCGTTGAGCACGACGAGGCGATTGTCCTCGACCCAGCAGTCCGAATATTCCCAGCCGCGCGTGAACTCGGGGCGCAGTCCCTGCGCCAGCAGGCCCTTGTCGAGATCGACGGTCGTCGTGCCCGGCAGGGCGGCGCGGCCGCCGAGGTGGTCGTAGAGGAAGAGTCCGGTCCGGAGCATCCAGCGCGGCCGCATGCCGGCGACGTGGGGCAGGACGAAGCGCATCGGGCGGACGATGTGCGGCGCGATCGACCACAGCACCTCGCGCTCGGCGAGCGCCTCGCGCACCAGGCGGAACTCGTAGTGCTCGAGATAGCGCAGGCCGCCGTGCAGCAGCTTGGTCGAGGCCGACGACGTCGCGCCCCCGAGATCGCCCTTGTCGCAGAGATACACGGAGAGCCCGCGCCCGATGGCGTCGCGGGCGATGCCGCAGCCGTTGATGCCGCCGCCGACGACGGCGAGGTCGAAGATCTCAGCCATGACGCATCTCTCCGGCGAGCGTGGTCCGCGGACCCGTACCGTCCGCCGCGCGGGCGGCGAGCAGGCGTTCGGCGACTTCGACGAAGCCGGCGCCGCCGTGGCCCTCGGCGACCCAGGCCGGCAGTTCGACGCTGCCGTCGGCGAAGTCGCGGATGTTGGCGACGCCGCAGGACAGCGGGAAGAAGCCGAACATCGGCCCGTCGTTCGGACTGTCGCCGACGAAGACGAAGCGGTCCTTCTCGGCGTCGAGATCGCAGTCGAAGACGTCGGCGGCGAAGCGGCGGGTCATCGACAGCTTGTCGTAGTCGCCGAACCAGCCGTTGACGTGGATCGACGACAGTTTGGCGACCGCGCCCGCCTCGGCGAAGATCGCGAGGACCCGGTCGACCTCCGCCTTGGGCAGCGGCGCGACGTCCTCGCAGACGTCGATGGCGAGATCGGCCTCGCGGTAGAGCTGGTCGGAGGCGATGCCCGTGCCCGGAACCTCGGCGAGGATGCGCTCGCGCAGCGCGTCGAGACGCCGGCGGTTGGTCCGCCGCTCCTCGTCGGTGGCGAAGAAGCGCTGGATCATCTTCCGCTGGCCGCGGTCGTAGCTGAAGTAGAAGGCCCCGTTCTCGCCGACCACGCCGGCGACCGGCCAGAAGCGGGCGATCATGTCGCACCAGCCGGCGGGGCGCCCGGTGATCGGCACCACGGCGAGCCCGGCGGCCTCGAGGCGCTCGAGCGCGGCGTAGGCGTCGGCCGGAAGCCGCCCGTCCGACGTCAGCGTGTCGTCGATGTCGGTGAAGACGGCACGGACGCCGTTGAGCGCGGAGAGCGGAAGGTCGGCGAGAGGGCGCATCAGCACTGCTCCGCGATGAAGTCTTCGAGAATGCCCATGCCGGCGGCAAGGTCGAGGAAGGAGAAGCGGTCGCGGATCTCCGGCGAATGGCGCAGCGCGTCGTGATAGAGCGCCCGGTCGATGCCGAGTTCCGCGGCGGTGGTCGCTCCGCCGGCCGCCGCCAGATGGGCGACGAGCCGATCGGCCGGGATCGTCATGGCGAGCAACTCGTGCCGCAGGTCGGGCCATTGCCGCTCCAGCTCGGCGTTGAACCGGTCGCAGGCGGCCCCGTCCATCGCCTTGGCGCGGGCGGCGGCGAGGATGGCGTCGACGGCGCTCGCGGGATAGCGGCGGCGGATGCCGTCCTCGTCGACCGAAACCGGTCGCACCTTCGGCGCCGTCGTCTCGGCGAGGATCCGCTCCTGAAGCCGTGCCATGGTGATCGACGTGACGCCGACCTGCTGGCCGTGCACCGTGCCCGGGTGGCGCTCGCCGGCGAAACTGTCGATCCAGTGCGAGATCTGGTGCTCGCCCATCGAGCCGGGATGGCTCATGCCGGTGAGCGTCAGGCCGAAGCCGCACAGCGCCATCAGCCGATGGAGATAGCCGATCGCCGTCGGGTCGCGCCGGCCGACCGCGGCCGAACGGGCGAAGAGTTCGACCTCGTCCTCGCGCTGCAGCGCGAAGGGCGCGACGCGATAGGCGGTGCCGAGCAGACGGTGGCTGAAGTACCAGTCGACCTGCGCCGTCGAGCGGCAGATGCTGTCGCCGAACCCGGCGGCGACGAGATAGGCGGGGGCGGCGGCGTTGACGCCGAGGTCGAAGAACACGCCGCGCGCGCCGTGCGCCTTCATCGTCGTCTTGGTGCCCGACCGCAGGGTGATCGACGCCGTGGTCGAGGTGTAGCCGTTCATCGACGGCGCCGTGCCGAAGACCGAATAGCGGCGCCCGTCGCCGGCGGTCGTGTACTTGCAGAGATCGTTGATCGTTCCCGATCCGACGGCGACCAGCGCCTCGGCGCCGCGGGTGCGGTCGCGCAGCCGCTCGACCTCGCCCTCGTCGGCATGCGGGTGGTCGAGGACGATCAGATCGGCACGCGCGCCGAGCGCCGCGGCGACGGCGCGTCCCTGCGCCTCGTGGGTCGCCTCGTCGCAGACGACGGCATAGCGCTCGGCCGGCATGACGGAGGCGACCAGTGCCGCCTCGGAGCCGGAAAGATCGTCGGCGATCAGCACACGATCGAAGGGAACGTGCGCCGGGCGACCGGTGTCGGGATCGATCCAGGTGCCGGCGACGACGTCGTCGACGAGACGACTCCAACGGTCGCCGGCCGCGGATGCGGCGGACGGACGAATGTTCATGCTCGGGGTTCCTCCCGGTACGTCGTTGTTGCTGGCATAATTCAGCCATGCCTGGAACTTGTCAATGGCGTTTTTCAGGTTGTACTGGAAACTGCCATTCAATCGGTTCGCATCAGCGACATACCCACTGGCACGCCGCCGCGACACGGGTTAAGGAGGGAAGGGCGTGGAGGCCCCAGAATGTCGAAGAAGAACGCCACGGACCCGCGAGGTCTCGAAGAGGCGATGACGCCGGCGCAGTTCGCGCTCGATCCGGTTCTGACGGCGGCCTGGCTCTATTACGAGGAGGGGCTGAAGCAGGACGAGATCGCCGCGCGCTTCGGCATTTCGCGTGCCTCGGTGTTCAACCTGCTGCAGCGCGCGCGCGACGAGGGCATGGTCACCGTCTCGGTCGACCTCGCGCGCATGGACCTCGTCCGTCTCGGCACGGAGATTCGCGCCGCCACCGGCATCGACGAATGCTACGTCGTCCCCGACCTGCGCGACGGCCGCCCCGTGGTGGAGCGCGTGGCGCGGCTCGGCGCTCGGCTGCTCGAACAGCGCCTCGCCGCCGACAGCATCCTCGGCGTCGCCTGGGGGCGCACGGTGATGGCGCTGTCGAAGGTGATGGCGCAGCTCAACCTGCCGAGCACGACGATCGCCCAGGTGACCGGCAGCTCGATCGCCACCTACGACTTCTCGCCGGAACTCTGCACCTCGAACATCGCCCTCAAGCTCGGTGGCCGCTGCGTCAATCTCCATGCCCCCGGCATCGTCTCGACGCCGCGGATGAAGGCGCTGCTGATGGAGGAGCCGATCATCGCCCAGCACTTCCGCCTGTTGCGGTCGTGCTCGATGACGCTCTTCGGCGTCACCGATCTCGTCGGCGAGACGCTGTTGAAGCACAGCGGTTTCATGACGGCGCAGAGCCTGCAGGAATACGGCGCGCTCGGCGCCGTCGGCTTCGTGTCGGGCTATTTCTTCGACATCGAGGGGCGGGCGGTGCGCACCGAGCTCGACGATCGCCATGTCGTCATGCCGGTCGAGGACTTCCTCTCCGTGCCGACCCGCATCTGCGTCGGCGGCGGCCTGTCGAAGCTCGACGCGATTCGCGGCATGTTGCGCGGCGGCTATGCCAACGTGCTGGTGACCGACGAGGAGACCGCTCGGGCGGTTCTCTCCGGCTGACGGGGCGGTCTTTCGGCCGGTCTCAGGTGTCCGGCTCGGTCGTGCCGCGATTGGCGACCAGTTCCATCGCCGCCATGTCGCGCACGACGAGGATGCCGCGGTTCTCCTCGATCAGGCCGGACTTCTTCATGATCGAGAAGTTGCGGCTGACCGTCTCGATGGTGAGGCCGAGGTGGTCCGCGATCTCGCCGCGGGTCAGACGCAGCACGCAACTGCCGTCGGTCTCCTCGACCGCGTCGAGGAGATAGGTCGCGACCTTCTCCGCCGCCGTCATGCGGCCGAGAAGCACGGCGAGACCGCGCATCCGCGCGGTGTCGTCGAGCAGCACGCGCACGACGCGCTCACGCCGGTCGGGATCGGCCATCAGGACGCTCTGTTCGCGCTCGACGGCGACCACCGACTCCGCCGCGACGGCGTCGTGGTCCTGGGCGTCGCGGGCGCAGAGGCCGATCAGGCGTCCGGGACCGGCGAGATCGAGGATCTGGCGCCGCCCGTCGGGCAGCGATCGCGACAGAATCACCGAGCCGGCGACGATCTCGAAGGTGCGACCCGCGGCATCGCCCTCGCCGAAGAGCATTTCGCCCTTGGCCAGGCGCCGCCGGTGTCCGTCGTCGCGACGGCGCGGCGCGGCGCGGCCGGTCACGACCGGCGCGCGGGTCTCTGCCGGCGGGGCAGGGGGCACGCCCGGGCGGGCGCGGAGCGTCGTCTTGATCTCTTCGATCTCGGCCGCGACCTGCTGCCAGTAGCGTGCGGTCTCGATGTCGCCGCCGTCCGAGGCGCGCTTGGCGATGCCCAGCGCATAGGACGTGGCGCCGGCGCCGTCCTGATCGATCAGCCAACGCGCGTCGGCCCGCCAGGTGGGGCTCTCCGGCGTCTCTTCCCGTTCGAAGGCATAGACCGCGCTGACGAGCAGATCCGTGACCAGGAGGGGGCGGTTCATGATGATCCTCGAACGAAACCAGCGGCTTTGCTGTGCGGGGCGCGACGTCCGGGCGGCCGAGGAGGCACGCCGCGCGATGTCCGGTTGTCATGATACTATAGTAGCACGGGTCTGCAGCGCCATGCGCGCTTCTACGGCTGTCGCTGCGGCAAGGCGCCCGTCCCGCCCGCGCGATTGACAGCGTCGCGACGGCCGGTGTGGACTGCCCGTCCGCCCCTCCCTCCGGAGCCGCCTCGATCCTCGGGGCCGGGGGCATTCGAGGCCGAAGACCCCATGAAGATCGCCCTTCTCGACGACTACCTCGCGGCCGCCCCGCGCGCCGCCGACTGGAATCGGCTCGGCGCCGCCGCCACGGTGACCGCCTTCGAACGCCCCTTCGCCTCGACGGCGGATCTGGTCGCGGCCCTCGCCGACGTCGACGTCGTCGTCGCCATGCGCGAACGCACGACGCTCGGCGCCGACGTGCTGGCGCGACTGCCGGCCCTGCGCCTCCTCGTCACCACCGGCATGCGCAACGCCGCGATCGACATGGCCGCGGCGCGCCGGCTCGGCATCGACGTCTGCGGCACCGACATGCTGCCGACGCCGACCGCCGAACTCGCCTGGGGCCTGATCATCGCGCTCGCCCGCCGCATCGGCGAGCAGGACGCGGCGCTGCGCCGTGGTGTGTGGCAGACGGCGCTCGGCACGGTGCTCGCCGGCAAGCGGCTCGGCGTGGTCGGTCTCGGCAAGCTCGGCGCCCAGATGGCGCGGATCGGCCTGGCCTTCGGCATGGAGGTCGTCGCCTGGAGCGCCAACCTGACCGACGAGAAGGCCGCCGCCGCCGGTGTCCGTCGGGTCGAGAAGGGCGAGCTCTTCGCCACCGCCGACGTCGTCAGCGTCCATCTGGTCCTGTCCGATCGCACCCGCGGCATCGTCGATGCCGCCGCGATCGCCGCGATGAAGAAGACCGCCTTCCTGGTCAACACTTCGCGCGCCGGCCTCGTCGACATGGAAGCGCTCGGCGCCGCGCTCGAAGCCGGCGCCATCGCCGGAGCCGGCCTCGACGTCTTCGACGTCGAGCCGCTCGCCGCCGCCGATCCGATCCTGCGCTGGCCGCGAACGGTGCTGACGCCGCACCTCGGCTACGTCACCGAGGAGAGCTGGCGTATCGCCTACGGTCAGGCCCTGGAGGCGATCGAGGCCTGGGCGAAGGGCGCACCCGTCCGTCTGCTCAATCCGGCCTGAACGGCTGAAAACGCCCCCCGAAACGCGTTCGGCTGCCCCCGCGAGGGGACAGCCGAGGCGATGGTCGGACGTGCCGACGTGGGATGATCGAGGGTCAGCCGATCAGCCGCATCATGGTCAGGGCGAAGGTCACCATGCAGGCGCCGCCGAGACGGGTGGCGATCGAGCAGAAGGGCAGGAGCGTCAGCCGGTTGGCGGAGGTCAGGATGGCGACGTCGCCGGTGCCGCCCTGGGCCGCCGAGCACGAGCAGACGACGGCGGCGTCGATCGGGTGCATCTTCAGCCGCTTGGCGACGAGGAAGCCGGTGGTGATCAGCACCATGACGGTCGAGACGATCACCACGATGTTGAGGAAGGTGAAGGCGCCGACCAGCTTCTCCCACGGCGTGATCGACACGCCGACCGAGAACAGCAGCGGATAGGTGACCGAGGTGGCGAAGAACTTCTGCACCACCTTGCCGCCTTCCTGCAGCTTCGGCGAGATCGCGTTGATCGCCTTGAGACCGAAGGCGAGGAACAGCATGGCGAGCGGCGCCGGGAAGTCCCAGGTGCGCTGGGCGAGGACGCCGACCAGATAGAAGGCGACCGCGGTGACGCCGGCGGCGCCGATGGTGGCCGGATCGACGATGCTCTCGGTGGTCTTGGTCGTGGCGCCGAGATCGTCGCCGTCGTCGGTCAGGCGGCCGTTTCCGGTCAGGTGGGGGTTGCGGTTGCCGTACCAGTTGAGCACGCCGCCCAGGATGATGCAGGTGAAGGAGCCCATCATCACCATCGGCATGATCTCGGCGAGAATGGTGCCCTGGTCGCCGTGGGTGAGCAGCGCATAGCCGATCGAGATCGGGATCACGCCTTCGCCGACGCCGCCGCCCATCATCGGGACGATGATGTAGAAGAACGTGTGATGGGTGCCGAGGCCGAGCAGCGTGCCGAGCGCGGTGCCGAAGGCGGCCGCCACGATGACGCCCGACAGCAGCGGCACGAAGATCTTCATCGCACCGCGGATCAGCGCCTGACGATCCATGCCGAGCACCGAGCCGACGATGATGCAGGCGATGTAGAGATAGAGGAAGTTCGACGTCTTGTAGAATTCCTTGGTCGAGGCGATCACCGGTTCCGGGATCATGTGCGCATAGACCAGATAGGACGGCAGGAAGGTCGCCAGCACTGCCGAGGCGCCGAGGTTCTTCAGGATCGGCAGACGCTTGCCGATCTCGCCGCAGGTGAAGCCGCCGACCGCCAGGATGGCGATCGAGACGAGAATGTCGGACGACAGCTTGCCGGCGGTCGCGGCACCGTGGCCCGGCGCGCCGTTGGTGTGGAGCATCACGCCGATGATGCCGATCAGCAGCGCGTAGATCGGCAGCGGCACGATGCCGATGCGGGTGTCGAGGAGTTTCCACCACAGACCCGGCCAGAGGTTGCGGGTCTCGATCGTGGGTGCGGAATATTCGGCTTGTACGGACATTGTTCCCCCTGCGGTCTTGTTCCGGCGCCGGCGGTCGGTCCGCGGCGCGCGAAAGCCACTCGGTGGGCCGCCGCCGTTTCGTCGCGTGATGCGAGCCGGCGGAGGTCCCGAGGTCGGCATCTCTTCCGCAACCGCCGTGCCAGAGCCGGTCGCGAGTGCCATCGCCTTGAAATGATTGGGATCACCGTCGCGCCCGCCGTCGCGGTCGGGTGCGAAAGACCGGAAATTCCGGAAAAAACCGCCTATACATGTCCGGAAATCCGGAAACATGTCGTTCGACTGAGAAAACCGACCGCTTCCAAGACGAATTTTCGTCTTTCATCCGTATCCGTACGACGGGAGCTTGGATCGTCTCGCCCGATACGATAGGCTCCGCCGCCTCGTTCCCGGCGATCGCTCGGGCGACGTGGCCAGCGGGAGATGCGACGTGTCCGAAATGCGGGTGATACTGATCGAGGACGACGCCGACGTGCGCCTGGGCTGCGTCCAGGCGCTGATGCTCGAGGGCATTCCCACCCTCGGCGTCGATTCCGTGGAGAAGGCGCGGCGCTCGCTCGGGCCGGGCTTCTCCGGCGTGATCGTCTGCGACATCCGGCTTCCCGGACAGGACGGTCTCTCCTTCATGCGCGAGATGGCGATCGCCGAGCCCGATCTGCCTGTGATCCTGGTGACCGGCCACGCCGACGTCGCCACCGCCGTCCAGGCGATGCGTGACGGCGCCTACGACTTCATCGAGAAGCCCTTCACCTCGCAGCACCTGGTCGAGGTCGTCTGCCGCGCGCTGGAGAAGACGGCGCTCGCCGCCGAGGTGAAGAACCTCAAGAAGCGGCTGTCGGCGCTCGGCAGTCTGGAAAACCGGATCATCGGCCGCAGTCAGGCGATCCAGCGGCTGCGCCAGACGATTTCCGAGATCGCCCCGACGGCGGCCGACGTGCTGATCCTCGGCGAGACCGGCACCGGCAAGGAACTGATCGCCCGCTGCATCCACGACGCCTCGGGCCGGCGCGGCCCCTTCGTCGCGCTGAACTGCGGCGGTCTGCCGGAAACGCTGTTCGAGAGCGAGATCTTCGGC
This sequence comes from Pinisolibacter sp. DMC100, assembly GCF_056313705.1. Lineage (NCBI taxonomy): Bacteria > Pseudomonadati > Pseudomonadota > Alphaproteobacteria > Hyphomicrobiales > Ancalomicrobiaceae > Pinisolibacter > Pinisolibacter sp. DMC100. Next base: position 731,703 of record NZ_JBQUZT010000002.1, on the reverse strand, counting down.
CACGAGGCCGGCGCCTTCTCCGGCGCCATCAAGAAGCGCATCGGCAAGGTCGAGCACGCCACCCACGGCACGCTCTTCCTCGACGAGATCGAGTCGATGCCGATCGCCATGCAGATCAAGTTCCTGCGCGTGCTGCAGGAGCGCGTGGTCGAGCGGCTCGGCTCGAACCAGCAGATCCCGGTCGACTTCCGCGTCATCGCCGCCACCAAGTCGGACCTTTCCGCCGAGAGCGAGGCCGGGCGCTTCCGCGGCGATCTCTACTTCCGCCTCGCCGTGGTCGAGCTCGAACTGCCGCCGCTGCGCGCCCGCCGCGAGGACGTGCCGCTGCTCTTCGAGCACTTCGTCGAGCAGGCGGGCCTGCGGCTCGGGCGCGAGCCGGCCGAGGTCAAGGACGCGATCATGCAGGACCTGATGGCGCGGCCCTGGCCGGGCAACGTGCGCGAGCTGCGCAACGTCGCCGAACGCCACGTCCTCGGCATTCGCGGCAACGACGGCGCCGACGGCCGCGCGCTGCCGCTGTCGCAGGCGGTCGAGGCCTTCGAGAAGTCGCTGATCGCCGAGGAGCTGCGCCGCCAGAACGGCAACGCGCTGCGCGCCGCCAAGCAACTGGCGATCCCCAAGTCGACGCTCTTCGACAAGATCCGCAAGTTCGGCCTCGACGGCGACGCGTGATCGGGGGCCGAGCGACGGGTGGGACGGCATCGCCGCCCGCCCGCCGTTCTCGGGGCCTCAGGCGGCGATGGCTTCCTGGGCGATGGTGTTGCGCAGGCGGCCGATGCCCTCGATCTCGACCTCGATCTCGTCGCCGTCCTTCATGAACAGCGGCGGATTGCGCTTCTTGCCGACGCCGCCGGGCGAACCGGTGATGATGACGTCGCCGGGCTCGAGCGGCGAGAAGGTCGAGATGTAGGCGATCAGATCCGGGATCCGGTGGATCATGTTGCCGGTGTTGTCGTCCTGGACCTGACGGCCGTTCAGCCAGGTGCCGATCTTTAACGCGTGCGGATCGGGGATCTCGTCGGCGGTGACGAGCCAGGGGCCGAAGGCGCCGGTCTCGCGCCAGTTCTTGCCGGCGGTGAACCAGGTGTGCTGCCAGTCGCGCACCGAGCCGTCCATGTAGCAGCTGTAGCCGGCGACATGGGCATAGGCCTCTTCGGCCGGGATGCGGAAGCCGGCCTTGCCGATGACGACGGCGAGCTCGCCCTCGTAGTCGAACTCACGGGTCATCGCCGGCTTCAGCACCGGGCAGCCGTGGCCGGTCTGCGAATAGGGGAAGCGGACGAAGAGCGTCGGCGCCGGGTTGGTCTCGGCGAACTCGGCGCGCTTCTCGGCGTAGTTCATGCCGACGCAGAAGATCTTCTCCGGCCGTTCGATCGGCGGCAGGAAGACCACCTCCTCGGCGTGGTAGTCGATCTGGGCATGGAGGAAGGCCGCGACGCGGGCGATGCCGTCACCGGCGAGCATCGCGCGGACGTCCGGATAGGTGGTGCCGAGGCGACGGCCGAGATCGACGATGCCGCGCGGCACGACGAGGCCCCAGCTCTTGCGATCGGCGACGAGGAAACTGACGATCTTCATGTCCCACGGACTCCCGGCTTGCGAGCGCGGTCCGCGCTCGATCTGTCGGGGGTCTCATCGCATCGAGCGTGCCAACCGGCGGAACCGGCCGAAAGCGGGGCGTTTCAAGGCTTCGGTGCGCTCGGTGCCGTGTCGGCGGTCTCGGTTTCCGGAAAAGCCGGGGCCGCGGCTTCCGGATTTCCGGTCGCCTCTTCGCTCTCCGCGGGCAGCGTCAGGGTGAAGACGGCGCCGCCCCCCTCGCCGTCGGCGGCGGTCAGCGCGCCGCCGTAGATGCGGGCGATGTCGGCGGAGATGGCGAGGCCGAGGCCGAGCCCGCCGCCGCTCTTGTTCTTGGTCGAGAAGAACGGCTCGAAGATCCGGGTCAGGATGTCGGGCGGGAAGCCCGGCCCGTTGTCCGACACCGTCAGGATCGCCTTCCCGTCCGCCTCGTGCCAGGCGATGACGGTGGTGGCGTCCTCGGTCGAGCGGGTGGCGTCGAAGGCGTTGGAGATCAGGTTCACCAGGATCTGCTCGATCCGCACCGCGTTGGCATTGACCAGCACCGGCGTCGGCGAGGGGCGGGTCTCGATCTTCATCGGCTCGCGGTCGTGGCGGTGACCGAGCAGGGCGAGGGCGTTCTCGACCGAGCGCCCGAGATCGACCGTCTCGCGCTCCGCCCCGGTGCGGCGGGCGAAGGAGCGCAGGCGGCTGGTCAGAATGCCCATGCGGTCGACCAGCCGGACGATGCGGTCGAGATTGCCGCGCACCGTCGCCTCGTCGCCGAGATCGAGGAAGCGGGCGGCGTTCTGCGACAGGGTGGCGAGCGCTGCCAGCGGCTGGTTGAGTTCGTGGGCGATGCCGGCGGAGAGCTGGCCGATCACCGCGAGGTTCTCGGTGCGGATCAGCTCCTGATGCATGGATTCGAGCTGACGGTTCGCCTGGATGCGTTCCTCGACCTCGGTCTTCAGCGTCTCGTTGGCCTGTTTCAGCTCGGACGAGCGCTCCTCCACCATGTCCTCGAGGATCTCGAAGGAGCGCTCGAGTTCGGCGCGCGCCGCGTCGCGTTCGATCAGGTGACCGCGGAACACCTCGACCGCCGCCGCCATGCGGCCGATCTCGTTGCGCCCGTGCATGCCCTCGAGCGACACCGCCCGGTCGCCCTCGGCGAGCCGCAGCATGGTGGCGGTGATGCGGTCGATCGGCCGCGACACCGAGCGGATGACGAGAACGACGAAGACGCCGAGGAGGAGGAGGGCGCAGGCGAAGATCGTCAGGCTGACCCGGATGGCGCGGTCGAAGGTCGCCACCGCTTCCGCCGAAGCCTTCTCGGCGTTGGCGCCGATATGGGCGATGACGCCGTTGACCGCGTCGTTGACCGCGTCGAAGACGAAGCGCGAGCGATCGTTGACCAGCCGCGACGCTTCCGCCGCCGAGAGCGTCGGCAGCCCGACGGCGATGGCCCGTTCCTCGGCGAGATAGTCGGCCCAGCGCTGGCGCACCGTGGCGAAACGCGCCCGCTCGTCGTCGTCGCGCAGGAAGCCGTCGTAGGCGGAAAGCGACCGGTCGATCTCGCCGCGGCGATCCTCCGCCGCCGCCAGGATCGCCGCCCGCTCGGCCGTATCGGGTGTGAAGACGGCGCGCACGAAGCGCAGCCGGTGGCTCTCCATCTTGTACTTGGTCTCGGCGAGGAGACGAACCGACGGCAGCCAGCGCGCGTTGAGCTCGGCGGCGGCGCGATCGACCCGCGTCAGCGCGAAGAAGAAGAAGGCGCCCATGGTCATCAGCAGCAGCACGCTGACGGTCATCGTCAGAATGAGGCGAGCCCGAATAGAAATCGCCGAAAACAGCATGCTGAAGCCTTCCCGTCGCGTCGATATGACATGACAGCAAATACTACCATGCATGGGAGAAGGCAAGAAACCGCCATATCCGGAAGTCCGGACGAGGTTTTTGCGCGGTTTCCGGAAATCCGGACATTCATCTTGCGCGCTACTACTTAGCGTAGACGTCCAGGGCCCGAGAAACACTCGGTCTTTCCGGTTCGCCGTTGTTTGGCACGCCGGTTGCTGCCCACGGGGTGCGCCGGCGGTGTCGGCGCGCGACGGGTACCAACGGAAAGCCGCCGGTGATGGGCGAGGATTGCGAAGAGCTGCTCTTCGACACGATCGATCTCGGGATCTTCCCCCGGGCACGCGACGAGATCGCGGCGCTGCTGGCGACGTGCGGCCTGTCGCTGGAGGAAGGGGTCGAGACCTTCGTGACCTGCCGCCATCGCGGCCGGCTGGTCGCCTGCGCCGGGATCGACGCCAACGTCGTGAAATGCGTGGCGACCGATCCGCTGGCGCGCGGCGAGAGCATCGCCTTGAAGGTCGTGTCGGAGGTGATCCACGCCGCCCACGATCTCGGCCACGACCATCTCTTCCTCTATACCCGCCCCCACAACATCGCCTTCTTCGCCGGCTGCGGCTTCTATCCGATCGTCGAGGTCCCCGGCCTCGTGACGCTGATGGAGAACACCCCGATCGGCATCCGCGCCTATCGCGACGGGCTGAAGAAGCTGCGCGCGCCCGGCGAGGTGATCGGCTCGATCGTCGTCAACGCCAATCCCTTCACCCTCGGCCATCGCTATCTGGTCGAGCAGGCGGCGGCGCGCTGCGACGTGCTGCATCTCTTCGTCGTCGCCGAGGACGCGTCCTTCTTTCCCTATGCCGAGCGCTTCGAACTGGTGAAGGCCGGCATCGCCGGCATCCCGCGCGTCGTGCTGCATCCGGGGTCGGAATACATGATCTCGCGGGCGACCTTCTCCAGCTACTTCTTCAAGGAAAAGAACGTCGTCGGCGACTGTTTCACCGCCGTCGACCTGCTGGTCTTCCGTGAGTGGATCGCCCCGGCGCTGGGCATCACCCATCGCTTCGTCGGCACCGAACCGTTCTGCCGGACGACCAACAAGTACAACGCCGACATGAAGTACTGGCTCCAGGCCGATCTGTCGGCGGAGGCCTCGATCCAGGTGGTGGAGATCGCCCGCACCGAGCACGGCTCGGTGCCGATCTCGGCCTCCGAGGTGCGCCGGCTGCTGGCCGACGACGATTTCGAGCGGATCGCCGGCCTGGTGCCGCCGACCACCCTGCAACTGCTTCAAACCCGGTATCGCCCCCCGCGCGTTTCCGCCGCCTGAGCCCGTGCTCGTTCGCGACGACGGGATCCCGCGGGACGCGATGCCACAGAGAGGAAGAACCCCATGAAGATCGTCAAGGAGGCCCTGGCCGGGACGCTCGAGTCGAGCGACCTCCTGGTCCGGATCGCACCGAAGGAGGACGGGCTCGAGCTCGTGCTCCAGTCGGAGGTGATCCACCAGTTCGGCCCGCACATCGAGAAGGTGGCGCGCGACTGCCTCGCCCGCCTCGGCATCACGGAAGCCCTCGTCGTCATCGAGGACAAGGGCGCGCTCGACTGCGTCGTCGCCGCCCGGGTCCAGACCGCGGTGTCGCGCGCCGTCGACGAATGGACCCCCGACTGGAGTGCGCTGTCATGAACCCTGGCATGAAACTACGCCGCTCCATGCTGTTCCTGCCGGGCGCCAACGCCGCGATGCTGTCGACGGCCTTCGTCTACAAGCCCGATTCCATCATGTTCGATCTCGAGGACGCCGTGTCGCTCCGCGAGAAGGACGCCGCGCGGATGCTGGTCTTCCATGCGCTGCGCCTTCCGGTCTACCGGACGATGGAGACCGTCGTCCGCATCAACCCGCTGTCGACGCCCTACGGCCTGAAGGACCTCGAAGCGGTCGTGCGCGCCGGCGTCGACGTCGTCCGCCTGCCCAAGACCGACACGGCCGAGGACGTCCACGAACTCGAGGCCCATGTCGAGCGCATCGAGCGCGAGTGCGGTCGCGAGGTCGGCTCGACGAAGCTGATGGCGGCGATCGAGAGCGCCTCCGGCGTGATCAACGCCGTCGCCATCGCCACGGCCTCGAAGCGGTTGATCGGCATCGCGCTCGCCGGCTTCGACTACGTCATGGACATGCAGACCGAACGCGGCGACGGCACCGAGCTGTTCTACGCCCGTTGCGCCGTGCTGCATGCGGCGCGCTACGCCAAGATCGACGCCTTCGACGTGGTGTGGTCCGACGTCAACGACGACGAGGGCTTCCTGAAGGAAGTCGATCTGATCAAGCGCATGGGCTTCAACGGCAAGTCGCTGATCAACCCGCGCCAGATCGACCTGCTGCACAACGCCTACGCCCCCACCCAGGAAGAGGTCGACTACGCCCAGCGCGTCGTCGCGGCTGCCGCCGCAGGCGAACGCCAGGGCCTCGGCGTCGTCTCCCTCAACGGCAAGATGATCGACGCCCCCGTCATCCAGCACGCGCGCGTCGTCCTGCAACGCGCCGAAGCCTCCGGCGTCCGGCAGTGAGCGAGGACCGAGCCATGACCAACACCATCGAAGACCGTCTCGCCGGCTTCACCCTGCCGACCGGTCTCGAACCCTTCGCCGGCGTCACCGCGCGTGCCCCCCATCTCGCCTCCCGCGAGGAGAAGCACGGCCGCAAGCTGGTGAAGAGCCTCGAGGACGCGATCCGCGCCTCGGGTCTGAAGAACGGGATGACCATCTCGTTCCACCACGCCTTCCGCGAGGGCGACCAGACCATCAACACGGTCGTCGCCAAGCTCGCCGAGATGGGCTTCCGCGACCTGACGCTCGCCCCCTCGTCGTTGCTCTCCTGCAACGCGCCCCTGATCGAGCACATCAGGGCGGGCGTCATCCGGCGGATCTTCACCTCCGGCATGCGCGGCAAGCTCGCCGACGCCATCAGCCACGGCCTGATGGAAGAGCCGATCCACATCCACTCGCACGGCGGCCGCGTCAATCTGATGGACCGCGGCGAGATCGCCATCGACGTCGCCTTCCTCGGTGTCTCGACGGCGGATGCCTTCGGCAACGCCAATGCGGTGACCGGCAAGTCGCGCTGCGGCTCGCTCGGCTACGCCATGGTCGACGCGGCACGCGCCAAGACCGTGATCCTGCTCGCCGAGGAGATCGTTCCCTATCCCAACGCCCCCGCCTCGATCCGTCAGGATCAGGTCGACTTCGTCGTCCCCGTCGACCAGATCGGCGACCCGGCGAAGATCTCGGTCGGCGCCGCCCGCATCACCTCCAACCCGCGCGAACTGCTGATCGCCCGTTGGGCGGCGGACGTGATGGAACATGCCGGCTTCTTCGAGGACGGCTTCTCGATGCAGACCGGCACCGGCGGCTCGGCCACCGCGACGGCCCGCTTCCTCGAGCAGAAGATGAGGCGCAAGGGCATCAAGGCCGGCTTCGCGCTCGGTGGCATCACCGGTTCGATCGTCGATCTGCACGAGAAGGGCCTCGTCGGCCGTATCCTCGACACCCAGAGCTTCGACGCCGTCGCGGCCGCCTCGCTCGGGCGCAACCCCGAGCATCTGGAGATCTCGACCAACCAGTATGCCAACCTCACCGCCAAGGGCGCCTCGGTCGACCGGGTCGACATGGTGATCCTGTCGGCGCTGGAGATCGACCTCGACTTCAACGTCAACGTCATCACCGGCTCCGACGGCGTCATGCGCGGCGCCTCGGGCGGCCATTCCGACACCGCGGCGGGTGCGGCCCTGCCGATCGTCGTCGGCCCGCTGATCCGCTCGCGCATCCCGACGGTGGTCGAGAAGTGCACCACCGTGGTGACGCCGGGCGAGACCGTCGGCGTGCTGGTCACCGACCACGGCATCGCCGTCAACCCGAACCGTCCCGACGTCGCCGAGCGGCTCAGGGCCGCCGGTCTGCCGGTCACCACCATCGAGGCGCTCCACGCCCGGGCGACCGAACTGGTCGGCACGCCACGGCCGATCGAGTTCCTCGACAAGGTCGTCGGCATCGTGCGCTACCGCGACGGCTCGGTCATCGACGTCGTCCGCCAACCGAAGGCATGAGGTCATGGGAGACGATCTCTTCGCCGGCCCGACGGTCGATCTCGAAACGGTGCTCGCCGCCCGCGAAGCGCGGGTGGCGCGCCGTCTCGAGCTCTTCCCGACGCGTCGGCGGCCGGTCGTCTCCCTGACCGTCGTCATGCCCGGTCCGGTCAAGGACAACCGCGCCGCGCGCTTGCTTCGCGACGTCGCCCTCGACGCCCTCGCCGAGCGCCTCGGCCGCCTGAACGTCGCCGCCGAGATCGCCCACCTCGGCAACGGTCCGGCCGGCCCCGAGGCGCTGGTCTCGGTCGACCTCGACGCGAGCACCCTCAAGCGCGAGACCGTCGCCCTCGAGGACGAACACCCGCTCGGCCGGCTCTGGGACCTCGACGTGATCGATCCGGTCGCAGGCGGCCTTTCCCGCCGCGACCTCGGCCACCCGCCGCGCCGCTGCCTCGTCTGCGGCGAACCCGCCCATGCCTGCGCCCGCTCGCGCGCCCATTCCACCGAGGAACTCCTCGTGAAGATCGAGGAGAAGATCGATGCGTCTCGTCTCGCCCTCCGCCCCTGAACGGGTGCCGCCGCCGCTGCCGCCGCTCGATCCGGCGCGGGTCGAACGCATGGGCCGTGCCCTCGGCAATCTCGTCGCCGACGCGCTGGTGGTCGAGGTGCTGGCCACCCCGAAACCCGGCCTCGTCGACACCCGCAACACCGGTTCGCACCGCGACATGGACGTCGAGACCTTCCTCGCCTCGGCGGCGGCGCTGCGGCCGAAGCTCCCCGGCTTCTTCGCCGTCGGCGTCGAGACCGCTTCGCTTCCGGCCCGCGAGGTGCACGAGGCGCTGCGGCCGGTCGGCCTCGACTGCGAACGCGTGATGTTCGCCGCCACCCGCGACGTCAACACCCACAAGGGCTCGATCTTCGCCTTCGGCCTGCTGCTCGGCGCCGCCGGTCGCGTCCTGGCGACCACCCGCCGGCTGTCGCGCGACCGCGTCACGGCGGAGGTCGCGGCGATCTGCGACGGCATCGTCGCCCGCGAACTGATCCGCCCGGGCGAGCCGCGCACCGCCGGCGAACGCCTCTTCCGCGCCCACGGCCTCACCGGCGCGCGCGGCGAGGCGGCATCGGGCTTCGCCACCGTCCGGCGGCGCTCGCTGCCGGTCTTCGAGCGCGCGCTCGCCGCCGGTCGCGGCCTCGACGACGCGCTGCGCATCGCCTTCCTCCATCTCCTCGCCCACAACGACGACACCAATCTCGCCGCGCGCGGCGGCATGGAGGGTCTGACCTGGGCCAAGGCCGAGGCGCGGGCGCTGCTCGATGCCGGCGGGCCGAACCTGCCCGACTTCGTCGCCCGGCTCGAGGCGCTCGACGACGCCTTCATCGCGCGCAATCTCTCGCCGGGCGGGTCGGCCGACCTGCTCGCCATGACGTGGACGCTGCACTGCCTGGGATGACGCCCGGCGCCGCCCGCGTGGCCGTCTTGCGTGGCTCCGCGCCCGTCTTCCTCCTTTCGCTCGAGGACTGGATCGCGAAAAACTGCTATGGCGCGTGTCGGAAGATCCGAAGGGACGAGGCGATGGGGCTGACGGTACAGCAACCGGTGAAGGCGGAGCTCGAGGCTCTGGCGAACCGCCTCGACCTGGTCCTGGTCCCCGGCTTCAAGGACAGCGGCCCCGAGCACTGGCAGAGCCTGTGGCAGGCCGAGGTGCCGACCTTCTCGCGCATCGTCCAGCGCCGTTGGGACGACCCCGACATCGAACTGTGGATCGCCGCGATCGCCCGCCATGTCCGCGACGGCCGCCGTCCGCCGGTGCTGATCGGCCATTCGCTCGGCGCGCTCGCTTCCGCCTGCGTCGCCGCCGATCGCGTCGTGCCGGTCGCCGGCGTGGTGCTGGTCGCCCCGGCCGAGCCGACCCGTTTCGAGGCCGAGGACCGCGTGCCCTGCGTGAACCTCGGCGTCCCGAGCCTGGTGATGGCCTCGCACAACGATCCGGTGATGCGCTTCGCCCGCGCCGAACACTGGGCCGGTGTCTGGGGCAGCCGTCTCGTCGACCTCGGCGAGGCCGGCCATGTCAACGCCGAATCCGGTTTCGGAACATGGCCCTACGGCCTTCGGCTGATAGCCGACTTCGCCGCCGGACTGGTCGCGGCGGCCTGAACGTCGGAACCTCCCCACGCGTACGAAAGCCCGCCGCGGAGGCGGCGGGCTCCGTCGTCGCGTCGCGCGATCACTGATGCGAGACGACCAGCGGCAGGTAGTGGTGCGGCAGACGCATCACCACGAGATCCTTCCGCCGCACGATGTTGGTCGGGTAGGGCGTGTCGAGGTTGGTCGTGTCGACGGTCGCCGCCGCCGCCTCCTCGGCATCGAGGATCGCCGTCTCGCGCCGCGGGAAGGCGAAACTGTCGGGGCCGAAGACGGCGCTGGCACCCGCCATGCCGCGCGCCGGATCGAGCACGTTGGCGAAGGCGAGATAGACGTTGTTCTCGCCGCCGCGCATGCGGAAGGCATGCCAGTGCCAGGGATCGGCGCCGGTCGGGATCGGGTGATTGTGCGGGATCGCCGTGCCCGCATGCGCCCCGGTGAAGGTGCCGGCGATCGCCGCCGGGCAGGCGACGATGTCGCAGCCGTGCAGCGCCAGCGCCCGGATCGCCTCGGGATAGAGCGCGTCGTGACCGATCGCCAGACCGACCCGACCCATGGCGAGGTCGAAGACCTTCCATTCGTCGCCCGGCGTCGCCCAGGCCTCGTCCGCTTCCGAAAGATGGGTCTTGCGATAGTGACCGACGCGACCCTCGGGACCCGCCAGCACCGCGGTGTCGTAGACCTTGCCGCCGTCGCGCTCGGCGAGGCCGGCGACGAGATAGGTGCGCAGCTTCATCGCGAGACGGGTGAAGGCGGCGACCGTCGGGCCGTCGATGGCCTCCGCGCGGGCGGCCGGATCGCCGAGGCCGGTCAGAGACAGCTCGGGGAAGACGATCATGTCGGGCTTGTCGGCGGCGACGAGCGCGCGTGCCTTCGCCTCGATCGCCACCAGATTGGCGGCGGCGTCGTCGGCGGGGGCGAACTGGACGACCGCCAGCTTCGACTTCGCCCCCTTCGGGATCGGCCGACGGCCGTAGAGGCGGAAATAGTCGCCCGGGTTCCAGGTGAAGCTGTTGGTCATCATCTCGGCATAGAGCTCGGGCCGGCGCTTGGCGAAGACCTTCTCGCCCAGCACCTCGCGGGCCCGCGCCCGCTCGAGATCGATGGTGGCATAGGCGATGCCGTCGCCGGCGTCGATCGACGTGGCGATCGAGCCGTCGGGAGCGATGACGCAGCTGCCGCCGGAGAACTGCACGGTGCGCTCGAGGCCCCAGCGGTTGGATTCGATCACCCAGCACGAGTTCTCGAAGGCGCGGGTGATCCAGTAGGGCGCCGGGGTGCGTTCCTGCAGCCAGTTGGAGATGTGGCAGATCACGTCGGCGCCGGCCACCGCCTCGAGCCGGGCGGTCTCGAAGAAGTGCAGGTCCATGCAGACCAGCATGCCGATGCGGCCGATCTCGGTGTCGAACACCTGATGGGCGACGTCGCCGTTCGCCGCCCACTTCGGCTCGGCGATGTAGGGATGCGACTTGCGGTGCTTGCCGATCACGCCCTTCGGACCGATCAGCACGGCGGTGTTGTAGTAGAGGTCGGTTCCGCCATCGACCTCCGGCATGCCGAGGACGATGTGGCAGCCGTACGTCTCGCACAGTGCCAGGAAGCGGTCGGTGGTGACGCCCGGCACGGTCTCGACGAAGGGCGCGACCTCGGCGCGGTCGTACCAGCAGTAGCCGGTCGTCCCCATCTCGGGCGTGACGATCAGGCGGGCGCCGGCCTTCGCCGCTTCCTCGCACAGCGCGAGGAGGCGGGTGATGTTGCGCTCCTTCTCGTACATCGTCGGTTCGAACTGGACGGTCGCGGCCTTGTAGGTCGTGGTGGTGGTCATGGTGCAATCCTCGGGAGGAACGAGGCCGTCAGACGGCCATGTGCTGGTGGACGAGGGTGTCGGTGAGGGCGTCGATCGGGCCGGAGGCGACGACGCGGCCCTTCTCGAGCATGGCGAAACGGTGGGAGGCGGCGCGGACGAAGCCGATGTTCTGTTCGACCAGGACGACCGTCATGCCGATCTCGCGGTTGAGCCGGACGATGATCTTCTCGATCTCCTCGACGATGGAGGGCTGGATGCCCTCGTTGGGCTCGTCGAGCAGCAGGATCTTCGGATCGGCGGCGAGTGCGCGGGCGATCGCCAGCTGCTGTTGCTGGCCGCCGGAGAGCACCCCGCCGGGTCGGTCGAGATTGGCCATCAGATAGGGGAAGAGCTCCGGCACCAGCTCGGGGATGGCGCGTTTCCCGTCGCGGCGGGCGAAGCAGCCCATCAGGATGTTCTCCCGGATGGTGAAGTCCGGGATGATCTCGCGCCCCTGCGGCACGTAGGCGATGCCGGCGGCGGCGCGCCGATGCGTCGGTTCGTCGGCGAGGTCGACGCCGTCGAAGACGATGCGGCCGCGCGCGCCGTCGGTCAGCGCCATGATGGTCTTGAGCAGCGTCGTCTTGCCGGTGCCGTTGCGGCCGACGATGCTCGTCACCTCGCCCTCGGCGACGTCGAGCGAGAGGCCGTGCAGCACGTGGCTGCGGCCGTAGAAGCTGTCGATGTCGGTGAGCTGCAGCATCACGCGAACCCCTTCGAACCGAGATAGGCCTCGCGGACCAGCGGATTGCGCTCGATGTCGGCGATCGCGCCCTCCGCCAGCACGCGGCCGAGGTGGAGCACGGTGATGCGCTCGGCGATCTCGCGCACGAAGCCCATGTCGTGCTCGACCACGACCATCGTGTGCCGGCCCTTCATGTTGTTGATGATCTCGGCGGTCTTCATCGTCTCCGCCTGGGTCATGCCGGCGGTCGGCTCGTCGAGCAGGATCACCTCGGGGTCCTGAACGACCAGCATGCCGAGCTCGAGCCACTGGGTCTGGCCGTGGCTGAGATAGGCCGCCGTGGTGCCGGCCTGATCGGCGAGGCCGATCAGTTCCAGCGCCGCGTCGACCTTCTCCCGCTCGCGCGCCGAGAAGCCGAGGCCGAGATTGGCCAGCACGCCGAGCTTCTCGCAGCTCGCCACCTGCAGGTTCTGCCGAACGGTCAGGTCGCGGAAGACGGAAGGGATCTGGAACTTGCGGCCGATGCCGGCGCGGGCGATCAGATGCTCCGGCCAGTTGGTGATCTCGGTGTCGTAGACCCAGATCCGTCCGGCGGTGGAGCGCGTCCGACCACTGATCAGGTCCATCAGCGTCGTCTTGCCGGCTCCGTTGGCGCCGAGCAGCACGCGCAGCTCGCCGTCGTCGATGGTGAGGCTGACGCCGTCGACCGCCTTGAAGCCGCCGAAGGAGACGCCGAGCCCGTCGATGGTGAGAGCGACGGTCATGTCACGCCTCCTTCGCTTCGGTCAGGGCCGGGGAGGCGACGTCGCGGTCCGCCGGGCGGCGGGCGGCGAAGCGGCCGGCGAGATCGTGGACGAGGCCGCCGAGGCCGCGCGGCAGGAAGATCACCACGACGACGAAGACGAGGCCGATGATCGCCTTCCAGGCGCCGACCAGCGCCTCGGTCTCCGACATGCCGGCCTCCATCATATTGATGGCGATGGCGCCGATGCAGGCCCCGAGCAGCGAGGCCCGCCCGCCGACCGCGGCCCAGACGACCATCGTCACCGAGAAGGAGAGGTCCATGAAGGTCGGCGAGGCGAATTCGGCGACGAGCACGTAGAGCATGCCGGCGACGCCGGAGATCGCCGCCGCCACGACGAAGAAGAACGTCTGGTAGAGCGGCACGTCGAAGCCGAGGTAGCGGGCGCGGCGCTGGTCGTCGCGCGCCGCCTGGAGGATCAGGCCGGCGCGGGTCTCGATCAGGACGCGCGTCGCCACCAGCGTCAGCGTCAGCAGCGACGCCACCAGCCAGTAGGTGCCCTTGCCGTAGGGGTCGAACTCGAAGCCGAAGAGCGACAGCGTGGCGAGATCGGTCAGGCCGTTGAAGCCGCCGGTCAGCGGCTGGGCGTCGACCAGCACCAGGCGGACGAGCAGCACCAGCGCCAGCGTGATGATCGAGACGAAGGGCCCCTCGACGCGCTTGCGGAAGACGACGAGCCCGAGCAGCAGCGCCACCAGCGCCGGCAGCACGACGCCCATGACGAGGCCGAAGCCCTGCCACTGGAAGGGGATCCAGAGGAACGATCCCTTGTTGATGCAGCACAGGTCGACCGCCGCGCCCGGTTCGGCGTTCCACAGCATGAAGTCGGGCAGCGGGCGAGCCGACCCCGACTGGACGCTGGTCGGGCTGGCGAGCTTCAGCGACATGGCGAGCATGTAGGCGCCGAGACCGAAGAACAGGCCCTGGCCGAGGTTGAGGATGCCGGCATAGCCCCAGGACAGCGCCACCGCCGCCCCGAGCATGCCGTAGACCAGGAACTTGGCGATGCGGTTCAGGCCGAATTCGTCGAAGAACGCCGGCGCGGCGAAGATCGCGACCACGAAGAGCGCGTAGGCGCAGAAGGTCAGCTTGCGATCGAAGGTCATGACGTCAGCGCCTCTTGAAGGAGAAGAGCCCTTCGGGCTTCATCACGATGATCAGGATGACGGCGGCGAAGACGACGGCGCGGGCGATGATGTCGTTGGTGGCGATCGCCACCAGCGCGTTGGTCTCGCCGAGCAGGCCCGCGGCCATCAACGTGCCCATCAGCGAACCGATGCCGCCGGTGACGACGACCATGAAGCCGTCGACCACCATGGTGGAGCCGAGGTCGGGCGAGACGCCCTTGAAGCCCGACATCATCACCCCCGCGACCCCGGCGAGGCCGGAGCCGAAGGCGAAGGTGAGCGCGTTGACCCGCTTCACGTCGATGCCGCACGCCGCCGCCATCTGCGGATTGCGGATGATGGCGCGCACCTTCATGCCGACGGGCGTGCGGTAGAGCACGAACCAGGTCAGCACGGTGAGGGCGGCCGTCACCACCACGATGAAGGCGCGATAGGCGTTGATCTCGGTGCCGCCGATCGACACCGCGCCCTGGAGGGCGGCGGGAACGGCGACGTTCTGCAGGCCGGTGCCGAGCCCGTCGACGTGGATGCCGAGGAAGGTCAGGCCGAACTCGAGGCGGATCGACTGCTGGATCAGCAGCGCGACGCCCCAGGTGGCGAGCAGCGTGTCGAACAGCCGGCCGTAGAGTCGTCGCACCACCAGCCGTTCGACCACGAGGCCGAGCGCCGCCGTGACGACGAAGGCGAGCGGCAGGGCGAGCCAGAAGCTAGCCTTCAGCCAGAGGCCCGAGAGCACGGCGACATAGGCGCCGACCATCACCATCTCGCCGTGGGCCATGTTGATGACCCCCATGGCGCCGTAGGTGATGGCGAGGCCGAGCGCCACCAGGAGCAGGATCGAGCCGAGGCTCAGACCGATGAAGAGAACGTCCAGCATGACGGGCGACCGAGGTTCGGAGCGAGGGATCCCGGCCCCTCCCGGAGGAGGAGGAAGGGGCCGGGACGCGGGGCTCAGAGCTTGAGCTTGGCGGTGTCGAGACCCTTGGCGGTGCAGAAGAGATTGCTCTCCGTCTCGCCGTAGCCGAAGTAGGGCAGGGGTTTGATCGACTGCGGATAGGCGTCGACCACCTTGCTCTGACCGTCGGCCTGCCACTGGCCGATGCGCGGCGTCAGCCAGCAGTGCAGGTTGTCGGCGTCGATCGTCACCTTGCCGCCGGGGGCGTCGTAGCTCTGACCGCCGATGCCGGCGCGGATGCCGTCGACCGACAGATCCTTCGACTTCTCCACCGCCTGCTTCCACAGGAAGACCTGGAAATAGGCCGCCTCCAGCGAGTGATAGGTCACCGCCTTGGGGTCGTTGACGAACTTGCGGAAGCGCTCGACGAAGCTCTTGTTGGAGGGCATGTCGAGCGACATGAAGTAGGGGAACGAGGTGTAGCTGCCGGCGGCGTAGTCGGCGCCCATGGCGGCGATCTCGATTTCCGAGGTCACCGTGGCGCAGATCGGGATCTCGGCCTGCGAGATGCCCTGGTTCTTGAACTCGCGGTAGAAGGCGATGATCGAGTCGCCGACCACGTTGGAGAGCACCACGTCGGCGCCGGATTCCTTGATCTTCTTGACCATCACCGCCCATTCGGAGTGGCCGAGCTCGAGGTATTCGTCGGCCACCCACTGGGCGCCGGCCGCCTCGATCAGCTTCTTGGAGACCTTGGCCATCTCGCGCGGGTAGATGTAGTTCGAGCCGACGATGAAGAACTTCTTCTTGCCGAGCGTCTTGACGATCCACGGGATGTAGTTGGCCAGCTGGTGGTTCGGCACCGCGCCCGAGTAGACCACGTTGCGCGAGCACTCGAAGCCCTCGTAGTGGGTCTGGTAGAACAGCATGGCGCCGCGCTTTTCGAAGATCGGCAGCACCGCCTTGCGGCTGGCGGAGGTGTGGCAGCCGAAGACGGTCGAGATCTTGTCCTTCACGATCAGCTTGGAGGCCTTCTCGGCGAAGGTCTTGGGATCGGAGGCACCGTCCTCGACCACCACCTCGACCGGACGGCCGAGCACGCCGCCGGCGGCGTTGATCTCGGCCACCGCCATCATCACGCCGTTGGCGAGCAGCTTCTCGGCGACCGCGAGGTTGCCGGTCTGCGAATAGAGCGCGCCCACCCGGATCGGATCGGCGGCGGCGAAGGCGCGGCCGACGGTGCCCGGCAGGGTCAGGCCGGCGGTGGTCGCGGCGGCGGCCCGGAAAAGCTGGCGTCGATTCATGTCCATGGAATTCCCCCAGTTCGGCATTCGGGTTCGATGGAGACGGCGTTGTCGCCGCCGGGTTGGTGACCGCTCGTCCCGGTGGATCCTCCCGGCGGACGGCAGCGGCTTCGGCACGGCTCTGCCGCCGACCGATCAAGTCGTGACGAGAGCGGATTGTAGAAAAAGACGCCGACGGCCCTGTCGACAGGCAACAAAAAAGCCCACACGATCCTCTTCTCGAGGTATCGGCGGGCTCCATTGCCGCAGCGCAACCGGATGTTTACGGTCGCTTCTTCTCACATGGCCTCGATTGTGGAGGGGATGCGAGAAGTACGTCTTTTCACGACGTGATCAAATCACAGCATCTTTTTGCGTCTTACGCAAGAGGGATTCCGAATTGATGATCGCGTTGGCGATCTCGTCGATCGGCAGGCGCCGGGCCATCGCCTGGCGGCGCATCTCGGCATAGGCCTGTTCCTCGGAAAGATCGTGCACCGCCATGAGGATGGCCTTGGCGCGGGCGATCTTCTGATCGCCGACGACCTTGCGCTTGTACTTGCGCGCCTCCTTCTGGAGCTTCTGGCGCTGGAGCCACAGATTGCGCGCGATGGCGAGGTTGGTCAGCAGGCCGAAGGGCTTGATCGGCCGTTCGATCACCGACAGCGCGCCGCTCTCCAGCACGATCTGCAGCATCGCCGGGTTCTCGTAGGAGACGACGGCGAGAATGGTCGGCTCGGGATTGGGCATCGCCTTGAGCAGGCGCCCGATCTCCTCGCGCGCCTCGTCCTCCATGGCGAGGAAGACGACGTCGCAGTTGTCGGGCAGATGCGTCGGCACCGGCCACACCAGATTGGCCATGCAGCCGATGCGGCGGAGGTGCTCGACCAGCCGGTCGCCGTCGTCGTCCAGCGGGTGGATGACGATGACCTTGAGGTTTCGGAGGTCCTTGAGGAGTGCGATGGACATGGCCTGCCGCTCACTCCGCCGGACGTCGGTGCGAAGCCGCGACGTCGTTCTGCGATCGGATTCCCAGCATGAACGGATCGGGCGCCACCCGCACGCCGGCATCGTGGACGATCCGGTAGCGGCCCTCGTCGTCGACGCGGCCGATACGTGGCCACAGATGGGTGTGGTTGGTGTCGCGATCGATGCGGACGCGGCCCTGCGGCGCGTCGTGTTCGACCTCCCACAGCGCCGGCAGGAGATCGTCGAGCCGGTCGCTCGCCGCCCGCTCGAGCGCCGTGGCATAGAGATGAACCTGGAAATAGGCGGCCTCCGCCGGCGCCGTCACCGGCAGGTCGGGGCCGAAGCGGGCGTGATAGGCCGCGACGAAGGTGCGGGCGCGCGGCGTGTCGAGGCTCTCGAAGAAGGGCGCGGCGGTGACGTGGCCGCGCGCCACCTCGGGCCGCATGGCGACGACGTCGGCCTCCGAGGTCGACTGGCTGGCGATCGGCAGCACCCGCCCGTCGAAGCCGGCCTCGTGGAACGCGGTGTAGAAGGGCACGATTCCGGCGCCGACGATGGTGGAATAGACCACGTCCGGCTCCGTCGCGCGGATGCGTTCGATGATCCGTTCGATGTGCTGTTCGCCGAGCGCCAGCGGCACGTAGAGCTCGTCGACCGCATGGCCGCCGGCGAGGCCGAAGAGATCGGCGATGATGCGGTTCGACTCGTAGGGGTAGACGTAGTTCGACCCGACGAGGAACACCCGCCGGCCGTGGTGGGCGGTCAGGTAGTCGACCAGCTGCACCGAATTCTGGTTCGGCGCCGCGCCGGTGTAGATGCAGTGGCGGGAATACTCGAAGCCCTCGTAGAGCGTCGGATAGAACATCAGCGCCCCGCGCGCCTCGACCACCGGCAGCATCGCCTTGCGCGTGCTCGACATGTGGCCGCCGAAGACGACGCGGACGCGGTGTTCGTCGATCAGGCTCTCGGTCATCGCGCGATAGAGCGCCGGCGTCGAGGCGGGATCGAGGAAGACCGGCTCGATCGGCCGCCCGAGCACACCGCCGGCGGCGTTGATCTCCTCGATGGCGAGCAGGGTGGCGGCGTTCTGCGTGCGTTCGATCGCCCCGGTCACTCCCGTTCTGGAGAAGAGGACGCCCACACGCCAAGTCTCTGTACCCATGAAGCCCACCAAATAAAAAAGGTCCTCGACCCGTTTCCGGGACAGAGAACCTCGCCGTTCGAGCATGACCGGCCGCCGTTGGGCAGCCTGTGACGATCATGTCAGACGGCGCGGCGGCGTCAACCACCTTGTCTGCATGGCAAGAAGGCATGCTGCAATTTGCGGCGGATTCGACACGATCCGCCCGGTGCGGCGCGGGTGGACGGAGACCGCGGGGAGGGGGCTCCTTCGATCATGCGGAAAAGTCGCCGATTTCTGCCACCTTCGAGGCCTCGGCAATCGCGCCGGTGCGGTTCGCGGTCGGCGTAACGGCAGCCTGTTCGGATGCCGTAACGTCACCATCACAACCCTTGCACCGGTTGAAATCGTCTGTATTGTACGTACAGAACAGACATGACGGACAGAGAACGCCATGCGAGCCATCGACCGCCAATCGCCGGAACCCTTCTATCTCCAGCTGGTCAGGCTGATGGAGGAGGACATCGACGCCGGCAAATACGCGGTCGGCGATCGCCTTCCGGCCGAGACCGAGCTCTGTCGTCACTACGATCTGGCACGTTCCACCGTGCGCGAGACGCTGCGCAGCCTTCAGGAGAAGGGGCGGGTCAAGATGGTGCCGCGGCGCGGCGCCTACGTGATCGACCCGCGCCAGACCGGATGGTCGCTGCAGGTCGCCGACGGCTTCTTCGAGGCCGAGGTCGACCATCATCGCCGCAACGTCGAGACCCATGTGGTCGAGGCGGGGATGGCGCCCCTGCCGGCCGCGGCCGCCGCCGCGCTCGGCCTGCCGACCGGTGCGCCCGGCTATCGGCTGAAGCGTCTGCGCTATCTCGACGGCGAGCTGGCGCTCCTGTCGGTCAACTATCTCGTGCCCGAGGTCGCCGAGGCGATCGAGGGCTCGGGCGTCCTGTCCGGCACCGCCTCGCTCAACCGGACGCTGCGCGAGGCCGGCTACAGCGTCTTCGGCGCCCGCCGCAGCGTCGAGGCCCGCGCCGCCACCGCCGAACTCGCCGCCCGCCTCGAAGTGGCGGTCGGTGCACCGCTCCTCCTGGTGACCTCGGTCTCCTGGGGGCGCGACGAGAAGCCCTTCGACTACTACACCTCGTGGGTCCGCAGCGACGTCGTGAAGGTCACGATCGAAGCCCGCGCCCCGACCGACTGAGGTCGACGAGAAAAATCCCCACCCGGCACGCCGGGACGATCCAGAACGACGGGCGCAAAGCCCGCGCCAGGAGGAATGTCATGACGAGATCGAGATCGGCCGACACGGCCTGACGGCCGTTGCCCCGCCCCATCCCCCGCGCCGACGCCGCGTCCTTCCCTCGTGAAGGCGAACGCCCCGTCGCGCCCAGACGCCACCTCGCGTCTCCGGTTCCCGCCGGTCCGACCGCGCGCCCTCGTGCGCGGCGACGGTCCCCCCATGCCGTTTTCCGGCGGATCGAGCGATCGACCGCCGTCTCTCTCGGGCAGTTCGAAAAATCGACTGCCACCCCCGGGCCGATCGAAACATCGACTGCCCTTCGAAGGAGGAAGCCGTGAAGAAGACCATGACGACACTTCGCGCCACGCTCGCCGGCGCTCTCGCCGCCACCGCCCTCGCCGCCGCCGCGCCGGCCTTCGCTGCCGGCTTCGACCAGGGCGCCCTGATCAAGCCCGCGATCAAGGTCAACCTCATCTTCGTGCCGAAGGTGGTCCACCCCTGGTACGACGTCGTCGAGCAGGGCGTGAAGGCTGCGATCGCCGAGCTGAAGAAGGAGGGCGTCGAGGTCACCTACACCTGGGACGCCCCGCCGACCGCCGACATCGACCAGCAGAACCGCCGCATCGAGACCGACATCGGCCGCAAGCCCGATGGTCTCGCCGTCTCCTGCCTCGACCCGGCGACCAACACCCAGGTGCTGAAGGAGGCCGCCAAGACCAAGGTGAACCTCATCACCTTCGACACCTACTGCGACGCGAGCTTCCCCTTCGTCGGCCATCGCAAGGACGAGGAGGACGGCCGCACCGCCGCGAACTATCTCGGCGAGAAGCTGGGCGGCAAGGGCACCGTCGGCCTGCTGGTCGGCAGCCTGACGGCCCCCAACCACGTCGCCCGCATCCGCGGCTTCAAGGACGAACTCGCCAAGAAGTACCCGGGCGTCAAGATCGCCTTCGAGCAGCCCGACAACGACAACCTCGAACAGGCGGTGTCGATGGCCGAGAGCGGTCTGCAGGCGACGCCGGACCTCGGCGGCATCTACGGCGCCAACGCCTCCGCCCCGATCGGTGCGGCCCGCGCGGTCATCGCCGCCAAGCGCATCGGCAAGACGCTGGTGGTCGGCGCCGGCGACATCCCCGAGACCTACCAGCTGATCGAGGACGGCGTGATCTCCGCCATCACCGCGCAGCGCCAGTGGGAGATCGGCTACTGGGCGACCCGCTACCTCGTCGCCGCCAAGCAGAACCACACCACCCCGATGGAACACGCGACCGGTGGTTTCCTCATGACCAAGGAAACCCTCAAGGCCAAGTGACGGCCAGGGTCGCATCCCGGCGGGCCGTCCCCGCCCGCCGGGATCCTTTCGGAAACCTCCCCAAGGGAGCACGCATGCCATGCGGCAGACGTTCGAAGTCAGCGGTCTCACCAAGCGCTACGGCCCGGTCGAAGTGGTCGGCGACGTGACGCTCGGCCTTTCCGCCGGCGAGGTGCTGGCGGTCATCGGCGAGAACGGCGCCGGCAAGTCGTCGCTGATGTCGATGATCTGCGGCCGCATCCCCCCGACCGCCGGCGAGATCCGCATCGACGGCACGTCGGTCGCCTTCGCCTCGCCGCTCGAGGCCCAGCGCGCCGGCATCGCCATCGCGCCGCAGGAGATCAGCCTCGTCCCCGATCTGAGCGTGATCGAGAACGTCATGCTCGGGCGTCCGGTGCGCCGCGCCGGCCTCATCGACTGGAAGGCGACCGAAGCGATCGCCCGCACCCATCTCGCCGAACTCGACACCTCGATCGATCCGCAGGCGCGGGCCGGCGACATCACCGTGGCGCAGCAGCAGCTCGTCCAGATCGTCCGCGCCACCGCGACCGGCGCCCGCCTCCTCATCTTCGACGAGCCGACCGCGGCGCTGACCGAACGCGAGGCGGAGAAGCTCTTCGCCTTCATCCGCGGCTTCCGCGAACGCGGCGGCTTCGTCCTCTACATCTCCCATCGCCTCGACGAGATCCTGGCACTCGCCGACCGCATCGCCGTGCTGCGCGACGGCCGCCTCGTCGCCGAGCTCGACCCGGCAGAGACCGACAAGACGGAGATGATCCGCCTGATGGCCGGCCGCGCCGTCGACGAACTCGACCTGCGCCGCACCATCCCGTCGGCCGCCACCGACGAGGTCGTGCTCGCCGTCGAAGGGCTCTCCCGCGCGGGAGAGTTCGAGAACGTCGGCTTCGAACTCCACCGCGGCGAGATCCTCGGCATCGGCGGCCTGATCGGCGCCGGCCGCACCGAGACCATGCGCTGCCTCTTCGGCGACACCCGCCGCGATGCCGGCACCGTGACGCTGCACGGCCGACCCGTCACGTTCCGCTCGCCCGGCGACGCGATCGCCGCCGGCCTCGTCTACCTGCCCGAGGAACGCCGCCACGACGGCATCTTCCCCGAGTTGGGCGTGGCCGAGAACATCGTCCTGCCCAATCTCGCCCGGTTCGTCGGTGGGCTCGGCATCCGCTGGCTCCAGGCCTTCCGCGACAGCGACCGCTACATCCACACGCTGCCGATCAAGGCGCAGAGCGGCCACCAGCCGATCGCCGAACTGTCGGGCGGCAATCAGCAGAAGTGCATCCTCGCCCGCTGGATGATGAGCAACTGCCGCATCCTGATGCTCGACGAGCCGACCCGCGGCATCGACGTCAACGCCAAGTGGGAGATCCAGAAGCTCCTGCGCACCCTCGCCCGCGAGGGGGCCTCGATCCTCTACGTCTCCTCCGACTTCCAGGAAATCATCGACGTCTGCGACCGCGTTCTGGTGATGCACGAGGGCCGCGTGCGCGGCGTCGTGCCGACCGACGGGGCGACGCCCGAGAGCCTGCTCTCGATCGCCATGCACTGACACCCGAGCCCCGAGCCGCGAACAATCATGCCGAGAAAGTTCCCGCCCATGACCGACCTCACCCTCACGCGCACGATCGGCCGGCTCGGCCGCTTCGAGGCGACCGGCATCGTCCTGGCGCTCGCCGTCATGTGCGCCACGCTGGCGCTGGTCACCGCCAACTTCGCCACCAGCTACAACCTCGCCGTTGTGCTGCGGCAGGCCTCCTTCGTCGGCATCATCGCACTCGGCCAGACGCTGGTGCTGCTGATCGGCGGCATCGACCTGTCGGTCGGCGCGGCGGCGGGCCTGTCGGCGATCGTCGGCGCGCTGATGCTGGTGCATGCCGGCGTCGATCCCTGGCTGGTGATCCCGCTGACCTGCCTCTTCGGCTTCGCCGTCGGCGCGGTCAACGGCGTGCTCGCCGCCTATGGCCGGCTCAATCCCTTCATCGTCACGCTCGCCTCGGGCGAGATCATCGCCGGCACCACGCTGGTGATCACCTCCGGCTCGCCGGTGCGTCCGCTCGGCCCCGCCTTCCAGCAGTTCGGCCTCGGCGAGATCCTCGGCGTGCCGGTGCCGGTCGTGGTCTTCGGCGTGATCGCGATCATCCTCGCCTTCGTGCTGAACCGCACCGCCTTCGGCCGCGCCATCTATGCGATCGGCGGCAACCGCCACGCCGCGGTGCTGGTCGGCATTCCGGTGAAGCGCATCGAGATGCTGGTCTTCGGCCTGTCGGGCTCGCTCGCGGCCCTCGCCGGCATCCTCTACGCCAGCCGCATGGACTCCGCCCAGCCCTCGGTGGGCGAAGGCTGGCTGATGCCCTCGATCACCGCGGCGATCATCGGCGGCGTGTCGCTGCGCGGCGGGCAGGGGACCGTGACCGGAACCGTCGCCGGCGCCCTGCTGATGGCCGTGCTCGGCAACGGCATCGTGCTCCTCAACATCTCCAGCTACTGGCAGCGCGTCATCGTCGGCGCCGTGGTCCTGCTGGCGATCCTGATCGACCTGGCCCGTCGGCGACGCTGACGCCCGCCCGCGCGCCCCGACCGTTCCATCGCCGAATTCGCCCGCGGGCTTGCCCGCCACGCCCGAACCGTCCCTCGAGAGGCCGATCATGAGTCTCGACAAGCTCTTCGATGCCGCCAAGCCGACCATGCAGGCGGTCCGCATCACGCAAGATCATCGCATCTTCGTCGCCGAGGTCGCCGTGCCGGAGGTCGCCGCCGACGAGATCCTGGTGCGTCCCTGCGCCTGCGGCATCTGCGGCACCGATCTGCACATCCTCCACCACGGTTTCCCCGGCACCGTCTATCCGGTGACGCCCGGCCACGAGTTCTCCGGCCATGTCGTCGCCGTCGGCCGCGCCGTGAAGAACGTCAGGGAAGGCGACTTCGTCGCCGTCGACCCGAACGTCACCTGCGGTACCTGCCGCTGGTGCCGGGCGGGACGGCCGAACCTCTGCCCGTCGCTGTCGCCGATCGGCGTCGGCCGGCCGGGTGCTGCGGCGGAATACGTCACGGCGCCGGCACGCAACGCCTTCGTCGTCAAGGAGAGCCTCGGCGCCGACGTCGCGGCGCTGATCGAGCCGCTCGCCTGCGTGCTCCATGCCATCGAATCCGCCGGCGACATTCGCGACCGCGACGTGCTGGTGCTCGGCGGCGGCACCATGGGCCAGCTCCTCGGCATCGCCGCCGGTCACTTCGGCGCCGGCCGCGTCACCATCGCCGACCCGGCGGCCGACAAGCGCGACATCGCCCGCCGCGCCGGCATCGCCCATGCCGTCGATCCGAGCGAACTGACCGAGGCGACGTTCGACGTCGTCTTCGAGGCCGCCGGTGCCCGCCGGGCGCTGGAGCAGGGGCTGCGTCTGGTCGAGAAGACCGGCACCTTCGTGCAGGTCGGCGTCCACGACGCCGGCGCCCTCGTCGGGGTCGAGCCCTTCGCCATCTACGAGCGCGAGCTGCGCGTGATCGGCTCCAACTCGCTCGCCGACAAGTTTCCCGCCGCCGTTGACGTCATGACCGACATCCGCGACCGCGCCGCCGTGCTGATCGGCGAGACCTTCCCGGTCTGGAATTTCGACGACGCCGTCGCCGCCATGGCGCGCGGCCGCAGCGTCAAGACCCAACTCACCTTCCGTTGAAGATCACAAGGAGACCGCCCGTGGCCAACCGCTATTCCACCAACTACCGCATGAACCGCATCTTCCGCGAAGACCGCGCCGCCCTCGTGGTGCCGATCGACCACGGTCTGGTCTGGGGCCGCGTGCCGGCGTTGGAATCGCCGATGGAGGTGATGCGCCGCTACATCCCCGAGGACATCACCGGCTTCATGGTGTCGACCGGCATCGTCAAGGCGAGCGAGGTCGAACTCGCCAAGGCGCCGGCGCTCGCCCGCATCCTGGCGATCGACGCCTTCTGGCCGACCAGCGCGGTGGAGACCGGCACCGGCACGCTGGTGGCGAGCGTCGAGGACGCCGTGCGTCTCGGCGTCGACTGCGTCAAGCTGCTCCTGCCGTGGAACGTCCAGGACGACGAGAAGGTGCGCTACTGCGAGCGCATCGGCCGCGTCGTCTCCGAGGCCTCCAAGTGGCACATGCCGGTGATGGTCGAGCCGGTGTTCCTCAACACGCCGCGCTCGCCGGAGATCATCGAGAAGGAACTCGAGGTCGCCCGCGTCGGCTACGATCTCGGCGCCGACATCATCAAGATCACCTTCCCGGGCCCGGACGCCACCGCCAAGCTGGTGGCCGAACTCGACATTCCGGTGGTGGTCGCCGGCGGTCCGCTGTCGGGCGACGCCGCCTCGACGCTGCGCGACGTCGAGGACGCCATCGCCGCCGGCGCCCAGGGCGTGGTGGTCGGCCGCAAGGTGTGGCAGCGTCCGCAGCAAGAGGCGGCCGAAGTGATCGGCGAGATCGCCCGCATCACGCGCACCCGCTACACCCGCCGCTGGTGAGCGGGCCCGCGAAGGGAGGAGACGTCATGGGCGCGCTCGTCTGCGGCATCGACATCGGCTCGACCAATCTCAAGGTCGTGCTCGCCGACGAAGGCGGCGCGAGCCTGTGGAGCCGCGCCGTCGAGACGCCGCGCGTCTCCTTCCGCGGCGGCCCGGCGACCGACGCCGACGCCCTCGTCGACGCCGTCGAGGACCTGATCCTCGAAGGCTGGTCGGCGGTGGGCGGCGGCCGGCCGATCCGGGCGATCGCCGCCGGCGGTGTCGGCGAGGACGGTATCGGGCTCACGTCCGATGGCCGTCCGACCGGCCCGGCACTGCCCTGGTTCGACCGCCGCGCCGAGCGCGAGGCGGCCGAACTCGCCCTCAATCCGGAGGCCGACGCTCGCATCGGCGTCGCCGTCGGGGCCGATCGGACGCTCGCCAAATGGCTGTGGCTGCGTCGCAACGAGCCCGATCATCTGGTCTTCGCCCGAACCTGGGTGGCGCTCACCGACTATCCGGCGGTGCGCTGGAGCGGCGAGCCCTTCATGAGCCGGACGCTGGCGGCGCGCACCGCCGCCTACGACGTCCACGCCCGCCGCTGGGTCGCGCCGCTGCTCGATGCGGCCGGCGCCCCGCCGCTGCCCGACGTCGTCGACGCCGGCACGGTGGTCGGCACCATGCGCCCGGGCCGGTTGACCGAAGTCGGCGCCGCCACGACCGCGACGCTGATCGTCGCCGGCGGTCACGATCATCCGATCGCGGCGAGTGCCATCCGCGCCGAGGTCCCCGGCGCCCGCATCGATTCCCTCGGCACCGCCAACGTCCTCTATGCCGAGGCCGACCGGCCGGCGCGCCCCGCCGCTCCGGTCGCCGGTCTCGCCTGTTCGGTGCCGGTCGCGCGGGGGCCGGGCATCGCCTTCCTCGGCGTCGTCGAACTGGCGGCGAGCCTCGCCCCGACGCCGGTCGAACGCGTTCCGCTCGCCCGTCTGCTCGCCGCGCCGCGGCTAGCCGGCCGACCGCTCGACGGCAGCGGAGATCGCGATGCCGTACTGCGCCGGCGGATCGAGGCGGCGACCTTCGAGGCCCGCCATCTCATGCGGGCGATGGACGCCGCCGGCGTGCCCCCCGGGCCGCTGCTCGCCACCGGCGGCTGGTCGCGCTCGCGCGCCCTGATGGAGTTGCGCGCCAGCGTCTTCGGCCTGCCGATCGCCGTCGTCGAGGAGCCCGAACTGGTCGGCCTCGCCGCGGCGCTTCTCGCCGCCCGCGCCGCCGACCTCTCGCCCGAGCCGCGGGTCACCCGCGGCGCCCGCATCGTCGAACCCGATCCCGCCTGGTCCGCCGCCTATGCCGCCGGCGGCCCGCCTTCGCCGTCCACCCTCGTCCTCACCGAGACCGCCCCATGAAGAAGCTCATCAACGATCCCCGCGCCGTCGTCCGCGAGATGCTCGAAGGCTCCGTCGCGCTCGTCCCCGGCCAGGTCCTGCACGCCGACGAACACGTCGTGCTGCGCCGCGCGCTGCCGGCGCCCGAGGAACGCCGCGTGGCGGTGCTGTCGGGCGGCGGCAGCGGTCACGAACCGGCCCATGCCGGCTACGTCGGCAGCGGCATGCTGACCGCGGCGATCGCCGGCGACGTCTTCACCTCGCCCTCGACCGACGCGGTGCTCGCCGGTCTCGAGGCGGTGACGGGTCCGGCCGGCGCGTTGCTGATCGTCAAGAACTACACCGGCGACCGGCTGAACTTCGGTCTCGCCGCCGAGATCCTGCGCGGCCGCGGTCTGCCGGTCGAGGTTGTGGTGGTCGCCGACGACGTGGCGCTGCGCGACACCGTGCCGAAGGGCCGCCGCCGCGGCATCGCCGGCACCGTCCTCGTCCACAAGGTCGCCGGCGCCGCCGCCGAGCGCGGCGACGATCTGATCGACGTCGCCGCCCTGGCCCGTGCCGCCGCCGACGACCTCGGCTCGATGGGGCTGGCGCTCGAACCCTGCATCGTCCCGGCCGCCGGCAAGGCCGGCTTCAGCCTCGGCGCGAACGAGATCGAACTCGGCCTCGGCATCCACGGCGAGGCGGGCGTGCGCCGCGCGCCGATGCAGCCGGTCGAGGCACTGGTCGACACCATGCTCGACACGATCGTCGACGACCTCGGCCTCACCTCGGGCGACCGTTGCGTCCTGCTGGTCAACGGGCTCGGCGGCACGCCGCCGATGGAACTCGACATCGTCGCCCGCGAGGCGCTGCGCCATGCCGCCGGCCGCGGTCTGGTGGTCGAACGCTGCTGGCGCGGCACGCTGCTCTCGGCGCTCGACATGCGCGGCTGTTCGCTGTCGCTGATGCGGGTCGACGACGAACGCCTCGCGCTCCTCGACGCGCCCACCGACGCGCCGGCCTGGCCCGGCGACGGCCGCCTCAATCCGGTCGTCCGCCTTGCCTCCGTCGCCGCGCCCAAGCCGGCCGCGGCCCCCGTGGCGGTGCCCGCCGCGATGGAGCCGGTGCGCCGCGCGGTGCTCGCCGCTGCCCGTGCGCTCGAGGCGGCGGAGGCCGAACTCACCGACCTCGATGCCAAGACCGGCGACGGCGACCTCGGCGCCAGTCTCGCGCGCGGCGCCGAGGCGATCCATGCGCTGCCCGACGCGGCCTGGGTCGCTCCCGACGTGATGCTCGCGGCGATCGCCGACGCGCTGCGTCGGGCGATCGGCGGCTCCTCCGGACCGTTCTACGCGACCGGCCTGATGCGCGCCGCCCGGACGCTCGCCGACGCCGACGGCCCGATCGACGCGACGCGAGCGGCCGAGGCCTTCGCCGCCGGCGTCGCCGCGGTCGGCGATCTCGGCGGTGCGAGCGAGGGCGACCGCACCATGCTCGATGCGCTGGCACCCGGGACCCGTGCCTTCGCCGCGATCGCCGGGGCAGGGGGGACGGTCGCCGCCGCCTTCGCCGCCGCGGCGGATGCCGCCGCCACCGGCGCCGGCGCCACGGCGCGGATGATGCCGCGGCTGGGACGCGCCAGCTATCTCGGCGAACGCGCGCTCGGCGTCGCCGACGGCGGGGCGATCGCCGTGTCGATCTGGCTGCGTGCCGTCGCCCGCGCCGCGGGCGCCTGAGGCATCGCGTCGACATCGAAATCCGGGCCCGACCGCGTCGGGCCGCTCCGAACGAAAGGACACGCCATGAAACTCTTCGACCTCTCCGGCGAGATCGCCTTCGTCACCGGCGCCGGCACCGGCATCGGCCGTTCGATCGCCATCGGCATGGCGGAGGCGGGGGCCGACGTCGCGCTCTTCGGCCGGGCGCGCAAGCGCGAGGCGCTGGAGGAAGTCGCCGCCGCCGTCCGTGCCCACGGCTGCCGTGCGCTGGTGCTGGAGGGCGACGTCACCCACAAGGACGAACTCGACGCCGCGATCGCCGCCGTCGAGCGCGACCTCGGACCGATGACCATCGCCGTCAACAACGCCGGCGTCGCCAATGCCGAACCGGCCGAGACCATGACGCTCGAACGCTGGAACGCGCTCTACGCGATCAACGCCACCGGCGTCTTCCTGTCGTGTCAGGCCGAAGGCGCGGTGATGCTGCCGCGCGGCCGCGGCACGATCATCAACATCGCCTCGATCTCCGGCACGATCGTCAACCGCGGCATCACCCAGGTCCACTACAACTCGTCGAAGGCGGCGGTGATCCAGCTCTCCAAGAGCCTCGCGATGGAGTGGGCCGATCGTGGCATCCGCGTCAATGTGATCAGCCCCGGCTACACCTTCACGCCGATGAACGACCGGCCGGAAGTCGCCGACCAGCTCGAGATCTTCCGCAAGGACACGCCGATGCAGCGCGTCGCCAGCCCCGACGAGATGATCGGCCCGGCGATCTTCCTCGCCTCGCAGGCCTCGTCCTTCGTCACCGGCATCGACCTGATCGTCGACGGCGGCTTCGTCTGCTGGTGACGAGGGCGCTCGCGCCCGACCGTTCGAGATTCCGACCGCCGCCCATCATCCGGGCGGCGGTTGCGTGCTTCTGCGGCGCAGCATCGACCGCTCCCGCATCCCCGCCGCCCGATCGCCCTCGCCCCCGGCCGCGATCCGCCGCGAAAGATCCGTAGAGATCCGGTCTCCGCCGCCCCGCAAGCGCCCCGATGAGGCGCCCGCGGACGATCCCGCACGCCCCGTCGAGGGGGCTTCGCCGTCGCCCCGTTCGGTCGACCGAACGAGGTCGCGCCGCGTCATTCGGGATTCCGAACGGCGTTTCGCCGTCACCCGGAAAAACGGAATGAAAACAACGGCTCCGAATCCATTCAATCGATCTGGATCTTGGCCTGCGTCTTGCGATCCCGGGAGCGTTCAAAGGCACTCCCGGGAGGAGACGAAGAAACATGACCGAACCCGCCGTCCGCATCGAGCCCCGTCCGCCGAGCCCCCGCGCGCCGCGTCTGCGGCGCGCCTCGCGCCCCTGCGCGCCGATCGCGGCATCTGCCCGTTCCCGTTTCCGTTCCCACGACTGATCGACGCCCCGGGCCGACGCCGTCGCCCCGCCGTCCACGATCCCCTCGCGAAAGAGGTCTTCGATGCACGCCGCACCGTCCAACGACAAGAACCGCCAGACGACCGCCATCGTCGCCGCCCTGGTCCTCGGCATCGCCGTGGGCTGGGCCTGCAACCGCACCGCCTCGACCCCGGCGCAGGCCAAGGAGATCGCCAGCTGGTTCGCGATGCTCTCCGACATCTTCCTGCGCATGATCAAGATGATCATCGCCCCGCTGATCTTCTCGACGCTCGTCGCCGGCCTCGCCGGCATGGGCGACGGCCGTTCGGTCGGCCGCATCGGTGGCCGCGCGCTCGGCTGGTTCCTGATGGCCTCCTTCGCCTCGCTCGGCATCGGCCTGCTCTTCGCCAACCTGCTGCAGCCCGGCGCGAACGTCGGCATCCCGCTGCCGGCGACCGGCGCGGAAGTCGGCCTCAAGACCTCGGCGCTGAACCTCAAGGACTTCCTCGCCCACGTCTTTCCGCGCAACATCTTCGAGGCGCTGGCCAACAACGAGATCCTGCAGATCCTGGTGTTCTCGCTGTTCTTCGGCGTGGCGCTCGCCCAGCTGCGCGACACCGCTGCGGGCACGCTCGTCAAGGTGATCGAGGAAGCCGTCCCGGTGATGCTGAAGCTCACGGGCTACGTGATGCTCTTCGCCCCCCTCGGCGTCTTCGCCGCGGTCGCCAACGTCGTCACCATCCAGGGTCTCGGCATCCTGTGGGTCTACGGCAAGTTCGTCTCGTTCTTCTACGTGGCGCTCTTCGCGCTCTGGATCTTCCTGATCGGTGCCGGCTGGATGGTGCTGCGCGAGCGCATCTTCCGTCTGGTCGAGGTGGTGCGTCAGCCGATGATCCTCGGCTTCTCGACCGCGTCGTCGGAGGCCGCCTATCCGCGCGTGATGGATCGCCTCGCCGCCTTCGGCGTCTCCCAGCGCATCATCGGCTTCGTCCTGCCGCTCGGCTATTCGTTCAATCTCGACGGCTCGATGATCTACACCACCTTCGCCTCGCTCTTCGTGGCGCAGGCCTATGGCATCGACATGCCGCTCTCCGAGCAGCTGACCATGATGCTGGTGCTGATGGTGTCGTCGAAGGGCATCGCCGGCGTGCCGCGTTCGGCGCTGGTCGTCGTCGCCGCCGTACTGCCGACCTTCCACCTGCCGGAAGCCGGCGTGCTGCTGATCATGGGCATCGACGTCTTCCTCGACATGGGCCGCACCGCGACCAACGTCCTCGGCAACTCGATCGCCACCGCCGTCGTCGCCCATTGGGAGGGTGAGATCGGCGAGGAGACCGACGCCGATGCCGACGACGACGATGCCGGCGTGCCCGAGCTCGCGGGTGCCTACGGCGCCGCCGAGTGACGGCCTCGGGGCGCGGCCCCGTTGAGGGCCGCCCCCGCTTGCCCCTATCATGGGGCGACGATCTCGCGAGACGGCGGCTCCGCCGTCTCGCCAAGTTGGCGAAGGCAATGCAGCTCCGTCTCCTCGGTTCGGTCGGACCGCGCCTCGCGGCGGTGGCGGCGCTCGCCGCGATCCTCGGCTGGTCCGGCTTCCTCGTGAGCCAGGAGGCCGGCATCGTCGCCCTCGAGGACAAGGGCCGCCAGCGCCTCGAACTCTACGAGGCGAGCCTCGAACGCGAGATCGAGAAATACGCCTATTTCCCCGCGACCCTCGGCCTGGTGCGCGACGTGGTCGATCTCGTCGTCCAGGGCAGCGCCGAACGCGCGCAGGCGATGAACCTCTATCTCGAGCAGCTGAACCAGCGCGCCGGTTCGCTGTCGATCTTCGTCCTCGACGGCCGCGGCCACGTCGTCGCCTCGTCGAACTGGAACCGCTCCGACAGTTACGTCGGCGAGGACCTGACCTACCGCACCTACACGACCGAGGCGCTCGCCGGCCGTCCCGCCCGCCTCTTCGGCATCGGCACGACGCGCGGCGAGCCGGGCTACTACTTCTCCTCGCCGTTGACGGCGGAGGGCCGGGTCGTCGGCGTCGCCGTGGTCAAGGTCGGGCTCGAGGCGCTCGAGACCTCGTGGGCGACGGTCGAGGCCCCGGTCTTCGTCGCCGACGAGAACGGTGTCGTCATCCTCGCCTCGGTCGCGTCGTGGAAGTTCGCGGCGCTGAAGCCGCTCTCCGCCGAGGTCAGGGAAGGGCTGACGCGCTCGCTGCAGTACAACGCCCAGGACCTGCCGCCGCTCGGCCTCGAGACGGTGCGCAGTCTCGACGACGGCGCCCGTCTGGTCGATCTGCCGGGGCCGAAGCCCGGTCCCGGCGAGGTCGTGCCGGTCTCCGGCCGCTTCCTCGCCCAGAGCGCGCCGCTCGACGGCGGCCGCTGGTCGATGACGGTGCTGTCGCCGCTCGGCGAGGTCCGCACCATCGCGGCGACGCGCGGCGCGCTCGCCGGTGCCGGCGGGGCGCTGCTCGGCCTGCTGGCGATCGCCTGGAGCCAGCACCGCGCCCGCCTCGCCGAGCGCCAGCGCGCCCGCGAGACGCTGCAACGCGCCCACGACGAGCTCGAGCGCAAGGTCGAGGAGCGCACGAGAAATCTCCGCGCCGCGCAGGACGAACTGGTCCATGCCGCGAAACTCGCGGTGATCGGCCAGATGTCGGCCGGCATCGCCCACGAGCTGAACCAACCGCTGGCGGCGCTGCACACGCTCTCCGACAACACCATCGCCTATCTCGAACGCGGCGAACTCGGCGAGGTGCGCGAGAACCTCGTCTTCGTCGTCGAGATGGTGAAGCGCATGGCGACGCTGACGACGCAGCTGAAGTCCTTCGCCCGCAAGTCGGCCGGCGAGGTGCGCCCGGTGTCGATCGCCCGCGCCGTCGACAACGCGCTGCTCATCCTGCGCCGCCGGCTCGACGCCGACCGGGTGGTGCCGCGGCTCGACATCGCCGCCGATGCGCGCGTCGCCTGCGACCAGATCCGGCTCGAGCAGGTGCTGGTCAACCTCGTCGCCAACGCGCTCGACGCCATGGCCGGCGTGGCCGAGAAGCGGCTCGAGATCGTCGGTGCGCGCGCGGGCGACCGCGTCGTCGTCACGCTTCGCGACGGCGGACCGGGGCTCTCGGGCGAGGCGAAGTCCCATCTCTTCGAGCCGTTCTTCACCACCAAGGCCAGCGGTGACGGCCTCGGATTGGGGCTGGCCATCTCGTCCGGGATCGTGCACGACTTCGGCGGCACGCTGACGGGGTCGGATCATCCGGAGGGCGGCGCGGTGTTCCGCCTCGACCTGCCCGCCGCGACGGAGGAGGGGGCATGAGCGAGGAGCCGAGGGTTCTGGTCGTCGAGGACGACCCGATCGTCCTGCGCGGCTGCCGTCAGGCCCTGCAACTGGCCGGTCTCGCCGTCGAGGCGGTCGGCAGTGCCGAAGAGGCGTGGCGGTCGATCGAGACCGAGCGCCCCGGCGTCGTCGTCACCGACATCCGCCTGCCCGGCATGGACGGCATGGAGCTGCTGACGCGGGCGAATGCCCTCGACCCCGACCTGCCGGTGATTCTGATGACCGGCCACGGCGACGTCTCGCTCGCCGTCCAGGCGATGAAGATCGGCGCCCACGACTTCATCGAGAAGCCGTTTTCCTCCGAACATCTGGTGACGGTCGCCCGCGACGCGCTGGAGCGCCGCCGCCTGGTGCTCGACCTGCGCGCCCTCGATGCCCGCCGCGACGCCACCGAGCGGCCGGAGGACCGGCTGATCGGCCGGTCGCCGCGGATGACGCGGATCCGCGAACTCGTCGTCTCGCTCGGCGCCACCTCGGCCGACGTGCTGATCCTCGGCGAGACCGGCACCGGCAAGGAACTGGTCGCCCGCTGCCTTCACGACGCCAGCCCGCGCCGCGACGGCAACTTCGTCGCCATCAACTGCGGCGGCCTGCCCGAGAGCCTGATCGACGGCGAACTCTTCGGCCATGCCGCCGGCGCCTTCACCGGCGCCGCCAAGGCGCGCGCCGGCAAGTTCGAACACGCCGACGGCGGCACGCTGTTCCTCGACGAGATCGAGTCGATGCCGCTCGCCGCCCAGATCAAGCTGCTGCGCGTGTTGCAGGAGCGCTCGCTCGAGCGCCTCGGCTCCAACAAGACGATCCCGATCGACTGCCGCGTCGTCGCCGCCACCAAGGTCGACCTGCGCGATCTCGCTGATCGCGGTCTCTTCCGCGCCGACCTCTACTACCGCCTCGCCGTGGCGACCCTCGACCTGCCGCCGCTGCGCCGCCGCCGCGAGGACATCGGCCTGTTGTTCGAGTTCTTCGCGACCCAGGCGGCGACCCGCTACGGCCGGCCGAAGCCGCATCTCGACGGCGACCGGCTGCGCGCGCTCCTCGCCCACGACTGGCCCGGCAACGTCCGCGAGCTGCGCAACGCCGCCGACCGTTGGGTGCTGGGGCTTTCGGGCGAGGGCCCGTGGGAGGTCGCGAGCGACGAGGCGGCGTCGGGTTTCTCGGAGGCGGTCGAGGCCTTCGAGCGGATGCTGATCACCGACGCATTGGAGCGCAACGGCGGCAGCCTCGCCCGCACCTGCGAGGACCTGCGCATCCCCAAGACGACGCTCTTCGACAAGATCCGCCGCCTGGGTATCAGCCGGGCGTGAGGGCGCGTTCGGGCGACGTCTCGATTCGTCGTCCCTGTCGCAGAGGCCCTTCATGCTGAGGTGCCCGACGCAGTCGGGCCTCGAAGCGCGAAGGGCCGAGAGGCACCGCCCATCGACGACTTCGCCCTTCGAGGCCCGGCTTTGCCGGGCACCTCAGGGTGAAGTCGAACAGGGAGTGCCCCATCGGAAACGCTTTTGTTGCGCCTCACCGCCCGACCGAGAACCGCACCGCGATCGTGCCGCGGAACCGTCCGCCGGGCGGCGGCGGCACGCGGGTCGCCGCCATCATCGACGGCACCACGGCGTCGAGCGCCGGTGCCCCCGACGAGCGCGTCACCGCGTGGGAGACCACCGTGCCGCTCGGCCCGATGGTGAAGGCGACCGAGACCGTGCCGGAGAGCCCCGCCTCGCGCGCCGCCGGCGGATAGTATTTGTGCCGCTCGATCTCGGCCGCCACCAGCGCCGCATAGGCCGCCAGCACCGAGCCCGACGGTGCGCCCGCCGCATCCGTCTGCCCGCGCCCGCTCGCCGCCTTGCCCTCGGCGTTGCCGGCCGAGCCGGTCGCGACCTCGCTCGGCGGCGCCTCGGTGCGTTCGACCCGCGGCGGGCGCGTCGCCGCGACGGTCGGCTCGCGCGGCTTCTTCGGCTTGTGCGCCCGCGGTTCGACCGGCCGTCGGGGTTCCGGCTTCGGCGGTCTGACCTCGGCCGGCTTCTTCGGTGCGGGCTCCGTCGCCTCGATCGGGTCCGGTTCGGGCGGCGGGGTTTGCGGCTCCGGTATCGGGGGCGGCGGTTCGGCCGTCTCGGGCTCCTTCGGCGCGGCCTCGGCCGGCGGCGTCGGCGTCGCGGCCACCGGTCCCGGCGCGGCGGCGGCCTCCTCGACGATCGCTTCCGCGGTGATCACGTGGCCGCCCACCCCCGCCGGCACGCCGGGGCGCGGCGGCAGGGCGGAGAGCGTCGCCATCGCCGCCAGATGCCCCGCCGTCGCCACCGCGACGAAGGCGATACGACGCCGTCGATGCTCGCGGTCCGGGCGCGGGGCGGGCAGGGGGCTCACGGCACCGGGCTCGCGGCGGTCGCCGCGGCGGCCGTGGCAGCGGCGGGCGTGCCGGGCGGCTCGTGGGCGACGCGCGTCACCAGCCCGACCTTGTCGAGCCCGCGCGTGGCGAGCCCGTCGAGCAGGCCGACGACCAGTCGGTACGGCGCCCCGCCGTCGACCCTGAGCCGGATCGGTCGGTCGCGCTCGTTGCCCAGATGCGTCTCGACGGCCTCGACGGCGGTCTCGGGCGTCGCCTCCTCGCCGTCGACGGTGATGCGTCCGTCGGCGCCGATAACCACGACGACGGCGCGGGTCGTGCCCAGCGGCGCGCCGGCGCGGGCCCTCGGCAGGTCGACGCGGAAGCCGGCGGCGAGCATCGGCGCCGTCACCATGAAGACGATCAAGAGTACCAGCATGACGTCGACCAGCGGCGTCACGTTGATGTCGGCCCGCGCCCGCTCGGCGACGCTCGGCCGCGTGAGCCGCGCGCGTCTCATGGGGCATGCTCCCGAACGTCCGTCGCGCCGGCCGCGACTTCGCCGATCCAGCCGTCGAGACCGGCGGCGAGGCGAGCGAAGGCGGCGCCGAGCCGGTTGAAGCCGACCGAGGCGGGGATGGCGGCGGCGAGGCCCCAGGCGGTCGCGGCCAGGGCTTCGGCGATGCCGGGGGCGACGGCGGCGATCGAGGTGTCCTGCGCCTGACCGAGGCTGCCGAAGGCCGCCATGATGCCCCAGACCGTGCCGAAGAGGCCGACGAAGGGGGCCGTCGACGAGATCACCGCCAGATCGGCGAGGCCGCGTTCGGCCTCGAGCAGCAGATCCTTGGCCGCCCGCGTCATCGCGTCTTCGAGCGCGAAGCGGCGCTGCTCCTCGTCGTGACCCGCCGGCAGACGGTCCGCCGCCGCGCGTCCGGCGGTGGCGACCTCGGCGAGGGCGGGGGCGAGCGCCCCGCCATGCCGTGCCGCGCGCACCGCGCGGGCCAGCCGGCGATGGGCGAAGACCGCCTCGCCGATCAGGGCCCAGCTCCACACCGAGGCGGCGAGGAGAACGATCATCACGCCCCTGCCGACCGGACCGGCCGTCAGGAAGAGCGCCCAGGGTGTCATGTCCATGCGATGTGTCCGTCAGGTGCGTCGCGTCGCGGTCGTCGCGACGAATGGAACGGCGGTGGAGGAAGCCACCTCCACCGCCGTCCGCTCCAGGAACCGGGAAGCGCACCGGTCCGGGGGGGTCAGAACGTCGCCTTGAGCGAGGCGAAGAACGAGCGGCCGCGGGCGGGGAAGCCGTCCGAGGGCATGTAGTACTGGTCGAAGATGTTGCGGGCGCCGGCGGCCAGCGTCAGGTTGGAATGGATGCGGTACTCGGCCGAGACGTTGGCGAGCCCGTATCCGCCGCTGCGCAGATAGGTCGTGGTGGTGCCCACCGTCCGCGACGTCCAGCGCGCCGAGGCGAACTCGACGTTGGGCGTCAGCGTCACGTCGGTGATCGGGTTCCAGCTCGCATAGACGAGCCCCTTCAGCTCCGGCACGTCGGTCGCCTGGAAGCCCGGGATGTAGGGCGCCGTCACCTTGCGCTCGATCAGCGAGACGTTGCCGCCGACGATCAGGTCGCTCCTGAGCGCGTGGTCGACCGCCAGATCGAGACCGGCATACCAGCCGTCGCCGACGTTCTGGTACTGCGTCACCGACGAGCCCGAATAGACGATCGGCGCCGACTGGATCATGTCCTGCACCGAGGCGTAGTAGGCCTCGATCGACACCTGGCTCTTCGGCGCATAGGCCTTGGTCCAGCCCAGCTTGTAGTTGATCGCCCGTTCCGGCTCGAGCCCCGGATTGGAGACCGCGCCGCCGAAGCGCGACGAGAAGCGCTCGAACAGCGTCGGAAAGCGGGTGCGATCCGAGACGTTGGCGTAGATCTTGGCGTCTTCGGCATAGCGCCAGATCGCCGCCATCTGCCAGTTGAAGGCGGTCTTGTCGCGCAGCGGATAGTGGACATAGGCGCCCGAGGTGAAGTCCTCGGACTGCCACAGCTTGCGCCAGTCGTAGGAGATGCCCTGCACGAGGTCGACCGACGGCGTCAGCCGATAGGTGTTCTCGAGCGCCAGCGACCAGGTGTCCTCGACCGTCGTCTGCTTCGGTTCGGTGAAGCACACGACGTTGACCGTGCAGCCCGCCGACGTGCCCGAGGCATTGGTGTAGTTGGCGTTCCACTCGGTGTGACTGTCGCGGCGATAGTGGAGCGCGCCCTTCAGGGTGTCGCGACCGAAGAGCTCGGTTCCTGCCTCG
Organism: Pinisolibacter sp. DMC100; assembly: GCF_056313705.1. NCBI lineage: Bacteria > Pseudomonadati > Pseudomonadota > Alphaproteobacteria > Hyphomicrobiales > Ancalomicrobiaceae > Pinisolibacter > Pinisolibacter sp. DMC100. The sequence goes on along the minus strand of NZ_JBQUZT010000002.1, from coordinate 693,873 downwards.
ACCGAGCCGCCCGCCGACCAGTCGCGATAGTAGGAGGTGAAGACGTAGCCGGCATTGGTGTGCCGGGTCTGCGCCGCGTCGCCCCAGCTGTCGAGCGTGTTGTCGAAGGTCGTGTAGAACACCCGCGTCTTGACGTAGGACTTGTCGCCGATCGCCGTCGTCGAATTGAAGGCGAGGTTCTGGACGTTCCACTCCGGCCAGGACCAGTAGCGGTTGGTGCTGACGAGCGTGTTGTAGGGCGCGTTCTTCTCGCCCTCCTGCTTGGTGTAGGCGATGGAATATTCGTCCGTGGCGTTGGGCGTGAAGCCGACCTTGGCGTTGACGTTCCAGTCGCGCGTGTCGGAATGGTCGCGCCGGCCGCCGTTCTCGTACGCCGTCGGATTGTAGCTCTGCGGCAGTTCCCAGCCCGCCATGCGGTTGAACGTGCCGGAGATCTGCGCCCAGTAGGCTTCCTGCTTGGTGCCGGCGCGCAGGTAGGTCTTGACCCCGTCATAGGTGCCGTCGTTGCCGAATTCGGTGCCGACCCGCATCTCGCCCTCGTAGGCTCTGGTCGGCTTGCGGGTGACGAGGTTGATCGCGCCGCCCATGGCGCCGGGGCCGTCGAGCACCGAGGCATAGCCCTTGGCGATCTGGATCTCGGCGATGTCGCCGGTCAGGAAGCGGCCGAAGTCGAGCCGGTTGTCGGCCGGCAGATAGACGCGCACGCCGTCGATCGACAGCGGAACCTGGAAGCGGTCGAAGCCGTGGACGAAGATCAGCTGCTCGTTGCGGGTGCCGCCGGAGTTGTTGGAGACGACGCCGGGCGCCAGATCGACGGCGCGGTCGAGTGTCTCCTTGGCATGGAGCTGGGTCTGTTCGTCGGTGACGACGGTGCCGCCGAAGCGGTCGAAGATCGACCAGCGCTCCTTGTCCGCGGTGACGTGGATCTGGCCGAGGTCGTAGACGTCGCTCTCGCCGGCCACGGCGATGCCGGCCGGCAGAAAGGCGGCGATGCCGGCCAGAAGTACGGAACGCGTCGATCTGATCTTCATTGCTCCCCCCGGGATCGACCGTGCGGGTCGAACACCCCGCACGGCCCCATTCGAGTTGCCGCCAAGCCTGCGACCGCGCCCCCGCGCTCCGGTTCGGGCGTCCGTGCCCTCCGAAGCTCGACGCATCGCCGTGACGGAACCCCCGTTCCCTCGGCGATGCGACGATCGCTATGCAATCAGATTACATAAACAAGCCGACAACGCCAGTCCATCGCCATGGATGCGTGACGTTTTGCTGCACGGGTTCGAAATCTGTCGCGAAGTGCAACGATGACCATGTTCGTGCTCTAGATCGACGAATTCATCGTCGATATGCGACGAATGATGTCGAAATTTTCATGAGTAAATTGCGATATGTAGCCGACGTCTGGAATATTTACGTGAAATAGTGCTCCGTATGGTCGTTCAATACGAACGATATGGATATCGAAGACATTCAATGGCGTTCGACCGGCCGATCATTCGTGGCCGAATCGTCGCGAACGACCGCGCTCGAACCTCGGGATTACGATGGACGGCCCGGTCTCCGTCACCCGAAGCGGCGTCGACGGATGCTCGAGCGCGGTCGTATCGGGTGTGATCCGGCTTGCGTCATGTAATGCGGATCAATAATTGAGTCGACGTACCCGATCGCGGTCGGCGCCTCTGCGCCCCTCCCGCGGGATCGACGAGAGGTCGAAGCAATGGACGTGAAGGACATCAGGCGCGGCGAGACGGTCGCCGAATGGAACGGGGCGAACGACGCGGCACTCGTCTTCGTCGGCCGCATCCGGACACCGTGGACCGACACGTCCGAATGCCCGCGCCACGGCCGTCTCGACGGGCCGCTCTGCCGCATCGAGGTGTTCGAGACCTGGGTGCCGGCGCTGCAGGACATCGCCGAAGGGCAGATGCTGGAGATCTTCTACTGGCTCCACCGCTCGCGCCGGGACATCCTGACCCAGAGCCCGCGCGACGACGGCGTCACCCGCGGCACCTTCTCGATCCGCTCGCCGCTGAGGCCCAATCCGATCGGCACCTCGATCGTCCGCCTCGAGCGGCGCGAGGGGCCGGTGCTCTTCATCCGCGGCATCGACTGTCTCGACGGCACGCCGCTCGTCGACATCAAGCCCGACCGGACCGACTTCATCCCGCTCGCCCCGCCCAAGCCCGGCGACTTCCAGGTGGGGGAGGCATGAACGCCCCCCGCGCCCTCCGCCGCCTCGTGCTCGCCGCGGCGCTCTCGCTGGCGACGGGGCTCGTCGCCGAGGCGCGCGACGTCGTCGATTCCGCCGGGCGGCGGGTGAGCGTGCCCGACACCATCACCCGCGTCTTCGCCGCCGGCCCGCCGGCCGCGATCGCCGTCTACGTCGTCGCGCCGAAGACGCTGGTCGGCTGGCCGCGGGCGCTGCGCGACGAGGACAGGCCGTTCATCCGCCCCGAGGCGCGCGATCTGCCGGAGACCGGCCGCCTGACCGGCCGCGGCGACACCGTCAACACCGAGCGGCTGATGGCCGAGCGCCCCGACGTGATCGTCGACTTCGGCTCGACCGATCCGACCTATCGCTCGATCGCCGACCGCATCCAGGCCCAGACCGGCGTTCCCTATCTGCTGATCGACGGCCGCTTCGCCGCCACCGCGGCCTCGCTGCGCCTGCTCGGCACCATCCTCGGCGCGCCCGACCGCGGCGAGATGCTCGCCGCCGAGGCCGAGCGCATCCTCGCCGACGTCGACCGCGTGCTGGCGCAGGTGCCGCCCGCGGAGCGCCCACGGCTCTATCTCGCCCGCGGCAACGACGGCTTCGAGACCGGTTCGCGCGGCTCGATCAACACCGAGATTCTCGAGCGGGTCGGCGGCATCAACGTCGCCGTCGGCGTGCGCGAGGCCGGCGGCCTCGTCCATGTCTCGCCCGAGCAGGTGCTGGTCTGGGCGCCCGACACGATCGTCACCATCGATCCGCCGGTGCGCGACGCGGTGCTGACCCGGCCGGAATGGCAGGCCGTTCCCGCCGTCGCCCGCCGCCGCGTCTTCCTCGCGCCCAACCGGCCCTTCGGCTCGGTCGACTTTCCCCCTTCCGTCAACCGACTGGTCGGCCTGCCGATCCTGACGCACGTGCTCTACCCCGGCCGGCCGGCGACGCCGCTGCGCGCCGAGGTCGCCCGCTTCCATCGCCTCTTCTACGGCGTGGAACCGGACGCGGCGATGCTCGACGGGCTCCTCTCCGGCCTGGAGAAATGACGTGGGCGAGCCGGAACGCATCTCGGCGATCGTCGCCGCCCTGACCGGCCTCCTGGTGGCGCTGGTCGTCGCCGCCGCCTGCATCGGCCCCTATCCGCTGACGCCGGCGACCGTCGTCGCCACCATCGTCGACCGCTTCGCCGGAAGCCCCGGCGATCCGACCGCCAATGCCGTGCTCTTCGACGTCCGCCTGCCGCGCATCGCCGCCGCGGTGCTGGTCGGCGCGGCGCTGTCGGCGGCGGGTGCGGCCTATCAGAGCCTCTTCCGCAATCCGCTGGTGTCGCCCGACATTCTCGGCGTCTCCTCGGGGGCGGGGCTGGGCGCGGTGATCGGCCTGCTCTTCGGCCTGCCGGTGGCCCTCGTCGAACTCCTCGGCTTCGTCGGCGGCGCCGTGGCGGTCGTTCTGGTGGCGATTCTCGCCCGCGCGCTGCGCCACCACGGCGACATTCTGGTGCTGGTGCTCGCCGGCATCGTCGTCGGCGCGCTCGCCTCGGCGGCGATCTCGCTCGCCAAGATCCTCGCCGATCCCTACGGCCAGCTGCCGCTGATCACCTATTGGCTGCTCGGCAGCCTCGCCGGCGTCCGCCGCGAGGACATCTTCGTGGTGGCGCCGACGGTGATCGTCGGCCTCGTGCCGCTGTTCCTGCTGCGCTGGCGTATCGGCGTCATGGCGCTCGGCGACGACGACGCCCGTTCGCTCGGCATCGACGTCCGCCGCGTCCGCTTCGTGGTGATCGCCGCGGCGACGCTGATCACGGCGAGCGTCGTGGCGATCTCCGGCGTCGTCGGCTGGGTCGGGCTGATGGTGCCGCACATGGCGCGGCTCTTCGTCGGCACGCGGTTCGACCGGCTGCTGCCGGTGTCGATCCTGCTCGGCGCCGCCTTCATGGTGGTCGTCGACACGGTCGCCCGCACCGTCGCCCGCATCGAGGTGCCGATCGGCATCCTGACGGCGCTGATCGGCGGCGGCCTCTTCGTCTGGCTGATGACCCGGCGTTCCGGGATCGCCGCGTGGAGGCGGTCATGACGGCGAGACCCACGCCCGCGCCGGTCCTCGTGCTCGACGACGTGGCGATCGGCCACGACCCGGCGACGGTGCTCGCCCGCGACGTCTCCTTCACGTTGGAGCCCGGCGGCATCGTCTGCCTGATGGGGCCGAACGGCATCGGCAAGACGACGCTGCTGCGCACCGTCCTCGGCCTGATCCCGCCGCTCGCCGGCCGCGTCCTGGTCGACGGTCTCGACGTCGCCTCGGCGCCCGCCGCCGCGATCGCCCGCGCCGTCGCCCATGTGCCGCAGGCCTTCCTCGGCGATCCCGGACACACCGTCTTCGACGTCGTGCTGATGGGGCGCACCGGCCGGCTCGGCCTCTTCGCCGTGCCCGGTCGCGAGGACCGCCGCGCCGCGTCCGAAGCGCTCGAGGCGCTCGGCCTCGCCGATCTCGCCGCCCGCCGCGTCGATCGCATCTCCGGCGGCCAGCGCCAGCTGATGCTGATCGCCCGTGCGCTCGCGCAGGACACGCCGGTCGTCGTCATGGACGAGCCGACCGCCAGCCTCGATCTCGGCAATCGCTGGGCGCTGGTCGACCGCATCCGCGTCGCCGCCGCCGACGGCCGCGCGCTGATCGTCTCCACCCACGAGCCCGAACAGGCCTTCGAATTCGCCGACCGCGTCGCCGTCCTCGGTCACGACCGCCGTCTGGCGGTCGGCCCGGTCGACGAGATCCTCACCACCGAGCGCCTCGCCGCGCTCTACCGCACCGACGTTCGGCTCGAGACGACGGCCTGCGGTCGCCGCGTCGTCGTGCGCGCCGATGCCGAGATCCGCCGCCTCGACCGCGAAAGGGGAAGACGATGACCTCCATCCCGCTCGCCGTGATCGTCCACGACAAGGGCGATCCGATCGAAGCCGCCTTCGCCGGCGCCCGCGACCGCCTCCTCGCCCGCGGCGACCTGCGCGTCGCCGGCGTCGTGCCGCGCCTCGGTGCGCCGCACGGCAACGGCCGGCCCTCGATGTGGCTCGACGACATCCTGACCGGCGAGGAGATCCCGATCTCGCAGAACCTCGGCCCCGGCTCGGACGCCTGCTGCCTCGACCCGAACGGCATCGCAGCGCTGACGCTGCGCCTCGCCGCGGCGATCGAGACCCTGCCCGACGTGCTCCTCTGCGGCCGTTTCGCCAAGGAGGAACTGGCCGGCCGCGGCATCCGCGTGCCGCTCGCCGAGGCGATCGACGCCGGCATCGCCACCGTCGTCGCGGTCGACCGCAACCACCTCGAAGGCTGGATCGCCTTCGTCGGCGACGACTGGACGCCGCTCACCCCCGATCCGGAGGCGATCGTCGACTGGGTCGCCACCCTTCGTCCTTCTCACGCCAACCCCTGAGGCGAACCCCATGCGCACGCTGCTCCTCGCAACCCTCGCCCTCGCGGGCGTCGCCGCCGTCTCCGTTCCCGCCCTCGCCGAGGAGCCGCTGCCGGCGCCGACCGCGCAGCGCCAGCCGAAATGCCCGGAGGAGGCCCAGCCGATCCCGCCGGAATTCGCCTCCTGGACGGCGCGGACGGTGAAGATCGCCGCCGCCACCGACGCGGCCGGTCTCGCCGCCGCGATCGTGCCGGTCGAGAAGGCCGTCGACGTGGAACTGAAGCCCGTCGCGACCGTCACCTTCGAGCCGCGTCCGGCGACGCCGGGCGGCTCGGTCAGCCGCGGCGGCCTCTTCCGCCTGACCATCCCCCATGCCGGCGTGTGGCGGGTGGCGATCGGCATGCGCGGCTGGATCGAGGTGGTGGTCGACGGCAAGCCGGCGGCCTCCGTCGGCCACGGCGGCGGCCCGGCCTGTTCCGGCATCGGCAAGATCGTCGACTACGACCTGCCGGCCGGCTTGCACGTCCTGATGCTCTCGGCGAGCGACGCGGCGACCGGCGGCGTCATCGTCGTCGAGAAGCGCTAGAGGGGGAGGCGGTCATGCGAAGCGGCATCGCGGCCTTCGCGGCGGCGGCATTCCTCGCGGCGGGCGCGGCCCACGCCGACGAGGCGACGCGGATCGAGCTCGGCCGGCGGCTCTTCTACGAGGCGGATCTGTCGGTCAACGGCATCATGTCGTGTGCCACCTGCCATGTGCAACGGCACGGCTTCGCCGACGGCAACCGCACCCATCCAGGCGCGCTCGGCCATCTCGGCCGGCGCAACGTGCCGGGCCTCGCCAATGTCGGCCGCTTCCGCAACCTGACCTGGGCGAAGGACCTCCCCGGTGGCCTCGAGCGCCAGGCGCTCGACCCGCTGACCGGCACCGCGCCGATCGAGATGGGCATCGGCGGCATCGAGGACGAGGTGATGGGGCGCCTCGCCCGCGATCCCTGCTACGCCCGCCTCTTCGCCGCGTCCTTCGCCGACTATTCGGCCAAGCCGACGATGGCGCAGGTGACGTCGGCCATCGCCGCCTTCGAGCGGACGATGGTCGCCGAGGAGTCCGACTGGGACCGCGCGACGAAGGCCGGCACGCGGCTCGCCGATGCGGCTGCCGAGCGCGGCCGGGTGCTCTTCGCCGAGCGCGGCTGTGCGACCTGTCACGCTCCGCCCTACTTCACCGACGACGCCTTCCACGTCGTGCGTGGGCATGTCGAGGGCGAATACGACGAGGGCCTCTTCGAGACGACGGGCAGGCCCGCCGATCGCTTCGCCTTCCGCACCACGCCGCTGCGCAACGTCGCGATGACCGGGCCGTATTGGCACGACGGCCGGGCGACGACGCTCTCCCAGGCGATCCGTCTCCACGACGCGCCGGGCCTCGTGCCGGCGCTCTCCGAGACCGACCGTGCCGAGATCGCCGCCTTCCTCGGCAGCCTGACCGATCGCACGCTCTCGGACGACCCGAAGCTCGCGATGCCGCCGGCCGCCTGTCCGCTGCCGTGAGACGGGGAGGGCGGTGCGATTCCTCGTCCGATTCTCCTTCGTCCCACGCGTCGTTTCGACACAGCGTAGGGTTCCTTAGACTTGACATGCGTCACGGCCGCTGGCTCCCGCGCGCCTAGAAGCGGAGGATGACGACCCGTCGAATGTCGCCCGCACGAAGGCGGCAGGCCGGTCGTCGGGGATCCGAGTGGGTGCCATGCCGTCGGCCACGACGAAGACCACGATGGGGATGATCGAGGGCGATCACGCCAACCTGCTCGATCTCCTCGCCAAGATCGAGACTGCCCACGCGCGTGGGCAGCGCCGCACCGTCGCGCGCCTGCTGCGCAGCCTGCTCGCCGCCTTCGATCGCCACTTCGAATCCGAGACCCACGTCCTGCGCAACGCGGGCTGCAGCGATCTCGATCGCCGGCATTCCGAGTTCATCACCTCGCGGTCGTGGCTGGTGTCGCATCCGCTCGACCTGCGCGACGCCGAGCAGATGGGGCGGATCGTCGCCTTCGTCCGGGCCTGGGTCTACGACCACGTCGGCCGCCAGGACGCCGAGTTCGGCGAACGCTTCGGCCGCGACGGCGCGCGCCCCTTCAGCCCGCGCTTCCGCCTCGACTTCCTGCCGCTGCGCTGGCGCCTGATGCTGATCGGCGTGATCCCGCTGATCGTCGTGCTCGGCCTCACCTCGATCTTCGTGATGCGCTCGGTCGAGGAGTTCAGCGCCGCCGACCGCCTCGCCACCGTGGTCGAGATCGACGCCCGCATCGGCGATCTGGTCTACGAGTTGCAGGAAGAGGGCAATCAGGCGGTGATGATCGTCGGCTCGCCGCGCCGCGAGCGCGCCGTGCTGAACGAGCAACTGGCCAAGACCGACGTGGCGATCGCCCGTTTCGTCGACGCCTCGACGCGGATCCGCGCCGAAGTCGCCGATCGCGCCATCCTCGATGCGCTCGACAATGCCGCCGCCTCGCTCGCCCTGCTGCCGCGCTCGCGCTCCGACGCCCAGACCGGCAGCTACGACGTCTATTCCACGATCGAATACTACGAGACCATCGTCGCGGACCTGATGGAGATCGTCCCGGCGGCCACCCGTCGCCTCGACCCGTCCGAGGTCGCCCGCAAGGTCAGTTCCTGGGTCTTCATGACCAAGGCGCGCGAACGCGCCGGCGCCGAACGGATGCTCGGCACGTCGCTGCTCGCCGGCGTCAAGATCAACGTCCTGTCGCACGATCCGAAGTTCATCGCCCAGCTGGCGACCGAGCAGGAGACGCTGACCCGCACCTTCGTCATGCTGTCGGAGGGCCGCATCAACGACCTCTTCGGCGCCGCCGCGACCGTCTCGCCGATGCTCGAGCACATGCGCCGCAGCTTCGACGGAGCGTCGTCGGATCGCCCCTCGGCCGGCGACTGGTCCGACACCACCGGCCTGCGGCTGCAGCGCATGTGGGCGATCGAGAAGAAGCTGGTCGGCGAGGTCGAACAGCAGACCGCCGAAATCGCCCGCTCCGCCCGCCGCCACGCGCTGGCGATGGGCGGTGGCATTCTCTGCGTCGTCGCGCTGTCGCTGGGCCTGATCGTCGTGCTCGGCTGGAGTGTCATCCCGCCGATGCATCGGCTCGGGACGGCGTTGCGCCGTCTCGCCGACGGCGAACGCCTCGTGCCGCTCGCCGATGCGCCCGGCCGGGACGAGATCGCCGTGCTCGCCCGCGACGTCGCCGCGCTGCGCGATCGCCTGATCCTGGGCGACCTGCTCGAGGCGCGGCGCGGCACCGAGACCGCCGACCGCCTGCGCACCACCCTCGACAGCCTGCCCGGCATCGTCTTCCGCGTCGCCCAGGTCGAGGGCGGCCCGGCCCGCGTCGTCGCGGTCTCGCGCAAGCTGCACGAACTCGTCGGCCTCAAGGACGGCGACGTCCTCGACCGCAGCGTCGGCAAGGTGCTGCGCGCCTGCATCGCGCCGGAAGACCGGCTGGTGCTGCTGCATCTGCTGCGCCGCATGGGCGGCGGCTCGCTCGACTTCGAATGCCGCATCCGCCGTGCCGAGGGGCGCCCGCCCGCCTGGGTGCGCATCCTCGCCTCGGCGGTCGAGACCGGCAACGGCCGGCTGTGGGACGGCGTCGCCCTCGACGTCACCGCCGCCAAACAGGCCGAGATGGAGCGCCGCCGCCTGCAGGACGAGCTCGACCGGCTGCACCTCTCCCAGGCGACCAACCGTCTCGCCACCGGCCTCGGCAGCGAACTCTCCCATCTCTGGGAGCCGCTGCGCCGCAACACCGAGAAGATCCTGCGCGAGACGCCGAGCGGCACCGAGACCTGGCGCGCCGCTCGCGAAGCCCACGAGGTCGCCCTGCGCATCCAGCGGCTGGCCGAACAGCTCGAACTGGCGCTCGATCCCGACCGCCCGATCGAGCCGGTCGACGTCGTCGCCCGCCTCGCCGCCGCCTTCGCCGAGCACGGGCCGACGTCGCCCGCGGGCATCCTGGTCGAAACCCGCTTCGACGGGCTCGAGGCGCGGGTGGCGAGCGATCCGGAGGCGGTCGAGCAGATGATCGCCAACCTGATCGGCTACCTCGCCGAGACCGTCGGCACCGAGCCCGGCGTGGTCGGCCTCTCGACCGAGGTCTGCGAGACCAAGGGGCGCCGCCATCTGCGCATCGCCATCCGCGACGACCGCACCACCCAGGCGCCACGCACCCTGTCGAAGGTCCTTCGCTTCCAGACCAGCCGGGTCGGCGACGAGCGCGGCGAGGAACTCTCGCTCGCCATCGTCCGACTGGTGGTCGACGGCGCGCGCGGCTGGATCCAGTCGCGCGTCGATTCCTCGAGCGGCAGCACGCTCGAGATCTACCTCCCCGTGGTCGCAGAACGCGCGGCCAACGTCATCCCGCTCGAGAGACCCACACGATGGTTGAAACGCGATCGCTGAAGACCGCGGCTCCGGCCGGCGGCTCCGAAACCCTGCTCGAGATCGTGCATCGCCTGTTTCCGCAGGAATGCGCGGCGACGACGCGTTTCCGAGCGCGCTCCTACGTCTTCCACCAGGGGACGCCGGTGGCGACCGTCCATCTGGCGCTGAGCGGCACGCTGGTGCTCGAGCGCATCGACGAATGCGGCCGGGTGGCGATGTTCGGCACCCATCAGGTCGGCGGCCTGCTCGACTGGCAGGACCTGCTCGGCGGCCGCGTCCATCGCTCGAGCTGTCAGTCGGTCGGCCCCTCGGAGCTGATCACCATCCCCGCTGAGCGCTTCCAGACGGCGCTGCACGAGAACGAGGAACTGCTGCTCGAGCTGATGCGGCTCGCCGCCGAACAGGCGACCACCTACGAGGATCACATCTTCCATCTCTCGACCCTCGACGTGCCGCAGCGGCTCTATCACACGCTGCTGACGCTGGCCGAGACCTCGGACGCCGACGACGACATGATCGAGGTGAAGACGCCGCTGATGAAGCGCGACATCGCCGCGCTGATCGGCACCACGCCCGAGACCCTGTCGCGCGGCCTGCGCCGGCTGTCCAAGCTGAAGGTCGTCGAGTTCACCAAGAACAAGACCTTCCGCATCTTCCCGGGTCGCAGCGAGGATCTGTTCGAGTGAGGGAAGGCGAGGGGCGGCGAGATCCCGCCACCCGCTCGCGTCATCGTGTTTCCGCCATGCGGTCGCGCGTCTGGCCATCGTCTCGCCGCGCGCGTATGGCAGGCGGGCTCGGATGATGCCCCGGAGACGATTCCCCATGCTGCCCCCGTCCAGGACCCTCGCCGATCCGGCGCGTCGCGCCTTCGTCGTCGGTCTCGCGGCCCTGCCGCTCGCCGCCTGCGCCCGCGGCCCTCTCCACGTCGAGGAGATCGACGACGTCGGTTACGTGCCGGTCGACCCGCAGAAGGCGATGCGCCTGATCAACGAATACCGCGCGGCGAACGGCGTCGCTCCGCTGGCGCTCGACGGCGAACTGACGCGTCTGGCGCGCGAATATGCCGGCCACCTCGCCGAGGCCGGCCGCATGACGCACGAGCTGGAGCCGTGGGGCGGGCTCGAAAAACGCTTGAAGAGCGGCGGTTATGCCTATGAGACGGCGGGTGAAAATCTCGGTCAGGGCTATCGCACCATCGAGCAGACCATCGCCGGCTGGAAGAAGTCGCCGCCGCACGATCGCGGCCTCAAGGACGCCGACATGACGCGCATGGGCATCGCCTCTGCCGAGAACCCGAAGAAGCGCGGCGACGTCTACTGGTGCCTGATGTTCGCCCGTCCCCGCCGCGATCCCATGACCGCCACGCCGACGCCCTCCGGCCACCGCTGGGGGCCCGAGCCGACGGCGACGCTCTTCAGGATGCCGGTCTCGGTGCCCTTCGTCTCGGGCCGCTGAGGCGCTCGAACGGTTGCAGATGAAAAAGGCCCCGGAGCGATCCGGGGCCTTTCGTGTTTCTCGGGCGCGCGCCGCCGATCAGGCGTCGCGACGCGGCGGACGACCGCTGCGGCCGCGCGGACGATCGGCGGTGGCGTCGAAGCGACGACCGCCCTCGGCCTTGCGATTGTCGGGGCGGGCACCGTCGCGCGGCTTGTCGCCGTGGGCGGGCTTGGCCGGGCCGCGGCGGGCGTCGTTGCGACCGGCCGGCGGCGCGGCGTTCTCGACCCGACGGGCGAGATCGGCCGGACCGTCGACGCGCGGGCGATTGCCGGTGCGCTGTTCGGTGCGGGCGCCGTCGCGCGGCGCGGTCTCGGCACGCGGGCCGCGACCGCCCTGCGGACGGGCCGCCTTGGCCGGACCGTTGCGATCGCGTTCGCCGCCACCCGCATGGGGGGCGCCGCCGCGACGACCGTCACGCGGACGGCCGGCGTGGTGATGCTCGCGACGCGGCTGCAGGATCTCGTCGTCCTCGCGGCGGTTCTCGGCCGCGAGCTGGATGCCGCGCTCCTTGATGCCGGTCGGCAGGTGCAGCTTCGGCACCGGCGCGCGGATCAGACGCTCGATCGAGGTCAGATAGGCGCGCTCGTCGGGGGCGCAGAAGGAGACGGCCGAGCCCTCGGCGCCGGCACGCGCGGTGCGGCCGATGCGGTGGACGTAGCTCTCCGGGATGTTCGGCAGGTCGAAGTTGACGACGTGGGAGACGCCGTCGATGTCGATGCCGCGCGCCGCGATGTCGGTGGCGACCAGCACGCCGATCTCGCCGTCACGGAAGGCGGCCAGCGCCCGCTCGCGCTGCGGCTGGCTCTTGTTGCCGTGGATGGCGGCAGCGACGATGCCGGCGCGGTCGAGGTGCTTCACCACGCGGTCGGCACCGTGCTTGGTGCGGGTGAAGACGATGACGCGGTCGAAGTTCGGCTGCACCAGCAGATGCTCGAGCAGCGCCTGCTTCGACTTGACGTCGCAGAAGTAGACCGACTGCTCGACGCGCTCGGCGGTCGTGGCGACCGGCGCGACCGAGACCTTGACCGGCTCCTTGAGCCAGCCTTCGGCGAGGTTCGCGATCTGCTTCGGCATGGTGGCCGAGAACAGCAGCGTCTGACGCTTGGCCGGCACCAGCTTGGCGATGCGCTTCAGCGCGTGGACGAAGCCGAGGTCGAGCATCTGGTCGGCCTCGTCGAGGACGAGGTACTCGACGCGGTCGAGCCGGCACGAGCCGCGATCGACGAGGTCGAGCAGGCGGCCGGGGGTGGCGACGAGCACGTCGACGCCGCGGAAGATGGCGCGTTCCTGCTTGCCGATCGAGACGCCGCCGAAGACGACCTCGACGGTGAGCGGCGCGGTGCCGGCATAGGTGCGGAAGCTCTCGGCGATCTGCGAGGCGAGCTCACGCGTCGGGGCGAGGATCAACGAACGGGCCGAATGCGGGCCGGGGCGGCGATGATCGGCCATCAGCCGATGGATCAGCGGCAGCGCGAAGGCGGCGGTCTTGCCGGTGCCCGTCTGGGCGATGCCGAGCAGGTCGCGGCCTTCCATGAGATGGGGGATCGCCTGCGCCTGGATCGGCGTGGGCGTCGTGTATTCGGCCTTGGCCAGCGCCTGGAGGATGGGGGCGGCGAGGCCGAAATCGGTGAACTGGGTCAAGTCTTGAACCTTCGAATGCGACAGGCCCCGGAGCCGGCCGATGTCGGCGGGCTCGCGTGACGGGATCGAATGACGATCCCCGCGTGAGATGGGGGCTGTCGAGGGATAAGCGATCGAGCGGCTCGAGAGAGAACGCCTGCCGCGCATGTTTCGGGCCTTCGGGGCCGCGCGCGGGCGTTCTTCACGCTTCTGTCGAACCTCCGCGATGCATCCCTGTGGACGGCCGCGGCGTCGCTGGACCCGTCAATGCACGAAGTTCGTGTCGGGATCAAGGCAATTCGCCGCAGGCGCGCGCGCCGCCGTCCGACCGGCCGCCGAGGGGAGGGCGCGGCGCGATCCGCATCGCACACTCTCGACATCCCCCCCGCCGGCTCGATAGATGAGACGACCAAACGCGAAACGCTGCCCAGGAACGCCCATGCCCCCTCGTTTCACGCCGCTGATGGCCTCGCTTCCTTCCACGGTGCCCTTCGTCGGCGCCGAGACGATCGAACGCCGCCGCGGTCGGCCGTTCCGCGCCCGCATCGGCGCCAACGAGAGCGTCTTCGGCCCCTCGCCCAAGGCACTCGCGGCGATGGCGGCGGCCGGACCGACGAGCTGGCTCTACGGCGACCCCGAACTCTTCGAGATGAAGGCGGCGCTCGCCGCCCATCACGGCGTACGGCCCGACAACATCGTCGTCGGCGAGGGCATCGACGGCCTGCTGGGCCTCACGGTGCGCCTCTTCGTCGAGAAGGACACGCCGGTCGTGACCTCGTTCGGCGGCTACCCGACCTTCGACTATCATGTCGCCGGCCACGGCGGCCGCTTCGTTCGGGTGCCTTACGTCGACGATCGCGAGAACCTCGAGGGGCTGGTCGACGCAACGATCCGCGAGGCCGCGCCGCTTCTCTATTTCGCCAATCCCGACAACCCGATGGCCTCGTGGTGGTCGGCCGGCGCGGTCGAGGCGGCGATCGCCCGTCTGCCCGAGGACAGCCTGATGATCCTCGACGAGGCCTATGGCGAGTTCGCCCCCGCGGGCGTGCTGCCGAAGGTCGACCCCGACGATCCGCGCGTGCTGCGCTTCCGCACCTTCTCCAAGGCCCACGGGATGGCCGGCATGCGCATCGCCTACGGCATCGGCGCGCCGGAGGTGACGCGCGCCTTCGACAAGATCCGCAACCACTTCGGCGTCTCGATCGTCGCCCAGGCCGGCGCGCTCGCGGCCCTCGCCGATCACGAATGGCTGACTTCCGTGATCGACCGGGTCAACCGCTCCAAGGCGCGGATCGCCGAAATTGCCGCCGACAACGGCCTCGTCGCGCTGCCCTCGGCGACCAATTTCGTGACGGTCGACTGCGGCCGCGACGGCGACTTCGCCAAGGCGGTGCTCGACGGGCTGATCGAACGCGATCTCTTCGTACGCAAACCCTGGACGCCGCCGATGGACCGCTGCATCCGCATCTCCGCCGGCAACGACGCCGACCTCGACCTGCTGGCGGCAGCCCTGCCGGGCGCGCTGGCGGATGCGGCGAAGACGGTTCGCGGCTGAGGGCGGCTCGCGTCAGCGACGGCCGAGGCGGATCTTCCAGTGGGTGAGGCGCAGGCGGAGATCGGCGACGATCGCCCGTACCCTGTCGGCGAAGGCGCTCGCCCGGACGGTCGCGACGATCGCCCGGATCCGCGCGCGGGCGGCGGCGAGCATCGCCGCGGCGCGCTGCCAGGCCTCGGTGCGACGCAGGCGGCCGAGCGACCAGTCGTAGAGCCGCATCACCCAGCCGTAGGCCGCCGCGAACCACGGGATCGTCAGCAGCTTGTCGCGGGTGGCGTGGAACAGCCGTTCGACCAGCACGATCGAGGCGACATGCGCCACCGCCAGCATGATCAGGCCGCTCTGGAACCGCCCGGTCGCCATCAGCCACAGGCCGCCGAGCTTGAACGGCTCGAGCACCACGAAGGGCACGAGGAAGAGCCCGAGCGTCGGATAGGGCGGCAGGCGATGGAGGAAGATCGCGAAGCGCCGGGCGACCTCCAGCCCCGCCGCCCAGGCGACGATCGGCCGGAACGCCGCCAGCACGACGTCGTCGATCAGGAAGTAGATCGCCACCAGCACGAGCGTCGGCAGGCGCAGGACGCGGGCGAGAAGCGAAGGCTTCGCGGGTTGGTCCTGCGAACCGGGAACGTCGTCGGTCATCGGTATGCCTTCCCCTGGGTCTGGAGCTTCCCCGATGTGGTCGTTCGGGGGCCCACGTCAAGCCCCGATCGCGGTCGGGACACGTTTCGCGGCCTCTTGCCGCCGGGCCGCGGCGAGGCTACCACCGATCGAACGCCGCTCTGCGGTGATGGCGAGGCGGCCCGTCGACGGTACCCCGGCGGCCCTCCGAGGAGACCCGACACATGACCCTCATCCGCATCGGCGCGCTCGCCGGACTTCTCGCCGGCCTCGCGCTCGCCGCCCCGGCCTTCGCCGGCGAGCCGATCTCGGTCGACCTGCACAACAAGTCCTACGTGACCAAGTGCGCCGAGGAGGACAACGTCTACTACACGCTGACCGCGCCCAAGGTCGCCTCCTTCGTGGTCGAGGCGAAGACCCCGGCTTACGTCGACACCATCGTCCGCGACATCCGCGCGCCCGACTTCTCGGGCTGCAACTTCGGCCATTCCGGCGGCGCCGACGGCGCCTCGCACTACACGCCGCCGACCGCGACGCTGTGGGAGGACGACGAGTACATCCTCAAGGGCGTCGTCTATCCCGACTTCTGGCGCCCGACCGTGGTGCCGGTGACGATCGGCAAGCTGACGCAGAACTTCCTCCATCTCGTCCAGCTGTGGCGCAAGACGCCGGCCGGGCCGATCGAGTTCCTCGTCTTCTATCCGCAGGACGGCTATTGGCGCCTCAAGGCGCTGCCGCCCTTCCGCATGCGCGAGGTGGCCTACGGCTCGTCCTTCCTGATCGGCCCGGTCGAGGAGAGCACGCGGCCCTTCGTCGCCTACAAGACGGTCGGCTTCGACCCGGCGAAGCTCGCCTTCACCCTCGAATTCGCCCGCGGCGGCAAGGCCGTCGTGACGCTGAAGGAACTGACCGTCGGCAATGCCGCGGTCGAGGTGGCGCTCGACGGCGTCGATCTCTCGAGCCTGCCCTTCGCGGCTCTGCGCTCGATGTACGTCGCCCCCGGCAATGCCGACACCGCCCAGACGGTGGTGCGCGCCACGCCCGGCGCGGCGCCGACCTCGACCGTCGTCGTCGACTACAAGGACGGCCAGGCCGCCTCGGTCTCCTTCGACCGGCCGCAGCCCTCGACCCACAACACCTCGGCGCCCGACGTCGGCTTCCGCGACTTCCGCGGCCGCTGAGCGGGCACGGGGCGCCGCCGGCGCGCGCGAAAGCGTGCCTGCGGCGCTCGCGACGGCGCTTTCGCCGGTCCTTCGGCTTGGCGGATGCCGCTCGCGGTGCTAGAAGCCCCGCCAACGGCCGTTCCCGCGGCCGCTCCAACCCGTTTTCCGACGAGAGGATGCCCCGAGATGGCGATCGAACGTACCTTTTCGATGATCAAGCCCGATGCGACCAAGCGCAACCTCACCGGCGCCATCGTCGCCCGCTTCGAGGCCGCCGGTCTGCGCGTCGTCGCTTCCAAGCGCCTGTGGCTCTCCAAGCGTCAGGCCGAAGCCTTCTACGCCGTCCACAAGGACCGTCCCTTCTTCGGAGAACTGACCGAGTTCATGTCGTCGGGCCCGATCGTCGCGCAGATCCTGGAAGGCGAGGGCGCCGTCCTCAAGAACCGCGAAGTCATGGGCGCCACCAACCCGGCGAACGCCGCCGAGGGCACCATCCGCAAGGACTTCGCCCTGTCGATCGGCGAGAACTCGGTGCACGGCTCCGACGCTCCGGAGACCGCGGCCGAAGAGATCGCCTTCTTCTTCTCGGGTCTCGAGATCGTCGGCTGATCGCCCGATCCCGCTGAATGCGAAGAGAGCCCCGTTCGGACCTCCGGGCGGGGCTCTCGCGTTTCGGATGGCGGCCGGCAGGCCCAATAAAAAAGCAAGGCACCTTGCGGGGCCTTGCTTCATTGGCAGTTGCGCGTGCTTCCCCATTGATGCGCCCGTCACCCCCGAAGGCGACGGATGCCGGCAGCTCCGTGCGGGTTTTCCCGCTTCGGGCGCCCGGGGACATCCTCCCGAGACTTAGACCGCGTTTTCATCTTTCGGGGCTTCGAGCTGCCGTTCCGGTCTTTGCTCGCCCTCTTTTGATGTGAGGACCTTAATCGGTCTAAATCGGTTTGTCATCTTTTCAGGCAGCTGCTGCCGCATTTTTCGCCAATCGAAATATCACCGTAAAAACAATATTTTGCTCGTAAATTTCAATGTTCTTCGGAACCGAATAGACGAAAGTCGTACGGGATAACCTCGCTATGGACGCGGTCGTCCGAGAGGGCGCAAGCTGCACCTCGCGAGCGAGGAGATCCGCAGGCGAATGACCGTTCGGGCGAGGGAAACAGGGCTGGATGCGCGGCTGGTGGTCGACGACCGTCCGGCGCGGATGGACGACGCCTTCGCCGCAGTCGCAGCGTCGGTCGATTCGTCCGCGCTGCCGATTCTCCGCCTCTTCCGTCCCGAGCCCGCCGTGTCCGTCGGGCGCGAACAGGCGATCGCCCGCGAGGTGCGGCTTTCCTGGTGTCGCGACCGCGGCATCCCCGTGCTGCGGCGGCCGACCGGTGGCGGCGCCCTGTGGCACGACGCCGGCCAATGGGTGGCGCTTCTCGCCTGCGAAGCCGCGCGCCTCGGCGCCGACCCGGCCGAACGGCTGGCGAAAGGCGGGGCGATCGTCGCCGACGCGCTCGCCCGCCTCGGTGTCGAGGCGGTGTTCGTCGCCCCCAACGACCTCGTGGTGCCGGGCGGCGCCAAGATCGCCTCGGTCTTCCTCGCCGGCGATGCGTCCCGCGCCGTGCTCTTCGCCACGCTGCTCGCCGACTTCGACGTCGCCTCGGCGCTCTCGGCGCTGCTGGTGCCGACCGAGAAGCTGACGCTGACCGGCCTCGAACACGCCCGCGAGCGGGTGGCGACGCTGGCCGATCGGCTCGGCGCCGTCCCCGCCGACGTGGTCGTCGTCGAAGCGCTGGGGCAGGCCTTCGCCGCCGGTCTCGGCCTTCCCGCCGACGGCTGGCAGCGCGCGACGCCGGTCGCCGTGGCCGATTCGCCGGCGCCCCCCGCCGCAACGCCCGACACCGCCCCCTGGGACGCCGTGCCGCGCGACGGCTGGGAGACGATCGAGCGCACCGCCAAGGCGACGCTGCGCCTGCGGCTCGACCGCGACGCGGACGGCCGCATCGACGACCTGCGGCTGGCGACCGACGCCGCCTGGGTGCCGGTCGACCTCGGCCCCCGCATCGCCGCGGCGGGCGAGGGGCGGACCGTCGCCGATCTGCCCGCGGCGATCGCGTCCGCCTTGCGCGACGACGACGTCTTCGTCGGCTTCACGTCCGCCGACCTCGTCCGCCTCGCCGCCCGCGCGGTCGAGAAGGGCCGCATCGCCGAAGCCGTCGGTCTGGGCCCCGCCGCGACCAGCGGCCTGATGCTGGTGGGGCCGGGGGCGGACGCCCGCGACGCGCTGCATCGGGCGAGCGTCCTGCTCGTGCCCTATTGCGCCAAGCCGGCGTGGTGCGCGCTCAGGCCGACGCCCGACTGCATCGACTGCGGCCATTGCACCGTCGGCGACGCCTATCGCATGGCGCGCGACCGCGGCCTCGAGGTCACGACCATCCTCGACTTCGAACACCTCGGCGACACGCTCGCGGCGATGAAGGCGCGCGGCGTCACGGCCTATGTCGGCATGTGCTGCTCCGACTTCTTCGTGAAGCGTCACGTCGCCTTCCGCGAGGCGGGGATGGACGCGGTGCTGATGGATGTGATGGGGGCGACCTGCTACGACCTCGCCGAGGAACACCTCGCCTATCGCGGAGCCTTCAAGGCGGAAGCGGCGCTCGATCTCGACACGCTCGAAAAGGTGATGGGAGAGGTTCCCGCCCGATAGGCCCGGACGCGGCCCGCGACCATACACAGGGCTTGCCCGCCCTTGTGTTTTTCGTGCGTCTCGTCCACCAAGGGCCGACGAGATCTTCTTTTCGCCGGGATTCTCATGGCAGGTCGATCGATACGCCGCCCGCGATTCCCGAGCCTTCGACGAGGCCCCGATCCCCATGCGTCTGTCGCGTTATTTCCTGCCCATCCTCAAGGAAACCCCTGCCGAGGCGGAGATCGTCTCCCATCGGCTGATGCTGCGTGCCGGCATGATCCGCCAGCAGTCCGCCGGCATCTACACCTGGCTGCCGCTCGGCCTGCGGGTCCTCGACAAGATCGCCGACATCGTCCGCGAGGAGCAGAACCGCTCCGGCGCCGTCGAGCTGCTGATGCCGACCATCCAGTCGGCCCAGCTCTGGCGCGACAGCGGCCGCTACGACGACTACGGCCAGGAGATGCTGCGCATCACCGATCGTCTCGATCGCGAGATGCTCTACGGCCCGACGGCGGAAGAGGTCGTCACCGACGTGTTCCGCTCCTACGTGCGGTCCTACAAGGACCTGCCGCTGAACCTCTACAACATCCAGTGGAAGTTCCGCGACGAGCGCCGTCCGCGCTTCGGCGTGATGCGCGGCCGCGAGTTCCTGATGAAGGACGCCTATTCCTTCGACGTCGATCAGGATCGTGCGCGTGAGGCCTACTACCGCATGTTCGTCGCCTACCTGCGCACCTATTCGCGCCTCGGCCTGACGGCGATCCCGATGCAGGCGGACAGCGGCCCGATCGGCGGCGACATGAGCCACGAGTTCATCATTCTCGCCTCGACCGGCGAAAGCCAGGTCTTCTGCCACAAGGACGTGCTCGATCTGCCGATCCCGGCCGAGGACACCGACTTCCGCGGCGATCTGAAGCCGATCGTCGACGAGTGGACCCGTCTCTACGCCGCGACTGAAGAGAAGCACGACGAAGCCGCCTTCGCCGCCATTCCTGCCGACAAGCAGGTCTCGGCGCGCGGCATCGAGGTCGGCCACATCTTCTACTTCGGCACCAAGTACTCCGAGCCGATGGGCGCCAAGGTGGCCGGTCCCGACGGCGTCGAGCGCCCGGTCCACATGGGCTCCTACGGCGTCGGCGTGTCGCGTCTGGTCGGCGCCATCATCGAGGCGAGCCATGACGATGCCGGCATCGTCTGGCCGGACGCGGTGGCGCCCTTCGACGTCGTGCTGATCAACATGAAGCCGGGCGATGCCGCCTGCGACGCCGCCGCGGCC
Source organism: Pinisolibacter sp. DMC100 (assembly GCF_056313705.1). Taxonomy (NCBI): domain Bacteria; kingdom Pseudomonadati; phylum Pseudomonadota; class Alphaproteobacteria; order Hyphomicrobiales; family Ancalomicrobiaceae; genus Pinisolibacter; species Pinisolibacter sp. DMC100. Next base: position 673,408 of record NZ_JBQUZT010000002.1, on the reverse strand, counting down.
GAGATCTACGCCAAGCTCGGTGCCGCCGGTCGCGACGTGCTCTACGACGACACCGACACCCGCGCCGGCGCCAAGTTCGCCACCGCCGACCTGATCGGCGTGCCGTGGCAGCTGATCGCCGGGCCGAAGTCGCTGGCCGAAGGCAAGGTCGAGCTCAAGCGCCGCAAGACCGGCGAGCGCGAGGTCCTGCCGATCGCCGAGGCGCTGGCGCGCCTGGGCGTGCAGGCCTGACGAGAGGACTTGACGAAGGCATGGCCAAGGCGAGCGAACTCGACGAACCGACCGGAACCGCGCCCTTCGCCGGTTTCGAATGGATGATCGCCTGGCGCTATCTCAGGTCGCGCCGGCGTGAGACCTTCATCTCGGTCATCGCCGCCTTCTCCTTCCTCGGCATCATGCTGGGGGTGGCGACGCTGATCACCGTCATGGCGGTGATGAACGGCTTCCGCACCGAACTGGTCGGCAAGTTCCTCGGTCTCAACGGCCACATGTTGGTCCAGGCGACGGCCTCGCAGTTCACCGACTACGAGGAGGTCTCCAAGCGCATCTCCGGCGTCAAGGGCGTGAAGTTCGCCTTCCCCTTCATCGAGGGTCAGGCGCTCGGCTCCGGCCCCGCCGGCGCCGTCGGCGTGCTGGTGCGCGGCCTCGAGCGCAAGGACGTCGACAAGATCGAGCTCGTCGCCAAGAACGTGAAGCTCGGCAGCCTCGACGACTTCGAGGCCGGCAAGGGTCTCGCCATCGGCACCCGTCTCGCCCAGAACCTCGGCCTCGGCATCGGCGACCCGATCACCATCGTCTCCCCGCGCGGCAACGTCACCCCGATGGGCGTGACGCCGCGGGTCAAGGCCTATCCGGTGGTGGCGATCTTCTCGGTCGGCCAGTCGGAGTTCGACGCGAGCTTCGTCTTCATGCCCTTCTCCGAGGCGCAGGGCTATTTCAACCTCGACGGCCGGGCGAGTGCGATCGAGATCTTCACCGACGATCCCGACAAGGTCGGCGAGATGCGCCGTCCGGTCGAGGAGGCCGCCCAGCGCTCGGTCTACGTCACCGATTGGCGCCATCGCAACGTCACGTTCTTCGCCTCGCTCGAGATGGAGCGGAACGTGATGTTCATCATCCTGACGCTGATCGTGCTGGTGGCGGCGCTCAACATCGTCTCCGGCATGACCATGCTGGTGAAGGACAAGGCGCGCGACGTGGCGATCCTGCGGACGATGGGCGCCACATCCGGATCGATCATGCGGGTGTTCTTCATCACCGGCGCGACGATCGGCACGATCGGCACCATGGCCGGCTTCCTGCTCGGCCTCTTCCTCTGCCGCCACATCGAGGAGGTGAGGGAAGGGCTGTCGTGGATCCTCGGTACCCAGCTCTATCCGCCGGAGATCTACTTCCTCGCCAAGATGAAGGCCGACATGAAGATCGCCGAGACCGTCGCCGTGGTGGTGATGGCGCTGGTGCTGTCGCTGCTGGCCACCATCTTCCCGGCGCGCAAGGCCGCCAAGCTCGATCCGGTCGAAGCCCTGAGGTACGAATGATGGCGATCGATCTCGACGACCAGAAGGCCGCGGCGGGGGTCGGTGAAGAGCCCGTCCTGCGGCTCGCCCGGGTGGAGCGCCGCTATTCCGAGGGCGACCGCTATCTCGAGGTGCTGAAGAGCGCCGACCTGGAGATCCGCGCCGGCGAGATCGTCGCGCTGGTCGCCCCGTCGGGCGCCGGCAAGTCGACGCTGCTGCATCTGGCAGGCCTGCTCGAGAAGCCCGACGGTGGCGAGGTCTATCTCGGCGGCATCGCGACCGGCACCCTCAACGACGCCGAACGCACCCGCATGCGCCGGCTCGAGATCGGCTTCGTCTACCAGTTCCATCACCTGCTGCCCGAGTTCACGGCGCTCGAGAACGTCATGCTGCCGCAGATGATCCGCGGCCTCGGCAAGAAGGAAGCGACCAAGCGCGCCGAGCAGCTGCTCGCCTACATGCGGCTCGAGGAGCGGGTGCATCACCTGCCGGCCGAGCTGTCGGGCGGCGAACAGCAGCGCGTGGCGATCGCCCGCGCCGTCGCCAACGTGCCGCGCCTGCTGCTCGCCGACGAACCGACCGGCAACCTCGATCCGAAGACGGCGCACTACGTCTTCGACGCGCTGCAGGCGCTGGTGCGGTCCTCGGGTCTGGCGGCGCTGATCGCCACCCACAACATGGACATCGCCGACCGCATGGATCGGCGCATCACGCTGGCCGACGGCAAGGTCGAGGAACTGTGAGCGGGCGGCGGGGCACCCCGCCGCGGCCGGTTCACAGATCGAGATCCCAGGTCTCTCCCAACATCGGCGTGCCGAACATCGTGTGCGGCTCGGCCGCGACGCGTCGGAAGCCGGTGCTTTCGTAGAGGCGGCGGGCTTCGACCAGAATGTCGTTGGTCCACAGCGTCAGCCGACGGTGCCCGGTCGCCCGGGCGAAGTCGATCACCGCCTCGACCAGCCGCCGCCCGATGCCGCGCCCGCGCATCTCGGCCTCGACGTGCAGCAGCCGCAGCTTGGCGACGCCCTCGTCGGCATGGGTGACGAAGACCGCACCGACCGTCCGCCCGTCGACCTCGGCGACGAAACAGGCCTCGAGCCCCGGATGAGGATCGTCGAGGAAGCGGGCGCCGATCGCCATGATGAGCGCCTCGAAGCCGCGGCCGAAGCCGTAGTCGGTCGCATAGAGCGCCGCCTGCCGCGCGACGATCTGCGACACGTCACCGGTGCGATGCGGCCGGATCAGCAGAGGGCGCGTCGTATCGGTCGGATCGAGCAGTCGCTCGACGTCGGCCATCGCCCCGACGAGACGGCCGATCGCGTCGCAGCCGAGCCCCGCGACGTCGGCGCCGACCCGCCGGCGTTGTTCGGCCTCGAGCGGCGCCAGTTCCGCCCGCCCGCGCTCCGTCAGGGTGACGACCCGCCGCCGCCCGTCGCGGGCGTCGGCGCCGCTCTCGACGAGACCGGCGCCGGTAAGGCGCTTCAGCGTCCGGCTGAGCTGACCGGGGTCGAGCCCGAGATCGCGCACCAGTTCCGCCGCGGCGGCGCCGCCGCGGCGGGCGAGCTCCCAAAGGATGCGGACCTCGCCGAGCGTCCAGGGACTGGCGAGGAAACCGCGGTCGAGCAGCTCGAGCCGCCGTGTGTAGAAGCGGTTGAACGACCGGATCCGGTCGACGGCGGTCTCCGTGTCCCGGTCCGGCTCGACGCGATGCTGCATGTCGACCTCCTCGGCGATATCATTGACATAGTCAACTATATCGTTGCGAAGGTCAATCGAGGATCACCACACCCCGGTGTTGGGCATCGACGCCCACGGCTCGGCCGGAGCGCGGCGTTCGCCCTTCTGCAGGAACTCCACCGAGATCAGGTCGGGCGAGCGCACGAAGGCCATGTTGCCGTCGCGCGGCGGCCGGTTGATGGTCACGCCGCCCGCCATCAGTCGGGCACAAGTGGCGTATATGTCGTCCACCTCGAAGGCGACGTGGCCGAAGTTGCGGGCGGTTCCGTAATCCTCGTCGTCCCAGTTCCAGGTGAGTTCCAGCGTCGGTGCCTCGCGCCGGCCGCGTGCGACGTCGGCGCCGACGGAATCGATGTCGCGGGGCGCGGCGAGATAGACCAGCGTGAAGCGGCCCTGCGGGTAGTCGTCGCGGCGGACCACCTCGAGGCCGACGAGATCGCGCCAGAAGCGCAGGCTCTCGTCGAGATTGCGGACACGGACCATGGTGTGCAGATATCGCATCGGGGACCTCGTGAAGGGTCGGGAGAGAGTGACATGACGAGGATCGTCGAGGACGATCGGGAGGGCGCCGCCCTCCTCGCCGAGCTGGTGGAAGCCGCCGACACCGTGGTGGTCTTCACCGGCGCCGGCATCTCGACCGAATCGGGCATTCCCGATTTTCGCGGGCCGAACGGTCTGTGGAAGAAGATCGAGCCGATCTATTTCGACGATTTCGTCTCCTCCGAAACGGCGCGCCTGAAGGACTGGCGTCGGCGCTTCGCCTTTCGCGACCAGATCGCGAGCGTCGAACCCAACGTCGCCCACCGGGCGATCGCGCGGCTGGTCGGGTCGGGCAAGGTCAACGCCGTCGTCACGCAGAACATCGACGGCCTCCACGCGCGTGCCGGCGTGCCCGAAGATAGACTGATCGAGATCCACGGCAACGCCACGTTCGCGACATGCCTGGACTGCGGAGAACGCCACGAACTCGACGCCGCCGAGGCGACGATCGCGGCGACCGGCGCGAGCCCGCGGTGCGCCTGCGGCGGCCTGATCAAGGCCGCCGTGATCTCCTTCGGTCAGGCCATGCCGACCCGCGAGATGGAGCGCGCCGAGGAGGCGATCCACGAGGCCGATCTCTTCCTGGCGGTCGGCTCGTCGCTGACCGTCCAGCCGGCGGCGACCCTGCCGCTGATCGCCAAGTATCACGGCGCCCGGCTGGTGATCGTCAACGGCGAGGCGACGCCGCTCGACCACATCGCCCATGCGGTGTTGCGAGGCTCGATCGGCGCGGTCTTTTCCCGTTTCGGCGGCTGATCGCCCCACAGATCCGTGCACGACGGCGGAAAGCCGGTGGCCGCGCCGACGGCCGATGGTATCCTCCGCGTCAGAGGGATTCGAGGAAGCGATTCGAACGCAATCGGGCAGCGTTCGCGCGCATCGGGACGGTCCCCACGTGAAGTCGTGTGAGCTTCGTTCCGGGCGGTCGGGACGGACGCAGGGAGTGAGGCCGATGGGAGCCAAGACCGAATTCGACGCCCGTCTCGAACACGACACCCACCTCGAGGCCGGGTCCCATCTCGATCATGGCCCTCGTCTCGAACACGATGTAGCCGACGATGCCGCCGTCGACGTCATCGAGGTGGTCGGCACCATCAAGTGGTTCGACATCGCCAAGGGCTACGGCTTCATCGTCCCCGAGAACGGCCTGCCGGACATCCTGCTGCACGTCACCTGCCTGCGCCGCGACGGCTACCAGACCGCCTACGAGGGCGCCCGTGTCGTCTGCGAGGTGCTGAACCGTCCGCGTGGTCTGCAGGCCCTGCGCATCAAGCACATGGACGAATCGACGGCGATCCATCCGGCCCAGATGCCGCCGCCGCGCACCCACGTCCAGATCGTCCCGACCTCGCCGCTGGAGAAGGCGGTCGTGAAGTGGTTCAACCGCGTCAAGGGCTTCGGCTTCGTGACGCGCGGCGACGGCACGCCCGACATCTTCGTCCACATGGAAGTGCTGCGCCGCTACGGCCTCGCCGAGCTGCGTCCGGGCCAGGAGGTCTGGGTGCGCTGGGGCGACGGCCCCAAGGGCCTGATGGCCGCCGAGGTCCGTCCCGACGGCATCGCCGGCGCCCCCGCGTCGCACTGAGCCGGGGATGCGACCGCATTCCTCCTGTCGGGAGCCGCGCGTCTTGCCGTTCGTCCGCGATCTTCTCCGCCCGTCGTTCACCGGCATCCGCGCGCCGCGACGCGGCGCCTTCGCCTCGACCGTGGCGGCGCTGCTGCTCGCCTTCGTCTGCCTCGTCGCCGTGGCCTGGCCGGCGCGCGCGCTGGCACCGATCCCGCCCGAGAACGAGCTCTTCGTCGTCGCCGCCGGTGCCGGCGGCGTCCGGACCGAGACGAAGTTCGAGGTCGAGGTGGTAGACACCGACGAGACCCGCTCCAAGGGGCTGATGTTCCGCAAGTCGATGCCCGACGACCACGGCATGCTCTTCGACTTCCGCCGCGAGGAGCCGGTGTACTTCTGGATGAAGAACACCTACATCCCGCTCGACATGATCTTCATCGCCGCCGACGGCCGCATCGTCTCGATCGCGCACGACACGACGCCGCTGTCGGAGGCGACGGTCTCCTCGCGCGGCGCGGTGCGTTACGTGCTCGAGGTCAATGCCGGGACGGCGCGGCGGCTGCACCTTTCGGCGGGCGACACGGTCCGCCACGCGCGGATCATGCGCGGTCGATGAGTGTCGTATCCGCGAGACGCTTGCCCGCCTTCGCCGGGGCGTGTATTGCGGACGCGAGAGCGAAGTTCGGCGCCGTGCGGCGTCGGCGGAGCGGTTTCGCGGCGACGCGCGACCGGCGGATACGGGGTATAGCGCAGCCTGGTAGCGCGGAAGTTTTGGGTACTTCAGGTCGTCAGTTCGAATCTGACTACCCCGACCACCGGCTCCCGGTCGCGCGATCGGCGAGCCGCGACAGGCGATCGGACGGCTCGGCCGTCGGGAAACGAAGAGACTGAGGAGAGTGGACGACATGGTGGCGCGCATCTCTCGACCGGCGAAGACGGCCATGCAGTCCGGTCAGGCCAAGACCAGGCGCTGGATGCTCGACTGGGAGCCGGAGACGGCGAAGTCGGCCGACCCGCTGATGGGCTGGACCTCGAGCTCGGACATGAAGGGCCAGATCCGCCTGTTCTTCGCCACGAAGGAAGAGGCGATCGCCTATGCCGAGCGCAAGGGCCTCGAGTATCGGGTGATCGAGCCGCAGGAGCGGGCCCCCAAGACCGTCTCCTACTCGGACAACTTCAAATACGGCCGCATCGGCACCTGGACGCACTGAGCGCCGGTCGGCCGGCGCCGACGTCGACGGGGATCACCTCCCGCGATCCCGTCGACGTGCGAAGCGTGCCGAGACCACAGGCGGCTCAGCCCGCCATCGCGGCCCCGTAGCTCAGGGGATAGAGCGACAGCCTTCTAAGCTGTTGGTCGCAGGTTCGATTCCTGCCGGGGTCGCCAAGTTTTCTGCCGTTTTCAGGCGCGATAGATGTCCTTCGATCTGGACCTGTCCGCAATCTTGTCCGCAATTTCGAATCCAGACGTCGCGAGATCCTCGCCGCATGGACGGCCGGGGCGATCTCCGATTCTGCCGTCGAAGAGCTTCTAGCCGAGGTTGACGCCGACGAGCTGCGAAGCCGCGCCACGCGCACCATACGGCAGCCGACGCGTTGGTCGGGTCGACGCACGCCAACTTCGCCAGATCACGCTGCATCCATCGCGCGCCGTCGCCGATGGGCCTCCGCCGGATGGTTTCCGCCGCGCCTCGCCGCATTGTTCACGCCAGCGCAAGCCGCAGCCGTCGCCGTGATCATGTCCGAGATCGCCGAGCGTGGATCGTGCGATCTCTCGATCGACGCGATTGCGGCCCTTGCCGGTACTTGCCGAACCGTCGTCCAGAACTGCATCCGCACCGCGACCACCGCCGGGCTCTTCGCCCGTCAAGAACGCCGCCGTAGCGGTCGGGCGTCTCTCACCAACATCATCACGCTGGTTTCTCCCGAGGCGGTCGATTGGCTTTCCAAGCGCCCTCGCACCCTCCGCCGTGCTGCTGCGCAAGGGGGGTGGGTTCACGCTGGTGAGCACAGCAACCACCCTGATTCAATCAATAGGGCGGAGCCGGCTTTCTCGTCGGCCGAAGGAGGGCCGAATAGGCCCGACGCAGCCCTCGGAAGGAGGGCTAGGCGATGAAGCGCCGAGGACTGACACGCGAACAGGTCGAGCGAATGACACCCGAGGAGCTTCGGTTGCATGTCGACGGGCTCGATGCGCTCGAGATCGTCGAGGCGGGGATGCTCGGCGAAGAGGAACAACGACGGGCGGAGCTGGCAGCGAAGCGCCGCCGGCTCGTCGGAAAGACGAAGGGGAGGCGGTGATGTTTCGATGCGTTGGAGGCGGTCGGGCTATGATCGTGCGGGCGACCGGAAGGACTGCGGCTCGTCGCGCGTTCCGGGAGGCGACCGGGATGGAGGCGGAGACGGTCGAGCCCTTATAGCTGGGGCGTCTGAGGAGCCGCAGGAAGCCCGTCGGTCCGGTTCTGCACCGCGAGCCGCCCCACGACGCCGAAGGCCCCGGCGCGGCGCACGGGGCCTTCCTGCATTCATCCCCTTCGGGGGCGTCACGCGAAGTTCGTCCCCCTCTTAAGCGGAACTGTCTTCGCCGTCGCGGCGCCGGTGGCGTTCAGCCCCTTCGGGGCGTCAATCTTCACCGTCACGTTGATGTCGGCGGAGCCGGCAACGTTGACATCCTGAGGTGCGGCGGTGCTGGTGCGCATCGCGCCGGGGCTGTAAAGCCCCTGTTCGGAGAAGCTCGACAGCTTCTTCCGGCTGCCGTCGGGCAGGTACTCGTAACCGTCGTTCTTGAAGAACCCGCCCTTGTTGTAGCCGTTCGGGTCGAGCGGAGCCGGCACGCCGGGGATCGAAGCAATCGACGCGATCAGGTCGCGCACCCACGCGACGGCCGACTTCACGGCTCCAATCACTGTGTCGAGGGCCGCGACCGCTGCTGACGCGAACGAGCCCCAGACGGCCGCGCCGTCGCCGCCGAGACTGTCGACGAAGCCTTCGACCAGCGTGCGGACGATGCCGACGACGACGGTGGAGAGACCTTCGAAGGTCTTCACGACCGAGTCCTTGTACCGCTCCCACGCCCCGCCGAAGTCGCCATTGAAGAGGGCCGCGACCGCCGCGCCGAAGTCGGCCGCACCGCCCTTGAGGAGATCCCAGCCCGCCGCCATCGAGGCGACGAGTTCCTGCCAATGGAAGGCGAGGCCGACCACGGCCGAAATGATCAGGTTCACGGGACCGATCAGGAAGCGCAGCCCCGCGCCCGCGAGACGAACCGCACCGCCGAAGATCCGAGCACCGATCGCCCCGGCGGCGAACAGGCCGGGAAGCCCGCGAATTCCGGCCGCGACGGGGCGGGCGATGGCCGCGAGGCCCGCGACGCCGACGTATGCGACTCTGCCAGCCGCCGCCAGCATCCGGAAGCCGGCGGCGACGACGCGCACCACGCGGGCAAGAGCCCAAAGACCGCCGACCACCAGCGCGGCCTTCTCTCCGCCCGTCAGCTTCGACCACGCGTCGCCGAGGGGGATGTTGCGCAGTTCGCCGACCAGCCCGCGAAGCTCTTCGCGCATCTTGCCGAGGTCGGCATCGTTGAGGGCCGCGAACGCCCGCTTGAGGTGGTCGAACGTCCGTCCGAGGCGGGGTCCGATCTGGTCGACCTTCGACAAGATCGAGTACGCGCCCCACATCCCGGCGACGAACCCGAGCACCGGCAATGAGATGAGCGCGCCGAGGGCGGTCGCCAGCGAATTGATGAATAGGATCGCCGGGACGGCGACCGCGAACGCTAGCAGCCCCTTCACGAGGGGCCGGAAGACGTCCGGGTGCTGCGTCGCGAGCTTGTAGACGCCGCGCATGCCGTCGCGGATGGTGGTGAGGCCGTCGACCACGTCGCCCTTCACCGCCTCGCCCATGGCGTCCGAGAGCGACGTGAACGACGCCTTGAGCAGCTTGAGAGCGCCGGGCAAGCCCTGTTCGCTGATGCGCTTGAGGACCGCCATGCGCTCGCCAGACTTCGCCAGCTCGCCGTTCAACGTCGCGGCTTCCTGTGCGACGGCATTCGGCGTCAGGTCGACGAACTTCGCGAGGTGATACATCCCCGAAAGCTCTTTGCGGACGCCGGGGGTGACGTTGTGCCGCGAAAATTCCTTTTCGAGGCGGTCGAAATCGATCGACGAGACCGAAGAGCCTTGGAAGAGGTCGAGGATACCCGCCGCCTTCTTCGCGTCGGTAGCGCGCTTGAACACGCCGTTCTTGGTGAGCTTGTCGAGCATCGCCTGCCGCGCGCCGAACCAATCGCCCTGATGATAGTCGATCGCCTTCTGGAATTCGGGCGCATACTTCGCCACGCCGCCGCCGAATTGGCCGGCGAGCATCGAGGCCGCGCCCGCACCGGTGAACAGCTCCGGATTGACAGACTGGAACGCGAGCGGGTCGATACCGGTGCGCTGCATCAGCATCAACGCCTTCGACGTCGGCATCGCCGCGCGGGTGCCGATCGCCTTGAAGGCGTTGCCGGCCTCCTCCGGGGCGAAGCCCGCCTGAGTCAGGGCGGCAAGGCGGGTGAATGCGCCGTTCATCGCGCCGGAATAGGTCTTCACATACTCGTCTTCGAGCCGGGAGAGTTCGGACCCGCTGGCCCCCTTCATGGCGTCTTCGATGGCCCCAATCTGGTCGTGGACCATCAGGCGCGCGATCGGGGCCGCGTTCTTGGAGAAGGACTCCATCTGTTCGAAGTTGAGGCCGAGCCGCTTCGCCATGACCGACGTAGTATTCGCGACGCTGTTCAATTCTTTGTCGAACAGGCTGGCGCTGCTCGTCATGCCGAAGAAGCCGCGCTGAATCGAAAGCACGCGCTCGGCGGTCTCTTTCAAGTCCTCGTTCTTGATCGACGCCAGCGTCGCCATGGTCTCCATCGACGCGGAAACCTGATCGGTGGAGAGGTTGCGGCTGCGCAGCTCATTCGAGAGCTTGATGTAATCCTGCATCCCGTAAATCGAGTTCATCGAGAGATCGCGGGACTTGTTGACCAGCGAGTCGAATTCCTTGACGTCGTGGTTCGACTTGTCGTTCGGGTCCTTGATCAAGAAGGACTTTTGCAGCCCCTGTTTCGCGTCCTCGATTTCCTTGATGTTCTCGGCAACGGCGTGCATCGCCAGCGCCAGCGGGGCAAAGGCGAGCGCGCCAGCGTGCGCCGCCTCGCTGATCGAGGCGCGGAACCCGCTGGAGAACTTCTTCACGCCCCTCGTCATGGTGGCGAGGCCGGCCGCGACCGGGGTCGACACGATGCCGGCGAGGCTCTTTCCGGACGAGATCGCGCCGACCTGTTCGGCGAGCTTGCGGAAGTTTTTCGAGACGGACGCCAGCCCGGCGAAGGTTCCGTCTTTCGCACTGACGTTGATGGTTGTCTGTAGCGTGGACATGCGGACGGTTCCTTATAGTCCGTACTTCGCCTTGATCGTCGACATCTTAAAATTGAAGGCGCGATCGACTTCGACGGGGAATTCGGTGCTGATGCGGGCGAGAATGCCGGTCTTGACGGGATCGCGTTCCATCTCTCGACCGACGCCGGGGCCGTACATTGCCTTGATCGGAAGCCGGGACTTGCCGACGCGATGCGCGACCAGCCGATTGCCGTTCTTGCCGTTGATGAAGAAGGAGCCCCGGAAGGTGCGCCGGGTGCGCCACGGGGCAGCCGAAACGCCGCGCCGCGTCTGCCGCGCGTTGAATTCGGTGAGCAGCGAGTACCGAGACCGGCCGATGATCTTCGCCGTGAGCGTCGCCGGGGTAGCGTAGGTTTGGCGCGTCTTGCCGTTGACGTAAGCTCGCTTCCAGCCGCCGGCCTGCGTCACGAGCTGACGCGTCGTCGTCAGTCCCTTGGCGGCGGTCTTGTTCGTCGCCATCGCCAAGACCTTCGCCCGCATGTCGAGCCGCAGCTCGTCCATGCCGCGCGCGACCCGGATCAAGCCGGATGTGTCGACGTGAAGGCCCATCAGCGGCCGACCCTGCGGCGCGCGTTGGCACGCGCTTCGGCGACGTCGGCGCGGCGGTCGGTCGGGACGTCGAACGTCGCACCGGCGCGGATCGTCCGGACGTTGTGGCAGGCCTGCGCAGCCGCAGCGCGCCGGGCATCGGTCGGGCCTGCGGGAGGCGGCGGCGGGGTACGGGCGGCGGCGTAGAGGCCTGCCAGCGCCCTGCGGGAGACGTCGGCGCCGGCACCGAGAAGGGCCTCGACAGCGGCAGCGGGGGCGATCTTTCGGTGCGAGACGTCGAGGGTGACGGCGTCGCCGAGGCGAGCCGCCAGCGTCGAGGTCTGGTCGGCGGAGAGACCGAGGGCGACGCCGAGGCGACCGAGTTCGTAGGTTGCTGACATTACTGCCTCAGGCGCGGATGAAATCGAAGGCGGAGACGTTGCCGAGGGCATCGCGGCGAAGAACCGCCCACCGGCCGAATTCGGTTTCGACTCTGGTGAGACCGTTCGCGCGCTGGAGTTCGCCCGGGCGCCACTGTTCGACGGTCGCGGCGGTAGCGGCGCGCTGGTCGTTGGTGAGCCCGAGCGCGCGGCCGGTCGAGCACGTCTTGATCTCGGTGAGGACGGCCGCAGGCGGCGTCTTCGTCACGCCGGCAGTGGTCGGGCGCGGCGCGGCAGCCATCGAGCGATCTGCGTTTGCCAGCGCAGCCGCAAGCGCCGGGGAGATGGCGGCTGCGCTGGTCGCGGGGGCAACCGGCTTGAGGCGTGCAGCGGTCTCGCGAAGCGCGGCTGCTGCATCCTGTTCGGTGCGGATGTCGGTCGCGCGAGCGGCGGCGCGCCGGAACTTGGCCATGCCGTCGAGTTCGGATGTCGTCATCGGATGAGTCCTCGCGCGGCGCTGCGCAGTTCGAGCGCGGCGCGTTGGGCGTTGGTGAGCTGGTCGAGTAGTGCCGCCTCGTCGAGGCCCGCGCGCCGGGCGACGTCGCGGGTGTCTACGACCGCCGCGCGGCCGGTGCCGGGCGAGGTGGCAAACGGGCGAAGCTGGCGAGGGGAGAGGCCGCAGGCTAGGGATGCGTCGGCGATCGAGATGTGCATTTCACGCAAGTGGTGCGTGTCGCTTTAAGTTACACCTATGCGGCAGCGGTCTCGTGGGGAGAGTTGTTGCGGACGTATTCGGAGACCTTCGCAAGAGCCCTGCGCTCAATTTGCCGGACGCGCTCGGTGGATATGTCGTATATCGACGCGATGTCCTTGAGTTTGTAGCGGCCTTCATCGACGAGTACACGCTCGACAAAGATGTCGCGGTCTCGTGGTGGCAGCCGTTCTGAGGCCTCGCCGATCAACTTGCGCAGATTGGCGAGCTGCTGCCGACGGTCGAGCAACTCGTCGGGGAGTTCGGCCGGATCGGCGAGCCGATCGCCGAGCGTTGCAGCGTCTTCGTCGTTGCCCATCGGATCATCGAGTGACAGGCGCGCGCGAGCGGCGCGGATGCCGTGGACGGTCGCGAGATCGAGACCGAGTTCGGCGGCGGCACGGGCCGTTACTTCGGATGCAGTGAGGTCGGGGTTGCCGACTTGGATGCGCCGCTCCAGCCGTGGAAGATTGACCGTCACGCGCTTCGTGAGCGGACTCACCGGGCAACGGACAGGTCCGTCGCCGTGCGTGATGAGCCCCAACAATTCAGCCCGAATCCAATACTCGGCAACTGTCGAGAGCCGCGCGCCGCGCGCGGGATCGAACGCGTCGATTGCCTTGAGTAATCCGACGAAGCCGGCCTGCACCGCGTCGGCGCGGCGGGCCGGATCGCGTTCGATCTTGCTGGCGATCCGCTGCACCAGTGGTGTGTGCGCCAGCACCAGCCGGTCGCGGGCGCGTGTCTCGCCGGCCTTCGCCCGCGTCATGAGGTCTCGTTCTTCTTCGGCGGTCAAAAGCATGCGGGGAGGGCCTTTCGTTTGGTCCTCTTCATCAAATAGCGTTCCGATCGAAATTCAATTGCTCGGCGGGCTTGATCTGGGGAGAGCTATAAAGTACATACAAGAGGAGTAGATGTATTGCCAAAGTGGCAACACCACTCCGCCAATGGAGCAATACATGTCTGAGATTTCTTTTCCCCTCGCATTCGACCCGATCGGCGGCCGTATCGTCGACTCGACTGGTCGCCTTGTCGCTTTCCTCGATGCTGATGTCGATGATCTCGCGGGCCTTGAACTTGTCGGGCTTGTCAATCGCGCCGCCGAGGATCGGGAGCCGGTGCCGGCGGCGGAGTGATCGATGCGGCGCGCCGGCTTCGGCCGGCGCTTCTGCATCGATAGTGCGCGGTGTATCGTTGCGCGCGAAGGTGGAGTCGATGAACCCGATCGAGAAGGCGCGGCGCGCGCGAGAGATTGCCGAGAAGCTGGCGGAGCTGCGCAAGGTCGCGGCCGAAGGCGACATGCCGTTTCTCGATTACCTTCTCCAGAACGCCGAGCTGGAGGCGGCTTCGATCCGCGACGAGACACCGGGCCTGCGGGTGATCGACGGCGGGCTCGTTGAGACATGATCCGTGCTGCGCTGGCGCTGGTCGCCGCCGTCATGATCTGGTCGCCCGGCCGTGCGGCAGAGATCCACTATTCACCGGGCGAGAATTTGGAACATCTCGACGTCGCCCTGATCGGCTCCGCCCGTGAGCGGATCGACGTCGCGGCGTTCGTCCTGTCCGATTGGCCGGTGATCGACGCGCTTGTCGCGGCTGCGGAGCGTGGCGTCGAGGTTCGGCTCGTGCTCGATCGGTCGCAACTGCCGCGCACCAACGTCGCCCGGCTGGAGCCCATTGCACCCTTCGTGCGGGTGTCGCCGGCCGGGCCGCTGATGCACTTGAAGGCATATGTGATCGACGGGCGGCGTCTACGGACGGGATCGGCGAACTTCTCGGCGGCGGGATTGAAACATCAGGCAAACGACTTGGTGTTGATTGACGATGCTGACGCGGTGGCGCGGTTCGAAGCTGCCTTCGAACGCGAGTGGACGCGGGCGAGACCGCTGGAGCCCTAAGAGCGTTCGCAGACGTCGGTTCGCAATAGGGCCTCGAGCCCCTCGAGATCCGGGAGCGCCGCGCGCAAGAGATCAACGGCGCGCATCCGAGCCTCGGCTCCCTGTGGCGAGGTCGGGGTGGTCGATTCCAACTCGACGCGGATCGTCTCGGCAGCGTCCAGAAGCCGTTGCCCATCGATGCCGAGGAGTTCGGAGATAACTGACGATTCCGCAATCAATGCCATGGCGTGACGGACCTTGGCGTCGATCTCCATCATGCGGGCTTCGGCAACTTCTCTGCGGCGGCGGGCTATTTCGGGATGCATGACGCTACGGTAAGACACGCGTTCGCTTGCAAATACAGAGTTTTGATTGAACCGAAACCAGACGCTACCGATAGTATGCGCAGTGTTGACGAAACTGTACCTATGTACAGGAGGAATTTTACTCGGCTGGTGTCAGTCGGCCTTGTTCGGGCCTTCGATCCGGTGGGGCTGGAGCGGCGGGGCCTTCATCACTACAAAGCCGGAAAGCGCGAGATGCTCGACCAGCCGCTCGGCAGTGATCTTGGCCATGAATTCATCGCCCGTGTGCGTGCGCTTGCGGCCGTCGAACCTGAGGCCGAAGGCGAGGGCGTCGCGGATCTCGTCGGCAGTGGCGGGGCGGGCTTCGTCGGTCATGGCGTCGTGTCCTCGATCTTGAGACTGAGAACATAAACAGAACATTCTCGATGCGCCAGCCCGTCGGCGAGTATCCGGTCATGGGCAGGGCGAGGGTAGGGGGACGGCTGGGGGAGGGACGTCCCTATTTCGGCGCGTGCGGCACGGCGGCGGCAGAAAATGTGCAGTGGGACGTCCCGCGATGCCACGGGACAAGGCGAGCGCCGAGTTGCCGCGATCGGAACGGCCGATCGATTGGCGTTTGGGACGTTGAATTTAGCCCATATCTAGTGAGGCCTCGCGCGGCCGAGCCCCCGCAAGCCCTCTCCCCGGGCGGAGGACCCGTGACGACATAGGGGGGTGGGTGTGTACATAAGCTATTGATATTGAGCCGAAAAATAACGAAGTGCGCTTCGGCTTCGTAATCCGGTCGATTTGCCGTTGGCGACAAGCGAAGAGCATGGGAAACCCCCGCTCGCCACGAAGTAACCGAGGGAATGATAGGCGCGGCCGATCGTTCGATACTCAGCAAGATGGGTGCTTCATCCTGCTACTGAGAAGCACCGTCACTATCCCGAATACGTCGAGCCTGCCGCGTGGTGTCACTCGACCGGCTGTGCTGCCGCTAGGGCGGCAGCGCGGCGTGCGTCATGCTGGTGGCGTCGGGGTGGTCATCGGGGTGTGTGGTGGTGGTCGCGGCTACATGGGGCTCACATTCGGGAGCCATAGTGTACGCCGACGCGGTTCGTCGATCAGCGCCATGGGTGGGAATTGACGTCCGGAGTGAAGGGGTAACCGTCCCGAACGGATTCGATGATTGCGCAAATGAGAGTTCCCCATCTTTGGTCGCGAAAATCAATATGTAGTGTAGACGTCCAGTATGCGATCTAGTAAATTCCTGTTATGTTCTTCTCAAGGAAGAGCCGCAGGAGAGAAAATGGCTAAGAAGCCCCCGGTTTTGGACATTCCCGAATTGGCGCGTGAACCGAAGCCCAACTATCCCACGGAAGAACTCGCAAAAGCAGCTAAGCAGCCGTTTTTAGATCACGTGCGCTCTGGCAAGCGCCCGTATGAATGGGAAGGTATTACGTACACGAACCCGAAGAAAGGGGAGCGAATTCGCTACATCTGCGATTTCGAAGTTCCGAATTATCGTAGGGACAGTGACACGGGGTGTCCTTGTCCACACTGCTCGCCAACGAGCCCGAAATTTCGATCCGGTCGCCTTGCTTGGTTCCCCGACAGCCATGTTCTTCGCATTATCGGGCCGAAGTGTTTCAAGTCGATCGACTCCGAGGAGCACGAGCGAGCCAACGCCGAGTTTCTGGCAGAGAAGCAGCGCGAGATCGCCCTCGAAAACCTTCGCCGAGACCCAAATCGCCTCGCGCTGGTCGCCAAGCAAATGGCAAACGCCGTCGCCTTCGCCGAGGAGTTGGAGAAGGTGCGGGGGGGCGTAAGAGATGCACTCACACGGGGAAGGATGGACCTCTCTACCCATGCACGCGACGGGCTTCTGATCGTCAGTGAAGACGTGCGCTACAAGACCTCGGACGGTCGAGAGGAGCGAATGGCTACGCCGTATATGCGTGACTCCACCCCGTTGACGTTCTATCGAGCGGATAAGCCTAGATACATGGACAAGCTGCCGAAGGCCCTGTCGACGTTTGCCGCTGCGGTCCGTGAGTTGGAAGAAACAGATCTGGCGACAGCTTCAACCAGCGACATGATGCGTCTGAATAGCAGGCTCACGGGGAGTCACAAGGCAGCCGACGAGTGCATCGCAGGGATTAGAGTCATTCACGCTGGCATCGACGGCGGCATCATTGGGCGGATACGAGATTGGTCCGCACGGGAAGACAGCGCGATCGGCGGCAAGCTCGTCGACATCCGTCGGGAGCCGGATGCGATTGTGGTGAGAGCAGGTGCCCTTTCCCGAAGGGTGAAGATCCCCGAGATCCTATGGTCTCGCCTCGAAGACCTCGCGGCGATCTGATGGGCCTGCGTTAGGTCAAAATTGAACGGACGATCGGGATGTTGCCGCAGTCGATCTGCGAACCACCGGGCGGCGAGTGTCGATTCAGGTTCCGGTCTCAGACGATCCGGATGGAACCGCCCTACGATACTCGACGCCGGCGACGACGCATTCGGGATGACGCACTCTCTGACGGACTAGAAGCGCTTTTATTTTGTGACGCAAACTGACGCCAAGCCTGTCGCCTGTTGTGCGAGCATTGCAGAAGCGCTCGGTCCCACGGACATTGTTATTGGATGCCTCGAAGCGACCGTCTGAACGTACATGTAATCTTGCGGTGCGCGCCCTTGAGTTATTGCGAGTGCAGTGTCTAATACATCATACAAGAAGTCTTCAAACAGGAAGACCGACTTCGCACCACTTCGGGCTGCGGTTTGCGTCACAGCATCTTCAATGCATTGGCATTTTAGCTCGTTCCAGCTTCGCACGCATAAATCATGAAACTGCTTCTTTTGGACGGTTCTCGAAGGTTGCGGGGGCACCGGTACAGGCGCCAGCATTGGCGGGGTTGCCGAAGGTATAGCGGTTGGTGACGGCGGTGGGGCGACGAAAACCGTTGCCGTCGTACAGCGTGGCCGCAACGCTTCCCGCACGGCCATCAGGCCGCCGATGGGAACGGACGTGGGTGGCGCGCCATTCACCCCAACTTGAGTGACGAAGGCGCTTTCAGGCAGGCGGGAGCCGTCTACCCTTGCTTGCTTGAGCAGGTCGGCTATCGCACCAACAAATCGGGCGGCGTCCTTCGCTGGCATGAACCCTGACGGCTCGATGCCGAGGTTCGTGTCCGTGTCCATTCCCGGCAGGGTGATGAACCGGGGTGGCCGACCGTCCGGCATCATGAACTTGTAGCCGAGGGCGTCTCGCGCTGAGCAAACCACTTCGATCTTCGGGAAATTGGGACCACCATCCAGCACAGCCCGAGGATTCACCGAGCTGGGGTCGACCTGCCACTTTCCGAAGTCTCCCGGCGCGGTGGGTTGCTTGCCATTGCAGGCGACATACTTTTTAGGTGTGCTCTTCGGATCTTCAAATTGACTTCTGTAATTCATTGAAGTGCCGTTGTCTTCCGTCCACACCTCACTCCACTGAATTTCAGGGTCGTTTTTGAATGGGCGTACTTCAATCCTAAAATGCCCATTGTCGAGTTTTTTGATGGATACGATTTCAATCTTTTTAAGCTGGCCTTCTATCTCTCGATATTGGATTTCCTTTTCCAATATTTGCTGAGCATTGGAGCCTTGTCCTTTGGCGAAGGCAGCACAATGCTTGGCGTCTTGCCCCCATGTCCCGTAAGGAAATCCTTGTGTAGGTGGTGTTTGAGCAACGGCATTAGAAGAGGCCAAGAAGAGCAGAGAGAAAGCGGCGCGTTCAAGCTTCTTCATGGTTGTGGCCTATAAAGTAGGTCTTGGTTGAATGAAACAGAATTCGCCATTCTATTTCAGAGGGATGGGGTGCCCATTCGTCACGAAGTGCGCGAGGACATACAACTTTCTAGCGAGGGTTACATGCCTTTGGCAATAAGGGAAATTCCCCCTCGGCTAGCCCTGCGTAAGACACAACGCGAGATCCTTCTTGAGGTCATCGCCACCAACGAAGCCGAGACGGGCCGCATCGAGCGTGAGCGCGAGCGCCTCGCCGAGTCTTCGGAGGAGACCATCCTAGCCGAACCGGCGATCTCGACGAGGAAGGCGGCCGAGGTGACGGGAGCGGGAGGCCGCCACTTCTTCGCCGTTTTGTGGTATTCGCTTGCGCAGCGCCCGGCCACTGCCGCGCTATTCGCGCTCCGTCAGCGGTGCCACGAACCGGCACCCCTTGCCACTCACTGTGAGCCGATCGCGCGTCAGGCGGGCCGGGAAGCGGATGCCGTGCAGCTCTCGCGTTTCCATGATGCCCCGCCGGCCGACGCTGGCGAGGACCGCGTCGACTACCGCGCGACCCTGTCGCCAATCGCGGTCGTTGAAGGTCAGCCACGGAATCGCAACCCGGCGCTCGCTGCCGTCGTCAGCACGAAGATGCATGATGATGGCGGAGCCATTGGCGTGGGGGCGGTGATCGCTGCCGATGATCGTGTAATGGTGGAGTTCACGCATGGGCGACCCCGATCTTGGTAAGGAGGTCGCCGAGCTTGTCGCGGTGTACGCGGAACGAGCGGAAGCTCTTGGAAGCATCGATACGCGTCTTGTATCGGCGCTTGAACGTATCCTTATGAATATTGGCGATTTCGCATACTTCGGCGAGATCGAGGTATTGATGATCCATCAGCGTGGACTCCTGCGGTTGAGTGTCCACTGCATTTAGGTGCTTTCTGATGCGTCGAAATGCTGCGCTTTGCGTCTCGTGGGGAGAGGCTACGGCGGGCCGGTTGACGTCCGCCCCGTGTTGTGTGTCACCGACGGCGCCCCCGGGCGCGGTGTTTCCGGTGGGTTAAGGGAACGCGAGACTCGACGCAACTTCCGCGACATGCTTCGATTGCAACCCTAACGGGGGATAAGAGATGAAGCGTATTCTTAGCGTCGCAATGGTCGCGGTTTCGATGGGTGGCTGCGCCACGGTCACGCGCGGGATGTCTGAACAGGTGACGTTCACTTCCGAACCGTCGGGGGCGTCCGTGCGACTGTCCACCGGCCTGCAGTGTTCGGCGACGCCCTGCACGTTCGATATCTCGCGGAAGCAAGAGTTCATCGCGGTCTTCTCGAAGCCGGGTTACGAGGATCAATCCATCGAGGTGAAGACCGAGCTAGCGGGCACTGGTGCTGCGGGCTTCGCCGGAAACGTCCTCGTCGGCGGTGTGGTCGGCATGGGGGCCGACGCGGTGACGGGAGCCACGCAGGACCACAAGCCGAATCCAGTTCATGCCGTCATGAAGCCGCAGACGAGCGGCGCCGCGCCCAAGGAAAAGAAGCACGGCCGCGCGACGTCGCCGGTGTCGTGAGTGGCGTAAAAGCCGGGCGATGCCGCTGTGACGCAGTTGAGGTGCGACCCGGTACCGCGACTACGTGAGGGGGTCTACGCGGCGGCGCTCAAGGAAAAGGTGCGCTCCGATCCGTCTTTCGGCTTCGTTGCCCTACGGACCAACAACAGCGCCGCGCACGCCATGGCGATCGTCCGAGGCGCCGGTATCGGCGCCTTGCCGACCTACGCGCCCCTTCTTTCGTCCGAGCTGGTGTCCGTGCTGCCAGAGTTCGAACTGCGGCGCGACGTCTGGCTAGCGCAGCGGAGCGTCGCGACATTCGTGCTCTGTCAGGGGGTGGGGTGACGAGCAGCGAGTGCCGTGGCCCCAGAGGAGAGGGTGCTGTGTGGCTAGGATGTCTGATCTCAACTAAGAAAGATGGTTCCAATCGCAATTGCCAATATGACGACAATAAATATTGCGACGAGCCAGTTGTTCATTTTCTCAGCCGGAACGCGTATTTTCTCACTATTTATGTGGATAATCATGTCGCTAATGGCGCTTTGAAGCACCAGCGCAGCACTTTTGTCTTGAGTGGGGGAGCTTTGGAAGCTTCCACCAGTTGCCGCATCGCGAACTTTTGACTGGCAGGCAATGTGAAGTTTGCGCCTTGAGGGATGGACTCGATCATAGAAGTCCCCCATCAACCCATCTATGCGCGATTGAAGACCTAGTATTTTGGCTTCTCGTATGGAGTCTTCTGTCGCGTCATTTCCTGCTGAGCACCAATATTCTGTGCCGAGATCTCCTAGGGACTCGAGGTTTTCACAAATAGAATCGACCAAGCTTCCCCAAGAGTCCTGGCCATACTGCCATATTCGAATAAATAGATTCGACATCCCGCCGCCAATAACGCCTAGCGTTGCGGGTAGTAGGATCAATATTTCAAATGTTTTACTTGCTACTTCTTTGGGCATTTTCAGCTAGAATGGCAGCGTCATGGATATAGCCCCACGCCTGCGGCTTGTAGGTCTGCATGCGTGGTGTATCTGCAACGATCTCCAAGCGTTCTTGGATTTGGTCTAGTGACCAGCCTTTGCGGATCAGGCCTCCGAGAGATTCCTCTAAGAACGATGATGGCAATCCAGCTACGCCATCAAAAATGAGGCGCACAGGACCGTCCTGCAAAGCAGGCTCAAGCACGTCGTCGCGGAATCTCTCGCCTGAATATGGCCCGTCGTCCCGGTAGCGGCCTGCGGGCGCTAGGCTGAACGACTCTGCAATAGACAGGATGCGTCCCACGGATCCACTCATATCGTCAGATCCCAAACAATCATGGTGCCCAGGATCGGGGTTGCGCGGTTAAAGGAGCGTGATTTTCCGCCCTTTTCATGCCGGACTACCCCACACCTTGAGTATATAGTTACTGAACCGCTATCGCAAAGGTCGGCTGCCGCAACAATCTGACGGAGCCCCTTGCCACGGTTCCCTTGTCCCGTCGATGTGCGACCCACTTTGATCGCGATCTTCATCGCGTGGCCATCGTTGTCGAATGGGTTAAGTGGTTTATTTGAACGAGTAATCCGCTCTAGGATTCGGGAGACCTTGTCGTATTTCTCCCATCGCGGCAGCGTGGCTGGGATGGAGGCGCCATGGTCGTAGATCATTATCACAACTTTGTTTTTCCCAGACTCCTCCGTGCGGCGATAGGCGGAGACCCACCATGAGGGCACTGTAAATTCCTCGCACAATTCCGTATATCGCCATGCATGATGTACTGAATTGGTGATGGCTTCCATAATTGCGTCGCACAAAGAAGGGTCTACCAAGGTAAGATCTACACCTATTTTTTTGAGGTAATCTATTATAACGCCTCCATTAACATTACTGCAGCGCGTCATCTTGAGTAATACGCCGCGTGTATAGCTGTATATTTCGCTTTCTGGCGAATCAACGCCAGATAATGAGAAGAATCCAATAGATCTAAGTATTCCTACAACGGACGCGTCCCACTCTTTAATATTTACGGCTTTTGGGACGAATGATCGATAATATCGAATGCGATCGTACTGTGAGGCAAGAACGAGTGCTGCGTGTAGGCCGATATATTTGATGGTAGAGAAATCCCAGTAATTATTTATTTTTACGTCACTTGCCGAGCGACGTGCTCTTCGCATGTTGCGACGCGGTAAGTATAGAACTCGCGTAAGTTCTGAACGGATCTCTGAAATGAATTGAATGGTAGCGTCCCACTCCGCTTTCGCTAACGACAATCTTTCTGGAGCAGGACGAGCTTCTCCTAACGCGATCGCATATTGAGTGCGGCCCTCGGCGTACAGTTCGACGACTCGCGCTGAGCGCGATCCATCACGGCTCGATCGTCTCGCGATTATCCAAGCACGGTGTTCTAGCTTGCGGCGCCGCTTGACGATCGCCCCCCGTTGGCTGCGAGCGTCTAGCCAGAGCTTTCTCGCAATTGATATTTTTCTCATTTGAAACGGTGCTGGCGATGAACGGAATTCAAACTGATATCAAGATGGCCCGTTATTGCAACCTATGAGCTGGCAGTGGTTCCTGCTGCAACGCCGGAAACGAATTGCAGCAATTTCACGCCGCCACTAACACCGCCGCTTCCCGAACCTCGATCGGCAGTCCCTGCCACACGTCCGGCTCGTCGACCTTGAGCGCCACCAGCTCCGCCGCGTCGTCGATCGAGATCCCGGCCACCGCCAGCGCGTGCTGTACTTGCCGTTCGTGCGCGAGCTCGCGCGCGAGGTCGACGTTGAGGCCGGCATCGTGCCGCCCGGCGACATGGTCCACGACAAGCGGTTCGGGCTCGGTGCGCACTGTGTAGGGTTCGACGACCGGCATCGCGTAGCAGGCCCCACGATCGGCGATCCACGTCGCGACCTCGCCCTCTGTCGGCTGCCGACGGAGGAGTGCGTCACCGACAGCCGCGAGCGTTAGCGGGCTGCCGTCGGGAAGCGTGATCGGTTCCGACTTCACGAGCTGGACGCCGACGGCGGCGAGGCGGTCGCGAATGATGGTGGCGGCATCGTCGGGGGAGGGGGCGAACACCCATGCACGAGAGGTCGTGCGTCCTCGTCCGGGCGTCTGGATCTGGACGGCGAACCACCCCGGCGAATTGTCCGCATTTCCCTCAAGAGTCCTATTAGAGGGGTTTGCGGACAAT
This sequence comes from Pinisolibacter sp. DMC100, assembly GCF_056313705.1. Classification (NCBI taxonomy): domain Bacteria; kingdom Pseudomonadati; phylum Pseudomonadota; class Alphaproteobacteria; order Hyphomicrobiales; family Ancalomicrobiaceae; genus Pinisolibacter; species Pinisolibacter sp. DMC100. Next base: position 650,305 of record NZ_JBQUZT010000002.1, on the reverse strand, counting down.
TCGGCAGCGGCGCGGACGAGCGCCATACCCTCCGCCATCCGCTTCTTCTCCGCCGCAACCTCCTCCTCGGTCCACCCATAGAGCCGCCCGGCGACGGTCGCACTCTCGACCAGCACCCCGACATCAAGCCCCACCTCGAACCGCCCCAGCTGGAGGTTCTGGAGTCCGACGACGACATCGGGCAACGGACCATCGAACGCGCCGTCACCGCACGTCACGATCAACTGGCGCTGATCGGGGCCGACGTCCGCCGGCCGACCGCGCGCCGCCGCCTGTCGCTGTTCGCTGGTGACCGTGCGCAGCACTGCATCGACGCCGGGATCGGGGTGGCGCGGTGTCCGTAGGTCGACCGTCGAGCCATCGAGGGCTGCGAGCACATGCACGTCGGTGTCGAACCACTGATCATACGCGAGATGCTCGACAGGCCGATCGAGCAGGACGGCGGCGAGCTGTTCAACGTCGCGCGGCGCGGGGGTGCTGGTGCCGATTGCTGCGACCAGCTCCGCCCCGTTGTGGACGTCGATCCCGCGCACGCTGCCGAAGGTGAGCGCATTCCAGCCGGCCGGCACGATCGAGTCCACTTCGCGACGAACCGCCACCTTCGGTGCAGAGACCACGGACGACGCCGAACCCGTCAGGACGTCGAGAAGGCGCAACGCCGACCGGATGCGACCACGGGTGCCGGAACTCCCGCCAAGGCTTCGCTTGGACGCCTGAGCGCCGGCAATGTGCAGCCGCGTCACGCCGGGGCCGTCGATCGTCTCGGCGTCGAAGATCTCGATGTATCCGGGGAAGATAGCCCGCATTTGGGGTTCCGGAAGCAGGCCCGCGTCGAGGAACAGAATCGGTGCCGACTGCACGATCGAGGACAACTCGAGCCGGTTCGCGATCGAGATCATCGACCGGCCTTCCGAGTCCACGTTGGCCGTCAGCCCCACCACATGCTCATGGTTCTTGGCGAGCGCCGCCGCCACTGCGTCGGCGATGTCTTTGCAGGCCCGCGCAGCTTTCAGGTCGGCGATCAGGGCATCGGTATTGGCGTCACCGGCGGCGGCGATCCGCCATTCGATCTGTCGAACCAACTCGGACGCAGCCCGACGACCGGCCTCGGTGTTGACGATGTCGAGACCGGCGGCGATCAGTGCCGACCGGGATATCGGTTCGGCCGTGCGATAGCCTGGCGACCGCATGGCAATCGCCTCGGCGGTGCTGGCGGCAACGGCGGCAACGGCGGCGGTCACTCTCCATAGGTCGCCCGTCGCCTGATCGGAGGGCGTCCACCCTCCCTCGGCGTTTTCGTAACCACGAACCGAACGGCGCTCGGCGACGTCGGCGACATAGGCCGATCGGGTTTCGACCAGCGTTGCGGCGAAGGACTCATCGACCGCCACCAGCCGCACCTTCGCGCCGCGCTTGTCGAGGATTTCACGCAAGATAGGGAGGTCGGCGACGAGCGCCGGCATGGGGACGAAGATCGTTTTGACGTCGGTAGCAAGTCGCGCGGCCTGTTCGCGATACACACACGTCTTGTAGAACGGACAGACGATCGGTTCCCCGTCCCGGTCGGTCGAACGGCAGAGCTGCGCAGCCGAACCGCCAGCGCCATTTACCTTGGCGACGAGCACGCGGCGGTCGCACACGGCAACGCCGGCCGCGTCGACACCCGTTCGGCCGACGACGACGGCAGCCCTTTCCATGAGCCCCGCCGCTTCATGAGCGAGCTTGAGCGTCGGGACGATCACAAGATCGATGAACCCGGCTGCCGGCGGCATGGCGGCGAGGGCATCACGAAGCGCACGGGACTTGCCGAGCCCCTCACGACCACGAACGCCGAGGCGCGGCGCGACCGCCTTCGGCGTCGCATGGAAGGCCTCAGCGGTGGCAACGGCTCGACGGACGGCAACTGCAAGGTCGTGTCGCACCTTGTTGACCGGAGCCGCGATGCGAGGCTTGAGCATCGGCGCCGCGAAGGTGAACGGCCGTTCCGCCTCCTCGGCAGCAACCTCGTCTGTGTGTTCGGCAGCGAGACGACGGCGCCATTCACCGAGGGCAGACCCGTCGCCGACACGTTCGTCGAGCCATTGCAGCGCTTCGGCGAACGAGACGCCGAGCGCCACCCGAACGAGTCCGATCGGGGTGTATCCGCGACCTTCGCCGAAGTCGTAGACCGACCGCCGGCCGATCTTGAGAGACGTCTGGTTCTCGCCCGACCGCCATGTCGCTTGAGCGGTGAAGGCGGAGCCCGACCGGCGAACGTAATTCAAGCCGAGGCAGAACACCCACGACTCCCGCGCGTCGTATGCACGCGCGTTCAAGTCGTCGAGCACCTCGCCGGAACTGCCGACCGGCGCGGGCGTCCATACCTTCGCGGTGCCGGCGCGGTCGGTCGTGGTGGCCGACGTCGGAGCGCCGAGGACCTCGCCGAGTTGAGCGAAGAACTCGTCGACCATGGACGGATCGACAGCGGGGATTTCGGCGACCGCGACGTTGTGGGGGCCTCGATCACCTTCCCACTCATAGGGTGCGAGCGTCTTCGGGTGAATGCCGAAGGCAACGAACTGTTTTCCGACGCCGACCAGCTCGACCTTGTGGCCGTCGGCGAAGGCGACCGACGACGAGGGGAGTGCAATCCCGCCGTCGGTGCGGAAGATAATCATCCGGCGCGGCCGGCGACCATACCGGACGAGTCCGTCAGTCGAGAGGAGCCGGGCGGCGAGGGCGTGGACCTTGTAGGCAAGCGCCTCGTCGTTCACGTCGACATCGACGCCGAACACGCCGCCGAATCCGCCCGCGATGCCGAGACCGCCGAGACGATCGTGGTGCAGCATGACGGCGTTGCGGAGCTGGTCGATATCGAAGCGACGGACGCAGGCGAACTGCCAGCCGCTGATGAGCGGGGCCTTGCCCGCGCCGGGGTGCGGGGTGCCTTCGAAGGTTAGCGCATCGTGCGACAGCAACGGCACGGGCGACCAGCCGCCGGTATGGACCGGGGCAAGGACGTCAAAGTATTTCGTGGGGGTTGAATTCAAGACGAGCCCCAGTCCGGGGCAGAATTTCGCCAGAATGTTAAGGCTTCACTCTTGACGAGATCTGAGCCGAAACCTATCTTACGCGTAAGGCGACGTTCTGCGATGTTGGGTCGCCCACCAGCTCGAAATACCACGGCTCCGAGTTTGCCTCTCGGGGCCGTTTTAATTTCAGGGCCAGCTACTGCCCTGCTTCGAACGGCGAACGGACGCGGCCGGATGCACGCGTCACCCGAACAGTTGGTGGTTCGCAAGTATTCTCTGCAACCCCGGCCATTTCATATTTTCTATACATCGGCCGCCGAGCCAATACAGTTTCCATGAATACCCTACAAATAGTAGGACGATGCGCGATGCCTACAACCCGAGCCGTGCGGCGCGCCGTTGGCGCTTCGGCAGGGTTTCGGGATGGCTCACATCAAATTTAGTATTGGCACGGCGTTAGATGTATTTGTGATGCTGATGCAAATGTATTGTAAAAACATGGCTTCGTGCCTTGCGCATGAATACATGACGCCACTACCTTCATCAGGAAGAAGCCACCCCCGGCCCCGATGGAGCCCACCGACATGTTGACCACCCCTCAAGCCGCCGAGAAGGCGGGGATCTCGCACCGAGCTATCTGTTACGCGATCGAAGACGGACGCCTCCCGGCGCGTCGCATCGGTCGCGACTGGACGATCGACGAAGCCGACCTCGAAGGCTTCGTCGCAGGCCGCGAAGCCGGCTCCCGTCATCGAGCCCGCCCGCTCGCCGTCGCACTCGGTGTGATGGTCTGTGTGGCTTCGTGGATGCCGAGCATGTGGGGAGGGATTGCCCGATGAAAGACGGCATGCTGACGAAATCCGACATCGCTGCCCGTGGCGGCGCGTTCACCTTTGCGATGTCGCGATAGACGGTTGCGCGCGACGCGCCGGTCGCCTCCTCGACCTTTCGACGTTCCTCGTTCGCTGGGCGACCGTTGGGCAACGCCTGCAGTTTCGTCTCATGAGACGAAACTGCAGTAGTCTCGTTGAGGCCGTTCTTCGACAGGCCACGATCCTGACGCCACTTCCACAGCGTCTTGTCGCTGCATCCGAGGATCTTCCCGCCCTTTCTGGTCGAGATCGACAGGTCGCGAATGATCGCCTCGCGCTCGCCCTCGGTCATGAGGCCGGGGTCTTCGGCTTTCGCTTCATGGACCTTGTCGAGAATGGTGCCGGCCGGCCCGCCGCCGCCGCGCTCGCTCGTTGGCTGTTGGGTCGCGAGGATCTGGGGAGAGCGGTTGCGTGCGCCTCGGCGCGGCCTTGAGCGGTGTTGAGCGCCTCACGAAATCAGGCGCATCGTGAACCGCAACGGAGCCACCAGTGCTCAATCTCCAACAAACCGCGAAGGCCCTCGGCATCGCCCCGGCGACCCTTCGTCGTCACCTCCGGGTCGCATTCCCCGGTGAACGCCCGACGCGCTTCGCGCCGGCCGACCTCTCGACCCTCGCCGCTCGACTGGGCTTCACGGTCGACCTCTCTCGACCGGAGCGCCGCGCATGAGCGCCAAATATCCGGCCGTCGAATTGGACCACCTCGCCGACCGTCTCGGCGTCTCGGTCTCGGCGCTCCGCCACATCGCCGAACGTTGCATCTTCCTCGACGAAGCCGACGTCGAACACGTCCCGGTCGCCGAGGCGTCACGCCTCCTCGATCGTCCTGTCGAGGACCTTCTCGCCGCCGTTGCCGATCTCGTCGTGCTCGACGATCCGCACTACGGCGACGCCTGATCAACCACATCAACCAGCTGCTGCGCGCCTTCGGCGCTTCCGCAGCACCGGAGCCACTCCATGGAAATTGTCACCCAGACTCGCCCCGATCCCGTCAACGCCATCGACGTCGAAGCCGTCACCGGCCTTTCGCGCCGCGAGATCGAGAACGCCATCCGCGCCGAGCGACGCATCGGCACACACGATCAGGTGTCGTGGCCCCGCGACCCCTTCGGCCTCGCCCGCGATCTCGTCTGGCGGGAAAGCACGGGCTCGTTCCGGCCCGTGCCGGATGCTCGTCGCACCACGACGCAGCAGCTCGGCGAAGCCCTCGTCGAGTCCCGCCGCCGCCGCGCCGAAGAGAACGCATCGGCCATTGCCGCCAGCCAGCGCGAGGCCGCCGCCATCGTGGCCAACGGCCGCAGCGATGCCTTCGCCAGTGCTGTGGCTGCGCAGGCCTGCCACGAGCGCGCCGTGTCGAACGCAGCCGCCGGGCTGGAGGGTTGAGCATGAGCCTGCATCGACCCGAACGGCTTCATGCACTGGTCGACGTCGCCGAGGCCTTGGGCCTTGGAAGCGCCGACGTCCTCCGCCTCGCCCGATCCGTCGCCGGCTCCGGACTCCGGTTCGAACAGAACACCCGCCGACCGCGCGTCGTCGACTTCCTGCGGCCGGCCTTCATCGCCGAGCACCTTGCCGACCTCGACGACGATCTCGGCGAGCGGCTGGCGGCGATCGAAGCGCGAGAGGGGGCCGACCACGTCCTCGGGATCATGACGCCACTCTGCACCGCCGAGGCCGAAGAAGCCCGTCGGGCGATCGACGCGACGATCGAGCGCGACCGGTTCACCGATCGCCGGCAGGAAGTCGACGCCGACGGCGCGGTGACATGGAAGCCGGCCGAACCGAAGTACACAAGCGCTCCGCGATCGGAATCGACATATGCCGCCCATCGGCGGGAACAGGTCGCCAAATGGGGCGTGCGCTCGCCCGCGAACAAGTGGGGGGCGTAATGTCCGACCTGATCGACTTGAACGAGTTGCGCGATGCCGCCTTCGACCCGTGTCCGGCGCGGGCCTATGCGCGGGCCGCAACTATCTGCTACCGGCACGGTCTGGACGCCGACCAGCGGACGGACATCCTTCGCGCCGTGATGCTTTGGCGCGGCGACACGAAGGCGGCGGACCTGCTGCCGCGCCTCGTACATCGTCGCATCGATGAGTTGACGGGCGATATCGGCTTCTTCGAAGTCGAGCCGGCGCTCGCGCCCTACGTCGCCGAGCGCGACGAAATCCTGTCGGCGGCGTCCTCGACAGCGATGTATGCCGCCGCCCTGCGGATCATGCACCGCGTCGTCGAAGACTATGGCGAGCATCACCCGGTCGCCGGCCGCGCCATGTGGATGGTCGCCGAGGCCGTGCTCGAAAAGTGCGGCGAAGGCAGCGAAATGCGTTGGCACCACGTTGCCGCCATGGCCGAACTTCTCGGCGAGCGCGCAATGAAGCTCGGCGACGAAGGGCTTGCTCGGGTATTGCGGCGAGGCCCGCCGATCCCGCCGGCCGCTGCCGCGTGATCTCCGCACCATCGCGACGACGAAGCCCGCCCCCTGTGCCAGCCAAGGCCCTGCGGCGGGCTTCGCCCTTCGGCAGGGTCAGCGCCGCTTGCGCGAGGCGCGAAGCGCGCCGATACGGCTCTGTTCCCTCTCTCGTTCCGACCACATGTCGTAGGCGGTGAGTCCTTCACCAGCGCGAGGCTGAACTTCCTTAGCCCAATCTTCGAGGCCGACCCTGCGCTCGTCGAGATAGATATGATGGTCATAGACCTTGCCGATACCGCGCACTTTGTGCGCAAGGCAAAGCTCTGCAATGTGTGGCGGAACACCAATGCGGGCAAGGCCGGTGCGAAAGCCGTGACGAATGGAGTGAATTTTCCATTCTGGTATTGGCTTGTCGCCATTTAGTTTGGCGACCCGTTCATCGATTTCGCGCTTGATCTTGGACCAACCGCTAGGCGGCGTACTTCCGTTGCTGGTGAAAACGAGAGTCTCGCCGGCTTCTTTTGCAGCTTTGATGCGTCGCGTTAGTATCGCTAGTGGAACGGGGGCAAGGGGGATCGCATGCGGTTCGTCAGCCTTCATTCGTGACGCTGGGATCTCCCATACCTTGCTCGATAGATCGACCTCGTCGACCACCATTTCGGCGACCTCAGACAGCCGCGCCCCGGTAAGTATCAGGAGGGCAAAGAGGTCTCCCCATATTCCGCGACGGCGAGCGCCTTCATCTAGTTCGAACGCTGCGCGCCAAACAAGGCGCATTTCTGGAATGGATAAGTATCGTTGCGACGGTTTCTCTGCCGTGCGGTCGATCGTAAGGTCGCGAGCGGGATTTTCCGCCGTGTAACCTCGCGCCATGAAGTATGAAAACGCCAATTTGATGTAGGTAAGCGTTCTGTTTCGTTGAACTAGTGCGCCACGGTCTTCAATCTCATTGAGAACGGACTTGATGTCACTCTTTGTAATCGCGCGGACACGGCGCGCGTTCCACGGCGCGCATTCCCTCCGCAGGGTGCGAAGGATCTCCGCCCCGCCGCCGCCAGTCAGCTTGTTTCGCTCCAATGTTTCCAGAGCTTCGCGCCACGTCACTGACGAAGTGGCTGCATCCGGGTCGCTCTTCGCACGGCGAACGATCTCCCGAGCCCGCTCGCGGGCGTCGGCAAGGTCTACCCCATCGACATCGCCAATCGTCTGGAGCGTCTCGGGACCTCCGGCGGTTGCGCGAAATCGGACCTGAAACGCCTTCCGTCCGTTTGGAAACACACGCACCTGAAAGCCGATGCCTCGCTCGATCGTGGCGTCGGTTACCGCGTACGGCGCGGCCTCCGGCTTTAGGTCGGCAACTGTCTTCTTTGTGAATCGGATCTTGGGTCTAGCCATGGCTCATAGTGCCATGTTCGCAATCGTGTCCGCAATCGGTCTTGCGCGAAATCAGCTGTGGCGATACAACCAATTATGCGATGACGGGAAAAATGTAGGAAAAACCGATGTTTGAGGCCATAGATTTGACGATCCGTGATCGCGATAGTGGCCAAAAGAACAGCCTTCTAAGCTGTTGGTCGCAGGTTCGATTCCTGCCGGGGTCGCCACATTCCCGCGAGATCGCCGAGGTCTCGCGCCAGCCTTCTTCGTCGACGACCACGTCGCCCGCGCCGACACGTTCGCGTGAGCGCGACGCCGCGCGGCCTTGCTCTGCCACCACCGATCGGCTATCGAGCGCGCCCGCATGCCGCACCGATCCGCGCGATCGCGGCATCACCGTCGCGCTGAGACGCGCGAGACGAGACCGCCGATGTCCGAACCGACCACCACCCCGACCGAACCCGTCCCCGCGCTCGAGCCGGCCGCCGCCAAGCGCGCGACCGCCTTCGCGCTCGCCGTGGTCTTCCTCGATTGCGTCGGCTTCGGCCTCGTGCTGCCGGTGCTGCCGCCGCTGATCGAGGAGGTCGGCGGCATCGGTCTCGACGACGCCGCGCGCGTCGGCGGCTGGATGTTCGCGCTCTTCAGTCTGGCGCAGTTCGTCTGCGCGCCGCTGGTCGGCGGGCTCTCCGATCGCTTCGGCCGTCGGCCGCTGCTGCTGCTCGCCGTCGCCGGCCTTGCGGTCGACTACGTCGTCCACGCGCTCGCCCCGTCGATCGGCTGGCTCTATGTCGGCCGCCTCTTCGCCGGCGTCTGCGGCTCGTCCTGGGTCATCGCCAATGCCTGCCTCGCCGACGCCAGCCGGCCGGAGGACCGCGCCCGCGCCTTCGGACTGATGGCGGCCGCCTTCGGCCTCGGCTTCGTCCTCGGCCCGGCGATCGGCGGCCTGCTCGGCGCCTTCGGCACGCGCGTGCCCTTCTGGTGCGCGGCGGCGCTGGCGGCGGCGAACTTCGTCTTCGGACTGATCGCGCTGCCCGAGACGCTGCCGGCCGACCGTCGCCGCACCTTCCGTTGGCGCGAGGCGAACCCCTTCGGCGCCTTCGTCGTCTTCCGCGCCCACGGCAGCGTGCTGCCGCTCGCCGGCGTGCTGACGCTCTACTTCTTCGCCACCTCGGTCTATGTCGCGATCTGGTCGTTCTGGGGCGTCGCCAAATACGGCTGGTCGGCATCGACGACCGGGATCACGCTGGCCGTCTCCGGCGCCGCCATGGCGTTGATGCAGGGTGTGGCCACCGGCCCCGCCGTCGCCCGTTTCGGCGAACGGCCGCTGGCGCTCGCCGGCCTCGCGATCGGGGCGGCCTCGTGCTTCGCCTACGGGCTGGCGCCGACCACGGCGATCGTCCTGCCGATCCTCGTCGTCCATGCGGTCGAGGGCTTCGTCCATCCGATGCTGAGCGCGATGATGTCGCGCGCCGTGCCGGAGGACGCGCAGGGCGCGCTGCAGGGCGGGCTCTCGGCGGGCATGAACCTCGCCATGCTCGCCGGCACCATCGCCTTCACGCAGGTCTTCGGCTTCTTCCTCGCGCCGCAGGCGCCGATCGTCAGCCCCGACGTCGCCTTCCACGTCGCCGGCGTCCTGATGGTGCTGGCGGTCGTGCTGCTCGCCGTCGTCACCCGTCCGGCGCGGACGGCGTGATCGTCCGCCTCGCGCGGCCCCGAAAACGACGAGACCCCCGCGAGCCGGCTCGCGGGGGTCTTCGGGATCTTCCGTCGCGGACTGGTTCTCAGCCGAAGCGGCCGGTGATGTAGTCCTGCGTGCGGGTGTCCTGCGGGTTGGTGAAGATGCGGTTGGTCTCGCCGAACTCGACGAGATTGCCGAGCAGGAAGAAGCCCGTCATGTCGGAGCAACGCGCAGCCTGCTGCATGTTGTGGGTGACGATGACGATGGTGAACTCGTTCTTCAGCTCGTCGATCAGCTCTTCGATGCGCGCCGTCGAGATCGGGTCGAGGGCCGAGGTCGGCTCGTCGAGCAGGACGACCTCGGGCTTCACCGCGATGGTGCGGGCGATGCAGAGGCGCTGCTGCTGACCACCGGAGAGGCCGGTCGCCGGCGTGTCGAGCCGGTCCTTGACCTCGTTCCAGATGGCGGCCTTCGACAGCGACCATTCGATCCGCTCCTCGAGATCGGCCCGGCCGATGTTCTCGTTGAGGCGGATGCCGAAGGCGATGTTGTCGCGGATCGACATCGGGAAGGGCGTCGGCTTCTGGAACACCATGCCGACCCGATTGCGCAGACGCACCGCCTGGACCTCGGGGGCGAGCACGTTCTCGCCGTCGAGCATCACCCGGCCGGTGGCGCGCTGGCCCGGATAGAGGTCGTACATGCGGTTCAGCACGCGCAGCAGCGTGGACTTGCCGCAACCCGACGGCCCGATCATGGCGGTGACCCTGCGCTCGGGCACCTTCATGTCGATGCCGTGCAGTGCACGGTTGTCGCCGTAGAAGAACTCGAGGTTCTCGATCGAGATCTTGGGTTCTCCCGCGGAGGCGGGGACGGAATCGCGCAGCGCTTCGGACATGGGGGTCACTTCGATGTTCACGGGGAAGCCTTTCCGCGAGGAGCCAGCACGACCCGGGACAGGACGTTGAGGAAGAGGACGCCGATCGTGATCATCAGCGCGCCGGCCCAGGCGAGTGCCACCCATTCGTCGAAGGGGCTACCGGCATACTGATAGATCGTCACGGGCAGGCTGGCCATGGGCTGGGTCATGTCGAAGGACCAGCCGAGGTTGCCGAGCGAGGTGAAGAGCAGCGGCGCCGTCTCGCCGGCGGCACGCGCCACGGCGAGCAGGATACCGGTGGCGATGCCCGGTCGCGCCGCCCGCCACAGGACGGAGGTGACGACCTGGGCCCGCGTGGCACCCAGCGCGAAGGCGGCCTCGCGCAGGGAACCGGGAACCAGCCGCAGCATGTCTTCGGTCGAACGCACCACCACCGGCAGGATCAGCACGGCGAGGGCGATCGACCCGGCGATGCCGGAGAAGCCGCCGAAGGGCTGGACCAGCAGCTGGTAGACGAAGAGGCCGACCAGGATCGACGGCGCCGAAAGGAGCACGTCGTTGACGAAGCGGACGGCGTCGGCGAAGCGGCCGCGGCCGAGTTCGGCGAGCCAGGTGCCGGCGAGCAGCCCGATCGGTGCGGCCAGCGCCAGACCGATCGCCACCTGGACGATCGAGCCGACGATCGCGTTGGCGAGGCCGCCGCCGCGACCCGGCGGCATGGTCGGCATGGTGAAGACCGAGAACGACAGGGCCGTGGCGCCACGATAGAAGAGCGTCCACAGGATCCAGGCGAGCAGCACGATCGCCAGGACGGCGAGGCCGGTGGCGACGACACGCCAGAACTGGTCGACGACGAGACGGCGTTCGAGGCGGGTCATGTTCAGCCCTCCATGCGCGAGCCGACGAGCCAACGCGCGAGCGCCAGCACGACGAAGGAGATGACGAAGAGCGCGAGGCCGAGCTCGAGCAGCGCATGGAGCTTCATCGAGCCGGGGCCGGCCTCGGGGAATTCGTTGGCGATGGTCGAGGCGATCGAGGCGCCCGGCGCATAGAGCGAGGCCTTGATGCGGTTGGCGTTGCCGATGACGAAGGTCACCGCCATGGTCTCGCCGAGTGCGCGTCCGAGGCCGAGCATGACGGCGCCGACCAGCGCCGAGCGGCCGTAGGGGACGGTCACCGCGCGGAACACTTCCGTCGTGGTGGCGCCGACGCCGTAGGCGGCCTCCTTCAGCACCGGCGGCACCGAGCCGAAGATCTCGACGAACATCGCGGTGATGAAGGGCATGATCATCAGGGCGAGGATCAGGCCGGCGGTCAGAACGCCGGTGCCCGCCGGGGCGCCGGAGAAGAGCTGGCCGACGAAGGGCAGGGGGCCGAGGACCGCGGTCAGCACCGGCTGCACCCAGGCCGACATCAGCGGCGCCACGACGAAGAAGCCCCACATGCCGTAGATGATCGACGGCACGGCGGCGAGAAGCTGGATCGCCGTGCCGATCGGCCGGCGCAGGCTCAGCGGCGCGACTTCCGTCAGGAACAGCGCGATGCCGAGCGAAGCGGGAAAGGCGAGCACCATCGCGATCACCGAGGTGATCAGCGTGCCCCACAGCATGACGCCCGCGCCGTATTGTTCGGTCACGGGGTTCCATTCGGTGGAGACGAAGAAGCCGAGGCCGAAGGCCTTCAGTGCCGGGAAGCCACCGTGGAACAGGAGCACGACGATGGCGCCGAGCAGCACCAGGACGAGCGTCGCCGCGCCCGTCAGGGCCCAGTGAAAGAGGCGATCCTTCACGAGCTTGGAATGGCGGGCCTGGACCGCCTGCAGCGGCGGGATGAGATCGGTCGAAGCCGGGTCGGGGCTGAGCGCGGTCAAGGGCTTGTCTCGCGTGGATCCGGGAAGACCCCTCCGCGGGCGAGCCGCGGAGGGGTGGTCGGTTCGGGGAAGATCACTTCCAGATCGGCGCGCCCGAAGCGTCCTTGACCTCGGCGGTCCAGGCCTTGCGGATGCGGTCCTTCACCGCGCCGGGAAGCGCGATGTAGTGCAGCTTCTCGGCCGCGGCGTCGCCCGACTTGAAGGCCCAGTCGAAGAACTTCATGACCTCGGCCGACTGCGCGGCATCCTTCGGGTCCTTCGGCAGAAGGATGAAGGTGGCCGAGACGATCGGCCAGGCGGTGTCGCCGGCGGTGTCGATCATCGAGGCGTCGAAGTTCTTCGCCTTGTCCCAGTCGGCGGCCGCAGCGGCGGCCTGGAAGGCCGGAACGGTCGGCTTGACGAACTTGCCGGCCTTGTTCTGGAGCTGGGTGGTGGTCAGAGCGTTGGCCGAGGCATAGACGTACTCGACGTAGCCGATCGAGCCCTTGGCGTTCTTGACCGAACCGGCGACGCCGTCGTTGCCCTTGGCGCCGTTGCCGGCTTCCCACTTGACCGAGGTGGCCGAGCCGACCTTGCCCTTCCACTCGTCCGAGACGGCGTTGAGGTAGGCGGTGAAGACGAAGGTCGTGCCCGAGCCGTCCGAACGGTAGACCGGCAGGATGGCGAGGTCGGGCAGCTTGACGTCCGGGTTCAGCTTGGCGATCGCCGGGTCGTTCCACTTGGTGATCTTGCCGAGATAGATGTCGGCGACGACCGGGCCCGAGAGCTTGAGCTGGTCGGCGGCGATGCCGTCGAGGTTGACGATCACGACGACCGAGCCGACCACGGTCGGGAACTGCAGCAGCTTGCCGCTCTCGAGCTTCTCCGGAGCCATCGGGGCGTCGGAGGCACCGAAGTCGACGGTGCGGTTGAGGATCTGGGTCTGGCCACCGCCCGAACCGATCGCCTGATAGTTGAGGGCCGAACCGGCGGCGGCCTTGTAGTCGGCACCCCAGGCGCCGTAGACCGGCGCCGGGAAGGTCGCGCCGGCACCGGTGAAGTCGCCGGCGAGAACCGGCGCGGTGAAGATGCCGAGCATGGTGACGGCAGCGAGCGTCGCGCGCACCGAGTGGACGGCCTTGTTCATGACGGAAATCTCTCCTTGTTCGCCGGGTCGATCCCGGAACGTCCCGACCATGCAACACGGTCGATGACAGTTTGATGTCGAACGAACGGCGGAGAATTTCAGAAACAGAACAAGGGATTGGAACGGAAGCGGCGGCGCCGGCCGCGGCCTTTCGTGGCAATTCGTCACGAAGGCCCGATCAGGCGGGAAGGGCGCGCATCACCGCTCCCGCGCAGATCGCCGTCATGATCGCCGGCAGCGCCCAGGACATCTGTCGCCTGACCTCGAGGCAGGGTCGATGCAGTCTCGATCTGGGCTTGCCGCAGGGCACGCCGAGCATGCTGTCGAAGAGCAGCACCGTGACCAGATAGACGTAACCCATCGAGATGATCTGGGCGATCGGCGTGTTGAGCGAGATCGAGCCGGGGAAGCTCGACTCGAAGGTGAAGCTGATGGCGGCGAGCGCCAGCAGCGCCGAGAAGATCAGCCCGCCCTTGTCGGTCGCCCCGAGGCCGGGCGCCCACAGCACGTAGATCGAGACGGCGAGCACCGCGGCGATCGGGATGAAGATGCGCAGGATGTAGCGCTCCGACAGTCGCTCCACCTCGAGCGCCGCCTCGAGCCGGGAATAGCTGCGGGCGTTCCAGCCGGCCGCCTCGGCATTGGTGAAGTCGAGGCGCAGCGGCTGCCAGTCGGTGACGGAGAGCCGCTCGGCGACCTTGGAGAAGCCGCGATCGGCGTCGGTCGCCACCAGCAGCACGTCCTGCTTGGCATGGCGCGGCGCCGAGAAGGAGAGGGCGATCTTCTGATGGTCGAAGGGGAAGGCCGTCATGTCGGTGGCGACGCGGAAGTCGGCCTCGTAGCGCTCGACCACGACGACCGAGCCGTCGGCATGGGTGGAGGCGGCGACCGTGCGGCCGTCGACGTCGCCGATCTGGTTGTCGACGACGACGCCGGGCGTCCAGATGCCTTCGAGGTACTTGTCGGCTTCCGAGCCGACGCGGTCGACCCGCGGCGTGCCGGCTTCGACGGCGTCGAAGCCGACGCGTGGATCGCGCCAGCGCTGGGTCACCTCGACCCACAGCCGCGCCTTGCCGGCGACTTCCTTGATCTCGGTGACGTCGAGGATGCGCAGCGCGATGCGCACCCGCACGGGCAGTTCGACCCCCTGTGGCAGACCGGTCTCGGCGTGTGCCGACGGAAGTGCGGCGAGCGCTGCGAAGAGGACGGCGGCGAGAGCCGCGACGAGCCGGATCATTTCGCCTCCTCGTCGCGAGCAGGCGACGCGATCACGCCGAAGGCGAGGATCGAGAAGAAGACGAAGGCGAGGATGCCGCCGACGGTCGCCAGCACGCCGAGATCGGAGCGCAGCCGGCGATCCTGCACCGCCTGTTCGGGGAAGGTGGCGAGCGCCACGACGTTGCCGACGAGGCGGCCGGAATAGTCGACCAGCGGCTGGCGCAACACTGCGCCGCCGGTACCGTCGATGTCGAGGTCGCCGACTTCGGTCTCCCGCGCGATCGAGAGTCGTCCGGCCCGCAGCTGGGCGGAGAATCGGGCGAGATCGGTCGAGGACGACAGGACGAGGTCGCCGCCGTTGTCGGCGGATGCCGGCAGACCGGCGAGCGAGCGCGACAGGACCACCGCCAGATCGGCATTGGTGACGGTCTTGATCTGCTCGAGGATCGGCTGCAGGTCGAGGCCGACCTCCATCGTGCCGGCGAGCGCATCACCATGGCGGATCACCGAGATGCCGCGCACGCCGACGATGCCGGTGACGCCGATCTCGACGCCGACCTGACCGCGGCCGGTCTTGTTGGCGGCGAGCACCATCGGACGCAGCCGCGAGATGTCGTCGTCGTGGCTCTCCGGCTTGTGGACGCGCAGGAGGTAGCGCAGGTCGGCCGAATGGAAGCCGAAGACGGTGACGCCCGCCTGTTCCTTCAAGTAGGTCCAGGTCGAGGCCGACAGCGCGGCGAGCGCCGGGCGATCGTTGGCGGCGAGCGGTGCCGGTACGTCGGAGCGCCGCGCCATCGCCTCCGCCTGGGCCTGGGCGAAGCGGCCGGCCTGATCGATCGCCGAGGTCACCGCCTGGCCGACCGCCCGCATCCGTGCGGCACGGTCGTCGGTCGCGGTCTCCCGCCGGGTCGAGGTGGCGAGCCACACCATCGCCCCGAGCGTCGCGACGATCACCAGCGCGGCGCCGAGGGAAAGGACGAACCGGGTCCGCAGGCGCGGTACCGACGCAAACGACGAAATCGCGCTTTCGCTCGACAAGGCTGAACTCCGATCGCGGGAGACGAGACGGCGGGCGCGGCCGGAAGGCGGACGCGGCAGGAGCCGCGATCCTAGTAGAATTGCGGAGGAACGATCAAGGCGTCGCGGCGGCGCGCGACGGCCCGAACCGGGTCGGAAAGATCAATGGCCGTTGATGTTTCGCCTCTGGTGCCCGAGCGGGGGCGATCCTCTGCGCCGCGTCCGAGACGACTCGAAACGCGTCGAGCCGGCCTCAGACCGGCGCGACCAGCGCCGCCGTCGCGGACGTCGTTCCGCTGGTCGTCACCCGCTCGCGGCCCTCGGCGTCGACGACCACGCGGGCCGCACCGCTCGCCACGCGGGCGAGCGCCAACGGATAGATCCGGTGTTCCTGCGCCAGCACGCGCGCGGCCAGCGTGTCGGGCGTGTCGTCGTCGAGCACCGGCACCGCGGCCTGGACGATGATCGGCCCGACGTCCATCTCGGCGCGGACGAAATGCACGGTGCAGCCGGCGATCTTGACGCCGTCGGCGAGCGCCCGGGCGTGGGTGTGTAGCCCCTTGTAGGAGGGCAGCAGCGCCGGGTGGATGTTGATCAGCCGATCGTGCCAGCGTTCGATGAAGTAGGGCGTCAAGAGCCGCATGAAGCCGGCGAGCACGACCAGTTCGACGCCGTGGCCGACGAGTTCGGCGACCACCGCGCGTTCGAAGGCCTCGCGGGTCTCGAAGCCCTTGTGGTCGACCACCACGGTCGCGACCCCGGCGGCGGACGCCTTGGCGAGACCGCCGGCCTCGGCGACGTTGGAGACGACGCAGACGATCTCGGCCGGGTAGGCGGGATCGGCAGCCGCCGCGATCAGCGCCGCCATGTTCGAGCCGCCGCCCGAGATCAGAATGCCGACGCGGACGCGCTTGGCCATGATCAGCGGCCGCGCGGCGGCCAGGCGAGGTCGAGCTTGCCGCGGGTGTCGACCCAGGCGCGCTTGCCGTGCTCGTCGGCATCGCGGCCGGAGCCGTCCTGCAGCCAGCCCAGCGTGACGCAGCTCTCGCCGAGATGGCGGAACATGTCGGAGATGTCGTGCGCCTTGTCGGCGTCGACCACCAGGACCATGCCGATGCCGCAGTTGAAGGTGCGCAGCATCTCGGCTTCCGAGACGTTGCCGACCGAGGCCAGCCACTTGAAGACCGGCGGCACGGCGCAGGCGTAGAGGTCGATCTCGGCGACGCAGAGTTCCGGCAGAACGCGCGGAATGTTCTCGATGAAGCCGCCGCCGGTGATGTGGGCCATGGCCTTCACGCCGCCGACCTTGCGGATCACCTCGAGGATCGGCTTGACGTAGATCCGGGTCGGCTCGAGCAGGGCGCGGGCGACCGAGGTGCCGGGCTGGAACGGCGCGTCGTCGTTCCAGTCGAGGCCGGCCTCCTTCACGAGGCGGCGCACCAGCGAGTAACCGTTGGAATGGACGCCGGACGAGCCGAGGCCGAGCAGCACGTCGCCGGGGCGCGTGGTCTTCTTCGGCAGGATCTCGTCGCGCTCGACCGCGCCGACCGCGAAGCCGGCGAGATCGTAGTCGTCGGCCTTGTACATGTCGGGCATCTCGGCCGTCTCGCCGCCGATCAGCGCGCAACCGGCGATCTGGCAGCCCCGCGCGATCGAGGCGATGACGCGCTCTGCGACGTCGAGCTCGAGCTTGCCGGTGGCGAAGTAGTCGAGGAAGAACAGCGGCTCGGCGCCCTGGACGACGAGGTCGTTGACGCTCATCGCCACGAGGTCGATGCCGATCGTGTCGTGGATGCCGGTCTCGATCGAGATCTTCAGCTTGGTGCCGACGCCGTCGTTGGCCGCCACCAGCACCGGATCACGGTAGCCGCAGGCCTTGAGGTCGAACAGACCGCCGAAGCCGCCGAGTTGCGTGTCGGCACCCACACGCGACGTCGCCTTGGCGTGCGGCGCGATGCGACGGACCAGCGCGTTGCCGGCCTCGATGTCGACGCCGGACCGGGCGTAGGTCCAGCTGTTCTTGCCCTCGGACATGGATGGCGTCCTCCCTCGAGATCTCGTCCGGTTCGATGGACGATCGAGACCGCTTTTGCAAGTCCGTATGAGAGCCGAGCGCGGTTGCGCGCGCCGGTGCATTTCGCGCGACACCTCTTGGAAGCGACTGGAATCGGGACCACATTGGGGTCGTGGAGGCTCGATCGGGCGAGTGGAGGGTCCATGGCGTCGAATGTCACCATCCCCAACCTGATTTCGATCGCCCGCCTCGTCATGGTCCCGGTCGCGGTCGACGCGCTCGTCGCCGGTCGGCCCGACATCGCCTTCTGGGTCTTCGTGCTGGCCGGCGCCTCCGACGGCGTCGACGGCTGGATCGCCCGCCGCTTCGACCAGCGTTCCGAACTCGGCGCCTATCTCGACCCGCTCGCCGACAAGGCGCTGCTCGTCTCGATCTTCGTGACGCTCGGCATCGTCGGCGTGCTGCCGGGCTGGCTGGCGCTGCTCGTGGTGTCGCGCGACGTACTGATCGTCGGCGGCGTGATGCTCTCCTGGCTGATCGGCCGTCCGGTGCCGATCCGGCCGATCTTCGTCTCCAAGGCCAACACCGCCGCCCAGATCGCCTTCGCCGCGCTGGCGCTCTCCGCCGGCGCCTTCGGCTGGGAGCCGGGCATCCTGTGGACGGTGGGGGACGTGGTGGTCGCCACGTTGACGATCGTTTCCGGCGCGGCCTATGTCGTCGACTGGCTGACCGCCATGTCGGAGGCGCCGGGCGATCCCGGCCGCCCGGCCGAGCGGCGCGAGGAAACCGAACCCCAGGGAAGGAACGACGCGTGACGCTCGAACGCCAGCTCCGCTTCTGGCTCGCCGCAGCCGCCCTCTTCGTCGGCTTCCTGTGGCTCTTTTCCGGCGTGCTCCTGCCCTTCGTCGCCGGCATCGCGCTCGCCTATCTGCTCGATCCGGCCGCCGACCGGCTGGAGGCGATCGGTTTCTCGCGCGGGATGGCGGCTCTGACCATCATCCTCGGGCTGGTGCTCGCCGGCCTCGTGGTGCTGATCCTGCTGGTGCCGTTGCTCGGCGACCAGCTCGCCGCCTTCGTCACCGAACTGCCGGTGCTGGTCACCCGCCTGCGCGCGCTCGCCGCGCCGATGGTCGACGGCCCGCTCGCCAGGCTGATGGGCGGCGACGTCTCCGCCCTCGAGGGCTCGCTCGGTCAGGCGCTGTCGCAAGGCGCCGGATTCGTCTCGCAGCTCCTCCAGTCGATCCTGTCGAGCGGCAAGACCATCCTGTCGATCCTCTCGGTCGTCACCGTCGCCCCGGTCGTCGCCGCCTACATGCTGGTCGACTGGGATCGCGCCATCGCCCGCATCGACGGTTGGCTGCCGCTGCGCCATCGCGACACCGTCCGTCGTCTGGCGAGCGAGATGGACGCCGCCGTCTCCGGCTTCGTGCGCGGTCAGGTGGCGGTCTCGGTCACCATGGGCATCTACTACGGCCTCGGCCTCGCCCTGGTCGGCCTGCGCTTCGGCCTGCTGATCGGTCTGATGTCGGGCCTCCTCGGCATCATTCCCTATCTCGGCTTCGGTGCCGGCCTGATCGCCGGCCTGATCGTGGCACTGGTGCAGTACTGGCCCGACTGGCACGGCATTCTGCTGGTGCTGGTCGTCTTCGGCGTCGGCCAGGCGATCGAGGGCTGGGTGCTGACGCCCAACTGGGTCGGCCGTTCGGTCGGGCTCCACCCGGTGTGGCTGCTCTTCGCGCTCTTCGCCTTCGGCTCGCTCTTCGGCTTCGTCGGCATGCTGGTGGCGGTGCCGGCGGCGGCGTCGATCGGCGTGCTCGCCCGTTTCGCGCTCGAGCAGTATCTGGCCAGCCCGCTCCATCTCGGCCACGGCGACGAGACGCCGGCGCTGCCCGCCCCCCGCGAGCGCGCGATCGATGGCTGAGGTCCGCCAGATCCCGCTCGATCTGCCGATCGCCGAACGCCGCGGCCGCGACGACTGGATCGTCTCGGACGCCAACGTCGAGGCGACGGCGCTGATCGAGCGCTTTCCCGACTGGCCGGGCGACGTCGTCCTGGTGACCGGCCCGGTCGGCGCCGGCAAGAGCCATCTCGCCCATGTCTTCACCGAACTCTCGGGTGCCGTGATCCTTCCCGCCGCCGATCTCGCCGTCCGCGACCCGGTCGAGCTCGCGGACCACCCCGCGCTGGTCGTCGAGGATCTCGGCGAAGGGCTCGACGAGACGGCGCTCTTCCATCTGCTGAATGCCGCGCGTCAGGCCGGCCGCAGGGTGCTGCTCACCGCCGCGACGCCGCCATCGGAATGGGGGCTGCGCCTCGCCGATCTCGCTTCGCGGCTCCGCGCCGCGACGCCGGTCGCCCTGCGTGAGCCCGACGACGCGCTGCTCGAGGCACTGCTCGCCAAGCTCTTCTCCGACCGCCAGACCATGGTCGACCCGTCGGTGATCGCCTTCCTCGCCCGGCGGATGGAGCGTTCCTTCGCCGCCGCCCACGATCTCGTCGCCGCCCTCGACCGCGAGGCGCTCGCCGCCAAGACGCCGATCACCCGCGCGGTGGCCGCCCGCGTCGTCGCCGGCCTCGGCGAGCGGGCTCGGCAGGAACCCCAACTCGACGATCCCGACGACGCGTGACACATTCGTCACGAAACTCGCACAAAGTCGGGTGAAGGATGGCCGGCGCGTGAATCGCCCGACCGCCCAGGAGGAATTCGTCTTGCCGAGAACCGCATCGAAGGAGCGCCGCATCGTGGATCCCGCCGACCTCACGTCGAGCCCCCGTCGTTTCGTCAACCGTGAGCTCTCCTGGCTCGGGTTCAACCGACGCGTCCTCGAAGAGAGCGCCAACGTCGATCATCCGTTGCTCGAGCGCCTGCGCTTCCTGTCGATCTCGGCGAACAATCTCGACGAGTTCTTCATGGTCCGCGTCTCGGGCCTGGTCGAACAGATGCGCGCCGGCCTCTCCACCCGTTCCGACGACGGCCTGACGCCGGCCGAACAGCTGGTGGTGATCGAGGAGGCGGTCTCCTCGCTGACCGGCGAGCAGCAGCGCCTGTGGCGCGAGCTGCAGCGCGAACTGGCGACGGTCGGTCTGGTGATGGTCGACGGCGACAGTCTGACCGACGGCGAGCGGGTCTGGCTCAAGGATCACTTCCTGAGCCACATCTTCCCCGTGCTGACGCCCCAGGCCTGCGACCCGGCGCATCCCTTCCCCTTCATCCCCAATCTCGGCTTCTCGCTGATCCTCGATCTCACCCGCGTCGGCGGCGGCGAGGGCATGACGGCGCTGATCCGCATCCCCTCGACGCTCGAGCGCTTCATCGAGCTGCCGTCGACGAAGCCCGGGGTGAAGCGCTACATCGCGCTCGAGACGGTGATCTGCCTGCACATCGCCGGCCTCTTCCCCGGCTATGACGTCAAGGCCAAGGGTGCCTTCCGCGTCGTCCGCGATTCGGACATCGAAATCGAGGAAGAGGCCGAAGACCTCGTCCGCGTCTTCGAGACCATGCTGAAGCGCCGCCGCCGCGGCGTCGTCATCCGTCTGGAGATCGAGGCGGCGACGCCGACCAAGCTGCGCGGCTTCGTCGCGGAGAGCCTCGGCGTCGAGCCCGACGGCGTCCATCTGGTCGACGGCATGCTGGCCTTGACCGAACTCTCCAAGCTGGTCGGCGTCGACCGGCCGGAGCTGCGCTTCGGCCCCTACGCGCCGCGCTTCCCCGAGCGCATCCGCGAGTTCGGCGGCGACTGTTTCGCCGCGATCAAGGCCAAGGACTTCGTCGTTCATCACCCCTACGAGAGCTTCGACGTCGTCGTTCAGTACCTGATGCAGGCGGGACGCGATCCCGACGTGGTGGCGATCAAGCAGACGCTCTACCGCACCTCCAAGGACAGTCCGATCGTCAAGGCGCTGTCGGAAGCCGCGGAAGCCGGCAAGTCGGTGACGGCGGTCGTCGAGCTCAAGGCGCGCTTCGACGAAGAGGCCAACATCCGCTGGGCACGCGACCTGGAAAAGGCCGGCGTGCAGGTGGTCTACGGCTTCATGGAGCTGAAGACCCACGGCAAGCTGTCGATGGTGGTGCGCCGCGAACAGGGCCAGTTGGCGACCTACTGCCACATCGGCACCGGCAACTATCACCCGATCACCGCCCGCATCTACACCGACCTCAGCTACTTCACCGCCGATCCGGCGATCGGCCGCGACGTCGCCCGTATCTTCAACTTCGTCACCGGTTATGCCGAGCCGCAGGCGCTGGAGAAGATGGCGGTGAGCCCGCTGTCGCTGCGCCATCGCATCGTCGAGCACATCGAGGCCGAGATCGAGCACGCCCGTGCCGGCCGCCCCGCCCAGATCTGGATCAAGCTCAACAGCCTCGTCGACGCGCAGATCATCGACAAGCTCTACGAGGCGAGCGGGGCGGGGGTGAAGATCGACCTCATCGCCCGCGGCATCTGCTGCCTGCGCCCCGGCATCCCGGGCCTGTCGGAGAACATCCGGGTGAAGTCGATCATCGGCCGTTTCCTCGAACACAGCCGCGTGTTCTGCTTCGGCAACGGTCATGGTCTTCCCTCGGCCGAGGCGATCGTCTACATCGGATCGGCGGACATGATGCCGAGAAATCTCGATCGTCGCGTCGAGGTGCTCTGCCCGATTATCAATCCGACGGTGCACCAGCAGGTGCTCGATCAGATCATGGTCGCCAACCTCCGGGACAACCAGCAGAGCTGGCGTCTGCTGCCCGACGGGGGTCACGAACGCATCCGGCCGGCGGAGGGCGAGGAGCCCTTCAACGTCCACAAATACTTCATGACCAACCCATCGTTGTCCGGCCGTGGAAAATCCTCGAAGCACGATCAGCCCCGAAACATCGTCCGTGTGCCCAGGACCTGAGGGTTGGCGGGGGCTGCTGTCGCGTTGCGGCACCCCCGGTCGTCTCGAAGGCTACGGGCCGCTCGCGGTCATCGACATCGGCTCCAACTCGGTGCGCCTGGTCGTCTACGAGCGGCTGACGCGCGCGCCCACGGTGCTGTTCAACGAGAAGGTTCTCGCCGGCCTCGGCAAGGGGCTGGCCAAGACCGGCCGTCTCGCCGAGGCCTCGCTCGCCCAGGCGCTCGATGCCGTCCGCCGCTTCAAGCACATCGCCGACCAGTGCGGCTCCGTCGGCCTCCACGTGCTGGCGACCGCCGCGGCGCGTGAGGCCGAGAACGGCCCGCCCTTCGTCGCCGAGCTCGAACGCATCTGCGGCGTCCAGGTCCAGGTCCTGACCGGCGCCGACGAGGCTCGCCTCGCCGCCTACGGCATCGTCGCCGGCGTCCACGATGCCGACGGCATCGCCGGCGACCTCGGCGGCGGCTCGCTCGAGCTCGTCGACATCCGCGGCGACACGATCGGCAAGGGCCTGACCTATCCGCTCGGCGGCATCCGCCTGCAGGAGGCGGCCGAGGGTTCGATCCGCAAGGCCGAGCGCCTCGCTGCCCAGATCCTCGACAAGTCTCCGGTCCTCGGCAGGCTCGCCGGGCGATCCTTCTATGCCGTCGGCGGCACCTGGCGTTCGCTCGCCAAGCTGCACATGCATCAGACCGACTATCCGCTCCGGGTGATGCACAACTACGCCATTCCGGCCGAAGTGGCGCTGGAGTTCTGCCGCGAGGTCGGTCGTGGTGCGGTCGAACTGCTGCCGCGCATCGAGACGGTCTCGAAGCAGCGCCGCGAGCTTCTGCCCTTCGGCGCCGTGGTGCTCGCCCAGATCATCCGCGCCGGCAAGCCGAAGAACGTCGTGCTCTCCGCCCTCGGTCTGCGCGAGGGCCATCTCTACGACCTGCTGTCGCCCGAGGAACGCGCCCGCGATCCGCTGCTGGCGGCGGCGGAGGAACTCGGTTACCTGCGTTCGCGCTCGCCGCGCCACACCGAGGAGACCGGCCCCTGGACCGGCGCGGTCTTCGCCGCCCTCGGCCTCGACGAGACCGCCGAAGAGCGCCGTCTGCGCACCGCCGCCTGCCTCGTCGCCGACATCGGCTGGCGTGCGCATCCGGACTATCGCGGCTCGCAGAGCCTCAACATCATCTCCAACGCCGCCTTCATCGGCGTCGACCACCCCGGCCGCGCCTATCTGGCGCTGTCGAACTACTACCGCCACATGGGGCTGGTGGAGGATGCCGTCAGCCCGCGCCTGGTGCAGTTGGCGCCGCCGCGTCTGCTCGCCCGCGCCAAGGCGCTGGGGGCGGCCTTCCGCGTCGCCTTCATCCTGTCGGCGGCGATGCCCGGCATCCTGCCCGACGTCAAGGTCGGCCGCCTCGGCGGACGCCTGACCATGGATCTGCCGCCCCACCTGGCCGACCTCGACGGCGAGGTGCTGCAGCGCCGCTTCCGTCAGCTCGCCAAACTCGCCGGCCTCGACACCGAGATCCGACGCGCATGAGTGGCGGGGCCTCATCCGGTCGCGGCGACCTCCGCGACGTCGCGGGCCTGGTCGCCGCCGGCCTGGTGCCGGCCGACGCCGCCCCGGCGCTCGCCCGCGTCGTCGATCGCTTCGCCCTGACCATCACCTCGGACATGACGGCACTGATCGACCCGAGCGATCCGGCCGATCCGATCGCCGCCCAGTTCGTGCCGTCGCCGGAAGAACTCGACGCCCGCCCCGACGAGACCACCGACCCGATCGGCGACGGCCCGCATGCCGTGGCGCCGGGCGTCGTCCATCGCTATCCCGACCGGGTGTTGCTCAAGCCGACGCATCTCTGCCGCGTCTACTGCCGCTTCTGCTTCCGCCGCGACCGGGTGGGCGACGGCGAGGCCAACCTCTCCGAGGCCGAGCTCGACGAGGCCGTCGCCTACGTCGCCGCGCGGCCCGAGATCTTCGAGGTGATCCTGACCGGCGGCGACCCGATGATCCTGTCGGACCGCCGTCTCGGCCTGATCCTCGATCGGCTGGAGGCGATCCCCCATGTCGAGGTCGTACGCATCCATTCCCGCGTGCCCGTGGTCGATCCGGCCCGCGTGACGGAGGCGAGCGCCCGCGGCCTGCGCCGCCGCTTCGCCACCTGGATGGTGATCCACGTCGACCATCCGCGCGAGCTGGCCGAAGCCGCGGCCGCGGCGATCGGCCGTCTCGTCGACGCCGGCGTGCCGGTGCTCTCCCAGACGACGCTGCTCTCCGGCGTCAATGCCGACGCCGCGACGCTCGAGGCACTGTTCC
Source organism: Pinisolibacter sp. DMC100 (assembly GCF_056313705.1). Classification (NCBI taxonomy): domain Bacteria; kingdom Pseudomonadati; phylum Pseudomonadota; class Alphaproteobacteria; order Hyphomicrobiales; family Ancalomicrobiaceae; genus Pinisolibacter; species Pinisolibacter sp. DMC100. The sequence continues at coordinate 625,644 of NZ_JBQUZT010000002.1, read as the reverse complement.
GCCGTCTCGTGGCGTTGCGAGTGAAGCCCTATTACCTCCACCACCTCGACCGCGCAGAGGGCACCGCGCGCTTCCGCACGTCGGTGAACGAGGGCCGGGCGCTGATGAAGCGGCTGCGCGGCCGCCTCACCGGCATCGCCCAGCCGACCTATGTGCTCGACATCCCCGGCGGCGCCGGCAAGGTGCCGATCGGCCCCGATCCGCTGACGAAGCTCGGAGAGAGCGACGGCGGTTGCCGCTGGTCGGTCGAGGATCCGGACGGGTGCAAGCACGCCTTCGACGACTGAGTCGGGGGCGGGGCCCATCGCGTGACGAGAGTTCGAGCAGGGCAATCGACCGCTCGAATTCGAAATGTTAAGTTTTTCGTAGAATAGAGGTTCGATCGCGGCCGGCCACTTCCGATCGCACGACCGAGATGGATTGCTGCCGCAGTCGTTCGAACACCAAGGAGGCGAGAGGCGATGCCCGTCACGCTCTATCGATCACCTGCGAAGCGCCCGATCGGCGCCCGTCCGGTTCGGGCCGACATGGCGCAGCTCTCGGGCTCCGAGATCCAGATCTGGTCGGGGCCGAAGATCCGCGACGTCTGCCGCTCGGCGTTCCTGCGCAATCGTTACGAGCACTGGCAGAAGCTCGCGAGGAACAGCGGCACGCCTCTCCTCAAGGATCTGTACGGCAACGAGGAGGAGGCACGCCTCGACGAGGCGATGCTGTTGCTCCAGCAGGGCAGCGACTTCATCTATGTGCAGCAGGGCGCCGTCTCGGTCGAGAGATATGGGAAGATCTTCCGGGGTCTGATGCTCTCGACCATCGAAGGAACGATGACGACGTCGTTCCTCAACTTCTACAACGGCGCATTGCGCGACATGCAGCCGCGTTACATCCAGTTCCGAACCGAATTCTCGGCTCGCCACGTCCGATGGGAACGCGTCGCGCTGCCGCTCGTCTCCGACGACCGACAGCAGGCCAAGTTCATCATGACCTATTCGGAGCCTCTGGACGACAAGCTCGACATCCTGGCGGCGACCTTCGAACGCTCCCCGATCGGGATGATCGCGGCGTCGCGACCGATCGGTGAGGAGCGGTCACTCGACGAAGGCGAGATCCTGCTCGTCAACAATCGGGCGCGCGCGCTGCTGCGCCTGCCGCAGGCCGGACTGTCGTTGTCGACGGTCGCCGACCTGCGCGGTTGGATCAGAGACACGGCCGGATGGGTACTGACCGGCGAATCGGGCGCCAGCGCCGTGAGCGGCCGCTCGACGCTGACCTTCCGCGACGGAGCCGAAGGGCGACGGATCACGATCGTCGTCGAGCCGATCGAACATTTCGTCGTCTATCACTTCCTGGAAACCGGTCAGGCGGTCTGAGCGAACGAACGACCCGCCGCCCGCCGTCACGCCTTCTTCGGGGCGTCTTCCCGTGACGAAGGCGCACCTCACACGCGTCCCTTCCAGGGCGCCGCGTGCTTCTCGACCCAGCGCATCATCATCTCGAAGCTGAAGGCGACGACGCCGATGATCAGGATGCCGAGGACGACGACGTCGGTGCGCAGGAAGTTCGAGGCGTTGAACACCATCTTGCCGAGGCCGGCGTCGGCGGCGACCATTTCGGCCGCGACCAGCGTCGTCCAGCCGACGCCGACGCCGATGCGCAGCCCGACCAGGATGTCGGGAATGGCGCCGGGCAGGATGACGTGGCGGATCAGCTGCCAGTAGCTCGCACCCATCGACAGCGCCGCCTGGATCTGTTCCTGCGCCACCGAACGCACGCCGGCCCGGGCGGCGAGGGCGACGGGAGCGAAGATCGCCAGATAGAGCAGCATGATCTTGGCCATCTCGCCGATGCCGAACCAGATGATCATCAGCGGCAGATAGGCGAGCGGCGGCAGCGGGCGGTAGAACTCCAGCGGCGGATCGAAGATGCCGCGCCAGATGCGCGACACGCCCATGGCGATGCCGGTCGGCACGGCGATCAGCACCGCCAGCCAGAAGGCGACGAAGACGCGGCCGAAGCTCCAGGCGAAATGGACCCACAGCGGATGGCCGTCGAGTTCTCCGGCGAGCGCCTGGCGGAAGGCGTTCCAGATCGCCTCGGGCCGCGGCAGGAACAGCGGCTTGATCAGGCCGAAACGGGTCGTCAGCTCCCACACGACGAAGATCGCGATGGTGGTGAGGATGTTGAACCCCAGGCTCGACCCCTCGCCGAGGGTGCGATAGCGGCTGATCTTCCGCGGCTTGTCGGGGGCGGGCTCGGCCGCGGGGCGGCTCTCGGTCGGATCCGTCATGATCAGTCTCCCGCCACGGCCGCGGCACTGGGCGCGCGCTGTTGGATGTCGGCGAGGACGACCTCGCGCATGCGGACGAATTCCGGGTCGGCCTTCACCGCGCGCGCGTCGCGGCATTGGATGAAGCGGCGGCCGAAGTCGAGTTCGTAGGTCTTCTCGATCTTGCCGGGGCGCGGCGTCATGACGACCAGCCGGGTGGCGAGGAAGAGCGCCTCTTCGACCGAATGGGTGATGAAGAAGACCATCTTGCCGGTGCGATCCCAGACGTCGAGGATCAGCTCCTGGACCTGCTCGCGGGTCAGCGCGTCGAGCGCCCCGAGCGGTTCGTCCATCAGCAGGACCTCGGGATCGCAGGCGAGCGCCCGGGCGATGCCGACGCGCTGCTGCATGCCGCCGGAGAGCTCGTAGATCATCTTCCGTTCGAAGCCGGAGAGACCGACCAGCGCCAGATTGCGCGCGGCGATCTCGTAGCGCTCGGCCTTGCGCATGCCGCGCAGCATCAGGCCGAAGGCGACGTTGTCGACGACGTTCAGCCAGGGCAGCAGGGCGTGTTTCTGGAAGACGACGCCGCGATCGGCGCCGGGACCCTCGACGTCCTTGCCGTCGAGGAGGATGCGGCCTTCGCTCGGCGGCAGGAAGCCGGCGAGCGAGGAGAGCAGCGTCGTCTTTCCGCAGCCCGAGGCGCCGATGGCGACGACGAAGTCGCCGTTCTTCATCTGGAGATCGACGTGGCTGAGGGCGACGATCGCGCCGTCGCGGGCGCCGTAGCGGATGGTGAGGTCCTGGACCTCGAGAGCGGACGACATGCGCATCCGCGGGCTCGCTGCGGTCTGTTCGGCGTGGCTCATGGCAGGGTCCATTGCGGTCGGTCCGCGGCGTCGAAGCCGGGGAGGAGGCCGCGGCGTCTGCGCCGCGCGATCCGCGGAGTGGGTGCCGGTGCGAGCGCGTCGGCGCCGGTCCCACTCCGGGCTCTGTCGGACGGGCGGTTCCGGGGCATCGGGGAGAGATGCCGAGATCCGGACCGTCGCTGCGCGATCACTTCGCGGCGGCTGCGGCGAAGGAGGGGTCGACCGAGGCGCCGAAGTCGGCCGGGATGTCGGTGATCCGGCCTTGCGCCTTCAGGAACACGGCGGTCGAGGCCATGGCCTGGGCGACACCGCCGGCCTTGCCGCCGCCGAGCCATTCGGCCGAGGCCTGTTCGGCGGCGCTCGGATGGGCGTAGGCGGCGAGTGCCGGCGGCACGTCCTTCTCCTCGGCACCGACCACCTTGGCGATCGTCTTGACTGCGTCGCCCTTCAGATAGGCGGCGGGATCGGCCTTGTAGGCGGCGTCGGCCTTGGCCATGGCGGCGACATAGGCCTTCACGAAGTCCTTGTTCTTCGCCGCCCAGTCCTTGCGGACCATGACGGCGTCGAAGGTGCGCGCGCCCTGCTTGGCGATGTCGGCGGAGGAGAGCAGCACCTTGCCGCCCGATGCCTTGGCCTTGGCCAGCACCGGATCCCAGACGAAGGTGCCGTCGATGTCGCCGCGCTCCCAGGCCGCCGCGATTTCCGGCGGGCGCAGGTTGAGGAGCTGGACGGCGCCGCCGAGACCCGCCTTGTCGAGCGCGAAGCTCAACTGATAGTGCGAGGTCGAGACGAAGGGCGTGGCGATCTTCTTGCCCTTGAGGTCGGCGAGCGACTTGGCGCCGAGGCTCTCCTTGACGACGAGCTGCTCGGCATTGGCGATGTCGTCGAGGATCCAGATCACCGCGACGTCGAGCCCCTGGGCCACGGCGGCGGTCGCCGGCGACGAGCCGACCTCGCCGAGCGGGATGTCGCCCGACGCCATCGCCTTGATGACGTCGCCGCCACCGCCGAACAACTTCCAGTTGATCTTGTAGCCGGTCGCCTTCTCGAGGTCGCCGGTCACCTGGGCGAGGCGGAAGGGCACGATCATGTCCTGATAGGCGATCGTGACTTCCCTGGTCTGTGCCTGAGCCCCGAAGCTGGTCGTCAGGGCGGCGACGCCCAACAGCAAGGAGGCACGTCTGCTGATCGTACGCATCATGGTTTTCTCCTTGTCGGTGGCCCCGCTGGTGCCAAGCGGCACGGCGCTGGACCGACCTCTCGTCTCCGATGGCTGGAATGTTCCCCCATCGATCTCCGCCGCCGTTAGCGCCAGAGTCCGACCGAGCATTGTGCCAGAGGCCGAATTCGTCTGTTCGCATTCGGTATTTTACGGATATTTTCTTCGAGACGGCGGCGGCCCGGGGCCATTCTGGCACCATGGCGTGCGGCGAGGGGCGATCACACCGCCCGGATCGGAGGCTCGACATGGCGGCGCGTCACGAGGTTCTGTGGTCGAACCTGCTCGAACTCAGGCGCGACGACACGATGAGCCTGCAGGCCCAGATCCGCCGCGCCATCGTCGCGGCGATCCGCAGCGGGCGCCTCGCGGCCCATGCGCCGGTGCCCTCGAGCCGGATCCTCTGCGAGCATCTCGACGTCGCCCGCAACACGGTGATGCTCGCCTATCAGCAGCTGACCGACGAGGGCTACCTCTACACCAAGCCGCGCGCCGGCTGCTTCGTCTCGCCGGGGCTGGCGGTCGCCGAGCCCGACGCCGCGCCGGAGCCCGCCGACGAGGCGGCGATCGCCTGGTCGTCGCGCCTGCGCATCCTGCCGCATGCCCAGCGCAACATCATCAAGCCGTCCAACTGGGCCACCTGCCGCTATCCCTTCATCTACGGCCAGTTCGATGCCGATACCTTTCCGCTCAACGCCTGGCGGGAATGCTGCATCCAGGCGATGCGGGTGCTCGAGGTGCGCGGCTGGGCGCAGGATCTCATCACCCGCGACGACCCGACGCTGGTCGAGGAGGTGCGCACCAAGATCCTGCCTCTGCGCGGCGTCTGGGCGAAGTCCGACGAGATCCTGATGACGACGGGCGCGCAGCAGGCGCTCTATCTGATCGCCGATCTCCTGGTGAACGACCGCGTCCGCGTCGGCATCGAGGACCCCGGCTACCCCGACGCCCGCAACACCTTCATGCTGCGCGCCGGCGAGGTGCGGCCGCTGCCGGTCGACGAGGGCGGCCTCAGGATCGACGACCGGCTGATCGGCTGCGACTACGTCTATGCCACCCCCAGCCACCAGTCGCCGACCACCGTCACCATGCCGATGGACCGCCGCATCGCCCTGCTCGAGGCGGCGTCGCGGCACGACATCGTCATCATCGAGGACGACTACGAGACCGAGACGAGCTTCGCCGGGCCGCCCAATCCGGCGTTGAAGAGCCTCGATCGCTCCGGCCGGGTGATCTATGTCGGCTCGCTCTCCAAGTCGATCGCCCCCGGCCTGCGTCTCGGCTTCATCGTCGCCTCGGCCGAACTGATCACCCACCTGCGCGCCCTGCGGCGGCTGATGGTGCGCCACCCGTCGAGCCTGATCCAGCGCGCCTTCGCGCTCTTCCTCCAGCTCGGCTATTTCAACGCGCTGATGCGCGAGGTCGCCGTCGTCCACCGCGAGCGGGCGCAGGTGCTGCAACAGGCGCTGCGCGATCACGTGCCGGCCGTCGACTTCGTCCCGGTCGGCGGCGGCGCCTCGTGCTGGGTCAGCGGCCCGGCCTGGCTCGACGCCCAGCGTCTCGCCCGCGAGGCCTTCGAGCGCGGCGTCATGCTGGAGCCCGGCGACGTCCACTTCCTCGCCCAGACCGCGCCGATGAACCACTTCCGCCTCGGCTTCTCGTCGATCCCGGCCGGCCGCATCGTGCCGGGCATTCAGGCCCTGGCGCCGCTGGTCGAGGCGCAACGTCCGGTTTGATCCACCGTTGGCTCCATGCGCCGCGCGGCGCTGGCGCTACCGATCTCCTCCGGCCACGCGATACTGCCCCCATGACGGCGCCGAGGCGTCGTCCGTCCCATACGGGTCTCGAGCAGACATGCGGGACGCGACCGCCGCCGCGGTCGTGTCCGACGACGCTCGACCCATGTCTCGACCTCGGCCGCGGCCGATCGCCCGGGAGGCTCCGGGAAGGGTGCCCGCCGCGAAGGAGAACGTCGATGCCGACACCATTCACCGCCGAACACCTCCGCGAGACGTTCGACGCCTTCAATCGCCACGACGTCGAGGGCGTGATGCGGCACTTCGCCGACGACTGCGTCTTCTTCACCGTCGGCGGCCCCGAGGCCTTCGGCACGCGCATCGCCGGCCGCGAGGCCGTCGCCACCGCCTTCGCCGCAGTCTGGGCGGGAATGCCCGACGCCCAGTGGCACCAGAGGGGCCATTTCGTCGCCGGCGACCGCGCCGTGTCGGAATGGACCTTCACCGGCACCCGCGCAGACGGCCAGCGCATCGAGGCCGACGGCTGCGATCTCTTCCGCATCCGCGACGGCGCGATCGTCGAGAAGCACGCCTTCCGCAAGGACCGGCCGTTGCAGGAGGCGCGCTGACCGCGCGGGATCGCCCATGAACTCGTCCGCCCCCGCCTCGCGAACCCCGTCGCGCACGCCCTACGACCCGGCCTACGATCCGCTCGTCGACACGACGCCGGGCCGCGGCGCCGCCTATGCCCCGACCTACTGGATCGCCACCGCCGGCCCGCCGCCGGAGGACGACGGACCGGTCGTCGCCGACATGGACGTCGACGTCGTGGTGATCGGCTCTGGCTATACCGGGCTCTCCACCGCGATCCACCTCGCCAAGGACCACGGCGTCCGCGCCCACGTGCTCGAGGCCAACGGCATCGCCTTCGGCTGCTCGACCCGGTCGGGCGGTCAGGCCCAGATCAACAACGGCCGCCTCAAGCGCAGCCAGTGGATCGAACGCTGGGGCCTCGACACCGCGCGCGCCATGCACGCCGAGGTGATGGAGGGCTTCGAACTCTTCCGCGCGCTCATCGTCGAGCACGACCTGAAGTGCGACGCCATCGAGGGCGGCCACTGGTACATCGCCCATCGCCCCTGGATGATGCCGAAGCTCGAGGCCGAGGCCCGCGTGATGCGCGACGCCTTCGGCTACGCCACCCGCATCGTCACGCGGCAGGAAATCCACGACGAGGCGGTGCGCGACATGGACGCCCACGGCGGCGTCTGGGAGCCCGACGGCGTCTCGGTCCAGCCGGCCAAGCTCGCCTTCGAATATGCCCGCGTGGCGCGCTCGCTCGGGGCGAAGCTCCATCCCAATTCGCCGGTGACGCGGATCGAGGAGCGGGGCGGCTCGCTCTGGTGCCACACGCCGGGTGGTATCGTCCGGGCGCGCGCGGTCTGTGTCGCGACCGCCGGCTACACCGGGCGCGACCTGCACGGTTCGACCCGCGATCGGCTGATGCCGATCCTGTCGAACAACTGCGTCACCCGGCAACTGACGGCCGAGGAGATCGCCTCGGTCGGGGCGAGGACCCATGCGCCGCTGACCGACACGCGGACGCTGCGGTTCTATTATCGGATGCTGCCGGAAGGTCGGCTGCAGATCGGCTCGCGTTCGGCGATCACCGGCCGCGATGCGGCGGCCCCCCGTCACGAGAAGCTGCTGCACGATGCCATCGCCCGCAAGTTCCCCGGCCTCGCAGGCGTCGCACTCGATCATTCCTGGTGGGGATGGGTCGACGTCAGCCACGACATGGTGCCGCGCATCACAAGGCCCGACCCGAAGACGCCACTCTTCTACGCCCTCGGCTACGGCGGCAACGGCGTCATGTACGCCGCCCAGGCCGGCCGGCGCATGGCCCGGATGGCGATGGGGAAGGGCGCCGGCTCCGCCCTTCCCATCTTCTCCGGTGAGCTGCCGCACGAAGGCTGGCGCACGCCCTTCCGCCGCCTCGGACAGGCCTGGCTCTATCGCTGGTATCATCTGCGCGACGAGCGGCCCTGAGCCGGGTTCCGGCGCCCTGCGCCGTCAGGACTTCGCGTCGCCGCTCTTCGTCAGGCGGGAGAGGCGATAGGGCGTCGGGTCGACGACCGGCGTCGCGTCGGTGACGAGGTCGGCGGCGAGCCGTCCGGCCGCCGGCGAGGTGCCGAAGCCGTGGCCGGAGAAGCCGGAGGCGACCGTCAGGCCGGGGATCGCCGCGACCGGCGAGATCACCGGCAGCGAATCCGGCGTGATGTCCATCATCCCCGCCCAGACCTCTTCGACGACCGCCTTGCCGAAGGCCGGCCAGGCGGCCGTGAGGTTGCGCATCGCCTCGGCGTTGATACCCTCGTCCGCCTCCGGCGACATGGTGCGCACCCGCTCGAAGGGCGAGACGCTCTTTGCGTTCCAACGCCGCGCCAGCATGAGATCGCGCAGGAAGTGGCCGCCGAGCCGGATGCGCAGCAGGCTGCGATTGCCCGAGAGCGAGCCGAGATAGCGCATGCCGATCAACAGGTGGTCGAGCGACAGCGGCGCGATCAGCGCCCCGCGCTGGGTGACGATGTAGCCGCCGTCGCGGTGCTTGCGGAAGGAGAAGTCCGGTCCGCCGACGGCGATCTCGGTCGGCCCCTCCATCGGCGCGGTGCGCAGCACGGACGAGATCAGCGGCAGCGTCGGCAGCGAGATGCCGTGATTGCCGAGGAAGCGCCGCGACCACAGACCGCCGGCGAGGAGCACCCGGTCGCAGCGGATCTCGCCGCGCTCGGTGACGACGCCCGTGACCTTGCCGCCCGAGAGCGACAGCATGCGCACGGCGCAGTTCTCGACGATCACCGCGCCCTTGGCCATGGCCGCCGCGGCGATGGCGAAGGGGGCGATCGTCGGCTCGGCGCGGCCGTCCGACGGCGTGTGGATGCCGCCCGCCCACTTGCCCCGGCCGCCCGGCACCAGCCGGTCGATGTCGGCCTGACCGAGCAGGCGGGAATCGAGGTCGAGATGGGCGACGGAGGCGAGCCAGTCGCGGTGCATCGCCATCTCGTCCTCGGTGCGGGCGAGATACATGATGCCCTGCTGCCGGTAGCCGACGTCGCAGCCGACGCGCTCGGCCATGCCGGCCCACAGTCGGTCGGAGGTGAGCGACAGCGGCACGTCGGGTGCGGCACGGCCCATCTTGCGCGCCCAGCCGAGGTTGCGCGACGACTGTTCGAGCCCGACCCGGCCCTTCTCCAGCACGACGACGGGAATGCCGCGTTCGGCGAGCTCGAGCGCCGCCGTCAGGCCGACGATGCCGCCGCCGATGACGACGACGGTGGTCGCCGCCGGCATGTCGGGCGACGTCGCGAGGGGAAAGTCGATGCGGGGCATGATGCGTCCTCGGGAGGTTCGACGCGCGGCGCGCGCCGTCGTCAGAGCGAAACGGTGATCAGTTCGGCCTTCGCGGCGCCGACGCCGCGGTGGGCGGTGACCTCGATCTCGACGCGGTAGACGGTCGAGCCGAGCGGCGGGCAGGTGGCGGTGAGCGCCGGGCGGATGCCGCGGAACTTCTCGCCGACGATCGTCATCACCGTGTGCATGTCGGCGGGCTCCTGGACGAAGACCCGCGAGGCGACGACGTCGGCGAGGCTCGCCCCGACCGCCGCGAGTGCGCGCTCGACATTGGCGAAGACCTGCCGCGTCTGCGGCTCGATCTCGGCCGGGATCTCGCCGGTCGCCGGATCGCGGCCGGCGGTGTTGGAGACGAAGATCCAGTCGTCGACGGCGACGATGCGCGAATAGCTGGCGTGGTCCTCGAACCTGGAACCGGTCCCGACCTTGACGACCCTGGGCATGATGCATCCGTGATGATGGGAGAAGGAGCGTGCGGGGAGCCGGCCGCGGGCGACGGCGTCGCGGCCGGCCTCCGTGATCAGCGCAGTTCGGGAACGTCCCAGAGGTTCAGCTTGACGCCGATCCCCTCGGCCACCGCCTTGCGATAGAGCACCGTGCCCCAGGCGACGTCCTCGACCGGCATGCCGCCGACCGACAGGATGATGATCTCGTCCTCGCTCACCCGGCCGCGCGTCTCACCGGCGACGATGGCGCCGAGATCCTCGAGCGCGTCGGCGTCCATCTTGCCCTCGGCGATCATGTCCATGAAGCGCACGCCGATGATCGGCACGTGGTTGTGGGCGGGCTTGGGCAGCTCGTGGAACCACGCCTCGTAGAGGCCGACGTTGTCGCAGACCTTGCGGATGTCGGCCGCCTCCAGCCCCTCGTCGATGTTGCAGAGCGCCGGCATCGACAGGAAGGCGCCGGGCTTCACCCATTCGCGTCGGACGATCGGATAGGTCGAGGGATCGCCGACCTCGCCGGAATTGCAGTAGGTGACGATGTCGGAGCCGCGCACGACGCTCTCGACGTCGTCGACCACCGAGACGGTCTTCACCTGCGGATAGGTCGCGGCGATCCAGTCGAGGAAGGACTTCAGGCTCTTCTCGCCGCGTCCCTTGACCTTGACGGTGTCGATGCCGGGCCGCGCCGCCATGAAGGCCGAGAACGAAGTCTTGGCCATCACGCCGGGGCCGAGGATGCCGACGACCTTGGCGTCCTTGCGGGCGAGGTGCCGCGCGCCGACGCCCGGCACCGCGCCGGTGCGATAGGCCGACAAGAGGTTCGCCGACATGTGGGCGAGCGGCGCGCCGGTGTCGGCGTCGTTCAGCGTGAACATCAGGATCGAGCGCGGCAGACCCTTCTCGCGATTGGCGATGTTGGAGCCGTACCACTTCATGCCCGCGGTCTTGAAGCTGCCGCCGAGATAGGCCGGCATCGCCATGAAGCGACGGTCCGCCGTCGGCTTCGGCATGTCGGGGAACGGCGAGTTCTCGGGGAAGGTGACGATGGCGCCGTGGCTGTCGTTGTTGGCGCCGGCCATGCGGTAGTCGCCGTGGTGGAGGAGGGCGAACATCTCCTCCATCGTGTCGATGCAGGCGGCCATGTCGGTCACGCCGGCACGGATCATGTCCTTCTCGGACAGGTAGATGAAGTCGATCCGGGTGTTCTCGGTCATCGTGTCGTCTCTCGTCTCTCGAGGCGCGCGGCCTCTCTCGGCGGGCGGGTCGGCCGCCGGTGGGATGGTCTTGGGAAGCGGGAAGGCGGGATGATCGGGGTGGGGCGCGCCGGGCGGTGCCGCGGCGCGCCCGGCTCGTCACTCGAGCATGCGGCCGAGGCCGGCGTAGAGATCCGGGCGCTTGGCGCGGATGCGGTAGGCGAAGGCGACGCCGGCGAGACCGACCAGGGCGATGCCATAGGGGAAGGCGGCGACGATCGGGCTCTCGGAACCGGAGAGCAGTGACAGGTTGGCGATCACCAGGGCGAGGCCGCCGACGAGGCCGACGAAGGCGACGAGCGGGGCGACCAGCGTCGTCCACAGGCCGTGCCCGTCGGGCTGGCGGCGGAAGTAGACGATGATGGCGATGCTCACCAGCGCCTGGATCGACAGGATGCCGATCACCGCGAGCGCCGACATCCACGAGAACACCACGGTGTAGGGATCGGCGCCGCCCACCACGAAGAGGCCGACGATCAGCGCCGCGCTGGCGGACTGGACGAGGCCGGCGACGTGGGGCGACAGGTGCTTCTCGTGGACCTGACCCAGCGCCCGCATCGCCAGACCTTCGCGGCCGAGGGCGAAGAAGTAGCGGTTGAGCGTGTTGTGGAAGGACAGCAGGCAGGCGAACAGGCTGGCGATCAGCAGGAAGTTCATCAGCTTGCTCGCCCAGGGGCCGAGCACCGCGTCGGCGGCGACGAAGAAGAACGTGTCGAGGCCGGCGTTGGCGACGTCCTGCACCTTCGACGGGCCGTAGTACTGGACGATGGCCCAGGTGGAGAAGGCGTAGAAGGCGGTGATCAGGAAGACCGCGACATAGGTCGCCCGCGGAATGGTGGTCTCCGGGTCCTCGGCCTCCTCGCCGAAGATGGCGGTCGCCTCGAAGCCGATGAACGAGCCGATGACGAAGACCAGCGCCGAGCCGAGCCCCGGTCCGAACACGACGGAGGGCGCGAAGGAGGTCAGGCCGATCCCCTCCGGTCCGCCGCCCTTCACCAGGATGCCGACGTCGAGCAGCAGCAGCACGGCGATCTCGGCGATCATGCAGACGCCGAGAATGGCGCCGGAGAAGGCGATGTTGCGCCGTCCGGCGAGGTGGACGACGACCAGCGCGGTGAAGGACCACACCCACCACGGCAGATCGAGCCCCTGCGGTGCCAGCGAACCGGCGACGAAGACGCCGAACAGCGCGTAGACCGCGACCTGCACGGCGGAATAGGTGACGAGCGCGATCAGCGCGCCGGCGACGCCGGCCGGTCGGCCGATGCCCTGCGAGATGTAGGTGTAGAAGGCGCCGGCCGCCTCGACGTGACGCCCCATCGCGGTGAAGCCGACGGAGAAGATCACGTAGAGCAGCCCCGCCAACACGAAGGCTCCGGGAACGCCGGCGCCGTTGCCGAAGGCGAAGGCCGCCGGCGAAGCACCCACCACCGCCGTCAGCGGCGCGGCCGCGGCGACGACGAAGAACACGATGTGGGCGAGGCCCACCGAATTGCGCGCCAGGCGCGGTCCGACATCGGAAAGTGTAGCGTCCAAGGTCATGGTGCCCCTCATGTGCATGATCCTGCACAGTAAATTAGGGGTCCGCCACTGGTCTCGATATTGCAAGGTACGCCAGTGAATCGATAATTCGCGCCAAACGGGGTGAAGACGATGATCGAGACGGCAAATGCACGGTATTTGACCAGACGAATGCCGATGATCGCATCAATTCGTGCCTCTGCACTGATGCCGATCGTCAAAGAACTCGATCAACGGACCGGAAAAGCGGATCTGTTGATGGCCGGGCAGGGCATTTTCCGCGGCGAACTCGCCGATCCCTACTCGACCGTGCCGATCGGCGGCTATCTCGCCACCTTCGAACACGCCGCCGAACTCGTCGGCGATCCGAGCCTCGGCGCCCGCCTCGGCATCGGGCTGAAGCCGGCCGACATCGGGCCGATGGGCATGCTCTTCGCCATGGCGCCGACCATCCGCCGCGCCTTCGAGCGCCTGTCGCGCTTCGTCAGCGCGTTCCAGGGCGCGACGAGCTCGGAGGTGACCGAGAAGGGCGACATGCTGGTGTGGAGCTACGGCATCAGCGATCCCGCCCTGTGGCCGCGCCGGCAGGACAGCGAATACACGCTCGCCGCCACCTGCCATCTGGTGCGCCAGTGCTTCGTCTCCGGCTGGAACCCGGTCGAGGTGCATTTCGAGCACCCGGCCCCTGCCGACGTCGCGCCGCTCCGCCGCATCTTCCAGGCGCCGCTGCGCTTCGGCCAGTCGGCCAATCGCCTGATCTTCGACACGGCCGAGGCCGACCGCGTCCACCATCAGGAAGACCCGGCGCTGGTCGAGATGCTGCAACGCCACATCGCCGATCTCTCCGGCGAACTCGGCAAGCCGGTGAGCTGGTCGGAACGCGTCTGGGCGCTGCTCGGCATCCATCTCGGCTTCAAGGACGTCACCACCGCCAGCCTCGCCCGCGAACTCGGCACCGCGCCGCGCACCCTGCAGCGCCGGCTGGCGGAGGAAGGCGTCTCCTTGCGCGAGTTGCTCCGGCGCTACCGCATCACCAAGGCGGCGTCCTTCGAGCGCACCGACGAGCGCAATCGCTCGCGCCTCGCCCATGCGCTCGGCTATGCCGACAGCACCTCGTTGTGGCGGGCCCGGCGGACGTGGAACGCCGACGTCGCGGTCGCACCGGCGACGGCTCGCGGCGGGGCCGGTCGCACGAAAGCGGCGCGCGGAGCATCCCGCGCGCCGTGAGCGCCTGATCGAGTAGAGAACGGCGCGCCTCTGGCGCTCCGGGGGGGAGGCTTCACGCCTTCTTCGGTGCCGGCTTCCGCAGCATCGATTCGCATTCGATGGCGATCACCTTGCGCCCGTCGAAGGAGAGGGCGAGACGGCCGTGCTTCAGCTCGAGCGCCCGCTCGCCGAAGAGCTCGCGCCGCCAGCCCTTGAGCGCGCCGACGTCGGCCTCGTCGTCGGCCGCGATCGCATCGAGCTCGTCGACGGTGGCCACCACCTTGGAGGCGACGCCGTTCTGCTCGCAGACGAGCTTCAGCAGCACCTTCATCAGGTCGACCGCCGCACCGGCGCCGTCCGGCATCGGCTTGCCCTTGGGCACCGGCGGCAGCTTGTCGCGCGGAATGGCCTGGGCGCGGGCGACGCAGGCGAGGATCTCCTCGCCGGCGCGCGAGCGCTCGAAGCCCTTGGAGAGCGAACGCAGGTTCGACAGCGCCGCTGCGTCCTTGGGCTGATCGGCGGCGATCTCGTAGAGCGCGTCGTCCTTGAGGATGCGCGAACGGGGCACGTCGCGATTGCGCGCCTCACGCTCGCGCCACGCCGCGAGTTCTTTCAGAACAGCGAGTTCTATCGGTTTCCTGATGCGAAGCTTGAGGCGCTCCCAGGCGTTCTCGGGCTTCAGGTCGTAGGTCTCGACGGAGGTCAGCACCTCCATCTCCTCCGCCACCCAATGGGCGCGGTCCTGTTCCTCGAGCCGCTTCTTCAGGAAGTGATAGACGTCGCGCAGGTGCGTCACGTCCGACAGCGCGTAGTCGTACTGCTTCTGCGTCAGCGGCCGGCGGGTCCAGTCGGTGAAGCGCGACGACTTGTCGATGTGGTGGCCGCTGATGCGCTGCACCAGCTGATCGTAGGAGATCGAATCACCGAAGCCGCAGACCATTGCCGCGACCTGGGTGTCGAACACCGGATGGGGGACGAAGCCGCCGAGATTGAAGACGATCTCGATGTCCTGCCGGCCCGAATGGAAGACCTTCACGACGTTTTCGTCGCGCATCAGGTCGAGGAAGGGCTTCATGTCGAGCCCCGGAGCCAGCGCATCGACGATGACGGCGGTGTCGGGCCCGGCGAGCTGCGCGACGCAGAGCTTGGGCCAGAACGTGGTTTCGCGCAGGAACTCGGTGTCGACGGCCACGAAATCGTGAGCGGCGAGACGGGCACAGGCGGCGGCGAGGTCTTCGGTGGTCGTGATCAGGTGCATGGACGCGCTCTATAGCGCGGTTTTTCCGGCTTGTCGCCTGCATGCGCACCGATCGTTTCCGCGCCGACGCCGCACCCGCCGCGCGCGGCGTCGATCGTCGGCGCCGGTTTCCCTCGCCGGGCTTTCGCGGTAACGTGATCTGGAACAATTCCAACCGCGCATCGCCAGCGGTGGAGCCGCCGGTCGGCGGCCGAACCCAGCCAGCGCCTTCGCATGGAGAGAGCACCATGAAGGGTGATGCCAAGGTCATCGACTATCTCAATCGCGGCCTGCGCAGCGAGCTGACGGCGATCAACCAGTACTGGCTCCACTACCGGATCCTCGACAATTGGGGCCTCAAGGCCATGGCGAAGGTCTGGCGCAAGGAATCGATCGAGGAGATGGAGCATGCCGACGGCTTCACGGCGCGCATCCTCTTCCTCGAGGGCTTCCCCAACATGCAGACGCTCGATCCGCTGCGGATCGGCGAGACGGTGAAGGAAGTGCTGGAGGCCGACCTCGCCGCCGAACTCGGCGCCCGCGCCCTCTATCAGGAGGCTGCGGCCTATTGCGAGAGCGTCAAGGACTTCGTCACCCGCGACATGTTCGTGAAGGTGATGACCGACGAGGAAGGCCACATCGACTTCCTCGAGACCGAACTGTCGCTGATCGAGCGCATCGGCCTCGAGCTCTATACCCAGACCAAGATCGGCGAGAGCGGCTCCTGAGCCGCGCCGAAAGGAAAGACCGAAGCCGGCTCCCGAGCCGCGCCGAAGCGGCGTTCCCGCCGCCGGAGAACGAGATCGCGAGCCCGTTCCCGGAGACCCGGGGGCGGGCTCGTCGCGTTTCCGGGTCACTCCGCGGCGATCGGCCATTCGGCATCGGTGCCGGGAGTGGAGGCGGGGAAGTCGTCGATCACCGCCGGGCAGGCGTCGCAGTCGCGGTTCGTCGCCTCGCGGATGATCTGTTTGACGGTGGGGGCGCAGCGGCCGCACTGCGGCCGGCATCCGAGACAGCCGAAGACCTCCGACATGCGGCCGCAGCCGCCGGTCTCGTCGACCACGCCCCGGATCGCCCGGTCGGAAAGGGCATTGCAGGAACAGACGATCACTCGGGCCTCCCGCCACGTCGGATTTCGCTCCGGTCGCCCCGCCGTCCGTGTCGCCTTTGCGACGCTCGTCCCTCGAGCCGGGCCATCCGCTTCCTTCTTCGCAAGGCCCGTGCCGCAGCCGGGGCTCGTCCGGTCGACCCGGTCGAGCGGATCGATCGACGCATCATATGTGCAAGCGAGAACCATTCGCAAGAGTAGGAATGCGGAGGCGTGTGGGGGAGGGCGTGGGACAGAGCGAGGGGGAGTCCTCCGCGCGATTGCGCAGGGGGGATCGCCGCCCGTGCGCGATCCTTCGAGACGCGCCTGCGGCGTGCCTCAGGACGAGGCTCTCGTGATTTGCCACATGAAAACAGGCGCCTCACGCCGAAGAGGCGTTCAGAGAACGCCGTCTCGAAGCATCGCGCACGGACGCCGAGGCGCGCTTCTTCGGAACTACGCAACGATACCTCGAGAGGCGAAGGGGGAGCGGTTGCGGCCGATGCCGGAGCCGTCCGCGCCTGCGACGGCGATTGCGCACCCTTCGTCGCCCCGCCTTCTCCCGCGGCCGAGCCGCAAGGCTGCCCGCATCCCCCTCGGACCCGTCGGGAAATCTTGACAAGGCGGGCGTCGCGTGCGCTTGTGCGGCCACTTTCGGACCCGGTCGGGTTCGATCGCCCGCAAGGATTCGCCGGACGAGGCGAGGGGCCTCGCGAGCCGCCCGGCCGACGTCCCCGGACCCAGAAGATCACGAGATCGCGCCATGCATCGCTACCGCTCCCACACCTGCGCCCAGCTCACCGCGGCCGACGCCGGCAAGACCGCCCGGCTCTCCGGTTGGGTCCATCGCGTGCGCGATCACGGCGGCCTCCTCTTCATCGATCTGCGCGACCACTACGGCATGACCCAGGTCGTCTGCGATCCCGACAGCCCGGCCTTCAAGACCGCGGAAGCGGTGCGCGGCGAGTGGGTGATCCGCCTCGACGGCGAGGTGAAGAAGCGCACGGCCGAGACGATCAACCCGAACCTGCCGACCGGCGAGATCGAGGTCTTCGCCCGCGAGATCGAGGTTCTCTCGGTCGCCAAGGAACTACCGCTGCCGGTCTTCGGCGAGCCGGAGTACCCCGAGGACATCCGCCTCAAGTACCGCTTCCTCGACCTGCGCCGCGAGACGCTGCACAAGAACATCATGACGCGCACCCGGGTCATCTCGACCCTGCGCAACAAGATGAACGACATCGGCTTCAACGAGTTCTCGACGCCGATCCTGACGGCCTCCTCGCCGGAGGGCGCGCGCGACTTCCT
The DNA here is from genome assembly GCF_056313705.1 of Pinisolibacter sp. DMC100. Taxonomy (NCBI): domain Bacteria; kingdom Pseudomonadati; phylum Pseudomonadota; class Alphaproteobacteria; order Hyphomicrobiales; family Ancalomicrobiaceae; genus Pinisolibacter; species Pinisolibacter sp. DMC100. The sequence continues at coordinate 608,091 of NZ_JBQUZT010000002.1, read as the reverse complement.
CGTGCCGAGCCGCATCCATCCCGGCAAGTTCTTCGCCCTGCCGCAGGCGCCGCAGCAGTACAAGCAGCTGCTCATGGTCGCCGGCTTCGATCGCTACTTCCAGATCGCCCCCTGCTTCCGCGACGAGGACCCGCGCGCCGACCGCCTGCCGGGCGAGTTCTACCAGCTCGACCTCGAGATGAGCTTCGTCACCCAGGACGACCTCTTCGCCACGATGGAGCCGGTGATCCTCGACACGTTCGAGAAGTTCGCCGACGGCAAGACCGTCCGTCGCGACGTGCCGCGCATCCCCTACGACGTCGCCATGCGCAAGTACGGCACCGACAAGCCCGACCTTCGCAACCCGATCGAGATGCAGGCTGTCACCGAGCACTTCGCCGGCTCCGGCTTCAAGGTCTTCGCCGGCATGATCGCCGCCGATCCCAAGGTCGAGATCTGGGCGATCCCGGCCAAGACCGGCGGCTCCCGCGCCTTCTGCGACCGCATGAACGGCTGGGCCCAGTCGGAAGGCCAGCCCGGCCTCGGCTACATCTTCTGGCGCGAGGGCGAGGAGGGCGGCGCCGGCCCGCTCGCCAAGAACATCGGCCCGGAGCGCACCGAAGCGATCCGCGCTCAGCTCGGCCTCGGCGTCGGCGATGCCTGCTTCTTCGTGGCCGGTCGCCCGGAGAAGTTCGTCAAGTTCGCCGGCGACGCCCGCGTTCGCGTCGGCAAGGAACTGAACCTCGTCGACGAAGCCTCCTACGCGCTCGCCTGGATCGTCGACTTCCCCTTCTACGAGTGGGACGAGGAAGAGAAGGCGGTCGCCTTCTGCCACAACCCCTTCTCGATGCCGCAGGGCGGCATGGAGGCGCTGCAGTCGCAGGATCCGCTGACCATCAAGGCGTTCCAGTACGACATGGTGTGCAACGGCTACGAGATCGCCTCGGGCTCGATCCGCAACCATTCGCCCGAGACCATGGTCAAGGCCTTCGAGATCGCCGGCATGTCGAAGGACGTGGTGGAAGAGAAGTTCGGCGGCATGTACCGCGCCTTCCAGTACGGCGCCCCGCCGCACGGCGGCATGGCCTTCGGCGTCGACCGCATCGTCATGCTGCTGGTCGGCGCCTCGAACCTGCGCGAGATCACGCTGTTCCCGATGAACCAGCGCGCCGAAGACCTGCTGATGGGTGCCCCCGCCGAGGCCACCCCGAAGCAGCTGCGCGAACTGCACATCAAGCTCAACCTGCCCAACTGAGGCGGGACGCGAGCCGACATGCGAAAGGGGCCTTCGGGCCCCTTTTTCGTCTCCCGCGACGAAAGACGCCTCGCGCGGCGACGCGGTCGGCCTCATCATCACCCGATCGGGCGAGGAGAGGGGTCATGACGGGCGCCGAGGACCGAAATCGCATCGTGAATGCGGCGGCGAACGACGATCGCCCGCCGAAGCGAACCAGTCTCTGGATCTTCCTCGTCTGCCTCGGCGCCGTGCTCGGCGCGATCGGCGGACGCGGCCTCTGGCGCGGCTTCGAGACGCTGAAATGGCCGCGCATCGAGGCGGAGATCGTCTCCTCCGACGTCACGGTGCGCACCGACCGCTCGTCGAGCGGCACCCCCTCGATCGGTGTCGTCGCCGGCGGCCCGCGCAGCGAGTTCGCCGCCTATGCCGTGAGCTTCCGCTACACGATCGACGGTGCCGAGCACATCGCCCACGGCGTCGAGCGTGGCGATCTCGGGCTGCAGAACTCGCAGAAGTCACGGGATCTCGGCTCCGCCCACCCGATCGGCTCGCGGGCGAGCGTCGCGGTGAACCCGGCCGATCCGGACGATGCCTGGCTGGTCGTCGGTCCGAGTTCGGCGGCGAAGATGGTGACCGGGGTCGGTGCCGGGCTGATGCTGATCGGCCTGTGGATGCGCGCCGTCTCGCGCCCCACGGTCGTGCGCGGACGGGTCGTGCGTCGGCGGCGGAACGGGCGCGGCGAGAGCTGAGACGACGCGGACCTCAGTCCGCCATCTGGCTCATGTCGATCTTGGCGTCGCCGGCCGGCTGGGAGGCGGCGAGCGCGGCCGGGACCTTGCCCCACTTGCCCGGCGCGCCGCGCATCGCGAAGAACGAGCCGCAGCCGTATTTCCAGTCGCGCGGCGTGCCGGTGTCGACGTGAACGAGCTCGGAGTGGCAGTAGGTGCCGACGCCGCCGATGCCGGGAATGGTGCGGGCATAGGCCGCGAGCTTCTCGGCCGAGACACCGGGCACGATGATGTCGGCGGCGGCGCACATGCGGTGCATCGAGCCGCGACGGCCGCGATCGCGCGCGGCGGAGGTGATCACGACCTTCTGGCCGTATTTCGTCTCGATCTTGTGCAGCAGCTCGATCATCTCGGGCTTGAGACAGGCGGTCTCGACCGAGGCCGTCTGCAGCACGTAGGGAATGCCGAAGGGCGTGTCGACTTTGAGCCGCGGCGGCGCCTTGACCGGGTCGGTCGGGCTCGAGAAGAAGCCGAGGGCGGCCTTGGGCTCGCCGTGCTGCGGCTCCATCCGCTCGGCGATCCCGGGCGGGGTCTCGTCTTCCTCGGCCTGCTGCTCGGGCGCGTTGCCGGTGATCGACAGCGGCGCGACGGAGGCGTAGTGCGGCCGCGCCCGCGGTATCGGCGGTGCCGCCACTTCCTGATGCGGCGGCCGGGCGCGCGGGATCGCGACGACCTGTTCGTCGCCCTCGTCGTCCTCGCCCTCGTTGACGTCGGCGGCCGCAGCGGCGGCGCCCGGTACCATCAGCGTCTGCTGGCCGAGCGAGGCATATTGCGCGCCCGAACCGACGTTGGCCTCGATGGCGTCCCGCGCGCTGCGCGAGGCTCCGGAGAGCGGCAGCGCGGCATAGGCCATGGCCGAGCCGGAGAACCCTTGCGACGGCGGCACGCCGAGATCGATCTCGGTCGCCGAGGCGGTCGCGGAGGCGGCGAAGCGTCGGCCGAAGATCGGCATGCGGTCGCCCTTGGCGATCGTGGCGATCGGGATCTCTTCGCGGAAGGCGGTCGTGTCGGCGGAGACGGAGCGCGGCGCCGACAGCGCCAGCAGCACGAAACCGGCGACCGCCGCACCGGCGCCGAGCGTCCCGCCGGCCAGCGCGTGACCGACGTGGACATGCCCGATCGCGTCGCGCAGGCGCACCAAGACCCCCGGCGCCTCGGGCGGCGGGATGTCGAGCGCGGTCGCGAAGATCGAGCGAATTCCCTTGTCCGAAGTGGCAGGCTGTCGGCTCATGCGCTCTCGGGGCTCTCGCTCTGGCAAACGGCCGCGCCTCCCTTTCGGGGAACTGCGTCGGACCCTGTCGTTGCGTCGGTGGCGGAACCTAGTCGATTTGGCGCCCGGCGTAAACACCACCGTGCCGTCCGCCCCGCGGCCCGACCGTCGAAACGGCGGAAAACCGCGAAAAAGGGGCGGCTCTTCGCCGCCCCCCGTGACGATCGGTCGTCGTCCGCTCAATCGTTGGCGGAGACCTCGGCGGCGAGCACGTTCGGCAGAGCCTGCGGCGCCGCCATGGCGGTGCCCATGATCTGGCCGAAGGAGACCGGCGTCGCCGGCTTGGCGGCGATGGTCAGCGACTTCGGCGTGTCGAGGAAGGTGCCGGCGGCGGCGGCCACCTTCTTCTCGAAGTCCTTGTTGCCCATCATCGACAGCACGGCCGGGATCAGCAGCTTGAGCTGCTTGGCGTAGGTCTTGGAATCGGTGCCCTGCTCCTTGGCCTGCATGTCGAGCACGCGGGTGGCGAGCGAGCCGTCGTTCCAGCGCAGCGTCAACTTCTCGACGGTCAGGCCCTGGAGGATCTCCATCTCCTTGGCGTTGTCGCCGTCGGCCTTCTTCAGCGCGTCGACGGTCGCCGGCGTCAGGCCGCCGATCACGCCGGAGAGACGGAGCTCGCCGGCCTGCGCCGCGCCCACCGTGATGCGGGCGATGTCGAGACGGCCGGTCTTGTCGTCCCAGGTCCCCTCGAAGCCCGCGTCGATCGACAGCTTCTCGTAGCCGAGCGCACGAGCGGGTGCGAGGTCGGGATCCTTCGGGTCGAGCGTCACCTCGATGCCCTTGAGGTCGAAGGCGGCCTTGCGCGGCGTGTCGCCGACATAGTCGGAGGCGGCGAAGGAGACCGAGGCGATCGGCACCTTCTTGCCGTCCTCGGTGTCGACGACGAGGCCCGTGGCGACGGCCTTCTCGACCCGCTCGCCGGTGATCTTGCCCGGCACGACCTTGGCCGGCGCGACGCCGTGGTAGTTGGTGAGCACCAGTTTCTCGGCCGCGATCCTGGCGTCGTCGCCCTCGATGCGCACGCCCTCGGCGGCGATCTCGGCGGCGTCGTAGCCGCCGTCTGCGGACGGAACCGCGCCGGTCCAGGTGGTCTTGGCGACGCTCATCGTCGTCTTCTTGCCTTCGACCTCGGAGGCGACGCGGGTGTCGGAGACGACGAAGCGGGCGTCGTCGCCCTCGACCTTGCCGAAGACGACCTCCTTGGCGCCGCTCGCCTTCAGCGACTGCGTCGTCATCTCGATGATCTTGTCGCGGGTGCTCTGGGCGAGTGCCGGCGCGGCGAGGGGCAGCGAGACGCCGATCACCAGCGAGGCCGCGAAGAGGCGAAGGGAACGACGGGGAGTGGACATGGCCAGGCCTCGTTGAAAGAGAGCGAATGAACGAACGACAGAATGCGGCGCGCGCGATCGAGTGCCCGTGCCGTGTGGCGGAATTGCGATTCGGCCGAGGGTGGACCGCATCGCGTGCGAAAGCAATCGAGCCGAGCGTCGTAAACGCCCGGAATTCGGCGCCTTCCGGCCGTTCCGTCGGCTGCGTTCAGTCCCTGTTTACCACGTGCGTCCAAACTCGGCGGCGAACGGGGATCGGATCGAACGGTGACCAGTCGCGGCCTTCTTCTTCTCTCGGCAGTCGGTATTGCCGTGATCATCGGTGTCGCGCCCTTCGTGCTCGGTCACTGGGTGCTGACGACCCATGCCGAGCGCTTCGGCCGCGACGAGATCTCCGCCGTCGCCGCCCGCCAGCTCGAGCGCGCCGAAGTCGTGACCGCCGAGGCGATCTCGGTGCTGCGCGAGGCCGATCGCGCCGGGCTGTCGACCTGCCGGCCGGAAGATCTCGCCCTGCTCGGCGAGAAGGCTGCGCGTTCGCAGTACATTCGCCGCATCGGCATCGTCGACGCCACCGGCCTGCCGATGTGTTTCGACCCGCCCCCCGCCCGTCGCCGCGGCGCCGCGCTCTTCCGCCCCGATCCCGCCCGCGCCGTGACGCTCGCCGTGCTCGACTCCGAGGTCGTGCCGGATGCCGCCAAGGGGACGGTCGTCGTCGCCTGGCGCACGTCGGTCGGTGTCCATCTCGTCGCCGAGATCGCGCCCTCGATGCTCGACCTCGACGGCGGCGCCGCCTATCTCCGCGGCTCCCGCTCGGTGACGGTGGAACTCGGCGGCGGCGTCTGGGCCGCCTGGGGAGGTCGTACCGACCAGGGCGAGGCGATGGTGGCGGAGGCGCGCTCCGACTATTTCCCGCTCACCGTCCGCGTCGAGGTCTCGCGCGCGGGCGTGGCGGAACTCGTCCGTCCGCTCGAGGCGACGCTGGCGATCGGTTCGATCGCCTCGACCGTGGTGCTGATCGGCTTCTCGCTCTGGCTCTTCCGCAAGCCGACGTCGGAAGTCGACGACGAGATCGCGGTGGCGCTCGGCCGCGCCGAGTTCGAGCCCTATTTCCAGCCGGTGATGAACATCGACACCGGCCGCATCGAGGGCTGCGAGATGCTGGCACGCTGGATCCGGCCGGACGGCACCACCGTCTCGCCCGGCGCCTTCATGCCCTATGTCGAGAGCTCCGGCCACGTCTTCGAGATGACGCGCCAGCTGATGCGCAAGTCGCTGGCCGCCCTCGGCGCCTTCTATTCCGCCAACCCCGATCTCAAGCTGTCGATCAACCTCTTCGCCGGTCATTTCGACGATCACCAGATCATCGAGGACATCGAGGCGATCTTCGGCGACGGGCCGATCGCCTACGATCAGCTGGTCTTCGAGGTGACCGAGCGCTATCCGCTGCGCGACGTGCCGCAGGCCCGCCGCATCATCGCCGAGATGCATTCGCTCGGCTGCCGCGTCGCCCTCGACGACACCGGCACCGGCCACGGCGGCCTCGCCTACATCCAGCAGCTCGGCATCGACATCGTGAAGATCGACAAGATGTTCGTCGACGCCATGGGCGCCGATCTCGGCGCCTCGACCATCGTCGACGTGCTGGTCGAACTCGCCAACTCGCTCGACATGGGCGTCGTCGCCGAGGGCGTCGAGACCCAGGAACAGCTCGAGCGCCTGCGCGCCAAGGGCGTGACCTCGGCGCAAGGGTATGTCTTCGCCCCCGCGCTCCCGGCCGACCTCTTCGTCGACCTCGCCGCCTCGATGGTGCGCCCGCATCTCGAGTTCGACGACGACGATCTGGCCGGTACGGAAGACGCCGCCTGACCCCTTGTCTTTGCCGGCAAACGAGGTGACGAAGGGCGATGAGCCTCTTCGTCTTTCTCGCCGTCCTCGCCGCCGCCGCCGTCCATGCCGGCTGGAACGCCCTCGTCAAGAGCGCGCAGGACAAGGCCACGACCACCGTCCTGGTCGCCACCGGTTCGGGTCTCCTCGGCCTCGTCGTCGCGCCCTTCCTGCCGCCGCCGGCGCCCGCCGCCTGGCCCTGGCTCGCGGCCTCCGCGGTGTTGCAGGTGGTCTATTTCGCGCTGATGGCGGGCGCCTATCGCCTCGTCGACCTGACCGTCGCCTATCCGCTGATGCGCGGCGCCGCCCCGGTGATCGTGGCGATCGCCGGCGTCGGTGTCTTCGGCGAGGTGCCCTCGACCGCCGGCTGGATCGGCGTCGTGATGGTCGGCGCCGGCATCGGCGGTCTGGTCTTCGCCGGGCGCGGTCGCGGCAGCTTCGGCGGCATCGCGCTGGCGCTTCTGAATGCACTCTTCATCGCCGGCTACACCATCACCGACGGCCAGGGCGTGCGCCTCTCCGGCTCGCCGATCGCCTATGCGCTGTGGGGCGCGGCCCTCGCCGCCCTGCCGCTGGTCGGCTGGAGCCTCGCGACGCGGCCGGCGATCCTGCTCACCGCACTGAAGGGCAGGGCGGCGATCGGCCTTCTCGGCGGCATGGCGTCGATGGTCTCCTACGGCGTCGCCGTCTGGGCGATGACGCAGGCCCCGGTGGCGCTGGTGGCGGCGCTGCGCGAGACGTCGATCGTCTTCGCGCTGATCCTCGGCCGCGTGCTCTTCCGCGAACGCCTCGGTTGGATCCATCTCGCCGCCGTGGCCGTGGTCGTCACCGGCGTGGCGATGTTGCGGGGTGGGTGAGGGGAGTGTCTCGCCGCCGAGCGCAACCTGCGCCTCACGGAACCCGAGGCTTCCCGTCGTTCTCGAGGTCTTCGACGACGATCGTCGCATGTTCGAGCCGAATGACGAGCTCGTCGAGCTTCGTCGCGGTGATGTCCTCGCCGCTCGGCGATCGCAGCGTGGCGCCCGCCCGGTATTCCTCGATCTCGCGTCGGAGGAAGGCCTGCTCGGTGACCGCCCACTGCTGAAGCCTGCGCGTCATGGCCACCTCTTGCGCTCGAGTCCACCCGTTCCGACCCTGCCGTGGCCCCCCGCCGCTGCAGCGCGGCCGACGGCACCCCGTGTCGTCGCGCCGACCGTCGTCGATCTCTCCGCGGCCTACACCCGCCCGCGCCGGCGACGACGGCGCCCGATCTCCGAGGCGTCGATCTCACGCCGCGCCGGCGTGGCCCGCTCGACCGCCGCCGACACCGACGGCGTCTTCCGATCCGCGCGGCGCCGAACGCGCCCGCTTCGCAAGCGCCCGAGCGACCGCCGCACACCCTGCCGTCGAGCCGCCGCGACGCGTTCGATGGTCCCGCCCGGCCGAGATCTACCACAGTCGCCGCGCCTGGCTTGCCGAGCCCGGAGGCTCGCACTGCCCGGTCCGGCGCCCGACGCTCGGTCCGAGGTCTCGTCGCCGAGGCCGGTGCACCGTCGCCCGATGCGGGGTCTCATCGCAGAGTCCCTGTGTCGGCATCGCCCGGTCCGAAGTCCGCGTGCCGGGTCCGGTGCCAGCCACCGGCGGTGACCGTCGTCGAACCCGGTATCCCGTCATCGACGCCGACGCCACGTCGTCGGGCCTGCATCCCGTCGCCGGCCCCCGGCGTGGGTCGCCCCGCCATTCCTCTCGAAAATCACCTCTTGACGATGGAACAAAACACGAACATACTTGTGGATATCCGGTGGATGAAAGCGGAGGAGATGGACATGGGAAACGCTGTTCGTGGTCTCGCTCGGGATGCCTTTTCGCTGGGCGCCGTCGTGTCCTTCGTCGCCATGATCGCCATGTGGGGCGAGGCGATCGGCAGGGCCGCCTTCTACTGAGAACATATCACGAACCTTCGCTGCGCGAAAGGGCGCGTGGCGGGCTAGGACGTCGCACGCGACGGTGTGTGACGGCGACGTGAGACGGGGGCGCGTGAGGACGGCGAGGCCGCGAGGTGGGCCGAGCCCGTGGGCGAGATCGGTCCGACGCCCGTCGGCGCGGGATAACGGGGATGATCCTTCCGTCGCGCGGGGTCGCGGACCGATCCGTGGTTTGATCCGCTTCCGCCCGGCGCTAGTTTGAGCGCTTCGGATGCGGGCGAGTCGTCGCGAGGAGGGTGTCATGGCCGAGGCAACGGCGAGCGAGGGCGGGAAGGCCGGCGTCGGCTTCGTGCATCTGCGCTGCCATTCGGCCTATTCGCTGCTCGAAGGCGCGATGCCGCTCGGCAGGCTGCTCGATCTCGCCAAGGCCGACCATCAGCCGGCGATGGGGCTCTGCGACACCGGCAATCTCTTCGGCGCGCTGGAGTTCTCCGAAAAGGCGACCGACAAGGGCATCCAGCCGATCGCCGCCTGCCAGATCGCCGTCGATTTCGTCGACCAGACCGCCGAGCCCGGCCGCCGCCCGGTGATGCACGAGCGCCTGCCGAGCCTCGTCTTCATCGCCCGCGACGAACGCGGCTGGGAAAACCTCGTCCGCCTCGTCTCACGCTCCTATACCGGCACCGAGGGCGCCGAGCCGCCGCATGTCGAGCCCGACGATCTCGCCGAGTTCCACGAGGGCCTGATCGTGCTGACCGGCGGTCCGACCGGCCCGATCGACCGGGCGATCGTCGGCGGCCGCACCGATCTCGCCCGCAAGCGGGTGGAGACGCTCGCGAAGATCTTCGGCGATCGGCTCTACGTCGAGATCCAGCGCCACGGCCTCGAGGAGGAGAAGCTCGCCGAACCGGTGCTGATCGACATCGCCTACGACCTCGGTCTGCCGCTGGTCGCCACCAACGAGCCGTTCTTCGCCGTCCGCGACGACTTCGAGGCCCACGACGCGCTGATCGCCATCGCCGAGGGCCGCGTCATCGCCGAGGAGGACCGCCGCCGGCTGACGCCCGAGCACTATTTCAAGTCGCGCGCCGAGATGGTGAAGCTCTTCGCCGATCTGCCCGAAGCGCTCGCCTCGACGATCGAGATCGCGCGGCGCTGCGCCTATCGCACGGTGAAGCGCAAGCCGCTGCTGCCGCGCTTCACCGGCTCGGGCGCCGACGCCGAGGTGGCGGAGGCGAAGGAACTGCGTGCCCAGGCCACCGCCGGTCTCGACCACCGCCTCGCCGCCCACGGCATCGCGCCGGGCCGCACCGAGCAGGACTACCGCGACCGGCTCGAGTTCGAGCTCGGCATCATCGAGAAGATGAAGTTCCCCGGCTACTTCCTGATCGTGTCGGACTTCATCAAATGGGCCAAGGCGCACGGCATTCCGGTCGGCCCCGGCCGTGGTTCGGGCGCAGGCTCGCTGGTGGCGTGGTGCCTCACCATCACCGATCTCGATCCCCTGCGTTTCGCGCTGCTGTTCGAGCGCTTCCTCAACCCCGAACGCGTGTCGATGCCCGACTTCGACATCGACTTCTGCCAGGACCGCCGCGAAGAGGTCATTCGCTACGTCCAGGAGAAATACGGCCGCGATCAGGTCGCCCAGATCATCACCTTCGGTTCGCTGCAGGCGCGCGCCGTGCTGCGCGACGTCGGCCGCGTGCTGCAGATGCCCTACGGCCAGGTCGACCGGCTCTGCAAGCTCGTGCCGCAGAACCCGGCCAATCCGGTGACGCTGAAACAGGCGCTCGAGGGCGAGCCCAAGCTGCAGGAGGCGCGGGCGGAGGAGCCGATCGTCGAGCGGCTCCTCGACATCTCGCTGAAGCTCGAGGGTCTCTATCGCCACGCCTCGACGCATGCCGCCGGCGTGGTGATCGGCGACCGGCCGCTCGACCGGCTGGTGCCGCTCTACCGCGATCCGCGCTCCGACATGCCGGTCACCCAGTACAACATGAAATGGGTGGAGAGCGCCGGCCTGGTGAAGTTCGACTTCCTCGGCCTGAAGACGCTGACGACGCTGCAGACCGGCGTGAAGCTGATCGAGCGCAAGGGGGTGAACGTCGATCTCGCCGCCCTGCCGCTCGACGATCCACCGACCTACGCGCTCCTGGCCAAGGGCGAGACGGTCGGGGTGTTCCAGCTGGAATCCACCGGCATGCGCAAGGCGATCGCCGACATCGAACCGGATCGCTTCGAGGACATCATCGCGCTGGTCGCGCTCTACCGGCCGGGCCCGATGGCCAACATCCCGGTCTACGGCGCGCGCAAGCGCGGCGAGGAAAAGCCCGACTACATGCATCCGCTGCTGGAGCCGGTGCTGAAGGAGACCTTCGGCATCATCGTCTACCAGGAGCAGGTGATGCAGATCGCGCAGATCCTCTCCGGCTATTCGCTCGGCGAAGCCGACCTTCTGCGCCGCGCCATGGGCAAGAAGATCAAGGCGGAGATGGACACCCAGCGCATCCGCTTCGTCGACGGCGCCCTGAAACAGGGGCTGACGAAGGAGCATGCCGACACGATCTTCGACCTGCTCGCCAAGTTCGCCGACTACGGCTTCAACAAGAGCCACGCCGCCGCCTATGCGCTGGTCGCCTATCACACCGCCTGGATGAAGGCGAACTATCCCGTCGAGTTCCTCGCCGCGACCATGACGCTCGACATGGGCAACACCGACAAGCTGGCGGATTTCCGCCGCGAGGCGATGCGGCTCGGGATTTCGGTCATCCCCCCGTCGATCAATCGCTCGCGCGAATATTTCGACGTCCAGGACGGCGCCATCGTCTATTCGCTCGCCGCCGTGAAGGGGGTGGGCGGTCAGGCGGTCGAGCATCTGGTGGCGGCGCGCGGCGACAGGCCGTTCCGGGATCTCTCCGACTTCGCCCACCGGATCGACCCCAAGCAGATCAACAAGCGGACGCTCGAGAGCCTGGTGGCCGCCGGCGCCTTCGACGAGCTCGAGAAGGACCGCGGCCGCGTCGCCGAGGCGCTCGACACGATCGTCGCGGCAGCGGCACGGGTGCGCGAGGACATGAACGCGGGGCAGGGCGCGCTCTTCGGCGGCACCGCCTCGGTCGAGCCGATCCGCCTGCCGGCGACCGGATCGTGGACGACGGCGGAGCGGCTGCAGAAGGAGCATTCGGCGATCGGCTTCTACCTCTCCGCCCACCCGCTCGACGAATATCGCGGCGTGCTCGAGAAGATGCGCGTGCAGATGTGGGCCGAGTTCCAGGCCTCGGTGAAGCGCGGCGCCAACTTCGGCCGCCTCGCCGGCACGGTGACCAGTCGTCAGGAGCGAAAGACCAAGACCGGCAACAAGATGGGCATCGTCCGCATGTCCGATCCGACCGGCTCCTACGAGGCGGTGATCTTCTCGGAAGGTCTGGCGCAGTACCGCGATCTGCTCGAGACCGGCCAGTCGGTCGTGGTCTATGCCGCGGCGGAGGAGCGCGCCGAGGGCATCTCGGTCCGTATCGAGAAGGTCGAGCCGCTCGATGCGCTGGCGGCGCGCGAGCAGCAGAATCTGCGGCTCTTCCTGCGTGATGCCAAACCGGTCGACGGGGTCGCGCGTCAGCTCGAGGCGATCGGGCGCGGCGAGGGCGAGGTGAGCTTCGTCCTGATGCTCGACGAGGGCGCCCGCGAGATCGAGGTGAAACTCTCGGGCAAGTACCGCGTCTCGCCCCAGGTCGCCGGCAGCCTGCGGGCGCTGCCGGGCGTGGAGCTGGTCCAACTGGTGTGACGCCGTCGAGACACGGGGACGCCTCGCCGACGACGGGGCCGCCGCGCTGCCCTCAGGCCGCGGCTGGGGTCTCGCGCACGGTCCAGCGCGAGATGTCCTCCTCGGCACCGATCAGGGCGAGGCCATAGGCGATCGACAGGAGCTGGTCGCCGGTCTCGATCCGCGCGGCGCCGAAGCGATCCTCGAAGAGGCGCCTGACGGCCGGCACGAAGGAGGTGCCGCCGGTGAGGAAGACGCGGTCGATCTCGTGATCGGCGAGGCCGGCGCGGGTGATCGCCTCCTCGAAGGACGCGCGGATCTTCTCCAGGTCGTCGGCGATCCAGGTCTCGAAGTCGGCCCGGCGCACCGTCTCCTCGATCGCGATGTCGCGGTGGCGGAAGACGAGCTTGGCCTCGTCGGCGCGCGAGAGCGCGGTCTTGACCTCGTTGACGGCGCGATAGAGCGGATAGCCGAGATCTTCCTCGATCACCTCGATCAACTGCTCGAGCCCGGTCGGATCCTCGGCGGCGGCGGCGAGGCGCGCGAGTTCGCGCAGGGTCTCGCCGGTCTTCATGATCGCGAGGCGGTTCCAACGGGCGAAGTCGGCGAAATAGTGGGTCGGCACGTCGAGCCACTTGCCGAAGCTCTTGTAGCGACTGCCCTTGCCGAGGCGGGGGCTGACGACACGATCGATGATGCGGTAGTCGAAGCCGTCGCCGGCGACGCCGACACCGGTCTGGGAGAGCGGGTGGGCGTGGACCCCGTCGGCGCCGACGGTGAAGCGGACGATGGAGAAGTCCGACGTGCCGCCGCCGAAGTCGGCGACGAGGACGGTGGCGTCCTTCTTCAACCCGCGGGCGAACCAGAAGGCGGCGGCGACGGGCTCGTGGACGTAGTGGACCTCGTCGAAGCCCACCGCGCGGAAGGCGTCGTCGTAGCGCGCCTGGGCGAGCAGCGGATCGGGCGCGGCGCCGGCCCAGGTGACCGGACGACCGACGACGAGACGGCGCGGCAAGGGCGACACGTCGGGCGCGGCGTGGTCGGCGAAGCGCTCGAGGAAGGTCGAGAGCAGATCCTCGAAGCGGAAGGCGCGGCCGTGCACGCTGGTCGAGCGGAAGGAGGGGCTCGCCGCGAAGGTCTTGAACGACTGCAGGAAGCGCGAGCCCTCCGGGCTCTCGACGAAATGGGCGATGGCCCAGGGGCCGGCCTCGACCAGGGTGCGCCGCGTGTCGCGGCTCCCCTCGGTCCAGAAGTCCAGCGCCGAGCGGAAGACCGAATGCGCGCCGTCGCCGTCCGGGAAGGTCACCGGGACGACGCGGCCGGGATGGACGGGATCGGCGAGCGCCGCGACCGAATTGGTGGTGCCGAAGTCGAGGCCGAGCGTGGGGCGCGGCGCGGCGGCGGATCGGGCACGAGCCATGGGGCGGTCTCCTCGAGGGGCGGGCGGACGCGTTGCCGAGCGGTCGGCGGAGCCGACGGACGGATGCGTCTGCGGGGGGAAAGGGCGCGCACCATAGTCGGCAGGGCTGCGCGGTCAAGGCGGGAAAGACGGTCGCGGAGAAATCCGGCCCGAACGGCCGGCGTCTCACCCACCCGCGCCGGATCGGCCGGCGCCTCAGCCGCGTCCGCGGTAGGGGGCGACGCCCTGATCGGGGATCCACAGGTCGGCCGGCTGCGGGCCGGTCGCCCAGAAGACGTCGATCGGGATGCCGCCGCGCGGATACCAGTAGCCGCCGATGCGCAGCCAGTGCGGTGCGATCAGGTCGGCGATCTTTCGCCCGATCGCCACCGTGCAGTCCTCGTGGAAGGCGCCGTGGTTGCGGAACGAGGCGAGGTAGAGCTTCAGCGACTTCGACTCGACCAGCCAGTCGCCCGGCACGTAGTCGATGACGAGATGGGCGAAGTCGGGCTGGCCGGTCACCGGGCAGAGCGAAGTGAATTCCGGCGCGGTGAAGCGGGCGAGATAGCGCGTGTCGGCCTGTGGGTTCGGCACGCGGTCGAGCCGGGCGGCCTCGGGCGAGGTGGGCCATTCGCTCGCCTTGCCCAGTTGCAGGCCGGTCGCGTCGAATTCGGTCATGGCGGGCTCCGTCCTTCGTCTCGGGGTTCCTGTTCCATACGGCTCTTGCCGGGCTGGAAAGGGGGCTTCCGCTCGGCTATAGCAGCGACCGAACCCGAGTTCATCCCGCATCAGGAGAGGCAACGCACATGACCGCCATCGTCGACATCGTCGGCCGCCAGATTCTCGACAGCCGCGGCAATCCCACCGTCGAGGTGGACGTCGTTCTGGAAGACGGCTCCTTCGGCCGCGCCGCGGTGCCGTCGGGCGCCTCCACCGGTGCCCACGAGGCGGTCGAGCTGCGCGACGGCGACAAGTCGGTCTATCTCGGCAAGGGCGTGCTCAAGGCCGTCGAAGCCGTCAACACCGAGATCTTCGACGCCGTCTCGGGCTTCGACGCCGAGGATCAGATCCAGATCGACGCGACCATGATCGCCCTCGACGGCACCCCGAACAAGGCGCGTCTCGGCGCCAATGCGATCCTGGGTGTCTCGCTCGCCGTCGCCAAGGCCGCCGCCCAGGCCGCCGGCCTGCCGCTCTATCGCTACGTCGGCGGCCCCAACGCCCGCGTCCTCCCCGTTCCGATGATGAACATCATCAACGGCGGCGTGCATGCCGACAATCCGATCGACTTCCAGGAATTCATGATCATGCCGGCGGGTCTGCCGACCTTCGCCGAAGGCCTCCGCGCCGGCGCCGAGATCTTCCACACGCTGAAGAGCGAGCTGAAGAAGGCCGGCCACAACACCAACGTCGGCGACGAGGGCGGCTTCGCGCCGAACCTGAAGTCGGCCGAGGCGGCGCTCGACTTCGTCATGGCGGCGATCGAGAAGGCCGGCTATGCGCCGGGCAAGGACGTGTACCTCGCGGCCGACTGCGCCTCGACCGAGTTCTTCAAGGACGGCAAGTACGTCTACGAAGGCGAGAAGAAGACCCGCGATTCCAAGGCCCAGGCCAAGTATCTCGCCAAGCTCGCCGCCGCCTATCCGATCATCTCGATCGAAGACGGCATGGCCGAGGACGACTGGGAGGGTTGGAAGTACCTGACCGATCTGATCGGCGACAAGGTGCAGCTGGTCGGCGACGATCTCTTCGTCACCAACTCCAAGCGTCTGGCCGAGGGCATCAAGTCGGGCACGGCCAACTCGATCCTGGTCAAGGTCAACCAGATCGGCTCGCTGACCGAGACGCTCGAGGCGGTCGAGATGGCGCACAAGGCCGGCTACACCGCGGTGATGTCGCATCGCTCGGGCGAGACCGAGGATTCGACCATCGCGGATCTCGCGGTCGCGACCAACTGCGGTCAGATCAAGACCGGCTCGCTCGCCCGTTCGGACCGGCTCGCCAAGTACAACCAGCTGCTCCGCATCGAGGAACAGCTCGGCGACGCCGCGCGCTACGCCGGCCTCTCGATCCTCAAGGCGTGAGCCCGAGATCTTCGGGGCGTGAGCCTCGAGACCCGTGACGAACCAAGACGGCGGCCCTCGGGCCGCCGTCGTCGTTTTCGAGCCCGCCCGATCGCCTCACGGCATCGGCTTCTTGTAGATCTTCTGGAAGAGGGCGCCGGCCTGGGTCTGGGCGGCGGCGCGGTCTTCCGCGGCGAGGGACTGGTCGCAGTCGATGCGGACGTTGTCGCGGTCCGACTGGTCGACCTTGGGGTGGCCCGAGGACGCGATCACCAGCCGCCAGACGCAGGCCTTGAGGTCGTCGATCGGTTCGACGCCGGTGCAGCCGTCGACGAAGCACCATGCCATGTTGCGCTGGCTCTGATAGTCGCCGGAAAGCGCCGCCACCTCCTCGGCGCGATAGGTCGCGACCTGTTCCTTCGTCGGGTTCTCGATCCGCTGCGGCAGTTCCTCGGCGAGGCTCTTGACGGGGATGAAGGCGTTGCGCCGGCCCTGCGCCAGCGGCTGGTCGCACAGCGCGGCGGAGGTCGGCGAGAAGGCGACGATGCCCGGTCGCGCCCCGCCGCCGGCGAGGAAGCGGGCCTGCGGCTCGATCTCGCCGTCGAGCGTCGTCGTCGCGCGGCGGAGGTCGACGATCAGATCGATGTGGACGCCCCAGCCGTAGCGCCGTGCCATCGTGCCCGGCTCGTCGGAGACGATGGCGCGGATGCGCTCGACGTCGGAGGCGTGGGTGGAGAACAGCGGCCGACAGGCGTTGCGGATCTGGTCGAGCGCCCGGTCGGCGTCGACGGGGGAGACCTTCTTGGTGTCGATCTCGACGTCGATGTCCGTCGGCGCGCGGCCGCAGGCCGCGAGGCCGACGAGGAGGGGGACGAGGAGCAGACGACGCATGGCGCGATCCTCCGAGGGCGCGGACCTTTCGAAGTCGTCGCGATCTTCGCACGGCAAGCGTGAACAAACCGTCGGCGGCGCACCGGTGCGAGGCGGCGATCCGTCGAATTTCACGGCTCCGGACGGGCTCCGGCAAGGCGGTGTTAACCCTGTGCTGTTCATATGGAAAACCGATCGGGGCCCAGAAGGGCGTTCTCGAGTAGGGGTCCAGCGTATCTCATGTCTACCCGTCAGCGTCGCAAGTCCTGGATCCGTCCTCTGATCGTTCCGGCCATCGCGCTCGCCTTCTCGGGCTACTTCGCCTGGCACGGCTGGCACGGCTCCTTCGGCATCGAGGCGCGCCGTCAGCTCGCGGTCGAAGCGACCCGTCTCGACGAGGAACTCGACAAGGTCCGCAAGGAGCGCAGGCTGATCGAGCATCGCGTCACCCTGCTGCGCTCCTCCAGCCTCGAGAGCGACATGCTCGACGAGCGCGCGCGGGAAATTCTCGGCTTCGCGAATGCGAAGGAAATCGTCATCGTCGCGAGTGCACCGCAGCATGTTTGGATGAACCGAAAATGAGTTGATCTACTCGAATCAACCGAATTCGAGTTCAATGTCATTTTCATGTTGCATTGCAGTGATTTGAAGGGTGCTCCGCCTGCGGATTCCCGCACTTGCACGCGGCACGCTTCGCTCTATCCTCCCACGCACGCCGGCCGCATGAGACGGCATGCAGGGAGAACGCGATGGCTGCCCCGAAGTCTTCCAAATCCAAGGCGCCGGTCGAGACCGGCCCCGCGCCCTTCGACCGCGACGAAGAGCTCTTCGCCTACCGCAACATGCTGCTGATCCGCCGCTTCGAGGAGAAGGCCGGCCAGATGTACGGCATGGGCCTGATCGGCGGCTTCTGCCACCTCTACATCGGTCAGGAAGCCGTCGTCGTCGGCATGCAGATGGCGATGAAGCAGGGCGACCAGTTCATCACCTCCTACCGCGACCACGGCCACATGCTGGCCGCCGGCATGGAAGCCAAGGGCGTCATGGCCGAGCTGACCGGTCGGCGCGGCGGCTATTCCAAGGGCAAGGGCGGCTCGATGCACATGTTCAGCGTCGAGAAGGCCTTCTACGGCGGCCACGGCATCGTCGGCGCCCAGGTGCCGCTCGGCACCGGCCTCGCCTTCGCCAACAAGTACAAGAAGAACGGCCTCGTCTCGGTCGCCTTCTTCGGCGACGGCGCCGCCAACCAGGGCCAGGTCTACGAGAGCTTCAACATGGCGGAGCTGTGGAAGCTCCCCGTGATCTACGTGATCGAGAACAATCGCTACGCCATGGGCACCGCGGTGACGCGCTCCTCGTCGCAGACCGACTTCTCCAAGCGCGGCGTGTCCTTCGGCATCCCGGGTGAGCAGGTCGACGGCATGGACGTCCGCGCGGTGCGCGAGGCCTCCGCCCGCGCCTTCGAATACGCCCGTTCGGGCCAGGGTCCCTACATCCTCGAGATGATGACCTACCGCTATCGCGGCCACTCCATGTCCGATCCGGCGAAATACCGGTCGAAGGAGGAGGTCCAGAAGATGCGCAACGAGCACGATCCGATCGAGCAGGTCCGCGCCCGTCTCCTCGCGTCGGGGCTGGCCACCGAGGACGAACTCAAGGTGCTCGACGCCGAGGTCCGCACCGTCGTCCAGGAAGCCGCCGACTTCGCCCAGACCGATCCCGAGCCGGACGTCTCCGAGCTCTGGACCGACATCGTGCGCTGAGGAGAAGCGATCATGGCCGTTGAAATTCTCATGCCCGCGCTCTCCCCGACGATGGAAGAGGGCAAGCTCGCCAAGTGGCTCAAGGCCGTCGGCGACACCGTGAAGTCCGGCGACGTCATCGCCGAGATCGAGACCGACAAGGCGACGATGGAAGTCGAGGCGATCGACGAGGGCGTGCTCTCGGCGATCCTCGTTCCCGCCGGTACCGAGGCCGTCAAGGTCAACACCCCGATCGCCGTGATCGGCGCCGACGCCTCCGACACCGCCGCGGGAACCCCCGCCGTGGCGCCGGCTCCGGCCGCCGCCGCTCCGGCTGCCGCGGCCCCTGCGACCGTCGCCGCCGCGCCGCTCGCCCCCGTCGCGCTCGAGCCGGAATATCCGGCCGGCACCGAGTTCGAGCACAAGACCGTCCGCGAGGCGCTGCGCGAGGCCATGGCCGAGGAGATGCGGCGCGACGCCGAGGTCTTCGTCATGGGCGAGGAGGTCGCCGAGTACCAGGGCGCCTACAAGATCACGCAGGGGCTCCTGCAGGAGTTCGGCGCCGATCGCGTCATCGACACGCCGATCACCGAGCACGGCTTCGCCGGCCTCGGCGTCGGTGCGGCGTTGGCGGGCCTGAAGCCGATCGTCGAGTTCATGACGTTCAACTTCGCCATGCAGGCGATCGACCACATCATCAACTCGGCCGCCAAGACGCTCTACATGTCCGGCGGTCAGATGGGGTGCCCGATCGTGTTCCGCGGTCCCAACGGTGCCGCCGCCCGCGTCGGTGCCCAGCATTCCCAGGACTACGCCGCCTGGTATGCCCAGATCCCCGGCCTCAAGGTCGTCCAGCCGTGGTCGGCCGCCGACGCCAAGGCGCTGCTCAAGGCCGCGATCCGCGATCCCAACCCGGTGATCTTCCTCGAGAACGAGATCCTCTACGGCCAGTCCTTCGACGTGCCCGTGGGTGACTTCGTCGCCCCGATCGGCAAGGCGAAGATCGTGCGTCCCGGTACCGACGTGACGCTGGTCTCGTTCGGCATCGGCATGACCTACACGATGAAGGCGGTCGCCGAACTCGAGGCGCTCGGCATCTCGGCCGAGGTGATCGACCTGCGCTCGATCCGTCCGCTCGACATCGAGACGGTGATCCGCTCGGTGCAGAAGACGGGTCGCTGCGTCACGGTGGAAGAGGGCTGGCCGATCTGCTCGATCGGCTCGGAGATCGCCTCGCGGCTGGTCTCGGAGGCCTTCGACTATCTCGACGCCCCGGTTCTCAAGGTGACGGGCAAGGACGTTCCGATGCCCTACGCCGCCAACCTCGAGAAGCTCGCCCTGCCGAACGTCGGCGAGGTGATCGAGGCGGTGCGCGCGGTGACCTACCGCTGATGTCCCGGAGCCGGTCGGGCAACCGATCGGCTTCCCGCCCGGCCGTTACCGGCCGACAGCTCGCGACACGATTTCGGGGGTCTTCATGCCCACCAACATCCTCATGCCCGCGCTCTCTCCCACCATGGAGAAGGGCAATCTCGCCAAGTGGCTCAAGGCCGTCGGCGACACCGTGAAGTCCGGCGACGTCATCGCCGAGATCGAGACCGACAAGGCGACGATGGAAGTCGAGGCGGTCGACGAGGGCATCCTCGCCGCCATCCTCGTGCCGGCCGGCAGCAACGACGTCGCCGTCAACACGCCGATCGCCGTCATCGCCGGCGAAGGCGAGGACGTCGCCGCAGCCGCCGCCTCCGGTGGTGCCGCTCCGGCCCCCAAGGCCGCCGCCGCCCCGGCGCCTGCCGCGGCTGCCGCCGCCGCTCCGGCCCCCGCCGCGGTTCCCGCCGGCCCGGCCCCGGTCGCCGCCTCCGGCGATCGCATCTTCGCCTCGCCGCTCGCTCGCCGCGTCGCCAAGGAGAAGGGTCTCGATCTCACCAGGATCGCCGGCTCCGGCCCGCGCGGCCGCATCGTTCTGAAGGACGTCGAGGCGGCTTCCGCCGCCGGCACCGCCGTCGCCGGGGCGCCCGCCGCGGCGCCGAAGACCGCGCCTGCGGCTGCTCCGGCCGCCGCCCCCGCGGCTCTGCCGGCCGGTCCGTCGGACGAGGCGGTTCTGAAGCTGTTCGAGCCGGGCTCCTACGAGCTCGTGCCGCACGACGGCATGCGCAAGACCATCGCCAAGCGGCTGATGGAATCGAAGCTGACCGTGCCGCACTTCTACCTGTCGGTGGACGTCGAGCTCGACGCACTGCTCGCGCTGCGCG
Organism: Pinisolibacter sp. DMC100; assembly: GCF_056313705.1. Taxonomy (NCBI): domain Bacteria; kingdom Pseudomonadati; phylum Pseudomonadota; class Alphaproteobacteria; order Hyphomicrobiales; family Ancalomicrobiaceae; genus Pinisolibacter; species Pinisolibacter sp. DMC100. The sequence continues at coordinate 587,618 of NZ_JBQUZT010000002.1, read as the reverse complement.
CCCAGATCAACGCCGGCGCTCCGGTCAAGGACGGCAAGCCGGCCTTCAAGGTCTCGGTCAACGACTTCGTCATCAAGGGTATGGCGCTGGCGCTCCAGCGCGTGCCGGATGCCAACGTGTCGTGGACCGACGGCGCGATGGTGAAGCACAAGTACTCCGACGTCGGCGTCGCCGTGTCGATCCCGGGCGGCCTGATCACGCCCGTCGTGCGCAGGGCCGAGCAGAAGTCGCTGTCGACCATCTCCAACGAGATGAAGGACTTCGCGGCGCGCGCCAAGGCCCGCAAGCTGAAGCCGGAAGAGTATCAGGGCGGCTCCACCGCCGTGTCCAACCTCGGCATGTTCGGCATCAAGGACTTCGCCGCCATCATCAACCCGCCGCACGCGACGATCCTGGCGGTCGGCGCGGGCGAGCAGCGGGTGGTGGTCAAGGACGGCGCCCCCGCCGTGGTGACCGCCATGACGGTGACGCTGTCGACCGACCACCGCGCGGTCGACGGAGCGCTCGGCGCCGAACTGATCTCCGCCTTCAAGGCGCTGATCGAAGCGCCGATGTCCATGCTGGTGTGAGGCGAGCCGTGCCGTCACCTCGGCCGAAACCCTCCCCCTCGCGGGGAGGGTGGACCGCCGAAGGCGGGTAGGGCCGGGCTCTGAAAGCCCGAACGACGGAGGTCCTTCACCCTGAGGTGCGAGCGCGAGCGAGCCTCGAAGGGCGGAGGACCGATGGGCAGGGCCCGAAATCGGGCGTGTGATGCGCCCGTCGACGGCTTCGTCCTTCGAGGCCCGGCCTTGCCGGGCACCTCGGGACGAAGCCGAACAACGAGATCGAATGTCGCGGATCCCGTTCGGATCGACGTGACGGCAGGACGGAGAACACTCCATGTCTCAATACGACGTCATCGTCATCGGCTCGGGCCCCGGCGGCTACGTGACCGCCATCCGCGCCGCCCAGCTCGGCTTCAAGACCGCCATCGTCGAGGCCAAGCACCTCGGTGGCATCTGCCTCAACTGGGGCTGCATCCCGACCAAGGCGCTGCTGCGCTCGGCCGAGATCTACCAGTTCATGAAGCACGCGGCGAACTTCGGCCTCAAGGTCGACAATCCCGGCTTCGATCTGGAGGCGATCGTCAAGCGTTCGCGCGGCGTCTCCGGCCAGCTCAACACCGGCGTCGGCTTCCTCCTGAAGAAGAACAAGGTCGACGTGATCTGGGGTCGCGCCATCCTGACCAACCCCGGCAACATCGTCGTCACCGGCACCGACGGCGCCCCCAAGGGTGCGCTCGGCGGCGGTGAGTATCAGGCCAAGCACATCATTCTGGCGACCGGCGCCAAGCCGCGCGTCGTTCCGGGTCTCGAGCCCGACGGCAAGCTGGTGTGGACCTATTTCGACGCGCTGAAGCCGACCGCGCTGCCCAAGACCATGCTGGTCGTCGGCTCGGGCGCCATCGGCATCGAGTTCGCGTCCTTCTACAACGCCCTCGGCGTCGACGTGACCGTGGTCGAGGTCATGGACCGCGTCCTGCCGGTCGAGGACGCCGAGATCTCGGCCGTCGCCAAGAAGAACTTCGAGAAGCTGGGCCTGAAGATCCACGTCGGCACCAAGGTGCTCGGCCTCGTCCGCCATGCCGACAGCGTCACCGCGACGCTCGAGGACAAGGCCGGCGTGCAGCGTCAGGTCGCCGTCGATCGCGTCATCTCGGCCGTCGGCGTCGTCGGCAACGTCGAGAACCTCGGTCTCGAGAAGCTCGGCGTGAAGACCGATCGCGGCTGCGTCGTGATCGACGAATACGGCCGCTCGAACGTGCCGGGCATCTATGCCATCGGCGACGTCGCCGGCCCGCCGATGCTCGCCCACAAGGGCGAACACGAGGGCATCATCTGCATCGAGGCGATCGCCGGCAAGCACCCGCACCCGATGGACAAGCAGAAGATCCCCGCCTGCACCTATTCGCAGCCGCAGGTCTCCTCGGTCGGTCTGACCGAAGAGAAGGCCAAGGCCGCGGGTTACGAGGTCAAGGTCGGGCGCTTCCCCTTCGTCGGCAACGGCAAGGCGATCGCCATGGGCGAGCCGGAGGGCCTGATCAAGGTCGTCTTCGACAAGAAGACCGGCCGGCTTCTCGGCGCCCACATGATCGGCGCCGACGTCACCGAGCTGATCCAGGGCTACGCCATCGCCATGAACCTCGAGACCACCGAGGAAGACCTGATCCACACGGTCTTCCCGCATCCGACCCTGTCGGAAATGATGCACGAGGCGGTGCTGGACTCGGAAGGCCGCGCCATCCACGTCTGATCCGGACGGCACATCCTGCGATCGAATCCGAGAAGGCGGCGGGCCGAAAGCCCGCCGCCTTCCTGCGTTTCCGGGCGGTCGGCGAACGGGTACCCGCAGTTGAGTGATGAAATTTCGTGCAAGTCGCAATTTTCGTCGTTTGGTACATGTTCGGGTAGTAATTCGTTTACATTTCAGGCCCAAGTCTTTCCCTAACGTCAATTCGAGAGTCGGGGAGCGGGAACCATGGTCGCGGGTGTCCTGGCGGACGAAGGAAGCGGGCAGTCCCTGGACGGAATCCTCGAGCGCTCCGGCGCCGCACGGGACCTCGCCGAACAGAAGGTCGCCGAGATTCGCGCCATCACCCGTCGCATGAAGATTCTCGCGCTCAACGCCCTGATCGAGGCGGCACGGGCCGGCGATGCGGGACGCGGCTTCGCGGTCGTCAGCCAGGAGGTGCGGGGGATCTCGGAAGAGGTCGACGCGCTCGCTCGCGGCCTCGACACCGAACTCGGCGGCGAGATCGAGACCGTGGCGCGGCTCGCCCGCTCGATGGCCGAGACCGCCCATGGCGACCGCATGGTCGATCTGGCGCTGAACGCCGTCGAGCTGATCGACCGCAACCTCTATGAGCGCTCCTGCGACGTCCGCTGGTGGGCGACCGACAGCGCCGTGGTCGAGGCCGCGGCGACGACCGACGCGGGCATCCATGCCTTCGCCGCCGATCGCCTCGGCGTCATCCTGCGCGCCTACACGGTCTATCTCGACCTCTGGCTGATCGACCCCTCGGGCCGCGTGATCGCCAACGGGCGGGGCGATCGCTTCGCCGTCGCCGGCCAGTCGGTCGCCGATCGGCCGTGGTTCCGCGCCGCCATGGGGCTCGCCACCGGCGACGACTTCCACGCCGAGGACGTGACGCGCGAGCCCCTGCTCGGCGATGCCGGCGTCGCGACCTTCGCCACCGCCGTTCGCGCCGGCGGCGCCACCCGCGGCCGGCCGCTCGGCGTGCTCGCCGTGCATTTCGACTGGGAGCCGCAGGCCCGCGCCATCGTCGAGGGCATTCGGCTGGGCGATCGCGCCGGCATCGCCCGCGTGCTGCTGGTCGATCGCCGCCGCCGCGTCATCGCCGCCTCGGACGGTCGCGGCGTGCTCGCCGAGACGCTCGCCTTCGATCCGCGCGGCCGCACCTCCGGCTACGAGCGGCGACCGGACGGCAGCTTCCTGGCCTTCCACGCCACGCCCGGATATGAGACCTATGCGGGACTGGGCTGGCACGGCGTCATCGTCGAGCCGGCGGATCGCGCGACCGCCCGCCGATCCTGACCGGTCGCGGGGCGACGGGGAGGGGACGCATGGACGACGTCGCGACGCTGCCGGCGGGCGGGAAGCGCCGCCGTGGGCGGATGATCCTGATCGGCATCGGCATTCTGGCGCTGCTCGGCCTCTTCGGTCCGATGGCGCTGCGCGCCTGGATCGCCCGCGACCTCTGCCCGACCGTCGTCACCCGCTCCGGCATGTCCGACGGCGCCCGCTGGGAGGTCGCCCGCTCCGACTGCGGCGACGGCCGCATCGTCCATCAGCTGCGCATCGTGCCCAACAAGGGCTGGTCGACGCTGGTCTACGAGACCGCGGGGGGCTCGCTCCCGGTGTCGTGGAGCCAGGAGGGCTTCCTCGGCAAGCTCGAGCTCGACCATCCGCTGGAAGGCGAGGCGAGCCTCGTCCTCGACGTGCCGCTCGACATCAAGGGCCGGCCGAAGGAGATCATCCGCGTGAAGGCCGGCCGGCGCGTGCCGCCGGCGTGAGGGCGATGGCTTCGACGCGGTGCGCGATGCTTCGAGACGGCGTTCTTCGAACGCCTCCTCAGCATGAGGCGTCTGCATTTGCCGAGGAAACATACAGAGCCTCATGCTGAGGAGCGCCGCAGGCGCGTCTCGAAGGATCGCGCACGGACCTCGATCCGGGCTCATTCCGAATTGCGCGAAGGTCCCGCGAGGGGAGAAGGACGACTCCCGCGTCTCCCTCCGCCGAATTGCCGCCACCTCCGCCCCTTCCGGGCAGCGGCTTTGCGCTCGCGCGTGCTTGCCCGCGCGTGGGAGGGCCTATATCAGAGGCGAACGTCGGCGCGTGGCCCGACGGAAGGAGAGATCCGCCGATGGTCAACGTGGTCGACACCCTCGCCGGCAATCGCCCGCAGGGCGACAAGGTCCGCCATCCCGAGAAGGCCCATCGCCCCGATCAGCCGGTGGCGCGCAAGCCCGCCTGGATCCGCGTCAAGGCGCCCGGCTCGCCGGTCTATGCCGAGACGCAGAAGATCGTCCGCGACAACAAGCTGGTCACGGTCTGTGAAGAGGCGGGCTGCCCCAACATCGGCGAATGCTGGTCGAAGAAGCACTCGACCTTCATGATCATGGGCGACACCTGCACCCGCGCCTGCGCCTTCTGCAACGTCGCGACCGGCAAGCCGCTGCCGCTCGACCCGGACGAGCCGGAGAACGTGGCGATCGCCGTCGAGAAGCTCGGCCTGACCCACGTCGTCGTGACCTCGGTCGACCGCGACGACCTCGACGACGGCGGCGCCGCCCACATCGCCGCGACCATCCGCGCGATCCGCGCCAAGTCGCCGGCGACCACGATCGAGGTGCTGACCCCGGACTTCCTCAAGAAGGACGGTGCGCTCGAGATCGTCGTGGCGGCCAAGCCCGACGTCTTCAACCACAATCTCGAGACGGTGCCGGGCAACTACCTGACGGTCCGCCCCGGCGCCCGCTATTTCCACTCGATCCGCCTGCTGCAGCGGGTGAAGGAGCTCGATCCGGAGATCTTCACCAAGTCCGGCATCATGGTGGGGCTGGGCGAGGAGCGCAACGAAGTGCTCCAGCTGATGGACGACCTGCGCTCGGCCGACGTCGACTTCATCACCATCGGCCAGTACCTCCAGCCGACCAAGAAGCACCACGAGGTGACGCACTTCGTCACGCCGGACGAGTTCAAGTCCTACGAGACGGTGGCCTATACCAAGGGCTTCCTGATGGTGTCCTCGAGCCCGCTGACCCGCTCGTCGCACCACGCCGGCGAGGACTTCGCGCGGCTGCGCGCCGCGCGTGCCGCCAAGAGCGCCTGATGCCCGCCTTCTCCACGACGCGCCGGGTCCGCCATTCGGCGGACGACATGTTCGACCTCGTCGCCGACGTGGAGAAATACCCCCGCTTCGTCCCCCTCTGCGCCGCGCTGCGCGTCCGGGCGCGCGAGGATCGGGGCGAGGGCAGGGTGGTGCTGGTCGCCGACATGACGGTGTCGTTCAAGCTGGTGCGCGAGACCTTCACCTCGCGCGTCGAACTCGATCGCGAGAAGCGCGAGATCCGCGTGACCTATCTCGACGGCCCCTTCAGCCGGCTGGAGAACGTCTGGACCTTCCGCGAGACCGGCGAGAAGGCCTGCGACGTCGGCTTCTCGATCTCCTACGAGTTCAGGAGCCGCGCCCTCGGTGTGCTGATGGGCGCGATGTTCGACCGCGCCTTCCGCACCTTCGCCGAAGCCTTCGAGAAGCGGGCGGATGCGGTCTACGGCCGCGCCTGAGCGCTCCGCACCCGCCCGACCGCGGTCTCACATGATCTTCTCGAAGCGGAAGCCTTCGTCGATGCCCGGAAAATCGTCGTGTCCGGGCGGATGGTGCGGGTCGGGATGGTGCGCGTTGAAGAACTCGACGATCCGGAAGCCGCAGACGTTGACGTAGAAGTGGATGTTGCGCTTCTCGAAATAGGGCGTGTGGGTCTGCCAGACCCGCGTCGCCGGGTAGGCCTGCTCGATCGCGCGCCAGGCCCGCCGACCGAGGCCGCGTCCATGTGACCCGACGGCGATGAAGAAAAGATCCAACGTGTTGCGATGCGTGGTCTCGTCGATCGAGACGACGGCGCCGCCGACGTCGCGGCCGTCCGACAGAATGCGCAGGGCGACGGCGCCGGGCGCGGCGATCGTCGCGTCGATGTCGTCGTCGGCAGGAATCGGGCCGTCCGGCAGAGGGCCGAACGTCTCGACCACGGCAACCGCGAAGGCGTCCTGAAGCGCACGCCTGAAGGCCGGAAGGTCGTGCGCCTCGGCGACGACGAGGGTGATCGGGTCCGTGATCATCCCGCTCTTCTAGTTCACGGCGACGGCGGACGACAGCGCGCGCCGTGTGCACCATTGCGTGATCTCGGCCCGTCCGGCCACGGCACCCGATGGACGCGGTGCGTGACCGCGCCTTCCGCACCTTCGGCGCGGCCGCCTTGACAGCCGACCGCCGCCGCCGCCAGCATGGCAGAAACGAAATCGTCGTCCTCGGCCCCGCGCGGGCCGGACGTCGTCGGACCCCGGGGAGTAGGCGATGCCCCGCTCGCCCAATGCCGTCGACTTCTGGCGCGGTTTCGCCCTGGTCGAGATCTTCGTCAACCACATCCCCGGCAACGTGTGGGAGCAGTTCACCCACAAGGTGGTGTCGCAGTCGGATTCGGCCGAACTCTTCGTCTTCCTCGCCGGCTGGTCGCTGATCCATGCGGTCGGCCGCCCCGAGGATCCGCGCCCGGCGGCACCGCTGGTGATGCGGCTCTTCCTCAGGGCCGGCAAGCTCTACGCCGCCCACATGGTGATCGTCATGGCGGCGATCGCCATGCTCGCCGCCGCCTCGAAGCTGCTCGACAACCCGCTGCTGCTCGACTGGTTCAACGCCTCGGCGGTCTTCACCGCCCCGGTCGAGGCCCACATCGGCCTCGTCCTGCTGACCCACCAGCTCGGCTATTTCGACATCCTGCCGCTCTACGTCGTGCTGCTCTTCGCCTCGCCCTTCATCGCGCTGCTGCATCGACGCTGGCCGTCGGCGCTGCTGCCGCTCTCGGCGGCGCTGTGGCTGGTCTGCCTCGTCGGCGAGTTCACCTTCGACACCTGGCCGACCCAGGGCGAATGGTTCTTCGATCCGCTGTGCTGGCAGCTCGCCTTCGTGCTCGGCTTCGTGCTGGCCCAGCCGACCGGGCTCGGCGCCCGGGTCCGTCGTCACATCGGCGAGATCCGGCTCGTCGCCCTGCCGGTGATCGCCTTCGCCGCCTGGGCGCGCTGGGCGGGTTGGGAACTCGATCCGACCACGGCGCCGGAACCGCATCTCCTCTTCGTCAACGACAAGAGCTTTCTGACGCCGACGCGGATCGGCCAGTTCCTGCTCCTCGCCGCGCTCGCCTCGGTGCTGTGGGCGCCGATCGAGCGTCGCCTGCCGGCGCTCGGTCGTGCCCTGTCGCTTCTCGGGCGCAACTCGCTGCTGGTCTTCTGCATCGGTTCGCTGGTGAGCCTCGCCGCCCAGATCCTGCGATTCGTGTTTCGAAGCGGCATCGTCGGCGATACGATCATCGTCGCCGGTGGACTGGCGGTCCTGTTCACGGCAGCGGCCGTTGCCGACTGGTGGGAACGACAGCGATGACACGACGCCTCCGCGCGATCCCGGCTCTCCTCGCCGCCGTGACGATGCTCGCCGCTCCGCTGCCGGCCGCGGCCGAGCCGCAGCTGGCGCCGATGCCGAGCGAATGCGCCGCGACCGGCACCGACGGCGCCCCGACGGTCGCCTTTCCCCATCTCGCCCGCGCCATGACGCAGCATCAGGAGATCGTCGTGCTGGCGATCGGAAGTTCGGTCCTCGGCGGCGCGCGCCCCGGCGGCGACTACTACGGGCTGGTCGAACGCTTCCTCGAGACGACCTTCAAGGGCCTCCAGGTGCAGATCGTCCAGCGTGGCGTCTCCGGCGAGCTCGCCCGCGACGGCGCCGAACGCATCCGCCTCGAGGTCGCCCGCAATGCGCCCGACGTCGTCTTCTGGCAGGTCGGGACGGCCGACGCCATGGCGGGCATGGACCCGGCCGAGACTCGCGAGATCATCCGCTCCACCATCCGCTGGCTCGCCGAACACGAGGTCGACACCGTGCTGATCGGCCTACACTACACGGCGAGCCTGCGCGACGATCCGCAGTATCAGGCGATGCGCGAGGCGATCAACGAGGTCGCGCGGCAGGAGGGCGTGCTGCGCATCCGTCGCTACGAGGTCGGCGAGACGCTCGCCCGGCTGAAGAAGCTGCCGAGCGACGCCGCGCTCTTCGACGACCGGTCCGGCATCGGCGACGCCTGCATGGCCGAACATCTGGCGCGCGCGCTCGCCACCGGCCTCTTCGCCCGTCGTGTCCCCAAGGACCTCGACAAACCGCCGGCGAGCCCCAAGTGAGGCTCCGTAACCCCTGTCGCGGCCCGCGCCGACCCGACGATGGAGACGAGATGGACGACCCTGCGACGCCGCCGATCCGCCGTGCCCCGCGCGCCGCTCTCGCTGCCCTGATCGTCACCTGCGGACTTCTCGCCCCGCTCCGGCCCGCCGGTGCCGGCGAAGCGCCGCTGCTGCCCGGTCCCGCCTGCGACGCACCGACCGAACTGCTGCGGCTCGCCCGGCCGTTGCCGCGCTTCGCCGCCAGGCTCGCCGACGGCTCGCCGATCCGCATCGTCGCTCTCGGCTCGTCGTCGACCTTCGGTCTCGGCGCGACCTCGCCGGCGGCGACCTATCCGGCCCGCCTCGAGGCCGAACTGCGCGCCGCGCGCCCCGGCCAGGACATCACCGTGATCAACCGCGGCATCAACGGCAACGTCACGCGCGACGAGATGCTGCGCTTCGACCGCGACGTCCTCGCCGAGCGGCCGGATCTCGTCGTCTGGCAGGTCGGGACGAACACGCTGCTCAAGGGGCAGGACATGTGGTCGGTGTTCCTCGACGTCCGCGCCGGCGTCCGCCGTCTCGACGCGATCGGCACCGACATCCTGCTGATGAACCTGCAGTATTCGCCGACCGTGCTCGCCCGCCCGAACCACCCCGACATGCTCGATCTGGTGGCGGTCGCCGGCCGCGAGACGAACGTCGACGTCTTCGACCGCTTCGCGATCATGAAGAGCTGGAGCGAGCGACGGCACTACGACTTCGCAGCCTTCATCACTCCCGACGGGCTGCACATGAACGACTGGGGCTACGGCTGTCTGGCCAAGCTCCTCGCCGCGACCCTCGTCCGGGTGCCGGAGCGGCAGACGGTCGGACGCTGAGCGCGGGCGAGCGCGGGGAGGGGCGCGGCGCCCCGCCCGCGGTCGCCCGAGGTGCGACGGCGGATGTCACGCCGAGGATTACGCAGAAATACTTCCGCGCCTTCTGGAAGTGCGACGGCAACCGTTCGTAAAGCGCGGCGGCAATACCATCCTCGCCGTCAATCATGAAGCACTTCGCTCCCTCCCGACCGTCGCAGGGCCCTGGCGCCCACACCGTGATCGCACCGATCTCGGCCTCGTCGGACGTCGACGCCGGATCCTCGGTCTCGATGCCGCACCGTCGCCGAAGTCGGCCGATCGCCGGGCGACCCGCCGCGGATCGCAGTGCCCACAGTCGGATCGGATCGAGCCCTCTCCGCGTCTCTCGTGCGGGGTGACGATCGCCCTCGGACCAACGAACGAGCAGGAGACTTGCCGTGAACACTTTGACCAGACGTGGCTTCGGAGCGGGCGTGTGGGCCGTGACGGTCGCCGCCACCGGCATCGGCCGCGTCGGCGCGGCCTTCGCCGGGACGACGGGGCGCAACGCGGCCGGCGAGTATCCGATCGACCCGAAGGTCGCCAAGACCACCGAGCGGACGATCGTGCCGGGGGCGCTGCCCGCGACCAAGGCCGAGGTCTACGAGCTGGCGAAATACGAAGCGCTCGGCATCGGCAACTGGACCTGGGGCAAGGGCGAAGCGCCGGTGACCCGGGTCGATCTTATGCCGGCCGGCTGGGACGCCGCGGCGGCCGACCGAAAGCGCCGTCTGCTCAAGTTCTTCACCATCTCCGACATCCACATCACCGACAAGGAGGCGCCCAATCAGGGCATCTATCTCCAGCGGCTGCATCCGGAACTGGCGGTGACGACGTCGCTGTGCTCGGGCGTGATGCTCTACACGACGCACGTGCTCGACGCCGCGGTGCAGACGATCAACCGGCTCCATGCGGCCGAGCCCTTCGACTTCGGCCTGTCGCTCGGCGACGTCGCCAACTCCACGCAGTACAACGAGCTGCGCTGGTACATCGACGTGCTCGACGGCAGAGAGATCCGGCCGAGCTCGGGCGCCCATCTCGGCGCCGACAGCATCGAGTTCCAGAAGCCGTTCAAGGCGGTGGGGCTCGACAAGTCGATCCCCTGGTATCAGGTGCTCGGCAATCACGACCACTTCTGGCTGGGCTCGGTGTCGGTCGACCACGGCCCGCGGCCCGACCTCAGGGCGTCCTACGTCTCCGACGAGGTCTTCGCCGCCGGCGACGTGCTCGCCGACCCGTCGCGGATCGTCGACCGCACCTACTACATGGGCGTGTTCGATGGTTCGAAGCCGCACGGCGATCTCGCCTTCGCCGGCCCGGTCGGGGATTTCGCGACGCCGCCGAAGGTCGCCGCCGATCCGGATCGGCGGTCGCTGACCACGTCGGAGTGGATGAAGGAGTTCTTCGAGACGACGTCGAACCCGGTCGGACACGGGTTCGATCGCGCCGCAGCCGAGAAGGGCTTCGCCTGCTACGGCTTCGTGCCCAAGGCGGACGTGCCGATCCGGGTGATCTCGCTCGACGACACCCAGAAGGACGACGACAAGTCGCTCGACATCCATGGTCACGGCTTCCTCGACGAGGCGCGCTGGACCTGGCTGAAGAAGGAACTGGCGGCGGGCGATGCCGCCGGTCAGCTGATGATCATCGCCGCCCACATCCCGATCGGCGTCGAGCCGAGCGAGCCGCGGTCGGAGATGAGCTGGTGGCTCGATCCGCAGAACGCGGTGACGCTGCCCGACCTGCTCGCCGAGCTGCATTCCCACCCCAATCTCCTGATGTGGCTCGCCGGCCACCGTCACCTCAACACGGTGAAGGCCTTCGTCTCGCCCGATCCGGTCGGCGCGCCGGAAAAGGGCTTCTGGCACGTCGAGACCTGCTCGCTGCGCGACTTCCCGCAGCAGATGCGCACCTTCGAGATCTTCCTCAACCGCGACCACACGATCACCATCGAGACGGTCAACGTCGATCCGTCGGTCGAGGAGGGGACGCCGGCGGCGATCTCGCGCCGCTACGCGGTGGCGGCGCAGCAGCTGGTGAAGGCGGACATCCGCACCTTCAACCCGACGAAGGATCCGACCATCGCGCCGATGCCGTCGGGGTCCTACAACGCGCGGCTGCTCAAGAAGCTCGATCCGGCGATGACGGCGCGGCTGAAGGCGCTCTTTCCCACGCCGTGAGCGACGCGCCGACCACGACCGTCCCCCATGCGCCCCGCCGGTTCGCCTCGAGCCGGCGGGGTCGTCGTGTCGGCGGGCGGTCGTTTCAGAAGCTGGTCTTCACGCCGATGATCGGACCGTGCTGGACGATGTCGTAGACGTAGCCGCCGCGGGTATGGTCGATGCCGAGGCCGCGATAGCCGGCGAGCAGCGTGTAGCGATCGTCGTATTTCCAGCCGACGCCGCCGAAGGCGTCCCACGACAGTTTCGAGCCGGTGTCGGAGCCGCCGGCGAGGGCCCAGGAGGTCAGGTACCAGCGGTCGGAGAGGCGGACGCCGGCGTGGGCGCCGAGCATCGGATCGACCCAGACCTCGTCGGTGTCGCCGGAGCGGGTGATGCCGAAGCCGGGCAGGCTCAGCTGCGCGTCGGTCTTCACCCGGTAGAGGCGGGCGCCCGCCATCAGGTCGAGGTTCCAGACCCGATCGTCGACGACCCTCCAGCCGAGGCCGCCGGAGACGACGAGGGTCGAGCTCGACAGGGTCAGCGAGGACGAGACGGGGGTCGTGAAGCGCTCGTCGACCGACAGTTTCGAATACATCAGGTCGCCCCACAGGATCAGCCGATCCCTGCGGGCGTAGACGATGCCCATCAGCGCGCCGTCGAGCTTCGACAGGATGTCGCCGAAGCCCATGTCGACCCGGGCGGCGGGCAACGGCGGCAGGGTGGCGGTGTCGCCGTGGAAGCCCGAGAACCAGCCGTAGCTGGTGACCTCGATCTGCCAACCGGCAGGCTCGGCACCCGCCGGCCGCGCCGGGCCGGCCTCCGCGGTGGCGACCGTGACGGCGAGCATCGCCGCGGCGATCCCGGGGATCCCGGCATTCGTTCCGAATTTCGACATCGTGGCCGCCCGTCCGATCGTCTCGCCGATTCTCACGTCTTCCATTCGAGACGTCCGGCGGATGGAAGCAAGCGGGCCGATCGTCGCTCCGGCCACAGAGGCCCGGCGACGCTGGATCACGTCACGAGGCCGCAGCGCCGTCGACCCGGGGGGGCGGGGTCGGACAGGGGGCGGAAGCGTCGCCATCCCCCTCCCGCCTTGACATCTCCCGCCATCGCGCCTATGTCCCGCGCCATTCCACACGCGTGGGGTCGGGCGCTCGGTACCGAGAAGGATGTCTCGGGGCCGTCAAGCGTCCTACCGGTGTTTCTCTCCCGAGAAACATTCTGCCCCCGCGGAGGTTCAACCGGTAAAGGAGAAGAGAGCCATGGCTCTGCCCGATTTCACCATGCGTCAGCTGCTCGAGGCCGGCGTCCACTTCGGTCACCAGAAGCACCGCTGGAACCCGAAGATGGCCCAGTTCATCTTCGGCACCCGCAACAACATCCACATCATCGACCTCGCGCAGACCGTTCCGCTGCTGCATCAGGCGCTCAAGGCGGTGTCCGACACCGTCGCTCGTGGCGGCCGCGTGCTCATCGTCGGCACCAAGCGCCAGGCCCAGGAGCCGGTCGCCGATGCGGCCCGTCGCTCCGCCCAGTACTTCGTCAACGCCCGCTGGCTCGGCGGCATGCTGACCAACTGGAAGACCATCTCCAACTCGATCAACCGTCTGCGCAAGATCGAGTCGATGCTCGGTGGCGAGGCCCAGGGCCTCACCAAGAAGGAGCGTCTGAACATGGACCGCGACCGTGTGAAGCTCGACCGTTCGCTCGGCGGCATCAAGGACATGGGCGGCCTGCCGGACCTGGTCTTCGTGATCGACACCAACCGTGAGGCCCTCGCTATCCAGGAAGCCCGTCGTCTGGGCATCCCGGTCGCCGCGATCCTCGATTCGAACTGCGATCCGGACGGCATCACCTATCCGATCCCGGGCAACGACGACGCCGGCCGCGCCATCGCCCTCTACACCGACCTGATCGCCCGCGCCGCCATCGACGGCCTGTCGCGCGCCCAGGGCGACATGGGCGTGGACATCGGTGCCTCCGAGGCTCCGGTCGAGGAAGTCCTGTCGGGCGAAGAAGCCGCGCAGTGATCCATTCGAACGGCCCGGGCACGCCCCGGGCCGTTCGTCACCCGCTCGTCGTCGAACCGAGGTTCGATGACACGAGAGGCGGATGGTTCGAGCAGGCCGCCCCCCGAGTCGCGGCTCACGTGTTCCCGTCCGTCGCCGAGGCCTCCGCCTCGGCCGTTTTTCATCACATGACCCTCCAGAGGCGAACATGAGCATCTCTGCTTCCCAGGTGAAGGAACTCCGCGACAAGACCGGCGCGGGCATGATGGACTGCAAGGCCGCCCTCGCCGAGAACGCCGGCGACATGGAGGCCGCGGTCGACTGGCTGCGCAAGAAGGGCCTGTCGAAGGCCGCCAAGAAGTCCGGCCGCACGGCCGCCGAGGGTCTCGTGGGCGTCGCCACCGACGGCCTGCGCGGCGCCGTCGTCGAGGTCAACTCCGAGACCGACTTCGTCGCCCGCAACGAAGGCTTCCAGGCGATCGTCAAGGGCATCGCCCAGCTCGCCCTGACCACCGGCGGCGACGTCGCCGCGCTCGCCGCCGCGGCGCTGCCCTCGACCGGCAAGTCGGTCACCGACAGCCTGACCGACGCGGTCGCCACCATCGGCGAGAACATGCAGCTGCGTCGCACCGCGCTGATCTCGGTCGCCGACGGCGTGGTCGCCTCCTACGTCCACAACCAGGTCGCCGACGGCATGGGCAAGATCGGCGTGCTCGTCGCGCTCGAGTCGGCCGCCGACAAGGCCAAGCTCGCCGCCCTCGGCAAGCAGATCGCCATGCATGTCGCCGCCCACGATCCGACCCCGGCCGCCGTGCGCACCGAGGAGATCGACCCGGCGATCGTCGAGAAGGAGCGTCAGATCTTCTCCGCTCAGGCGCTCGAGTCCGGCAAGCCGGCCGCCGTCGTCGAGAAGATGGTCGAGGGCCGCATCCGCAAGTTCTATGAGGAGGTCACCCTCCTGAAGCAGAACTTCGTGATGAACCCGGAACTGACCGTCGAGGCGCTCGTCGCCCAGGCCTCCAAGGACCTCGGCGCCCCCGTCACCATCAAGGCCTTCGTGCGCATGGTGATCGGCGAGGGCATCGAGAAGGAAGCCTCGGACTTCGCCGCCGAGGTGGCCGCCGCCGCGGGCGTCTGATTGCGGCCTCCGCCGCGGGCGTCTGATCCGAGCGATCGAACGACTTCGAAAAGGCCGTCCGCGAGACCCGCGGGCGGCCTTTTCTCTTATTGAGGCCCGGTTGATGACGAAACGCCGTGCTTCGTGTATTGCCAGCCCGCACGCGCCAGGCGCACCGCGACTCGCCCCGCCGCCCGACCGAAGGAGCCACGAATGACCGAGACCCTCGCCTGGAAACGCGTCCTTCTGAAGCTCTCGGGCGAGGCGCTGGCCGGCGGCGCGCCGCTCGGCATCGACACCGACGTGGTCGGCCGCATCGCCGACGCCATCGTCGCCGCCCGCGCGCTCGGCGCCGAGATCGGCATCGTCATCGGCGGCGGCAACCTCTTCCGCGGCGCCTGGCTGCAGAAGCAGGGCACCGACCGCGTCACCGGCGACCACATGGGCATGATGGCGACGGTGATGAACGCGCTGGCCATGCGCGAGGCGCTGAGCGCCCGCGGGCTCAAGGCCAAGGTCTTCTCCGGCCTGTCGATGCCGGCCGTCGCCGACGACTTCACCCAGCGCCACGCGCTCGAGGCGCTGGCGACCGACGGCGTCGCGCTCTTCGCCGGCGGTCTCGGCACACCGTTCCTCACCACCGACACCACGGCGGCGATGCGCGCCTCGGAGATGCGCTGCGACGCCATCTTCAAGGCGACCAACGTCGACGGCGTCTACACCGCCGACCCCAAGAAGGACCCGACCGCGACCCGCTTCGATCGTCTGACCTTCGACGAGGCGATCGGCCGCGATCTCAAGGTGCTCGATACGGCGGCTTTCGCACTTGCCCGCGACAACGCTATTCCGATAATCGTGTTCTCGCTCGAGGAGCCCGCCGCCCTGATCGAGGTGCTGAAGGGCTCCGGCCGCGCCACCCTGGTGGCCGGGCGCGGGGCCTGACCGGCCCGCGCGCCGCGACGCGAGACGCTTTTCATCACGGGCGCCGGGGCCGATCCCCGTGCCGTCCGGGCCCGCTCCGAGCGATCGCCTCGCCGGTCGGGCCGATCCCGAGGAAGCCTTCCGAGGAAGCCCCC
Source organism: Pinisolibacter sp. DMC100 (assembly GCF_056313705.1). Taxonomy (NCBI): domain Bacteria; kingdom Pseudomonadati; phylum Pseudomonadota; class Alphaproteobacteria; order Hyphomicrobiales; family Ancalomicrobiaceae; genus Pinisolibacter; species Pinisolibacter sp. DMC100. The sequence continues at coordinate 571,871 of NZ_JBQUZT010000002.1, read as the reverse complement.
ATGGCACACAAGTTCGACATCGAAGACATCAAGCGTCGCATGGGCCAAGCGGTCCACGTCTACAAGGAAGAGCTCTCGGGCCTGCGCACCGGTCGCGCCTCCACCCACCTGCTCGAGCCGGTGACGGTCGAGGCCTACGGCGCCCGCATGCCGCTGTCGCAGGTCGCCACCGTCTCGGTGCCCGAGTCGCGCATGCTGCTGGTCTCGGTCTGGGATCGCGGCATGGCCGGCGCCGTCGAGAAGGCGATCCGCGAGGCCAACCTCGGCCTCAACCCGATCTCCGAAGGCGCGACGCTGCGCGTGCCGATCCCGGAGCTCAACGCCGAGCGCCGCAAGGAGCTGGTCAAGGTCGCCCACAAGTACGCCGAGGCGGCCCGCGTCGCCGTCCGTCACGTCCGCCGCGACGGCATCGACAGCCTGAAGAAGGCGGTCAAGGACGGCATGAGCGAGGACGAGGAGGGCCGTCTCGCCGATCGCGTCCAGAAGCTCACCGACGAGACCGTGGCCGAGATCGACAAGCTGCTCGTCGCCAAGGAGCAGGACATCACCAAGGTCTGATCCGGGTCACGGACGGGACGGGGACCGAGCACATGAGCATGGCGTCCGACGGTTCGATCGAACGCGACCTCGCCGGTGCCGCCGGCGAGGTGCCGAACCACGTCGCCCTGATCATGGACGGCAACGGCCGCTGGGCCCAGGCCCGCGGCCTGCCGCGCACCGAAGGCCATCGCCGCGGCATGGAGACGGTGCGTCGCATCATCCGCCACGCCTCGCGGCGCGGCATCGGCCATCTGACGCTCTACTCCTTCTCGTCCGAGAACTGGCGTCGGCCGGCGGAGGAAGTCGGGTTCCTGATGGGGCTCCTCAAGTACTTCATCCGCCGCGACCTCGCCGAGCTCCATGCCGAGAACGTCCGCATCTCGGTGATCGGCGAACGCGGCGATCTCGCCCCCGACATCGCCGCGCTGCTCGCCGAGGCCGAGGATCTGACGCGGGCGAACACCGGCCTGCGGCTGATCATCGCCTTCAACTACGGTTCGCGCGACGAGATCGTGCGGGCCACCCGCATCCTCGCCGAGCGCGTCGCCCGCGGCGAGCTGGCCGCCGACGCGATCGATCGCGACGCCTTCGCCAATGCCCTGTGGACCGACGGGATCCCCGATCCCGATCTGCTGATCCGCACCTCGGGCGAGAAGCGGCTCTCCAATTTCCTCATGTGGCAGGCGGCCTATTCCGAGCTGGTCTTCTCGCCCGTGCTCTGGCCCGACTTCGACGAGGCCGCCTTCGACGCGGCGATCGACGAATACAACGGCCGTGAACGCCGCTTCGGCGGCATCGGCGTCTCCCTGGGGGCCAAATGACCGACGCGAACCCGGCCGGCGACAAGTCGCGCGAACTGAAGCTGCGCGTGGCCTCGGCCGTGGTGATCGCGCCCGTCGCCCTCGGTGTCACCTGGGTGGGCGGGACGGCCTTCTCGCTCCTCGTCGTCCTCTGCGGCGTCGTCATGGCGTCCGAATGGGCGACCATCGCCATGGGCCGCTCCTGGGCGCCGCTGCGCCTCGTCCAGCTGGCGCTGGTGGGGCTCTCCGTCGCGGTCGGTGTCGGGCTGGTCCCGGCCGCCGGCAAGGTCGCAATGCTGCTCTCGGCCGGCGCGATGTTCGCCGCCGCCGCGGTCGGCTTCGTCGAGGCGAGGGCAGGGACCGTCGCCGGGGCCGATCGCTGGGCGCCCTTCGGGCCGTTCTACGCGGTGCTGCCGTCGCTCTCGCTCGAGCTTCTTCGCCAAGGCCCCTCCGGGCTCGCGCAGGTGATCTTTCTCTTCGCCGTGGTCTGGGCGACCGACATCGCCGCCTATTTCACCGGTAGGGCGATCGGCGGGCCGAAGCTGTGGCCGGCGGTGTCGCCGAAGAAGACCTGGTCGGGCGCCCTCGGCGGGCTCGCCGCGGCCGCTATCTGCGGCGTCGGCGCGGCAGCCGTGGCGGGAGCGAAGGGGCTCTTCGCCATCGCGGTGCTCGCCGCCGTCATGTCGATCGCCTCGCAGGGCGGCGATCTCTTCGAGTCGAGCCTGAAGCGTCGCTTCGGGGTCAAGGATTCGGGCTGGATCATTCCCGGCCACGGTGGTCTTCTCGACCGGGTCGACGGTCTGGTGACGGCGGCTCTCGTCGCCGCCGCCTTCGCCGTCGTCCGCGGCGGGCTCTTCGCAGCGGGTTGAGTTTCCGGATCCGGTCGGAAATCGGCCGGAATCCCGTGGAATATTCGTAAAGGATTGGCGTGCGACACTCGGGGAACCGGGGCGTATCGCCGGCAGTCGAGGGTGGTGGATGCAGGTGCTCAACGACGTGTGGAGTTTCGTCGGCTACGTGCCGCCGTTCCTCTTCGTCCTCACGCTCGTGGTCTTCTTTCACGAACTGGGGCACTTTCTCGTCGGCCGCTTCTGCGGCGTCGGCGTCGTGACCTTTTCGATCGGCTTCGGACCCGAGCTCTTCGGCTGGAACGATCGCCACGGCACCCGTTGGCGCGTCTCGATGATTCCGCTCGGCGGCTACGTCCGATTCGTCGGTGACGAGAACGCCGCCTCGGTGCCCGATCGCGAGGCGCTCGACGGCATGAGCGCGGAAGAGCGCGACCACGCCTTCCAGACCAAGTCGGTCGGCGCCCGCGCCGCCATCGTCGCCGCCGGGCCGATCGCCAACTTCCTGCTCGCCATCGTCGTCTTCTCGGGCCTGCTGTTCTTCGGCGGCCGCTGGGATCTGCTGCCCAAGGTCGGCGACGTGTCGCCGGGCGAGGTCGCGGCCGAGGCCGGCGTGCGCCCGGGCGACCTGATCATGACGATCGAGGGCAAGCCGGTCGCGACCTTCATGGACGTGATGCGCATCGTCTCCGAGCGCGCCGGCCAGACGACCCGATTCGAGATCGATCGCGGCGGCCACCGCGTCGACGTGACGCTGACGCCGCGCCTCTTCGAGGAGAAGAGCCGCTTCGGCAGCCAGCGCCGCGGTCTCGTCGGCATCCGCGCCTCGACCGATCCCGCCGATCGCCATCTCCGGACCTTCGGTCCCGGCGAGGCGGTCGTCGAGGGCGTCAAGGAGACGTGGTTCTTCGTCGAGAAGACGCTGTCCTACGTCGGCGGCCTGTTCTCGGGCCGGGAATCGATCGATCAGATCGGCGGACCGCTGCGCGTCGCGCAGATCTCCGGCGAGGTGGCGGGGCTCGGCTTCCCGGCGCTGATCAATCTGGTGGCGCTGCTTTCGGTGTCGATCGGACTTCTCAACCTCTTTCCGATTCCCATGCTCGACGGCGGCCATCTGGTCTTCTACGCCGCCGAGGCGGTGCGCGGCCGGCCCTTGTCGGAACGCGCCCAGGACATCGGTTTCCGCATCGGTCTGGGGCTGATTCTGACGCTGACACTGGTTTCGTCGTGGTACGACATCCTCCATCTCGTCTCGCTGCGCAGCGGCGGTTGACGGAGCGGCAGGTTGTCGTGTCGCATTCACGCTCGGGGAGTATCGCGTATGGTCGAGCCGTGGGGAGCCGATGACGTGGCGATCGGGCAACGGTCGCCGACAAACCCGTCGGAAGAGTCCGGCGGTCGGGTTGCACATGTGCCAAAAGGCTGTACAAAGCACGGTACGGACGAAGAGATTCCGATCCTCGCCGGGTTGGGCCTGCGTCCCGCGTTCAGCGGAGGTCGCAGGGTGTCGAGGGTCGAAGTGAAACGGGGCCGAAATACGATGAGTTCCTTCGCGAGCACGATGAAGAAGACGGCCCTCGCGGCGGCGCTGCTGACGGTGGTTCCCGTCGCGATGGGCGACGGTGCAATCTTCGGGGCGAGCGTTGCCAAAGCCGACGTGATCGTGCGTGGCAACAAGCGAATCGAGACCGAGACGATCCGCTCCTACGTGGTGCAGAACGCCAAGGGCGGTGACACCGATGCGGTCCTCAAGGCGCTCTATGCGACCGACCTGTTCTCCGACGTGAAGGTCACCCGCGAGGGCGGCAACACCGTCGTGGTCGTGACCGAGAGCCCGCAGATCAACAAGATCGCCTTCGAGGGCAACAAACGCATCACCGACGAGCAGCTGAAGGGCGTCATTCAGGCCAAGCCGCGCGGCTTCATGTCGAAGAACGACGTGCAGTCCGACGTGCAGCGTCTGCTCGAGGCCTATCGCCGCAACGGTCGCTATCGCGCCCAGGTCGAGGCCAAGGTGATCAACCTGCCCGACAACCGCGTGAACCTGGTCTACGAGATCGACGAGGGCGACAAGACCGCCGTCACCCGCATCTCGTTCTCCGGCAACAATTCCTATTCCGCCGGCCGCCTGCGCGACGTCGTCAAGACCCGCGAGACCGGCCTGCTCGGCTGGCTGCGTTCGACCGACACCTACGATCCGGATCGCCTCCAGCAGGACCAGGACGCGCTGCGCAAGTTCTACATGAAGAACGGCTACGCCGACGTCCGCATCGTCTCCGCGACGGCCGACCTCGACCGTGAGCGCAACGTCTTCTTCGTCGGCTTCACCATCGACGAGGGTCAGCAGTATTCCTACGGCGAGATCGACGTCCAGAGCTCGCTCTCGGGCCTCGACGCCGCCGCGCTGCGGTCGGAAGTCGGCACCCGGTCGGGTTCGGTCTATTCGTCCGAAGAGGTCGAGAAGACCATCGAGGCGCTGTCGCTGGCCGCCAGCCGCTCCGGCTATCCCTTCGCCCAGGTGCGTCCGCGCGCCCAGCGCGACTATGCCGGCCGCACCATCTCGATCACCTACTATGTCGAGGAAGGTCCGCGCGTCTACGTCGAGCGCATCAACGTGCGCGGCAACGACCGCACCCGTGACTACGTGGTGCGTCGCGAGTTCGACATGGGCGAGGGCGATGCCTATTCCAAGGCGCTGGTCTCCAAGGCCGAGCGTCGCCTGAACCGTCTCGGCTTCTTCAAGTCGGTCAAGGTCAACACCGAGACGGGGTCCGCCCCGGATCGTGTCGTCGTGAACGTGGACGTCGAGGAACAGCCCACGGGCGAACTCGGCTTCGGCGCCGGCTACTCGACCGCCGACGGCATCATCGGCGACGTGTCCTTCTCCGAGAAGAACTTCCTCGGTCGCGGCCAGTATCTGAAGGCCTCGGTGCAGTACGGCCAGCACACCCGCGGCTGGCAGTTCTCCTTCACCGAGCCCTACTTCCTCGGCTATCGCGTCTCGGCCGGCTTCGACGTGTTCCAGAAGCAGCAGCTCACCACGAGCTACCGCAACTACGAGCAGAAGGACACCGGTGGAACGCTGCGCTTCGGCCTGCCGATCACCGAGAACCTGACCTTCGGCGTCAGCTACACCCTGCTGCAGTCGAAGATCACGCTCGAGTCGTCGCAGGCGAACGACGTGACGTCGGACGGCGAAGCCTCGCTGGCCTACAAGTACTACATCTGCGGTCAGTCGAATTGTGCGACCACGGGTGTCCTGTCGCGCAGCCGCATCGTGTCGACCCCGGCCGTCAGCCTGGTCTACAACACGGTCGACAACATCCAGTTCCCGCGTGACGGCATCTACGCCAAGTGGACCGAAGAGTTCGCCGGTGCCGGCGGCGACGCGAGCTACATCCGCTCGACGGTCGACGCCCGCTACTATCGCGAACTGTGGGCCGACTGGGGCGTGATCGGTATGGTCCGCGGCCGCGCGGGCAACATCGCCGGCATCGGCAAGAAGCTCGAGATCATCGACAACTTCTTCCTCGGCGGCGAGACGATCCGCGGCTTCGCCTCCTCGGGCTTCGGCCCGCGCGACATCGGCGGCGTCTATTCGGAAGCCCTCGGCGGTCGCAACTACTGGGCGGCGACGGCGGAAGTCTCGATGCCGGTTCCGGGCACCCCGGACGAGTTCGGCCTCTACATGTCGGCCTTCGCCGATGCCGGCCAGCTCTGGAGCATCGACAAGCGCTCGGTTCCGGCCGGTCTGAACTACGTCGACGAGAACAAGGTCCGCGCCTCGGTCGGCGTCGGCATCCTGTGGCGCTCGCCCTTCGGTCCGCTGCGTGCCGACTTCGGCATCCCGGTCTCGAAGTCGAAGTACGACCAGACGCAGGTCTTCCGCTTCTCGGGCGGCACCCAGTTCTGAGGTCGATCGACCGCATCGATCGGGCCGCCGCCATCCGTGCGGCGGCCCTTTTTCTTTGAACGGACCCGGATTTGCCCGACCGTTCGACCGTGTCGGAGTTCCATCGCGATGAGCGATCCGTCCTTCTTCGCTGCCCCCAAGCCGGCGACCATCGCCGAAGTCTGTGCCTGGACCGGTGCTTCTTGCGCCGACGAGACGGCGCTCGCCACCGTGGTCAAGGGCGTCGGCCCGCTCGACGGTGCCGGTCGCGGCGACGTGACCTTCCTCGACAACAAGAAATACGCGCCGCAGCTCGCCGCGACCCGGGCGACCGCCTGCCTGGTGGCCGAGCGCTTCGCCAAGGAGGTGCCGGAAGGCGTGGTCGCGCTGATCGTGCGCGATCCCTACCGCGCCTATGCGACCGTCGCCGGCCGTTTCTATCCCGCCGCGCTGCGCCCCGAAGGCGTCTTCGGCGCCGAGCCGGGCGTCTCGCCCGCCGCCCATGTCCACGCGACCGCCAAGCTCGAGCCCGGCGTCACCGTCGAACCCGGTGCGGTGATCGGCGCCCGCGCCGAGATCGGCACCGGCACGGTGATCTGCGCCGGCGCGGTGATCGGCCACGACGTCCGCATCGGCCGCAACGCCTATGTCGGCCCGAACGCCTCGCTGATCCACTGCCTGATCGGCAACCGCGTCATCCTCCACGGCGGCGTGCGCATCGGTCAGGACGGCTTCGGCTTCGCCATGGGCGCGGGCGGCCACCAGAAGGTGCCGCAGACCGGCCGCGTCGTCGTCCAGGACGACGTCGAGATCGGCGCCAACTCCACGATCGACCGCGGCGCCAACCGCGACACGGTGATCGGCGAGGGCTCGAAGATCGACAATCTGGTGATGATCGCCCACAACGTCGAGATCGGCCGCCACTGCGTCATCGTTTCGCAGGTCGGCATTTCCGGCTCGACCAAGCTCGGCGACTTCGTCGTCCTGGCCGGTCAGGTCGGCATCGCCGGCCATGTCACGATCGGCGCGGGTGCCCAGCTCGGCGCGCGCTCGGGCGTCCATACCGACGTCCCCGCCGGAGCCCGTTGGGTCGGCGCGCCGGCGAAGCCCTTCATGGAAGCGGCGCGCGAACTGGCCGCGGTGGCGCGTCTCGCCGCCCGTTCGGACGCCAAGGACTGATGGACCCGACCGGCGCAATTGCGGCGCCGTCGTGGACCGAGACGAGAGAGGAAAGAGGAGCGCGATGACCGACCAACCCGCCACCACGCTCGAATCCGTCGGCATCCAGGAGCTGTTCGAGCTCCTGCCGCACCGTTATCCCTTCCTGCTGATCGACAAGATCGTCGACATCGACGGCGACGATCGCGGCGTCGGCATCAAGAACGTCACCTACAACGAGCCGCAGTTCCAGGGCCACTTCCCGGAGCGGCCGGTGTTCCCGGGCGTCTATCTGATCGAGGCCATGGCCCAGACGGCCGGCGCGATGTGCGTGCTGAAGAGCAAGAAGTCCGGCGGCGGCGCGCGCCCCTCGGTCGTCTATTTCATGACGGTCGACAAGGTGAAGTTCCGCAAGCCGGTGGTGCCGGGCGACACGGTGGAGTTCCACGTCGCCAAGCAGCGCCAGCGGTCCAACATGTGGTGGTTCCGCGGCGAGGCCAAGGTCGACGGCAAGATCGTCGCCGAGGCCGAAGTCAGCGCCATGCTGGTCGCCTGACCGCCGTCGTCACATACCGACACACGAAGTGATTTTGTTCGCGCCCGTTCGGTCGATAGACCACGGACGCGAACAACACAGACAGGAATCGTCCCCATGGCGAAGATCCATCCCACCGCGATCGTCGAGGACGGCGCGGTCGTCGGCGCCGACGTGTCCATCGGTCCCTTCTGCGTCGTCGGACCCGAGGTGGTGCTCGGCGATGGCGTCGAGCTGGTGAGCCACGTCTCGGTCGCCGGCAAGACCGAGATCGGCCCCAAGACCAAGATCTATCCCTTCGCCTCGATCGGCCACCCGCCGCAGGACCTCAAGTACCACGGCGAGGCGAGCCGCCTGACGATCGGTGCCGGCACCACCATCCGCGAGCACGTGACGATCCATCCCGGCACCGAGGGCGGCGGCCTGCTGACCTCGGTCGGCGATCGCTGCCTGATCATGGTCGGCGCCCACGTCGCCCACGACTGCCGCGTCGGCAACGAGGTCATCCTCGTCAACAACGCGACGCTCGCCGGCCACGTCACCGTCGGCGACCACGCCATCCTCGGCGGCCTCTCGGCCGTGCACCAGTGGGTGCGGATCGGGCCGCATTCCTTCCTCGGCGGCCTCTCCGGCCTCGAGAACGACCTGATCCCCTACGGTTCGGCGATCGGCGATCGCGCCCGTCTCGGCGGCCTCAACATCGTCGGCCTGAAGCGCCGCGCCTTCGAGCGCGAGAGCATCCACAAGCTGCGCGCCGCCTATCGCATGCTGTTCTCGGAAGAGGGCACGCTGCTCGAGCGCGTCGAGGACGTCGCCACGATGTTCGCCGACGAGCCGCTGGTGATGGACGTGGTGTCCTTCATCCGCGAGGGCGGCGACCGCCGCGTCTGCATGCCGCGGTGAGGGGGCGATGACGGCGCGGCGCGACGAGGGCGAGGGCCCGCTGATCGTGCTCGCCGGCGGCGGGCGCTTTCCGCGCCTCGTCGCCGATGCCGCCGCCGCCCGCGGCCGCCCCGTCACCATCGCCGCGATCCGCGGCGACGCCGATGCCGAGATCGAGGTCCACGACCACGTCTGGATCTCGCTCGGCCAAGTCTCCCGCCTGATCCGTCTCGCCCGCGACCGCCGCGCCCGCGATCTGGTGATCGTCGGATCGGTCGGCAAGCGCCTGCCGCGCTGGGGTGAATTCGATCTCGCCGACGTCTGGGTGCTGCTGCGCAGCCTGCGCATCCTGGCGGGCGGCGAGGACGGTATCCTGCGCCGCGTCGGCCGCATCTTCGAGCGGCGCGGCCTGCGCCTCGTCGGCGCCGCCGAGGCCGCGCCCGAACTCCTCATGCCCGCCGGTCCGCTCGGACGCGTCGCCCCCGACGAGGCGGCCCGCGCCGCGATCGCCACCGGCGTCGCCGCCGCGCGCCGCCACGGGCTCGGCGACGTCGGTCAGGGCGTGATCCTCGAGGGCGACACGGTCGTCCTCACAGAGGACTGGTCCGGCACCGACGCGATGATCGCCACCTATGCCGCGCGGGCCGAGAAACATCCCCCGGCGGTGCTGGTGAAGTGTCCCAAGCCGATCCAGGACCTGCGCCTCGACATGCCGGCGATCGGCCCCGCCACGGTTCGCGCCGCCGCCGCCGCAGGGCTCTCCGGCATCGCCGTCGTCGCCGGCGCGACGCTGGTCGCCGACCGGACCGAGGTCGCGCGCGCCGCCGACGAGACCGGTATCTTCGTCTTCGGCGTCGAGGAGGCCGCATCGTGAGCGACGTCGCAAAGCCCCCGGTCCGCGTCTTCATGGTCGCCGGCGAGACCTCGGGCGACCTGCTCGGCGCCCGCCTCGCCCGCGGACTGCGTGCCGCGCTCGGCGATCGGCTGGCGCTCGAAGGCGTCGGCGGTCCGGCGTTGACGGGGGAGGGGCTCGCGAGCCTCTTTCCCATGTCGGACATCGCCGTCATGGGCATCGGCCCGGTGCTGCGGCGCCTGCCGCTGATCCTGCGGCGCATCCGCGAGACGGCGGACGCCGCGATCGCCGCGCGCCCCGACGTGCTGGTGCTGATCGACAGCCCCGACTTCTGCCACCGCGTCGCCAAGCGGGTGAAGAAGCGCCGGCCCGACCAGAAGATCGTCATCTACGTCTCGCCGACCGTCTGGGCCTGGCGCCCCGGCCGGGCGGCGAAGATCGCCCGTTTCACCGACCGGCTGCTGGCGCTGCTGCCCTTCGAGCCGGAGGTCCACCGCCGCCTCGCCGGGCCGCCGACCTTCTACGTCGGCCATCCCTACATCGAACGCGTCGGCATCGTCCGCCGCCCCGACCGCGCCGATCTTCCGGCGCCGGGCACGCGGCCCTTGAACCTGCTCGTGCTGCCCGGCAGTCGGCGTTCGGAAGTGACCCGTCTGATGGCGCCCTTCGGCGAGATCCTGCGCGGCTTCGCCGATCGCGTCGGCCCGTTCGAGGTGACGATCCCGGCGGTCGACCATGTCCGCGCCGAGATCGAGGCGCGCGTCGCCGACTGGCCGGTCGTCCCGCGCATCGTCTCGGGCGAGGCGGCGAAGTTCGAGGCCTTCCGCGCCGCCGATCTGGCGCTCGCCGCCTCGGGCACGGTGACGCTCGAGCTGGCGCTCGCCGGCATTCCGCACGTCGCCTGCTACCGGCTCGACGCCATCGGCCGGATCGTCAAGCACTTCCTCGACATCCCGAAGCCGCTGCGCTCGATGGCCAAGGTGCGCACGGCGCTGCTGCCCAACATCGTGCTGGGCGAGCTGGCGGTGCCGGAATTCATCGACGAGACGCTGGTGCCGGAGACGGTCGCCGCCCGCCTCGCCAATCTCGCGACGCCGAGCGCGGCGCGGGCGGCGCAGATCGCCGCCTTCGCTCGGCTCGACGCCGACATGCGCGAGGGCCTCGCCGAGACCCCCGGGGCCACGGCGACGCGGATCGTGCTCGATCTCCTCGGCGAGGGCTGACCTCAGGCCCCGGTGACGACCGTCGTCTTCGGCGAACCGCCCCATTCGGTCCACGAGCCGTCGTAGAGCGCCATGCGGTTACGCGGCACGCCGAGGCTCTCGAGCGCCATCCACAGGATCGCCGCCGACACGCCCGAGCCGCAGGACGTGACGATCGGTCGATCGAGATCGACCGCGGCGAAGGCGGCCCGCAGCGTCGCCTCGTCGGCGAGGCGGCCGTCCGCGACGATCGCCGAATGCGGCACGTTCTTCGCCCCCGGCATGTGGCCGGCGCGCAGACCCGCCCGCGGCTCCGGCGCCTCGCCGGCGAAACGTACCGCCGAACGGGCATCGACCACCGTCGCCGAACCCGTCGACAGCACCTCGACGACGCCGTCGAGATCGGCGATCCGGCCGGTGTCGATCATCACACGGAAGGTCGCGGGCGCGGGCACCTCGGGCGCCGCCGTGTCGAGCGGGCGTCCCTCCGCCTTCCACTTCGGCAGGCCGCCGTCGAGGATGCGGACGTTCTTCGCGCCGTAGACCGTCAGGTTCCACCAAACGCGCGGGGCGGAGAAGAAGCCGGCGCCGTCGTAGACGACGATCTCGGCCGTCTCGGAGATCCCGAGCGCACCGACGGCGGCCGCGAAGGCTTCGGCGCCGGCCAGCATGTGCGGCAGGTCGGTCGAATGATCGGCGATGGCGTCGAGGTCGAAATGGACGGCGCCGGGGATGCGTTCCGCTTCCCATTCGGCGCGGCCGGAGCGGTTCTCCGCCGGCATGTACCAGGAGGCGTCGACGATCACGAGACCGGGCGTGCCCAGCCGCGCGGCGAGGTCTTCGGTCGAGATCAGCAGCTTCGAACGGTCGGTCATGAGTGTCTCTCTGTCGTGTCAGACGAAACGAACGCGGACGCGGCGGTTGATCTTGCCCTTCTTCTCGATCTTGGCGATCGAGAAACGGCCGATCTCGCCGGTCGAGCGAACATGGGTGCCGCCGCAGGGCTGGAGATCGATCGAGGCGTCGCGCGGTCCGACGCGCACCAGCCGCACCCGGCCGGAGCCGCGCGGCGGGGCGACCGACATGGTCTTCACCAGCTCCGGATTGGCGTCGAGTTCGGCGTCGGTGATCCAGTCGAAGGTGACCGGCGCATCCGCCGCGACCAGTTCGGCGAGCCGGGCGTCGAGCGCGTCGCGGTCGAGATCGGCGTCGGGAATGTCGAAGTCGAGCCGGCCTTCCTCCTCACCGACCGCGCCGCCGGTGACGGGAAAGGGCAGCACGACGGAGAGGAGATGCAGCGCCGTGTGCATGCGCATCAGCTTGTGGCGACGGTCCCAGTCGAGTTCGAGCGTGACCTTCGTGCCGGGTTCCGGCAGCGGCATGCCCTCGGTCGCAACATGGGCGATCGCCGTCTTGCTCTGGTCCTCCCAGACCGTGGTGACGATGCCCGTCTCGGTGCCGTCGGCCCACACCATGCGGCCGCAGTCGCCGGGCTGGCCGCCGCCGGTCGGGTAGAAGATCGTCCGGTCGAGGATGATGCCGCCCTTCTCGCCGCGGCCGATCACGGTCGCGTCGCAAGATTTCGCATAGGCATCGTCGCGGAAGACGGGTTCGGTCGCGGGAAACATGGCGCCTCTCGATCGGGTCGGGCTGGAGGCGCCGATGGGATCACGAGACGGGCTCGAAGGGAACCGCGATTTGCGACTTGCGGGTCAGCCATTCGGGGATGGGCAGCCCCTTCTCGGCGAGGAAGGCGGGGTTCCACAGCTTCGACTGATAACGCCCGCCATTGTCGCAGAGGATCGTCACGATGGTGTGGCCGGGGCCGAGATCGCGGGCGAGCCGCTTGGCGCCGGCGATGTTGACGCCCGACGAGCCGCCGAGCACCAGACCCTCGTGTTCGGCGAGGTCGAAGATCTCGCGGAGCGCCTCGTCGTCGGCGATGCGATAGGCGCGATCGACCGGCGCGCCCTCGAGGTTCGCGGTGATGCGGCCCTGGCCGATGCCCTCGGTGATCGACGAGCCCTCGGCCTTCAGGACGCCGTTGACGTACCACTCGTAGAGCGCCGCGCCGTGCGGATCGGCGAGTGCGATCGTCACGTCGGCGCGCTTGGCCTTGAGGCCGAGGCCGACGCCGGCCAGCGTGCCGCCCGAACCGACGGCGGCGACGAAACCGTCGACACGGCCCTCGGTCTGCGCCCAGATCTCTTCCGCCGTCGTCTCGAGGTGGGCCTGCCGGTTGGCGACGTTGTCGAACTGGTTCGCCCAGACGGCGCCGTTCGGCTCGGTCCTGGCGAGTTCCTCGGCGAGGCGGCCGGAGAGGCGGACGTAGTTGTTGGGGTTCTTGTAGGGCGCGGCCGGCACCTCGACGAGCTCGGCGCCGGCGAGCCGCAGCGCGTCCTTCTTTTCCTGGGACTGGGTCTCGGGAATGACGATGACGGTCCTGAAGCCCAGCGCCGAGGCGACCAGGGCCAAGCCGATGCCGGTGTTGCCGGCGGTGCCCTCGACGATCGTGCCGCCGGGGCGGAGCTGGCCGCGGGCGATGGCGTCACGGACGATCCACAGCGCCGCCCGGTCCTTGACCGACTGGCCGGGGTTCATGAACTCCGCCTTGCCGAGGATCTCGCAGCCGGTCTCGGCCGAGGCGCGGTTGAGTCGGATCAGCGGCGTGTTGCCGATCGCCTCGATCACGTCGCGACGGACGGGCGGAACCCACGCGGGAGAAGTCATGCCGGAATACCTCGACGAGCCACGCCCCTCGCGCAGCCTCGCGCCGGATCATGCCGCGTCGACGGGTGCGCGCGAAGGCATGTCGTTCCGAATTCCGGCCCCTCGGAAGAATGCGATGCTCGAGGTCGGTCGGTGCCGCCGGCTCAGCCGTGGGCGGCGCCGTTTCCGTTTCCGTTTCCGTTCTCGCGCATCCTCTGCTCGATCTCGGCGCGGAGCCTCGCCTGTTCCTCGGCGCCGATCGGGAAGTTCCAGACGAGGCGGACGGCGGCGAGCTTCAGCAGGATCGGCACGACGCAGTAGAGGAAGATCAGCGTCCAGGTGGCGAGCGGCGACTGCTTCACCGGCTTGTCGGCGTCGGGGGCGTGGTGCTTGCGCTTCTTCGGCGGCACCGCCGGCTTCTCGACCTCGGCGGGTGCGATGACGGCGCCTTCGCTCGGCGCGTGGGTCATCACGTGGATCTCGCCCTTCGACAGCGTGTCGGGGACGTGATCGCCCTTGTCGTAGCCGACGATGCCGAGCAGGACGAAGCCGATGCCGAGCGCGATCGACAGGGCAATCTTGTTGGCGAGCGCCCAGGAGGCGAAATAGAAGCCGGTGTGCTGTTCGCCCGAGCGCGCGGTGTCGACGTCGATGACGTCGGCCTGCATCGACACCGGCAGCATCAGGTCGGCGCCGACCGACATGCCGGCGAGCATCATGATGACGCCGAAGGCATAGACCGCGTTCTCGCCGAGCACGTCGTAACCGGCGAAGGGCGACCAGATGAAGCCGGTACAGGCGGTGAGCATGGCGAAGCTCCAGGCGCGGTGCTTGGAGGTCTTCTTGGAGACCCACAGCCACAGCGGCGTCGAGAGCACGCCGAACAGGAAGTAGAGCAGCAGGAACAGCCGCTGCGTCTCTTCGTTGCCGTGGACGTAGTCGCGCACGTAGTAGAGCAGCAGCGTCGCCGGCACGCCGTTGCCCATGTTGGCGAGCGCGTAGGCGCCGAGCAGGCGGACGAAGTGTTCGTTCTTGAGCAGCCCCTTGAGGCCCTCGACGAAATTCAGGTGGGTGCGCGCCACGTGCTTGGGCTCGGGCACCGAGAAGACGGTGAAGGCGGCGAAGGCGGGCAGCGTCGCGGCGACCAGCACCGACAGCGCGATCAGCACCGAGGTGTCGCCGTGGAACCCGGCGCGCGACAGCACGAAGGGCAGACCCGTCGCCACCAGCGTGCCGATCACCGCGAAGACCTCGCGGGCGGCGAAGATGCGGTTGCGGCCGTAGTAGCTGGTCGAGACCTCGGCGCCCCACGACAGATGCGACAGCGACAGCGCGGTGTAGCCGACCGACAGCATCATCGACCAGACGAAGAACCACAGGCCGGAGATCCATGCGTTGTCGAACGCCATGATCGGCCAGGGGTTGAAGACGAAGAGCGCGCCCAGCGTCGTCGGGATCGCCGCGAGGCCGAACCACGTCCGCCGCCGGCCCCAGCGCGGGCTGGTGTGGTCGGCGTAGTAGCCCACGAAGGGATCGAGGAAGGCGTCGATCAGCCGGACGATGGTGATGATCGCCCCGACCGCGATGAACGAGAGGCCGACGTTCTCGGCGTAGAACTTCGGAACCAGGATCACGAAGGGAAGCTGGAAGGCTGCGACGGGCAGCGCCGGCAGCGCGAAGGCCAAGAGCCGGCCGAGGCCCAGTTCCGACGAACCGTTCGCGTTCGTCGCCGGGGATTTCTTCACGGACATCTCGGGGGATCTCGCTCGCTTTCGTCGTCGGTTCCGACCGCGCCCGACGGACGGGTCCTCTGACCCTCGGGCGACGCACCGCTTCTCGCCCGAAAGACTTGCCCCATCGGTTGCCGCGCTGTCAATCGATCCGCGGAAATCTGCCGTTCGTGAGCCGTCTTCCGATCACCCCGCCGCCGTCGCCGCGAAGGCGTCGAGCGCGCGGGCGCGAACGGTCGCATGGTCGACGATCGGCCGCGGATAGGTGTCGTCGAGCCGCACGCCGGCGGCCCGGAGCACCAGCATCGGCGCCTTCCACGGCGCATGGATGGCGTCGGTCGGCAGTTGCGCCAGTTCCGGCACGAAGCGGCGGATGTAGGCCCCGTCGGGATCGAAGGTCTCCGACTGGGTGATCGGGTTGAAGATGCGGAAATAGGGCGCGGCGTCGGCGCCGCAGCCCGCCACCCACTGCCAGCCGGCCGGGTTGTTGGCGGGACAGGCGTCGACCAGCGTGTCCCAGAACCAGCGTTCACCGTGGCGCCAGTCGATCAGCCCGTGCTTGGCGAGGAAGGAGGCGACGACCATGCGCACGCGATTGTGCATCCACCCCGTCTGCCACAGCTGCCGCATGCCGGCGTCGACCAGCGGATAGCCCGTCCGCCCGCGTCGCCAGGCGGCGAGGAAGGTCGGATCGTCGCGCCACACGAAGGCGTCGAAACGCGGCTGGAACGACCGCTCCTCGAGGTCGGGGAAGTGGTACATCAGGTGATGGCTGAACTCCCGCCAGCCGAGCTCGGCGCGAAACTTCTCCACCGACGCCGTCGGCCGCTCCGCCGCCACCGCCTCGACCGCCGCCCAGACGCGGAAGGGTGAGATCTCGCCGAATCGCAGATGCGGCGACAGGCGCGACACGGCCTCCAGGTCGGGTCGGTCGCGGTCTTCTGCATAGGAATATATTCCTTCGCGCAGGAAGATCGCCAGCCGCGCCGCCGCACCGGTCTCGCCGGGCGTCCAGGTCGCGGCGAGGCCGCCGGACCAGTCGGGCGCGGTCGGCGTCAGGCCCCAGGCGTCGAGATCGTCTGAGGCGATCGTCAGGGCAGGGGCGGCGATCCGCGCTGGCGCATCGGAGGGCGCGCGCGGCGCGGCACCGGCGCGGCAGGCCCGCCAGAACGGCGTGAAGACGCGGTAGGGGCCGCCGGCTCCGGTGCGGGTCGCGTCCGGTTCGAACAGCACCGAGCCGTGGAAGTGCGCGACCTCGATCCCGCGGCCAGTGAGATCCGCCTCGAGTTCGCGGTCGATCGCCACGTCCGCCCCGCCGTAGCGGCGGTTCCAGTAGACCGCCTCGGCGCCGGTCTCCTCGACCACGGCGGGCACGACGACGCTCGCCGGCCCGCGCCGGAGGACGAGGCGGCCGCCGCGCGCCTCGAGTGCGCGGGCGAGCGAGCGCAGCGACCGATCGAGCCACCAGCGCGCCGCGCCGCCGAGCGGCCGCAGGCCGGGCGACGACTCGTCGAGCACCCACAGGGCCACGACCGGTCGGCCGCTCGCCACCGCTCGCTGCAGTGCGGGATGATCGTCGAGCCTCAGGTCGTCGCGAAACCAGACGATCGCGGGGCGGGCGCCCATGTCCGAATCTCCTTGCCTCGACGATCACTCTGGATCGCCGATCCACGTCGAGCAAATCATCGCGTTACGATCGTCCAACGACGTCTTCGCGGGGCGTCGGACACATGCGATATTTCAGATCCCGGAATATTACGTAGCGGAAATGCGTTCGGATCACCACGCGACCTCCGACTTTGGGTCGAAGTCACTGCGAATTCTGGAATTTTAACCGATCGCTAACGCGGGGGCGAGCAACACTGTCCGAACGAGAGACGGCAGGGCGGAATCGAGACATGTTTCACTTCGGATCGAAGGCAAGAGCGCGCCGGGACGACGACCTGAAGACCGGAATGCCGCTCGCACCCTCCCCGGTAGACGAAGTTAAGACGGCCGTGACAGCCGACGTGCCGCAGTCCTCGACGCGCGACGTCGTCGAACTGCTCGAGGCCGACCTGCACCGCGCCGGACGCCGCATGGAAGGCGAGGGGCGCAAGACCAAGGAGCGTGTCGGCGAAGCGATCGTCATCATCGACGACCTGCGCCAAGAGGCGGAAGGCCTGGTCGACCAGACCGAGACCGCCAAGCGCAACCTCTCGATGTTGGCCGAGGGCTTCGACGAACTACATCAGACCGCCGAGGAGATCGGCCGCCGCGCCGAGACCTCGCAGCGCCTCGTCGACGACGCGGTGGAGGTCGCCAAGGTCGCCGCCGCCTCGGTCGCCGAACTCAAGGTGGCGATCGAACAGATTCAGGCGGTCGTCGCGTTGATCTCCGACGTCGCCGGCCAGACCAATCTCCTCGCCCTCAACGCCACCATCGAAGCGGCACGGGCCGGCGCCGCCGGCCGCGGCTTCGCCGTCGTCGCCTCCGAGGTCAAGGCCCTGTCGGTCGAAACCCAGAAGGCGACCAACGAGATCGGCGCCACCATCGGCCGCCTGCGCGCCACGGCGGAAGCCAACATCACCGCGGTCGACCGCATCGTCGGTCTGGTCGGCGAGATCGGCCCGGTCTTCGGCGAGGTCTCCCAGTCCGTCCGCATGCAGATCGGCACGACCGCCGAGATCGGCCGCTCGACCAACGAGACGGTCCATTTCGCGGAAGCCGTCGCCAACCGCGCCCGCCAGATGAGCGAAGGCATGGCGCGTGCCGCCGAACTCGGCCGCGACGTCGCCGGCGCCACCGACACGATGAACGGCGCGGTCGCGAGCATGAACCGGCAGCTCGTCACGGTCCTGCGCCAGACCCCCGAGGCCGATCGCCGCCGTCACGACCGTTGGCCGGTCGAGAAGCGCGGCCGGGTCACCGTCTCCGGTCGCACCGTCGGATTCCGCACCATCGATCTGTCGCTCGGCGGCGCCCTGATCGTCCCCGAAGGCGATCTGCCGGCGCCGATCGGCGCACGTTTCGACCTCGACGTCTCGGGTCTCGGCGGCTTCGTCGGGACTCTGGTCGGCCGCTCGGCCAACGGACTGCACGTCAGGTTCTCCGAGCTCGGCGGCGAGCAGGAGACGCGTCTGGCGGCGGAGATCGCCCGTCTCGACGCCGATTTCCGTCCGATGATCGAGCGCGCCGAACGTGCCGCCGAACGCATCCGCGGCGCCATCGAGGCGGCGGTGTCGGGCGGTCAACTGTCGCTCGCCGACCTCTTCGACACCAACTATCGCGAGATCCCCGGTTCGGCGCCGGTCCAGTACGAGACCGCGGCGCTGACCGTGCTCGATCGCATCCTGCCACCGGTGCAGGAGGCGGTCCTCACGGAGGACGGACGCATGGCCTTCTGCGCCGCCGTCGACATCAACGGCTGGCTGCCGGTCCACAACCGGATCTATTCGCAGCCGCAGCGCCCCGGCGACGTCCTGTGGAACACCGCCAACAGCCGCAATCGCCGCATCTACGACGACCGCACCGGCCTGCTCGCCGCCCGCAACACGCGGCCCTTCCTGGTGCAGTCCTACCTGCGCGACCTCGGCGGCGGCAAGATCGTGCCGATGAAGGAGATCGACATTCCGCTGGTGATCCAGGGGCGTCACTGGGGCGGCCTGCGGTCGGCCTACGCCATGTGACGGTGTCCGCGAAGGTCCGTCGAAAATCGCCAGGGGCGCCGGGAAACCGGCGCCTTTTCGCGTTCCGTACCGGCCTCGGCGCCCCCGGCATCGTCTTTACTTTCCAGGAAAAGAACGTACCATTACGTCAACAATAACCCGTGGAGGAAACGACGGACATGAAGACCCTTTTCGCGGCATCGATCATCGGCGGCCTGTTGCTCGCCGCGGGTGCGGCCCAGGCCGCAGAACCGACCGGCACGTGGCTGCGCGCCAGCGGTTCGTCGAAGATCCGCATCGACAAGTGTGGCGCGGCGCTCTGTGGCACCGTGGTGTGGGAACAGTCGCCGCGCAAGGACACGTTCAATCCCGATCCGGCCCGGCGCAACGACCCGATCACCGGTCGCAAGGTGATCCTCGGCATGAAGCCGGACGGCGCCGATCGCTGGAAGGGCGAGGTCTACAATGCCGAGGACGGCAAGACCTACACCGGCTATCTGACGCTGACGGGCACGGATTCGCTCAAGCTGCAGGGCTGCGTGCTCGGCGGCCTGATCTGCAAGTCGGACACCTGGTCGCGCGCCAACTGACGACCCCCGCGGGGAGGCGTCACGTCTCCCCGCCCTGTCCGGCCTCGCCGCCGCCGCCGGCCCCCGCCTCCTGCACGAGCCGGACGACGACCGTCTTCGGGCGGTTGAAGTGCTGGGCGCCCTCTTCCTGCGCCAGGATCCAGTCGATCCCCCTGACGACCCAGCGCTCGGGCCGCACCCGGCCGTAGCGCGTCATCACCATGGTCTCGCCGATCCGCGGAAGGGTCTCCGGCATCCGGCCGAGCAGGCGTCTGCCGTCGAGGTCGTAGAAGAGGTCCATGGCGAATCTCGCGTGAGAATGTCGATCGCCCGACATTCCAGCGTCTGCACGCTGGCGCCGCAAGAGCGGCATGGTCGCATTCGCCGGTTCGCGGGTCCCGCCGACGAAAAAGGCCGGCAGAAAACTGCCGGCCTTCGTGACGGGTCGCGCGTGCGGTCGGGCGATCAGCCGTTGCCGCCGCCCAGCGCCTTGTTGCACTGCGAGTAGTAGCCGCCGCCCTTCTCGATCCACTTCAGGCCGCCGTTGCCGTTGGTGGCCTTGTTGGCGTTGTACTGGTCGAGGCAGGTGTGCATGCGCTGCTTGCCGGCGCTCTCCTTGGCGTACTTCGGATCGACCGCGGCCGGGAACTTGGCGGCACCGGCGGCGGCAGGAGCGGCGACGGCGGGCTTCGCCGGTGCCGCCGGGGCCGCGGCAGGCTTGGCCGGGGTCGCGGGCGCGGCAGCGGCCGGAGCCGCAGCAGCCGGCGCGGCGGCGGGCTTCGCGGCGGCCTTCGCCTTGCGGCAGTCGGCGAGATAGCTGTTCCAGGTCTGGCCGGGCTTGACCTGCTTGGATTCCTTCAGCTGCTGCCACTCGGCGCCGCAGGCCTTCATCACGTCGGCCTGGGCGAACGCGGAGGCCGAACCGACGACCACGGCGGCAGCGAAGAACACGGAACCAATTCCTAAGGACCGACGGACCATTGCGGCCTCCCTCGAGACTGTCGCGCCGCGTGCGCGGCGGGCCCCCTCTCGCATGATCGCGCGAGAGGTCGAGCGAGGTGCAGCATCGACGAGATTCGTGTAGTTTTCCAGTCCGTAACGTGGCGAAAACCCGTACGAACCCGAAGCGCACACCATACGTTCGTCGTAGCCGAGGTCCGCACCTCACGCGGCGTCGGGAAAAGCGGTTCCGGCCGCCCTCGGGGGAGCGGCCGGAACGGGGTGTTTTCAGGCGCCGAGACCGGCCACCAGCATGTACTTCTTCTCGAGGAACTCCTCGATGCCGTGGTGCGAGCCCTCGCGCGAGTTGCCGCTCTCCTTGATGCCGCCGAAGGGGGCGAGCTCGGAGGAGAGGATGCCCGAGTTGATGCCGACCATGCCGTATTCGAGCCCTTCGCCGACCCGGAACACCCGGCCGACGTCGCGGGTGTAGACATAGGCGGCGAGGCCGAACTCGGTGGCGTTGGCGGCGTCGATGGCTTCCTTCTCGGTCTCGAAGCGGAAGACCGGGGCGAGAGGGCCGAAGGTCTCCTCGCGCGCCACCGCCATGTCGGCGGTCACGCCGGCGAGCACGGTCGGCTCGAAGAAGGTGCGACCGAGGGCATGGCGATTGCCGCCGGTCACGACCGACGCGCCCTTGGCGCGGGCATCGGCGACGTGGCGCTCGACCTTGGCGATCGCCTCGTCGTTGATCAGCGGCCCCTGGACGACGCCGTCCTCGGTGCCGACGCCGACCTTGAGCTTCGCCACGGCGGCGGAGAGCTTGGCGACGAATGCGTCGTAGACGCCGGCCTGGGCATAGATGCGGTTGGCGCAGACGCAGGTCTGGCCGGCGTTGCGGAACTTGGCGATCAGCGCGCCCTCGACCGCCGCGTCGACGTCGGCGTCGTCGAACACCAGGAACGGCGCGTTGCCGCCGAGTTCCAGCGCGACCTTCTTCACCGTGCCGGCCGACTGGCGCATCAGCAGCTTGCCGACTTCCGTCGAGCCGGTGAAGCCGACGACGCGGACGGCCGGATGCGAGGTCAGCACGCCGCCGATCGCCGGGGCGTCGCCGGTGATGACGTTGAAGACGCCCTTGGGGATGCCGGCGCGCTCGGCGAGCACGCAGAGCGCCAGCGCCGACAGCGGCGTCTCCGGCGCCGGCTTGACCACCACCGAGCAACCGGCGGCGAGAGCCGGCGACACCTTGCGGGTGATCATCGCCGAGGGGAAGTTCCACGGCGTGATCGCCGCGACCACGCCGACCGGCTGACGGATGACGAGAACGCGCGCGTCGGCCCGGTGGGTCGGCAGCGTCTCGCCGCGGATGCGCTTGGCTTCCTCGGCGTAGAACTCGACGTAGGCTGCGCCGTAGTCGATCTCGCCGCGGGCCTCGGCCAGCGGCTTGCCCTGCTCGGCGGTCAGGATCATCGCCAGATCGTCACGGTTCTCGGTGATGAGATCGAACCAGCGGCGCAGGATCTTCGAGCGTTCCTTGGCGAGCTTGGCGGCCCAGGCCGGCATGGCGGCAGCCGCCGCCTCGACCGCGGCGGTCGCCTCGGCCGCGCCGAAGCGCGGCACCAGGGCGAGGCGCGCGCCGGTCGCCGGATCGTCGACCGGGTCGACGCCTTCGCCGACGAAGGCACCGTCGATCCAGCACTGCGTGGCCAAGAGGGAGGGATCCCGCAGGCGATCCGCCAGCGGCTTCAAGGAAACGGCGATGTTCATGGCTTCTCCTCGCGGTCCCGTCCGACCGCTGCGCAAGGGCGGAAACGAACCGCCGGCGATCCCGGACGCGATGCCGGGATCGTCGATGGTCGTGTCGGGGAACGCCGATCGATCCGATCGGCGTCCGGATCAGGCGCGGGCGGCGACCAGCGCGGTCTCGAGCGCCTTCAGGCCGTCCTCGAGGACGGCGTCGGAGACGGTCAGCGGCACCAGGATGCGGATCACGTTGCCGTGGACGCCGCAGGACAGCAGGATCAGGCCGGCCTCGAGGGCGGCGGCGGTCACCCGCTTGGTGGCGTCGGCATCCGGCTCGTAGGCGCCGTGCGACTTGACGATGTCAAAGCCGATCATCGCGCCGCGACCGCGGATGGCGGTGATCGGAACGATGTCGTTGCGGGTCGCGAGCGCCTCGAGGCGGCCCTTGATCGCGGCGCCGATGGCGTTGGCGCGATCGAGCAGCTTCTCCTGGTCGATGACGTCGAGGACGGCGAGCGCGGCGGCGCAGGCGAGCGGGCTGCCGGCATAGGTGCCGCCGAGGCCGCCCGGCTCCGGCGCGTCCATGATGTGGGCGCGGCCCATGACGCCGGAGATCGGGAAGCCGCCGCCGAGCGACTTGGCCATGGTGACGAGGTCCGGCTCGACGCCGGTGTGCTCGATGGCGAAGAGCTTGCCGGTGCGGCCGAAGCCGGTCTGCACCTCGTCGGCGACCAGAACGATGCCGTGCTCGTCGCAGATCTTGCGCAGCGCCTGGAACAGCTCGGTCGGGGTCTCGTAGAAGCCGCCTTCGCCCTGCACCGGCTCGACCACGATCGCGGCGACGCGCTCGGGCTCGACGTCGGCGCGGAAGAGGAAGCCGAGCGCGTCGAGCGCCTGCTTCACGGTGACGCCCTGGGCCTCGTTCGGGAAGGGCAGGTGCCACACCTCGGCCGGCATCGGGCCGAACTTCTTCTTGTAGGGCAGAACCTTGCCGGTCATCGCCATGGTCAGCATGGTGCGGCCGTGGAAGGCGCCGGTGAAGGTGATGACGCCCGAGCGGCCGGTGTGGGCACGCGCGATCTTCACCGCGTTCTCGAGCGCCTCGCCGCCGGTCGTGAAGAAGATGGTCTTGGCCGGGCCGGAGAAGGGCGCGCGCGCGTTCAGCTTCTCGGCGAGCTCGATGTAGCTCTCGTAGGCGTTGACCTGGAAGGCGGTGTGGGTGAAGCGGCCGAGCTGCGCCTCGACGGCGGCGACCACCTTCGGGTGGCGATGGCCGGTGTTGAGAACCGCGATGCCGCCGGCGAAGTCGACGTAGCGCTTGCCCTCGACGTCCCAGATCTCGGCGTTTTCGGCGCGATCGGCATAGACGGGAGTCGCGGTGGCGACGCCCCGCGGAACGGCTGCGGCGCGGCGGGCGAGGAGATCGGCGTTGGTGGTCATGGTGGCGCTCTGTCCCGGTGGGTGAAGAAGCCCCGATGCTGCTACGCATTTCCCCGTCGGGCGAGACCCTTTGTTCTCACCATGGTGGAGCCCTGAGAGCACCACAGAGACGAAAAAGGCGCCGAAACCGGCGCCTTCTCGACTGTCGTACGTGGTGCATCTCACGCTCGGGCGGGGCTCGCCCCGCCCTGTGCCGCCTGCTTTGCCGCCCGCCGGCGCGTGAGACCCCAGGCGATCGCCCCGCCGGCGACGAGCACGCCGATCGCCAGCAGTGGCCGCGCCGCGAACCAGGCGACGGCGATGACGATCGATCCGAGCACCACCGTCGCCGTCAGCGACACCAGGAAGACGGCGCCCTGGACGAGGCCGCCGACGATCGGGATCCAGTCGGTGAGGAGCTGGACCGGGGCGAAGAACAGCGAGAAGCCGATCAGCATGAAGAGCAGACCGACGCCGCGGATGATCCAGGTGAAGATGCGATTCTCCTCCTGCGCCTCCTTGAACATCGCGTCGGCCGGCACGATGCCGCGATCGGCGAGCAGGATCTCGCGGCCGTTCGAGGCGGTGTGGGCGACGATCGCGCCCGCCTGCTGGCGCCCGACGAAGGAGGCGGGACCGGTGCGGGCGATCGTGTGGGTGATGCGGAGATCGCCGACATGCGGGTTCGCCGGGTCCTGGCCGACGTAGAGCCCGCCCATGTCGGCGCGGGTGCGCGACCCGAGTGCCGCACGCGCCTTCGCCACCGCGGCGTCGTCGAGCAGGAATCGGTCGCCCGTCGGCAGTTCGCCGAGTGCGGCCGGCGAGATCGCCAGCGCGCCGATGCGGGCGTCCTGCGCGGTGAAGCTGCCGCCCTCGAGCCGGAACGGCGGGTTGGAATGGCCCGACGGCGCATGGAAGCCTTCGGAATTGACCGGGCTCGCCGACCACTTGCGGTCATAGACGAAGCGGCGGTCGCTGCCCGAGCCCTTCTCGGTCTCGTACCACTGGTACATCTCGACCTTGCGCTCGAGCTTCAGCCCGGCCGTGGCGAGGCCGAGATCGGGATCGGCGACGCCGCGCGCGCTCACCGTCTCGCCGCTCGCATGGACGAGCCGGCCGTCGAGGAAGGCGTCGACCCGGTCGGTGGCCGCGGTCTGCACCGTCGCGGCACCTTCCTTCAGCGCCTTGGCGACCTCGACCGCGTTGTTCTCGTTCCAGAAGAGGCCGATGGTCGAGCCGATCACGAAGAGAAGGCCGACCAGTACCGCCGAGAAGGAATTGCCGATGCGGGAGAGGATCCCCTCCGGTGCCGCCACCACGTCGGCGCCGCCGGAATCGACGGAGTCGCCGGTCGGCGCCCAGGACACGTCGTTGCTGGAATTGTCGTCGCTCATCGTCCGTCCCCCCGATTGCGGCGGCTCCCGACCGCCGGTTCGCGACCGCTCAGCGGTCCGAGAAAGTGATGCGATTGTCGCCCGGCCGGCTCGCCATGAAGACGCCGCCGACGCAGTTTCCGGCCGGATCGACGCCGATCCAGGGATGCGTCAGATAGGTCTGCTGGCGATAGGCCTCGCCCGGCTGCAGTTCGCGGTAGAACTTGGCGTCGCCGCGGAAGTCGAGCCAGTGGACGCGCAGCGGCCGGTTCGTCCCGTTGAGGAAGATGATCGCCGCCGGATCGTCCGAGTTGAACGACACGATGTCGCCGGGCACCGGGCAGCCGGCGGCGCGCGCCGGCGTGGCCGAGGTCGTGGCGAAGGTCGCGGCGGCGGCTGCGAGGGCGGCGGCGAACAGGGTCTTCATCGTCGTGTCCGTCGTTTCGTTGCGTCACCCCCATCGGGGCAGGTCTCGCGGCCTCCTGTCAACTGCGGCGCGGCCGTGATGCGGCGAGGGGCTGCCTCAATGGAAGTCGCGCGACTTCGGCAGCACGCGGACGTCGCGGGGATGACGGGCGGCATTGCCGGTCGGGTCCGTCTCCGAGCCGTCGTCGAGGCCGAGCCCGTCGAGCAGGGCGGTGCGATCCTCCACCCGCCGGCCCATCAGATGGACGACGCCCTTGTGGCTCTTCTGCACGACGCCCTCGATCAGCATCAGCCGGGCGCCGACCACCTGCGACCGGAAGCGCTCGAACTCGCGCGCCCACAGCAGCGCGTTGGCGACGCCGGTCTCGTCCTCCAGCGTGACGAAGATCGCCTTGCCGTTGCCCGGCCGCTGGCGCACCAGCACGACGCCCGCCGTCTTCGCCCAGGCCCCGTCGCGGGCGGCGGCGAGATCCGCCGTGGTCAGCACGCCCTCGGCGGCGAAGCGGTCGCGCAGGAGCGCCATCGGATGGGCCTTCAGCGACAGCCGGACGGTCTGGTAGTCGGCGACGACCTGTTCGGCGAGGCCCATTTCGGGCAGCGCGATCGCCGGCTCCGCCGCCAGTTCCGGCGCCCCCATGGCGGCGAAGAGCGGAAGGGCCTCGGCATCCGGCAGCCGCCGGATCGCCCAGGCCGCAGCCCGTCGGTCGAGCCCCATCGAGCGGAAGGCGTCGGCATCGGCGAGGAGCCGTAGCGATCGCTGATCGAGCCGCGCCCGCCGCGCCAGATCCTCGACCGAGAGAAAACCCGCCCCGCGCGCCGCCACGATCCGCTCGGCGGCGTCCTGCGACAACCCGTCGACCTGGCGAAAACCGAGGCGCAGCGCGATCGTCCCGTCCGGGCGCGCGCCGAGCCGGTTGTCGTAGGTCGAGCGGGCGACGTCGACCGCGCCGACCGGCACGCCGTGGTCGCGGGCGTCGCGGACGATCTGGGCCGGGGCGTAGAAGCCCATCGGCTGGGAATTGAGCAACGCGCAGGCGAAGACCGCCGGGTGGCGGCACTTGAGCCAGGCCGAGATCCAGACGAGCTTGGCGAAGCTCGCCGCGTGGCTCTCGGGAAAACCATAGGAGCCGAAACCCTTGATCTGCTCGAAACAGGCCTGCGCGAAGGCCGGATCGTAGCCGCGCGCCACCATGCGGCCGACCATCATCTCCTCGAAGGTCTGGATCGTGCCGATGTTGCGGAAGGTCGCCATGGCGCGACGCAGGCGGTTCGCCTCGGCGTCGGTGAACTTCGCCGCCACCATGGCGAGCTTCATCGCCTGTTCCTGGAAGAGCGGCACGCCGAGCGTCTTGCCGAGCACGCCGTGGAGCTCGTCCGCCGGCCCGTGCTCCGGGGACGGCGAGGGGAAGTCGACGTCCTCGAGCCCCGCCCGACGCCGCAGGTAGGGGTGGACCATGCCGCCCTGGATCGGTCCGGGCCGCACGATCGCCACCTCGATGACGAGGTCGTAGAAGCATTTCGGCGCGAGATGGGGCAGCATGTTCATCTGCGCCCGGCTCTCGATCTGGAAGACGCCGATCGTGTCGGCCCGCTCCAGCATCGCCCACACGGCCGGCTCTTCGAGCGGCACGTCGGCGAGGCCGAGGTCAGGCCCACCGGAGAGCCGCAGCAGGTCGAAGGCCTTGCGGATGCAGGTCAGCATGCCGAGCGCCAGCACGTCGACCTTCATCAGCCGCAGCGTGTCGATGTCGTCCTTGTCCCATTCGATGAAGGTGCGGTCGTCCATCGCCGCGTTGCCGATCGCCACCGTCTCGTCGAGCCGCCCGCGCGCCAGCACGAAGCCGCCGACGTGCTGCGACAGGTGGCGGGGAAAGCCGAGGATGCGCGAAGCGATCGTCAGCACCCGCGCGATGGTCGGATTGTCGGGATCGAACCCCGCCTGCCGGGCGCGTTCGGCAGAGATGCCGCCGCGCCCGTCGCGCAGCACGCCGGCGAGGCGGCGGATGACGTCCTCGGTCAGACCGAAGGCCTTGCCGACGTCGCGGATGGCGCTGCGCGGGCGATAGCTGATGACGGTCGCCACCAGGCCGGCGCGATGACGGCCGTATTTCTCGTAGACGTGTTGGATCACCTCCTCGCGCCGCTCGTGTTCGAAGTCGACGTCGATGTCGGGCGGCTCGCGCCGCTCCGCCGAGATGAAGCGGGCGAAGAGCAGATCGTTCTCCGCCGGATCGACACAGGTGATGCCGAGCGCGTAGCAGACCGCGGAATTGGCCGCCGAGCCGCGCCCCTGACACAGGATGCCGCGCGAGCGGGCGAAGGCGACGATGTCGTGGACGGTGAGGAAATAGCGGGCGTAGTCGAGCTCGCCGATCAGCCGCAGCTCGCTGTCGAGCGACGCGGCGACCTTCTCCGGCACGCCCGCCGGCCAACGCTCGGCGGCCCGGCGGCGGGTCAGATCCTCGAGCCAGGCCTGCGCCGTCCAGCCCTCCGGCACCGGCTCGTCCGGGTACTCGTAGGTGAGGTCGCCGAGATCGAAGCGGATCGACGAGAGGAACCGCCCCGCCTCGTCGACCGCGCCGGGGGCATCGGCGAAGAGGCGGCGCATCTCGGCTTCGCTCTTCAGATGCCGCTCGGCATTGGCCTCGAGCCGCCGCCCCATGGCGGCGAGCGGCACCCGCTCGCGGATCGCCGACAGCACGTCCTGCACGTCGCGGTCCTGCGGCGCGGCATAGAGCGCGTCGTTGGTGGCGATGAGCGCGACGCCGGCCGCCCGCGCCGTCTCGATCAGTCCGGAAAGTCGTCGCCGGTCGGCCCCGCCGCGCGGCATGGCGGCAGCGAGCCGGACCTCGGCCCGCGACACCGCGGCGAGCCGCGCCAGCGCCGCGGCGACGGCTTCGGGCGCGGCCGGGTCGGGCATGACGATCAGCGCCAGATCGGCGGGGGCGATCGCGAAACTCTCGATCAGATCGTCGAGGCCGAGGGTGCATGCGCCCTTCGCCGCCCGCCGCTTGCCGAGCGTCAGCAGCCGGCAGAGCCGGCCCCAGCCGTCGCGCGTCGTCGGATGGACCACCACGTCGGGCGCGCCGTCGGCAAAGACCAGCCGCGCCCCGGCCGCGAGTTTGAACGCCTTCGCCGCCGCCGCCACGGCTTCGTCCTCCGCCTCGCGCAGGTCGAGGAGGGCGCGATGGACCCGCACCACGCCGGCGACCGTGTTGCGATCGGCGATGCCGATGCCGCCGTGCCCCAGCGCCAGCGCCGTCGCCACCAGATCCTCCGCCGGCGAGGCGCCGCGCAGGAAGGAGAAGTTGCTGGCCGCGACCATCTCGGCGAAGCGGGGCGGGGGGGCGAAGGGTCTCATGGCGAACTCTCGAAGTTTCGAGATTTCTTTCTCCGTTCGGCTTCACCCTGAGGTGCCCGACTGAAAGTCGGGCCTCGAAGGGCGAAGCCACGACGGGCCCTGCCACTCGGCCCTTCACCCTTCGAGGCTCGCTCGCGCTCGCACCTCAGGATGAAGGACCTCCGCGAAGAGCCGTCCGCTCTCATGCGAAGAGCCCGTGGACGAACCAGCGCGGCGCCTCCGCCTCGCCGAAGAGGCCGCTGCGGAACACCCAGAAGCGGTGCCCGGTCGCGTCCTCGATGCGGTAGTAGTCGCGCGTCGGCTCGTCCGCCCCGTCGCGCCACCATTCCGGGGCGATCCGCTCCGGCCCCTCGGCGCGGACGATCTCGTGCAGCACCCGCCGCCAGCGAAAGCGCATCGGCGGGCCGTCCGGCACGGTCGCCAGCGTCTCGATCGGCTGCGGCGGATCGAACAGGGTGAGCGGCCGCGCCGGCGGATCGCCCGGCAGCGGCGCGGCCCACGCGACATCCTCGCGCGGCGCCCCTTCGGCGATCGACACGACGTCGGCGGCGCGTTCCGGCCAATGGCTGTCGCGGGCGACGAAGCGCAGAACCCGGTCGCGGCCGAAACGGGCGACCAGCCGATCGAGGAGATCGCTCAAGGCCCGATCCTCGTTCACCCGCCCGTCGAGGGTCGGCTGGCGCGCGGTCAGCGCCTCGCCGGCCGGCACCGACAGGCGCAGCGCGTCGAAGCCCCAGCCCGGATCGAGCGGATCGGCCAGCGCCGCGAGGCGTTCGTCGAAGAGCCGCATCACCACGGCGGTCTCGCGCACCGGCCGTCCGGTGCCGACGGCGATGCGCCGGACGACGCCGTCGGAGCGAAAGAAGGTCGCCTCGAACAGGCGTCCGCCCTGGCCGCGCCGCTCCAGCATCTCGCCCGCCTCGTCGACGAGATGGGCGAGCGTCTCGCGCAGCGACGGCGAATGGACCAGCGGTTCGGGGAAATGGCGCTCGACCATGCAGTCGGGCAGGGGGCGCAGCGGCGTGATGCGGCGATCGACCCGGCCGAGGATCTCGGCGAGCCGCCGCGTCGTCGCCTCGCCGAACCGGGCGGAGAAGAGCACCGACGGATGGGCGTCGAGATCGGCGAGGGTGCGGAAGCCCGCCCGCCGCAGCGCGCGATGGGTCTCCTCGCCGACTTCCAGGGCCATGAGCGGCAGACGCCCGACAGCCGCCTCGCTTCCCCCCGGCGCGACGATGCCGCCGTCGCCGAAGCGCACCAGCGCCCGCGCCGTCGCCGGCCCGTCGGCGAGCGCCACCTTCGCCGTCAGCCCGGACCGGCCGCAGCGCGCCACGATCTCCGCCGTCAGCGCCGCCTCGCCGCCGAAGAGATGGGTGCAGCCGGTGACGTCGAGCATCAGCCCGTGCGGCGGATCGATCGCCACCATCGGGGTGAAGCGCTCGCA
Source organism: Pinisolibacter sp. DMC100 (assembly GCF_056313705.1). Classification (NCBI taxonomy): domain Bacteria; kingdom Pseudomonadati; phylum Pseudomonadota; class Alphaproteobacteria; order Hyphomicrobiales; family Ancalomicrobiaceae; genus Pinisolibacter; species Pinisolibacter sp. DMC100. The sequence goes on along the minus strand of NZ_JBQUZT010000002.1, from coordinate 541,798 downwards.
GGCCTCGGCGAGCCGCGCCACCAGCCGCTCGTCGCCGGCCGGGTCGGCCTCCTCGATCGCCAGATCGGGGAAGCGCGCCCGCGCGTCGGCGAGTGCCGTTCCCGGGCGGAGGCCGAGTTCCAGCGCCCGCGCGTCGCAGGCCTCGATCACCCGCGCTGCGCCCCGCCGGCCGACCACGGCCAGCGCCGTCTCAGGCGGTGCGGCGGATGTCCGCCGCAGCCGATCGGTCGGCAGGAAGGGCAGCCACAGGGCGAGAAGACGCCGCCCCGCGGATGTCGGAAACGAGATCGAAGGCTCGGTACGCACGATTCCACTCCACAGACCATTCCGACCCCATGCCGCGGCTGGCGTGGCGCAGCAGCGCCACCCGGAAGGCGGGGTTGCCCGGCGCGTTGGCCGGTGCCGGCCGCGACGGCGCCGACCGGACCTGCCACCGGCTCGACGCCGCGCTCGCCACCGCACCGGCAGCGACGCGGACGACGAAGAGCGTCACCCCCGAGGCCGATGCCGCCAGCGCCAGCCGCCGGCTCGCCGTCAGATCCCAGTCGCGCGGACCCCCGCCGATCCGCCCGGCCGGCCCGTCGCCGCGCATCGCCAGCACCACGGCACCGAGGCCGCGGCAGCGTGCCGCCTCGTCGGCGGCGCGCAGTCCGTCGGCCATGTCGCGCACCCGCACCAGAGTGACGCGCGCCGGATCGATGCCGAGCCCGACGAGACCCGGCGGATGGAGCGCCCCGGCCTCGCGGGCGAGGTAGTCCTGGACGATCCAGCAGATCGCGCCGCGCTCGGCGGTGCGGGGCCGGCCGAAGAGATCGCGTCCGAACCCTTCGTCGGGGCCGGCGAGGGTCGCCCGCTCGGCCAGCGCCAGCGCGAAGCCGGCGGCGCTCGCCGCGTCGTCGTGTCCGGCGGCGAGGATCTCGTGGACGGCGGCGCGCGCGAGCCCGCCGCAGCGTTCGTCGATCGCCTCGACGCCGAGCCCGAACCCGAACCCGTCCGCGGCACGCGTCGTCTCGCCCCCGTGCCAGCCGCGTCGCACGGAGCCCATGTCGTGGAGAGCCACTGTGCCACTCCTCATGTTCCTTGTTTGTTCTTTGTAGCAGAACGTCGCGGCGAGGGGAAGAGGGGTGGGGAGAATCGGGTGGGAGACGGGGCGAAGGGGCGGGGATTCCGAGAGGGAACGCGTGGGCGCGGAGGCGGGTTTCGGGCCGGGAAAGGTACGAAGGCCGCCGCGGGAGAAGGTGCCCGAAGGGCGGATGAGGGGGCGGGCGCGAGCCCGCAAGGAAACTGCTGCACATTCCGGCCCGAGCCGAATTAGACGCCGTGCGCGATGCTTCGAGACGGGCGCCCATTGGCGCCCTCCTCAGCATGAGGTATCTGTTTTTACAGATGAAATCTCGATGACCTCATCCTGAGGAGCGCCGCAGGCGCGTCTCGAAGGATCGCGCAGGAACGTCGATCCGGGCTCCTCTTCGCCCCTCCGTGGGCGAAAGCCCGGGACGGTCGAGCATCGATGCATTGCGCGCTCGCGCACGCCACCCCTCATCCGGCGCGTTGCGCCGCATTCTCCCGCAGGGGGAGAAGGGAAGGGTGCCCGTGCCCGCGGCCATGCGTGCCCCCGCCGCCCCTTGAGCCCGGGGCCCCCGCGCGCTATCGAGGAGGCCCCTCGACAGCGGAACGCGCGACATGGCGGATGCCTCGACCAACGCCCACGGAGCCGATCTCGGCTTCTCGATCGTCGTTCCGACCTGGAACAACCTCGAGTATCTGAAGCTCTGCATCGCCTCGATCGAGGCGAATTCCGCCTACGCCCACGAGATCATCGTCCACGTCAACGAAGACGCCGACGGCACGCTCGCCTGGGTGCGCGAGAAGGGCCTGCGCCATTCCTTCGCGCCGAAGAACCTCGGTGTGGCGGTGTCGGTGAACCTCGCCGCCTCGCTGGCGACGAAGCCGTGGCTCCTCTACCTCAACGACGACATGTGGGTCTGCCCCGGCTGGGACGTGGCTCTCGTCGCCGAGATCGAGAAGGCGGGGACCGACCGCATCTTCCTCTCCTCGCGGCTGATCGAGCCGAAGGACACCGGCGACACCCGTCCGATGATCCTCGACTGCGGCACCGGGCCGGAGAACTTCGATCGCGACAAGCTGCTGGCGCACTACCGCGATCCCACGCGCGGCGACGAGCGCTTCGTCTTCTCCCAGCCGACGATGATTCACCGCACGCTGTGGCAGGTGGTCGGCGGCTATTCGGTCGAGTTCTCGCCCGGCATGTCGACCGACGACGATCTCGTCATGAAACTGTGGACGGTCGGCTGCCGCGAGTTCCGGCTGGTCGATGCCTGCCGCGTCTATCACTTCGCCTGTCGGTCGACCGGTCGCATCCGCAAGAACAAGGGCAGCCGCCAGTTCCTGCTCAAGTGGGGCCTGCGCTGGAAGCGCTTCCGCGACGCCCGCGGCGGCGAGGGCGCGACGACGGCGACCCTCTCCGATCGCCTGCGCCGCGCGCTCTACGCGCTGAAGTCCACCCACCCGATCGACGATCTCGAGGGCTGGAACCCGAAGGCCGAATGGGACTGGCGGATCGGCGACGACGCGCGGCGCTGAGGGAGCGTCGGCAGAGGTCATTCATCCGTGAGACCTCGAGGAAGCCCTTCACACTGAGGTGCGAGCGTCAGCGAGCCTCGTTAGTCGCGAAGGGCGAGTGGCACCGCCCGTCATGGCTTCGCGCTTCGAGGCCCGGCTTGCGCCGGGCACCTCAGCATGAAGCCGAACAGGGGCCGAACGCCGTATCCCGTCCGATCTTCACGCGCTCGCCCGCACCGGCGCCACGCCGGCGGCGGCGGCCGCGCGCAGGTCGCGCACCGCCTGGCCGTAGTCCTTCTTCTTGAAGATCGCCGAGCCGGCGACCACCGTGTCGGCACCCGCCGCCACCACGGCGCCGATCGTGTCGGGGGCGACGCCGCCGTCGACCTGGAGGCGGATCGGTTTGCCGGTCCTCTCGATCCGGGCACGCACGTCGGCGATCTTGTCGAGCACGTGCGGCAGGAAGCTCTGGCCGCCGAAGCCGGGATTGACCGACATCAGCAGCACCATGTCGACCTGATCGAGGACGCAGTCGAGGGCTGCGACCGGCGTCGCCGGATTGAGCACCACGCCGACCTCGCAGCCCTTCTGGCGGATGAGCCGCAGCGAGCGGTCGAGATGACGGCAGGCCTCGACGTGGATCGAGATCAGGTCGGCGCCGGCGGCCGCGAAGCCCTCGATCAGCGCGTCGACCGGCTCGACCATCAGATGGGCGTCGATCTTCAGCTTCGACCACGGCTTCAGCGCCTCGAGCACCATCGGACCGAAGGTCAGGTTGGGTACGAAGTGATTGTCCATCACGTCGAAATGGATCCAGTCGGCCCCCGCCGCCTCGACGGCGCGGACCTCCTCGCCGAGCCGGGCGAAGTCGGCGGCGAGCAGCGAGGGGGCGATGACCAGCGGGTTCATGATGTCTCTCCGGGCTTCCGTTTCGTCGAAGGCTCCGGCCGACGGGCCGAGCCTCGTGAGATGTCCCGGAGGCGGAGAAGCGCGGGCCGACGCGAGCCTCCGCCTCCGGGGACGTCCCTCCTCGTTTTGCAGGGACGTAGGGAATGGTGCGCGAGGGGGCACCGTCTCGCGCGGAGGTCCTTCATCCTGAGGTGCTCGCGTCAGCGAGCCTCGAAGGGTGAAGGGCCTCTGCACCGAGCCCAATCCTCCCGCCTCACAGCGTCGCCAGATGCTCCCGCACCCGCGCGGCGACCGCTTCGGCGGTGAAGCCGAAATGAGCGAGCAGCGCCTTTTCCGGCCCGCTCTCGCCGAAGCGGTCGATGCCGACGACGAGGCCGCGATCACCCACCACGCCGCGCCAGCCGCGCGTCGTGCCGGCCTCGATCGCCACGATCGGCAGGCCCTTCTGGAGAACGGCGGCGCGTTCGCCCGCCGGCAGTCGCTCGAAGGCCTCGACGCAGGGCATCGACACGAGCCGCACCGGCTTGCCCTCCGCCGCCAGCACGTCGGCGACGGCGGCCGCGAGACCGACCTCCGAGCCGGTGGCGACCAGCGTGGCGCAGGCGCCGGCCGGATCGCGCAGCGTGCGATAGCCGCGCCCGTCGACCGCGCCGGCCTGCGGCGGCAGATTCTGGCGCGACAGGATCAGCGCCGAGGGGCCGTCGGTGCGGGCGAGCGCCGCAGCCCAGGCGGCGGCGGTCTCGGCGGCGTCGGCCGGGCGCCAGACGTCGAGGCCGGGGATGAGCCGCAGGCTCTCGACGTGCTCGATCGGCTGATGCGTCGGCCCGTCTTCGCCGAGCGCAATGGAATCGTGGGTCAGCACCCAGATCACCCGCTGCTTCATCAGCGCCGCCATGCGGATGGCGTTGCGGGCATAGTCGGAGAAGACCAGGAACGTGGCGCAGAAGGGGATGAACCCGCCGTGCAGCGCCAGGCCGTTGGAGATCGCCCCCATGGCGAACTCGCGCACGCCGAAGAACACCTGATTGCCCGCCGGATCGCGGCTCACGGGCTTGGAGCCCTTGTGGACCGTCAGGTTGGAATGGCCGAGGTCGGCCGAGCCGCCGAAGATCTCCGGCACGTGCTCGGCAAAGGCGGCGAGCGCCAGCTGACCGGCCTTGCGCGAGGCGATCGAGCCCGCCGCCTCGCAGGCCGCGAGCGCCGCGGCGGCACCGGCCTCGAAGCCGGGGGCGGGGAGGCCGGCGATGCGGCGCTCGAACTCGGCGGCGAGTTCGGGATGGGCCGCGGCATAGGCCGCGAAGCGACGGCGCCAGTCGGCGGAGCGCGCCTTGCCGGCCTCGCGGGCGTCCCAGGCGGCGCGCACGGCGTCGGGAATCTCGAAGGGCGCATGCGGCCACGCCATCGCCTCGCGCACGGCGGCGATCTCGGCGGCGCCGAGCGGGGCGCCGTGGCAGGTCTCCGTGCCCTCCTTGCCCGGCGAGCCGCGGCCGATCACGGTGCGGCAGCAGATCAGCGTCGGCTTCTTCGTGTCGGCCAGCGCCGCCTTCGTCGCGGCGTCGATCGACGCCGGATCGTGGCCGTCGACGCCGCGGATCACCTGCCAGCCGTAGGCCTCGAAGCGGGCCGGCGTGTCGTCGGCGAACCATTCGACGCACTGGCCGTCGATCGAGATGCCGTTGTCGTCCCAGTAGCAGACGAGCTTGCCGAGCCCGAGCGAACCGGCGAGCGAGGCGGCTTCGTGGGAGATGCCTTCCATCAGACAACCGTCGCCCATGAAGACGAAGGTGCGATGGTCGACGATCTCGTGGCCGGGGCGGTTGAACTGCGCCGCGAGCGTGCGCTCCGCCAGCGCCATGCCGACGGCATTGGCCAGCCCCTGGCCGAGCGGCCCGGTGGTCGTCTCGACGCCGGGCGTGTGGCCGACTTCCGGGTGACCGGCGGTCCGGGAACCGAGCTGACGGAAGGCCTTCAGATCGTCGATCGAGAGGTCGTAGCCGGTCAGGTGCAGCAGCGCGTAGATCAGCATCGAGCCGTGGCCGTTCGACAGCACGAAGCGGTCGCGGTCGGGCCAGCGCGGATCGCTCGGATCGTGGCGCAGATGCTCGCGCCACAGGGTGGCGGCGATCTCGGCCATGCCCATCGGCGCGCCGGGGTGGCCGGACTTGGCCTGTTCGACCGCATCCATCGCCAGCGCACGCAGCGCCGCCGTGACCGGCCAATCGAGGGCGCCGGGACGGGTGCCGGCGAAGGAGAGGGGGGCGTTCATCGGTCTTTCCTCGGGTTGGATCTTCGGGCGGAGGGCCGCATCGGGTTGGTCGGTCCGACACGGCGCGTCGTTCGCGGCCGCGAGGTCGCGTTCACCCGGCTCGGGTGGCTTCGTTCGATGGGAGGGCCGTCGCGGGGCCGTCCGCCTCAGGCGGAGCGGCGTTTGCGGTCGACCATCTTCAGGATCGTCGGCGTCAGGATCAGCTGCATGGCGAGATCGAGCTTGCCGCCGGGAATGACGATCGAGTTCGCCCGGCTCATGAAGCTGTCGTGCAGCATCGTGCGCAGGTAGGCGAAGTCGATGCCGCGCGGGTCCTTGAAGCGGATCACCACCATGCTCTCGTCCGGCGTCGGGATCCAACGCGAGATGAACGGGTTCGACGTGTCGACCGTCGGCACGCGCTGGAAGTTGATGTCGGTCTGCGAGAACTGCGGCGTGATGATGCGGACATAGTCCGGCATGCGGCGAAGGATCGTGTCCATGATCGCTTCGGTCGAATAGCCGCGGGTGTTCTTGTCGCGATGGAGCTTCTGGATCCATTCGAGGTTGATCACCGGCACGACGCCGATCTTGAGGTCGGCATGGCGGGCGATGTCGATCTCGTCGGTGACGACGGCACCGTGCAGGCCCTCGTAGAAGAGCAGGTCGGTGTCGGGCTCGAAGGTCCGCCACTCGGTGAAGGTGCCGGACGGCGAACCGAGCCGCTCGGCCTCCTCGGCGTCGTGGACGTAGGAGCGGGTGCGGCCGTTGCCGGTGGTGCCATAGGAACGGAAGGTCTCCTCGAGCTCGGCCAGGAGGTTCGCCTCGATGCCGAAATGCGAGAAGTGGTTGTCGCCGGCCGCCGCGCGCTCGGCGATCACGCGCTTCATCTCGGCGCGGTCGTGGCGGTGGAAGGCGTCGCCCTCGATGTTGGCGGCGGTGATGCCCTCGCGGCGGAAGATCTGGTCGAAGGTCTTCTTCACCGAGGTGGTGCCGGCCCCCGAGGACCCGGTGACGGAAATGATCGGATGCTTGACGGACATGGGTTCGTCCTCCGGGGATCGGGCCCCTGATGCGATGTCGGATCGGGCGAAGCGGGCGACGGCTCAGGCCGTCAGCAGCCCGCGTCGGGCGAACAGCGGCGATCGTTCGGAATTGCCCCAATTGGTCGCGAGATAGCGCTCGAGGCGCTCGACCTTGGGCCGCGATCCGAAGATCAGCGGCACGCGTTGGTGCAGTTTCTCCGGTACGAGGTCGGCGACCGGCGTCTTGCCGTCGCTCGCCCGTCCGCCCGCCTGTTCCATCAGCATGCCGATCGGCGCCGCCTCGTAGACGAGGCGCAGACGGCCGTTGGCGTAGCCCTTCCGCTGGTCGCCGGGATAGAGATAGATGCCGCCGCGGATGAAGATCCGATGCGCCTCGGCCACCATCGAGGCGATCCAGCGCATGTTGTAGTCGCCGCCGCGCGGACCGTCGCCGCCGGCGACGAGATCGTCGACATAGGCGCGCACCCGATCGTCCCAGTGGCGGTAGTTCGACATGTTGATGGCGAACTCGCGCGCCTCCTCCGGCACCCTGAGCCCCGCCTCGATCAGCCGGAAGCGCCGCGCCTCGGGGTCGAGGACGAAGAGATCGACGCCGTCGCCGACCGTCATCACCAGCGCGACGTGCGGGCCGTAGACGACGTAACCCGCCGCCACCTGCTCGCGCCCCGGCCGCAGGAAGGCCTCGTCGGTGCCCGGATCGATGCCCTCGATCCGGCGACGGACGGAGAAGATCGTGCCGACCGAGACGTCGGTGTCGATGTTGGAGGAGCCGTCGAGCGGATCGATCGCCACCAGCAGCCGACCCTCGGGGTCGAGGGCCATGGCGTGGTCGGCCTCTTCCGAGGCGAGAGCTGCGACCGGAGCCGAGCGGCAGGCCTCGTAGAGGATCTGGTCGCAGCGCACGTCCAGTTCCTTCTGGACGTCGCCGCCGCCGTTGTCGGCGCCGCGCGAGGCGCCGAGCCTGCCTGCGAGCGGGCCGCGGGCGATCAGGCCGGCGATCTCGGCACAGCCGCGAGCGATGGCGTCGACGGTCGCGGCGATGTCGAGCCGCGACGGATCGCAGCCGGCCCAGGCCTCCAGCCGGGCACTCAGATCGGGGGGCGTCGATGCTTCGCGCATGACTTTAACCTCTCGGTGTTTCCTGTTGTCCCTGAACGATGATCGCCGCCCGTGCCTTTTTCGGTCTATGCGAACCGACGATCGAGGAAGCGCTCAGGGATCGATGTTCCTGGCGAGCACCCGACTGGACCGGATCTCCGCCTCGGTGATGGTGGAGAGATCGCCCACGTCGACCTCGCGCCCCTCTTCGAAGAGGCGGATGGCCTGGCGCAGGCGGGCTCGGTCGAAGGCGTTGCGGATCGACCGGGCATTGGCGAAATCGGGTTGGGTGCGGCGTGCCACGACATAGTCGGCGAGCGCGGCGCGGGCTCCCTCGTCGAACCGGTAGCCCTCCTTTTCGGCGATCACGTCGGCGATGCGCAACAGTTCGTCGTCGCGATAGTCGGGGAAGTCGACGTGATGGGCAATGCGCGAGCGGAAGCCCGGGTTTGCGGAAAAGAAAGTCTGCATCCGGTCGGCGTAGCCGGCGAGGATCACGACGAGATCGTCGCGCTGGTTCTCCATCACCTGCAGCAGGATCTCGATCGCCTCCTGACCGTAGTCCTTCTCGTTCTCCGGCCGATAGAGGTAATAGGCCTCGTCGATGAAGAGGACGCCGCCCATGGCGCGCTTCAGGACCTCCTTGGTCTTGGGCGCGGTGTGGCCGATGTACTGGCCGACCAGATCGTCGCGCGTCACCGAGACGAGATGGCCCTTCCGGACATAGCCGAGGCGGTGGAGGATCGACGCCATCCTGAGCGCGACGGTGGTCTTGCCGGTGCCGGGATTGCCGGTGAAGGCCATGTGCAGCGTCGGCGGCGAGGTCTCGAGCCCCATGATCTTGCGCGCCTTGGTGACGAGCAGATGGGCGGCGATCTCGCGGATGCGGTCCTTGACCGGCTTGAGGCCGATCAGGTCGCGATCGAGCTCGGCGAGCAGAGGCCCGATCTCGGTCTCGCGCCACAGGGCGGCGAGATCCAGCCGGTCCGGGGTCGCGGCCGTGAGACCCTCGGCGGGGGAGAGTGCTGACAGGGTCATGATCGGGCCTCCGGCTCGCGGGGCCGGGCCTCGACGGGCCCGGATCGTTTCGGGTGGCGTCCGCCGAAGGGCGGACGGCGGGCGACGCGCGGGGGCGGGGACGCATCGCCCGCCGGGAGCCGGACGGCTCCGTCCGCTCACGCCGCCGAGCGACGACGCACTGCGTAACGCTGGATGCGGCCGGCTTCCTCGATGCGGTCGAGGACGAAGCCGGGTTCCTTCGACGGGCGGTGCACGATGAAGGAGAGGCGGATCGTCTCCCAACCGCGCGTGCTGTCGAAGGCGTTGATGCGCACGTAGGCCTCGGGGTTGGCCTCGCGGGCCGCCCGCACCTCGGTCATCACGCCGGCGGCGTCGCGCAGGTCGAACATCGGCATGCCCCACATGTCCCAATAGGTGTTGCGGGGATGGGGGTCGTCGGTGACCTCGATGCTCACCGCCCAGCCCTGGTTCAGGGCATGTTCGATCTGGGCGGAGATCTGCGCGTCGGTGAGGTCGGGCAGGAACGAGAAGGCGCCTTGGGTCAGTCGCATGGAGGCTACTCCGGGTCTGGATGAGAAGGGGGAGGCGGCCGGTTTCAGGGCGGACCGACCGCCTCCCGCGCGGCGGGCCGAAGGGAGGCTCAGCTCGCCGCCGCCGTCGGAACGAAGTCGGACGTGTCGGTCGAGGCGTAGTCGAAGGTGACGGAGCCCCAGGTCGCGAGCGCGGCCTCGAGCGGCTTGCACCACTTGGCGGCGTCGCGCAGGATTTCCGGGCCTTCCGCCATGATGTCGCGACCCTCGTTGCGGGCGAGAACCATGGTCTCCATGGCGACGCGGTTGGCGATGGCGCCGGCCTGGATGCCCATCGGGTGACCGATGGTGCCGCCGCCGAACTGCATCACCACGTCGTCGCCGAAGAGATGCAGCAGCTGGTGCATCTGACCGGCGTGGATGCCGCCCGAGGCCACCGGCATGACCTTGCGCAGGTCGCACCAGTCCTGCTCGAAGAAGATGCCGCGCTGATAGTCGACGGCGTTCTTCGCCTCGCGGCAGACGTTGTAGTAGCCCTGCACGGTCATCGGATCGCCCTCGAGCTTGCCGACGGCGGTGCCGGCATGCAGGTGGTCGACACCGGCCAGCCGCAGCCACTTGGCGATGACGCGGAACGACACGCCGTGGTTCTTCTGCCGGGTGTAGGTGCCGTGACCGGCGCGATGCATGTGCAGGATCATGTCGTTGGCGCGGCACCACTCGGCCATCGACTGGATCGCCGTCCAACCGATCACGAGATCGATCATGACGATGCAGGAGCCGATCTCCTTCGCCATCTCGGCGCGACGGTACATCTCCTCCATCGTGCCGGCGGTGATGTTGAGATAGTGGCCCTTGATCTCGCCGGTGGCGGCGGTCGCCTTCATCACCGCCTCCTGGCCGTAGAGGAAGCGGTCGCGCCAGTGCATGAAGGGCTGCGAGTTGATGTTCTCGTCGTCCTTGGTGAAGTCGAGACCGCCGGCGAGGCCCTCGTAGACCACGCGGCCGTAGTTCTTGCCCGAGAGCCCGAGCTTCGGCTTGATCGTGGCGCCGAGCAGCGGCCGGCCGAACTTGTCGAGGCGCTCGCGCTCGACGACGATGCCGGTCGGCGGGCCGCGGAAGGTCTTCACGTAGGCCGGCGGGAAGCGCATGTCCTCGAGACGGGCGGCCTTCAGCGGCTTGAACGAGAAGACGTTGCCGATGATCGACGCCGTCAGGTTGGCGATCGAGCCTTCCTCGAACAGGATGATGTCGTAGGCGACCCAACAGAACCACTGGCCCGGCTGGCCCGGCACCGGCTCGACCTTGTAGGCCTTGGCGCGGTAGCTGTCGCAGGCCGTCAGGCGATCGGTCCACACGACGGTCCAGGTCGCGGTCGAGCTCTCGCCGGCGACCGCCGCGGCCGCTTCCATCGGATCGACGCCGTCCTGCGGCGTGATGCGGAAGAGGGCGAGGACGTCGGTGTCCTTGGGTTCGTAGTCTCCGTCCCAGTAGCCCATCTGGGCGTACTTCAGGACGCCCGCGCCGTAGCGCTTCTTGGCATCCATCGGGGTGGCGGCGGCAGGCTTGTCCATCACGGTCATGGGCGTTCCCTCGTCTTGGTTGGAGGGATGCTGCGCCGGTGTTTGAATTAAGCAAATTCGTATTTCTTTTCGTTCTGATTCAGATAATCTGAAGTCCATGCGAAACGTCACCCTGAAGCAGCTCCGAATGTTCCGTGCCGCGGTCGAAGGACGCTCCTTCGCCGCCGCCGCGCAGGCCACCCACGTGACCCCGCCGGCGGTCACGGCGCAGATGAAACTGCTCGAGGAAGAGGTCGGTCTGCCCCTCTTCGAACGCGACGCGCAGGGCCTGACGCCAACCGCCGCAGGGCGGGAAATCCTCGATGCGTCAAGGCGTTTGGAGAAGATCCTCGACGACGCGCGATCGAGCGTCGAGGCGCTGCGGACCCCCGACGGCGGCCGCGTCACGGTGGGCGTGGTGTCGACCGCCAAATACTTCGCGCCGATGCTGCTGGCGGCCTTTGCCCGCGAGCACCCCCGCGTCGAGCTGGAGCTGGTGGTCGGCAACCGGTCGGACATCGTGTCGCGGTTCGAGGCCGGCGATCTCGACCTGACGATCATGGGACGGCCGCCCGAGGAGGTGCCGGTCGAGAGCGCGCTGATCGGCGCCCACCCCCACGTGGTCGTCGCCGCCCCGACCGACCCGCTGGCGCGCGAACGCCGAATCGATCCCGCCCGCTTCGCCGACCGCACCTTCCTGGTGCGCGAACCGGGCTCGGGTACCCGCACGCTGATGGAGCACTTCCTGGCGCGATCGGGCATCCACCCGAAGATCGGCATGGAGATCGGCTCCAACGAGACGATCAAACAGGCGGTGATCGCCGGCCTGGGCCTGACCTTCATCTCCGCCCACACCGTGGCGGCCGAGGTCGAGGACCGCCGCCTCGTCGTGCTCGACGTCCTCGGCCTGCCGCTGTGGCGGCGATGGTACGTGGTGCGGCTGGCGCGCAAGAAGGCGATGCCGGCGACGCGGGCGCTGATCGACTTCGTGCGCAGCCGCGGCGGCGCCTTCCTGCCGCAGATCCCCGGCATCCCGGATGCCCCGAACGACGGCTGACGGTGCGCGGAGACACGCGCCGGTCGACGAGATTTCCACAATTCGGCGAAGCCATTGCGTCCGAAGCGGGTAGGGGCTTGCCCGTAACCGCGAAGCACTATAAGAACCCGCCCCGTGAGCGCCCTTCGTCTATCGGTTAGGACGGCAGCCTTTCACGTTGCAAAGACGGGTTCGACTCCCGTAGGGCGCGCCACACACTCCCCAAGACATTGATGCGATCGGCAGACCGTCTCCTGTTCATGTGCGGGGGATCAGGACCCGCGCGTCGGTATGACGAGCCGGTTGAACGCGTCGAACTGCAAACTCGCTCCTCTTTTCTTCAGGCGGTCGACCAGACCGGGCTGGATGGCAGGCGCAACGAAACCGGCATTGCCGGCTTCGCAGGCTCTGCAGATCGCCGATCGCCATTGATGGACAAACCGGCCCTCGTAGCGCTGGCGTCCGAAAGGAAAGGGTTTCTCGCAGACGACACAGGTCTCGTGCGGAGTTTCGATCGGGTCGAGCATGGCTTCCTCGCGTTTTGATGTCGCTGGAGGAAGCGTCCCATGCTCGGGTCGAAATCGACAATGTCCAGCTCGCCCGCGCGCCAACCTCCGCCTCAACCCGGCCCCAACGCCAGACCCATCGTCGTACCGACCCCGTCTTCGCCCTGCGGACGGAAACCGAGGCGCCGATAGAGGCGAGCGGCGGACGGATTGGTGTGGGCGACCATCAGCGACAGAGCGGTCCATCCCGCTTCCCGTGCCGACCGGATCGTCTCGCCGAGCACCGCCGTGCCGATGCCGCGGCCGCGGGCGGTCGGCGCGACGACGATGTCGACGATCCGCAGCGTCCGTCCGCTCGCGCGGCGATCGGGCGCGGTCACGAGACGGCCGACGGGCGCGCCGTCGGCGAGGATCACCGAGCGTTCGGCATCGGGAAACTCCTGCGCCGAACCCGCCTCGTGGGCGCGGTACTGCTGGTCGAGCAGGATCGCCAGCATCGGCTCGGGAAGGACCGCGGCGGCGAAGAGCGCGCGGCGATCGGCGACGAAGAGCGTGCGCAGGAAGTCCGCGTCACCGGGCTCGACCGGCCGCAGGGCGAACGCCGGACGATCGGCGCGGGCGTCGCCGTCCTCGACGGCGAAACGCGTCGGCATCGGCATTCCTCCCTCGGGTTCCGTCGACGCCGGGCCGGCCGGCGTCGACGGTCCGCGCCTCACTGGAAGCTCGGGTAGATGCCCGTGGTGGCGATGCAGTACAGCAACTGCAGCGTCGGCTGGTCGTTGGGATGCGACTGGCTGGCTCCCGCGGTGCCGACCGTCATCGGGTTCAGCAGGGTCGCAGGCACGGTGCCCTGGGGCAGGAAGCCGGTCATGCCGGGGTCGACCAGCGTCGCACCGGCGGTCGGCGTCGCCACGTTGGTGGTGCCGCGGTAGACCGTCATCGGGTGGGAATGGGGAGGGATCTCGGTCGACAGGAGGGTGACGGCGTCCAAGCCGAAGCTCTCGCCGATCGTGTAGTCGGAAAGCCCCGGCCCCTGGCCCTGTCCGGCGACCACCCGGACCGTCGTGCCGTTGATGTTGGGCAGCGCGAAGTTGGTCTGCCCGTTGCCGCCGTAGGTCGTGCCGATCAGCGCGAACAGAGGGGTGTACTGCTGGATCGGCAGCAGCTGGCCGTTACAGGCCATCCACCCGCCGGAGGGGACGAAATTGTACGGGAACGGCATGATCGTGCCGATGAAGAAGCTGTCCATGGGGCCCTCCCGGAGCGCGTTCGACGATCTTGGACGGTCGGCGGAATCACCCTTGCGACGGATAGATCCCGTAGAGCGCGATGCAGTAGTTGCCGATCAGAGTCGGCATCATGTTGTCGTGCGGCAGTCCGCCGGCGCTGGCGCCGATCGTCGTGGAGGCCATGACCTCCGGCGTCGCCCCGGTGATCGACGACGTGTAGGGCAGCAGCCCGACGCCGGTCCCGAAGCCGACGGAAGGATCGGGCGTCGCGGTGCCGCCGACCGGCGGCGTGCTCGATGCGGCCGTGAGCGGGTGGCCGTGGGCGGCCATCGCCGTCGTGACGAGCGTCACCGCCTCGTCGCCGCCGTTCTGGCCGATCACGCGCGTCGTGAGGCCGGGGCCGGTCCCCTGATGGATCGGAACGCGCCCCCTGAGGTCGGGCACGGCGAAGTCGGTGACGCCGTCGCCGCCGTAGGTGGTGCCGATCAGCGTGAAGAGCGTCTCGTATTCCGAGATCGGCAGCAGCGATCCGTCGCAGGCGGCCCAGCCGGTGGGAATGCGGGGAAAGGCGAAGAGCATGATCGTGCCGATATAGGGTTCCATGTCTCGATCCCTCGTTGCCGGAGTAACGTCGCAGGCCGATCGATCCTTCAGCCGCGGCTGGGGAAGATGCCGGAAAGTGCAATGATGTAGTTCACGACGAGATACGGCTGCATGTTCTCGTGGGGAGCGTTGCCGCCACTCGCGCCGACGTTGTTCTGCGACAGGGCGACCTGGTTCGACGGCTGCGCGAACAGCGTCGCCGCGGCGTTGCCGTTGGCCCCGAAGATCTTGCCGGCGGCGGGCGTCCCGCGGCCGGATCCGGCCACCGTCGTGGCGGTGACGTAGTGGGTGTGCGCCGGCAACTGGTTCGCCGTCAGCGTCACCGTCTCGGTTCCCGACGAAAGGCCCGGCTGAGACTGCGAGAGGCCGACCGGCGTCCGCCCGCGCAGGTCGGGCAGGCCGAAGGTCGAGCGCCCGTCACCGCCGAAATTCGTACCGAGAAGCGAGAACAGCGCCTGATTCTGCGCGATCGACAGCAGCTGGCCGTTGCACAGTGCCCAGCCCTTGGGGGCGAAGGCGAAGCCGACCGGCATGATGGTTCCCAGATAGGTATCCATGCTTATAAACCCCCGGTTGTTTGGCATTTCGAACAAACCATAGGTCCGGCGAACTGTCCAGCGCGTCACAGAAGTCTGTCGCGGCGTCATTGTATTGTGACGCCGTGTGACGGGGTATAGACTCTCGTCATGACAGGTTGACGCGGAAGAGCCTCGCATAGATCTGTATCATGATTGCAACGCAGCACGGATATATCGCGATCTGCCGTGTCGACCCGAGTCTACCGGCGTCGAACATGACGCAATGCGGCACATCCTTGTTTCGATTGGACTCCATGATGCGCGGAATGTCTGCGGAGACGGCGCGGAAGGAGACCGTCTATATTGGAAAAATATTTCATCAGGTTGTGCTGACGAGACACTCGTGCATTACTCGTGCTCGACACGCCGGTTCGGTCTTCGGCAGATCGCGCGCGTCAGTGGGGCAGGGTGGGGGTCCATGTTCGATCGATCGTCGATTTTGAATTTCGCTTCGGGGCGGGATCGACCGCGCTCGGGTGTGCGATCGATACGACCGCTTCCGGTCGAAGCCGCCGGGTTCTCGCGCGGCTCGTCCCGCGTCGCGCGGCGACCGATCTTTCGCATGGCCTGGTTGGCCCGCGGTCTGCTCGCGCTCGTCCTGTTGATCGTCGGTTCGGTCGCGGCTTCGGCGGCCTGTTCGTCGTCGGGCACACTGAGCGTCGACATGAACGGTATCGCGGTCAACGGATCGAAGACGCTCGACCTTCGAACCGTGGGCATGAGCGACACTGCCTACGAATCCGGCCTGTTTTCCCCATGCGGATCCGACAACACCAACCTGCCGATGACCGCCAGTAGCAGTTCGTCGTTGACGAACGTCACCCTGGCCGGCGTGAACGGCGGGTCGTATCGCATCACGCCGATCGACGACACCAGCGGGAACTTTCAGGGTTTCAGCTATACCATCACGATCCTGGCCGGCCCGACCAGCGGAACGACCGACAGCTTCGACCTGACCTACAAGACGCCGTTCTGCTTCAACCTCACGAACTGCGTGGCCGGCGGGACGCAGGTCGGCTACGCGGAATACGGTCAGACGAATGCCGCCTACACCATTCAGTTGACCAACCTCACCAGTGCCACGCCCGCCTTCTCCTCGACGTCGCTGACCTATTCGACGACGATCGCCTACAACACCGGCTCGGCCTCGGCGACGTCGATCGACGTCGCGACCCTCGGCTCGCCGACCAACTCGCCGACCGCCTACTACCTCGGCTCGTCGGGTACCTCGACCACCGGCACCTCGACCAACGGCGCCTCACTGTCGGTGACCACGGGTGGTGTGGTCTCCTACACGCCGGTCGTCGGCTTCCGCGGCTCCGACACGTTCCAGATCCGCGCCCACAACGCCGCCGGCGATTCGGCCACCGCCACCGTGACCGTCACGGTCGGCAATCCGACGCTCTCGATCTCGCTCTCCGGTTCCGGCGCCACCGCCGCCACGGCGCTGTCGGGCTATTCGATCACGACGACCGGCGGCAAGTCGCCCTACACCTGCGCCACCTCGGTCGCGTCCGGCGCCTTGCCCGGCGGCGTCTCGATCGGCTCGAACTGCGCGCTCTCCGGCACGCCGACCGCCGGCGGCAGTTTCAACTTCACGCTCCAGGTCACGGACTCGTCGACCGGCACCGGCGGCTTCTCGCAGACCAGCGGCACGCTGACCCTGTCGGTCGCCAAGGCGTCGCAGACCATCACCTTCGCCAATCCCGGCGCCCAGAACTTCGGCACCACGCCGACCCTGACCGCCACCGCGAGTTCCGGCCTGACGGTGAGCTTCGGCTCGTCGACGACCGGCGTCTGCACCATCACGAGCGGCGGCGCGCTGACCTTCGTGACGACGGGAACCTGCACCATCGACGCCGATCAGGCCGGCGACGCCGCCTATGCCGCGGCGACGCGGGTGACGCAGAGCTTCGCGGTCGACGCCGTCGCGCCGGGCGCGCCGACCATCGGCACGGCGACCGCGGGCGACGCCCAGGCGAGCGTCACCTTCACGGCGCCGTCCTCGACCGGCGGGGCGAGCATCTCCGGCTACACCGTCACCTCGTCGCCCGGCGGTCTCACCGGGACGGGCACGACCTCGCCGATCACCGTGACCGGACTGACGAACGGTACCGCCTACACCTTCACCGTGACCGCGACCAACACCGTCGGCACGGGTGCGGCCTCGAGCGCCTCCAACAGCGTCACGCCGAAGGGCGCGCAGACCATTACCTTCGCCGATCCGGGCGC
Organism: Pinisolibacter sp. DMC100; assembly: GCF_056313705.1. Classification (NCBI taxonomy): domain Bacteria; kingdom Pseudomonadati; phylum Pseudomonadota; class Alphaproteobacteria; order Hyphomicrobiales; family Ancalomicrobiaceae; genus Pinisolibacter; species Pinisolibacter sp. DMC100. Next base: position 524,621 of record NZ_JBQUZT010000002.1, on the reverse strand, counting down.
CCAGACTTTCGGCACCTCGCCGACGCTCTCGGCGACCGCGAGTTCCGGTCTGACGGTCGCCTTCTCCTCGTCGACGACGAGCGTCTGCACCATCACGAGCGGCGGCGCACTGACCTTCGTGACGGCCGGCACCTGCACCATCGACGCCGATCAGGCCGGCAACGGCACCTGGGACGCGGCGGCGCGGGTGAGCCGCAGCTTCGCCGTCAATGCGGTCGCACCCGGTGCGCCGACCATCGGCACGGCGACCGCCGGCGACGCCCAGGCCAGCGTGACCTTCACCGCGCCCGCCTCGAACGGCGGCGCGACGATCTCCGGCTACACCGTCACGTCGTCGCCCGGCGGCTTCACCGGGACGGGGACGGCCTCGCCGATCGCCGTGACCGGCCTCGCCAACGGCACCGCCTACACCTTCACCGTGACCGCGACCAACACCGTCGGCACGGGTGCGGCGTCGGCGGCCTCCAACAGCGTGACGCCGAAGGGCGCGCAGACCATCACCTTCGCCAATCCCGGCGCCCAGACCTTCGGCACCTCGCCGACCCTGACCGCCACCGCGAGTTCCGGTCTGACGGTGAGCTTCGGCTCGTCGACGACCGGCGTCTGCACGATCACGAGCGGCGGCGCGCTGACCTTCGTCACCGCCGGCACCTGCACCATCGACGCCGATCAGGCCGGCAACGGCAGTTGGCTCGCGGCGACGCGGGTGACGCGGAGCTTCACGGTCAATGCCGTCGCGCCGGGGGCTCCGACCATCGGCACCGCCACTGCGGGCAACACCCAGGCGAGCGTCACCTTCACCGCGCCGGCTTCGACCGGCGGCGCGACGATCTCCGGCTACACCGTCACGTCTTCGCCCGGCGGCTTCACCGGGACGGGCACGACTTCGCCGATCACGGTGACGGGCCTGACCAACGGCACGGCCTATACGTTCACGGTCACCGCGACCAACACGGCCGGCACGGGGGCGGCTTCCGCCGCTTCGAACAGTGTGACGCCGACGGCGACGCAGACCATCACCTTCGCCAATCCGGGCGCCCAGACCTTCGGCTCGACGCCGACGCTCTCCGCAAGCGCGAGCTCCGGCCTGACGGTCGCCTTCACGTCTTCGACCACGAGCGTCTGCACCATCACGTCGGGCGGCACACTGACCTTCGTGACGACCGGAACCTGCACCATCGACGCCGATCAGGCCGGCAATGCCGCCTTCACCGCGGCGACGCGGGTGACGCAGAGCTTCGCCGTCAATGCCGTCGCGCCCGGTGCCCCGACCATCGGCACGGCGACCGCGGGCGACACCCAGGCGAGCGTGACCTTCACCGCCCCCGCCTCGAACGGCGGTTCGGCCATCACCGGCTACACCGTCACGTCGTCGCCCGGCGGTTTCACCGGGACGGGAACGACCTCGCCGATCACCGTGACCGGGCTCACCAACGGCACCGCCTACACCTTCACCGTGACCGCGACCAACACGGTCGGCACGGGTGCGGCCTCGAGCGCGTCCAACAGCGTCACGCCCAAGGCGTCGCAGACCATCGCCTTCGCCAATCCCGGCAGCCAGACCTTCGGCACGACGCCGACGCTCTCGGCGACCGCGAGTTCCGGTCTGACGGTGAGCTTCGGCTCGTCGACGACGAGCGTCTGCACCATCACCAGTGGCGGCGCGCTGACCTTCGTGGCGGCCGGCACCTGCACCATCGATGCCGATCAGGCCGGCAACGGCGCCTGGCTCGCGGCGACGCGGGTGACGCAGAGCTTCGCGGTCAATGCCGTCGCGCCCGGTGCCCCGACCATCGGCACGGCGACCGCCGGCGATGCCCAGGCCAGCGTGACCTTCACCGCGCCCGCCTCGACCGGCGGCTCGGCCGTCACCGGCTACACCGTGACCTCGTCGCCGGGCGGCCTCACCGGAACGGGTACGGCCTCGCCGATCACCGTGACGGGCCTCACCAACGGCACGGCCTATACGTTCACGGTGACGGCGACCAACACGGCCGGCACGGGGGCGGCGTCGGCGGCCTCCAACAGCGTCACGCCGAAGGGGGTGCAGACCATCACCTTCGCCAATCCGGGCGCCCAGACCTTCGGCACCTCGCCGACGCTCTCGGCGACGGCGAGTTCCGGGCTGACGGTCGCCTTCTCCTCGTCGACGACGGGCGTCTGCACCGTCACCTCCGGCGGAACGCTGACCTTCGTCACGCTCGGCACATGCACCATCGACGCCGATCAGGCCGGCAACGGCGCCTGGCTCGCGGCGACGCGGGTGACGCGCAGCTTCGCCGTCCAGGCGACGACGCCCGCCGTGACGTCGATCGCGCCGACCTCGGGTCCGACGAGTGGCGGCACGGTCGTCACCATCACCGGCACCGACCTGCTCGCCGCTTCGGCGGTGAAGTTCGGCACGACGGATGCGACGAGCTTCTCGGTGACCTCGGCGACCTCGATCACCGCGACCGCGCCGGCGGGCTCGGCCGGCACCGTCGACGTGACGGTGACGACGCTCGGCGGCACCTCGACGACCGGGGCGGGCGACCGCTTCACCTATGTCGCGGCGCCGGTCGCCGGCGCCGTTTCGGCGACGGTCGAACCCAACTCGAGCAACAACCCGATCACGCTCGCCCTCTCCGGCGGCACTGCGACCAGCGTCGCCGTCTCGACCGCGCCGGCGCACGGCTCGACCTCCGTCTCCGGTACGTCGATCGGCTACACGCCGACGGCGGGCTACACGGGCACGGATTCGTTCCAGTACACCGCGACCAATGTCGGCGGCACTTCGGCGCCGGCGACGGTGACCATCACCGTCAACAAGGGCACGCCGACGATCACCGTCACGTCGTCCAACGCCGCGCCGGCCTTCGGCGCGCCGGTGACGCTGACGGCGACGCTCACCGGCGGCGTCTCGCCGACCGGGTCGGTCACCTTCAAGGACGGCGCCACGACGCTCGCCACCGTCGCCCTCTCCGGCGGCTCGGCCAGCACGACGGTCTCGTCGCTGACGATCGGACCGCATTCCATCACCGCGGCCTATGCCGGCGACGCCAACAACCTCGCCGTCACCTCGTCGACGACCACCGTCACCGTGTCGTCGCGGCCCGATCCGTCGGCCGATCCGACGGTGCGCGGCATCGTCACCTCGCAGGTGACGACCGCCAACCGCTTCGCCCAGGCCCAGATCGACAACACCATGCGTCGCCTGGAGGAGATCCACGACGAGGACGACGACCCCGACGGCAACGACGGTTCCGGCCCCGGCGGCTCGGGCACCGGCTCCGGCGCCTCGTCCGGTTCGACCACGCCCTCCGGCGGTCGTGTCGCGGCGGCGCGCGGCAACGGCGGCACGGCGACGGCCGAGCTCGGCGGGCGTTCCTCGGGCGGCACGCTGCGCATGGCGGCCTCCGATCCCCGTCCGGTGATCGACGCCGACGGCACCGTCCTCGCCTTCGCGTCCGAGGACGGCCGCGACCGGGCGTCGATGAACGACGCCGGCCGCGCCATCCAGAAGATCACCCAGGCCTTCGCGGTGATGCAGAAGAAGGCCGATCTGCCCTTCCGCCTGTGGACGGCGGGCTCGATCGACTTCGGCCGGCTGAAGATCGACGGGTCCTACGACAACCACTTCACCACGGCGGGCCTGACGGTCGGCATCGACGGCCGCGTCATGGACGGGCTGAAGGTCGGTCTGGCGCTCGGCTACGGCCAGGACCGCACCACCTTCGGCTCGGACGGCAGCCGCTCCGACGGCACCGCCTGGACGGCGACGCTCTACGGCAGCTGGCGCTTCGCGCCCAAGGCTTTCCTCGACGTGACCGGCGGATACGGCGCGCTGCGCTTCGACACCCGGCGCTGGTCGACGGCCGGTTCGGTCATGCTCGACGGCCGGCGCGACGGCCACGAGATCTTCGGCTCGGTCGGCCTGACCTTCGCCGAGAAGTGGGGCGCGTTGAAGCTGTCGTCCTACGGTCGGGTCGACGTGGTGAAGGTGTTCCTCGACGGTTACACCGAGACCGGCTCGACGATCTGGGCGCTCGCCTACGATCGGCTGGAGACGACCACGGTCAGCGGTGTGGCAGGCCTCCGGGCGAACTACACGATCCCGGTCGACTGGGGCACCGTCACCCCCGGCGTGCGGCTCGAATACCGCCACGCCTTCGAGGGTGGCTTCACCCAGCGCCTCGGCTACGCCGACCTCGGCGGCGCCGGTTACGCCATCACCGGCACGCCGGCCGTCCGCGACAGCCTGACCGGCGGCGTCTCGCTCCGCATGATGACGCTCGACGGGATCTCGATCGATCTCGAGTATCTGCTGACCGCCAATGCCGATGCGGTGCAGAACCAGCAGGTCCGAGCCTCGGTCCGCGTCGCGTTCTGAGGACGGCGGGCGACGCGAAGGCGGCAGCCGGGGAGGGGAGCCTTCCCGCGCCGCCGATCGCCCGTGGTCGGCCGCCCGCGTTCGTGCTAGGCGAACCGGCGACGCCCACCCGAGACCGCGCCGTGCCCCGCATCATTCCCGTCACCTCGCCCGATGATCCCGCCGTCGCCGCCTATCGCGACGTGCGCGAGCGCGATCTCGTCGGCCGGCAGGGGCTGTTCGTCGCCGAGGGCGAGGTCGTCCTCACCGTTCTCGTCCGCGCGCGCCGCCATCGGCCGCAGTCGCTGCTGATCGACGAGCGCCGCATCGAGAGCCTCGCGTCGCTGCTTGCCGAACTCGACGACGACGTCCCGGTGATGACGGCGCCGCGTGCCGTGCTCGACACGATCGCCGGTTTCCCGCTCCACCGCGGCATCCTGGCGATCGGCGAGAAGGGCGAGCCCGAGAGCCCCGAGGCGCTGCTGGCGCGCGCGCCCGACGATGCGGTCGTGGTGATCGCCATGGGCATCGCCAATCACGACAACATCGGCGGCCTCTTCCGCAACGCCGCCGCCTTCGGCGCCCATGGCGTGCTGATCGATGCCACCTGCTGCGATCCCTTCTATCGCAAGGCGCTGCGCGTCTCGGTCGGCCATGTCCTGAGCGTGCCGCATGCGCGGCTCGAGGGCGGCTCCGATCCGGTGGCACTCGCCGCCGCCCACGGCTTCGAGATGCTGGCGCTGACCCCATCGGCGACCGAACGGCTGATCGAGGTGCGACCGCGCGGGCGCATGGCGATCCTGCTCGGCACCGAGGGGCCCGGCCTTCCGGCGGACGTGATCGCGCGGGCACGGGCGGTGTCGATCCCGATGGCGGCGGGCGTCGACAGTCTCAACGTCGCCACCACGTCCGGCATCGTGCTGCATCACCTGACGGCCCGCCGCTGAGCGGAACACGCCGCGCCGGTGGCTGGCCAATGGGCGAATCCCGCGCCGATGTTGCATTTTTTGCATTGAACCGGGGGGGCGGTTCGGCCTAGACCGGCTCTTCCTTTCCTGAACCGGGTGTCGTCATGACCGTACGCCTCTCGATGCCGCGCGAGCGCATCTCGATCCTGCTCCTCGAGGGCATCAGCCAGACCGCCGTCGATCTCCTGAAGAAGGCCGGCTACACCAACGTCACCCATCTCAAGACGGCGCTGGAAGGTCAGGCGCTGAAGGACGCGCTGCAGGGCGTCCACATGGTCGGCATCCGCTCGCGCACGCAGATGACCGAGGCGATGTTCGAGGCCGCCGACAAGCTGATCGCGGTCGGCTGCTTCTCGGTCGGCACCAACCAGGTCGACCTCGCCGCCGCCCGCGTGCGCGGCATCCCGGTCTTCAACGCGCCCTTCTCCAACACCCGCTCGGTCGCCGAACTGGTGATCGGCGAGATCGTGATGCTGTTCCGCCGCATCTTCGATCGCTCGGTGTCGGCCCATCAGGGCGGCTGGGACAAGTCGGCCAACGGCTCCTTCGAGGTGCGCGGCAAGACACTCGGCATCGTCGGCTACGGCAACATCGGTTCGCAGCTGTCGAACCTCGCCGAGAGCATGGGCATGCGCGTGATCTATCACGACGTCACCGACAAGCTCAGCCACGGCATGGCCGAGCCCTCGGGCACGCTCGAGCTGCTGCTCGATCAGGCCGACGTCGTCTCGCTGCACGTGCCGGAGAACGCTTCGACCCACATGATGATCGGGGAGAAGGAGATCCGCGCCATGAAGAAGGGCGCCTATCTCGTCAACAACGCCCGCGGCACCGTCGTCGACCTCGAGGCGCTCGCCCGCGCGCTGAAGGACGGCCACCTCGCCGGCGCCGCCGTCGACGTCTTCCCCAAGGAGCCCAAGGGCAACGCCGAGAAGTTCGTCTCGCCGATCCAGGGCCTGCCCAACGTCATCCTGACGCCGCACATCGGCGGCTCGACCGAGGAGGCGCAGGAGCGCATCGGCGCCGAAGTCGCCCGCAAGCTGGTCGACTGGTCGGACATCGGCTCGACCGTCGGCGCGGTCAACTTCCCGCAGGTCCAGCTGCCGGCACGTCCGGCCGGCACGCGCTTCATGCACGTCCACCAGAACCGCCCGGGCATGCTGAACCGCCTCAACACGCTGTTCTCCAACCGCGGCCTCAACATCGCGGCCGAGTATCTCCAGACCGAGGGCGACGTCGGCTACGTGGTGATCGAGGCGGATGCCGCCGACGACTTCGCCGACGACGTGCTGGCCGAGATGCGCGCCATCGACGGCACCATCCGCTGCCGTCTGCTCTACTGAGCCTCGGTCGAGGCCGGAACGACGAGGGCCGGCGGAGCGATCCGCCGGCCCTTTCGATTCCGTGGGTGAGGTGGTGCGCCCGCGGGCCTCATACCGGCCTCGTGAAGTTCAGACCCTTTCGGTCTGTCGCAGAGGCCCTTCACACTGAGGTGCGAGCGCAAGCGAGCCTCGAAGTGCGAAGGGCCGAGTGGTGCGGCCCGTCGACGACTTCGCCCTTCGAGGCCCGGCTTTCAGCCGGGCACCTCAGGGTGAAGCCGAACAGGAGCAAATGGTCGGAATTTCGTACGTCGCCCTCAGTCACCCTTGGCCCGCGCCACGATCGAGCTGGTCGACCGGCCCTCGAGGAAGGGCAGGACCTCGACCCGACCGCCGGCCGCCAGCACGTCCTCGGCGCCGACGATCGTCTCGATCGTGTAGTCGCCGCCCTTGACCAGCACGTCCGGACCGATCGCCCGGATGATGTCGAGCGGCGTGTCGGAATGGCGGCCCTCGGCGTCGATCGAACCGTCGAAGGGCACGACCCAGTCGACCGCCTCGAGCGCCGCCAGCACCGCGGCGCGATCGGCCCAGCCGTTGATCGGCCGGCTCTCGCCCTTGAGCCGCGTCACCGAGGCGTCGGAATTCAGCGCCACCACCAGCCGACGGCCGAGCGCCTTGGCGCGGGCGAGATAGTCGACGTGGCCGGCGTGGAGAATGTCGAAACAGCCGTTGGTCATGACGATGCGTTCGCCGCGCGCCTTGGCCTCGGCGATCCGGCGCAGCGTGATCTCGACGTCGTCGGCGGCGCCGATCGGCGCGGAGGCCTCCGCCAGCTCGTGCAGCGTCACCGCCGCCGTGCCCATGCGGCCGACGACGATGCCGGCGGCGAGATTGGCGAGGCGCACGGCCTCGGGGAAGGAGGCGCCTGCCGCATGGGTCGCCGCCAGCGTCGCGATCACCGTGTCGCCGGCGCCGGTGACGTCGTAGACCTCGCGCGCCACCGTCGGCATGTCGAGACGGAAGCCGCCTTCGGAGAAGAGCGTCATGCCGCGTTCGCCGCGGGTGACGAGGAGATGGGCGAGCCCGAGCTGCTCGCGAAGCGCGAAGCCACGGGCGCCGAAATCGGCCTCGTCGGCCGCACGACCCGCGACGGTGGCGAATTCCGAGGCGTTGGGCGTGATGGCGGTCGCCCCGGCATAGCGGGCGAAGTCGGAGCCCTTCGGATCGACGATCGTCGGCTTGCCCGCGGCCTTCGCCAGCGCGATCAGATCCGCGACCCTGGCGAGCGTCCCCTTGCCGTAGTCCGACAGCACGACGAGGTCGTGATCGGCGAGCGCCGCGCGATAGGCGTCGAGCAGCGGCCCGTGATCTTCGTCGGCGAAGGAATCCTCGAAGTCGAGCCGCAGCAGCTGGTGGCGCTGCGACAGAACCCTGAGCTTGACGATGGTGCGGGCGTTCTCGGCCGTGACGAAACGGGTGACGACGCCGGCCTCCTCGAGGCGGTCGCGCAGGGCGGTCGCGTCGGCGTCCCTGCCGACATGGGCGACGAAGGTCACGGCGACGCCGAGCGAGGCGAGGTTCAGCGCCACGTTGGCGGCGCCGCCCGGCCGGTCGAAGACGCGGCCGACCTTGACGATCGGCACCGGCGCCTCCGGCGAGATCCGCCCGACGGGGCCTTCCATGTAGCGATCGAGCATGGCGTCGCCGACGAGGAGGACGCGCTTTGCGGCGAGATTGCTGAGGAGGCGATGCATCGGCGGTGTCCCGGCTTTTGTGGCCCCGTGTCTAGCCCACATTCGGGGGTGCGGTCCACAGGCCCGATGTCGCCGGGAAAACGCCGAAGCCGTTGAACCGATCGTCGCTGCGGCGCGACCGACGAGCATGCGGGCGGCGAGAGGCGCCGCCGGCACCGGGTCTCGCGCTTCGGAGGGTTCCCATGAATCCCGTGATCAATCCCGTGATCGTCCGCTTTCTGCTCGTCACCGCCGCCTTCTTCGGCCTCGCGGCGCTCGCCATCGACGCGGCCTCCGCCGCGGACGTCGCGCCGACCAGGGTCGTCTCGTGCTCTTCGGCGACGGCGGGGCACTGACGGGCCCGCCGGCGATTTGGTCCGTAGTTCTGCCTAGGGCAGTCTTCTCGAGGACGTCGCCGACGGGTAACCTCCACGCAGGCAATCCTGCCGGCGGCCATTCTCGATGTTGGGCTCCTCGCGCATTTCGAACCGGACCTGGCGGCTGGAGCTCGTGCTCCTGCTGGCCTTTGCCGTGTTCCTGCGCGTCCTCGGGCCGTCGATCGCGCTGCCCGAGCGCGAGGGCTTCTCCGCCCTCTGCACCGGCACGGACATCGTCTATCTACCGAACGATTCCGACGGTGCCACCCATCCGAACGGCGGCGGCGGCGACGACCGCGCCCCGCAGCACATGTCGTGCATCTGGCTCGGCCATCATCTCGCGATCGTGCCCGCCGTCGTCGCGGCGGCGATCGCGACCGGCCGGGCGCTGCCGCCCGAACCCGCGCCGCAGCGCGCCGTCCGCCTCTCCGGCGGCGGCGGCTCCTACCGGTCCCGCGCCCCGCCCGCACCGATCCCGTGACCGCAGCGCCCGACTCCCGCGTCGGGTCTCGTCTTCTCGGATCGGAAAGGGACAGCCATGTCTCGAACTCTGCAGGGCGGAGCGCTGGGCTCCGTCGTCTACCGCGCCCTCTGGCGTTGGCACTTCTTCGCCGGCCTCGTCATCATTCCCTTCGTCGTCCTGATCTGCGTCACCGGCGCGATCTATCTCTTCAAGGACGAGATCAACGACAGGATCCACGGCGGCCTGCGCTTCGTCGCGCCCCAGTCCACGGCCCAGATGGCGCCGTCCGAACTGGTGGCGAAGGCGATGGCCGCCCATCCCGGAACGCTGCGCGGCTACGAGCCGCCGCCGGCCCCCGATCGTTCCGCCAAGGTCAGGATCGCCGGCCCCGACGGGGTCAAGGACACGGTCTTCGTCGACCCCTACACGGGCCGTGTCCTCGGCACGCTGTGGGACGCCGGCTTCGCGGAATCGCCCGCGATGTACGTCGTCCGCAAGCTGCACAGCCTGCAATATGCCGGCTGGTTCGCCGAACGCATCATCGAGGGCGTCGCCGGCTGGATGGTGCTGATGACCGCTTCCGGCATCTATCTGTGGTGGCCGCGCGGGCAGAAGGGCGGCGTCGTCAGTGTGCGCGAGACGCCCGCGAAACGCGTCTTCTGGCGCGATCTCCACGCCGTGACCGGCGTCTTCGTCGGCGCCGTCATCGTCTTCCTCGCGGTGACGGGCCTGCCCTGGTCGGGCTACTGGGGCAAGAAGTTCTACGCCTATTCCTATGCCCTCGGCCTCGGCATGCCGGACGGCTACTGGGACAAGTACCCGGTCTCGACCGTGCCGCTGAAGGACGTCGCCGACCACGCGCCCTGGATCATCGAGAACCAGCCGGTTCCGCTCTCCGGCGCCAAGTCCGGCGTGCCGGCGAAGCTCGACGACGTCGTCGCCACGGTCGACGCGATCGGCATGGCGCCGGGCTGGGCGATCAACGTTCCGACCACACCCGACGGCGTCTTCACCGCCTCGGTCTATCCCGACGACATCCGAAAGGAGCGTGTCGTCCATCTCGACCAGTACACCGGCGAAATCCTGTTCGACATGGGGCTCGAGGATCTCGGCTTCTTCGGCCGCATGGGCGAATGGGGCGTCAGCATCCACATGGGTCAGGCCTTCGGCCTCGCCAACCAGCTGGTGCTGCTCGCATCTCTGGTGGCGATCGTCGGCCTGACGGTCTCCGGCGTCGTCATGTGGTGGAAGCGCCGCCCCTCGGGAACCTTCGCCGCACCGCGCCTGCCGGCGGGCGAACGGATCCCCGCGTGGCTGATGGCACTGGCCGTGGCGACGGGCGTCTTCTTCCCCATGGTCGGCCTGTCGATGCTGGCCTTCGCGGCGCTGGAACTGATCGGCTACGGTGTCAGAGCGCGGCAGCCGGCGTGAGAGCGTGCGCCATCCCTCCGGTGAGGAGGGGTGGCGCTCCCCGCCCGCGTCGCTCCCGTTCGCGACGAAGGGGAGGCGAGGGGAAGACGGGTTCGAGCGCGTCGAGCGACCACGGACCGCCGGCTGTGAAGCGACTTGCGCGACGGCTTGACCGCCGCGCCGACCTCCCCTTATGGTCCGCCCGCGCTGGGGGCCGGTAGCTCAGTGGTAGAGCACGTGACTTTTAATCATGTGGTCGCGGGTTCGATCCCCGCCCGGCTCACCAAAACGTCCGACACGATCGAAAATCGCAACGTCGTCCCCGACGCCGAAAAGAGATCGCGAGCCGGCGAGAGCCGTGTGAGATTGATCTCACGTGTCTCGCGTCGGACATCGCGTTCCGTCGTGTGCCGAAGGGGAAGCCATGCTGGACAGAGTCGGTCCCGTCGTCGGGGTCATCCTTCTCGTCGCCTATTCGGTGGCCTCGGTCGTCGCGTTCGCCGATGGTGCCGAAGCCTGGTTCGATTGGCCTCTGGTCGGATGGCGCGTGTTGGTCGTCGCCGGCGCCTTCGTCGTGCTCGCCTTGCTGCGCCTGACCATCCTGACGCTGCCGCTGATCTTCTACGGTGCCTGGAAGGTGTGGGGCCTCGTGTGGTGGCAGGCGCTGCTCTTCGCGGTCCCTGCCGTCAGTCTGGGCCTGATCATGATTCTCGGCGGTGGCATCGCAGTGGTCTGGGAGAGTTGGTCGCGGTGGCATCGCCCGAACCGATGATCCTCGACGCCTTCGATGCCGCCTTGCCGGAGGCGCCGGGCATGGGTGCCGCTGGAAGAGAGCCGTCCCCGCCGCCGACATTCGTCAATGTCCCTCTGCCGTAAGCGTGATTTCGTCGGCGTCGCGTTTCGGGTTAGGAACGCGCCACCGATCCCACGAGCCAACGATCAGACGAGCCACCCGGGCGCCATGACTTCTGACATCACCCTTCTCGGCACGTTCGGTGCCGGCGTGCTCTCCTTCGCCTCGCCCTGCGTGCTGCCGCTGGTGCCGCCCTATCTCGCCTTCATCGCCGGCGCGAGCCTCGACGAGATGACCGGCGCCGGCTGGGAAGCGGCGCGGCGGCGGATCTTCCTGGCGTCCCTCGCCTTCGTCGCCGGCTTCGCGTCGGTCTTCGTGGCGATGGGGGCGACGGCCTCGGTCTTCGGCTCGATCGTGCGCTCGCATCTCGACGTGCTGGCGCCCGCGGCCGGCGTCGCCATCATCGTCATGGGGCTGCATTTCCTCGGCCTCTTCCGCATTCCGCTGCTCTATCGCGAGGCCCGCGTCCAGGTCGCGCGCAAGCCGGCGGGCGCGCTCGGCGCCTATGTCATCGGGCTCGCCTTCGGCTTCGGCTGGACGCCCTGCATCGGCCCGGTGCTGGCGACCGTTCTCGGCGTCGCGGCGAGCCGCGAGACGGTGGGGCAGGGCGCCTTCCTGCTCGCGGTCTATGCCGCCGGCCTCGGCGTGCCCTTCCTCGTCGCCGCCGCCTTCTCGCAGCCCTTCATGAAGCTGATGCGCCGCTTCCGCGCCCAGATGGGCGTGGTCGAGAAGGTCACCGGCGGCCTGCTGGTGCTGACCGGCATCGCCTTCCTCACCGGCGGCATCGAACGCGTGTCGTTCTGGCTGATCGAGACGTTTCCGATTTTGTCGAAGCTCGGCTGACGCCGGCTTCGACGGTCCTATTATCTCGAAGCTCGGCCGAGGCCCGTCCCGAACCGCCGACCTCAGCGGATCGCGGCGAGCGGTTGGCCGGTGTAACCGGTCACCTGACAGGAGACGCCGAAGGCCTTCATGCGGATGCAGGCCTTGGCCGCTTCCTGCTGGCTCGAATAGGGGCCGGCGACGAGCCGCGCCTCCATGCCGCTGTCGGTCTCGCGCAGCCGCGCCAGCGGCTCGATGCCGTGGCCGAACTCGGCGTAGCGATCCGACATGTCGGACCACGACTTCTTCAGCGAGGCGAGCGAACGGTAGCCGCCGAGGTCGATCGCCGCCACCGCCGCACCGCCGATCGGCTGCGCCTTCGCCGCCTCCGCCGGAGCCGGCGCGGCAGCGGCCGGCGCAGCGGAAGGCGTCGGGGCGGGAGCGAGGGCAGGCGCCACGGCGACGGTGGCCTGCGGTGCCGGAGCCGCGGGCGTCGCCTCGCGATCGAGCTTGCCGGCGGAACCGGTGGTCGCGGCCTTGGGCGGAACGGATCCGGTCACCGTCGGCAGATCGGCCTCGGGCCGCGGCTGCGGCAGACGCGGGGTCGCGCTCGCCTCCGTCGGGCCGCCGGCGGTGCGCATCGGCTGGCCGGCCGCCTGGCTCGCACCGGCATCGTCGCGCGCCGCGACGGTCTCGCCGGGCGAGGGCTGGGACGGCACCGACGAGGCGATGACGGTGATGCGCTCCTCGAGCCGGTCGACGCGGCGCGACATGCCGTCGCCGGAGAGCCCCATCTGGGCGATCCGGCGCTGCAACTCGCGCAGGTCGGCGCGCAGCACCTCGATGTCGCGGATCGTCACCGCCGGTTCGTTGGGATCGGCGCCGAGCACCAGAGGCCCGACCTTGCCCGGTGCGATCACCCGCGAGGGCAACGGCGCCGGCCGGTCACCCGGCACGATCGATCCGGTGATCTCGTCGGCATTCGGCCCGCCGGCCATGCGCACGCCTTCGCCGTCGGCCCGCGGCGGGGCGAACTGCCAGGAGGCGAAGCCGAGCACGACCGCCGCGACCGTGGCGAAACCCCAGATCACGAGTCCGAACCCGCCGTTGCGGGCGGGGTCGTCGTCATAGAAGGTGGCGGTGCCGATGGACTTGCGGGCGGCCAAGGTCGAATCTCGCGAGAAAGGCTGTCGAATCGCTGAAACAGTCTAGCATTTCCCGTTCGTCGCTGCGCCGCGCTCGGGGTGCGGCCCGGGACGTCCGCCGCCTTCGGGCTTGACCCCGTCGTCGCGTCGTAGTTTCCACGGGGGACCGAGCGCCACCCGCGCCCTCCAGGAGACCGTCCATGTCCGATCGTACCTTCCTCGCCGTCGTGCTCGCTGCCGGAGAAGGCACGCGCATGCGCTCGAGCCTGCCGAAGGTGCTGCACGAGGTGGCGGCGCGGCCGATGGTCGCCCACACGATCGGCGCGGCGAAGGCGGCGGGCGCCACGCGCGTCGCCGCCGTGGTCGGCCCGGGTGCCGACGCGGTCGCCGCGGTGGCGTCGAAGGCCGGTGCCGGCGAGATCTTCACCCAGACCGACCGCCTCGGCACCGCCCATGCCGTGCTCCAGGCCCGCGCCGCGATCGCCGCCGGCGCCGACGACGTCGTGGTGCTCTACGGCGACACGCCGCTGGTGACCGCCGAGACCATCGGCCGCGTCCGCGCCGAACTCGCGACCGGCGCGAGCGTCGTCGTCCTCGGCTTCCGCACCGCCGACCCCAAGGGCTACGGCCGCCTGCTGACGCAGGGCGCCGACCTCGTCGCCATCCGCGAGGAGAAGGACGCGAGCGAGGCCGAGCGCGCCGTGAACTTCTGCAATTCCGGCATCATGGGGCTGTCCGGCGCCCAGGCGCTCGCGCTGCTCGAGGCGATCGGCAACGCCAACGCCAAGGGCGAATACTATCTGACCGACGCCGTCGAGATCGCCCGCTCGCGCGGTCTGAAGGCCGTCGCGGTCGAGGGCGACGAGGAAGAGTTCCAGGGCGTCAACGACCGCACCCAGCTCTCGGTCTGCGAGGCGGTGTTCCAGAAGCGCCGCCGCGCCGCGGTGCTGGCCTCGGGCGTCACGCTGATCGCGCCGGAGACCGTCGTCTTCGCCGCCGACACCGTGATCGAACCCGACGTGACGATCGAACCGAACGTCGTCTTCGGCCCCGGCGTCACCGTGTCGCGGGGGGCGCGGATCCGCGCCTTCTCCCATCTCGAGGGCGCCCATGTCGGCGAAGGCGCGACCGTCGGTCCCTTCGCCCGTCTGCGCCCCGGTGCGGAACTCGGCCCCGACGTGCACGTCGGCAACTTCGTCGAGATCAAGAACGGCAAGGTCGGCGCCGGCGCGAAGGTCAATCACCTGACCTACATCGGCGACGCCACCATCGGCCCCAAGGCCAACATCGGCGCCGGCACCATCACCTGCAACTACGACGGCTTCGGCAAGTATCTGACGGAAATCGGCGCCGGCGCCTTCGTCGGCTCCAACTCGTCGCTGGTCGCCCCGGTCAAGATCGGCGACGGCGCCTATGTCGGTTCGGGCTCGGTCGTGACCAAGGACGTGCCGGCGGATTCGCTCGCCGTCGCCCGCGGCACGCAGCGGGTGATCGAGGGCTGGGCGGCGAAGTTCCGCGAGCGCATGGTCCGCCTCAAGGCCGAAAGGAAGGGCTGATCCGGCCCGCCATTCCGCCGTCTTTCGCGCGTAGCGACGGTGGCTTCCGCGGTGTCGCGTCACAAACCGACACCGAATGTGATTTCGATCCGCCGTCGTCGATCGGATAGAAGCGACGTCGACGGATCAACGCAGGGTGTGACCAACATGTGCGGCATCATCGGTATCGTCGGGCGCGAGCCCGTCGCTCCCCAACTCGTCGAAGCCCTGAAGCGTCTCGAATACCGCGGTTACGACTCGGCCGGCGTGGCGACCCTCGAGCAGGGCTCGGTGCTGGCGCGCCGCCGCGCCGAGGGCAAGCTGAAGAACCTCGAGGTCAAGCTCGCCGCCGCCCCCCTGTCCGGCCTGATCGGCATCGGCCACACCCGCTGGGCGACCCACGGCGCCCCGACCGAGGCCAACGCCCACCCGCATGCCACCGCCCGCGTCGCCGTGGTCCACAACGGCATCATCGAGAACTTCCGCGTGCTGCGCGACGAACTCGAGGCCGCCGGCCACGTCTTCGCCTCCGAGACCGACACGGAAGTCGTCGCCCAACTGGTCGACCATCGCCTCGCCGCCGGCGACACCCCGGCCGATGCGGTCGCCAAGACGCTCAAGCGCCTCACCGGCGCCTTCGCGCTCGCCTTCCTCTTCCCCGGCGAGGACGATCTGGTCATCGGCGCCCGTCGCGGCTCGCCGCTGGCGGTCGGCTACGGCGAGGGCGAGATGTATCTCGGCTCCGACGCCATCGCGCTCGCCCCCTTCACCGACCGCATCGCCTATCTCGAAGAGGGCGACTGGGTGGTGATCACCCGGGCCGGCGCGACCATCCACGACGAGACCGACGCCGTGGTGACGCGGACGATCGCCACCGTCTCGGCCGCCTCCTTCCAGGTCGATCGCGGCAACTACCGCCACTTCATGGCCAAGGAGATCCACGAGCAGCCCGAGGTGGTCGGCCACACGCTCGCCCACTACGTCGATCTCTCGGCCCAGCAGATCCGCCTGCCGACGGCGCTGCCCTTCGACTGGACGAGCCTCGACAAGCTGTCGATCGTCGCCTGCGGCACCGCCTATTACGCCGGTCTCGTCGGCAAGTACTGGTTCGAGCGCTACGCCCGTTTGGCCGTAGAGATCGACGTCGCCTCCGAGTTCCGCTACCGCGAGCCGCCGCTGCCGAAGAACGGCCTGGCGCTCTTCGTGTCGCAGTCGGGCGAGACAGCCGACACGCTCGCCTCGCTGCGCTACTGCAAGGAGCACGGCCAGCACACCGCCGCGGTCGTCAACGTCGCGACCTCGACCATCGCCCGCGAGGCGGAGGTGATCTTCCCGACGCTCGCCGGCCCCGAGATCGGCGTCGCCTCGACCAAGGCCTTCACCTGTCAGCTGTCGGTGATGGCCGCACTCGCCATCGCCGCCGGCCGCGCCCGCGGCACGCTCACCCGCGACGACGAGGTGGCGCTCGCCCGCGCCCTCGGCGATCTGCCCGGCGCGATCATGCGCGCGCTGCGCGTCGAGGCGAAGATCGAGAAGCTCGCCCGCGAGATCTCGCGCGCCACCGACGTGCTCTATCTCGGCCGCGGCTCGAACTATCCGATCGCCCTCGAGGGCGCGCTGAAGCTCAAGGAGATCTCCTACATCCACGCCGAGGGCTATGCCGCCGGCGAGCTGAAGCACGGGCCGATCGCGCTGATCGACGAGGCGATGCCGGTCGTCGTCATCGCGCCGCACGACAAGCTCTTCGAGAAGACCGTGTCGAACATGCAGGAAGTCGCCGCCCGCGGTGGCCGCATCGTGCTGATCACCGACGAGAAGGGCGCGTCCGAGACCGACGTGGCGACGCTCGAGACGATCGTGCTCCCCGACGTGCCGGAGATCATCGCGCCGCTGGTCTATGCCCTGCCGGTCCAGATGCTCGCCTATCACACGGCGGTCTTCATGGGCACCGACGTCGACCAGCCGCGCAATCTGGCGAAGTCCGTCACCGTCGAGTGAGACGGACGCCGCCGCCGATCGAGGCTTCCGGAGATCGGACGACGAGGCGATGAGCGCAGACCGTTTCGACCATCTGTGGCCCGGCGTGCCGATGGCACTCGCTTCCGCGGTGCTCTTCGGCGCGACGCCGCCGCTGTCGAAACTCCTGCTGACCGATCTCTCGTCCGTCCTGCTCGCCGGGCTCCTCTATCTCGGCGCCGGGCTCGGGCTCGCCATCGTCGAGGGCGTGGCACGCCTCGGTGGACGCGGACGGAGCGAAGAGGCGCCGATCTCGCGGGCCGATCTGCCGTGGCTGGCCGCGGCGATCGCCGCGGGCGGCATCGTCGCCCCGGTCCTGCTGATGGCGGGGCTCGCCCGCACCACGGCCTCGAGCGGCGCGCTCCTGCTCAATCTCGAGGGACTGGCGACCATGGCGATCGCCTGGATCGTCTTTCGGGAAAACGTCGACCGGCGCCTGTTGGTCGGTGCCTTCGCCATCCTCGCGGGCGCCGTCGTCCTCGCCTGGACGGGGGCCGGCGTCGCGCTCGACGTCGGCGGTCTCCTGGTCGCCGGCGCCTGCCTCGCCTGGGGCATCGACAACAACCTGACCCGCCGGGTCTCGGCCGCGAATCCGGTGCGCATCACCGTCTGGAAGGGCCTCGTCGCCGGAACGACGAACGTCGGTCTGGCGCTCGCCGTCGGCAGCCCGCCGCCGTCGCCGACGCAGGCCGCTCTCGCCGCCCTGCTCGGCTTCTTCGCGGTCGGCATCAGCCTCGTCCTGTTCATCCGGGCGCTGCGCCATCTCGGCTCGGCGCGCACCGGCGCCTATTTCTCGCTCGCGCCCTTCATCGGGGCCTTCCTCGCGATCGTCGTTCTCGGCGAGGCCGTCACGCTTCGCCTGGCCCTCGCGGCGATCCTGATGGCGATCGGCCTGTGGCTGCATCTGACCGAGCGGCACGAACACCCCCATACCCACGAGGCCGTCGAGCACGATCACCTCCATTCGCACGACGAGCACCACGACCACACGCACGAAGGCGAGACCGGCGAACCGCACGGCCATCCGCATCGGCACGCGCCGCTGGTCCATGCCCATGTCCACTATCCCGACATCCATCACCGCCACGACCACTGAGACGGTCCGGATCCGCTCCCGAAGGGTTTCGGGCCGCACCCCTCGAGGATGCGGCCCGATGTCGTTTCACGCCTCCTGATCGAGGCCGAAGGCGGGATGATGGATCATCTCGCCCACCGGCTCGGCGTCGCCGAAGGGCAGGGCGAGGACGACCTCGGGCGGACAACCCTCGACCGTCAGCCGCGGGAAGGTGTGGAAGCCGAAGCGCCGGTAGTAGCCGGGATCGCCGACCAGCACGGCGCCGCGGCAGGTCTTCCGCAGGCGCCGCAGCGCCTCCGCCATCAGGGCCGAGCCGACGCCCTGGAGCCGGCGCGGCGGCGTGACGGCGAGCGGGCCGATCAGGCCCCAGCCGTCTTCGTCGCCGACCCGCGCGTCCGAGGCGGCGAGATGGCCGATGACGGCACCGTCCTCCTCGGCGACGAGCGACAACGTCATGGCGCCGGCCGCCCGCAGCCGTTCGACGATGGCCGCCTCGGTGCCCGTCGCCTGCGGCAGGAGGCGCATCGCCTCGGTCACCACCCGGCCGATCGCCGGGGCATCGGTGGGGATCTCGTCGCGGATCAGCATGACGAAGCCCTCCGTTCGCCGTGGCGTGCCGGGAAGGCGGTCGCGGAGGTGGTCGTGGTGCGGTGCGTCACGAAGCAGCCGCCGACGCGGATGCGCGCGTGCGACGTGGTGTGTCGGTCGTTCGTATGCATGATGAATGTCTCGTGTGATGAGCGTGAAAAAACTCGCCGGGCGCAGGCGCGCTCGGCCGTCCGGACTTCACGAGGCTCTCCGCGACCGGAGAGCCGTATCACACAAGCTCCGACATCCAGGCTCCATCGAGCCGGCCGCGTCCGCGACCGCTCGCATGATCAGATTAGGCGCGGCCTACCCGCGCGACAACCCCGGAAGACCACGACGGCGGCCTTCCGGGCATCGCTCAGAGCAGCGCGCGATAGATCGCCGCGACGTCGTCCTTCGACATGTCGCGCGGATTGGCGACGATCAGCCGGCGGATGCCGACGGCGACCTCGTCCGCCATCGAGTCGATGTCCTCCGCCTTCACGCCGAGGGCCGACATCCGCGTCTCGAGGCCGTAGCGGGCGCAGAGCGTCTCCATCTCGGCGACGAAGGCCTCGGCCGCGGCTGCCTCGTTGGCGAAGCTCTTCCCCGGCAGCAGCACGGCGGCGAGTTCGGCGTAGTCCCGCGTCGCCTCCGGCAGGTTGAAGCGGAAGACCGCGCCCATGACGAGGGCGTTGGCATGGCCGTGCGGCACGTGGAAGCGGGCGCCGAGCGGGTAGGCCAGCGCATGGACCGCCGCGACCGAGGCGTTGACGAAGGCCTGACCGCCGAGGAGCGAGCCGACCAGCATCGCCGACCGCGCCTCGATGTCGGCGCCGTTCGCCAGAACCTTCGGCAGATTGGCCGAGAGAAGCGCCAGCGCCCTGACCGCGATACCGTCGGCGATGACGTTCTTGCGGGTGCGGCTGGTATAGCCCTCGATCGCATGGACCATGGCGTCGAGCGCCGTCGCCGCCGTCACGTGGGCCGGCATGCCGACGGTCAGTTCGGCATCGAGCAGTGCGACGTCGGGCAGGAGCTGGCGGGCATAGATCGCCTTCTTCTCGCCGGCGTCGGAGGTGACGACCGAGGTCCAGGTGACCTCCGAGCCGGTGCCGGCGGTCGTCGGCACCTGGATCAGCGCCACGCGGCTGCCGCGGGCGAGATCGGTGCCGAACATCGCCTCGAGCGGCTGATCGGAGTTGAGCATCAACGCCACCAGCTTGGCGGTGTCGAGCGACGAACCGCCGCCGAGCCCGACCACGCCGTCGGCGCCGAAGGCCTTGGCGGCGGCGGCCGCCGCACGCACCGAGGAGACGGGCGGATCGGCGACGACGCCGTCGTGGACATGCGCCGCGAGCCCGGCCGCCTCCAACGAGGCGACGGCGCGATCGGCGAAGCCGCAGGCGCGGATGCCGCGATCGCAGACGACCACGACGCGTTTCGCGCCGAGCTCGGCCATCGCCGCGCCGATCTTCGAAAGACCGCCGACCTCGCAGACGATCTTGGGGACGCTCTGGAACACGAAGCCCATGGCTCATTCTCTCCCTGTCGGCTCTTCGCCGTCGTTCTTGTCGCTCGCCCTCCTCAGGCAGCGGGGCGGTGGATGGTCTCGAGCGCGGCGCGCAGGTCGTCGGGCAAGGGCACCGGACGACCGCCGGCGCGATCGACATAGACGTGGGTGAAGTCGCCGACCGCCGCCGGGGTCTCGAGCCCCTCGACGAAGAGGCCGATCTGGTAGTGGACCGACGACTTGCCGAGCCGGGCGACGCGCAGGCCCCCTTCGACCGCCTGCGGGAAGGCGACCGAGGCGAAGTAGTTGCACTGGGTGTTGACCACCAGCCCGATCACCGGCGAGGCCTGGATGTCGAGCACGCCGCGATCGATCAGGAAGCGGTTCACCACCGTGTCGAACCAGCTGTAGTAGACGACGTTGTTGACGTGGCCGTAGACGTCGTTGTCCATCCAGCGGGTGGGGACGGTCAGGAAGTGCGGATAGGCCGCGCGGGTCTCGCTCTTGCGCTCCATCGTGCCCTCACAGAACCGAGGCGTAGATCGCGCGGGCGTCGGCACGCGTGACCTCGCGGGGATTGTTGACGAGGAGGCGCGTCACCTTCATCGCGTCGTCGGCGAGGAGGTCGAGATCGCTCTCGGTGATGCCGACTTGGCCGAGCCGCTGCTCCATCGGCATGTCGGCGACGAGGCCGCGCATGGCTTCCAGCAGATCCTCGCCACGGGTCTTCCCCGGCAGGATCGCCGCGGCGATCTCGCCGTAGAGATGACCGGCGGCCTCCATGTTGAACTCCATCACCGGCACCAGCACGAGGGCATTCGACAGCCCGTGCGGCACGTGGAAATGCCCGCCGATCGGATAGGCGAGCGCATGGACGGCGGCGACCGGGGCATTGGCGAAGGCCATGCCGGCGAGCGCCGCACCCTGCAGCAGCGCCGCACGTGCCTCCGCGTTCTGCCCGTCGGCGATGACGGTCCGCAGATTGCCCCACAGGAGCTGCATCGCCTTCAGCGCCAGACCGTCGGAGATCGGGTTCTTCTTGTGCTTCGTCGTATAGGCCTCGATCGCATGGACCATCGCGTCGATCGCCGTCATCGCGGTGATGCGCGGCGGCAGGCCGAGCGTCAGCAGACCGTCGAGGATGGCGAGGTCGGGATAGAGCAGGGGCGAGACGACGCCCTTCTTCTCGTGTGTCGGCGTCGTCACGATGGCGATCGGCGTCACTTCCGAGCCGGTACCGGCGGTCGTCGGCACCTGGACGAGCGGCAGACGCGGCCCCTTGGCGAGCCCGATACCGTAGATGTCGGGGAGCCTCTGGTCGGTGCCGACGAGCAGCGCCACGAGCTTCGCCGTGTCCATCGACGAACCGCCGCCGAGCCCGACGACGCCGTCGACGCCGGCGGCCCGCGCCGCGGCGACCGCCGCCTCGACCGAGGCCTCCGGCGGATCGGCGAGGACGTCGGTGAAGAGGGTGATCCTGCGCCCCGCCTTCTCGAAGGCGGCGACGACCGGGGCGAGGAGACCGGCGGCGACCAGCCCCTTGTCGGTGACGACGAAGGCATGGCCGATGCCGAGTTCGCCGCAGAAGTCGGCGAGGCGGGCGGCCGCGCCGTTCTCGCAGACGAGGCGCGGCGTCGTCTCGAAGGTGAAGTCGATCATGGGTTCCTCCCGAGGTCTCAGCCGGCGCTGACCACGCCGCGTTCGATGCGATAGGCGCGATCGACCAGATCGGCGGAATGGGTGTCGTCGCTCTCCGACAGAATGACCGAAAGTCCGAGCGAGCGCAGCTTGGCGATGACTTCCGTCAGCCGCCGCGACAGGACCGGCGCGACGCCCTCGAAGGGCTCGTCGAGCAGCAGCAACCGCCGCCCCGGCACCAGCGCGCGGGCGAGCGCCACGAGCTTCTGCTGGCCGCCGGAGAGCTGGAGCGCCCGGCGATCCCGGAAGGTCGCGACCTCCGGCATGATCTCCCAGATCCATTCCAGACGCTCCTTCACGTCCGGGATCGGATTGGCCCAGGCCGGCATCAGAATGTTCTCCTCGACGGTGAGCGAGGGGATCAGCCGCCGGTCCTCCGGCATGTAGGAGACGCCGAGCGGGGCGCGGCGATGGGCGGGCTCGGCGGCGAGATCGACGCCGTCGAGCGTCATCGAACCGGCACGCGCCGGCAGGAGGCCCATGATCGAGCGGATCAGCGTCGTCTTGCCGGCACCGTTGCGGCCGATCAGGCCGATCATCGTGCCGTCCGGCACGTCGAGATCGACGCCGCGCAGGATCGGGATCTTCTCGATCGAGACGTCGAGGGAGCGGATCGAGAGACTCATGACGCCTTCCTCTTCGGACCGTGGCCGACCACCAGTTCGCGGACGCGAGAATCGTCGAGGACGGCATCCGGCGCCCCGTCGGCGATCACTTCGCCGGCGTAGAAGGCCAGGATCCGGTCGACGTAGCGGGCGACGATCTCCATGTCGTGCTCGACGAAGAGCACGGTGACGCCGTGCTTCTTCACCGCCGCCATCACCGCGTCCATCAGCGGGAACTTCTCCTCGACGGCGACGCCGGAGGTCGGCTCGTCGAGCAGCAGCATCTTCGGCTCGCCGATCAGCGCCATGGCGATGTCGACGAGCTTGCGGGTGCCCTGCGGCACCGCCGTGACGGTGCGGTCGCGCATCTCGAGCACGCCGAATTCCGCCAGCGCCGCCTCGGCCCGGGCGATGCGGGCGGGCGTCCTGAGCGGCTTCAGGAACGACGGCCGCGGGCTCTCGGCGGCAGAGAGCGCGATCAGCATGTTGTCGAGCACCGTCAGCTCGGGGAAGAGCTGCGCCACCTGGAACGACCGCGCCATGCCCATGCGGGTGATCTGGCGCGGCGCCTTGCCGAGGATCGAGCGGCCGTCGAAGTCGATCTCGCCGGAGGAGGGGGCGAGGTACCCCGTCACCATGTTGATGAAGGTGGTCTTGCCGGCGCCGTTGGATCCGATGACGCCGACGACCTCGCCGCGGCGGATCGCCACCTCGACGTTCTTGGCCGCCGTCACCGCGCCGAAGTTGCGGTGGAGCGCCCGGGTCTGGAGAATGGGGATCTCGCTCATGCGGGGCGCGCTCCCTTGTTGGAGAAGCGGGTGAAGAGGCTCCACAGGCCCTTCGGCAGGAAGACGATGATGCCGAGCAGCACGAAGCCGAGGATCATCTGCCAGGAGTGGGGCACGAACTCGATCGCGTAGGTGCGCACGAAGGAGAAGAGCGTGGCGGCGAGGAACGGCGCCGCGACGTGGCCGGTGCCGCCGAGCAGCGCGATGAAGACGAACTCGCCCGAGGTCGTCCAATAGGCCATCTCCGGATCGACGTGGCCGGTGGCGAACGCCGTCAGCCCGCCGCCGAGCGCCGAGGTGGCGGCCGCCAGCACGTAGGTCGCGTAGAGCGTCCAGCGCGGCGACACGCCGAGATATTCGACGCGCACTTCGTTCTCGCGGATCGCCTCGCAGACCGAGCCGAGGCCGGAGCGGGCGAAGCGATGCAGGAACACCGCGACGACCGCCGCCAGGAGGCAGGTCGCGACATAGACGAAGAGCTTGGCGTTGGCCGCCGGTGCCCAGCCCAGAAGCGTCGGCGCGCGGACGTTGAAGCCGTCGGTCGAGCCCAGCGACTGGCTCTTCGCCAGCACGCCGAAGAGGATCATCGAGAAGGCGAGCGACAGCATCGCGAAGAAGATCTCGCGATAGCGGGTCAGCAGCAGCCCGAGGATCATCGCCACGACGATCGCCGCGGCGACGGCGGCCGCGAGCAGCAGCGCCGCGTCGGAGATCTTGGCGAAGTGGCCGCCCATGCCGACGACGTAGCCGCCGATGCAGTAGTAGAGGCCCTGGCCGAAGGAGACGAGGCCGGCGCGCATCTGGACGACGACGCCCTGGATGACGAGGCCCTTGGCGAAGGCGATGGTGAGCAGGAAGGTGAGCCAGCCCGGCAGCACGAAGGCGCCGAGCGCCAGCACCACACCGGCGCCGAGAAGCAGGAGTTCGGTTCGATCGAGGCGCATCGTCAGATCTTTCTGGCAAGCGTGCGGCCGAAGAGGCCCTGCGGACGCACCGCGAGAACCACCGACATGACGCCGTAGATGACGAAGAGTTCGAGTTCCGGCGCGAGATGGACCGCGGCGGCGCGGGTCAGGCCGACCAGCACGGCGCCGGCGGCGGCTCCGCCGATCGAACCCATGCCGCCGACCACGACGACGGCGAAGGCGAGCACGATGACCTCGACGCCGATGCCTGGCGACACCGAGATCGCCGGGGCGGTCAGCGCGCCGGCGAGCGTGCCGAGCACCGTGCCGACGGCGAAGGTGACGGCGAACATCGTCTTGACGTCGACGCCCATGGCCTGCGCCACCTCGCGATCGTGGATGATCGCCTGGAGGAGCTTGCCGCGATGGGTGCGGTTGAGCACCAACCAGAGGAGGCCGCCGACCGCCAGCGACACGACGACCAGCGCCAGATCGTAGTTGGCGAAGGCGAGCGCCCCGATCGAGGTGCGGCCGAGGAACGAATAGGGCTGGTAGGTGAAATAGGGATCGACGCCCCACAGCAGCTTGGTCGCGTCCTCGAGGATGAGGAGCAGCGCATAGGTGACGATCACCATCAGGATCTCGTCGCGCCCGACCATGCGTCCGAGCAGGCCGTATTCGACGACGAGCCCGACCACCAGACCGGCGACCAGCGCCGCGGCGACGAGCAGCAGATAGCCGATCCACGGATTGCCGCCGACCGAGTTGAACCACCAGCCGACCAGAGAGGCGGCCGAATAGGCGCCGATGGCGTAGAAGCTGCCGTGCGCCATGTTGAGGATGCGCATGACGCCGTAGATCACGGTCAATCCGGCCGCGACCAGAAAGAGCCACGACGCATAGATGGCGCCGTCCATCAGGATGGCGAGAAGGGTCGTCATCGGTGTCTCCGTGGGGCTTCCCGGCGGCGGGCCGCCGGGATGTCTCGGGAATGGGGGCTCGGCCGGGTCGGGGCACCCGATCATCCACCCCGTTCCGCTTCACCCTGAGGTGCCCGACCGAAAGGTCGGGCCTCGAAGGGCGAAGCGACGACGGGCCGTGCCTCTCGGTCCATCACCCTTCGAGGCTCGCTTTCGCTCGCACCTCAGGATGAAGGACCTCTGCATCGGAGAGAGGATCGGAGCTCCCTTCGGTCGATCTCAGTCGCACTGGGCGCCGGGCATGCCGGCCTTGATCCAGTCCTGACCCGAGGTGCCGTCCGGCGGGGTGACGCAGGTGTCCTTGTAGGACTTCACGTTCTTCAGGACCGGCTTGCCGCCCTCGAAGTGATATTCGCCGTAGGCGATGCCCTGCATCGCCTGATGGCCGCCGGCGCGCGCCATCTTCACGGTGCCGGAGACCGACTCGAAGGTGAGGCCGGTGAAGGCCGCGGTGATCTCGTCGGCGGTCGGGATCTTGCCCGCCGCGCCGCCGGCCGCCTTCTCGGTCGCCGCCTTCAGGCCGAGGATCGCCTGGGCCATCTTGAAGGACGGGTAGATCGGCTGCTCGTTCCACTTGGCGACATAGGCCTGACGCAGCCAGTCGGAGAGCGCGTTCTTCGGCGCGAAGGCACCGAAGGGACCGCGGCCGCCGATGATCATGCCGTTCGGCGCCTGACCCTTGTAGTGGTCGATGCCGGATTCGCCGCAGGTCAGCACCAGGGCCGACTTCTCGAACAGGCCGCGGGCGTTGCCCTGGAGCACGAAGGCCTCCATGTCGCCGCCCCAGAAGCTCGAATGGATGACGTCCGGCTTGGCGACCGACAGGGCCGAGATCTCGGCGCCGTACTGGCCCTGGAAGATCTTCGGGAACTGCTCGGCGACGATCTTGGCGTCGGGCTTCACCTTCTTCAGCGTCTCGGTGAAGTCCGCCCAGCTGTCCTGACCCCAGGCGTAGTTCTGCTGGATGCCGGCGATCGCGGTCGCCTTCGGACGGGTGTCGGCGAGGTAGCGCACCGCGCCGACGTTGTCGACGACGGCGTCGAGGCCGGTGCGGAAGACGAACTTCGGCGACTTGTTCTCGACGAAGAGGCGCGAGGCGCCGCAGTCGTAGAGCACGGTCGGGATCTTCAGCTCCTCGGCCACCGGCGACACCGCGAGGCAGTCGCCCGACGAGATGTAACCGATCACCGCGTCGACCTTCTGACGCTCGACGAGATTGCGGAACTCCTCGACCTGCTTGGTCGCGCCGCCGTTCTCGTCGATGATCACGGCTTCGATCTCGAGGCCGTTGATGCCCTTCTTGTCGTAGGGCGCCGGCAGGCCGCCCTTGTTGAGCGCCTCGATCACCGTCTCCGCCGCATGGGCCGAGGGCACGCCGAACGGACCGGCGGCGCCGCCCGAGAGGAAGGTCACGATGCCGAGACGGAACTTGCCGTTCTCGGCGGCCGACACGCCGGTCGCTCCGAGGGCGACGAGACCGAGAACCGCGCCGGCGAGCAGGCGGCCGACCAGTGGCTTCACGAGTTTCATGCGTCTTCACTCCCTGTTTTTATGGGTATTTCCGATTTCGAGGCCGACCGCGGATCCCCGTCGCCGCGCCACCACGTCGGGCGGGGGCAGGAGATCCTCGGCGGCATAGACCCGCCAGTCGCCGAGCATGACCTCGGCCGGCGGGAATGCGCGGTTCGGCACGACCCGACCGATCGCCAGCGGATGGACGATCTGGTGGGTGTTCGCGTCGATGTAGGAGGTGAAGCCCTCCGGATCCTTCGGCGTGTGCAGCCGGAGCCCCTCGAGGGCGCGGATGTGGTCGTCGGCACTGCCGTTCGGCCCGGCGGCGGCGACGGCGGAGGCGATCGCCATGATCCCGGCATAGGCGCCCGCCGCGGCATAGGTCGGGTAGCGGCCTTCCATGGCGTGGAAGTCCGAAACGAACCGGCGGTTCTCGTCGGTCTCCGGCCAGTTGTTGTGGTGCCGGGCGGAGACGATCAGGCCGGGCGGCGGATTGGCGCCGAGCGCCACCATCACGTCGAAATTGCCGCCGGTGTCGAAGTTGGCGAGCCGGATCCTGTCGAAGAACGAGGTCGAGGCCGCCTGGCGCAGGAAGGCGATGAAGTCGCCGCCCCACAGCGCGGTCACGACGACGTCGGGCTTCGCCGCGATCAGCGCCTCGATGTAGGCGGAATAGTCGGGCTCGTAGAGCCGCGGCCAGAGCTCCGCCACCACCTCGGCCTCGACGCCGAGCTGGGCGAAGTTCTCCTTGAGGTCGCTCCACGACACGTGACCGTAGTCGTAGTCCGGGCCGATGAAGGCGATGCGCTTCCAGCCCGTCTCCTTCTTCAGCGCCGCGAGATGGCGGGCGCCGGCGGCGTTCGAGGCCCAGCTGTCGTTGGTGACGCGGAAATAGTGGCGATCGAAGGCGTCGAGCGTGAAGCGCGAGGAGGCGTGGTCGGTTCCGATCATCACCACCGAATGGGCGCTCGCCACCTCGCGCACCGCCTGGGCGACGCCCGAGGAGACCATGCCGCAGAAGAACTTCGCCTTGTCGCGCCGCAGGAAGTCTTCCGCCATGCGCACCGCGAAGGAGGCCTTGGAGCGGTCGTCCTCGACGATCACGTGGATCTTCGGCGGCGTCGCCCCGATCGCCCCGCGGGCGAGATCGGCGAGCGCCAGCCGGATGCCGGCGACGCTGTCGCGGCCGTAGATCGAAGAGCGCCCGGACATCGGATACATGCAGCCGACCACCACGTCGGCCTCGGCCGCCGGCACGCCGAACTCCATCCGCGCCTGCGCCGTCGCCGGTGCCAGCAGCACCGCGCAAAAGCCGACGACGATACGGACGAGACGACCGAACGCGTTCGGTCGCGGCCCCCTGCCTGGACGCATGTTTCTTCCCCCCGGAGCGATGGTTGATCCGTCGCTTCCGTAACCGAACGCCGTCGAGGGCGCTCGACAAATCGGTTCGCAATCGCCGTGCCAGTCGAGGCGACGAGGCGGCGCGCCGCTGCCGTCGGGGGAGGGGCGGGGCGCTCGAGCGGTTTCCGCTCGAGGCGCGCGTCAGGACGAGCGGTTTTCGCTCGAGAGGCCGAGCCGTTGCAGCCGGCGCTTCAGCGAATGGCGCGAGATGCCGAGGAGTTCGGCGGCACGGCCCTTCTGCCCGCCGGCCCGGGCGAGCGCGTCGGTCAGCAGGTGCCGCTCGGAGGCGTCGAGCCGATCGTCGAGCGCGGCGTCGTGCGCGCGGGCGGCCCCGTCGGTCATCTCCGGCGGCAGTTCGGCGGGCGAGATGGTGCGGCCGGGGTGGAGGATCGTCAGCCGCTCGACGAGGTTCTTGAGCTGACGCACGTTGCCCGGCCAGCCGTGGCGCTCGAAGAGCCGCGACGCCGCCTCGTCGAGGGTGATCGGCGCGACGCCGCTCTCCGCGGCGAGCTTCACCGCGAAGTGCCGCGCCAGCGCGACGATGTCGCCGCCGCGTTCCCTGAGCGCCGGCAACTTCAGCTGGATGACCGCGAGCCGGTAGTAGAGATCCTCGCGGAAGCGCCCGGCCTTCACTTCGGCCGCGAGATCGCGGTTGGTGGCGGCGATCACCCGCACCTCGGCGATCCGCGCCTGACCGGAACCGATCGGCCGGTAGCTGCCGTTCTCGAGGAAATGCAGGAGCTTCGCCTGCAGGGCGAGCGGCATCTCGCCGATCTCGTCGAGGAACAGCGTGCCGCCGTCGGCGAGTGCCACCAGACCGAGGCGGCGCTGGTGGGCGCCGGTGAAGGCGCCCTTCTCGGTGCCGAAGAGTTCCGCCTCGATCAGTTGCTCCGGCAGCGACGCGCAGTTGACCTCGACGAAGGGCCCCTTGGCGCGGGCCGAGCGATTATGGATCGAGCGGGCGACGAGGCCCTTGCCGG
Organism: Pinisolibacter sp. DMC100; assembly: GCF_056313705.1. Classification (NCBI taxonomy): domain Bacteria; kingdom Pseudomonadati; phylum Pseudomonadota; class Alphaproteobacteria; order Hyphomicrobiales; family Ancalomicrobiaceae; genus Pinisolibacter; species Pinisolibacter sp. DMC100. Next base: position 495,602 of record NZ_JBQUZT010000002.1, on the reverse strand, counting down.
TGCCGGATTCGCCGAGCAGCAGCACGCGCGTCGTCGCCGACGCCGCGACCCGGCGGACGGTCTCGGTGAGATCGCGCATCACAGGGCTGTCGCCGACCATGCCGTCGTCGCCGAGGATCGCCTCGCGGTGCCAGCTCACCTCCGCCGCGAGCTTCTCCCGCTCGAGGATGGAGCGGATGGCGTGGATCAGGTCCTCGAGCTCGAAGGGCTTGGTCAGATAGTCCGACGCCCCAGCCTTCACCGCCTGCACCGCGGCGCGGGTGTCGCCGTGGGCGGAGATCATCACCACCGGCACCTGGATCTGCTCGCGCCGGAGCTTCTCGACCACTTCCGTGCCGGTCATGTCGGGCAGGCGCTGGTCGAGCAGCACCAGATCCGGCATGGCGCGGGCGATCTCGGCGAGGCCCTCGGCCGCCGTGTGGGCGCCGCGCGCCGCGATCCCTTCCTCGCGCAGGGCGAAGAGGAGCGAGCGGACCAGTTGCTGTTCGTCGTCGACGATCAGGACGGAAATGTCGGACACGTCAGTCTCCGTCGGCGGCGCGGGGCAGGAGGAGGGTCACCACCGTTCCTTCGCCCGGCCGGCTGGCGATGTCGATCGTTCCTTCGTTGACCGCGACGAGTTGTCGGCAGATCGACAGACCCAGGCCGGTGCCGAAGGAACGGGTGGTGAAGAAGGGTTCCATCACGTGCGGCAGGTCGCCGTCGGCGATGCCGTCGCCGGTGTCGGAGACCGCGACGAGGACGCCGCCCTCCGCGCCTTGCGCCTTCAGCGTCACCGCGCCGCCGGCGGCACACGCCTGCATGGCGTTGACGATCAGGTTGAGCAGGATCTGCATCATGTGGTCGCGGTCGGCGAGCAGCACGAGGTCGCCCTCGCCGAGCACGGCGAAATGCAGGTCGCGCCGCTCGATCTCCGGCGTCACCAGCGCCTCGACCCGGCGGAAGAGTTCGCGAACGGGGACGCGCGTCGTCTCCGGCGAGCGCGGGCGGCCGTATTCGAGCAGGTCCTCCATGACGCGGGCGAGCCGGTCGATCTCGGCCGAGACGCCGGTCAGGATCTCCTTGCGTTCGGCGACCTTCTCGTTGCGGGCGAGCGCCTGGACCGAGGTCTTGATCGCCGCCATCGGGTTGCGCACCTCGTGGGCGACGCCGGTGGCGAACTGGCCGAGCACCGCCATCTTCTCGACGCTGACGATCCGCTCGATCGACCGTTCCAGCTTCTCCGACATGGCGTTGAAGGCCCGCGAGACGACGTTGATCTCGTCGTCGCCGCGCTCCGGCAGGCGATAGTCGAGCCGGCCGGCCGACACCGCGTCGGCGCCGACGACCAGATGCCGCAGCCGTTGGCGCAGACGGTTGGAGAGGCGCAGGAACAGCACGATCAGCGCCGCCGCCGAGCCCACTACCAGCATGTAGAGCCAGTGGCGCGCCTGATTGAACGGCCCGAGCAGCGCCTCGGGCTGGATCGCCAGCGCGACCCGCCAGCCCGGCGCGATCTCCGGCCCCGACATCAGGTCGCCGACCGGCCGGGCAGGGCGCCCCACCGTGTCGAAGACCATGCCGCCGGGGGCGAGCAGCACCGGCTGGACGAGGTTGCCGAGTTCCGACGCCCCCATCAGCTCGGTCACCGAGGCGAGGCGGACGTGGAGGGCGATCTTGCCGCTCTCCGCACCCGTCGCGGGATCGCGCAGCGTCTGGCGCATCAGGAACCAGCCCGGCGCGCCGTTCTTCGGCGGCACGGGCCCGACGATCTCCGTCGCCCCGGTGCGGGCGCGCGGCAGTTCGGCGAGATCGGGCGCGGCTCCCTTCCAGTAGGGCGCGCCCGATGCCGCCTGACCCGCGATGACGCGATCGAGCCCACCGACCCGGTCGAAGAACCAGATGCCGTAGAGATCCGGCACGTCGGCCTCGATGCGGAGGATCGCGGCGATCTCGTTGTCGGCCGCGCTCTCGCCCTGGATCGAGGGATAGTTCGACAGCGTGTCGAGCTGGTAGATGCGCGAATCGAAGAAGGCGCCGATGCGGCTCGCGGTCGCGGCGAGCTGGGCGGAGAGGCGTTGGCCGGTCAGCGCCTCCAGCATGTCGCGGGCATAGGTGTCGTAGAGATGGCCGACCACGGCGAGCGGCACGACCGCCGCCAGCAGCGAGACGAGGAGATAACGCGAGACGAGCGACTTGGTACGGACCATGGCGCCATCATTTCAGCTTTCCCGCACGGTCGGCAAGGAAGACGCGTCGCGCAGGGCTCCCCCGCCTGTCGTCGCCTCGTCATGCGGCGGTGCCATCCTGCCCACGGCGAAGAGTGTCTTTTCGCCCCTGAAGGAGGACGGTCCCATGTCGCTCGACAAACTCGCCGATCGCCTCGCCGGCCTGATCGGGGCCGACGCCACCGTCACGCTCGACGATGCCGAGCGGCCCTCGCTCGTCCGCTTCCATCGGCCCGACCCGATCGCCGACGATCTGGTGCGCGCCGCACTCGCCCGCGCCCGCGACGAGTTCCCGGAGGAGATGCGCGCCGTCGCCGGCGCCGTGATCTCCTTCGACGGCGCTCACGGGCCGACCCGCCGCGCCGTCGCCCTCGACTGAGCGTCCGTTTCATCGGCTCGGACGGGCTCCGAACGGGCCCCCCGTTGCCCCGCTCGCCGGGACGTGCTTTGTCACGTTTCGACGGGAACGGCCGGCGGTGCCGGGGCGAACGGGGTGACGACATGACTTGGGACGACAGACCGGTATCCGTGCGGCGCGCCGCCGGCTTTTCGGTGCACGTCTTCACCGCCTCGGGCGGCGCCGTGGCGCTGCTCGCGCTCTATGCCGCGATCGAACGCGACTTCGCCGCCTGCTTCGCCTGGCTCGGCCTCGCGCTCTTCATCGACGGCATCGACGGCACGCTCGCCCGCGCCGCCAAGGTCACCGAGACCGCCGCCCGCATCGACGGCGTGGTGCTCGACCTCGTCATCGACTTCCTGACCTACGTGCTGGTGCCGGTGATCGCGCTGTGGCGCTCGGATCTGATGCCGACGCAGGTGTCGTTCTGGCTCGGCCTCGTCGTGACGCTCGCCTCGACGCTCTATTTCGCCGACGCCTCGATGAAGACCCGCGACTACTGGTTCCGCGGCTTCCCGGCGATCTGGAACGTCGCGGTGCTCTATCTCTTCGTGCTGCGCCTGCCGTGGCAGGCGAGCGCGGCGATCCTGATTCTCGGCACCATCGGCATGTTCGTGCCGGTCGTCTTCGTCCATCCGCTCCGGGTGGTGAAGCTGCGCGCCCTGACCATCGTCGTCACCATGGGCTGGTTCGGCATCGCCTCGGCGGCGATCGCGGCGAACTTCCAGGTCGGCTGGGCGATCAAGCTCGGCTTCCTCGCGGTCGCCGGCTACTTCCTGGCACTGCCCTTCTTCCGCCACTCGCCCTGGGCGGACGACTGAGAGCGGCAGCCAAGTCCGAGTCCATTTTCCTGTTCGGCTTCACCCTGAGGTGCCCGGCTATGCCGGGCCTCGAAGGGCGAAGCCACGACGGGCATTGCCACTCGGCCCTTCGCGTTTCGAGGCTCGGCTTCGCCGAGCACCTCAACATGAAGGGCCTCCGCGACAGCGCGGTTGCGACCCTCCGTTCGCCGAGCGAACGAGTGGTTCGGCGGGCCGCTTTTCCGTGTTGGGCGATCGTTCGATCGGGGGTAGGGTCGTGCCTTCGCCCCATGGGGGCGATGCCGAAGATTCCGCCGTTCCCATCGAGACGAGGACCTCGCGACCCATGTCCCATGCGCCCAATTCGCCCGAAGCCCGCGACGTGGCCAACCACCTCCACGGCTATACCAACGCCGTCCGACACGAAGAGATCGGCCCGCTGGTGTTGGAGCGCGGCGACGGCGTCCATGTCATCGACATCCACGGCAAGCGCTACATCGAGGCGATGGCCGGCCTGTGGTCGGTCGGCGTCGGCTTCTCCGAGCCGCGCCTCGTCAAGGCGGCGACCCGCCAGCTCGAGACGCTGCCGTTCTACCATACGTTCGGCCACAAGAGCCAAGGCCCGGTGATCGACCTCGCCGAGAAGCTGGTGCAGCTCGCCCCGGTGCCGATGTCCAAGGTGTTCTTCACCAACTCGGGCTCGGAAGCCAACGACACGGTGATGAAGCTGCTGCGCTACCGCGCCAACGCCATGGGCGAGCCGAAGCGCAAGAAGTTCATCTCGCGCATCAAGGCCTATCACGGCGTGACCATGGCCTCGGCGAGCCTCACCGGCCTCGTCAACAATCACCGCTCCTTCGATCTGCCGATCGAGGGCGTGTTCCACACGACCGCGCCGCACTACTGGCGCGAGGGCCGTCCCGGCGAGACCGAGGAGGCCTTCGCCACCCGTTGCGCCGACGATCTCGAGGCGCTGATCCTGAAGGAAGGCCCGGAGACCATCTGCGCCATGTTCGGCGAGCCGATCATGGGCGCGGGCGGCGTCGTGGTGCCGCCGGCGACCTATTGGGAGAAGATCCAGGCGGTGCTGAAGAAGTACGGCATCCTGCTGGTCGCCGACGAGGTGATCTGCGGCTTCGGCCGGACCGGCAACTTCTGGGGTTCGCAGACCTACGGCATGAAGCCGAACGTGCTCACCTGCTCCAAGCAGCTGACCTCGTCCTACATGCCGATGTCGGCGATCCTGATCGACGAGGAGGTCTATCGCCCGATCGCCGAGGAATCCGGCCGCATCGGCACGCTCGGCCACGGCTTCACCGCCGGCGGCCACCCGGTCGCCGCCGCCGTGGCGCTGGAGAACCTCGCGATCATCGAGGAACGCGGCCTCGTCGCCAACGCCGCCACCGTCGGCGCCCATCTGCAGAAGAGGCTGGCCGGTCTCGCCGGTCACCCGCTGGTCGGCGAGGTGCGCGGCCGCGCGCTGATCGCCGCGGTCGAACTGGTCGTCGACAAAAAGGCCAAGACCGCGCTCGATCCGGTCGGCAAGCTCGGCGGCACGGTCGCCAACATCATGCAGGAGAAGGGCGTGATCTCGCGCGCCATGGGCGAGGCCATCGCCTTCTGCCCGCCGATGATCATCACCGAGGCCCAGGTCGACACGATGGTCGACGTCTTCGCCGCGTCGCTCGACGAGGCGAAGGTCTCACTCGGTCTGTGACGGATCGCCGCCGCGCGGTGCGCGGACGTCCGGATAGAGAGGCTCGCGGCGGTTGATCCGACCGTCGCGGGCGAGCCGGTAGCGCTCGATCACGCCGCGCACGATGTTCGACCAGTCGAAGTCCCGCCCGCGCGCGATCGCCGCCCGGCTCATGCGCGTACGACGCGCGTCGTCGTCGAGCACGTCGACGATCGCCGCGGCGAAACCGGCGACGTCGTCGAAGTCGACGAGAACGCCCGCGTCCGTCTCGCCGATCACGTCGGGGATGCCGCCGACCCGCGTCGCCACGATCGGCAACCCCGCCGCCATCGCCTCGCACAGCGCGATGCCCTGCGATTCCTCCTGCGAATGCAGAACGAAGGCCTGTGCCCGCGCCAGCGCCTCGAGAATCGCCGCGCGCGGCGCGTCGGTGCGGATCGCCACGCGATCCTCGAGCCCGAACCGGGCGACGAGGGCGCGGAGCTCGTCGAGATGGCCCGCCGAGGCGAGCGAACCGATGATCTCGAGCCGCGCCTCCGGCACCTTCGCGGCGACGATCGCGAAGGCGGCGATGGTGCGGTCGTGACCTTTCCGCGGATGGACGACGCCGACCGACACCAGCGTCGGCGCAGACCGCGCGGCCTCGCGCGCGGCGGCGAATTCGGCGAAGTCGATTCCCTGAGGGATCGGCGAGGGCCGGACGGCGGCGCGTCCCTCGATGGCGCGCGCCACATAGGGCGTATCGACGATCAGCAGGCGCGCGAGCTTCAGCTGCGCCCGCTCGCAGCCGGCATGGAGCAGGAAGCGCAGTCGCGCCTTGAGCCCGCCGCCCTTGGCGAGCGCGTCGCGCAGCTCCTTCTCGACGATGCCGTGCAGCGTCCACACCAGCGGCAGCCCCAGCACCCGGCAGGCGACGGTCACGGCGAGTTCGAACAGGCCGGAGCCGTGCAGATGCACGACAGCGCCCGGGCTCTGTCGCAGCATGCCGATCACCATCGGCACGCGGGCGACCGACGAGACCTGGAACTTCCACGGCGCGTCGAGCCAGATCGTCTCGATCCCGGCGACGGCGCCGCGCTCGATGCCGCCGCCGACCTTCTTGGGCGTGGCGACGACCCGCAGCCGGGCGATGTCGGGATCGACGACGAGATGCCGTCCGAGGCCGAGGAGAGAGGCCTGGATGCCGCCTTCGACGTGGGCTTCGTCGCGGGGGAAGGGGCCGATGGTCAGAATGTCGAGGGCGGTCACGGGTCTGTCGAGGCTCGCGAAGGGACATGGAGGCCGCTGCGTCCGCCGGCCGATCCCCCTCCCGGCCGGCGACACGCGTCGACCCACCTTACCGCAAAGTGTGCGCCTGCGAAGCGTGTCACGCGACCATCGCGCGCGACGGTCGACGCCGTCGCGGCCGCCCGATGTCGAAGACTTCGCCGTCGCGCAGCGCCAGCGTCTCGCCCGGCACCAGTTCCCGCCATGCCTCGTCGCGGGTCAGCGGCCGCGTCGCCACGACGGAGACCACGTCGTTCGGCGTCGTCTCGGCCGAGAAGTCGACCTGCAGATCCTCGTCGAGCAGCGTCGCCCGACCGAAGGGCGCGCGGCGGGTGATCAGCGACAGGCGCTTGCCGCAATGGGCATAGAGCGTCCGCCCGTCGGAGAGGAGCGCATTGAAGACGCCGAGCGCGCCGAGTTCGGAAAACAGCGCCGGCAGCACGCCGTCGAGCCGGCGCGGGGTGGGGAGCGTCGACCAGCGCTCCTCGATTCGGCCGAGCAGCCAGCAGAAGGCGTGTTCGCTGTCGGTCGAACCGACCGGACGGAAGCGGCCGAGCGTCAGACGCTTCACGCCCTTGAGCTGGCCGTTGTGGGCGAAGGTCCAGGGCCGGCCCCACAGCTCGCGGGTGAAGGGATGGGTGTTCTCCAGCGCCACCCGGCCGCGATTGGCGCGCCGCACGTGGGCGACGACGACCCGACTCTTGATCGGATAGGCGCGCAGCAGCCGCGCCAGATCCGACTTCGCCGAGGGCTCGGGATCGTGGAACGAGCGGCAGCCGCGCCCCTCGTAGAAACTGATGCCCCAGCCGTCGGCATGCGGGCCCGTCTCGCCACCGCGTCGCGCCAGCCCCGCGAAGGAGAAGCGGATGTCGGTGGGCACGTTGGCGCTCATGCCGAGGAGTTCGCACATCGTCCGGGATCCTGCTCCGGTGGGTGGGTCGATCGGGCGCGACAAGGAAGCCTCGAGCCGGCCGCGATCACAAGACGCGGGCGGTCGGTGTTGAGCGACGGACGCGAAAAATCATTCTCCGTCGAAGCGATTCCGGGCGATGGCGCCGTTCTCCCGGCCGACGCGTCCGTGCGACGGCACCGCCGCACGAATTTCGCCGCATCGCAACACGTCGAGCGAATTTCTTCCTACTTTGCCGTCTATTGCACATGGACTTTCTCGCAATGCAGCAATCATCGGAGAATCAGGAAGCACTTTGCCGCTCGATCGAGGGAAAATACGCATGCCTTCGAGAGGGAGACGCCGATGCCGTCGATCGAGCCGATGCACCTTGCCGTCCTCTTCGTCGCCTCGCTCGCCGCGGGCGTCGTCAACGCGCTCGCCGGCGGCGGGTCGCTGGTGACCCTGCCGGTGCTGCTCGGCCTCGGCCTGCCGCCCGTCGTGGCGAGCGGCACCAACGCCGTCGCCGCCTGGAGCGGCCTTCTCGGCGGCGCCCTGCGCTGCCGCTCCGTCCTCGCCCCCCACGCCGTCGGCGTCCGTGCCTTCGCCGTCCTGTCGGCGATCGGCGGGGCGATCGGCGGCGGTCTGGTGATTCTGACGCCGCGCGGGCTGCTCGAGGCGACGATGCCCTGGATGATTCTCGCGGCCACCGTCTGCTTTCTCGTCGTGCCGTGGATTCGCGAATGGATCGGCGGCGGCGATTCCTGGGCGCCCGGCCGCTCGGCGGACGTCTTCGGCTGGCGCGGTGCGGTCCACGGACTGGTGTCGATCCTGACGGGCTTCTTCAACCCCGCCGGCGGCGTCGCCATGGTCGCCGCCTTCCAGGCCTTCGGCGTCGCCGATCTGGCGCTGGCGACCGCCCTGAAGATCGTGCTGGGCATGGCGATGACCGGTGCCTCCGTCGCGGTCTTCGTCTCGGTCGGTGCCGTCTCCTGGCCCTTGGCGGCGGTGATGATCGCCGGAACGGTCGCCGGCGGCTGGATCGGCGCGGCGATCGCGCTCGCCGTCGACGCCCGCCTGCTGCGCGGCACCGTGCTCGCCTGGGGCGGCGCCATGTCGGCGATGTTCCTCTTCCACGCCTGAAGACACGCCCGACGATTCGAACCGGCGACGATTCGATTCGTCCCGATCACGAATGCGGAGGTGCGGGGCAGGGAAGGGCGGCTCGCAAGGGCCCGGAAATGCGAAAGACCGGCGGCCTTTCGGCGCGCCGGTCTTTTGGCACATCTCTCTTCGGAGAGAGAGAATGGCGGGAGCGACGGGGCTCGAACCCGCGACCTCCGGCGTGACAGGCCGGCACTCTAACCGACTGAGCTACGCCCCCGCTGTCTCGCTTCCGGGGCAGCACCCCGTCGGCGATGGCGCTCGTTTAAGGCCCCCCGTCCGACCTGTCAAGCGTCGAAACTCGACGTTCTTTCCGAGCCTTCGCCGCGGTCTGTGGAAAAACACGCATGCGCCCCTCGTGCCGCCCGCGGCGGCGTTGGGTTTTTCACCGTCGAAGGACGATCGCTGAGATCGTCGCCGATCCGTCCGAAATTTCAATTCGCCGCGGAGAGCGCCGCGAACCGCGGGGAGAGACGATCGATCTCTCGGACACCCCCGACGCGAAACGTCGCTCTTCGCGCGGGACGCTCACGCGAAAGGGATTTCCACTTCCTACCAAAGAGGCTTTCCAATGTGCTTGCGTCGGTCACGGGGCTGGGCTAAGCGTGCCTCGTGACGAGACGTCGCACCCTGCGGGCGCGTTTCGCCGCCCTTGTGGCCCTTGCGAAATTCGCCTTCGCGCGTTCCATTTCGCGGGCTCCGGGGCGAATGCCGCCGACGACGCACCCACGCGCCGCGGCCCTCGGATCGGGAGAGGAACGGGATCGCCATGCAAGGCCTGCTCAGCGAATACCTGCCGATCGTCGTCTTCATCGCGCTCGGCGCCGTCATCGGCCTCGCGCTTCTCGTCGCGCCGTTCCTGGTCGCCTACAAGAAGCCCGACCCCGAGAAGCTGTCGGCCTACGAATGCGGCTTCAACGCCTTCGACGACGCCCGCATGAAGTTCGACGTGCGCTTCTATCTGGTGTCGATCCTCTTCATCATCTTCGACCTGGAAGTCGCCTTCCTGTTCCCGTGGGCGGTCGCCTTCGGCAAGCTCGGCTGGTTCGGCTTCTCCTCGATGATGGTGTTCCTGGGCGTGCTGACCATCGGCTTCGTCTACGAGTGGAAGAAGGGAGCCCTGGAATGGGACTGATCCGCGAGACCTCTCCGCTCGTCGCCCCGGCCCCCAAGGGCATCATCGACCCGAACACCGGCGAGCCGGTCGGTGCGAACGACCCGTTCTTCCTGCAGATCAACGACGAGCTGGCCGACAAGGGCTTCCTCGTCACCGCGACCGACGACCTCATCAACTGGGCCCGCACCGGCTCGCTGATGTGGATGACCTTCGGTCTCGCCTGCTGCGCCGTCGAGATGATGCAGCTGTCGATGCCGCGCTACGACGTCGAGCGCTTCGGCTTCGCGCCGCGCGCCTCGCCGCGTCAGTCCGACGTGATGATCGTCGCCGGCACGCTGACCAACAAGATGGCCCCGGCGCTGCGCAAGGTCTACGACCAGATGCCGGAGCCGCGCTACGTCATCTCGATGGGCTCCTGCGCCAACGGCGGCGGCTACTATCACTATTCCTATTCGGTGGTGCGCGGTTGCGACCGCGTGGTGCCCGTGGACGTCTATGTCCCCGGCTGCCCCCCGACCGCCGAGGCGCTCCTCTACGGCGTTCTGCTTCTGCAGAAGAAGATCCGCCGCACCGGCACCATCGAGCGCTGATCGCGCTTCCCGGGGCCGGTCGGCCTGCCCCGGTCCGCTGAAACGAAGGGACGCCGGAAGGCGTCGGGACGAAGGGTCAGGGCCAAGCGATGTCCGACACGCTCCAGTCTCTCGGCGAGACGATCGCGGCGAAGCTCCAGGGCAAACTGGAAGGCTGGTCCGTCGGCGTCGACATGGTGACGCTCGAGGTCGCGCCCGCCGCGCTGATCGACGTGCTCTCGGTGCTCTACGGCGACGCCGACTTGAAGTTCGTCAACTTCACCGACACCTGCGGCGTGGATTATCCCGCCCGCGAGAAGCGGTTCGACGTCGTCCACCACCTCATGTCGCCCACTCTGAACGCCCGCGTCCGCGTGCGCGTCCAGACCGACGAGGTGACGCCGGTGCCGTCCGCCACCGCGATCTACCCCGGCGCCGACTGGTTCGAGCGCGAGACCTACGACATGTACGGCATCCTGTTCTCGGGTCACCACGACCTGCGGCGGATCCTGACGGACTACGGTTTCGACGGTCACCCGCTGCGCAAGGACTTCCCCACCACCGGCTACGTCGAGGTTCGCTACGACGAGGTCGAGAAGCGGGTGGTCTACGAGCCGGTCAAGCTCGCGCAGGAATTCCGGAATTTCGACTTCCTCTCGCCGTGGGAAGGGCCGGATCGCGTCCTGCCGGGCGACGAGAAGGCGACGAACTGATCGGCGGGCGGCCGCACGCCGGCCGCCGAGGCGAAACGCCCCTCCGGGGGATGGACTGGAAGACGAGGGCCGCGCAATGGGCGCCGAAGCGACCGTTCGGAACTTCAACATCAACTTCGGACCGCAACATCCTGCGGCGCATGGCGTTCTTCGCCTCGTGCTGGAGCTGGACGGCGAAGTGGTGACCCGCGTCGACCCGCATATCGGCCTGCTGCATCGCGGCACCGAGAAGCTGATCGAGTCCAAGACCTACGCCCAGGCGACGCCCTATTTCGACCGGCTCGACTACTGCGCGCCGATGAATCAGGAGCATGCCTTCTGCCTCGCCGCCGAGAAGCTGCTCGGCGTCGACGTGCCGAAGCGCGGCCAGCTGATCCGCGTGCTCTATTCCGAGATCGGCCGTCTGCTCTCCCACCTCCTCAACGTGACGACCCAGGCGATGGACGTCGGCGCGCTGACCCCGCCGCTGTGGGGCTTCGAGGAGCGCGAGAAGCTGATGATCTTCTACGAGCGTGCCTGCGGCGCCCGCATGCACGCCAACTATTTCCGCGTCGGCGGCGTCCATCAGGATCTGCCGGACGCCCTCCTCGAGGACATCGCCAAGTTCTGCGACACCTTCCCCAAGGTGCTCGACGACCTCGAGGGCCTGCTGACCGAGAACCGCATCTTCAAGCAGCGCAACGTCGACATCGGCGTCGTCAGCCTGGAAGACGCGTGGAAGTGGGGCTTCTCGGGCGTCATGGTGCGCGGTTCGGGCGCCAAGTGGGACCTGCGCAAGTCGCAGCCCTACGAGTGCTACTCGGAGCTCGACTTCGACATCGCCGTCGGCAAGAACGGCGACTGCTACGACCGCTACCTGATCCGCATGTTCGAGATGCGCGAGTCGACCCGCCTGATGCATCAGTGCGTCGAGCGCCTGCTCGGCCACGATCGCGGACCGGTCTCGGCCGAGAACCACAAGATCGTGCCGCCCAAGCGCGGCGAGATGAAGCGCTCGATGGAAGCGCTGATCCACCACTTCAAGCTCTACACCGAGGGCTTCCACGTTCCTGCCGGCGAGGTCTATGCCGCCGTCGAGGCGCCCAAGGGCGAATTCGGCGTCTACCTCGTCGCCGACGGCACCAACAAGCCCTATCGCTGCAAGATCCGGGCTCCGGGCTTCGCGCATCTGCAGGCGATGGACTTCCTCAACCGGGGTCACATGCTCGCCGACGTCGCGGCGATCCTGGGCTCGCTCGACATCGTCTTCGGCGAGGTCGACCGGTGAAGGAGATCGATTGTCCCAACCACGGACGCCAGCACGTCGCCATCGCCTGCACGGCCATCCCGGCCGCTCTGCTCGACGGCGAGACGCGCGGCTTCCACTGGTACGAGGACGATCGCGGAATTGCCTGCGCGCTGTGTGACGACTGTGCGCGAGCGATGGAACAAGGTTCGAAACCGCCGCACGCCATGCAGGTGATGTGCGGCGCCTGTTTCGAGTCGGTCTGGAACATGAACGATCAGCCGCCGAGGATTTCATGAGCGTCCGCAGGCTCGCCCCCGCCGAGGTCCAACCGGCCTCCTTCGCCTTCACGCCCGAGAACGAGGCCTGGGCTCAGGTCGTTCTCGGCCGCTACCCTGCGGGCAAGCAGGCGTCGGCCGTGATTCCGTTCCTGATGCGCGCTCAGGACCAGGAGGGCTGGGTCTCCAAGGCCGCGATCGAGACGATCGCCGACCGACTGGGCATGAAGCACATCCGCGTCCTCGAGGTCGCGACCTTCTACACCCAGTTCCAGCTGGCTCCGGTCGGTTCGGTCGCCCACGTGCAGGTCTGCGGCACCACGCCCTGCATGCTCCGCGGCTCCGACGAGATCATCAAGATCTGCAAGAACCGGATCGCCCACCACGCCCACGAGCTCTCCGCCGACGGAAAGTTCTCGTGGGAAGAGGTCGAGTGCCTCGGTGCCTGCGTGAACGCGCCGATGGTCGCGGTCTCCAAGGACACCTACGAGGACCTGACGGCCGAGAGCTTCAACGCCGTTCTCGACGCCTTCGAGCGCGGCGAGACGCCGAAGCCGGGTCCGCAGAACGGCCGCGTCGGCGGCGAGGCCGAGGGCGGCGCCACCACGCTGACCGATCCGGGCCTCTACGACGGCTCCTACCGCGTCAACATCGTGACCGGCGGCGGGGCGAAGTGATTTCGAATTCCGTGCCCCTCGGGGCGCGGTAGAGACATCCGGCGCGAGCCGGGGGGTGCCGAAAGGCGAGCGGGAAGAGACCGATGCTCCACGACAAGGACCGCATCTTCACCAACATCTACGGCTTTCAGGACAAGAGCCTGAAGGGCGCGATGTCGCGTGGCCTCTGGGACGGCACCAAGCAGATCCTGGAAATGGGTCGCGACTGGATCATCGACCAGATGAAGGCCTCGGGCCTGCGCGGCCGCGGCGGCGCCGGCTTCCCGACCGGCCTCAAGTGGTCCTTCATGCCGAAGGTCTCCGACGGCCGTCCGCACTATCTCGTCGTCAACGCCGACGAGTCCGAGCCGGGCACCTGCAAGGACCGCGAGATCCTGCGCAACGACCCGCATCACCTGATCGAAGGCTGCCTCATCGCCTCCTTCGCGATGGGCGCGAATGCCGCCTACATCTACGTCCGCGGCGAGTTCATCCGCGAGCGCGAGGCGCTGCAGGCCGCGATCGACGAGTGCTATGCCGCGAAGCTCCTCGGCAAGGACAACATCCACGGCTATCCCTTCGACCTCTACGTCCACCACGGTGCCGGCGCCTACATCTGTGGCGAAGAGACCGCGCTGCTGGAGAGCCTCGAGGGCAAGAAGGGCCAGCCGCGCCTGAAGCCGCCGTTCCCGGCGAACGTCGGCCTCTACGGCTGCCCGACGACCGTCAACAACGTCGAATCGATCGCGGTGGCGCCGACCATCCTGCGTCGCGGCGGCGCCTGGTTCGCCGGTCTCGGCAAGCCGAACAACACCGGCACCAAGCTCTTCTGCGTCTCCGGCCACGTCAACAAGCCGGCGACCTTCGAGGAAGAGATGGGCGTGCCCTTCCGCGAGATGATCGACAAGCACTGCGGCGGCATCCGCGGCGGCTGGGACAACCTGCTGGCGGTCATCCCCGGCGGTTCCTCCGTGCCGATGGTGCCGGCGGCGCAGATGATCGACGCGCCGATGGACTTCGACACCCTGCGTGGGCTGGGCTCCGGCCTCGGCACCGCGGCGGTGATCGTGATGGACAAGTCGACGGATCTCATCCGCGCCATCGCCCGTCTCTCGGCCTTCTACAAGCACGAGAGCTGCGGCCAGTGCACGCCGTGCCGCGAGGGCACGGGCTGGATGTGGCGCGTGATGGAACGTCTCGTGAAGGGCGAGGCGGACGTCAAGGAAATCGACATGCTCTTCCAGGTGACGAAGCAGGTCGAAGGCCACACCATCTGCGCGCTCGGCGACGCGGCGGCTTGGCCGATCCAGGGACTGATCAAGCATTTCCGCCCGGTCATCGAAGAACGCATCGCCGCCCGCAAGGCCGGCCTGCGCATCGCGGCGGAGTGAGGAACGGGCATGGCCAAGATCAAGATCGACGGCACCGAGATCGACGTCGCCCCGGAAGCGACCCTGTTGCAGGCGTGCGAGGCGGCCGGCGCGGAAGTTCCGCGCTTCTGCTTCCATGAGCGCCTGTCGGTCGCGGGCAACTGCCGCATGTGCCTCGTCGAGGTGAAGGGCGGACCGCCGAAGCCGCAGGCCTCCTGCGCCATGTCGGTGAAGGACCTGCGTCCGGGCCCGAACGGCGAGCCGCCGGAAGTCTTCACGACCACCCCGATGGTCAGGCGCGCCCGTGAGGGCGTGATGGAGTTCCTGCTGATCAACCATCCACTCGACTGCCCGATCTGCGATCAGGGCGGCGAGTGCGACCTGCAGGACCAGGCGATGGCCTTCGGCGGCGACGCCGGCCGTTTCGCCGAGAACAAGCGCGCCGTCGAGGACAAGGACATCGGTCCGCTGGTCAAGACGGTGATGACCCGCTGCATCCAGTGCACCCGCTGCGTCCGCTTCACCGCGGAAGTCGCCGGCACCGCGGACATGGGCCTCATCTCGCGAGGCGAGGACGTCGAGATCACCACCTATCTCGGCTCGGCCATGGCCTCGGAGCTGCAGGGCAACGTCGTCGACCTCTGCCCGGTCGGCGCGCTCACCTCGCGCCCCTACGAGTTCAAGGCCCGTCCCTGGGAACTCTCCAAGACCGAATCGATCGACGTCATGGACGCGCTCGGCTCCAACATCCGCGTCGACGTGCGCGGCCGTGAGGTCGTCCGCATCCTGCCGCGTCTCAACGAGGCGGTGAACGAGGAGTGGATCTCGGACAAGACCCGCCACGTGGTCGACGGTCTGAAGACCCAGCGCCTCGATCGCGCTTACGTCCGCGTCGGCGGCAAGCTGACGACCGCGTCGTGGTCGAAGGCGCTCGAGACCGTCGCCGAGAAGATCAAGGCGACCGCGTCGGACAAGATCGGCATCGTCGTCGGCGACTTCGCCAGCGCCGAGGAGCTCTTCGCCGTGAAGACGCTCGCCGCCTCGCTCGGCATCGCCTCGGTCGACGCCCGCGCCGACGGCTCCTGCCTCGACGGCAAGGCCGGCCGCGGCTCGTATGTCTTCAACGCGACCGTCGCCGGCATCGAAGAGGCCGACGCGATCCTGATCGTGGGTTCGAACCCGCGCCTCGAATCGCCCGTCCTCAACGCCCGCATCCGCAAGCGCTGGCGCCGTGGTGGTCTCCAGATCGGCGTGATCGGCGAGGAAGCCGATCTCACCTACGCCTACAACTTCCTCGGCGAGGGCACCGCCGGCCTCGAGGCGCTCGCCTCCGGCCAGAACGGCTTCCTCGAGGTGCTGAAGGCGGCCAAGAAGCCGCTGGTCCTGGTCGGCAACGCCGTCACCACCCGTGCCGACGGCGCCGCCGTCATGGCCAAGGTGGCGGAAGTCGCCGCGACGATCGGCGCGGTCTCGGCCGAATGGAACGGCTTCTCGGTTCTCCACACCGCGGCGAGCCGCGTCGCGGCCCTCGACCTCGGCGTCGTGCCGGCGGCCGGCGGCAAGTCGACGAAGGAGATCCTCGACGGTGCCGCCTCCGGCGCGATCGAGGTGGTGATCCTCGTCGGTGCCGACGAGATCGACACCGCGAAGCTCGGTTCCGCCTTCGTGGTCTATCTCGGCACCCACGGCGACAAGGGCGCGCATGCCGCCTCGGTCATCCTGCCGGGCGCCGCCTATACCGAGAAGTCGGGCATCTTCGCCAACACCGAAGGCCGCATCCAGCTGGCGCAGCGCGCCGCCTTCCCGCCGGGCGAGGCCCGCGAGGACTGGGCGGTGCTGCGGGCGCTGTCGGCTCTGGTCGGCCGGACGCTGCCCTTCGACAGCCTCGGCGAACTGCGCGCCGCGCTCGTCGCCGCGCATCCGACTTACGCCGGGCTCGACGCGATCGCTCCGACGTCCCATGAAGACGTCGCCGGGCTCGCCGCCGGTGCCGGTTCGCTCGCGGCCGACGACTTCGTGTCGCCGGTGACGGACTTCTATCTGACGAACCCGATCGCGCGGGCGTCCAAGACGATGGCGGAATGCTCCGCGCTGGCAGCCGCCCGCGCGACGGCCGCCGCGGCGGAATGAGGGGGAGAGCCCGATGTACGCACTGTGGGTCGACTACCTCTGGCCGCTCCTGATCATCGTTCTGGAATCGCTGGCACTGCTCGTCGTTCTGCTGATCGGCGTCGCCTACGTCATCTATGCCGACCGCAAGATCTGGGCGGCGGTGCAGATGCGCCGTGGTCCCAACGTCGTCGGACCCTGGGGCCTGCTTCAGTCCTTCGCGGACATGCTGAAGTTCGTCTTCAAGGAGCCGATCATCCCGGCGGGTGCCAACAAGGGCATCTTCATCGTCGCGCCGTTCTTCGCCACGATGGTGGCGCTGGCGGCCTGGGCGGTGATCCCGGTCGCGGACGGCTGGGTGATCTCCGACATCAACGTCGGCATCCTCTACGTGCTCGCGATCTCCTCGCTCGGCGTCTACGGCACGATCATGGGCGGCTGGGCTTCGAACTCGAAGTACCCGTTCCTGTCGGCGCTGCGCTCGGCGGCGCAGATGGTCTCCTACGAAGTCTCGATCGGCTTCGTGATCATCACCGTGCTGCTCTGCGTCGGTTCGCTGAACCTCTCGGCGATCGTCCGCGCCCAGGATCACGGCCTCGCCACCATGCTGGGCGTGCCGTGGCTGAGCTTCCTCAACTGGTTCTGGCTGCCGCTGCTGCCGATGATGACGATCTTCTTCATCTCGGCGCTGGCGGAGACCAACCGCCCGCCCTTCGATCTGGCCGAAGCCGAGTCCGAACTCGTCGCCGGTTTCATGGTCGAGTACGGGTCGTCGCTCTACATGCTGTTCATGCTCGGCGAGTATGTGGCGATCGTGCTGCAGTGCGCCATGCTGACGATCCTGTTCATGGGCGGTTGGGCGTCGCCGATCGACCTGCCGCCGTTCAACTGGATCCCCGGCGTGTTCTGGTTCGTGCTGAAGGTCCTGTTCTGGTTCTTCATGTTCGCGATGGTGAAGGCCTTCGTGCCGCGCTATCGCTACGACCAGCTGATGCGTCTGGGCTGGAAGGTCTTCCTGCCGATCTCGCTCGGCATGGTGGTGATCGTCGCCGGCGTGCTGCAGGCGACCGGCTGGGCGCCGTGAGCGCGAACGGAAGGGGGCTCGCATGGAGATCTCTCTTCCCGGCCTGATCGGAGCCTTCATGGGCTCCGTGGTGGGCGTGATGGATTTCGGCATCGTCGCGGGTCTCCTGCGGCGAGCCTGGGAAAAGAAACCCGGCGACGCGGGCCTCACCGCGCGACGGGAGCTGATCTTGAAGGGGGCCTTCGCGGTCAACCTCTTCGTCTTCGCCGGCCTCGGATGGTGGTTCGGTGTGGCGATGACCGGGTTGGGCGGGGCGAACTGAACAGGACCCAGACCCTCGGGCATGTCCCGCGGGGTCAACGGAAGGGTAGACGTGATGAGACTCGATCGGGCGGCGAAGTCCTTGTTGCTGAAGGAGTTCGTATCGGCATTCTTCCTGTCGATGCGCTACTTCTTCGCGCCGAAGGCGACCCTGAACTACCCCTTCGAGAAGGGGCCGGTCAGCCCGCGCTTCCGCGGCGAACACGCGCTGCGCCGTTATCCCAACGGTGAGGAGCGCTGCATCGCCTGCAAGCTCTGCGAGGCGATCTGCCCGGCTCAGGCGATCACCATCGAGGCCGCCCCGCGCGGCAACGACCAGACCCGCCGCACCACCCGCTACGACATCGACATGGTGAAGTGCATCTACTGCGGCTTCTGCCAGGAAGCCTGCCCGGTCGATGCCATCGTCGAGGGGCCGAACTTCGAATTCGCCACCGAGACCCGCGAAGAGCTCTTCTACGACAAGGCGAAGCTGCTCGCGAACGGTGACCGTTGGGAGCGCGAGATCGCCCGCAACATCCAGTTGGACGCACCCTACCGCTGACCGAACGCCACGCCGGCCCTGCCGGCGGGTGTCGAGGACGACCGATGATCCAGGCCTTCTTCTTCTACGTCTTCGCCGCCGTGACCGTGGCTTCGGCCTTCGCGGTCATCTCGGCCCGCAATCCGGTGCATTCGGTGCTGTTCCTGATCCTCGCCTTCTTCAATGCGGCGGGGCTCTTCGTGCTGATGGGCGCCGAGTTCCTGGCCATGCTGCTGGTCGTCGTCTACGTCGGCGCGGTGGCGGTGCTGTTCCTCTTCGTCGTGATGATGCTCGACGTCGACTTCGCCGAACTGCGCACCGGGCTGCTCGAGTACGCCCCGATCGGCATGGTGATCGGCGGCATCCTGCTCGCCGAACTGCTGATGGTGGTCGGCGGCTGGGTGATCGACCCGAAGGTGGTCGGCCACGGCGCCAACCCGATCGATGCGGCGACCTCGAACGTCGCGGCCATCGGTCTGGTGCTCTACACCAAGTACATCTTCTTCTTCCAGGCCGCCGGCCTGATCCTGCTGGTCGCGATGATCGGCGCGATCGTGCTGACGCTGCGCCACAAGGCCTTCGTCAAGCGGCAGAACATTTCCGAACAGGTCGCCCGCGGCCCGGCCACCGCCATCGAGGTGGTCAAGGTCGAGATCGGCAAGGGCCTGTCGTGATCGGATGACGCGGCCGCCCTCGCGGGCGCCGCGATGGAACCCAAGGCCGCGGTGGGCGAGGGGGCTCGCTGCGGAAGAATGGTCGGGGTGATCGACGTCGCGCGTCGGTGATCCCGCAAACCTCGGATGAGACGGGGGAAGTCATGGTAATCGGCTTGTCGCACTACCTCTCGGTGGCCGCGATACTCTTCACGCTGGGGGTGTTCGGCATCTTCCTGAACAGGAAGAACGTCATCATCATCCTGATGTCGGTCGAGCTGATCCTTCTCGCCGTCAACATCAACTTCGTGGCCTTCTCCACCGCGTTGGGCGACCTCGTGGGGCAGATCTTCGCCCTGCTGGTCCTGACGGTGGCAGCCGCCGAGGCCGCCATCGGCCTCGCGATCCTGGTCGTGTTCTTCCGCACCCGCGGTTCCATCGCGGTGGAAGACGTCAACGTGATGAAGGGTTGATCGATCCATGTTCACGGCGATCGTCTTTCTCCCTCTCCTCGGCTTCCTGATCGCGGGCGCGATGACGCTCTTCGCGCATCCGGTCGCGCCGAACGGGGCCGCCAATCTCGGCCACGGCGACCATGGTCACGACGACCACGGTCCCGCCGACGCGCATGCCGCGGCCCATGACGACGACCACGGCCACGGCCATGGCGACCATCACGAGGAAAAGCCGCTGGCTCGTCCGGCGGAGCTGGTCACCACGACCTTCCTGATGATCGCCGCGGCGCTGTCCTGGGTGACCTTCTTCCAGGTCGGTCTCGGTCATCCGGCCGGCGTGATGAAGGTGAACATCCTGCCGTTCCTGCACACCGCCGGCCTCTCGGTCGACTGGGCGATCCGCGTCGACACGCTGACCGCGGTGATGCTGGTGGTGGTCAACACGGTCTCGGCGCTCGTCCATCTCTATTCGATCGGCTACATGAGCCACGATCCGGATCGGCCGCGCTTCTTCGCCTATCTGTCGCTGTTCACCTTCGCCATGCTGATGCTGGTGACCTCCGACAATCTGGTGCAGATGTTCTTCGGCTGGGAAGGCGTCGGTCTCGCCTCCTACCTGCTGATCGGCTTCTGGTTCCAGAAGCCCTCGGCCAACGCCGCCGCCATCAAGGCCTTCGTCGTCAACCGTGTCGGCGACTTCGGCTTCGTGCTCGGCATCTTCGGCGTGTTCTGGCTGTTCGGCACCGTCGACTACGACGCGATCTTCGCCAATGCCCCGACCATGGCCGGCAAGCAGCTGCACTTCCTGTCCTGGCAGTTCGACGCCATGACCGTGATCTGCCTGCTGCTGTTCCTCGGCGCCATGGGCAAGTCGGCGCAGTTCCTGCTGCACACCTGGCTTCCCGACGCGATGGAAGGCCCGACCCCGGTCTCGGCCCTCATCCATGCGGCGACCATGGTCACCGCCGGCGTCTTCATGGTGGCGCGCCTGTCGCCGCTGTTCGAGCTCAGCCACACCGCGCTCACCGTGGTGACGCTGGTCGGCGCCGTGACCGCCTTCTTCGCCGCGACCGTCGGTCTGGTGCAGAACGACATCAAGCGCGTCATCGCCTACTCGACCTGCTCGCAGCTCGGCTACATGTTCGTCGCGCTCGGCGTCGGTGCCTACGGCGCGGGCGTGTTCCACCTGTTCACGCACGCCTTCTTCAAGGCGCTCCTGTTCCTCGGTGCCGGCTCGGTGATCCACGCCGTCTCGGGCGAGCAGGACATGCGCAACATGGGCGGCCTCAAGGGTCACATCAAACTGACCTACGCCATGATGATCGTCGGCACCCTGGCGCTGACCGGCGTCGGCCTGCCGACCACCGAGTTCGGCTTCGCCGGCTACAACTCGAAGGATGCGATCATCGAGGCGGCCTATGTGGGTGAGAACGCCTTCTCCGGCCTCGCCTTCGGCCTGCTGGTCATCGCCGCGCTCTTCACCTCGTTCTATTCGTGGCGCCTGATCTTCAAGACCTTCTGGGGCGCGCCGCGCGCCTCCAAGGACGTCATGGATCACGTCCACGAGAGCCCGCTCGTCATGACGGTTCCGCTGATGGTGCTCGCCACCGGCGCGGTCGTCGCGGGCATGCTCTTCGCCGGTTCCTTCATCGGCCACGAGTACGGCGAGTTCTGGAAGGCGTCGCTCTTCACGGGCAAGGAGAACCACGTCCTCGAGCACATGCACCATGTGCCGACGGCGGTGAAGTTCGCCCCCTTCGTGGCGATGCTGGTCGGTCTGGTGACGTCCTACGTGTTCTACGTGGTGAACCCGAAGATCCCGGAGAAGCTCGCCGCTTCGCAGAAGGGCCTCTACGAGTTCCTGCTCAACAAGTGGTACTTCGACGAGCTCTACGACTTCCTGTTCGTCGAGCCGGCGAAGAAGCTCGGCCGCTTCCTCTGGAAGGAGGGTGACGGTCGCGTCATCGACGGGTTCGGCCCGGACGGCGTGTCCGCCCGCGTGGTCGCGATCACCGGCAAGGTCGTCGCGCTGCAGTCTGGTTATCTCTACCACTACGCCTTCGCCATGCTGATCGGCGTGGCCGCTCTGGTGAGCTATGTGATGTTCGGGGGAGTTCGGTGATGGGCAACTGGCCGCTGCTCACGATCGTCACGTTTCTGCCGCTGGTCGGCGTGGTCTTCGCCGCGCTGGTCAAGGGCGACGACGACGTGGCGAAGTCGCGCATCCGCACGATCGCGCTTCTCACGACCATCGTCGACTTCCTGCTCTCGCTCCTGATCTGGGCCCGGTTCGACCCGTCGAACCCCGGCTTCCAGCTCGAGGAGAAGGGGGCCTGGCTCGGCAACGTCTTCAGCTATCACATGGGTGTCGACGGCATCTCCGTCGCCTTCGTGCTGTTGACGACCTTCCTCATGCCCTTCTGCATCCTCGCCTCGTGGCAGAGCGTGCAGAACCGCGTGAAGGAATACATGATCGCGTTCCTCGTCCTCGAGGTTCTGATGATCGGCGTGTTCACCGCGCTCGACCTGATGCTCTTCTACGTCTTCTTCGAAGCCGGCCTCATCCCGATGTTCATCATCATCGGCGTGTGGGGTGGACCGCGTCGCGTCTACGCCTCCTTCAAGTTCTTCCTCTACACGCTGCTCGGCTCGGTGCTGATGCTGATCGCCATGCTCGCCATGTACTGGCAGGCCGGCACGGCCGACATCCCGGCGCTGCTCAAGCACGACTTCCCCGTCCAGCTGCAGACCTGGGCCTGGATCGCCTTCTTCGCCTCCTTCGCGGTGAAGATGCCGATGTGGCCGGTCCACACCTGGCTGCCGGATGCCCACGTCGAGGCGCCGACCGCCGGTTCGGTGATCCTGGCGGGCATCCTGCTGAAGATGGGCGGCTACGGCTTCCTGCGCTTCTCGCTGCCGATGTTCCCGGTGGCGTCGGAGATGTTCGCGCCCTTCGTCTTCACCCTGTCGATCGTCGCCATCATCTACACTTCGCTGGTGGCGCTGGCGCAGGAGGACATCAAGAAGCTGATCGCCTATTCGTCGGTCGCCCACATGGGCTACGTGACCATGGGCATCTTCACGATGAACCAGGCCGGCGTGCAGGGCGCCATCTTCCAGATGGTCTCCCACGGCTTCGTCTCCGCCGCGCTCTTCCTCTGCGTCGGCGTGATCTACGACCGCATGCACACCCGCGAGATCGCCGCCTACGGTGGCCTCGTGAACCGCATGCCGTGGTATGCCGTGGCCTTCATGCTGTTCACCATGGCGAACGTCGGCCTGCCGGGCACCTCCGGCTTCGTCGGCGAGTTCCTCACCCTGCTCGGCGCCTGGCGCGCCAACACTTGGGTGGCGTTCTTCGCGGCGACCGGCGTCATCCTGTCGGCGGCCTATGCGCTCTACCTGCTCGCCCGCGTCATGAACGGCAAGCTCGAGAAGCCCTCTCTTCAGGGGATCCTCGACATGGACTGGCGCGAGCGTGCGATCCTCGTTCCGCTGATGCTGGTGACGGTGTTCTACGGTGTCTATCCGATGCCGATCCTGAACGCCTCGGAGGCTTCGGTGCAGGCGATGCTCGCCAAGGTGACAGCGGCGATCGCCGCCGGCACCAAGGTGGCGCTGATCGCCAACTGATGCGACGGTGCGGTCGGACCCGGGTCCGATCGCACACGACCGACGTCTCGCCGACCGATCCGGCCGGCCAGACCCGACTGTTGAAAGACCTGACGCTGTCAGACCTTCTGGGGCCGAGACCAAGTCCATGACACTCGATCTGATGCCGGTGTTGCCGGAGATTGTCCTCGCGATCGGCGCGCTCGCGCTTCTCATGCTCGGCGTCTTCGCCGGTGAGAAGTCGACCGGCGTGGTCGGCTGGGGGGCCGTCGCCCTTCTCGCCCTGGCCCTCGTCGCCGTGCTGGCCGGGCCGAAGGCCGCCTCCGCCTTCGGCGGCGCGCTGGTCGTCGACCCGTTCTCCAGCTTCATGAAGGTGCTGGCGCTGATCGGCTCGATCGTCGCGGTGATCCTGTCGGCCGGCCCCGCCCGGGTCGACGGCTGGGGCCGCTTCGAGTACCCGGTCCTGGTCGTGCTCGCCACCGCCGGCATGCTGATGATGATCTCGGCGAACGACATGATCTCGCTCTACCTCGGCCTCGAGCTCCAGTCGCTGGCGCTCTACGTCGTCGCCGCGATGGATCGCGACAACGTGCGGTCGACCGAAGCGGGCCTGAAGTATTTCGTCCTCGGCGCGCTGTCCTCGGGCATGCTGCTCTACGGCGCCTCGCTGGTCTACGGCTTCACCGGCCAGACCGGCTTCGCTCCGATCGCCGCGGCGCTGAAGGGCCATGCCCCGTCGCTCGGCATCGTCTTCGGCCTCGTCTTCATGATGGCCGGTCTCGCCTTCAAGATCTCCGCCGTGCCGTTCCACATGTGGACGCCCGACGTCTACGAAGGCTCGCCGACCCCGGTCACCGCCTTCTTCGCCGCCGCCCCCAAGGTCGCCGCCTTCGCGCTGATCATCCGCGTCTGCGTCGAGGCCTTCGGCTCGATCGGCCCGTCGTGGCAGCAGATCGTCGCCTTCATCGCCATCGCCTCGATGGTGCTCGGCGCCTTCGCCGGTATCGGCCAGTCGAACATCAAGCGCCTGATGGCCTATTCCTCGATCGGCCACATGGGCTACGCGCTGGTCGGTCTCGCCGCCGGCACCATGGACGGCATCGCCGGCGTCGGCATCTACATGGCGATCTATCTCGTCACCACGCTCGGCGCCTTCGCGATGATCATCGCCATGCGCCGTGACGGCAAGCCGGTCGAACAGATCGCCGATCTCTCGGGCCTGTCGCGCTCGAGCCCGCTCGCCGCCTTCGGTCTGGCGATGCTGATGTTCTCGCTTGCCGGCATTCCGCCGCTCGCCGGCTTCTTCGGCAAGCTCTACGTCTTCCAGGCGGCCGTCCATGCCCAGCTCTACTGGCTGGCCGTGCTCGGCGTGCTCGCTTCGGTGGTCGGCGCCTTCTACTACATCCGCATCGTCAAGGTGATCTACTTCGACGAGCCGGCGGCCGATCTCGACGCGGCGACCATCGAGCAGAAGTTCGTCTTCGCCGCGGCGTCGATCTTCGTGCTGCTGTTCTTCGTCCTCGGCAACGGCCTCACCGTCGCCGCGACCGCAGCCGCCAAGTCGCTGTTCTGATGGCGACCGACAGTCCCGGCGGGGAGCGGGCCTCCGCCTCCGCCGGCGCCCCTTGGCGGGTGATCGCCAAGCCGACGACGGAATCGACCAACATCGACGCGCTCGATCTCGCCCGCTCCGGTGACCCGGGGCGGGTTTGGGTCGTTGCCGACCGGCAGGAAGGCGGACGCGCCCGCCGCGGCCGCAGCTGGACGTCGGAGAGCGGCAATCTCTACGCCTCGGCGCTGCTGATCGACCCCGGCCTGCCGCGCCATCTGCCCGAGCTTCCCTTCGTCGCCGCCGTGTCGGCCGCCGACGCGGTGGCGGAAGCGACGAGCGGGCGTCTCGTCCCCGGCATCAAGTGGCCGAACGATCTGATGATCGCCGGCCGCAAATGCGCCGGAATCCTGCTCGAAACCACGCGGGATCCGGCCGGCCGCACCGCGGTCGCCGTCGGCATCGGCGTCAACTGCCGCCACTTTCCGCTCGCCACCGAGACCCCGGCGACGAGCCTCCTGACCGAAGGCCACGACGTCCTGCCCGAGCGCCTGTTCGAGGCGCTCCGTTCGGCCTTCGCGACGCGGGTCGAGGAATGGGCGTCGGGCCTTGGTTTTCCCGCGATCCGCGCGGCCTGGCTGAAGCGGGCCGTCGGCATCGGCGGACCGATCCGGGTGCGTCTCGTCGACGGCGAGGACACCGGCATCTTCGAGGGCATCGACGAGGCGGGGCTGCTGCGCCTCGCCCGGCCCGACGGCACACATGGCAAGATTTCCGCGGGAGACGTCTTCTTCCCGCGTCCGGAGAAGGTCTCCGAGGAGTGATCATGGCGAAGAAGTCCCGCAAGGGCGACGAACTGGTGTTCCTGCCGCTCGGTGGCGTCGGCGAAATCGGAATGAATCTCGGTCTCTACGGCTTCGGGCCGGAAGACGACCGCCGCTGGCTGATGGTCGACTGCGGCATCACCTTCGCCTCGGAATACGACGAGCCGGGCGTCGATCTGATCTTCCCCGACATCCGCTTCATCGAAGAGGAGCGGAAGAACCTCGTCGGCATCGTCATCACTCATGCCCACGAGGACCATTTCGGCGCGCTGTCGACGCTGTGGCCGAAGCTGAAGGTGCCGGTCTGGATGACGCCCTTCGCCGCCGGCCTGCTCGAGGCCAAGGGCGCGGCCGACGGCGGCGCCTCCGACATTCCGGTGACGCGCTTCACCGCCGGCGACCGCTGGACGATGGGCGACTTCGACATCGAGGCGATCGCGGTGTCGCATTCGATTCCCGAAGCCGTGTCGCTCGCCATCCGCACGCCGCTCGGCACGGTGATCCACACCGGCGACTGGAAGGTCGATCCGACCCCGGTCATCGGCTGGTCGACCGACTTCGACCGCTTCCGCGCCATCGGCGACGAGGGCGTGCTGGCGATGGTCAACGACTCGACCAACGTTCTGCGCGACGGCTCGAGCCCGTCGGAGACGGAAGTCGCGGCGAGCCTCGCCGAGATCATCAAGGCGGCGCCGCACCGGGTGGCGGTGACGACCTTCGCCTCCAACGTCGGGCGCCTCCGCGCCGTGGCGGAAGCCGCCGCCAAGGCCGATCGCAACGTCGTCGTCATGGGCCGCGCCATGCGCCGCGCCATCGACGTGGCGAAGGAATGCGGCCTCCTCGACGATCTGCCGCCCTTCCTCGACGACGACGCCTACGGCTACCTGCCGCGCGACAAGGTGGTGACGCTGCTGACCGGTTCGCAGGGCGAGGCCCGCGCCGCGCTCGCCCGCATCGCCTCCGGCGAGCACCGGCAGGTCGCCATGTCGCCCGGCGACATGATGATCTTCTCGTCGCGCACCATTCCCGGCAACGAGAAGTCGGTGAACACGATCATGAACGCGCTCGCCGCCAAGGGCGTGAAGATCGTCACCGACCGCGATGCGCTGGTCCATGTCTCCGGCCACCCGCGCCGCGGCGAGATGACCATGCTCTACGAGGCGGTGCGGCCCGAGATCTCGGTGCCGGTCCACGGCGAGGCGCTGCATCTCGCCGTCCACGCCGAGTTCGCCCGCTCGCTCGGCGTGCCGAAGATCGGCCACGCCCTGAACGGCCGCATGCTCCGCCTCGCGCCGGGGCCGGTGGCGGAAGTCGACGAGGTCTTCACCGGCCGTCTCTTCCGCGACGGTTCGCTGCTCGTCACGCCCGACCAGTCGGGTGCCGCAGCGCGGCGCAAGGCGAGCTTCGCCGGCGTCGTCGTCGTGTCGCTGGTGGTCGACGCCAAGGGCAACGCGCTCGTCGACCCGTCGGCCGTGCTGATCGGCCTGCCGGACGAGGACGATCGCGGCCGCACCTTCCTCGACACCGTCGAGACGACCGCCTCGCTCACCCTCGACGGGTTGCCGCGGCCGAAGCGCAAGGACACGGCGCTGGTCGCCGACGCGGTCAAGCGCGCGGTGCGCGCCGCCGTCAACGAGCGCTGGGGCAAGAAGCCGATCGTCGAGGTGACGGTCCAGGTCGTGTGAGGCGAGGGGGCGCGGGGTCGTGCCCCCCGCTCATGGTTCGAGGCTCGCCCTTGGGGGCGAGCACCTCACCATGAAGCCGAGATGTGTGGATCGCTCGCTTCAATCTACAGCTTCATGGTGAGGTGCGAGCCGAAGGCGAGCCTCGAACCATGAGCGAGGAACGCACGTCGCCCCCCAAAGCCCGACGCAAGGCGAATTGCCGCGCTGCCGCCGCCGGGCTATGTCCGCCTGACGTTTCGAACCGACGGAGGGAAGACGGATGATCGGACGGCTGAACCACGTGGCGATCGCGGTGCCGAACCTCGAGGCGGCGACCGCCGTCTATCGCGACACGCTCGGCGCCAAGGTGTCGGCCCCGCTGCCGCAGCCCGAACACGGCGTCACCGTCGTCTTCGTCGAACTGCCCAACACCAAGATCGAGCTGCTGGAGCCGCTCGGCGAGAAGTCGACCATCGCCGGCTTCCTCGAGAAGAACACCTCGGGCGGCATCCATCACGTCTGCTACGAGGTCGAGGACATCCTCGCCGCCCGCGACCAGATGAAGGCCGCCGGCGCCCGCGTGCTCGGCGACGGCACGCCCAGGATCGGCGCCCACGGCAAGCCGGTGCTGTTCCTCCATCCGAAGGACTTCTGCGGCACGCTGGTCGAGCTCGAGCAGGTCTGAGCGATCGTCCGAAACGTTTCGGATGACGAGGGCGCGCCGGTGACGGTTGCGCCCTTTTCATTCGGCCCCGCCGCTTCCCCGCGCCGCGCCGGCGCCCTATCATCGCGACCAACCGGGGAGGCCTCATGCGCATCGGCACGGCGATCGCGATCTATTTCGTCATCTGGTGGACGGTGCTCTTCGCCGTTCTGCCGTTGAAGCTGACGACGCAAGGAGAAGCCGGCGAAGTGGTGCCCGGCACCTCCGCCTCGGCGCCGACCCGTCCGCGCCTGTTGCTGAAAGCCGCGATCACCACGGTCGTCGCTGCGATCGTCTTCGCCGGCTTCCTGGCCCTGAAGAATTCGGGCCTGGGGCTCGACGACATCCCCTTCCTGCCCAAGTTCTCCGGACGGTGACGATCGACGGCGCTGATCGGATCGATCGGTGAATTTCATGGCTCCCCCCCTCCCGAGAGGCGGGGCGACCTGCGATACTCCGCGCCCCTTCGATCGAGGTCCGTCGATGAACCAGACCGTTCCCGTCCGCACCGCGCGTTCCACCTGTCCGCACGACTGCCCCTCGACCTGCAGCCTCGAGGTCGAGGTGCTGGACGAGCGCACCATCGGGCGCGTGCGCGGATCGACCGAGAACACCTACACGGCCGGCGTGATCTGCGCGAAGGTCGCCCGCTACGCCGAGCGCGTCCATTCGCCCGACCGGCTGCTGAAGCCGCTCCTGCGCACCGGACCGAAGGGCTCGCGCCAGTTCCGCGAGATCGGCTGGGACGAGGCGCTCGACCGTGTGGCCGAGGCCTTCCTCGCCGCCGAGAAGGCGCACGGCGCCGAGGCCGTCTGGCCCTACTACTACGCCGGCACCATGGGGCAGGTGCAGCGCGACGGCATCAACCGTCTGCGCAACGCCAAGAAATACTCCGAGGAATACGGCACGATCTGCACCGCGCTCGCCTGGCCGGGCTGGATCGCCGGCCACGGCCGCCTGACGGGCGCCGATCCGCGCGAAATGGCGAAGTCCGATCTCGTGGTGATCTGGGGCACCAACGCGGTCGCGACCCAGGTCAACGTGATGACCCACGCGATCAGGGCGCGCAAGGAACGCGGCGCCAAGATCGTCGTCGTCGACGTCTACCGCACGCCGACCATGGATCAGGCCGACGTCGGCGTGATGGTGCGCCCCGGCACCGACGCGGCGCTCGCCTGCGCGATCATGCACGTGCTCTTCCGCGAGGGCTGGGCCGATCGCCCCCTCCTCGACAGCCACACCGACGTTCCGGCCGAACTCGAGGCGCATCTCGAAAGCCGCACGCCGGAATGGGCCGAGGCGATCTGCGGCGTCCCGGCGGCCGAGATCGAGGCGCTGGCGCGGATGATCGGCAGCACGCCGAAGACCTTCTTCCGCATCGGCTACGGCTTCACGCGCCAACGCAACGGCGCCGTCGCCATGCATGCGGTGAGCTCGATCCCGGTCGTCGCCGGCTCCTGGCGCCACGAGGGCGGCGGCGCCTTCCACAACAACGGCGCCATCTACCGCATCGACAAGTCGCTGGTCGAGGGCAGGGACCTGCGCGATCCGTCCGTGCGCCGCCTCGACCAGAGCCAGATCGGCCGGGTGCTGACCGGCGATGCCGCGGCCCTTCGCGGCGGCGGGCCGGTGACGGCCATGCTGATCCAGAACACCAACCCGATGGCGGTGGCGCCGGAACAGGAGAAGGTGCGCGCCGGCTTTGCCCGCGACGATCTCTTCGTCGCCGTCCACGAGCAGTTCATGACCGACACCGCGGCGATGGCCGACATCGTCCTGCCGGCGACGATGTTCCTCGAGCACGACGACCTCTATCGCGGCGGCGGCAATCAGTACGTCCTGGTCGGGCCGAAGCTGATCGAACCACCGGGCGAGGCGCGGGAGAACCATTTCGTCATCTGCGAACTGGCGAAGCGCCTCGGCGTGTCGCATCCGGGCTTCGAGATGACGGCGCGCGAGCACGTCGACTGGATGCTGCGCAAGGGCGGCTACGGCACCTTCGACGAGCTGAAGGATCGGCCGCTGGTCGATTGCCAGCCGCCGTTCGAGCGCGCCCACTTCCTCGACGGCTTCGGCCATGCCGACGGCCGCTTCCGCTTCGCCCCCGACTGGGCCTCCGTCGCGGTCGAGAACGACGGGCCGATGGGGCCTTTCGAGGACCTGCCGCGTCTGCCCGACCAGTGGAACGTGACGGAGGCCGTCGACGCGGATCATCCCTTCCGTCTGGTGACGCCGCCGGCGCGCAACTTCCTCAACTCGACCTTCACCGAGACCGCCACCTCGAAGGCCAAGGAACGCGGCCCCCGCGCCAAGATCCACCCGGACGATCTCGCCGCCCTCGCCATCGCCGACGGCGAGGAGATCCGCCTCGTCAACGCCCGCGGCGCGGTGCGTCTGCCGGCGGAAGCCTTCGACGGGGTGCGCCGCGGCGTGATCGTCGTCGAGGGCGTCCACCCCAACGGCGCACATGCCGACGGGCGCGGCATCAACACCCTGACCGGGGCCGATCAGCCGGCGCCCTTCGGCGGTGCCGCCTTCCACGATTCGCGCGTTCGCGTGGAAAAGTGGATTCCGTCCGAAGTGTAGCGGAAGCGCACTTGAGCCCCGGGCGGGGAGGGTCTATCGGGAGGGCGTTCCTTTCATGCCGCGGCGCAGCGTCGCGGCTTCGCCCGTTTTGGGAGTTCCCACATGACCCGTGCCGTCGCCGTTCTCCGTGCTGCCGTCTTCGCCACCGCCACCCTCGCCGTCGGTGCGGCCTTTGCCGCCTCGACCGACGTGACGGAGGCGCCGGCCGCCCCGGCGGCGCAGGTCGCCCAGGCCGAGAAGCCCGCCGCCGAGGAGGCCGCTCCGGTCAAGCACAAGGCCAAGAAGCCGAAGGCCGAGGAGAAGACCGAGGCGAAGCCCGACGCCAAGGCCGAGGCCGCGCCGGCTCCCGCCGCCGCGCCGGTGGTGACGCCGCCGCCGGCCAAGGCCTCGCGCGAGCTGCTCCGCCGCGTCCTGCTCGACGCCTGCGTCTATCAGGAGAACGCCAAGGAAGACGCCCCGGCCGACGACAAGCCGGAGAAGGCCGAGAAGGCGGAGAAGCCCGAGGTCAAGGCCAACAAGCTCTCCGCCAAGCAGCAGAAGATCCTCGACGCCTGCCAGTGCGCCTCGACCAAGGCGATCAAGCCGATCAAGGACGAGGAGATCGTCAAGATCGACGAGAACCGCCAGGTCCCCGACGCCTGGTATCAGGCGACGACCGAAGCCTACGCGACCTGTAAGCGTTGATCGGCGCGACGATGTGAAGAGGCCGGCGAGAGCGATCTCGCCGGCTTTTTTGTTGGTCGGTGGGCGTCGGCGGAACGCGCTTCGCCGGGCAGGGACGCGGCGCCTTCGGCCCGAACTCGGCATCGCGCCACGACGGATCTTCCCCTCCCATCAGGAGAGGGTGAAGGGCGGCGACGCCTCACCGCAGTGCGCGATCCTTCGAGACGCGCCTGCGGCGCTCCTCAGGATGAGGCGCTTTCAATTTCCAGAACAAAAACAAACGCCTCATGCTGAGGAGGGCTGCCTGCGGCAGCCCGTCTCGAAGCATCGCACGGCGTCGAAGCCGCTTTTCACGAAATGCACAAAGTCCCCGAGGGGAGGGTGACGAGCGGCAGCACCGCACCCGAGTCGCTCCGCGCCGCTGCCGTCACGCCTCGCCCGGCAGCCGCGGCGGCCTCCTCGGCCTCTCGCCGCGCAGTACTTCGCCGAGACGCGCCGCCCGCGCCGCGCCACGCCGTTCGCCGGCGCGCGGGCCGACGCCGGCACCGCCGGTCTTGGTGCGCCAGCCGGTCGCCACGACGACGACGGTGCGGTTGCCGCGGAAGTCGACCTCCGAGACGATCTTGCCGCGCTCCGCCATGTAGGAGAGCAGCCAGCGCCCGCGCGACGGCGAATGGCTGCCGTAGGCCCGCGCCAGCACGTCGTCGGCCGGGCAGGTCTCGGCCTCGCGCGCGGCGCGCGCCACCATCAGGAAGACGCCCTGCATCTCCTCCGGCAGATCGTCGGCCGCCTCGAGCACCGCCTGCCAATCCTCGTCGCCGTCGGTCGCACCGATCCCGGCGCGCGCCAGCGCCAGCCGGCGGCGGAAGCTCGGCATGTCGGCGGCGACGTCGCCGAGCCGGCGCAGACGGCAGTGGAAGGCGAAGTCCTGATAGACCACCGGAACCGGCCGGAACGCCGCTTCCGGGTCGGAGAGGATCTCGGCGAAGATCTCGTCGAGCGCCTTCTCGATCTCCTCCGGCGGCAGACGCGGCACGACCTCCTCCGTCGCCTCCGGTTCCGACGCGGCGGGCCGCGATGCGGCGACCTGGGCGAGGAGCTCGTTGGTGCCGAGCTTCGGCGCCCGCGGCGGCGGGGCAGGGCGGGCGATCACCTCCTCCGGCGTCGCCGGGGCGAAGATCAGATCCTCCAGCGCCTCGCGCGGCATCTCCGGCAGCGGCATCAGCTCCGGCCGGCCGGAACGGCCGCGGGTCGAGACCGTGCCGATGCGGATCGGCGTCGGCCGACGGAAGAGCGCCGGGCCGAGCGCCACGAACTGGCCGGGCACGAGATCGCGGAAGGCTTCCGCCTGACGCCGCTCCATGCCGAGGAGATCGGCGGCGCGCGCCATGTCGATGTCGAGGAAGGTGCGTCCCATCAGGAAGTTCGAGGCTTCCGCCGCCACGTTCTTGGCGAGCTTGGCGAGGCGCTGGGTGGCGATCATGCCGGCGAGACCGCGCTTGCGGCCGCGGCACATCAGATTGGTCATGGCGCCGAGCGAGATCTTGCGCGCCTCGTCCGACACCTCGCCGGCGATCGCCGGGGCGAAGAGCTGCGCCTCGTCGACCGCCACCAGCATCGGATACCAGTAGTCGCGATCGGCATCGAACAGGCCGCCGAGGAAGGCGGCGGCGGCCCGCATCTGGTCCTCGGCATCGAGGCCCTCGAGGGTGAGGACGACCGAGGCGCGATGGCGGCGGATGCGAT
The DNA here is from genome assembly GCF_056313705.1 of Pinisolibacter sp. DMC100. Taxonomy (NCBI): domain Bacteria; kingdom Pseudomonadati; phylum Pseudomonadota; class Alphaproteobacteria; order Hyphomicrobiales; family Ancalomicrobiaceae; genus Pinisolibacter; species Pinisolibacter sp. DMC100. The sequence goes on along the minus strand of NZ_JBQUZT010000002.1, from coordinate 462,823 downwards.
CGGCGATGCGGGCGAGTTCGGCCGGAGAGCGCTCGGCATCGACCACGACGTGGCCGAAGGCCTCGGCCAGCGTGACGAAGTCGCCTTCCGGATCGATGATCGCCTGCTGCACGTGGGGAGCCGACTGTTCGAGCAGGCGACGCAGCAGATGCGACTTGCCCGAGCCCGAATTGCCCTGCACCAACAGACGAGTGGAGAGCAGCTCCTCGAGATCGAGACGCGCCGCCTCGCCCCCGCCGGTGTTGCCCAGATCGATTCCGACCTTCATGTCCGACCCGATTCCACCTCGCCTCGAAGGTCGCGACCCTATCACGCCGACCGCCGCGAGCGACCCGTTACGGGACGCCTCTCCACAGGGAATGGCGGAAGACGGGAAAGTGACCGGCCGGGCGCGCGAAGCGGGTACGCGTCGCGAGCGATCCGCGCTAGAGTGGGGCGACATCTGCCGGAGCTTCCATGCGTCGATCTCTTTCGTCCCGTCTCGGCGGCCTCCTTCTCGGTGCGGCGCTCGCGCTGGCGCCCGCCGCCGCCGCCACCGGCGGCGATGTCCACCCGCCGGCGGGGCCGGCGGCGCCGGTCGCCGAATGGATGGCCTGGTACTACGTGACGCCGCAGCCCGAGCGCATTCCGGACTTTCTCGTCTGGCTGTCGGCCGAGGGCGTGCTCGCCGATCGGCCGGCCTCGATCGCCTCCGTCGCCGCCTTCCTGGCGCCGATCTTCGCCGCCGAGCCCGAGAAGATCCGCGACCGCGTGCGCGCCGACCGGCTCGACGACAAGACCCGCGACATGACGATCCGCGCCCTCTGGCTCGCCGGCAGGGCCGAGACCGCACGCGAGATCTTCGGCACGCTACCCGACTTCGCGATCGCCACCCCGCCCGCCGTCGCGGCCCGGCCGCCGGCGTCGCCCGCCGACGTCGACGCGCTGTGGTCGACCTTCATGGCGACCGGCGATCCGGCGGCCGTCCGCCGTCTGGTCGACGCGATCGACGAAGCCGTGGCGCTCACCGACGACCGCACGGCGGAACGGGCGACGCGCGAGGCCGCCGCCGCCTCCTTCGCCACCACGGCCATCCAGCACGAGGTGGTGCTGCGCGTGCTGGTCGAGGAGGCGCGCCGCCGGCCGCCGCAGGCCGCCAAGCTGATCGTCGCACTCCTGGCGGGTGCGCGAGCGAACGCCGGCTCCTTCCCCAAGACGGCGGGCGACTTCTCCGCCCATGTCGCGGTCTCCGACGTCGCCGCGCTCGCCACCGCCGCGAAGGAGCCGGGCGAGGTCATGCCCTTCGCCAGGACCACCCGCGCCAGGACCGATCGCAAGGTGGTGGTGAAGGCCTTCTTCATGGGCCAGCAGCTCGACGAGAAGCTGACCAGCGACGTGACTTGGGACGTGGTGATCACCGATCCGCGCGGGCGGCCGTGGTCCGGCCCCGATCTGCTCGGCCTCGAGGGTCTGAAGGGCCGCACGCCGATGCGGCATCGAGTCTTCGACGCCCGCGGCTTCGCCACTCTGTGGTTCACGAAGACCGATCCGAAGGGTATCTATCGCATCCGCGCCGTGGTGCGCGACAATGTCGGCAAGCACGAGATCGTCTTCGACGAGACGCTCGAACACGTCCGGTAGACCCGGCGCAGAGGATCGGAACTCATCATGCAGAACCCCGGCGCCGACCGAGAAGAACGCCTCGCCAAGAAGCGAGACATGTTCGGCATGCTGATTCTGGCGCTGGTCGCCGGCGCGCTGATCCTGATCGCCTCGGTGATCGGCGGCGGGCTGGGCGACTGAGGACGGCGGGGGAGAGTTCCCGTCCGGAGCCCGCGATGCCTCCGCCGAGCGCCCCTCTTGTCACGGCGCGACTTTCTCGCCATTGAAGGGCGATCGGAAGTGTGGCCGAGTGGTTTAAGGCTCTGGTCTTGAAAACCAGCGAGCGGGAAACCGCTCCGTGGGTTCGAATCCCACCGCTTCCGCCAATTTCAGTTGGGTTTGTCAAAACCGTCTGGGTTCAAATCTCAGTATCAGGCTAGATGGGTTCGAATATATTGTTCTTGAGCCCACCCCGTTGAGGAATACAATCAAAAGACATTCGCAAGGGACGTGGAATGAATAACACATTTTTAGAAGAATTCAAAAAGCACCTTATTGCCAAAAAGATACCATTTAAGAATGGCATTTCCAACTCGGTTATTGAAAGAGCTGAAAGTAAATGTGGAGCAAAATTCCCCCACGATTTAATCTTTTTGTTATCGAACATCGTGATTAATGACGGACATTTTATTGATTGGGAGAAAATATCCGACAATCACCTTCAGAGCACGCTAAATTGGCCACATGAAGGTTTATGTTATGATATTGCACATAATAGCTTTTGGCTTGATAACTGGGGTAAGAAGCCTGATAATATCGTTGATAGGATTACTTTATTTACGGAATTTTACAAATCCAATGCCCCAGTGTTAATTCCGATATTTGGGCATCGTTATATTTCCAGCATTCCATGCGAACCAGAAAACCCAGTTTACTCTGTTTATCAGGGTGATGTAATTTTATATGGAGTGAATTTAGCAAGATATCTTGCGAACGAGTATAAAATGCCAGAATTCGATAATAACTCAGAAGCACCAAAGATGATTGATTTCTGGGGAGAACTGGCTTCTTAGGTCGCCCATCTCAGAGTTTGTGGAGCCGAATATAAACAGTGCGATCCTAATCTCTCTGGACAACTCGGTCCTACGACGGAAGCGCCATCACGATGGAGTGGCGGGAGGTCGAGAGACGGACCGCAGCTTTCGCGTCGCGACATTGGAACGTTGACGAACGTACCAGTTATTGGTACGCTTCTCGACGATGATAAAGAGCTTCCGAGACCGCGACACGGCCGACATCCACGAAGGCAAGGCCGTTCGTCGGTTCCCGGCCGATGTGCTCAAACGGGCGGTTGCCAAGCTCTTTCTACTCGACACGGTGACACGTATCGAAGATTTGCGCGTGCCGCCCGGTAACCGCTTGGAAGCACTGGCCGGAGACCGCGCCGGACAACACTCCATCCGTGTCAACGATCAATGGCGCCTGTGCTTCGTGTGGGACGGCGGAGACGCTTACGACGTGGAACTCTGTGACTACCATTGATTGAAGGAGGCCAACCCCATGCGCGAACTCTCGCTGCCACACCCCGGAGCGATCCTCCGCGAGGAATTCTTGGAGCCGATGGGGCTGTCGGTCTATGCGCTCGCCAAGGCGATTGGCGTACCCCGCAGTCGCATGAACGAAATCTGCCACGGTCGGCAGGGCATCACCGCGAACATCGCTCTGCGCCTCGGACGCTTCTTCGACGTGGACCCGCAATGGTTCATGAACATGCAGGCGAAGTATGACCTGGCGACCGAAGCCGAAAGTCTCGCCACCACGCTCGCGGGGATCAAGCCCCGTGCGGCGGCCTGAAAAGCGAACTGCTCGTCCGCCCGACGCCCCGTCCGCCCCGTCCCCCCTATCTCCCGAACCTCGCGAAGAACGCCCAGATCGTCTCCGTCGCGTCGATCGGCGCCTCACCGCCGCGTCGGCCGGATGCTCCCGGCCACGCATGCCCGCCCTCGGCGAGGTCGATGAACACCACCTCCGACCCACGCCGGCAGCCGGTGCTCGTCTCGGTCGTCACGCCCGGGGCGCGCGTCACCGTCGGCGGGCGGGTGCAGCCGTCGGCGGTGCGCCAGAAATCGACGGCGCGGGCGACCGGCTGGAAGGGGAGGGTCTGCGACCGCGCCACGAAACCGGTCGGGCTCTTGCCGCCGCCGAAGGGGACGACGTCGTCCTTCTCGCCGTGGATGATCAGCATCGGCACCGGCGCGCGTGGCCCCGCCTCGTTGCCGAAGACCGCGCCCGAGACCACGGCCGCCGCCGCGACCTTCTCGCCGAGCGCGATGGCGATGCGGTGGGTCAGCATGCCGCCGTTGGAAAAGCCGGCGACGTAGACGCGGCGCCGGTCGATCGTGACCTGCTTCTCGACGTCGTCGATCACCGCCGCGACGAAGCCGACGTCGTCGACCCCGCGCGCCACCGCCTCGCCGCAGCAGCCGCTCGCGTTCCAGGTGCCCATGCGGTCGTTGCGGCCGATCCCCTTGGGCGCGGCGATCACCAGACCCTCGGCGCGCGCCTTGTCGGCCCAGCGCGGGATCATCGTCTCCGGATTGCCGCCGCCGCCGTGCAGCACGATCACCAGCGGTGCCGGCCGGTCGCCACGCCGGGCGTCGAGGAGGAGATAGCTCCGCTCGAGCCCGCCGACCCGCAGCGTCTTCGTCGCCGCACCGCCCTCGGAGGCCTGCGCCTCGCCGCCCAGCCGCTCGAGCAACCGCGGTCGCGCCTCGGTGCCCGAGGCGACGGCGAGCGCGGCGGCGGCGAGGCCGCAGGTCACGGCGCGTTTCGTCCAGTTCATGGGGGAGGCTCCTCTTGTCGATCCGTCGTCGGGTGATGGAGCCTCGCGCCTGAACCGACCCTGAACGGGTCCGCCGAGGGACGGCACCGCCCGCGCGATCAAGAGGATCGCCAGACGAATCGACCCGGTCGACTTGGGCGCCACGGCCGCGTCACGTCGAACGCGCGGCGATGCTCCGGCCAGCGAGGTCGAAGCCGAGTTCGCCCGGCGCGAAGACGCCCGCGCCGCGGAAACGCGCCGCCGCGCCCCCGCAAAGCCACCGACTTTTCCAAACCATTCGTTTACCCTATACATTCACCAGGGAGTAACCGCGTGTGACGATGATCGAATCCCGTGGAGCCGGCTGCGGTCGGCCTCGCGGGACGAGCCGCATGGCGGCAGGGAGAAATGGCATGGCGAATTCCGGTGCGGCTCGGCGGCGCGCGTTCTCGCGTGCAGGGGTCTGGGGCGCGTTGGTGGCGGTGTCGGCGGTCTCGCTCGCCGGCTGTTCCGCGATCCAGCCCAATCGTCTCGCCGGTGCCGAACCGCTCGAGCGCGTCGTCGGCCCCAACGACCCGGTCAAGCCGGGCGGCGGCCGCTATCAGGTCGGCAAGGCCTATTCGATCGGCGGCCAGACCTACGTTCCGCGCGAAGATCCCCATCTCGACGAGGTCGGCATGGCCTCGTGGTACGGCGGCGCCTACCACCACGGCACCCGCACCTCGAACGGCGAAGTCGTCGACCGGACTGCGATCACCGCCGCTCATCGCACCATGCCGCTGCCGTCCTATGCCCGCGTCACGTCGCTGGCGACCGGCCGCTCGATCATCGTCCGCATCAACGATCGCGGCCCCTTCGCCCGCGGCCGCATCATCGATCTCTCCGAGAAGACCGCCGAGCTGCTCGACATCAAGGGCCGCGGCGTCTCCAAGATTCGCGTCCAGTATGTCGGCAAGGCCGGTCTCGCCGGCTCCGACCAGAAGACGCTGATGGCCTCGCTGCGCGGCCCCGGCATCGGCCCCGGCCCGGACGACCGCACGCTGGTCGCCGCCGCCGATCTCGGCGTCGGCCCGCGCCGCAACGCGCTGCCGCAGGGCGGCACGCAGCTCGCCTCCGCCTCGCCGACCGCGCCGGTCACCCCGGCCAACGTGCTGGCGCCCGCCCGTCCGAGCCTGCCGTCGTCGGCGCGCGCGCTGGTCGGCACCTCCGACCCGACCGCCTTCGAACTCGCCGGCGTCGGCGTCGGCAAGTCGCGCGAGATGATCGCGGCGATGCCGAAGCCGGCCACCACGGTGGCGGAAGTGATCGAGGCCGAGATGCCCGGCGCCTCCGGTGCCCCGATGGCGCTGGTGCCGGTCTCCGCGCCCGCCACCCCGCCGGGCTGGCAGGTCGGCCCCGCCGGCGTCGACGCGCGCTCGTCCTTCGCCGCCGAACGGCACGCCGCCTCGCATCATGCTGCCGCGACCTTCGCCCGCTTCGGCGCCGGCGACGCGATGTCGGATCTCGTCGACTGAGGCGAGGCGCCGCCGTCCGAGGGGCAGCCCGTCCGCTCACGCGGTTGGTTCGGCCCCCGCGTCGTTCCATACTTTGCCCGATTCGTCGGGCAGGACATGGACGTGGTGCGGTACGACGCCGCCGACGGAGAAGAGGGTGGCCATGCGCGTGAGTATCGCCGGAATGACCGGATCGGCACGGCCGACGGTCGTGCGCGTCGCCGCAGCGCTGCTGTGCCTCGCCTTCGTCGCCGCCGGCAAGCCCAATGCCCCGGCGCCGGGCAAGGGCGGTCCCGCCGCCAGGTCCGATGCACTCGAGGTCAAGGCCGACGTCGCACTGCTCGCCGACGCCGCGACCGGCGCGACGCTGTGGGTGAAGAACCCGGCGAAGCCCTTCGCGCCCGCCAGCCTCACCAAGATGATGACCGTCGCGGTCGCCGCCGAGGAGCTGAAGCAGGGCCGCCTGTCGCTCGACGGCGAGTTCACCATGTCGGAACACGCCTGGCGCACCGGCGGCGCGCCGTCGCACACCTCGACGATGTTCGCCCCCGTCAATTCCAAGGTGAAGATCGCCGATCTCTTCCGCGGCACGATGATTCTCTCGGCCAACGACGGCGCCATCGCCATCGCCGAGGGCATCGCCGGTTCCGAGGCCGCCTTCGCCGAGCTGATGAACCGCCGCGCCGCCGATCTCGGCATGACGGGGACGAAGTTCGGCAATCCGTCCGGCCTGCCCGGCGCCGACAACGTCACGACCGCGCAGGATCTGGCCAAGCTCTCCCGCCACCTGATCTTCGAGCACCCCGACGTCTACAGGATCTGGGCCGAGCGCGAGTTCACCTACAACAAGATCCGCCAGCTCAACCGCAATCCGCTCTTCGCCACGGTGCCGGGCACCGACGGCATGAAGACCGGATACCTCAAGGAAGTCGGCTACAATCTGGTCGGCTCGGCGGTGCAGAACGGCCAGCGGCTGATCGTCGTCATCGGCGGCGCGCCGACCGAGAAGGACCGCGGCGAGGATGCCCGCAAGCTGCTCGAATGGGGCTTCCGCTCCTTCGAGACCGCCCGGATCTACACCGCCGGCGAGGTCATCGGCCAGGCCACCGTCTTCGGCGGCGAGCAGACCGCGGTGCATGTCGCCGCCAAGAACAACGTCGACATCCTGGTGCCGCGCGGCTCGCGCGAGCAGGTCCGCGCCAAAGTGATCTACACCGGCCCGATCAAGGCGCCGATCGAACCCGGTCAGGCGATCGGCCGTCTGGTCTTCACCATCGAGGACCGGCCGCTGACCGAGTTCCCGGTGGTGGCGACGGAGGCCGTGCCGCTCGGCGGCATCGGGCGACGCGCCCTCGACGGCACCCGCGAACTCCTGATCGGACTGCTGCGGCGATGACGCCTTCCGTCCGCACCCGTCGCGACGATCCGACCCGCGTGCCCCTCGCGCGCGGGCGCTTCGTCACGTTCGAGGGCGGGGAGGGGGCCGGCAAGTCGAGCCAGATCACGACGCTCGCCGAGCGCCTGCGCGGTCGCGGGGTCGAGGTGGTGCAGACCCGCGAGCCCGGCGGCTCGCCGGGGGCGGAATGCGTCCGCCACGTGCTGCTCGGCGGTGCCGGCGAAGTCTTCGGTCCCGTCGCCGAGGCCTGTCTCTTCGCCGCCGCCCGCGCCGACCACGTCGACCGTACCATCCGCCCGGCGCTGCGCGACGGCGCCTGGGTGCTGTGCGACCGCTTCTACGATTCCTCGCGCGTCTATCAGGGCGGCGCCGGCGTGAAGCCGGAGATCCTGCGTCTGCTCGAGGACGTCGCCGTCGACGACGTCCGCCCCGATCTGACCATCCTGCTCGACGTGCCGGCCGAGATCGGTCTGGCGCGCGCCGGCGCGCGACGCGGCAATGCCGCCGCCGACCGTTTCGAGCGCGAGGGCGTCGAGATCCACGAAGGACGCCGCAGGGCCTTCCTCGAGCTGGCGCGGGCCGAGCCCGCCCGTTTCGTCGTGGTCGACGCCACCGACGTGCCGCCGGCCGTCGCCAGCGCCATCTGGCAGGCGGTCGTCGATCGCCTCGGTCCACCGGGCGGGGAGGGCTGAGCATGGCGCGCGCACCGGTCGCCCAGGACGGAGCTCCGGAAGTCGACGCCATCGACGGCGTCGCCCTGCCGCGCGAGCGGGCGGACCTCTTCGGCCAGGGTCAGGCGGAGGCGACGCTGCTCGACGCCTATCGCTCCGGCCGCATCCACCATGCCTGGATCCTCGGCGGACCGAAGGGCATCGGCAAGGCGACGCTCGCCTTCCGCTTTGCCCGCTTCGTCCTCGCCAATCCCGATCCGCGCGCGCCGCAGGTCATGGCCGCACGCGACCTCGCGGTCGCCGAGGACCACCCGGTCGCCCGCCGCATCGCCGTCGGCGCCCATGGCGATCTCCTGCATCTTCGCCGTCCCTGGGACGAGAAGGCCAAGCGCTTCAAGACCGAGCTGCCGGTCGACGAGATCCGCCGCACGGTGTCCTTCTTCGGCTCGACCGCGGGTGCCGGCGGCTGGCGCATCGCCATCGTCGATTCGGCCGACGAGATGAACGCCTCGGCCGCCAACGCGCTCCTCAAGATCCTGGAGGAGCCGCCGCCGCGCTCGCTCTTCCTGGTGATCTCCCACACACCGGGTCGGCTGATGGCGACCATCCGCTCGCGCTGCCGTCGGCTCGATCTGGCGCCGCTCAGCCCGCATGCCGTCGCCGACGGGCTGACGGCGATCGGCATCGACGGCGATCCGTCCCATTTCGCCGCCGCCGCCGAACTCGCCGACGGCTCGCTGCGTCGTGCCGCGGCACTCGTCGCCGCCGACGGCGTCGCCTTGCGGCGCGCGCTCGACGCCATCGTCGCCCGTGCGCCCGATCTCGACCCCGCCGCCGCCCATGCCTTCGCCGACAAGGTGGCTGTCAGGGGCTCGGAGGATGCCTTCGACATCGCCGTCGACTTCATCGGCGACGTCGCCCGCGACGCGGCCGAGAAGGCGCTCGCCACCCGCGGCATCGCGGCTGCGGCCGCCGCCGCGCAGGCCCATCGCGAGATCGGCGAGATCTTCGCCCGTTCCGAGGCGCTCAACCTCGATCGCAAGGCGGCCGTCCTCGCCGCGCTGCGAGCCCTTGCCGAGGCGGCGCGGAATTGAGTATGCCTCGGTGACGACGAGGATTTCCGGCCCTCCGGCCACATCCGCGAAACAGGCGCGTGCGATCGGACGCCGATCGCCCTCCGCGCTCCAAGGAACACCGATGACCGCGCCCAAGTATTTCATCACCACGGCGATCGACTATCCCAACGGCCGGCCCCACGTCGGCCACGCCTACGAGAAGATCGCCACCGATGCGCTCGCCCGCTTCAAGCGGCTCGACGGCTTCGACGTCTTCTTCCTGACCGGCACCGACGAGCACGGCCTGAAGATGCATCAGACCGCGGCGAAGGAGGGCCTGACGCCCCGCCAGCTGGTCGATCGCAACGTCGCCGTGTTCAAGGCGATGGACGCGACGCTCGACGTCTCCTACGACCGCTTCATCCGCACCACCGATGCCGATCACCACGCCTCGGTGCAGGAGATCTGGCGCCGGATGGAGAAGGCCGGCGACCTCTACATGGCCAAGTACGGCGGATGGTACTCGGTCCGCGACGAGGCCTACTACACCGAGGCCGAGACCGAAGTCGGCGAGGACGGCGTCCGCCGCGCCACGCCCACCGGCACGCCGGTCGAGTGGAACGAGGAGGAGAGCTGGTTCTTCCGCCTCTCCGCCTTCCAGGAGCGCCTCCTCGCCCATTACGAGGCGAACCCCGACTTCATCGGTCCCGACAGCCGCAAGAACGAGGTGATCAGCTTCGTGAAGGGCGGTCTCGAGGACCTCTCGATGAGCCGCACCACCTTCGACTGGGGCATCCCGGTGCCGAATTCGCCCGGCCACGTGATGTATGTCTGGGTCGACGCGCTGACCAACTACATCACCGGCGCCGGCTTCCCCAAGGAAGACAGTGCCGAGTACAAGAAGTGGTGGCCCGCCGATCTCCACGTGATCGGCAAGGACATCGTCCGCTTCCACGCGGTCTATTGGCCGGCCTTCCTCATGTCGGCCGGTCTGCCGCTGCCCAAGCGGGTCTTCGCCCACGGCTTCATCTTCAACAAGGGCGAGAAGATGTCGAAGTCGACGGGCAACGTCGTCGACCCCTTCACGCTGGCCGAAGACTACGGCACCGAGGCGGTGCGCTACTTCTTCCTGCGCGAAGTGCCCTTCGGTCAGGACGGCTCCTACAGCCACGAGGCGATCGTCGGCCGCATGAACGCCGACCTCGCCAACGATCTCGGCAATCTCGCCCAGCGCTCGCTGTCGATGATCGCCAAGAACTGCGACGGCAAGGTGCCGACGCCCGGCCCGCTCGCCCCGGAGGACGCGGCGATGCTGGCGTCTGCCGACGCGCTGCTCGAGACCTCGCGCGCCGCCTACGACCGCCAGGAGATCCACAAGAGCCTCGAGGCGATCTGGGCCGTGGTGGCCGATGCCAACCGCTGGTTCACCGCCGCCGCCCCCTGGTCGCTGAAGAAGACCGATCCCGCGCGCATGGAGACCGTCCTGTGGGTGACGGCCGAGGTCATCCGCATCGTCGCGCTGCTCGCCCAGCCGGTCGTCCCGACCGCCGCCGGCAAGCTCCTCGACGCGCTCGCCCAGGCGCCGGAAGACCGCAACTTCGCCGCGGTGACGAAGCGTCTGGCGGCCGGCCTCGCGCTGCCGGCGCCGACCCCGGTCTTCCCCAAGTGGGTCGAGCCGACGGCGGACGCCCCGGCCAAGGGGGCGTGAGGCCATGACGGCGCCGATCCTCGTCGACAGCCACTGCCATCTCGACTTCCCCGACTTCGCCGGCGACATGGACGGGATCCTGGCGCGGGCGAAGGCGGCGGGCGTCGCCAAGATGGTGACGATCTCGACGCGGGTGCGGAAGTTCCCGCAGGTGCGCGCCATCGCCGAGGCGCACGAGCAGATCTTCTGCTCGGTCGGCACCCATTGTCACAACGCGGCCGAAGAGGCCGACGTGACGCTCGACGAGATCCTGCGCCTCGCCGCCCACCCGAAATGCGTGGCGATCGGCGAGGCCGGGCTCGACTACCACTACGACCTCGCCCCCCGCGACCTGCAGGAGGTGGGCTTCCGCATGCACATCGCCGCGGCGCGGACGACCGGCCTGCCGCTGGTGATCCACTCGCGCGAGGCCGACGACGACATGGCGCGGATCCTGGAGGAAGAGACGGAGGCCGGGGCCTTCCCCCATCTCCTCCACTGCTTCTCCTCGGGCCCCGATCTCGCCCGCCGTTCGCTGGCGCTCGGCGGCTACGTGTCGTTCTCCGGCATCCTGACCTTCAAGAAGGCCGAGGAGGTGAGGGCGGTCGCCGCCGACGTGCCGCTCGACCGCCTGCTGCTCGAGACCGACGCGCCCTATCTCGCGCCGCTGCCGCACCGCGGCAAGCGCTGCGAGCCGGCGCACGTCGCCGAGACGGCGAAGGTACTGGCCGCGGTGAAGGGCAAGTCCGTCGAGGACATCGCAGCCATCACCACGGCCAATTTCCATCGCCTGTTTTCGAAGGTACCAAGGGAAACGTCGCCCGCCTGAACGAGGCGACGCACTGAAATTCCAGGGGGATCCCCATGTCGGCGACCATGAGCTTCCGGATTCTGGGCTGCGCCTCGTCGCCGGGCAATCCGCGCATCGGCAACGACTGGGGCGCCTGCGACCCGAAGAACCCGAAGAACCGTCGTCGCCGCGCCAGCCTGCTGGTCACCCGCACCGACGCGGCCGGCAAGATCACCCGCGTGCTGGTCGACGCCGGGCCGGACCTGCGCGAACAGATGCTCGATGCCGGCGTCGGCCAGGTCGACGGCGTGATCTTCACCCATGCCCATGCCGACCACGTCCACGGCATCGACGATCTGCGCGCGCTCTATCTCCACGGCCGCCGTCTGGTCGACGTCTGGGCCGACGAGCGGACGTCGAAGCGGCTGCACGAGGCCTTCGACTACTGTTTCCGCTCGCCGCCCGGCTCGGCCTATCCGCCGATCCTCGAGGAGCATCGGCTGGTCGCCGGCCATGCGGTGTCGATCCAGGGGGAGGGCGGCGCCATCGTGGTGACGCCGTTCCGCCAGATCCACGGCGACACCGAGAGCCTCGGCCTGCGCTTCGGCGACGTCGCCTATTCGACCGACGTCAGCGATTTCCCGCCGGAGAGCCTGCCGCACCTGCACAGGCTCGATCTGTGGATCCTCGACGCGCTCCGGACGCGCTCGCACCCGAGCCATCTCAGCGTCGACGAGGCGCTCGGCTGGATCGAGCGCAAGAAGCCGAAGCGCGCCGTGCTGACCCATCTGCACAACGAACTCGACTACGAGGTGCTGAAGGCACGCCTGCCGGCCGGCGTCGAGCCGGCCTTCGACGGACTGGAGTTCGTCGTCCCGGCGTGAAATGTCACGAGCGGAGAGGGCGGTTCAGTCGATCTCTTCCTCGGTGCACTCGATCCCGCGGGTCGGAAGGGCGACGATCCGGCCGGCGGCGAGATCGAAGGCGAAGGCCTGCGTGACCGGCGACAGGCGGAAAACCTGCCGCTTCTTGTCGTGGAGCATCTTGCCGAAGGCGACGAAGTCGCGCTTCTCGCCGGCGAGCCGGCAGGCGCCCGTCTCCATGCCGTCGCTCTGCGGCAGGACGATCGCGTCGATCACCCGCCACACCGCATTGCCCTTGTCGTCGTGCGAGACACCGCGGTTCAGCACCAGGAGGTCGCGGCCGCCGACGCGCCATTTCTCGTAGGCGAAGGCACAGTCGGCGAGACAGACGCCGGCGCGGTACTCGATGCCGCGACCGACGTGGAAGTCGGACGCCGAATTGTACTCGAGCCCGACGAATTCGCCGGCGCGCGCGGGCTCGGCTGGGGCCGGCGCGGATTGCGCCGCGGCGAGGTCCGGGCTCGCGGCGAGTGCGACGACGACGGCGGACGACAGGAAGAGCTGGCGAAGCGACATGACGAAGCCTCCGGCGCCGCGGACGAAAGCCCGTCGACGCCCGGAGGATCGTCGCTCGCCATGCGATCCGCCGCAATCACCGGGCGCGGGAAATCGCCGGGATGCGACGAAGCGCGGCATCCGAGAGCGACGACGGAGCGACGCCGGCCGCATGGTTCACGCTCGGCGCTGCATGGGGGAACGGCATCGCGTATCCTGGCGCATGGGCACGACGACGTATCGAGGGAGCGAAGCCGAACCGCGTAGGGTGAGAATCACCGAACCCGCACAGGGTGAGAATCACCGTTTCTTGCGCCTTTTCCGGATCCCACGCCATCTTTTATGTTCCATAATCCGTCTTATGCGAATCACGGACATGGGCGGGACGGCAAGGACGGACGGTCTCTCCCCGGTCCGAACTGCTCCCGTCTCATCGGATGATCGAGCCTGCGCGGGTCGATCGCTCCGCAGAGCCAACGGCCCGTTCGGCGCGTCACGACCACCCGGCCGTGACGGCCCCTCGTACCGCCACCGCCATTCGCCCGCCGCCGCCGCTTGAGGCACACTGCGACGAACCGAATCGTCGCGAGGTCGCGCATGTCGAACACGCTCGCCCGCCGGCTCGCCGGCTCGCTGGTCCGCCCGCGCATGACCGTCTCGGCGGCGATCGGCGCAATCGTCGCCGCCGTGCTGGCCCTCCTCGTCTCCTGGCAATGGCCGACCATTCTGCTGGTCGCCTGGAACGTCGGCGTCGGACTGCATCTCTTACTGATATTTCACATGATGGCGACGTCGAATGCCGAGCGCACGCTGAGCCGCGCCCGCAGGCTCGACGAGACCGCGCTCGTCATCCTGGCGATCTCGGCCCTCGCCGCTTCCGCGAGCCTGCTCGCCATCGTGCTGGAACTCGCCGTGGTCAAGGAACTCACCGGCCTCGCCAAGGCCGGCCACGTCGCGCTCGCCGCGCTGACGGTCGTCTCGGCCTGGACCTTCATCCAGACCTCCTTCGCCGTCCACTATGCCCATTCGTGGGCGATCGCGGTCGATTCCGGCTTGCCACAGTGCATGAGGATTCCCGGAGAAGATGCTCCGGATTATTGGGATTTCCTCTATGTATCGGTTTCGATCGGCACCTCGGGTCAGACGGCCGACGTCGAGTTCACCTCCAAGGCCCAGCGCCGCATCGGCACGGCGCACGCCACACTCGCCTTCTTCTTCAACGCCACCGTGCTGGCGCTGACGATCAACATCGCCGCCGGCCTGATCTGAAGGGCGTTGGATCGGAGGGCGCGGGCGCCCTTCCCCGTCAGTCGACCGACGGGCGCCCCTGCCGCAGGCTCTTCACCGCGCCGCGCTTCTTCTTGCCCTCGAGCCGGCGGATCTTCGACCCGAGCGTCGGCTTCGTCGCCTTGCGCGGCGGCGGTGGCGGCAATGCGGCCTCGCGCAGCATGGCGAGCAGCCGCTCCAGCGCGTCGGCGCGGTTCTGCTCCTGGGTGCGGAAGCGATCGGCGCGGATGACGACGACGCCGTCGTTGGTCAGCCGCCGTCCGGCGATCGCCGGCAGGCGCTCGCGCACCCGCTCCGGCAGGTTCGGCGAGTTGGCCACGTCGAAACGCAGGTCGACCGCCGTCGCCACCTTGTTGACGTTCTGCCCGCCCGGCCCCGAGGCGCGCACGAAGTTCTCGACGATCTCGTCGGCATCGATGGCGAAGGAGCGGGTGACGGGGATGAAGGGCGGCATGGGCTTCCCATAGCATGGCCGCCCTGCCCCGGTCTCCCCCGGCAAGGCGTGCCGCCTCTGCTATCCTGCGGCCGAATCGCGGCCTCTGGGCCGAGCTGGCCCGAGGAACCGCCGATGACCCCGTCCCGCGACATCGCCCGTCTCGTCGAGATCATGGCGCGGCTGCGCACGCCCGGCACCGGCTGCCCCTGGGATCTCGAACAGACCTTCGCGACCATCGCCCCCTACACGATCGAGGAGGCCTACGAGGTGGCCGAGGCGATCGGCCGCGGCGACCGGCACGACATCTGCGACGAGCTGGGCGATCTGCTGCTGCAGGTCGTCTTCCACGCCCGCATGGGCGAGGAGGAAGGCAGCTTCGACTTCGGCTCGGTGGTCGAGGCGATCACCGCCAAGATGATCCGCCGCCACCCCCACGTCTTCGGCACGCTCGACACCCGCGAGGTCGCCGTCGCGCAGGACGCCTGGGCCCGCATCAAGGCCGAGGAGAAGGCGGCGCGTGCCGCCCGCCTCGCGGCGGAGGGCCGCGTCGAGCCGCCGAAGGGCCTGCTCGACGGCGTCGCCCTGGGGCTCCCGGCGCTCTCCCGCGCGGTGAAGCTGCAGGAGAAGGCCGGCACGGTCGGCTTCGACTGGAACGATCCGAAGGCGGTGATCGCCAAGATCCGCGAGGAACTCGACGAGATCGAAGCCGAGATCGACACCCCCTCCCCGGTCCCCGCCCGTCAGGCCGACGAGCTCGGCGACGTGCTCTTCGCCGTCGCCAATCTCGGCCGCCACCTTTCGATCGACCCGGAGACCGCCCTGCGCGGCACCAACGACAAGTTCCGCCGCCGCTTCGCCCACATCGAGGCCCGCCTCGCCGAAACCGGCCGCACACCGTCTGACGCGACCCTCGACGAGATGGAAGCGCTGTGGGTCGAGGCGAAGGGCTCGGAGACCGGCTCTCAGTAGCGCAGCGCCGTCTCCTTCAGACGCGCGGCGTGCAGGAAGATGTCCTCGAGCCGTTCGATGTCGACGCGTTCCTCGTTCTTCTCGGCATCGAACAGGCCGATGAACTTGACGCTGCGATTGAAATGCAACCGGCAGAGCGGTTTGCGATTGTTGTCGTCGATCAGGATGCCGCAGTAGCTCTTGGCGTCGCGCATGAAGACGCGGTCGACCGGGATCACCTCGCGCACGATCGCCCGCACGATGTTGAATCCGTCGAGTTCCTCCGCCGTGGTGACGACGTCGTCGACCGGGGCCATCATCTCCGTCGTCGTCGCGCCGGCATCCTTCGCCCCCTCGCCGGCACTCGGCAGCGGCGACGGCGCGGTGTCGTCGATCGCCGACGAGAGCTTCTGGTTCACCAGTTCGCGGATCGTGTCGCGGATGGCGCGTTCGACCAGCGGCGAGAACTTGCCCATGACGTTCGTCGTCAGCTTGCCGTCGTAGACGCGGCCGACCAGCATCCGGCACAGCTCGTCGCAGGGCTTCTCGAGCTCGGCGGCGAACTCCTTCATCAGCTGCGACCGATATTTCAGATCGCTGGCGGTGACGAGGATCGAGTCGACGTCGAAGTTCTCGTTGCAGAACTTGGAGAGCTCCTCGATCTGCGCCGGCCGGAAATTGGCCATGTCGAACTCGAAGAACGGCTTGGCGTCCATCTTGTTGGGCTCGTCGAGATCGGAATAGAACCAGTAGACGATGCCGTTGGTGAGCACCGCGAACCGCGCCGCCGTGACCGAGAAGTAGCGGTAGAGTTGCGACGTGTGCGCGTCCGACAGCGCCGAGCGGCAGGGCTTGCACTCCACCAGGATGGCGATCTCGCCGTTTCGTTTGATGGCGTAGTCGACCTTCTCGCCCTTCTTCACCCCGACGTCGGCGGTGAACTCGGGGATCACGACGTTCGGATCGAAGACGTCGTACCCGAGTGCGCCGATGAACGGCATGATGAAGGCATTCTTGGTCGCCTCTTCGGTCTCGACCGAATCCCTGAGCTTGGAAATCCTCTGCGCGAGCGCTGCGATCTTCTCGTCCACACTCATGGCCACTCTCCCCGGCCCGGCGCGCGCCATGCGTGCGCGGCACGTCCAGTGAGACACTCTGCAATTCGGTTGTCCATATTCGGTTGTTGCCGTATTGCGTGCATATGGTACCCGGCTCCGTGCACCCCCGACGTGGCGGCATCCGGATGTTTCCGGGGCCCCCGGGCGACGCCTTTCCACCACGCCCACCGCATCGTAGGATGCGCGGCCCGTCGGTGAATTCCCCCCCTCACCGGCCGGCCGGATCGAGCGCATGCGCGACGAAGGGCGGCGATGAACCACCGGACGGACGGGATCTTCGAGACGATGCGCAGGAGCCGCCCCGGCGGCTTCGCGGCGATCGCGCTCATCCTGTTCCAGGTGGTGCTGTCGACCGATCACCTCGGCGCGGTCGCGGCACGGGCGTCCGGTATGGTCGCCTCGGATGCCGCGCTCGGTCTTCTCGCCCTGTGCGGCGGCAGAGAGACCAGCCCCCTCGATGCCACCGGCCCACAGGGCTTCCCGGCAGACCGCGCCAACGACTGCGTGCTCTGCTCCCTCGCCGCGATCGCGAGCAACGGTGTCGCCCCGACCGCCCCTGTCGTGGACGACCTGCCGCTCGCCGCCCGCGCGACCCCTCCGGCCGCCGTCGTCGCCGAGGCGATCCTCGATCGCCGCCCGGCGCTGCGCCACGGCACGCTGCGCGGACCTCCGCTGCCGATCTCCTTCGTCTGAAGGACGTGATCCCACGATCGCCCGTCGCCCGGACGTCGCGATCGATCGAGGCGCCTGCCGCGCGCCCCGTCGAGACGAGCGCATCGCGCCCTCGACCATCCGGGCGAGCCCCCTTCCCCACCCGACTACGACGGACGAACGCGGTGACAAGCGCCGCGTCGGTCGCTAGAGCATGGGCAGAACCGCCCGCGCCGATCGGGCCGAAGGAGATCCCCATGAGCACCATCACCAGCGACGGCCTCGAACCGCGGCGCAAGAAGGCGTTGTTCCGCGCCTGGCATCGCGGCACCAAGGAGATGGACTTCGTCATGGGCCGCTTCGCCGATGCGCATCTGGCGACGATGTCCGACGCCGATCTCGCCGACTTCGAGCACCTGCTCGACGTCTCCGACCGCGAGCTCTTCGCCTGGGTGGTCGGCACCGAGCCGGTCGACCCGATCCACGACAAGCCGGTGTGGCGGGCGATGAAGGCCTTCACCGACGCCAACGGCGGCTGACGGCCCCATCCCGCGACGGGATCAGTTCAGGGCCGAGACGACCGCGGCGAGGAGCCACCCGCCCTCGACGTTGGGCAGGAAGCAGAAGCCCCACGCTTGCGCCGGCAGCGCCCGGCCCGGTGCGACCCAGCCGGTCTTGCCGTCGGGCAACGTCACGCGGTTCCAACCGCCCTCGCCGGCACCGCCGTCGACATAGAGCTTCGAGGGCGCGAGCCGCGCCACGGGTTTCGCGCCCGCCGACGGCGACGCCCGCGCGTCGGTCGGCTCGAGCACGAAGACGGCTTGGGTCTCGAACTTCGCCTTCGTCGCCGCCGCCGCATCCCAGCGTGCACCGGCCCGGGTGCAATGACCGCCCGGCACCAGCGGGTCGGAGGCCCAGCGCGGCGCCTTCAGATCCTCGGCGATGCGGGTGAGCGCCGTGGCGATGCGGGCATCCTTCAGATCGAGCGGCCCGCCGCCGGGGCCGACCGGCTCGCCTTCGGTGAAGGCCCGGCCGATCGCCTCGAGCGCCGCTTCGGCGCCGTCGAAGCTGCGCTTCTCCGCCTTGCGCGGCACCGTCGGGGTGATACCGGTTTCGACGAAGATCACGTCGTCGGCGATGCCGGCATAGACCGCGTCGCGATCGCCGGCGGCGGCCGCCGCACGGACGGCCTCCGCGGCCGCGGTGAGATCGGGCAGCGCCTTCAACGGCTTGCCGACGGTCGCGGCGAGCGGCGTGTAGGGCTTGTGCTCCACCGCCACGGCCGAGCCGGCGAGAATGACGGGTGCGACGAGGGCTGCGAGCGCGACGGCGAACGGGCGTGCGAGACGGGTCATGGCGCGATCTCCCGAGGGTCCTCGATGATGCGCCTCGCCGGGCGGCCCGGCAATCGCCGCGCGTGGTGCGATGCTCGCGATCCCGCCCGTTCACGCCGATTTCGCTGGCGGCAGGCCTCGGAATCCTGTTCAAGAGACGGGCACCTGCGCGGGCATGAAAAGTCCCTCGCGGGCGTTTTCCGTTTTCCGCCGGCCGCGAGCCGATCACCGGGACATGCCGTCTTGAAGAAGCTCCAGGGTCTCTTCCGCACCCGCATCCACGTCACCCTGTCGCGCGTCCCCGACGGCGCCGAGGGCCTCGTGATCGGCGATCTCGCCCGCGATGCCGGCGCCCGCGACGGGCGGGCGAGCCTCCTGGTGATCTGCCGCGACGGCGTGCGGATGCAGCGGCTCGAGGCGGCGCTCGCCTTCTTCGCCCCCGACGTCCACGTCCTGGCGCTGCCCTCGTGGGACTGCCGGCCCTACGACCGCGTCTCGCCCAATCCGGTCGTCGTCGCCCGCCGCATGACGACGCTGTCGCATCTGGCCAGCCCCCGCGAGCGCAAGAAGCCGATCGTGGTGCTGACCACGGTCAACGCCGCCGCCCAGCGCCTGCCCACCCGCGACAGCGTGGCGAAGGAGACCTTCGCCGCCCAGGCCGGCGGTCGCGCCGACATGAAGAAGCTGGTCGAGTGGCTGGAATCGAACGGTTTCGAGCGCACCTCGACGGTGCGCGACACCGGCGAATACGCGACGCGGGGCGGCATCCTCGATCTCTTCGCGCCGGGCTCGGAGACGCCCGTCCGTCTCGACTTCTTCGGCGACGAGATCGAGCAGATCCGCCGTTTCGATCCCGAGACCCAGCGCACCACCGGCCAGCTGAAGCGGCTGGAATGGGTGCCGATGTCGGAAGTGACGCTGACGCCCGACGTCGTCTCGCGCTTCCGCCGCAACTATCTCGCGACCTTCGGCGCCGCGATGCGCGACGACGCGCTCTATTCCGCCGTCTCCGAGGGCCGCCGCTACGCCGGCATGGAGCACTGGCTGCCGCTCTTCCACGACCGGCTCGAGACCGTCTTCGACTATTGCGACGGTGCCCGCGTCGTCCTCGACGATCACGTCGAAGACGGATTGAAGGAGCGCATCGCCGACGTCGCCGATCACTACGCCGCCCGCCGCGAGGCGATGGAGGAGGCCCAGTCGGGCTCCGTTCCCTACAAGCCGCTCGAGCCCGCCCTCCTCAACCTGACGGCGGAGGAATGGACGGCCCGGCTGGTCGATGCCCAGACCACCCGCCTCACCCCCTTCGCCCTGCCCGGCGACCGGCTCGACGTCGTCGACTGCGAAGGCCGGCAGGGCCGATCCTTCGCCGCCGAACGAGCGGCCGAAGGCGTCAACGTCTTCGACGCGGCGATCGCCCATCTCTCCGAACTGCGCGGGGGCAACCGCAAGGTCGTCGTCGCCGGCTGGTCGGAAGGCGCGCTCGATCGCCTGCGCCAGGTGCTCGAGGACCACGGCCTCGGCCGCACCAGGCGCATCGAGACCTTCCCCGAGGCGGGCCTGCTGGAAAAGGGCGAGATCGGCCTCGCCGTCCTCGGCCTCGAACAGGGCTTCGAGATCGAGGATCTGGCGGTCGTCGCCGAGCAGGACATTCTCGGCGAGCGCCTGATCCGGGCGAAGAAGCGCAAGCCCAAGGGCTCGGACTTCCTGACCGAGGTCGCCGGCCTCGCCGAGGGCGATCTCGTCGTCCACGTCGATCACGGCATCGGCCGCTTCACCGGCCTGAAGACCATCACGGCGGCCGGCGCCCCGCACGACTGCCTCGAACTCGTCTATCAGGGCGGCGACAAACTCTATCTGCCGGTCGAGAACATCGAGCTCCTGACCCGCTACGGCACCGACGAGAGCGACGCCCAGCTCGACAAGCTCGGCGGCGTCGCCTGGGGTGTGCGCAAGGCGCGGATGAAGAAGCGGATCCGCGAGATCGCCGATCAGCTGATCAAGACCGCCGCGCAGCGCCTCCTCAAGACCGCCCCGCGCCACACCGTGCCGGAAGGCCTCTACGACGAGTTCCGCGCCCGTTTCCCCTGGGAGGAGACCGACGACCAGCTCGCCTCGATCGAGAGCGTCTTCGACGATCTCGCCGCCGGCCGCCCGATGGACCGCCTGGTGTGCGGCGACGTCGGCTTCGGCAAGACCGAAGTCGCGCTGCGCGCCGCCTTCGCGGTCGCCACCGCCGGCCGTCAGGTGGCGGTCGTGGTGCCGACCACGCTGCTGTCGCGCCAGCACTACCGGACCTTCGCCGACCGTTTCAAGGGCCTGCCGGTGCGCGTCGCCCAGGCCTCGCGCCTCGTCTCGCACAAGGACATGGTGGCGACCCGCAAGGAGCTGGCCGACGGTACGCTCGACATCGTCGTCGGCACCCACGCGCTGCTCGCCAAGGGCATCGAGTTCAAGGATCTCGGCCTCCTCATCATCGACGAGGAGCAGCACTTCGGCGTCAAGCACAAGGAGCGGCTGAAGGAGCTGAAGGCCGACGTCCACGTCCTGACCCTGTCCGCCACGCCGATCCCGCGTACGCTGCAGCTGGCGCTGACCGGCGTGCGCGAACTCTCGATCATCGCCACGCCGCCGGTCGACCGCATGGCGGTCCGCACCTTCGTCTCGCCTTTCGACGCCCTCGTGGTGCGCGACGCCCTGATGCGCGAACACTGGCGCGGCGGCCAGAGCTTCTACGTCTGCCCCCGCCTCTCCGACCTCGCCGAGCGGCGCGAGTTCCTGGAAAAGGTCGTGCCGGAGGTCAAGGTCTGCGTCGCCCACGGCCAGATGCCGGCGACCGAGCTGGAAGACGTCATGAACGCCTTCTACGAGGGCAAGTACGACGTGCTGCTCTCCACCACGATCGTGGAATCGGGCCTCGACATCCCGACCGCCAACACGCTGATCGTCCACCGCGCCGACATGTTCGGCCTCGCCCAGCTCTACCAGCTGCGCGGCCGCGTCGGCCGGTCGAAGGTCCGCGCCTACGCCCTCTTCACCACCCCGGCGGAGAAGAAGCTGACGACCCAGGCCGAGAAGCGGCTCAAGGTCCTCCAGTCGCTGGAAAACCTCGGCGCCGGCTTCCAGCTCGCCTCCCACGACCTCGACCTGCGCGGCGCCGGCAATCTGATCGGCGAGGAGCAGTCCGGCCACATCAAGGAGATCGGCTACGAACTCTACCAGCACATGCTGGAGGAGGCCGTCGCGGCGCTGAAGTCGGGCGACGAGGCGATGCCGGAGGAGAAGTGGTCGCCGCAGATCACCGTCGGCACGCCGGTCCTGATCCCCGAGGACTACGTCGCCGATCTGGCGCTGCGCCTCGGCCTCTACAAGCGCCTGTCGGACCTTCAGACCCTCGAGGAGATCGAGGCCTTCGGCGCCGAGATGATCGACCGCTTCGGCCCGATGCCGGAGGAGGTCGAGCAGCTCCTCAAGATCGTCTGGGTCAAGGCGCTGTGCCGCCGGGCGAACGTCGAGAAGATCGAGGCCGGCCCCAAGGGCGTCGTCGTCTCCTTCCGCGACGGCTCCTTCGCCAACCCGGCCGGTCTCGTCCGCTTCATCGCCGAGCAGGGCTCGATGGCGAAGATCCGCCCCGACCAGAAGATCGTGCTCACCCGCGACTGGCCGGAGCCGGCCGATCGCCTGCGCGGTGCCGCGGTCGTGCTGACCCAGCTGGTCAAGATCGCCGAGCGCAAGGACGAGGGTCCGATCACCCTGTCGGCGGGCATGGTGGAAGCGGCCGAACCCAAGAAGCTGCGGCTCGAGCCGACCCCGCCTCCCCCGCCCCCGCCGCAGAAGAAGATGGGCCGCTATCCGAGCCTCGACAGCCTGAAGAACCGCAACAAGTCGAAATGGCCGACCGGCGGCGGCTCGGGAGGATCGGGCGGCGGACGCTGGCGGTGAGGGAGGCGCGCTGCCGTCGCACCGATCGACAGCAGCGCCGCCGCATGCGACCGTCCCGCGAAACCCTCCATCGGGCCCCGCGTGCGCCGTGTCGCGCGGAGCGGATCACACGTCGAGGACCGTCCCTTGAAGCCACCCGTCAGGATCGCCGTCGCCGGCCTTCGCGGCCGCATGGGCCGCACGCTCGCCGAGGTTCTGGCGAAGGAGCCGGATGTGGCCTTCCTCGGCGGCTTCGGCCGTGACGGGAAGGCGGACGACGGGTTGATCGATCGCGCGACGGCGCTCGAAACCGCCGACGTCGTCCTCGACTTCACGACCGGCGCCGCCGCCGCGGACCTCGCCGAGATCTGCGCCGCGCGTGGCGGGCCGGCGCTGGTGATCGGCGCGACCGGCTTCGAAGCCGACGAGATCGCCCGCATCGACGCGGCTGCCCGCGTGATCCCGATCGTGCGCTCCGGCAATTTCTCGATCGGCGTGAACATGCTGATGTCCCTCGTCGCCGGCGCGGCGCACGCCCTGCCGCCCGAGGCGTGGGACATCGAAGTCGTCGAAATGCACCATCGAAACAAGATCGATGCGCCGTCCGGCACCGCCCTGATGCTCGGCGAGGCCGCGGCGGAAGGACGGAGCGTCCCCCTCGCCTCGGTCGAGCGACGCGGTCGCGACGGCATCGGTGGCGAGAGGCCCGTCGGCGCGATCGGCTTCGCCGTCTTGCGCGGCGGCGGCGTGATCGGCGAGCACTCCGTCGTCTTCGCCGCCGAAGACGAGGTGGTGACGCTGTCGCATTCCGCCAGGGATCGCGGCATGTTCGCCCGTGGCGCGCTGGCGGCCGCCCGCTGGGTCGTGGGCCGCGCGCCCGGCGCCTACGACATGCAGGACGTCCTCGGCGCCGCACCACGTCACGGCACCGTCGCCGACGGGACGGAGACTGGAGAACCCAGACCCACCGGAACCGATCCGATGTCCGACCTGCCCGCCCCGATCCGCGCCTACATCGACGCCTACAATCGCAAGGACGTCGCCGGCATGCTCGCCTGCCTGAGCGACGACGTCGTCTTCCGCAACCTCTCCGGCGACGAGGTGACGGCCGAGACCGCGGGCAAGGCGGCCTTCGCCGACCTCGCCGCCTTCGGCGCGACGGCGTTCTCGGAGCGCTGCCAGACCGTCGTGCACGCGATCACCGTGGCCGATCGGACGCTGGTCGAGATCGCCTATGCCGCGACCGTGGCGCAGGATCTCCCCAACGGCTGGAAGGCCGGCCAGGCGCTCGACTTCGCCGGCACCTCGTCGTTCCGTGTCGAGAACGGGCTGATCGCAGAGATCGTCGACCAGAGCTGACGCGGTCGCGCGTGGGAGGCGGGGCCGCATCGCTCCCTCGCCCCGCCCCCTCCCCTCCGTTCGCCCTTCCTGCTAGAACATATCGAGAATCCACCGCGACCGCACCCGAGGCTCCATGCGCCCCGAGATCCTGACGCCCCTCTTCGCCGGCCTGAAGGGCCTTCCCGGCATCGGGCCGAAGACGGCGCCGCTGTGGAACCGGCTGGTCGGTGCCGACGTCGCCGGCGGCGAGGCGCGGGTTCTCGATCTCCTGTTCCATCTGCCGGTCTCGGTGATCGATCGCCGCAGGACGCCGAAGATCGGCGAGGCGCCGGACGGCGAGATCGCCTCCATCCTCGTCACCGTCGCCCAGCACCGACCGCCGCCGCGCGGCAGTCGCGCGCCCTACAAGATCGTCGCCTTCGACGACACCGGCGACATGACGATCGTCTATTTCTCGCCGCGCGCCGACTGGCTGGCGAAGCTCTTTCCCGAGGGCGAGAAGCGCTGGGTCTCCGGGCGGATCGAGTGGTTCAACCGCTCGCCGCAGATGGTCCACCCCGACATCGTCGCGACCGAAGCCGAATTCGCGACGCTGCCGCTGGTCGAGCCGGTCTATCCGCAGACCGAAGGCATCTCGTCGCGCCAGATCGCCAAACAGGTCGCCCATGCCTTCGAACGCTTGGCCCATCTGCCGGAATGGCAGGATCCCGACTGGCTGGCGAAGCAACGCTTCCCCGACTTCCGATCGGCACTGACGGCCCTGCACCACCCCGAAGGCGCGATCGACGACGAGGCGCCCTCGCCGGCGCGCGATCGGCTCGCCTATGACGAGCTCCTCGCGCAACAACTGACCTTGGCGCTGGTGCGCGCCGATGCCCGCCGTCTGCCGAAGGAACCGCGCATCGCCACCGGCACCCTCACCGACAGGATCCGCGACGCCCTGCCCTTCGAGCCGACCGGCGCGCAGGAGGCGGCGATCGCCGACATCCGCGCCGATCTCGCCCGGCCCGACCGCATGCTGCGCCTTCTGCAGGGCGACGTCGGCGCCGGCAAGACACTGGTCGCGGTGATGGCGGCGGCGATGGCGGTGGAGACCGGCGGTCAGGCCGCGATCATGGCGCCGACCGATCTGCTCGCCCGCCAGCATGCCCGCTCGCTCGCCCCCCTGGCGGAGGCCGCCGGCATCCGCTGGGCGATCCTGACGGCGCGCGAGAAGGGCAAGGAACGCGAGGCGATCCTCGAAGGGCTCGCCGCGGGAACGATCGACGTGCTGATCGGCACCCATGCACTCTTCCAGGGGCCGGTCGAATTCGCCGATCTGGCGCTGGCGGTCGTCGACGAACAGCACCGTTTCGGCGTCCACCAACGCCTGGCGCTGACCTCCAAGGGCCGCTCGACCGATCTCCTGGTGATGACGGCGACGCCGATCCCGCGCACGCTGATGATGAGCTTCTTCGGCGATCTCGACGTGTCGCGCCTGATGGAGAAGCCCGCCGGCCGCCAGCCGATCGCCACCCGCCTCGCCTCGTCGGAGCGCATGGGCGAGATCGTCGAGAGTCTCGGCCGCGCCATCGCCAACGGCCAGAAGATCTATTGGATCTGCCCGCTGGTGGAGGAGAGCGAGGTCTCCGACCTCGCCGCCGCCTCCGAGCGCTTCGAGGATCTGACCCGCGCCCTCGGTCCGGTCGTCGGCCTCGTCCACGGCCGGATGAAGGCCGACGAGAAGGACGCCGCCATGCGCGCCTTCAAGGAGGGCGACACGCGGCTCCTGGTGGCGACGACGGTGGTCGAGGTCGGCGTCGACGTGCCCGATGCCACCATCATGGTGATCGAACACGCCGAGCGCTTCGGCCTCGCCCAGCTCCACCAGCTGCGCGGACGGGTCGGGCGTGGCAGCGAGGCCTCGTCCTGCCTCCTCGTCTACAAGGGACCGCTCGGCGAGACCGCCAAGGCACGGCTGGAGATCATGCGCTCGACCGACGACGGCTTCGTCATCGCCGAGGAGGACCTGAAGCTCAGAGGCGGCGGCGACGTGCTCGGCACCCGCCAGTCCGGCCTGCCCGGCTTCCGCATCGCCCGGCTCGACCGCCACGGCGACCTGCTCGAGGCGGCGCGCGACGACGCCCGGCTGATTCTTTCCCGCGACCCAGCCCTGCGTTCGCCTCGGGGTGAAGCCCTGCGGGTGCTGCTCCATCTCTTCGATCAGGACCGCGGCATTCGCCTCGTCGAGGCAGGGTGACGCCGAGGAGGCCCACCATGACCGAGCGTACCCCTGCCGAAGATCCCGCGGCCTTCGCGACCTGCGCCCTCACCGACGCCGTCCTGCCGCGGTCCGATCTGGTGCCCTTCTTCTCGCTCACCCCCGGCCTCGCCGACACGCTGCTGCGGGAGCGCCCCGGCCTCGCGCACGATGCCCTGCTGTCGCGCGCCGCCGTCGCCGAGCGCCGCGATCGCTACATCCGCGACATGCTGACGGCCGAACACGGCGAACTGAACGAGCTCGAGGCGCAGGTTGCGGCCTCGATCGCCCGCGCCGACACGATCTCCTCCGACGTCGCGGCCGAATTCGCCGAAGTGCGGACGGTGGGCCAGCGCATGGCCGACGTCGTCGCCTCGTTCGGCGGGTCGTGGACCTTCATCGCCCTGTTCGGCGCGTCGATGGTGGTGTGGATGGGCCTCAACGTCGCGCTCTCCGCCCGCGCCTTCGACCCCTACCCCTACATCCTGCTGAACCTCGTGCTCTCCTGCCTCGCCGCCGTCCAGGCGCCGATCATCATGATGAGCCAGAAGCGGCAGGAGGCGAAGGATCGCATGCGCTCGGAGAGCGACTATCGGGTCAACCTCAAGGCCGAGCTCGAAATCCGCCATCTCCACGAGAAGCTCGACCACATCCTGCAGCACCAGTGGCAGCGGCTCGCCGAGATCCAGCAGATGCAGATCGAGATCATGCAGGATCGCCAGGCGGCTCCGCCGCCGGTACCGGAACCGCCGACCCGACCTCCCGAGCCGGAACCGCCCGCTCGGGCGTGACGATGCCGCCGGAGATCACCAGTTTTGCGCCGTCCTCGACGCTCATGGCGAGGATCCGCACTTGCGTCTTCGGCAGGAACATGACGTAGCCGCCGGTCGGGTTGGGCGTCGTCGGGATGAAGACGGTGAGCCAGTCGTCGATGCCGACCTCCGGCCGCTCGGCCGAGAGCCGCTCGGCGACCTCGCCCTTCGCCGGGCCGGAGACGAAGACCAGCGACCACACGCCGGCGCGCGGCCATTCGATCAGCCCGACCTCGCGGAACGACTGGTCGCGCGAGGAGACGAAGGTCTGGAAGATCTGCTTCAGCGTCCGATAGACCGGCCGCACGAAGGGGAGCCGGCCGACGAGATCCTCGCCGTAGGAGAGCAGCGTGCGACCGAGCAGCGAGGCGGTCAGCGCGCCCAGAAGGGTGATGCCGATCATCGCCACCAGCAGCCCGAAGCCGGGCACGGCGAAGGGCAGATGGGTGTCGGGGTTCCAGGTCGAGGGGATCAGCGGCTTGACCGAGGCATCGACCCAGTCGAGGAAGCCGCGCGCCAGATAGACGGTGATCGCCAGCGGCCCGACCACCACGAGACCGGTGACGAAGTGATTGCGCAGCCGCGCCTTCCACGTCGTCTGGATCGGTCCGTCGTCCGGCCTGTCGTTCATCGGCGAGCGCGCCCCGTGCCGGCGAAGCAACTTCGCCATGGGGCGACCCTAGCCGCCTTCGCCGCCGGAATGAACCCCGGATCGGCGAGCCGCGACGACGACGCGGTGCAGCGTTGCATTCCGGCAAGAGCGCGGCGGGAACCTTACTTCTCCCCCTGCGGGAGAAGGCGCCGGATGGGCGGAAGAGGGGTATCGCGGCGCGCCACGACACCTCTCGCGCTCGGGAATCCCACGGGCTCGCGCCCGCCCCTCATCCGGCCCCGCGGGCCGTCATTTCCCACGATGGAAACCTCTGCGCATGTCGGTGGAACCGAACCGGATGCCGTGCGCGATGCTTCGAGACGGCGTTCTCCGAACGCCTCCTCGGCACGAGGCGCTTGTTTTGCATGGGAAATCCGGAGAGCCTCATCCTGAGGAGCGCCGCAGGCGCGTCGCGAAGGATCGCGCACGGACGTCGATCCGCGCCTCTCCGGACCGACGCAAAGGTTCCACGAAGGGGAGACGAGCACCCCCACCGCCGCACCACCTCGGCCCCACCGCCCCCGTCACCCGCGGGCCCATCTGTCGCAGGCCCCGGCCGAAGGTGTGACTTGTGTCGCGGTCAAAGTTGGATTTTATGTCCAACATATTTGATCTGGCGCATGGCTCGGAATCGTTCGAACCTGCACTGTCCGCCCGACCACCCCGCTCCGCGGGGGCACGAAACGTTCGGAGACGATCTCGATGGCCAAGGGTCCCGGCTTCGCGAAGCCCGCACCGCCGAAGGATGCATTCGAAGAGAGCTACTATCAGGAGCACATCAAGGTCTATCCGGCCGCCGTCGAAGGCACCGTCCGGAAGGTCAAGTGGGCGATCCTGGTGGTTCTGCTCGGCATCTACTACGTCATGCCCTTCATCCGCTGGGAACGCGGCCCCGGCCTGCCGAACCAGGCGGTGCTCGCCGACCTGCCCGGCCGGCGTTTCTACTTCTTCTTCATCGAGATCTGGCCCCAGGAAGTCTACTACTTCACCGGCCTCTTGATCACCGCCGCCTTCACGCTGTTCCTGATGACCTCGATCGGCGGGCGCGTGTGGTGCGGCTACCTGTGCTGGCAGACGGTGTGGACCGACCTCTTCCTCGCCGTCGAGCGCCTGATCGAAGGCGACCGCCGCGATCGCATCAAGCTCGACGAAGGCCCGAAGAACGGCACCTATTTCGGCAAGAAGATCCTCAAGATGCTCGCCTGGGGCGTGATCGCCGCGGCGACCGGCGGTGCCTGGGTGCTCTATTTCGCCGACGCGCCGACGCTTCTGAAGCAGATCTTCACCGGACAGGCGCCCTTCATCGCCTATCTGTGGATCGGCATCCTGACCTTCACCACCTGGTTCTTCGCCGGCTGGATGCGTGAGCAGACCTGCATCTACGTCTGCCCGTGGCCGCGCATTCAGGCGGCGATGACCGACGAATATGCGCTGAACGTCACCTACCGGGCCGACCGCGGCGAACCGCGCGCCTCGGTCAAGGAAGGCAAGAAGCTCGCCGCCGCCGGTGAGCCGGTGGGCGATTGCGTCGACTGCTACCAGTGCGTCGCGGTCTGCCCGACCGGCACCGACATCCGTATGGGCTCGCAGCTCTCCTGCATCCAGTGCGGCCTGTGCATCGATGCCTGCACCTCGATCATGGAGAAGCTCGGTCGTCCGACCGGCCTCGTCGCCTACGACACGCCGATCAACTTCGACCGCCGCAAGGAGGGCCTGCCGCCGATCTACAAGATCGTCCGGGCGCGCACGGTCCTCTACGCGGTGCTGATCTCCGGCGTGCTCGGCTTCATGTCCTACACGTTCATCATGCGCGGCAATGCCGGCGTGAACGTGCTGCACGACCGCAATCCGCTCTACGTGACCAATTCGGACGGTTCGGTGCGCAACGGCTACACCGTGCGCCTCCTCAACCGCATCGGCCACGAGCGCAACTTCACCCTCGCCGTCGAGGGCGCGCCGGAAGGCACGCGTCTCGAGGTGGTCGGCATCGACCAGAACGTCGGCGGCCTGCCGCTGATCCACGTCGGCGCCGACACCACGCGCGAAGTCCGCGCCGCGGTGGTCGTCCCCGGCGACAAGATCAAGGGCACGTCCGACGACGTCGTCTTCCGCATCGTCTCGCAGGAAGACAAGGTCACCGCGACCGCCAAGGACTTCTTCAAGGCGCCCTGATCGACGCCCCACGCAAACGAAGACGCCGCCCCTCGGAGATCCCGAGCGGGCGGCGTTCTCGTCTGGAGGGGACACACGCGGCGTCGACCGACCGGGAAAGGCCTCTCCCCGATCGGGACCTCCGCGCAAGTTCGCAAAGGGCCCGGATCGACGTCCGTGCGCGATCCTTCGAGACGCGCCTGCGGCGCTCCTCAGGATGAGGCGTTGGAGATTTCCTCTGCGAAAACAGACGCCTCATGCCGAGGAGGTGTTCGCGGAACGCCGTCTCGGAGCATCGCGCACGGCGTCGAACTCGGTTCCACCGAATGACGCGCGGGTCTCCGATCGGGACCCGCGGCCTCAGCCGCGGTTGCGCATGTGGAGGGCGAGCATCTCGATCTGCGGCAGGATGGCGGCGCGCGTGTCGGGATCGGCGACCGTGTCGGCGAGCGCGGTGCGGAAGCACAGCATCCAGCCCTTGATCTCGTCCTCGCCGATCGGCGAGGTCAGATGCCGGGCGCGCAGCATCGGCGCGCCGCGCTTCTCGACGAAGAGCTGCGGCCCGCCGAGCCAGCCGGAGAGGAACTCGAAGAACTTCTGCTCGCTGTCGGCGAGGCTCTCGGGATGGATCGCCCGCGCCGCCGCCGCCTGCGGATCGCTCTCCATCACCTCGTAGAAGCGCCGGGTGAAACGCCGAATGCCCTCTTCGCCGCCGAAGCGGTCGTAGAGGCTCGGTTGCGGGGTGGTCTCGACCGACGACATGGCGCGATCTCCGGCTCGTGCTGACGTTTCGAACCATCGACCACGGTTCGCCTTCCGCTGCAAGTAGGTCGAATCCCGTCGCGGAGGTTCTCGACACTTCGTCGGGGGCTGCGAAGGAACGAGGCGCCGGCCCCCCGCCGCGACCGACGCCGAGCACGCCGATCTCGCGCCTCCCGTTACCGCAAGGGCACCGTCGGCGGGACTGGGCGCCCATGGCCACCGGCCTGCGCTGTCACCGACAATACGTTGAAATGAAACGGAAACGTGACCCTTCGTCGAAGCCCCGCCCGGCTCCGGCCGTCGCCAAGCGTCGTCACCACGCGAGGCCGCCTCTTCCCGGACGTCATCGCCGTCGCCGCGCGGACCGTCGCACCGGTCCGCGGCTGCAACAATTCGTTCACAATTCGAAAAACCGACGCAAAACTTTCATGCGACCCCGCCCCTCGGCCACACCCCGCCCGAGGCTGGACGACGTTCGTCCCGACGAGCGGCAACGGACCGAACGATCGCGACCGGGAGGGTCTCGATCGTCTCTCGGGGGCAAGAGGGTGCGGCCGTGGAGGGCGGGACGACGTCCCGTCGGGAGGAAAGGTGCCGGGTCGCGCGTCCGTCGACGATCCCGTGTGCCGTCAAACGGGGGAGTGGACGCCATGTCCGGCTCGACTACCGAAAAGGTCCGAGCGAATCCGAAATTCCAGGAGCTCAAGTCGAAGCGCGCGCGCTTCGCCTGGACGCTCGCGGCAATCGTTCTCGGCACCTACTACAGCTTCATGATGATCGTGGCCTTCGCGCCCAGGAGCCTCGTCGGCAAGATCGGCGAGGGCTGGACGCTGTCGATCGCCTTCCCGATCGTCGCCGTCATCATCGTCGGCTCGTGGATCCTGACCGGGGTCTACATCCGCCGCGCCAACGGCGAGTTCGAAGCCCTGACCCGGGACATCGTCAAGGAGGCCAAGTCGTGATGCGTCGCGCCCTTTCCGCCGCCGCGCTTCTCGCGGCATCCACCCTCCCCGCGCTCGCCGCGGGCATCGAGGGCAAGGCCGAACAGCAGCCGATCAACTGGATCGCGATCGGCATGTTCGTCGCCTTCATCTTCATGACGCTCGGCATCACGTACTGGGCGTCGAAGCGCACCCGGTCGGCCGCCGACTTCTACACCGCCGGCGGCGGCATCACCGGCATGCAGAACGGCTGGGCGATCGCCGGCGACTACATGTCGGCCGCGACCCTCCTCGGTCTGTCGTCGATGGTGTTCTCGTCGGGCTACGACGGCTATCTCTACGCCACCGGCTTCTTCGTCGGCTGGCCGGTGATCATGTTCCTGCTCGCCGAACGCCTGCGCAATCTCGGCAAGTTCACCTTCGCCGACATCGCCTCCTACCGTCTCGACAAGACCAAGGTCCGCACCTTCGCCGCCGTCGGCTCGCTGACGGTCGTGTGCTTCTACCTGATCGTCCAGATGGTCGGCGCCGGCCAACTGATCCAGCTGCTCTTCGGCCTGCCCTACAACTACGCCGTCGTCCTCGTCGGCGTGCTGATGATCGTCTACGTGACCTTCGGCGGCATGGTGGCGACGACCTGGGTGCAGATCATCAAGGCCGGCCTGCTGCTCTTCGGCGGCACGGTCCTCTTCGTCCTGTCGATGTTCAAGCTCGGCTTCTCGATCGACGGCATCGCCGCCCAGGCGGTCGCCGCGCGCGGCGTCGCCGGCGATGCGCTGATGGGCCCCGGCAAGCTGCTGGCCGATCCGGTGACCGCGGTGTCGCTGTCGCTCGGCCTGGTCTTCGGCAACGCCGGCCTGCCGCACATCATGATGCGCTTCTTCACCGTTCCCAACGCCCAGGAAGCCCGCAAGTCCGTGTTCGTCGCGACCGGCCTGATCGGCTTCTTCTTCCTCGTGGTCTGCACCGTCGGTCTCGCCGCCGTCTCGATCGTCGGCACCGACCCGCAGTTCTTCGAGGGCGGCAAGGTCGGCGGCAAGCTGATCGGCGGTTCCAACATGCCGATCATGCACCTCGCCAAGGCGCTCGGCGGCGACGTCTTCCTCGGCTTCCTGTCGGCGGTGGCCTTCGCCACCATCCTGGCGGTGGTCGCGGGTCTGGCACTCGCCGGTGCCTCGGCGATCGCCCACGACCTCTATGCCGGCGTCATCGCCAAGGGCACGGCGACCGAGGCCTCGGAGATGCGCGTCTCCAAGATCTCGACCGTCGCCATCGGCATCGTCGCGATCTTCCTCGGCATCGCCTTCAAGGACCAGAACGTGGCCTTCCTCGTGGCCCTCGCCTTCGGCGTCGCGGCCTCGGTGAACTTCCCCGTGCTGCTGCTCTCGATGTACTGGCGCGGGCTGACCACCAACGGCGCGCTGGCGGGCGGCATCGCCGGCCTCGTCTCGGCGGTGACGCTGGTCGTCCTGTCGCCGGCGGTGTGGGTGAAGGTGCTCGGCAACGCCCAGGCGATCTTCCCGATCGACCATCCGGCGCTGTTCTCGATGACCGCGGCCTTCCTCGTCGCCTTCGTGGTGTCGAAGCTCGACAACTCGGCCGCCGCCAAGGCGGAGGCCGCCGCCTTCGACGAGCAGGACGTCCGTGCCGAGACCGGCATCGGCGCCGCCTCGGCGAGCCTGCACTGATCGGCGGACCCGTCCGCACGACGCCATCGGCCGGCGCGGGGTTCCTCGCGCCGGCCTTTCCTTGGGGCGGAACAGCCGACCGCCGACCGCCCTTGCACCCCCGCCGCCCCGCCGTCATGGTGAGCGCCGGGCCGCATCACCCCGACCGCGCCCGGAAGGTGTCATGGTCAAGTCTCGCCTGTTCCTCGAGATCTTTTCGGCGCTGATGCTGGTCGTCGCCGTGCTCGCGGGCGCGGTGTGGCTGTTCACCGTGCCGCTGGTCGAGCGCAAGGCCTACGAGATCGAGATGGCGGCGGGTCGCACCATCCTCGACAACGTCTTCGAGATGGCCTCCAAGATGGCCGGCCGCCTCGACGAGACCCGCGACATCACGCTGAAGTCCTTCGAGGGCCAGCTGCGCGCCGCCGTGTCGCTCGCCGTCGCCCTGATCGAAGGCGTCGAGGCCCGCCGCGCCCGCGGCGAGATCTCCGCCGCCGAGGCCGATCGCCTCGCCTTCGACACGCTGCGCACCATCAAGTGGGGCAACGACGACTACATCTGGGTGTCGGACTACGCCTCGCGCATCCTCTCCCACCCCGATCCGCGCTGGCACGGCCGCAGCGTCGCCGACGTCAAGGACGAGACCGGCGAGACCATCATCCCGCGCGTCATCGAGGTCGCCCGGAAGGCCGGTGAAGGCTCGACCATCTACGACTGGACGCGGCTGGGAGCGACCAAGCCGTCGCGCAAGCTCTCCTATTTCCGCGATCTGCCGCAGCTCGGCATCGTCGTCGGCGCCGGCGCCTGGCTCGACGACATCGACGCCGAGGTCGAACGCCGCCGCGTCGGGGCGATCGACGACATGCGCCGTGCCCTGCGCGAGATCCGCATCGCCCGCACCGGCTACGCCTACATCTTCGACGCGTCGAACAACATGATCATCCACCCCAACGCCAACATCGAGGGGACGGAGTTCACCGCCCGCAACGATCCGGCGACGGGGCGGCCGATCGCCGAGGAACTGCGCGCCGTCGCCGACGCCGACCGGCCGCTGCACTATCTCTGGGACAAGCCGTCCGACCCCGGCAACTACGTCTACGAGAAGATCTCCTGGGTCCGGCACTTCAGGGAATTCGACTGGTACATCGCCTCCTCGGTCTATGTGGAGGAGCTGAAGTCCTCGTCCGAAGTCCTGTCGCGGCGCATCCTGGCGATCACCACCGGCGTCGCCCTCATCGCCGCCCTCGTCGCCGGCTTCGGCATCTGGCACCTGGTCGAGCCGCTGCGCCGCCTCGCCGACACCGCGGCGCGGGTCTCCGGCGGCGATCTCGCGGTCGAGACCGGCATCCGTCGCTCCGACGAGATCGGCGTGCTGGCCGCCGCCTTCGACGCCATGGTCGCCCGCGTCCGCGAGAATGTCGGCGCGCTCGAGGGCCGGGTGCGCAAACGCACCGCCGAACTCGAGAGCGCCAACGCCCGCCTCGCCGCCTCCGCGAGCGCCGAACAGCAGAGCCGCGCCGCACTCGCCGAGGTCGAGGCTCGCCAGCGTCTGATCCTCGACGCCATCCCCGCGGCGATCGCCTATCTCGACGCCGACGAGACGTTCCGTTTCGTCAATCGCGCCTGGAGCGAGCTGATGGGCCGGCCGAAGGAGGCGATCGTCGGTGCGCCGCTGGTCTCCATCCTCGGTCGCTCCGCCTATGCCGCGATCTCCGAACCGCTCGCCCGCACCCGTCTCGGCGAAGTGGCGACGCTCGAATATGCCTTCACGCCCCGCGACGGCCGGCGCACCGTCACGGCCAACACGCTGATCCCGCAGATCGGTGCCGACGGTGCGGTGATCGGCTGCTTCGTGCTGACTCGCGACGTCACCGACGAACGCGAGACCGAACGGCGCATCTTCGAGGCCGAGCACCTGAAGGCGATCGGCGAACTCTCCGGTTCGCTCGCCCACGACTTCAACAACCTGCTCGCCATCATCATCGGCAATCTCGCCACCGCCCGCGAGAAATACGCCGACGTCGACGGCTTCGTCGCCTATGTCGCGCCGGCCGAACGCGCCGCGCGGCGCGGGGCCGACCTCACCTCGCGGCTCCTCTCCTTCGCCCGCCGCCAGCCGCTGCGCTCCGAACGGGTCGAGGTCGCCTCGCTGCTGGCCGAGACGACGACGCTGCTGCGCCGCTCGCTCCCCCACACGATCGACATCGCGCTCGAGGCCGAACGCGGCCGGCACGACTTCTGGATCCTGTCGGACCACGTCCAGCTCGAGCGCGCCGTGGTCAATCTGGCGCTCAACGCCCGCGACGCCATGCCCGAAGGCGGCCACATCCGCCTCGTCTGCCGCCGTCTGCCCGAAGGCGAGACCGAGGGCTGGGACGAGCCGGTACCGCCGGGGCGCTGGATCGAGGTGGCGGTCGCCGACGACGGCACGGGCTTCCCCGAGGGCGCGCTCGCTCATGCCTTCGAGCCCTTCTTCACCACCAAGAAGACCGGTTCGGGGCTGGGCCTCGCCATGGTCTGGGGCTTCGTCAAGCAGAGCCACGGCTACATCCGCATCCGCTCCGAGAAGGCGCGCGGTGCCACCGTCGCCATGCTCTTCGCCGAGACCGACCCCGCCCCCGACGCACCGCCGATCGACGCCGCCGCCTCCGACGGCGAGGCGCTCTTCCCCGGCATGATGGCGCTGGTGGTGGAAGACGACGACGACGTCCGCCGCGTCGTGCTCGAGCAGATGATCGGCCTCGGCTTCTCGGTGATCGAGGCGGAGAGCGGCGAGGAGGCCCTCAGCCTGATCTCCGGCATCGCCGACATCCGGGTGGTCGTCTCCGACGTGGTGATGCCGGGGATCTCCGGCCTCGACCTCGCCCGCCGGCTGACGAAGGAACGGCCGGAGATCGCCGTCGTCCTCGTCACCGGCTATGCCCGCGGCGAGACGCCGACCGATCTCACCGACGTTCCGATCTTGACCAAGCCTTGGGAAAAGGCCGATCTCGTCGACGCGCTGGCCTCGGCCATCCGCGCGCGCGGCGACGACGACAGGGAGCGCGTCTGATGAAGAAGCGGATCTATCTGGTCGACGACGATCCCGACATCTGCGACGTCGTGCGCGGCCTGCTCGAGACCTACGGCTATCAGGTGGCGACCTTCGGCACCGGCCGCGACGCCCGCCAGGCGATCCGCCGCGAGGCGCCCGATCTGCTGGTCGTCGACCTCGCCCTGCCCGACATGAACGGCCTCGACATCGTCCGCGAGAGCTGGAACGACGTCCGCTTCGGCCTCGTCGTGCTGACCGGCCGCGCCGAGGTCTCCGACCGCGTCCTCGGCCTCGAACTCGGCGCCGACGACTACATCGTCAAGCCCTTCGAGCCGCGCGAACTCGTCGCCCGCATCGGCGCCGTGCTGCGCCGCCACGATCAGCTCGTCACCGCCGCCGCCTCCGCCGATCAGGCCCGCGCCACCTTCGGCCCCTGGACCTTCGACGTCGGCAACCTGACGCTGACCCGCGACGACGGACGGGTGGAGAACCTCACCGCCGCCGAGGCGCAGCTGATGCTGATGTTCGCCCGTTCCCCCAACCGGGTGCTGTCGCGCGAGCAGCTGCAGGCCGACGGCGACGACGGCGACGACTTCCCCTACGAGCGCTCGATCGACGTCCGCATCTCGCGCCTGCGCAAGAAGATTGAGATCGATCCGCGCAAGCCGCAGTTGATCAAGACGGTCTACGGTGCAGGATATGTCCTGGCGAAGGACGTCGTCTGGTCCAAGACGCGCTGAGCGCGAGGCCCGGAGGTCGCCGGACGGCCTACGACCTATGGACCGGCCGTTGCAACATTCGGTTCACATTCGGACAGCATTGCGCAAAATCGCGTTGCTAGCGTGCCCTACAAAGAGGAACCCCGCGCTCGACCCCGGTCGGCCGACGGGCGAACGAGGAGGAAAGCCGAGTTGACCGCGCGCAACCCCTACGAGATCGATCTCGAGCAGAACGCCGCGAATTTCGTGGCGCTGTCGCCGCTCACCTACCTCGAGCGCTCCGCCGCGATCTGGCCGACCAAGACGGCCGTCATCCACGGCACCCTGCGCCGCACCTGGGCCGAGACCGCCGCGCGCTGCCGCCGCCTCGCCTCCGGCCTCGCCGCGATGGGCTTCGCCAAGGGCACGACCATCGCCTTCCTCGCCGCCAACACGCCCGAACTCTTCGAGGCGCATTTCGGCGTACCGCTGATGGGCGGCGTGCTCAACGCCATCAACACCCGCCTCGACGCCGAGGCGATCGCCTTCATCCTGAACCACGGCGAGGCGCCGATCGTCTTCGTCGACCGCGAGTTCTCCAAGGTCGCCAAGGCGGCGATCGCCGAACTCGGCCGGCCGATCACCGTCGTCGACATCGACGATCCGCAATACGAGGGCGGCGAGCTGATCGGCTCGATGACCTACGAGGACGTGCTGGCGAAGGGCGATCCGGAGGCCCCGTGGTCCTTCCCGACCGACGAGTGGCAGGCGATCGCGCTGAACTACACGTCGGGCACCACCGGCAACCCGAAGGGCGTCGTCTATCATCACCGCGGCGCCTATCTGAACGCCGTCTCCAACGCCCTCTCCTGGAACCTCGGCGACGACACGGTCTATCTCTGGACCCTGCCGATGTTCCACTGCAACGGCTGGTGTTTCCCCTGGACCATGGCGGTGGTGGCCGGCACCTCGGTCTGCCTGCGCGCCGTCCGCGTCGACCGCATCTACGACGCCATCGCCACCGAGCGCGTCACCCATTTCTGCGGCGCGCCGATCGTCCTCAACATGATCAACAACGCGCCCGCCGCCCTGAAGGAGAAGGTCTCCCACTCCGTCAAGGCGATGGTCGCCGGCGCCGCCCCGCCGGCCGCCGTCATCGCCGGCATGGAGCGCATGGGCTGGGACGTCACCCACGTCTACGGCCTGACCGAGGTCTACGGCCCGACCATGCTCAACGTCTGGAAGGACGAGTGGAAGGACCTGGAGATCGACGAGAAGGCGGCGATCAAGGCGCGTCAGGGCGTGCGCGGACCGATGCTCGAGGGCGTCATGGTGGCCGATCCCGTGACGCTCCAGCCGGTGCCGAAGAACGGCCGGACGATGGGCGAGATCTTCATGCGCGGCAACAACGTGATGAAGGGCTATCTCAAGAACGCCAAGGCCACCAAGGAGGCCTTCGAGGGCGGCTGGTTCCACACCGGCGACCTCGCCGTCTGGCACCCCGACGGCTACGTCGAGATCAAGGACCGCTCCAAGGACATCATCATCTCGGGCGGCGAGAACATCTCCTCGATCGAGGTCGAGGACGTGCTCTACAAGCACCCCGACGTGCTGGAGGCCGCCGTCGTCGCCCGCCCCGACGAGAAGTGGGGCGAGACGCCCTGCGCCTTCGTCATGCTGAAGGACGGCGCCGAGACGACCGAGGCGCAGATGATCGAGTTCTGCCGCGCCAACATGGCCGGCTTCAAGATCCCCAAGACCTTCGTCTTCGGCCCGCTGCCCAAGACCTCGACCGGCAAGATCCAGAAATTCATGCTGCGCAACCAGGCCAAGGAGATCTGAGGCCGACCGCGCATCGCCGGGGCGGTCGCCGCCCCGGTTCCGAGCTCCCGTGATCGATCGAGGCGGCCGGCGGACCCCGAAAGCCGCCGGCATCCCGTCCGATCGATCCGCGCCGGCGGTCTTCGCCGGCGCGTCTTTCTCACGCCCGAGGGCCCGCGCCCAGGAGACAGCCATGTCCGGCTATGCCGCGCCGATCCGTGACATCCGCTTCGTGCTCGAGTCCGTCGTCGACCTCCCCGGCCTCGCGAGCCTTCCCGGCTTCGAAGAGGCGACGCCCGATCTCGTCGCCTCGATCCTGGAAGAGGCCGGCAAGATCGCCGCCGACGTCGTCGCGCCGCTGAATCGCGTCGGCGACGAGCAGGGCGCCGTCTGGGTCGACGGCGCGGTGACGACCGCGGAAGGCTGGAAGGACGCGTGGACCGCGCTGGTCGAAGGCGGCTGGAACGGTCTGCCCTTCTCCGCCGACCACGGCGGCATGGGGCTCCCCCATGTGCTGAACCTCGCGGTGCAGGAGATGTGGCAGTCGGCCAACATGGCCTTCGCCCTCTGCCCGATGTTGACGCAGGGCGCCGTGCATGCGCTCGAGCTCTTCGGCTCGGACGCGCAGAAGGCCAAGTACCTGCCGAACATGGTCGCGGGCACCTGGACCGGCACCATGAACCTGACCGAGCCGCAGGCCGGCTCCGACCTCGCCGCGGTCCGCTCCAAGGCGGTTCCGGAGGGCGACAGGTACCGGATCTCCGGCCAGAAGATCTTCATCACCTACGGCGAACAGGACCTGACGGAGAACATCGTCCATCTCGTCCTCGCCCGCCTGCCCGACGCCCCGCCCGGCGTGAAGGGCATCTCGCTCTTCCTGGTGCCGAAGGTGCTGGTGAACGACGACGGGTCGCCGGGTGAGCGCAACGACGTCGTCTGCGCCTCGATCGAGCACAAGCTCGGCATCCACGGTTCGCCCACCGCCGTCCTCGTCTTCGGCGAGAAGGGCGGCGCCCTCGGCGAGCTGATCGGCCTGCCGAACCGCGGCCTGGAATACATGTTCACGATGATGAACCACGCCCGCCTCAACGTCGGGCTCCAGGGTCTCGCCATCGCCGAACGCGCCCATCAGCAGGCCGTCGCCTATGCCCGCGAGCGCGTGCAGGGCAAGCCGGTCGGCTGGACGGAGGCCAAGGCACCGCCGATCGTCGCCCACCCCGACGTCGCCCGCATGCTGGTGTCGATGAAGAGCCGCATCGAGGCGATGCGCGGCCTGCTCTATGCCGTCGCAGCAAGCGGCGACCGCGCCCATGCCCACCCCGACGAGGGCGTCCGCAAGGCGGCGCAGTTCGAGGTCGATCTGCTGGTGCCGGTCGCCAAGGGCTGGTCGACCGAGACCGGCGTCGACATCGCCTCGCTCGGCGTCCAGATCCACGGCGGCATGGGCTACATCGAGGAGACGGGCGCCGCCCAGCACCTGCGCGATGCCCGCATCACCACGATCTACGAGGGTACCACGGCGATTCAGTCGAACGCGCTGGTCGGCCGCGCGGTGCTGCGCGACGGCGGCCGCTCGGTCGATGCCTGGCTGGAGGCGCAAGGCGCCGTCGCCGCGGCGCTCCTCGCTCGCCCGGCGCTCGCCGAGATCGGCGAGGCGCTCGCCTCGGCGCTCACCGCCACCCGTGCCGCCACCGTCTGGCTGGTCGAGGCCGCGAGCGAAGACATGCGCCTGCCCTTCGCCGCCTCGGTGCCCTATCTGATGGCCTTCGGCACGCTCGCCGGCGGTCTCCAGCTCGGCCGCGCCGCGCTCGCAGCAGACGCGAAAGTCGCCGCGGGCGAGGACGGCGACGGCTGGTATGCCGGCCGCATCGCCATCGCGCGGGCCTATTGCGGCCAGACGCTGCCGCGCGTCGAGGCGGAATGGGCGACGATCCGCCAGTCCTCCGCGGCCGTGCTCGCGGTCGACGCGTCCCTGCTCTGAGACGAGACGTCGGGGCGCGGCCGATTGGACGGCCCCGCCCCGACGCGATCACCGACCGTCCTTCATCGTGACGCCGCCCGCGGTCCGGGTCGGCGAAGGGGAAAGCCATGTTCTTCGTCGAAACGGTCCGCCCCGCGCCCCGTCGCCGTGTCGCCCCCGAGGTCGCACGGGTGGAAGCCCGGCCGCTCGATCCTTTCGATCTCCTCGCCGTGGCGCTGCCGGCGCGTGCCTCCCGCGCGGTGCCGGCGGTCTCCGATCATGCGCTCGCCGCGCGGCTCCGGATCGATCGCCAGACCATGACGAAGCTGCGCGCGAGCGGTCTCCTCGGTCGTGAGCGCACCGGCCGGGCCTGGCCGCACGACGCGCGGTCTGCGGCGCGTGTCGCGGCGATCCGCGATCTGATGCGGATGGGGGCGACGCTCGACGAACTCGTCGCCGTCGCCGAGGACGAGAGCCGCGACGCGTACGCTCGCGCGATCGAACTGATGGAACGGATCGAGGCCCGCATCGCCGACGAACTCGCCCGCCGCAGCGCCTTCGAGACGCTGCTGCGCGACCACGCCGAGGGGCGGCGTCAGGCGAGCGGGTCGTAGGGGACGGAGGCCGGGCGTTCGTCGTCGCGCTTGGGCTCGACCACGCGGCCGCGCACCTCGCGGATGAAGCGGCCGGCGCGGGCGCGGAAATGATCGAGCGTCTTGTCGGGCACCCGCAGGCGCAGCGACACCGACTCCTCGCCGTCGACCCGTTCGATCACCTCGGTGTTGCGATGGACCCAGGCGACCAGTTCGCCCTCGGCCACCGGCACCTCGATGCGGAAGACCGCCCGGTCGCGGTTCAGCCGATCCTCGATCAGCGCCAGCAGCGAGGCGAGCCCGTCGCCGGTCAGCGCCGAGACCGGCAGCGCCGTCGGCGCGTCGAGCGCGTCGCGGCTGCCCTCCTCGAGCAGCTTCGCCCGATGGTCGGGATCGAGCTTGTCGATCTTGTTCCAGACCTCGATCATCCGATCGCGGTTCTGCGGATCCATGCCGAGCTGCGACAGCACGCCCTCGACGTCGGAGGCCTGCGCCGCCGTGTCCTCGTGGGCGATGTCGCGGACGTGGAGGACGAGATCGGCCTCGATCACCTCTTCCAGCGTGGCGCGGAAGGCGGCGACCAGCGTCGTCGGCAGATCCGAGACGAAGCCGACGGTGTCGGACAGGATGATGTCGCCGCCATGGGGCAGGCGCACCTTGCGCAGCGTCGGATCGAGGGTGGCGAACAGCAGGTCCTTGGCGAAGACGTCGGCCTCGGTCAGCCGGTTGAACAGCGTCGACTTGCCGGCGTTGGTGTAGCCGACCAGCGCCACGACCGGATGCGGCACCTTCTTGCGGTTCTTGCGATGGAGCGCGCGGGTGCGAGCGACCTGTTCCAGCTCGCGCTCGAGCTTGGCGATGCGCTCGGTCAGCATCCGCCGGTCGGCCTCGATCTGGGTCTCGCCCGGGCCGCCGAGGAAGCCGAAGCCGCCGCGCTGACGCTCGAGGTGGGTCCAGGAGCGGACGAGGCGGCTCTTCTGATAGTTGAGATGGGCGAGCTCGACCTGGAGCCGACCCTCCTTGGTATGGGCGCGCTCGCCGAAGATCTCGAGGATCAGACCGGTGCGGTCGAGCACCTTGGCCTTCCATTCCTTCTCGAGATTGCGCTGCTGGATCGGCGTCAGCGGGTGATCGACCACGACGAGTTCGATCTTCTCCGCCTCGATGAGGGCCTGGGCCTCTTCGAGCTTGCCCTGACCGAGCAGCGTCGCCGGCCGCGCCTCGCGCAGCTTGACCGGGAAATCGGCGATCACGTCGAGTTCGATGGCGCGGGCGAGACCGACCGCCTCCTCGCGACGGGCATCGAGCGACCGCGTCGCGGAGGGCGCATCCGCCCCCTCCCCGCGCACCGGTCGTTCGGACCGCCACGGCACCACCACCAGTGTCCGGGTCGGCGCCTTGTCGCGCGCCACGGCCTTGCGCGCGCGCGCATTGCGCGGCTCGTGGCCCTCGTCCTCGCCGGCACCCTCGAAGGGGCCGTCTTCGTCATCGATGTCGATCAAGTGCGTATCGTTTCGGGGTGCGGAACCGCCGCGGGAAACGCGCACGATCCCGCAACGCGCTCCGCCGATCAAGCCCCATTCGTCGGGGCGGGGAACAATCCGCGATCAGCCCTCTTCCGCCGGCTCGAAGAGCTGAACGGGGCCGCCCGGCATCACGGTCGAGATCGCATGCTTGTAGACCAGCTGCGAATGACCGTCCCGGCGCAGCAGGACGCAGAAATTGTCGAACCAGGTGACGACGCCCTGGAGCTTGACGCCGTTGATCAGGAAGATCGTCACGGGCGTCTTGTTCTTGCGAACGTAGTTGAGGAACGTGTCCTGAAGGTTGGGAGCGCGATCCGCCATAGTTGGTGACCTCTTTTCTTGGTGTTGCGAGGCTCCCGTTTCGTGGACGAACGGGTAGGCCCGCGTCGGGCGACGCGGACGCCTCGGGTCTGCAGTTCATGATAGACGGAACCGGCCGGCCCCGAACAGTGCAACGCCTTGCCGCATGACCAAACTTTGCGCATGGGTGTCGCCCCCGCCACACCTGTGACGCATATGCCACGGATGACGTTACGACTTTCCGTGCGGAAAACCGGCAGCCGCCGGCGCGGGCCTCAGAGCGGCACGCGCTCGACCGATTCGTGGAAGGCGCGGCGCAGCGCCAGCGAGGTCTCGCCGGGATGGCCGTTGCCGACGGTGTCGCCGTCGATGGTGACGACCGGCATGACCAGCGTCGTCGCCGCCGAGATGAAGGCCTCCTTGGCGGCCTTGGCCTCGGCGACGGTGAAGGCGCGCTCCTCGACCGTCAGGCCGAGCGAGGCGGCGACCCTCAGGAGCACCGTGCGGGTGATGCCGCGCAGGATGCCGGTCTCGGCCGGGCGGGTGACGAGCCTGCCGTCCTTGGTGACGATCCAGGCGTTGGTCGACGAGCCCTCGGTGACGAGGCCCGAGGCGTCGACGAACCACGCCTCCTTGGCGCCGGCCTGCTTGGCCGTCTCCTTGGCCATGCAGTTGGGCAGGAGGCCGACGGTCTTGATGTCGACGCGGCTCCAGCGGTTGTCGGGCACGGTGACGACGGCGATGCCCTTCGCGGCCTGGGCCTCGGCCTTGGCGCGGTCGTGCGGCTTGGCGGTCATGACCACGGTCGGCGGCAGGTCGGCCGGCGGGAAGGCATGGTCGCGCGGCCACACACCACGCGAGACCTGGACGTAGACGCCACCGTTCTTCACCCGGTTGCGCTTGGCTGTCTCGCGCATGACGATCAGCAGCGCGGCGCGGCTCATCGGCATGCGGATCGACAGTTCACGCAGCGAACGCTCGAGCCGGTCGAGATGAAGCCCCGAATCGATGACGAAACCGTCGCGGATCTCGCAGACCTCGTAGACCGCGTCGGCGAACTGATAGCCGCGATCGTCGATCGAGACGGCGGCGTTCGCGTGGGGCAGGTAGCGGCCGTTCACGTAGGCGATGCGGGTCATGATCCACTCCGGTTCGGGCGTCAGTTGACGCCGAGCGACTTCAGTTTGCGGTGGAGCGCCGAACGCTCCATGCCGACGAACTCGGCGGTGCGCGAGATGTTGCCGCCGAAGCGGTTGATCTGCGCCACCAGATACTCACGCTCGAAGATCTCGCGTGCGTCGCGCAGGGGCAAGCTCATGAGATGCTCGCCTCCCGTGGACGAGGGTAGCGCCGGGAGCATGGCACCGATCTCGGCCGGCAGCAGGTCGGCGGTGATGACCGCATCCTCCTCGCCGCGGGTCAGGATCATCAGCCGCTCGACGTTGTTCCTGAGCTGGCGAATGTTCCCCGGCCAGTCGTGCGCCTGCAGCACCGCCATGGCGTCGTCGCCGATCTTGCGGATCGGCAGACCCGCGGTACGCGACAGCTGCTCCATGAAGTGGCGGACGAGATGGGGGATGTCGTCGCGCCGTTCGGCGAGCGAGGGTACGCGGATCGGCACCACGGCGAGGCGGTGGAAGAGATCCTCGCGGAAGCGCC
This sequence comes from Pinisolibacter sp. DMC100, assembly GCF_056313705.1. Lineage (NCBI taxonomy): Bacteria > Pseudomonadati > Pseudomonadota > Alphaproteobacteria > Hyphomicrobiales > Ancalomicrobiaceae > Pinisolibacter > Pinisolibacter sp. DMC100. The sequence goes on along the minus strand of NZ_JBQUZT010000002.1, from coordinate 418,060 downwards.
CCTCCTGGATCTCGCGCGGCAGATCGCGGGCGGTCGAGGAGACGACGCGCACGTCGACCTGCACCTTCACCGAGCCGCCGACGCGGGTGAAGGACTGTTCGACCAGCACGCGCAGGATCTTCGACTGGGTCTCGCGCGGCATGTCGGCGACCTCGTCGAGGTAGAGCGTGCCGCCGTGGGCCTCCTCGAGCGCCCCGATCTTGCGGTTCGAGCCGCCGTCCTGCTCGGTGCCGAAGAGTTCCATCTCCATCCGCTCGGGCGTGATCGCCGCGGCGTTGAGGACGACGAAGGGCCCCTTGGCGCGCAGCGAGGTCTGGTGCAGCAGCCGCGCCGCCAGCTCCTTGCCCGAACCCGACGGGCCGGTGATCAGCACGCGGCTGTTGGTCGGCGCGATCCGTTCGATCTGCTGGCGGAGCTGATTGACGGTGGTGGAACTGCCGAGCAGCTCCTGCGTGTCGATCGAGCGCTCGCGCAGCTCCTTCACTTCGCGCTTGAGCTTGGAGGCCTCCAGCGCGCGCTCGGCGATGAGGATCAGGCGATCGGCCTTGAACGGCTTCTCGATGTAGTCGTAGGCGCCCCGCTTGATCGCCGAGACGGCGGTCTCGACGTTGCCGTGGCCGGAGATGATGACGACCGGCAGGTCGGGGTGCTGGCGCTTGACGACGTCGAGCAGCGCCAACCCGTCGAGCCGGCTCTGCTGCATCCAGATGTCGAGGAAGACCAGGGTCGGCCGGCGGTTCTCGATCGCCGCCAGGCACTCGTCGGAATTCGAGGCGAGCCGCGTGCCGTGGCCCTCGTCCTCGAGAATGCCGGCGATCAGTTCGCGAATGTCACGTTCGTCGTCGACGATCAGAATGTCGGAGGCCATGGCCGGTCACTTCGTTTTCGTTGTCGTTGTCGCGATGTCGGATTGCGTCGAGGCGTCGACCCCGTCGGGAGGCGGATCGGGGGGCAGCGCCTCCCCCGCCCCGGCCGTACCGTCCTCGGGCGGCGCGACCTCCGGCGGCGGCATCTCCTGCGGCGGAACCGAGGTCCGCGGCGTCTCCGGCTCGGCCGGCAGCGTCAGGCGCACCATGGCGCCGCGCCCGCCCTGGGCCACCGCCGGCGCATCGACCAGTTCGATGCGGCCGCCGTGGTCCTCGAGGATCTTGCGGACGATGGCAAGGCCGAGGCCGGTGCCCTTCTCCCGCGTCGTGACATAGGGCTCGAGCAGCCGGTGGCGGTTCTCGGACGGCAGACCGATGCCGTTGTCGATCACCTCGACCACCACCATCTCGCCGTCGCGCCGGATCGCCGCCTCGACGGTACCGCGGCCGCGCTGGTCGTCGGGCACCGCGTCGATCGCCTCGCAGGCGTTCTTGACGAGGTTGGCGAAGGCCTGCAGCAGCAGGCGATGGTCGTACTGGCCCCAGATCGGCTCGTCGGGCAGACGGGTGACGAAGTCGACGTCGGCGGCGGCGACCGAGCGCAGGAACACCGCCTCGCGCAGCGCCTCGACCAGATCGGCGCGCACCAGTTGCGGCTTGGGCATGCGGGCGAAGGACGAGAACTCGTTGACCATCCGCTCGATGTCGCCGACCTGGCGGATGATCGTGTCGATGCAGCGATCGAACACCTCGTGGTCGTCGGCGACCACCTTGCCGTAGCGCCGGCGCAGCCGCTCGGCCGAGAGCTGGATCGGCGTCAGCGGGTTCTTGATCTCGTGGGCGATGCGCCGCGCCACGTCGGCCCAGGCCGAGGAGCGCTGCGCCGAAACGAGGTCGGTGATGTCGTCGAGGGTGACGACGAAGCGCCGGCCGGCCGGGTCGGAGGCTTCCGAGGTGATGCGGACGTTGACCGTCAGCTCGCGCCCGGCGCGCAGCAGCGAAACCTGTCCCTGATGGATGGCCGTGGTCGGCTCCGACAGCGCCTCCTCGAGAATGATCGCCAGTTCCGGCACCGCCTCGACGAGGCGGCGGCCCATCAGGTCCTCCTCGATCGTGGCGAGGAGCTTTTCCGCCGAACGGTTGACCAGCGTGATGCGGCCCGAGGCATCGACGCCGAGGACGCCGGCGGTGACGCCCGACAGCACGGCCTCGGTGAAGCGGCGGCGGCTGTCGATCTGGTCCTTGGCGGCGATCAGCTCGGCGCGCTGGCCGCGCAGCTCGTTGGTCATGGTGTTGAAGGTCTCGGCCAGGTGGGCGAGATCGCCCTCCTTCTTGCGGACCGGCACCTGCACCGCCAGATGGCCCTTGGAGACGTAGTCGGCGGCGAGAATCAGCCGTCGGATCGGCGAGACCAGCCGGTTGGCGAAACCGATGCCGATCCAGATCGCCGCGATCATGAAGATCAGCGACACGCCGACGAAGATCATCGCGAAGGCGAGCTGCGAGCCGAACCGCGTCTGATCGAGCTGGCGATAGTCGGCGACCGCCTCCTTGGCCTGACGCAGCGGCCCCAGCACCTTCGGGTCGAGAGGCCGGGTGATGTAGAGGAACTGTTCGTTCCAGCCCTCGAGCTTGATGATGACGCCGACCTGATTGGTCTGGCCGGGCGTGATCACGACCGGTTCGCCGTCGTCGGCCTGGGCGAAGGCCTCCGGCGGCGGCATCTGGATCTCGGCCCAGTCCGAGACGATGACGGTGCGGGTCAGCACCGTGCCGTCTTTCTCCAGGATGAAGGCCGCCGGCAGGCCGCGGACCTGCGCCTGGGCCACCATCACGGCGTCGAAGCGGTCGGGCTCGGTGTCGTAGAGCTCCTTGGCGCGGGCGACGTCGGTCGCCATGGCGACGGCGTCGGAGCGGATGGCGCGCGAATGCTCGGCGAGATAGGCGTTGCCGACCATCGCCGCGCTGTCGACGATCAGGCGCGTGCGTTCCTCGAACCAGCGATCGAGGCCGCGGTCGAGGGTGATCGAGGCCAGCACCGCGACCAACAGCGCCGGAGCCGCCGCCACCGCCGTGAAGGCGCCGATGACGCGCAGATGCAGCCGCGCCGCCGCTCGGCCGGCCGCCCAGGCCCGCCACAGGCCGATCAGCTCGAAGCCGATCAACCCGAGCAGCAGGCACATGAAGACGCCGTTGACGACATAGGTCGCGTAGACCGTCGAGGCGGTCGGGACGATCCGCGTCATGCCGGTCAGGATGGCGAAGGAGACGACGACGGTGACCAGCGCGACCACGGTCAGCGCCAGACCGATGCGTCGAACCGGTCGCGAGCGATCGCCCACCGGCACGGCCGTCGCCTTCTGGATGGTCAGAATGGTCTGTTGATCCACGCGCACCCTCGGTCTGGCCCACCCGCCCGTCTCGGAGAGGCGAGTCGGCGAATGACCTTCCTGTCATCGGTCGGGATTGTTGCCGAATTGCGGCACTGTTGCCAGCCGGCCACGCTTTTCCGTGTCCGCTGCGGCGTTTGGCGTCACGCCCGATGCGGCATCGCGGCGTCCCAGGCGGTCTTCAGCCCGAACAGCACGAAGAGCACGCCGACCGCCCGGGTCACCCCGCCACGGAAACGCAGGAAGAGCCGACCGACCTGCGGCAGGCCCGACCAGGCGACGGTGACGACGTCGCCGATCGCCATGCCGAGCGTCGTGGCGGCGAAGAGCATCGCCGCGCCGGGAAGATCGAGCGACGGCCCCGCCCCCACGGAGAGCGCGCCGTACATGGCGAGCGAGAACGGGTAGGCCTTGGGATTGGTCAGGCCGAACATCAGCCCGGCGCGGATCGGCCGGTCGCCGACGACCGTCGTCGCCCCGCCGTCACCCTTCGAGACGATCGCGCGGACACCGAGCCAGACGAGATAGAGGCCGCAGGCGAGGCCGAGCAGGCGGAAGAGCTCCGGCCCGAGCCGGCTCGCCCCCATCAGCGCGGCGAGCGCCAGCGCCGACCACGTCATGTCGCCGACGCCGTGGCCGAGGAAGAAGGCGAGCCCGCGCCCCCTGCCCTTGTCGGCGGTGATGGCGAGGACCGCCAGCGTCGCCGGACCCGGCGTCACCACGTAGACGATGCCGGCGAGAACGGCGGCGGGGATGATCGTCCAATCCATCGTCGTTCTCCCGAGTTCGGTTCAGCGCGACGAGCGGATCACCTGCACGTCGAGATCGCGGATCTTCTTGCGCAGCGTGTTGCGGTTCACGCCGAGCAGTTCCGCCGCCTTGATCTGGTTGCCGCGGGTCGCGGCGAGCGCCGCCGAGATCAGCGGATATTCGACCTCGCGCAGGATCCGGTGATAGAGCCCGGGCGGCGGCAGGTTGTCGCCGAAGGAGGCGAAATAGGTGGTGAGATGCCGCTCGACCGCCGCCGAGATGCCCTCTTCGCCGGGCTTTTCCTCCGGCGCGGAGACCAGCACCGGCTGGGCGAGTTCGGTCTCGATCACCGAGGTGGTGATGATGTCCTGCGGATAGAGCGCGGCGAGGCGGCGGATCAGGTTCTCGAGCTCGCGCACGTTGCCCGGCCAGCGATAGCGGCGCAGGCGGTCGAGCGCCGCCGTCTCGATCTGCTTGGCCGGCAGGCCTTCCTTCTCGGCGAGCGTGAAGAAGTGGCGCACCAGATCGCCGATGTCCTCCGACCGCTCCCGCAGGGGGGGAAGCCGGATCGGCACGACGTTGAGGCGGAAATAGAGGTCTTCGCGGAAGAGCCCCTGGTTGATCAGCTGACGCAGATCCTTGTTGGTCGCCGCGACGATCCGGACGTCGGTCTTGATCGGGGTGCGGCCACCCACCGTGGTGTATTCGCCCTGCTGCAGCACGCGCAGCAGGCGCGTCTGGGCGTCCATCGGCATGTCGCCGATCTCGTCGAGGAAGAGCGTGCCGCCCTCCGCCTGCTCGAAGCGGCCCGAGGCGCGGCTGGCGGCGCCGGTGAAGGCGCCCTTCTCGTGGCCGAACAGTTCCGATTCGATCAGGTCGCGCGGGATCGCCGCCATGTTGATGGCGACGAAGGGCCCGGTGCGGCGCTTGCCGTAGTCGTGCAGCGCGCGGGCGACCAGTTCCTTGCCGGTGCCGCTCTCGCCGGTGATCATCACCGTGAGATCGGTCTGCATCAGCCGGGCGAGGACGCGGTAGATGTCCTGCATCGCCGGCGAACGGCCGACCAGCGGGATGGCGTCGCCGTCGCCGTCGACGCGATCGGGCATCCGCCGGTTCTTCGGCTCGGCGAGCGCGCGCCCGACGATCGAGATCAGCTCCTTCAGGTCGAAGGGCTTGGGCAGATACTCGTAGGCGCCCTTCTCGGAGGCGCGGATCGCCGTCATGAAGGTGTTCTGCGCGCTCATCACCACGACCGGCAGATCCGGCCGCATCTTCTTGATGCGCGGCAGCAGGTCGAAGGCGTTCTCGTCCGGCATGATGACGTCGGTGATGACGAGGTCGCCCTCGCCCTGCGCCACCCAGCGCCACAGCGTCGCCGCGTTCGAGGTCAGACGGACTTCGTAACCCGCCCGCGACAGCGCCTGATTGAGCACCGTGCGGATGGCGGCGTCGTCGTCGGCGACCAGAATGTTGCCCGATGGCATGATCGAAGGTCCTCGCCGTTGGTCAGGAGCCGAAGTACGTCCGTTCGTCCCGATGCGCGGTGTAGGCCGGCATCAGGATGCGGAAGACGGTCTTGCGGGGCTGGCTTTCGCATTCGACCACGCCGCCGTGGTCGCGGACGATCTTGGCGACCAGCGCCAGACCCAGCCCCGACCCGTTGGTCTTGGTGGTCACGAAGGGATCGAAGAGATGCTCGAGGAGATCGGCCGGAACGCCCGGGCCGTTGTCCTTGACGCAGAATTCGAGCGGCAGCGTCATCTTCTCCTTCGAACCCGGCACCGACAGGCGGACGCCGGGACGATAGGCGGAGGTGAGCACGATCTCGCCGTCGGGCGCGTCGCCGATCGCCTCGGAGGCGTTCTTGATCAGGTTCAGGAACACCTGCACCAGCTGATCGCGATTGGCGAGCACCGGCGGCAGCGACGGATCGTATTCCTCGACGATGCGGATGGAACGGGCGAAGCCCGACTGCGCCAGCCGCTTCACGTGGTCGAGCACCCCGTGGATGTTGACCGCGTCGCGCTCCACCGGCCGCTCGTCGGAGAAGACCTCCATCCGGTCGACCAGCTTCACGATCCGGTCGGCCTCGTCGCAGATCAGCCGCGTCAGCGTGCGGTCGTCGTCGTCGGCCGACTGTTCGAGCAACTGCGCGGCACCGCGAATACCGGAGAGCGGGTTCTTGATCTCGTGGGCGAGCATGGCGGCGAGGCCGGTCACCGTGCGCGCGGCGCCGCGATGGGTCAGCTGACGGTCGATCTTGTCGGCCATCGAGCGTTCCTGGAACATCAGGACGACGTACTCGGGTTTGTCGGCGATCGGCGCGGCATAGATGTCGACCATCTTCTCGCCCGGCAGACGCGGGCTCTCGATGTCGACGCGATATTCGCTGACCGGCGCCTGACGCTCGCGCACCTGCGCCACGAGCTCCAGCACCGGCGAGCCGAAGGGCAGGAAATACGAGATCTCGTGCCGCCGCATGAAGGGGGCGGAGGCCTGGAAGAAGTGTTCGGCGGCGTCGTTGGCCGAGACGATGCGGCCCTCGCCGTCGACCGTGATCACCGGATGGGGCAGCGCGCCGAGCACCGCGACCGGGGTCGGGTCGGCGGGCGGCTCGCCCGGTTGGCGTGGAACGGTCTGGGTCATGCGGCCCGCCTTTGCGTGCTGTCGCCGAAGATGGCGTGGACATGATCGATCACCGCGGAGGGCTCCTTCGCGGTCAGGAGCGCCCGGCGGGCGGTATCGGTGACGGAGACGCCCGCCCCGGCGACATGGGCGTCGAGATACCAGGCGAGATGCTTGCGCGCCGCCATCAACCCGACGCGGACGCCGTGATGGGCGACCATCGCCTCGAAATGTTCGACGATCAGCCCGGTGAGCGCCCGGCCCGTGGGCGCAGCCACCGCCGCCTCGCCGCGAAGCGCACGGGCGACGTCGCCCGGCAGCCACGGCCGGCCGCAGGCGGCGCGTCCGATCATCACCCCGTCCGCTCCGCAAGCCGCCATGGCCGCGCGCGCCGTGTCGATGCCGTCGACGTCGCCGTTGACGATCAACGGCACGTCGACCGCCTCGCGCACCGCGGCGATCGCCGTCCAGTCGGCGGTGCCTTCGTAGAACTGATCGCGGGTGCGGCCGTGGACGGTGACGAGCGACACGCCCTCGGCGACGGCGCGACGCGCCAACTCCGGAGCATTCATGCTGTCGCGCGACCAGCCGAGCCGCATCTTCAGCGTCACGGGGATGCGATCCGGCGTCGCCGCGCGGACGGCCTTGACGATCGCAATCGCCAGATCGAGATCCCGCATCAGCGCCGAGCCGGACAGCCCGTTGCAGACGCGCTTGGCCGGACAGCCCATGTTGAGGTCGATGACGTCGGCACCGGCCTCGACCGCCATGATCGCGGCGCGCGCCGTCGGCTCCGGCTTGCGGCCGGCGAGCTGGACGACGTGGAGCCCCAGCCCCTCGCCCGCCAGACGGACGGAAGCATCGACGCCGCCGGTGGTGAGTTCGTCGGAGGCGACCATCTCGGTCACCACCACGTCGCAGCCGAATCGCGCCGCGATCCGCCGGAACGGCAGATCGGTGATGCCGGACATCGGCGCCAGGAACACGGGAGTGGATGGCAGCAATCCGCCGAGCAGGCCTTCGGGGGCCGCCGCGGATGTCGTCTCGTCGGAAAGCTCCGACCCGGCCATGCTCATTCGTTGGGCAAACTCGGTCATTGACCACATAGATGGCAGAAAATCGAAGGAGAGCAAGAACCCGGATGAAAAATCTCGGGGGCATTCGCCTCAGGATTGACCGATATGGTGTATTGGCAGGCATGTCGACGGCGCGAAGCTCGCATCGAAAGCGTCATGCCGTCGCGCCAGAGACCCTTCCAGCGGTTTTGCCGCCCTTCGGAGCGCTCGTACCCGTGAAGCCCTCGACCGCCGTCCTGATCGTCGCCGCCGGCTCCGGCAGCCGCGCCGCCCGCACCGATGCCCTGCCGAAACAGTATCGCCCGATCGGCGGCATGCCCGTCCTCGCCCGCACCGTCGCCGCCTTCCTCGATCATCCGGCGATCGACGCCGTCGTCGTGGCGATCTCGCCGGAACACGCCGATCTCTATGCCGAGGCGGCGGCGCGCTTCGCCGGCGACACGCGCCTCCTCGCCCCCGTTCACGGCGGGGCGACGCGGCAGATCTCGGTGCGGCGCGGCCTCGAGGCCCTGGCGGCGATCGCCCCCGATCGCGTCCTCGTCCATGACGCCGCCCGCCCCTTCGTCTCGGCCGGCGTGATCGATCGCACGCTCGCCGGCCTCGACACCGCCGACGGCGTCCTCGCCGCGGTGGCGGTGGTCGACACGCTGAAGCGGGTCGACGAGAACGGCCGTATCGTCGAGACGGTGTCGCGCGAGCGCGCCCACGCCGCCCAGACGCCGCAGGGCTTCCGTTGGGCGGCCCTCCACGCCGCCCACGCCCGCGCCGCCGCCGAGGGCCGCCACGACTTCACCGACGATGCCGCCGTCGCCGAATGGGCAGGCCTCGAGGTCCGCGTCGTCGAGGGCGATGCGGCCAACGTCAAACTCACCACCAACGACGATTTCGCCGCCGCGGAGGCCCGCATGTCGCTCGATCTCTACGCCCGCCTGCCCGACGTCCGCGTCGGCACCGGCTACGACGTCCACGCCTTCGCCCCCGGCGACCACGTCACGCTCTGCGGCGTCGACATTCCCCACGTCGCCCGGCTCGACGGCCATTCGGACGCCGACGTCGCGCTGCACGCGCTCACCGACGCCATCCTCGGCGCGCTCGGCGACGGCGACATCGGCGCCCACTTCCCGCCCTCCGACATGACGTGGCGCGGGGCCGACAGCGTGATCTTCCTGAAGGACGCGCTCGACCGGCTGGAGAAGCGCGGCGGCATGCTGGCGCACGCCGACGTGACGATCGTCTCCGAGGCGCCGAAGGTCGGTCCGCACCGCGAGGCGATGCGGCAGCGGCTCTCGCAGATCTGCCGCGTGACGATCGACCGCATCGGCGTCAAGGCGACGACCAACGAGAAGCTCGGCTTCGTCGGCCGGCGCGAAGGCATCGCCGTGATCGCCACCGCCACCATCCGCCTGCCCGCCTGAGGAGACCGCCCATGCTCGCGCTCGATCCGCTCCTGCCGCTCGCCGCCCGCGTGATCGAGCGGGCGATCGCCCGCGGCGTCATGCTCTCGACCGCCGAATCCTGCACCGGCGGGCTGGTCGCGGGGCTCCTCACCTCGATCGCCGGCTCCTCCGCCGTGGTCGATCGCGGCTTCGTCACCTATTCCAACGCCGCCAAGGCCGACATGCTCGGCGTCGAGCCGCGCCTGATCGAGCGCGTCGGCGCGGTGTCTCGGGAAGTCGCCGTGGCGATGGCGGAAGGCGCGCTCGGCCGCACCACGGTCGCCGCCCCGGCGCGCGAGGCGCTCGCGGTGTCGATCACCGGCATCGCCGGTCCCGGCGGCGGCTCGGCGGAGAAGCCGGTCGGCCTCGTCCATTTCGCCGCGGCGCGCACCAGCCGCCCGACCCGTCCCGTCGAGCGCCGCTTCGGCGATCTGGGTCGCGACGACGTGCGCCTGGCGGCGGCGGAACAGGCTCTGAAACTACTCGAAGAATTTCTTCTGAAAGATTGAAGTCATTCAATCTCGACAATGTGCGCGATGCTTCGAGACGGGCGCCGTAAGGCGCCCTCCTCGGCATGAGACGCTTTGGATTTCGTCGAACAATTGAAAGCGCCTCATGCTGAGGAGCGGGCCGAAGGCCCGCGTCTCGAAGCATCGCGCACCATGGTGCCTCGGCCCGAAGCCGAAGCGCCTCACGCCCCCTTGGCGACCCGGTCGAAGGCCTGGAGCTGGGCGAGCAGCGCCGGCATGTCCTTCAGCGCCACCATGTTGGGGCCGTCGGAGGGGGCGCGATCGGGATCCTCGTGGGTCTCGATGAAGAGGCCGGCGACGCCGACCGCCACCGCCGCCCGCGCCAGCACCGCGACGAACTCGCGCTGACCGCCCGAGGACGTGCCCTGCCCGCCCGGCTGCTGCACCGAATGGGTGGCGTCGAAGATCACCGGAGCGCCCATCGCCGCCATGATCGGCAGGGCGCGGAAGTCGGAGACCAGCGTGTTGTAGCCGAAGGAGGCGCCGCGCTCGGTCAGGAGCACGTTGGGATTGCCGGCGCCGGTGAGCTTGGCCACGACGTTCTTCATGTCCCAGGGGGCGAGGAACTGCCCCTTCTTGACGTTGATCGTCCGCCCGGTCGCGGCAGCGGCGAGCAGGAGGTCGGTCTGACGACAGAGGAACGCCGGGATCTGCAGGATGTCGACCACTTCCGCCACCGGCGCGCACTGCGCCGCGTCGTGGACGTCGGTCAGGACCGGCAGGCCGAGGCTCTCGCGGATCTCGGCGAAGACCGGCAGCGCACCGGCAAGGCCGACGCCGCGCTGGGCGGAGGCGGACGTGCGGTTGGCCTTGTCGAACGAGGTCTTGAAGACGAGGCCGATGCCGAGCTTCGTGGTGATCTCCTTCAGCGCCGCGGCGGTCTCGAGCGCATGCGCCCGGCTCTCCATCTGGCAGGGGCCGGCGATCAGCGCGAAGGGCGCCGCGTTGGAGAAGCGGACGGAACCGACGACGACTTCCGAGTTGGGCGACATGGGGCGTCTCCTCGATCGCAGCGCGATCGGCATGGTCGGGGATCAGGCGTGTTCGGCGAAGACCACGGTCGCGCCGTGGACGTCGGGGACGACCAGCGCCCCGTGACGCCGGCTGGCCGCGAGGCCGCCGGCGACGATCTGGCGCTCGGCCCGGTCGACGGTGTCGACGCCGAAACGAAGGCCGGCGAAGGTGAGCCTTTCGGGCGTGGCGCGCAAGGCCTCGGCACCGTGGCGGAAGCGGAAGGCGGCGGGCGTCATCACCTCGATCGCGCCGCGCGGGGTCGGGATGACGAGGCCGGCGCCGGTCGCGTGGAAGTCGCGCACACCGGCGAAGGCCGAGAGCCCCTCGTGGAAATCGGACGGATCGGGCGCGACCAGGATCACCGCCTCGAGCCGGCTGGCGCCGTTCGGGTGGCGCTGGAACTCCGCCCGCCAGAAGTTCTCGGGGAAGCGCTGGCGGCAGGTGAAGAAGCCCATGTCGGGCTCGCCCGCGGCACCCGCCCCGGTGAAGCCGGTGAAGGTCAGGTCGAAGCCGACGGGCCGCTCCTCGCCCTCCGGCGACACCGCGACGCGCTCGAAGGCGAAGGGCGCGTGGGTGCGCAGCCCCGCCGCGGCGAAGGCGGCGCGATCGGCCTCCGGATCGGTACCCTCCAGCGCCAGCATCGAGAGCCCCTCGCCGTGGCCGGCGAGGAAATCGCGATTGTACGCGCCGAAGGAGAAGGCATCGCCCGCATGCTCGGGGATCGCCGCGCCGTCGCCGACCGCCAGAACCTCGACGAAGGCGCCGGCGAGCTGGACGAGGCGGTTCTCGGTACCCCAGGGGTGGCGCGCCCGCGGCGTCAGGCGGAAGCCGAGCCGTTCCCACGTCCGGGCGGCGGTGTCGAGATCGCGAACCGCTGCGACGACGTGGTCGAGCCCGCGCGGGGCATTGACGGGATGGGACAAGTCCGGCCTCCGGGCGGCGAGCGGGCGCCTCACAGCGCCATGGCGGCGGCGTCGACGATGCCGCCGGCGAGCGAGGCGGTACCGAGCATCAGGCCGGTGGCGATCTCGCCGCGTTCGATGCGGGCGGAGACGTCGGAGAGCAGCAGCAGGCGGAAGAACCAGTAGACGACCACCTGCACGACGATCGCCACCAGCCCCCAGACGATGAAGACGAGGAGCGTCGCCGAGTGATGGGCGGCGACCGCCAGAGGCAGCGTGTAGCCGATCATCGACCCGGCGAAGGCGGCCGCGGCCGCGCCGTTGTTCGCCCGGATCAGCGCCATCTCGTCGTGCGGTGTCGCCAGCATGTAGATCGCGGCATAGACCGCGATCAGGCCGATCGAGATCCCGATCCAGATCAGGAAGGCGGGGAGCCCGGCGAGGCTCTCGGTGATCGGCGTGAAGTCCATCACTTCCCTCCCTGAGGATCGATCAGACCAGCCGGCTCTGCGCCTTCGCCGCCGCGATGAACGACGTGAACAGCGGATGCGGCTCGAACGGTCGGCTCTTCAGTTCCGGGTGGTACTGAACGCCGATGAACCACGGATGATCCGCGATTTCGACCGTCTCGGGAAGCTCGCCCGACGGCGACATGCCGGCGAAGTGAAGACCCGCCGCCTCGAGCGCGTCGCGATAGGCGACGTTGACCTCGTAGCGGTGACGATGACGCTCGGAAATCTCGGTCTTGCCGTAGATCTCGGCGATCTTCGAACCCGGCTCCAGCCGCGCGGTGTAGGCGCCGAGACGCATGGTGCCGCCGAGGGCACCGCCCTCCTCGCGCTTCTGCAGCTCGTTGCCCTGCACCCATTCGGTGAGCAGACCGACGACCGGCGCGGCGCAGGGTCCGAACTCGGTCGAGTTGGCGCCTTCGATGCCGGCCATGTTGCGGGCCGCCTCGATCACCGCCATCTGCATGCCGAAGCAGATGCCGAAATAGGGCACGTTCGACTTGCGCGCCCAGGAGGCCGCCTTGATCTTGCCCTCGGTGCCGCGCTTGCCGAAGCCGCCCGGCACCAGGATGCCGTGGACGTGCTCGAGATAGGGCGCGGGATCTTCCTTCTCGAAGATCTCGGAATCGACCCAGTCGAGCTTGACCTTGACCCGATTGGCGATGCCGCCGTGGGTCAACGCCTCGATCAGCGACTTGTAGGCGTCGAGCAGCTCGGTGTACTTGCCGACGACCGCGATCGTGACCTCGCCTTCCGGATTGTGGATCCGGTCGGAGATCTCGTCCCAGCGGTGCATGTCGGGCTCGGGCACCACGTCGATGCCGAAGGCGGCGAGCACTTCCGTGTCGAAGCCTTCCCTGTGATAGGCGGCCGGCACGTCGTAGATCGACTTGACGTCGAGCGCCTGGATCACGGCGGAGGGCCGCACGTTGCAGAAGAGCGAGAGCTTGCGCCGCTCGTTCTCCGGAATGTGGCGGTCGGCGCGCACCAGCAGGATGTCGGGCGCGATGCCGATCGAGCGCAGCTCCTTGACCGAGTGCTGCGTCGGCTTGGTCTTCAGCTCGCCCGCCGACGGGATGTAGGGCATCAGCGTCAGGTGGACGTAGACGGCATGGCCGCGTGGCAGATCGTTGCCGAGCTGGCGGATCGCCTCGAAGAACGGCAGGCCCTCGATGTCGCCGACGGTGCCGCCGACCTCGATCAGGACGAAGTCGTAGCCCTCGTTGCCGGTGACGACGAATTCCTTGATCGCATCGGTGACGTGCGGGATGACCTGGACGGTGCCGCCGAGGTAGTCGCCGCGGCGCTCCTTGGCGATGATGTCCTGGTAGATCTTGCCGGTCGTGATGTTGTCCTGCTTGTTGGCAGGCCGTCCGGTGAAGCGCTCGTAGTGGCCGAGGTCGAGGTCGGTCTCGGCACCGTCGTCGGTGACGAAACACTCGCCGTGCTGATACGGAGACATCGTCCCCGGATCGACGTTGAGATAGGGGTCCAGCTTGCGGAGCCGGACCTTGTAGCCACGTGCCTGAAGGAGCGCTCCGAGGGCCGCAGACGCAAGCCCCTTGCCGAGCGAAGACACCACGCCGCCGGTGATGAATACGTACCGCGCCATGGGATTCGACCATACTTCGGGGGCCACCCGATTCGCGAGTGGGAAAAGTGAGGCCCTGGATCTGTCCACCGAAAGGTCGCGAGGACCTTCCAACGAAGAAGGGACCGGAGACGGAAGGTCACCCGGTCCCGTTCGAGGCGTGCGCCCGAAGGCGCCCCGTCACTTGGCCGGAGCGGGCGCCGAGGCCGGAGCCTGAGGAGCCGGGGCGGTCGAGCCGCCCTTCTGCATCTGGTTCAGCTGATCGAGAATGCCGTTGCCGCCCGCCGGAGCGGCCGGGGCAGCCGGCGCACCCGCCGGAGCGGTCTGCGAGGCCGGCGCGCCGGTGTCGAGGATCGACGACGGCTTGTCGCCGTGACGACCGGCGAGGATCGCCAGGATCAGCGACGTGGCGAAGAAGCCAGCGCCGAGGATCGCGGTGGTGCGGGTCAGCACGTTGGCGGTGCCGCGCGAGCCCATCAGGCCGCCGCCGCCGCCGCCCATGCCGAGCGCGCCGCCCTCGGACTTCTGCAGGAGCACCACGCCCACGAGCGCGAGGACCAGCATCAGATGAATCACGATGATGACGGTTTCCATCGATTCCGACCGATCTTTCGAACGAACGCGACGACGCCGGGAAAATCCCCCGCGCCGCTGGTTCTGGATTGTTCGGGCGCCGAAGCCGACGCCGCATTTCGACGAGCCTCATACACGATCGCGCCCGCCCGCGCCAGTGACCCACACGCCGATCGGATCGGCGTTCATCACGACGCCGTGATGCGAACGATCGACATGCATCACCATCGATTGTTCGACCCGTGACGACGATCCGTCGTCGTCGTGCCGTCTCGTGCGAGTGGTTCGCATGCGGCATGGTCATTCTCGAAGCAAGCGGCGCCCCCCCTCGCCGCCCCTTGGACCGAACCGGATCATCGAACGGAGTTTCCCCCATGTCTTTCGCCGACAAGCTCGCCCCCCACGCCCCCAAGGCCCTCGCCGCGCTGCGAGTGGCGACCGCCCTGCTCTTCCTCCAGCACGGCCTCGCCAAGCTCTTCCACTTCCCCGCGGTGAAGATGTTCGAGGGGCTGAACCTCCTCTCCGGTCAGATCTTCTCGATGATGGGCGTCGCCGCTCTCCTCGAGGTGGTCGGCTCGGTGCTGATCCTGATCGGCCTCTTCACCCGCCCCGTCGCCTTCGTCCTGTCGGGCTTCATGGCGGTCGCCTACTTCATGGCGCATGCCCCGCAGAACTTCTTCCCGATCCTCAACGGCGGCGAGCTGGCGGCGCTCTATTCGTTCGTCTTCCTCTACTTCGTCTTCGCCGGTCCCGGCGCCTTTTCGCTCGACGAAAAGCGCGGCTGATCGTCGGCACGACCTCTCCGCAACCCCGTCCAGAACGAAAGAAGGCGGCCCCCGGGCCGCCTTCGTCGTGTTCGGAAGGGATCGTCGCGCTCAGAGATAGGCGGCGGCGATGCCGAGGAAGTCCGCGGCCTTCAGCGAGGCGCCGCCGACCAGCGCGCCGTTGACGTTGGAGACCGACAAGAGCTCCCTGGCGTTCGACGGCTTGACCGAACCGCCGTACTGGATGCGGACCTTCTCGCCCTCGGCGCCGTAGAGGCCGACGAGCTTGGCGCGGATGAAGTCGTGCACTTCCTTGACGTCGGCGAGGGTCGGGACGAGGCCGGTGCCGATGGCCCAGACCGGCTCGTAGGCGACGACCAGCGTCGCGCCCGTCATGCCGGCCGGCAGAGAGCCGGCGATCTGCGTGCCGACGACGTCGAGCGTGGTGCCGGCCTTGCGCTCGGCTTCCGTCTCGCCGACGCAGACGATGGCGACGAGGCCGGCGCGCACCGCGGCTTCCGCCTTGGCCTTGACGACGGCATCGGTCTCGCCGTGATCGGCGCGACGCTCGGAATGGCCGACGATGACGTAGGTCGCGCCCGCGTCCTTGAGCTGCTCGGCGGCGATGTCGCCGGTGTGGGCGCCGGAGACCTTGGCATGGCAGTCCTGGCCGCCGATCGGGATCGGGCCGCCGACCGCGGCGAGACGGGCGACCAGCGTCGCCGGCGGACAGATCGCGAGCTCGACCTTGGCGGCGAGATCCGCGCCGTAGCCGGCGATCATCGCCTCGAACTCCGCGACCGACGCGGTGGTTCCGTTCATCTTCCAATTGCCTGCGACGAGCGGCTTCATGGCGCTCTCCTCGATGTCGATCGTTTCTGCCCCGCGCCGAAGTAGCAGACGCGGCCGCCTCCCCGCAACGGCAGGGAGGCATGACGATGCCTCACCTCGCGGCATTACGGATGACGAAGACGTGCCTCACGCACCCGAAGCCGCGCGACGGCGGCGTTCCATCTCGCCGGCGAGTTCCTCCGGATCGCGGCCGTAGTGGTCGACCAGCGACGAGACGCCGAGCGTCGGATCGCGCGGCAGGCCGGGAAACGAGCGTGCCGCCGCCCCCTCGCGCAGATGGACGACGACCGCCGCCCCCGCCCAGCCCTCGCCCGCCTCGACCGCCTCGACGTCGGACCAGGCGACCGACCCGCCGAGGAAGCCGAGGACGCGGACGCGGAAGCCCTCCGGCGTCAGCGTCAGCGAGTTGGCGATCGGCAGGACGGCCAGCACCGTGCCGGCGACGGCGAGCCACATCACGCCGACGATCCACGGCATCAGCGCGCTCTTCTCGATGATCGACAGCACCGTCGCGGTGATGGCGATGCCGACGGCGATGCCCATCATCGGCACCCGTCGGACGTCCTCGGCGGCGAGCCGCACCACGGGATGGGCGGACAGATCGGTCGGCTGCATCGCGGTCCTCCGCGGACGAATCGGAGCCCGAGGGTCGGGCGACGGGAAGTCACTTTCGCCCGAACCGGCCCCTTGCCCAAGCCCCCCGAAGGTGCGATGCGATCGCCGGTCCGCGTCCTCTCGGCGCGGACGGCGCTGCCGCCTTGCCACTCGCGACGCGCGTTCCTATGATCCGCCCGCCCGCGCCGGGGGCTCGTCCCGGCGGTTCGAACACGTACCCACGGGACCCACGCCCCCCATGCTCGACGTCCTGCGCCGCGGCGCCTCCACCTGGATTTCCAAGCTCCTCCTCGGCCTGCTGATCGTCTCGTTCGGCGTGTGGGGCATCGCCGACGTGTTCCGCGGCTTCGGCTCGAACACCGCCTATCACGTGGGCAACCGCGAGATCGGCGTCGCCGAGCTCGACCACGACTACAATCGCGAGGTCCAGCAGATCGCGCGGCGCGCCGGCCGGCCCTTCACCAAGGACGAGGCGCTGAAGACCGGCGTCGGCCAGCAGATCCTCTCCCGCATCGTCACCGAGGCGACGATCGGCGAGGCGGCGCGGCTGGACAAGCTCGCGGTCTCCGACGCGACGATCCGCGAGGACATCCTGCGCGATCCGAACTTCAAGAACGCCACCGGCAACTTCGATCGCACCCGCTTCGTCGAGCTGCTGCGCTCGAACGGCTGGAACGAGGACATCTACATCGCCCGCCGCCGCGCCGACATGCTGCGCGCCCAGCTGCTCGACGGCATGGCCGGCGGCCAGCCGGCGCCGAAGGTGCTGGTCGAGGCGCTCGACACCTTCCGCAACGAGACCCGCTCGATCCGCTATGCCGTTCTCTCGGCGGCCGGCCTCGGCGAGATCGCCTCGCCCGACGAGGCGACGCTGAAGACCTTCTTCACCGATCGCGCCCGCGCCTTCCGCGCGCCCGAGCGCCGCGCGCTGTCGGTGCTGGTTCTCGACCCCGCCTCGATCGCCCGTCCCGAGGACGTCTCCGACGACGACGCCAAGGCCGAATACGAGGCCCGCAAGGCCCGCTTCACCGTCGAGGAGAAGCGCCGCGTGTTCCAGGTCCACGTCGCCGACGCCGCCGCCGGCGAAGCCTTCATCGCCGCCGTGAAGGGCGGCAAGGACTTCGAACAGGCCGCCGTCGAACTCGGCCAGAAGGCCGAGGACATCGACTTCGGCCTTCTCGCCCGCTCCGCCTTCGCCGATCCGGCGATCGCCGACGCCGCTTGGGACATCCCCGCCGTCGGCGACCTCTCCGGCGTGGTCGAAGGCAAGTTCGGCCCGGTCGTCCTGAAGCTCGCCGACCGCGTCGCCGGCTCCAGCAAGCCCTTCGCCGAGGTCGCGCCCGAACTGAAGAAGGAAATCGCCGCCCGCCGCGCCGAGAACGACGTTCTCACGCGTCACGACCAGATCGAGGACGCACTCGCCGGCGGAGCCAAGATCGAGGAGGTCGCCGCCCGCCTGTCGATGAAGGTGCGCACCGTCGACGGCGTCGATCGTCAGGGTCGCCTCGCCGACGGCAAGCCGGTCGAGGGCGTCCCGCATTGGGAAGACGTGCTGAAGGGCGCCTTCGAGAGCGACGTCGGCGTCGAGAACGACGCCATCGACCTCGGTGGCAAGGGCTTCCTCTGGTACGCCGTGACCCGGATCGATCCGGCCCGCGACCAGACGCTCGACGAGGTCAAGGACCGCGTCGCCGCCGCCTGGAAGACGGAAGAGATCGCCCGCCGCCTCGGCGAGACCGCCAAGTCGCTGACCGATCGCCTCGCCAAGGGAGAGGACTTCGAGACCGTCGCCAAGTCGGCCGGGCTCGAGGTGAAGACGTCGCCCGCCTTCAAGCGCGCCGAGCCGCCGGAGGGCCTGTCGACCAAGGCCGTCGCCGCCGCCTTCGCCGGTCCCGAGGGCCACGTCGCCACCGTCACCCTCGAGGGCGGCGACACGATGCTGCTCAAGGTCGCCGACGTGACGCCGCCCGCCTTCTTCGCCGAGAGCGAGGAAGCCAAGACGGCGGCGAGCCGCATCTCCGGTTCGCTGCGCAACTCGCTGCTCGAGGCCTGGCTCGGACAGGTCCGCACCGACATCGGCGTGACCATGAACCCGGCGGTCGTCGACCGCGTCACCGGCCGCGCCCGCGACTGATCATCGAGAGTAGACCATGCGTATCGAACCCTCGCTCGAAGCCCTTGCCGAACGCTACGACGCGGGGCATCCGACCGTGGTGTGGACCACGCTGGTGGGCGATCTCGAGACGCCGGTCTCGGCCTACGTCAAGATCGCCCGCGGCCGCGACCACTGCATCCTGCTCGAATCGGTCGAGGGCGGCGCCGTCCGCGGCCGCTATTCGATGATCGCCTTCGATCCCGATCTGGTCTTCCGCGCGCACGGCGAGAAGGGCGAGATCAACCGCCGCTTCGCCGCCGACCGCACCGCCTTCGAGCCGGTCGAGGGCCGTTCGCTCGACGTCATCCGCTCCCTCGTCCACGCCAACGAGTTCGCGATGCCCGAGGGCCTGCCGCCGATGTCGGCCGGCATGTTCGGCTATCTCGGCTACGACATGGTGCGCCAGATGGAGGAGATCGGGGCGCCCAACCCCGACGTCCTCGGCCTGCCCGACGCCATCCTGGTGCGCCCGCGCACCGAACTGGTCTTCGATGCCGTCAAGGACGAGATCTGGGTCGTCACCCGCGTCACGCCGGAACCCGGCGTCTCGGCGAAGGACGCCCATGCCCGCGCCGTCGACCGCATCACCGCGGTGATCGACGCGCTCGACCAGCCGGTCGACAAGTCGGCCTGGGAAGGCGGCGAGGTCTCGCTCGACGTGCCCATGGTGTCGAACACCGGGGCCGACGAATACTGCGCCATGGTCGAGCGCTCGAAGGAGTACATCAAGGCCGGCGACATCTTCCAGGTGGTACTGTCGCAGCGCTTCGAGGCCCCCTTCACCCTGCCGCCCTTCGCGCTCTACCGCGCGCTGCGCCGGGTGAACCCCGCGCCCTTCCTCTATTTCCTCGACTTCGGCGACTTCTGCGTCGCCGGCTCCTCGCCGGAGATCCTCGTCCGCGTGCGCGACGGCGAGGTCACCATCCGCCCGATCGCCGGCACCCGCCCCCGCGGCAAGACGCCGGGCGAGGACAAGGCCAACGCGGCCGATCTCCTGGCCGATCCGAAGGAACTGTCGGAACACCTGATGCTGCTCGACCTCGGCCGCAACGACGTCGGCCGCGTCTCCGAGATCGGCTCGGTCAAGGTCACCGACAAGTTCTTCCTCGAGTACTACTCGCAAGTGATGCACATCGTCTCGAACGTGACGGGACGGCTCTCCTCGTCGCACGACGCACTCGACGCCCTCGCCGCGGGCTTCCCGGCCGGCACGGTCTCGGGCGCGCCGAAGGTGCGGGCGATGGAGATCATCGACGAGCTCGAGAAGGAGAAGCGCGGGCTCTACGCCGGCTGCGTCGGCTATTTCTCCGCCGACGGCGCGATGGACACCTGCATCGCGCTGCGCACCGCGGTGATCAAGGACGGGAAGATGTACGTCCAGGCCGGCGCCGGCATCGTGGCGGATTCGGTCCCCGCCTCCGAACAGGCCGAATGCGTCAACAAGGCCAAGGCCCTCTTCCGCGCCGCGGAAGAAGCCGTCCGCTTCGCGCAAGGCGCCAAACGCGGTCAGTGAGCGGGCGGCGCCGCGGCGCCGTCTCTGCCCCCGCCCTTCGCCGCGCAGGCCGCTTCGGCGCGGGCGGCGAGGTCGGGGAGCGTCCGCTCGGCCAGCCATGCCGCCATCGGTCTACGGACGGCGACATCGCGCTTCGCGCCGACCGTCGCGCATGGATCGAGCCCCCGACCGAGCAGCAGGTCGACGGCGTCCGCGACGAATGGGGCATCCCGATCCGCCAGGCCGTCGAGGACGTTCTCCCCCCATGAACTCGTCGCGTCGGGTCGAGCACCGTGGTCGAGGAGCAGGCGCAGATGGTCGATGCGGCCGTTGCTTGCCGCCAGCACGATCGGCGACGCACCGCGACCGTCGCGACGGCCGGGATCGGCACCGGCCTCGAGGATGATGGCGAGCTTTGCCGGCGTGACCGTGTCCCCCGGCGGGATGTCGAGCGCGAGGGTCAAGACCGTCCAGCCGGTCGCCTCCGCGTTCGGATCGAAGCCGGTCCAATGCATGAAGCGCATCAGGCCTTCGCCGCCGTCATTGGCCAGCGCGCCACCGTAGCGATCGATCGGCTTGCCGATGCGCAGGATCTCGCGTCCCCACAGTTCGACGAGTTCCGTCTGCTGCGGCCAACGCGCCCAGGTTTCGTCGAGGGCGAAGGCGAGGCAGAACGCCGAACCGGCCACGATGGCGAGGGTGGCGAGCGCGTAGGCGGCGATGCGAAGGATACGCCGAGCAAAGGTCGTCATGGCACTCCGCCCCCGCCCTTCGCCGCGCAGGCCGCCTCGGCGCGGGCGGCGAGGTCGGGGAGCTTCCGCTCGGCCAGCCACACACGGAGTGGTTTCGCGACGGCGGATTCCGGCAGGGGCGGCCGAACGAGGGCGCAAGGGTCGAAGCCATGATCGAGGAGAAGTCCGACGAACGCACCCAGATCGGAGCTCTGTCCCGAACGGACGACGTCGACGGCATGATACCCCCGATGATCGCGACCGTCGGCCGAGGCGCCGTGATCGAGGAGCTGTGCGAGGCGCGCCGGATCGGTATACCGTCCCGCCTCGACGATCGGCAGCCTGCCGTCGGCGTCGCGTCGGTTCGGATCGGCCCCCGCCTCGAGAATGACGGCGAGCGTCTGCGGAGAGACGGCACGCGTCGGCGGCGAGTCGAAGGCGAGCGTGAGAAGCGTGTGTCCGGCGATCTCGGTCTCGACCGCCCCGTCGTGGCGGAGCAGACGGCGCAACAGCGCTTCCGGCCGATCCAGTTCGAGAGCCACGGCGAAATGGTCGGCAAGGTCGCCGATGCCGAGGGTGTCCTCGATCCATACGCCGACATATCTGAACCGGTCGGGGTACTCCTCGGCGAAGCGATCGATGGCGAGGATCGCAGCGATTGCGACGCCGACGAGAGCGACGATCGTGGCGAGGGCGTAGGCCGCGATGCGTGGCACTCGTCCGATCATGGCGCGCGAACTCCACGATAGCGTCGCAGACGATAGACCTTTTTCGGATCATCGAAGGGCCATTTGCCGAATTCGACGACGCGATCCTTCGCACTGACCGACATCGGAGTCCCACCGTCGTATCCGACGAAGATGCCGACATGTCCCGTCGAGACCGGAGACCACCTCGGCGCCGAAATGATGTCGCCGATTGCGGGCCTCCCCTCGACGATGTCCCAACCGTCGACGTGGAATGCAGGATCACCCCACTGACCCGCCAGGACCGGATATTTCGGTACGCCGAAACCGAACCAATTGTAGAGTCTCCCGCCGTTGGCCAACGGCGGATCGGCTTCGACGCTCTTCAGGACATCGAACACGAACAGATTGCACTTGTACGAACCAGCCCGGAAATTGTCTTTTGCCGTCCCCCAAGCCCATTCCGTGGACCCGATTTCCGCGACCGCTTTTTCGGCGACGGCCAGTTGGGCTCTGTCGATCTCCGCATGAGAAATCTCGAGCCCCGACGAGGCGCGGGCGTAGGCAATCGCCAGTCGCTCGTCTGCGGCGTCGATCCGGCGTTTCAACTCGGCGAGAAACTCGGGTGAAGGACTCGGGGAAGCATCCGCCACCCGAATGCGGTCGGACCTCGGCGGCCTGTCGCCCCCGGTCCACGAACCGTTTCCGTCGGTCCATCGCCCGCCGCCGGTCTCGCCGGCCGGGATGCGTGGTTGGTCGGGATTCCATCGGGAGCGCTCGAGCGCTTCGAGCAGTCGCGCGGCGGACGCGTCGACGCGGGCGGCGAGGATCGCCGAACGGCGGGCGGCCGGCGTGGGATGGAGGGAGGACAGCGGCATCGGATCACCTCTCGGTTGCATGATGCCACCATTGTCCCACCGATTTCAAAGGGTGCGGAAAAGTCGCACCTCTCTCCCCGCGACGCGTTCCGGCCGTCGCGGCGGTGCGCGAGCCGCACCCTCGTGCGTGACAAAGCCGCCCTCCCCGGCTATCTCTCGACCACGTTCATTGCCGGGGCATCGGGCCGCATGTTTCTCGTCGTCGACAACTACGACAGCTTCACCTGGAACCTCGTCCATCTGATCGGCGCCGAGGGCGTCGAGCTGAAGGTCGTGCGCAACGACAAGATCACCGTCGACGAGGTCGCGAAACTCGATCCCGAAGGCGTCATCCTGTCGCCCGGCCCCTGCACGCCCAACGAGGCCGGCATCTGCCTCGAGACGATCGAACGGCTCGGCGCCCGCATGCCGATCTTCGGCGTCTGCCTCGGCCACCAGTCGATCGGCCAGGCCTACGGCGGCAGGGTCATCCGCGCGCCGCACCTGATGCACGGCAAGACCTCGACCATCCGTCACGACGGACGCGGCCTCTTCCGTGGCCTCAACGCCGACTTCACCGGCACCCGCTATCACTCGCTGATCGTCGAGCGCTCGAGCCTGCCGGCGTGCCTCGCGCCCGTCGCCTCGTCGGACGACGGGCTGATCATGGGCCTGATGCACGTCGAGCACCCGGTCCACGGCGTCCAGTTCCACCCCGAGTCGATCGCCTCGGAGAACGGCACCAAGCTCGTCCGCAACTTCCTCGAGATCGCCCGCGACTTCAACGATCGCACCCGCGACCGCCGCGCCGCCTGAACCGTCCGGAGCCCGTAGTCCCATGACCGATCTGAAGGCCCTCATCGCCAAGGTGGCGACCGGCGCCAGCCTCACCCGTGCCGAGGCCCGCACCGCCTTCGACGTGATGATGTCCGGCGAAGCGACGCCCGCCCAGATCGGCGGCTTCCTGATGGCGCTGCGCGTGCGCGGCGAGACGGTCGACGAAATCACCGGCGCCGTCGAGGTGATGCGCGAGAAGATGCTGCGGGTCGACGCCCCCGCCGACGCCATCGACATCGTCGGCACCGGCGGCGACGGCTCCGGCTCGTGGAACGTCTCGACCGCCTCCGCCTTCGTCACCGCCGCCTGCGGCGTGCCGGTCGCCAAGCACGGCAACCGCGCGCTGTCGTCGAAGTCCGGCGCCGCCGACGTGCTGATCGGCCTCGGCATCAAGATCGACCTCGCCCCCGCCGACATCGCCCGCTGCGTCCGCGACACCGGCGTCGGCTTCATGTTCGCGCCGTCGCACCACGCGGCGATGAAGCACGTCGGCCCGGCCCGCGTCGAACTCGGCACCCGCACCGCCTTCAACCTGCTCGGACCGCTGTCGAACCCGGCCGGCGTCAAGCGGCAGATGACCGGCGTCTTCGCCCGCGCCTGGATCGAGCCGATCGCCCACTCGCTCGCGGCGCTGGGCTCGGAAGCCGCCTGGATCGTCCACGGCTCCGACGGGCTCGACGAGATCACCGTGACCGGCGAGACCCATGTCGCCGAGCTGAAGGCCGGCAAGATCACCACCTTCGTGGTCTCGCCGGAGGCCGTCGGCCTGCCGCGTCACCCCGCCGAAGCCCTCAAGGGCGGCGACGGTGCCCACAATGCGGCGGCGCTGCGCGCCATGCTCGACGGCGCGCCGGGTGCCTATCGCGACATCGTGCTGATGAACACCGGCGCGGCGCTGGTGGTGGCCGGCAAGGTCGCGACCCTCGCCGAAGGCGTGACCCGCGCCGCGAAGGCGATCGACGACGGCTCGGCGCGGGCGCGTCTCGATGCCCTCGTCATCGCCTCCAACGCCTGAGGCGGACGATGGCCGACATCCTGAAGAAGATCGAGCTCTACAAGCGCGAGGAGATCGCCGCCGCCAAGGCGCGCGTCTCGGAAGCCGAGCTGCGTGCCCGCATCGCCGACGTCGACGCCCCGCGCGGCTTCCTCGCCGCGCTGCGCGCCGAGAAGGCCGAAGGCAGGCGCGGCCTCATCGCCGAGATCAAGAAGGCGAGCCCCTCCAAGGGTCTGATCCGCCCGGACTTCGATCCGCCGGAACTCGCCCGCGCCTACGAGGCCGGTGGCGCCGCCTGCCTCTCGGTCCTGACCGACACGCCGTCGTTCCAGGGTGCACCCGAGTATCTGACCGCCGCACGTGCCGCCGTGTCGCTGCCGGCGCTCAGGAAGGACTTCCTGTTCGAGCCCTATCAGGTGCTGGAAGCCCGCGCCTGGGGCGCCGACTGCATCCTGATCATCATGGCCTCGCTCACCGACGACGAGGCGAAGGCCATCGAGGACGCGGCCTTCGAACTCGGCATGGACGTGCTGGTCGAGGTCCACGACGAGGAAGAGACCGAGCGCGCGCTGCGGCTCGCCTCGCCGATGCTCGGCGTCAACAACCGCAATCTCAAGACCTTCGAGGTCTCGCTCGAGACCTCCGAACGGCTGGCGAAGCTCGTTCCCGACGACCGCCTGCTGGTCGGCGAGAGCGGCATCTTCACCTCCGCCGACTGTGCCCGGCTCGAGGCCGTCGGCATCTCGACCTTCCTGGTCGGCGAGAGCCTGATGCGCAAGGCCGACGTGACCGCTGCGACCCGCGAACTGCTTGCAAGGTGAACCCCATGACCGCGACCGGCTCCCGCCTCACCCATGTCGACGAGACCGGTGCGGCCCACATGGTCGACGTCGGCGACAAGGCCGAGACGACCCGCACGGCGGTGGCCGAGGCGACCGTGACGATGAAGCCCGAGACGCTGGCGCTGATCCTCTCCGGCAACGCCAAGAAGGGCGACGTGCTGGCGGTCGCCCGCATCGCCGGCATCATGGCGGCGAAGAAGACGCACGAGCTGATCCCGCTCTGCCATCCGCTGCTGCTGACCAAGGTCACCGTCGACCTCGTCCCCGACGAGAGCCTGCCGGGGATCCGGATCACCACGCTCGCCCGCGTCAAGGGACAGACCGGCGTCGAGATGGAGGCGCTGACGGCGGCCTCGGTCGCGGCGCTGACGGTCTACGACATGGCCAAGGCGGTCGACCGCGGCATGGTGATCGGCGGCGTCCGCCTGCTCGAGAAGTCCGGCGGCAAGTCCGGCGAATGGAAGGCTGAGTGATCCCATGGCCCTGACCCCGGTCGACGACGCGCTGACGCGCCTCCTGTCCGACGTTTCGCCCGTCTCGGTCGAACGCGTCGCGCTCGCCGCCGCCAACGGCCGGGTTCTCGCCGAAGATCTCACGGCGCGCCGCACGCAGCCGCCCTTCACCGCCGCCGCGATGGACGGCTGGGCGCTCGCCGCGCGCGACGCGACCACCCCGGGCGCCCGCCTGGCCATCGTCGGCGAAGCCGCCGCCGGCCATGCCCACGACCGACCGCTCCGCGCCGGCGAGGCGATCCGCATCTTCACCGGCGCGCCGATGCCGGAGGGCGCCGACACCGTCGTCATGCAGGAGCACGCGACGCGCGACGGCGATCACGTCGTCTTCGCCGACGCCGCCGCCCCCGGCCGCCACGTCCGCGCCGCCGGCATCGACTTCCGCGAAGGCCAGCCGATCCTCGCGGCCGGCACCCGGCTCGACTGGACCAATCTCGGCCTCGTCGCCTCGGCGAACCATGCCGAGGTGCCGGTCCGCCGCCGCACGCGTGTGGCGATCCTTGCGACCGGCGACGAACTGGTGCCGCCCGGCACCGTGCCCGGCCCCGACCAGATCGTCGCCTCCAACGGCTACGGCATCGCGGCACTCGTCGAGGACGCCGGCGGCATGGTGGTCGATCTCGGCATCGTCCGCGACGATCTCGCCGCCACCCGCGCCGCCATCGCCGGCGCCTTCGCCGCCGAGATCGACGTGCTCGTCACCCTCGGCGGCGCCTCGATGGGCGATCACGACCTGGTCCACCGTGCGCTCGAGGCCGAAGGCGTCGCCTTCGACTTCTGGAAGCTGGCGATGCGCCCCGGCAAGCCGCTGATGTTCGGCCGCCGCGGACCGATCCGCGTCCTCGGTCTGCCCGGCAATCCCGCCGCCTCGCTGGTCTGCGGCCTGCGCTTCGTCGCGCCGCTGGTCGCGGCGCTGGCCGGTCGCGGCCCCGCCGGTCTCGCCCGCGAGACCGCGATCGCCGGTCGCGCCATGCCCGCCAACGACGAACGCGCCGACCACCTGCGCGCAGCCCTTCGTCACGACGCCGAGGGCCGGCTGGTGGCAATGCCGCTCGACAGTCAGGATTCCTCGCTGCTGTCGCGCTTCGCCGATGCCGACGCACTCATCGTGCGGCCGATCCACGCCCGCGCGGTCGAGGCCGGCGAACCGGTCGAGATCATCCGTCTGCGTCACGTCTGAGGGCGCTCAGCGGCCGTTGGCGACCGCCAGATAGAGCATCCGCTTGTGCTCGGCGCGCGAGCGGGCGAGGCTGTCGAGCACGATGCCGCAGGTGGCGGAAAGTCCCGCGAGCAGGATCATCCCGACGCAGAGCACCGCCGTCGGCAGCCGTGGCACGAGGCCGGTCTCGGCGAAGGTGACGAAGAGCGGCACCGCGAGCACCAGCGCCGCGATAGTCAGCACAAACGCCGGCAGGCCGAAGAAGGCCGCCGGCCGCGTCTCCTTGAGGAGATAGGCGAAGGTCCTCAGGATCCGCCAGCCGTCGCGCAGGCTCGACAGTTTCGAGGCAGACCCCTCCTGCCTCCGCCCGTAGGGCGTCTCGATCTCGACGACCGGCAGCATCATCTGCCCGGCATGGACGCTCATCTCGGTCTCGATCTCGAACCCGTCGGAGAGCGCCGGAAAGCTCTTCACGAAGCGCCGCGAGAAAGCGCGGTAGCCCGAGAAGATGTCGCGGTAGTCCGAACCGAAGAACCCGGCATAGAGCCGATTGAAGACCGCATTGCCGAAGGCGTGACCCGGCCGATGCGCCTCGCGCCGCACGTCGGCGCGGGTGCCGATCGCCATGTCGACGCGCTCCTCCGCGATCGCCGCGACCAGCTTCGGCGCCGAGGCGGCATCGTAGGTGCCGTCGCCGTCGGCCATCAGATAGACGTCGGCGTCGATGTCGGCGAACATCCGCCGCACGACCGCCCCCTTGCCGCGCCGCCGCTCGAGGAAGACCTCGGCACCCGCGGCCCGGGCGATTTCCGCCGTGCCGTCGGTCGAGCCGTTGTCGAAGACGCAGATGCGGGCCGCCGGCAACGCCGCGCGGAAGTCCGCCACGACGCGAGCGATCGAGGCGGCCTCGTCGAAACACGGCAGCAGCACCGCGACGCGCGGCCCCTCGGCCGGCACGTCCTCGTGACGCTCCGGAGCCTCGCGCGCCGCCAACGCCGCCGCGAGATGCCGACCGCTGTCGCCGAGGGCCGCGACGAGCGCCTCGTCGGAGAGCGGCTCGCACGGACGCGCCAGCATCCGCGCGGCGGGTTCCGGAGCAAAGGCATGGGGTTGGGCGAGCGGCATCGCGGCGTCCGAACGAGACTTCATGGTCCGTCAAACATTCGCTCCTAATGGTTGAGGGGTGATGAATCCACGGGCCCGCCGCCGCGCCCCGCCACGATGCCCCCGCCACGGACGACGCCTTGACCGACGCGCCCCGCCCCCTCCCGACCGCGACGCCCGCCTCGCCCGCAGCCGCGCGGATCGAAGCGGCGCTCGTCTCCTGGCCGGTCGCGCTCCTCGCCGGTCTCGCGCTCTGGGCGCTGTTTCAGGTGCCGGCGATCCACGGCCTGTGGGCATCCCGCGACTTCGGCGATTCCGACGACGCCATGCGCATGCTGCAGGTGCGCGAGTGGATGGACGGCAAGGCCTGGGGCGATCTCGTCGAGACCCGCATGAACCCGCTCGACGGCGTGCGCATGCACTGGACCCGCGTCGTCGATCTGCCGATCGCCGGCCTGATCCGCCTGTTCTCGGCCTTTCTCTCGCGCGCCGACGCCGAGATGGCGACGCGTCTCGTCCTGCCGGCGCTGATCTTCACGGCGACGCTGGTCCTCCTCGTCGCCCTCGCCCGCCGTCTCGGCGGGCCGGGCGCCGGTCTCGCGGTCGGTATCCTGTCGCCGCTCACCGCCTTCGTCGCCCAGGCACGCCTCGGCCGCGTCGACCATCACGACGCCCAGATCGCGCTCCTCGTCGCAGCGACCCTCGCGCTGGTCGTCTCGCTCGATCCGGCCCGCGCCCGCGTCGCCGTCGGAACCGGCATCGCCGCGGCTCTGTCGTTGGCGATCAGCATCGAGAACCTGCCCTTCCTCGTGGCGATCTCCGCCGCCTACGCCCTCGCCGCCACCGCGAGCCCGGCCCAGGGCCGCGCCGCCGCGCTCTACGGCGGGGGCCTCGCCGCGGCCTGCGCGCTCACCTGGGGGCTCTTCGCCGACCCGGCCGCCGGTCCCGTCTGCGACGCCTTCTCGACCGTGCAGCTGACACTGGCGATCTTCGGTGGCGTCGGCCTCGCGGTAGCGGGCACCCTCGCCCCGCGGCTCGGCGCACCCGCTCGCTGGATCGGCCTCGCCGTCCTCGGCGCGGCGCTGGCGGGGCTCCTCGTCGCCGTCTTCCCGCAGTGCCTCGCCGACCCGCTCGCCGGTGTTCCCCGCCTCGTCGTCGACTTCTGGCTCGCCGACGTGCCCGAGGCGCTGTCGCTCCGCCGTCTCGCCGCCCTCGATCCCGCCGCCGCCGGCGCCGCCGTGGCGCCGATCGCCGTCTCGCTCGTCGTCGCCCTCGTCGCGGCTGCCCGCGAGACCGGCGTCGCCCGCGTCCGCTGGCTGGCGCTCGCCGGCGTCGTCGCCGTCGGCCTCGCCGCGACGGTGTGGCAGGTGCGCGCCGCGACCTCGACCTCCGCCCCGGCGCTCGCCGCCGCCGGCTGGGCGCTGGCCGCGCTCGGCCGCCACCTCGCCCGCTTCGACGCGCCGCGCTGGCGCCTCGCTCTCCTGCCGGCGGCCCTGCCCTTCCTGTCGCTCTTCTGGGTGGTCGTCCTGCCCGCGAGCCCCGCGCTCGCGCCTGCCGATCTCGCCGGCCTCGCCTGTCTCGACACGGCCGAACTCGCCGCCCTCGACCGCGCCGCCCCGCCCGGTCTCGCCCTGACGACGATCGACACCGGCGGCCACGTGCTGGGCCTGACCCGCCACGCCGTCCTCGCCGCGCCCTATCACCGCAACACGCAGGGCAACGCCGACGCCCTCGCCGCCTGGCTCTCGCCCCCCGACGAGGCCCGCGCCGTGCTCGCCCGGCGAGCCGTCACCCACGTCGCCTACTGCCCCGGCCAGGCCGACTTCGAACGCTACGCCGCCCGCGCCCCCGCGGGCCTTGCGCAAGCATTGCGCCACGGCATCATGCCGCCGTGGCTCGAGCCGATTCCCGTCGCGGGCAGATGGAAGCTGCTGAAGCTGCGGTGAGGGACGTGCGCCGAAACGCCGTTCCACGGCGCGAAACGGCGCCGTTCACGCTTCCCCCTTGCGGAACATCCGCAGAACGCGTAGCGTGAGTTCGTGATTTGTACCCATCGCGAGTCGCCTGCCTGACCGGCCGAAGAGGCCGGTGGGAGTGCATGGTGCGGACGGGTACGTTCGAGTGCGGGGCTTCTTCGGGGTCCGCGGGGATGGAACATGCCGGGGCGGACGCCGATCGCGTCGCGCCGGCTGGCGAGGGAACGGGGTCATGCTGACGCGCAAACAGTTCGAACTTCTGATGTTCATCCACGAACGTCTGAAGGAGGACGGCGTTCCCCCCTCCTTCGACGAGATGAAGGACGCGCTCGACCTTCGCTCCAAGTCGGGCATCCACCGCCTGATCACCGCGCTCGAGGAACGCGGCTTCATCCGCCGCCTGCCCAACCGGGCGCGGGCGCTCGAGGTGGTGCGCCTGCCGGATTCGGTGGCGCCGGGCCTCGCCAGCCCCGCCCGCGCGCCGGGCTCGAAGGGCTTCTCGCCCTCGGTGATCCAGGGCACGCTCGGCAAGCCGCGGCCGACCGCGATGCCGGGTCCCGCCGGTGAGGAGACGGCGGAGGTCGTGTCGATCCCGGTCATGGGCCGCATCGCCGCCGGCACGCCGATCTCGGCGATCCAGACCTATACCCACGCCATTCCGGTGCCCTTCGACCTGCTGGGCGGCGGCGAACACTACGCCCTCGAGGTCCGCGGCGATTCGATGATCGATGCCGGCATCCTCGACGGCGACACGGTGCTGATCAAACGCGGCGACAACGCCGATTCCGGCGACATCGTCGTCGCCCTCGTCGACGAGGAGGAGGCGACGCTGAAGCGCCTGCGCAAGCGCGGTGCCTCGATCGCCCTCGAAGCCGCCAACCCGGCCTACGAGACCCGCATCTTCGGCCCCGACCGGGTGAAGGTGCAGGGCCGCCTCGTCGGCCTCATCCGCCGCTACTGACGACGCGCGTCGGCCACCCCGCGCGTGGACGCGTCGTGCGCTCGGGGTGGCCGACGGTAGACGGATCCGGCCCGGGAGCAGGCGACGCATCGTTCTCGGGCTGCGGAGGTGTGTCGCTCTGCCGATCCATGAACGGGCTCACCAGTCGTCGTGCGCGTCGCTGGCTCGCGGCGGTCCCGCATCGTTGGTCGAGGCTCGCGCGGTTTCCATCGGCCTCCCGGCCTCCCGGGCGCTCGGGCTCCATGAGACCGTCTAGGGATCGGCGCCGACCGCCGTGGAATCGGAGAGGTCCGCCTCGGCCGGCGCCGGCGCGGCGGATGCGCCGCCGTCCGGCGGATCGGCCGTCACCTCGGCGAGCGCATGGACGGCGTTCGGGTCTCGTGGCGTCCATGCCCGCGGCGACGCCGGCAGGCTCGGCGTCACGGAGAAGGTGAGACGTTTCTTCGTCGGCTTCGTTTCGCCGACCGTGACCTCGGCAGGCCCTGCCGGTCGCGATCGGTCCCCGTCCTCGGGTGCGGACGCCGCATCGTCCTGCGTCGGGTCGACCGCACCGGCCGACGGCGACGCATCTTTCCGGTTCGCCCCGCGCCCGAGCGCCTCGACTGCCCGCGTGCCGTCCGACTCGACACCGTCGGGCACCGGCACCGCCGCCACGTCGATCGTCACCGCGCCGGTCTTCGCCCGGGCGACGCGGTCGAGCACCAGGCTCGTCGCGGCGCAGCCCGGCGGGGCGGCGAGCGCCGAGATCACGATGTCGGCGCGGCCGCAGTCCTCGACGAAGCCGCGCGGATGGCGCACCACCACGACCCGCAGAGGCGGCCGCCCCCGATCGGACGAAGGCCCGCCTGCCGAGCCGCGCGCGCCCTCACTTCGCCCGTCGGCGAGCCCTTCGACCGACGTCTCCGCACTCGACTCCACGTCTCTCGCGCCGGTCCCGACCGCGCCTTCGCCGCCCCGGACGAAGGCGCAGCCGATCGCGTCGCAGCGCCAGCCGTCGGCGATGCCGGGCGCTCGCGGGTCGCGCGGATCGGCATCGGCGGCGAGCCAGATCGCCGTGTCGAAGGCGTCGTCCTTCGTCGCCAGCACGTGCAGCCGCCCGTCGTCGCCGCGCACCGCGACCGGCGAGCCGTGGCGGCCGATCATCACGTCGGGCCGCGGGCCGAAGCCGAGGAGGACGATCGACAGCACGCCCGGCACCAGGCCGACGAGGCGGATCCGCGAGCGCCACAGCGACAGCCACAGCACCGCCGCGACGCCGAGCGGCATCGCCGCCCAGTGCGGTGCGCCGAGGAGACCGCCGCCGCCCGGTAGCGCCGAGGTCCAGCGCCCGACCGCCACCATCCAGTCGATCCCGAGCCCCATCACCCACAGCGGCAGCGCCTCGAGCCCGAAGGGCATGGCGAGAAAGGCCACGACGGCGGCCGGCATCACGGCCATGCCGACGACCGGCAGCACCACCATGTTGGCGAGGATCGAATAGGGCGCGCCGCGATAGAAGATGCCGGCGATCACCGGCGCGGTCGCGAGCCCGGCGATCAGCGAGGAAAAGGCGAGGCCCTCGGCATGGTGCCAGGCGGAGACCAGCGCATGGACGATCGGTCCGCGCACCTCCGGCCGCGGCGGCCGCGCCGCGACGCGGATCTGCCACAGGTCCCACGAGGCGACCAGCGCGATCACCGCCAGGAACGACATCTGGAAGCTCGGCTCCATCGCCGCTTCCGGGTCGAAGACGAGGATGCCGACCGCCGCCACCGCCACCGTGTGCATGGTGATCGCCGGCCGATCGACGATCACCGCGAGCAGCGCGATCGACACCATGATGTGCGAGCGCAGCGCCGCCACCTGCATGCCCGACATCAACAGGTAGAAGGTCGCCGCGACGAAGGCCGCCGCCGCCGCCCATTTGCGGATCGGATGGTCGAGCGCCAGCCGCGGCGACAGCGCCATGAGCATGCGCAGCACGATCATCACGCCGCCGGCGACGAGGCTCATGTGCAGGCCGGAGATCGACACGATGTGGGTGAGACCGGAGGCGCGCAGCGGCTCGCCGACGCTCTCCGGGATCGCCCGCTGCTCGCCCACCATGATCGCCGCGGCGATCGCGCCGGCGCCGCCGGGAAGCCCGGCGCGGACGCGTTCGGCGACCCGGTGGCGCAGATCGCCGATCGGCGCGACGAGGCGATCGACGAGGCCCGGCGCCGCCGTCTCGCCCGGATGAGTCCGCCCGAGGACGTAACCGCCCGCCCCGCGCCCCTCGAACCACGCCCGCCGGGCGAAGTCGTAGCCGCCCGGCAGCACCGGCCCGTCCGGCGGCTTCAGCCGCGCCTTGAAGGTGACGGCCTCGCCCATGCCCGGCGCCTCGCGGCCGGCGGCGAGCGTCGCGGTGACGCGCGCCGGCGTCGTCGCGGGAGAAAGCCCGCCGCCCTCCATGCGTCCGACGTCGACGGTCAGCCGCGTACCGCCCTTGGCGGTGGCATCCAGATCGACGACGCGGCCGGCGACGGCGACGGTGCGCTCGTGATCGAGCCGGGGTGCCGCCGCGCGCCACGAACCGAAGGCGGCGACGAGCCCGCCGGCGATCACCGCGGCGAAGACGACGCGACCGATCGCCCGCCCGCCGCGCCGCCGCGAGACGGCCGCCGATCCGGCGACGACGAGGAAGAGGAGCGCGAGCGCGAGCGCCGACGGCTCCGCCGGCAGGGTGAACCACAGCGCGATGCCGCCGGCGAAACAGGCCGCGAGAAGCGGCGGCGCGGCACCACGGGCGAGATCGTCCTCCGCCCCGTCGACGAGGCGACGCAGCGCCTCCTCGAAGCGAAGCCGCCGTCCGCCGCCCGGCGGCGGAGCGAACCGCCGGTCGTCGTCCGCGCGATCGAGCACGCGGGGCGCGCCGAGGCGCCGCGGGGCTGCGTCGACCGACATGCACGAGGTTCCGGTTCGCTTTGCCGTCCCGACATGCTACACGATCCCGCGTCTGCCGCCATCGCCGCCGCGGGCATCCCCCTTTTTCTCCCGATCGGACCCCACCATGGTCGAGACCGTCGTCACCCGCTTCGCTCCCTCCCCCACCGGCTACCTCCACATCGGCGGTGCCCGTACGGCGCTGTTCAACTGGCTCTGGGCCCGCCACACCGGCGGCCGGATGCTGCTGCGCATCGAGGACACCGACCGGGAACGCTCGACCGACGCCGCCATCGACGCGATCCTCGACGGTCTGCGCTGGCTGGGCCTCGAGGGCGAGGGCGAACCGATCTTCCAGTTCGTCCGCGCGAACCGTCACGCCGAGGTGGCGCTCGAGCTGCTCGCCAAGGGCGGCGCCTACAAGTGCTGGGCGACCCAGGCCGAGCTCGAGGAGATGCGCGAGACCGCGATGAAGGAAGGCCGCCCGCCGCGCTACGACGGCCGCTGGCGCGATCGCGATCCTTCCGAGGCGCCGGCCGGTGCTCCTTACGTCATCCGTCTGAAGATGCCGCAGGAGGGCGAGACGGTGGTCGACGACCTCGTCCAGGGCAAGGTCACCTTCCGCAACGACGTGCTCGACGACTTCATCCTGCTGCGCTCGGACGGCACGCCGACCTACATGCTGGCCGTGGTGGTCGACGACCACGACATGGGCGTCACCCACGTCATCCGCGGCGACGATCATCTGACCAATGCCGCGCGCCAGAGCCAGATCTATCGCGCCATGGGCTGGACCGTTCCGGCCTTCGCCCACATCCCGCTGATCCACGGTGCGGACGGCGCCAAGCTCTCCAAGCGCCACGGCGCCCTCGGCGTCGATGCCTATCGCGCCATGGGCTACCTGCCGGAAGCGCTGAAGAACTATCTCGCCCGCCTCGGCTGGTCCCACGGCGACGACGAGATCTTCTCGATGGAAGACGCCGTCGGCTGGTTCGAGGTGTCGGACATCAACAAGGGCGCCGCGCGCTTCGACTTCGCCAAGCTCGAGAACCTCAACGGCGTCTACATGCGCCAGACGAGCGACGATGACCTGTGGGCGGCGTTCCGCGCCTTCCTGCCCCACACCGAGGACGGCCGCGCCCTGCTCGACAAGCTCGACGACGCCCTCGAGGCCAAGATCCGCATGGCCCTGCCGGGCCTGAAGGAGCGCGCCAAGACGCTGGTGGAACTCCTCGACGGCTGCCGCTTCATCCATGCCGCCCGGCCGTTGCCGATGGAGGAGAAGGCCGCCGCCCTCCTCGACGAGGCGGGCCTCGCGGTGATCGCCGCGCTGGTGCCGCGTCTCGAGGCGGTCGCCGAATGGTCGGCCGAGGTCACCGAGGCGGTCGTGCGCGCCCATGCCGAGGAGGCCGGCCTCAAGCTCGGCAAGGCGGCCCAGCCGCTGCGCGCCGCGCTGACCGGACGCACCACCTCGCCGGGCATCTTCGACGTCCTGGCGGTGCTCGGACGCGACGAGACCATCGCCCGTCTGCGCGATCGGCTCGCCGCCTGAGGCCCGGTCGCGGAGGGCTCCCGCCGATGACGAAATCGCGAGGCCGCGCCGTCCGACGGCGCGGCCTTCGCATGTGCGAGAACAGACTTCTCTCGCCCCTGCAAGGGGTTGACATGATACTTCTTTGAGCTGTTTCTGCACCGCCTCATCCGTAGGAAGTGCTTGTCGACCCGAGAGGAATGGGCTACGCCTCCTACCCGGACGCACGGACCGAGACAAATCGTCTCGCCTTTCCGTCCGGTTCCTTCGAATCGGTTGGAAAGTCACGTGCCACTGGGTGATCTTCCGCGTTCGGGGGTAACTGCATGAGCGACAAGTCCGCCACTCTCAACTTGGGCGAAAAGTCCGTAACGTTCCCGGTCAAGTCCGGAACGATCGGTCCCGACGTCATCGACATCACCAAGCTCTACGGCCAGACGGGTGCCTTCACCTACGACCCGGGCTTCACCTCGACCGCCTCGTGCGAATCGAAGATCACCTACATCGACGGCGACGCCGGCGTGCTGCTGCACCGCGGCTACCCGATCGACCAGCTGGCCGAGAAGGGCTCGTTCCTCGAGACCTGCTACCTGCTGCTCTACGGCGATCTGCCGACCAAGACCCAGTTCGCCGACTTCCAGGGCCGTGTCTACCGTCACACGATGGTGCACGAACAGATGATGAAGTTCTTCACCGGCTACCGTCGTGACGCCCACCCGATGTCGGTGATGGTCGGCACCGTCGGCGCGCTGGCGGCCTTCTATCACGACAGCTTGGACATCGCCGATCCGCACCAGCGCATGGTCGCGTCGATCCGCATGATCTCCAAGATGCCGACCATCGCGGCGATGGCCTACAAGTACTCGATCGGCCAGCCCTTCGTGTACCCGGACAACTCGCTCGACTACACGTCCAACTTCCTGAAGATGTGCTTCTCGATCCCGTGCGAGGAGTACAAGGTCAATCCGGTCCTCGCCAAGGCCCTCGACCACATCTTCATCCTGCACGCCGACCACGAGCAGAACGCGTCGACCTCGACGGTTCGTCTCGCCGGTTCGTCGGGCGCCAATCCCTTCGCCTGCATCGCGGCCGGCATCGCCTGCCTGTGGGGCCCGGCGCACGGCGGCGCCAACGAGGCGGCGCTGCAGATGCTCCAGGAGATCGGCACCGTCGATCGCATCCCGGAATACGTCCGCCGCGCCAAGGACAAGAACGATCCGTTCCGTCTGATGGGCTTCGGCCACCGGGTCTACAAGAACTACGACCCGCGCGCCAAGATCATGCAGAAGACCTGTCACGAGGTCCTCGCCGCGCTCGGCATCAAGGACGATCCGCTGCTGGACGTCGCCGTCGAGCTCGAGAAGATCGCGCTGCACGACGAGTACTTCATCGAGAAGAAGCTCTACCCGAACATCGACTTCTATTCGGGCATCACGCTGAAGGCGATGGGCTTCCCGACCTCGATGTTCACCGTGCTGTTCGCGCTCGCCCGCACCGTCGGCTGGATCGCGCAGTGGAAGGAAATGATCGAGGACCCGCATCAGAAGATCGGCCGTCCGCGTCAGCTCTACACCGGCGCCCCGATGCGCGACTACGTCGACATCGAGAAGCGTTGATCGGATCGATCGACCGGAACGAAATCGAAAGGGCGCCCTCGTGGGCGCCCTTTTTCGTTGCCGGGTCGACACCGCGTCCCGCGCCGACGACCCCTCAACGTCGAACCGTCACCGCCCCGACGAGAAGCTCGACCAGGACGCCGCGGTCGGCCCGCGGCGCGCCCGGCCCGCGTCCACCACCCTCGCGGATCAGCCCGTCGATCAGCAGCGCCGCATGGCCGTGCTGGGCGGCCCACAGCGTCGAGGCGACGATCTCGGCCGACGGGACGGCGACGATCTCGCCCGCCGCCTGCCCCGCCTCCACCAGCCGCCGCAGCGTCTCGAAGGCGGCACTCATCGCCGCGCCGAGGCCGGGATGGCGGTCACGATCGCAGAGCTCGGGCATGAACATCACCCGGTAGGCACCGGGATTGCGCTCGGCGAAGGCGAGATAGGCCCGCCCCGCCGCGACGAGCGCAGCCGCACCGCCGCCGGCCCGCGCGGCGGCACGGGCGATCTCGTCGTCGAGCCGGGCGAAGGCGCGTTCGGCGATCGCCGCGAAGAGATCCGACTTGGCGGCGAAGTGGCGGTAGGCGGCGGTATGGCTGACGCCGACCGCCTCGGCCACCTCGCGCAGCGACACGTCGGTCGAGGCGCGTGCCGCGATCATCGCCGAGGCGGCGGTCACCAGCGCGTTCTCGAGATCGCCGTGATGGACGCCGCGGCGGACGCCGCCCGCCTCGCTCCGCG
The DNA here is from genome assembly GCF_056313705.1 of Pinisolibacter sp. DMC100. Taxonomy (NCBI): domain Bacteria; kingdom Pseudomonadati; phylum Pseudomonadota; class Alphaproteobacteria; order Hyphomicrobiales; family Ancalomicrobiaceae; genus Pinisolibacter; species Pinisolibacter sp. DMC100. The sequence goes on along the minus strand of NZ_JBQUZT010000002.1, from coordinate 380,484 downwards.
CCCCGCCGCCCTTCTCCTTGACCGTCATCGCTCGTTCCCCCCTCGCCTCTGCCGTGCCCGCACGGCCCGCGTCGGACGCGCGCGAGGCGGCACCTCGGAACCCTTCGAGGCGGCCGACTCGGTACCGCACCTCGGACGACACCGCCGGCCCGGGGCGCACCCGCGAGGCTGGCCACGCGGGACACGCATCGGCACCGCCGACCCGTGCGGCCGACCTCGTGCGACCGACCGACCGACCGACCGACCGACCGACCGACCGAAGCATCGTGCCGCTACTCGCTCGAAGCCATGTTGCCATTGGTCACATTTCGGTGCAACATGTTGCCAGTGGAAACATGGAGGGGGTGATGACGCGCATCCTGGTTCTGGCGGGGCATCCCCGTCGCGAGAGTTTCTGTGGGGCGCTCGCCGAGCGTTACGCCGACGGCGCCGAGGCGGCCGGCCACACGGTGCGCCGCCTCGCCCTCCCCGACCTCGCCGTCGACCTCGTCCCGCCCGACTATCGCGCCGCCGAGACGGCGGCGCCGGCCGACTGGGTCCGCGAGGTGCAGGAGGCGATCGCCTGGGCCGAGCACTGGACGATCGTCGCGCCGATGTGGTGGGGCGGCCTGCCGGCCGGGCTCGAGGCGCTGTTCGACCGGGTGCTGATGCCCGGCTTCGCCTTCCGCTATCACCGCGACGATCCCTATTGGGACCGGCTGCTCGCCGGCCGCTCGGCACGGGTCGTGCTGACCATGGACACGCCGCCCTGGGTGCTGCGCTGGCTGTGGTCGGACCCGATCGGCCACCGTCTGCGCCGGCAGGTCCTCGGCTTCTGCGGCTTCGATCCGGTGGCGATCACTCGCATCGGCCCGATCCGCCGGTCCGCCCCCGCCGCGCGCGAGGCCCGGCTCGCCGAGGTCGAGGCGCTCGGCCGCCGCGCCGTCTGACGTCGCATCGCACGAGACGACGAAGGCCCGACCTCGCGGCCGGGCCTTCGCAAGTCGTCGCCGGCGCGGGGACGCGCCCCTTCCCTCAGTGCAGGATCTGGCTGAGGAACAGCTTGGTGCGTTCGTGGCGCGGGTTGGCGAAGAAGGCGTTCGGCTCGTTCGCCTCGATGATCTGCCCGGCGTCCATGAAGATCACCCGGTCGGCCACCTGACGGGCGAAGCCCATCTCGTGGGTGACGCAGAGCATGGTCATGCCCTCGTTGGCGAGGCCGACCATGGTGTCGAGCACCTCCTTGACCATCTCCGGGTCGAGCGCCGAGGTCGGCTCGTCGAACAGCATGATCTTCGGGCTCATGCACAGCGAGCGGGCGATCGCCACGCGCTGCTGCTGGCCGCCGGAGAGCTGGCCGGGGTACTTCAGCGCCTGCTCGGGGATGCGCACGCGCTTGAGATAGTGCATGGCGATCTCTTCGGCGTCCTTCTTGGGCATCTTCTTCACCCAGATCGGCGCCAGCGTGCAGTTCTCGAGGATGGTCAGGTGCGGGAACAGGTTGAAGTGCTGGAAGACCATGCCGACGTCGCGGCGGATCTCGTCGATGCGCTTCAGGTCCTCGGTCAGCTCGATGCCGTCGACGACGATGCGGCCGGCCTGGTGTTCCTCGAGCCGGTTGATGCAGCGGATCATCGTCGACTTGCCCGACCCCGACGGGCCGCAGATGACGATCTTCTCGCCCTTCTTCACCCGGAGATCGACGTCCTTGAGGACGTGGAAGTCGCCGTACCACTTGTTGACGCCGATCATCTCGACGGCGAGGTCTTCGGCGACCGTCGCGTCGGGAGCGGCGAGTTTGGCGTCGGTGTTGCTCATGCGCTTGTCCTCGTCGGGCTCAGCGTTTGTGACCGGTGGCGAGCCGACGCTCCATCCACTGCGAATAGCGGCTCATGCCGAAACAGAAGATCCAGAAGGTCGCCGCCGCCACCAGATAGCCGGTGGTGCCGGTCGACGGCGACGCCCACAGCGGGTCGGAGCGCGACGACTGGATCATGCCGAGCAGGTCGAAGATCGAGACGATCAGCACCAGCGTCGTGTCCTTGAAGAGCGAGATGAACGAGTTGACGATGCCGGGGATCACCAGCTTCAGCGCCTGCGGCATGATGATGAGACCCATCATCCGCCAGTAGCCGAGGCCGAGCGCCATGGCGCCCTCGTACTGGCCCTTGGGGATCGCCTGCAGGCCGCCGCGGATCGTCTCGGCGAGATAGGCCGCCGTGAAGATCGAGACGCCCACCAGCGCCCGCAGCAGTTTGTCGACGTCGACCCCGTCCGGCATGAACAGCGGCAGCATGTTCGACGCCATGAACAGCACGGTGATCATCGGCACGCCGCGCCAGAACTCGATGAAGACGATCGACATCATCCGGACGATCGGCATCTTCGAGCGTCGCCCGAGGGCGAAGAGGATGCCGATCGGCAGCGAGCAGACGATGCCGGTCACCGCCACCACCATGGTGACGAGCAGGCCGCCCCACTGGGTGGTCTCGACCGGCACGAGGCCGAACCAGCCGCCGCACAGCAGGACATAGGCGAAGATCGGCAGACCGACGAAGAAGAGGAGCGCGTTCAGGCGCTTGAACGGCACCTTGGGGATCGCCAGCGGCGCCAGCAGGACGAAGAAGGCGAGGAACACCAGCGTCGCCCGCCAGCGCTCGTCTTCCGGATAGCGTCCGTAGACGAACTGCTTCCAATAGGCCGAGACATAGGGCCAGCAGGCACCGGTGCCCTGGACGCGGCAGACCGCGCCGTCGTTGCCGGTCCACACCGCGCGGATGACCGCGAAGTCGAGGATCGCCCAGACGATCGAGGCGGCGAGCGCCGTGCCGAAGATCGTCAGCAGTGCGTCGAAGACCGAGCCGAACAGCCGTTCCTTGACCAGCAGGACGATGCCGCGGGCGGAAACCGGCGCCGGCCGGGCTTCGGCCAGCGTCTCGCGCACGAAGGCGACGTCGGAGGGGGAAATCGAGGTCATCGGTTCACCTCTCCACGATCGCCATGCGGCGGTTCCAGCCGTCCATCACCATGGCGGTGAGAACCGACGTGCCGAGATAGATCGCCATCCAGATGGCGATGACCTCGATCGCCTGACCCGACTGGTTGAGAACGATGCCGCCGGTCGACACGAGATCGGGATAGCCGATCGCCACCGCCAGCGACGAGTTCTTGGTCAGATTCAGATACTGGTTGGTCAGCGGCGGCAGGATCACCCGCATCGCCTGCGGAACCACGACCAGCCGCAGCGTGTGGCCGTTCGACAGACCGAGCGAACGCGCCGCCTCGGTCTGGCCGTGCGACACGGCGAGGATGCCGGCACGCACCACCTCGGCGATGAAGCTCGCGGTGTAGATCGCCAGCGCCAGCGTCAGGGCAATCAGCGAGGGGATGATCTCGATGCCGCCGGAGAGGTTGAAGGTCGACTTCTTCGGCGCCACCAGCGTCAGGTCGAAGCCCGAGGCGGCGAAGACGAGGAGCGGCAGGCCGACGACCAGACCGATGCCGGTCGACCAGACCGGGAAGGCCTGTCCCGTCTCGCGCTGCCGCGCCTTCGCCCAGCGGGCGATCACCCAGGCGGCGAGGAGGCCGAGCCCGATGCCGGCGAGGATGCCGGTTCCGGCGAAGCCGCCGAAGCGGAACTCCGGCAGATAGAGGCCGCGGTTGTTGAGATAGACCCAGCCGGCGATCGGCTCGTAGGACGCCCGCGGCACCGGCAGCACGCCGAGCACCGCGAAATACCAGAAGAAGATCTGCAGCAGCACCGGGATGTTGCGCAGCGTCTCGACATAGGTCGTGGCGATCGAGGAGACCACGAGATTGCGCGACAGCCGGCCGATGCCGACGGCGAAGCCGATGATCGTGGCGAAGAAGATGCCGATGACCGCGACGATCACCGTGTTGGCCACGCCCACCAGGAGCGCCCGGCCATAGGACGCGTCCTTGGGGAAGGCGATCGGCGTCTGGTTGATGTCGAAGCCGGCGGTCGTCGACAGGAAGGAGAAGCCCTGCGCGATGTGGCGCTTCTCGAGATTGACGGCGGTGTTGTGGATCACGCTCCAGGCGATACCCACCACGATGGCGAGCGTCAGCGCCTGAAAGACGATGCCCCGCCATTTCGGATCGTTGTACCAGACGACGCGCGGGGGGATCTCCCCCGTTCCGCCTCGGCGATCAGCCTCGCTTGCGGCCATGTTCCCTCCCCTCGACCAGACACGCGGCCCGTCCCCCGACGGGCGAGAAACCCGCGCCCCCGTCCGAGGGCGCGGGTCCGTCGCGATCAGCGGATCGGCGGCGAATACTGCAGACCGCCCTTGGTCCACAGCGCGTTGAGGCCACGGGCGATCTTCAGCGGCGTGTTGACGCCGACGTTGCGCTCGAAGACCTCGCCGTAGTTGCCGACGTGCTTGACGATCTGGTAGGCCCAGGCATTGGTCAGGCCCATGTCGGCGCCGAAGGAACCTTCCTTGCCGAGCATGCGCTTGACTTCCGGGTTCTCCGACTTGGCCAGCTGCTCGTCGACGTTCTTGCTGTCGAGACCGAGCTCTTCGGCCTGGACCAGCGCGAAGTAGGACCACTTCACGACGTTGAACCAGGCGTCGTCACCGGAACGCACCATCGGGCCGAGCGGCTCCTTGGAGATGATCTCGGGCAGCACGATGTGCTCGTCGGCGTTGACCAGCTTCAGGCGCTCGGCATAGAGGCCCGAGGCGTCGGTGGTCAGCACGTCGCAGCCGCCGGCGTCGTAGGTCTTCACCACCTCGACGTCCTTCTCGAAGGACACGAGCTTGTACTCGAGCTTGTTGGCGCGGAACCAGTCGGCGAGGTTGAGCTCGGTCGTCGTGCCGGTCTGGGTGCAGACGGTGGCGCCGTTCAGCTGCTTGGCGGAGGTCACGCCGAGCGACTTGCGCACCATGAAGCCCTGGCCGTCGTAATAGGTGACGCCGGCGAACTTGCCCTGCTTGGTGTCGCGCGACATCGTCCAGGTGGTGTTGCGCGACAGGACGTCGATCTCACCCGAGGCGAGCGCGGTGAAGCGCTCCTTGGCGGAGAGCGGCGTGTACTTGACCTTGTTCGGGTCGTTGAAGACGGCCGCCGCGACGGCGCGGCAGAAGTCGACGTCGAGACCGGTCCACTTGCCCGAAGCGTCCGAGATCGAGAAGCCGGCGAGGCCGGTGTTGACGCCACACTGGACGAAGCCCTTGGTCTTCACGTCGTCGAGCGTGCCGGCGACGGCGCCGGTCACGGATACCGCGAGCGCGACGCCGAAGGTCGCCGCCATGGTCTTCTTCTTCATTTGAACCCGCCTGATGGTTGCCGGTCGACCCCGCGGTCGCCGGTGGTGAGATCGGAGCCCCGGAGCGCGTCGTGGCGATCGTTTCGCCGCCGAGCGCTCCCCCGTCTCGCGAAGCACGACTTGTTGGACTAAAGTGTGCCGTCGCGAGCGAACGCGGGGCTCATCACAAACCGATCCTGACGGTCGGTCAAGAGGAAGCTTACGTCGAACTTCGTACTGCGATGCAAAAAATTTACGCTTCCCCGCCCCGGGGAGAACAATTGGACCTTCCCATGCGCGACAGCCGGAATCAGTCACCCGAGGGCACCCCTCGGGATCACGCCGCGTCTCTTTCGCCCGCGACCCGCCTCGCCCACGGCGGTCGCCCCGAAGGCAGCCCCTTCGTCAATCCGCCGGTGATCCACGCTTCCACCGTGCTGTTCGACAGCGTTGCCCAGATGAAGGGCAAGTCGGAGAAGCCGGCGCGCTACACCTACGGTCGCCGCGGCACGCCGACGTCGGAGAGTCTCGAGGGTCTGATCACCGATCTCGAGGGCGCCGTCGGCACCGTGCTGACGCCGTCGGGCGCCTCGGCCTGCGCCACCGCGCTGCTGTCGGTGCTCTCCGCCGGCGATCACGTTCTGGCGATGGACGGCGTCTACGGGCCGACCCGCAACGCCCTCGACGGTATCCTGAAGCGCTTCGGCATCGAGACGACCTATTTCGACGCCCATGTCGGCGCAGGCATCGTCGATCTCGTGCGGCCGAACACCCGCGCCGTCTTCCTCGAGAGCCCGGCCTCGCTCACCTTCGAGATGCCCGACATCCCGGCGATCACCGGCGCGCTCGACGGCCTCGGCGATGCCCGCCCGATCGTCCTGATGGACAACACCTGGGCGACGCCGCTGTTCTTCAGGCCGCTCGACCACGGCGTCGACGTCTCGATCATGGCGGCGACGAAATATGTCGTCGGCCATTCCGACGCGCTGATCGGCACCATCGCCTGCGGCCCGCGCGCCTGGAAGCAGGTAAAGGCGACCCACGGCGATCTCGGCCTGTGGACCGGTCCGGACGACATGTATCTGGCGCTGCGCGGCGCCCGCACCATGGCGGTGCGTCTCGCTCGTCATCAGGAGAGCGCACTCGCCCTCGCCGCCTGGCTCGAGACCCGGCCGGAAGTCGCCCGCGTGCTCCATCCGGGCCTGCCGTCGCATCCCGACCACGCGGTCTTCAAGCGCGACTTCGCCGGCTCGTCGGGCCTCTTCGCCTTCGAGCTGAAGCCCTGTTCGTTCGAGACGGTGGGTCTGCTGCTCGACGGGCTGGAGCTCTTCGGGTTGGGCTATTCGTGGGGCGGCTTCGAGAGCCTCGCCATCCTCGCCGAGCCGGCGTCGATCCGCACGGCGGTGCCGTGGAAGGCGGCCGGCCCGCTGATCCGTCTGCAGATCGGTCTCGAGGACGTCGCGGATCTGAAGGCCGATCTCGCCCGCGGGCTCGACCGGATCGCCGCTCACCTCGGCTGAGGCCGGAGTGCTCCGAGGAGATCCTCGAGCAGATCGAACCATCCGGCCGGGCTGGTGTCCGGCCGGGGCACGAGATTGCCGTCGAGATCGTGCAGGAAGACCAGTCCGCGCGTCGCCAGAGCCTGCGCGCAGGCGAGCGTGAAGGCCGCCCCGAGCGCGAAGCCGGCGATGACGTCCGACGGGAAATGGGCACCGAGCCCGATCCGGGTCAGGGCGATGGCGACGCCGAGCCCGAGCGCGAGGCGGCGGATCCGCGGGAAGAGCAGCGCCAGCACGACCGCGCTCGCCCCCGCCGTGGTGGCGTGACCCGAGGGGAACGCCGCCCATTTCGCGGCGAAGACCGCGTCGTGGATCTGGAAGACGGCGTCGCCGACGAGATGTTCCGGCCGGGCCCGTCCGAACAGGTTCTTGGCCAGCGCCGCGACGATGCCGGAGCCCGCGACCGAAACGAAGACGAAGCCGAACGTCGCCGCCGCCTCGAAGAGCCGCGGCCGCAGCATGCGCGGCAGACGCAGTCCGCCGAGCACCGCCAGCGCGATCACCAGCACGCCCGAACCGACCAGCAGCTCGACGCCCTCACCGAAGGAGGTGAAGAAGTCGAGCACGCCGTAGACGAAGCCGCCCGGCGTCGGCACCGGGCGATGGCGCATCAGCGGATCGAAGATCTTGATGGCGGCGAGCGCCGCGACGAGGCCGGTGGCGAGGACGACGCTCGGCCGTTCGATCGCCGGCATCGGACCGTGGAAGGGATCGACCGGCCGGCGCAGGACATGGCGCGCGCCGCACAGGATCCGGCGCGCGATCGTCAGGCCCGTGCGGGCGGCGGTCGTCGTGATGGAGCGGAGATCGGCCAATCGTCCCTCGGCGGTCGTGAATGCCGGATCGACCTATCACGTCGCGGCGACCTCGCGAAGAGGCTGCGGTGAGACCAGACGGCGGGGCGCGTTCCGCTCAGCGCTCCGGCGGCAGCAGCGAGGCGACCGACACCGGCGGCAGGCCGTGCGAGGCCTCCTCGCCGGGAACGGGCGGCAGCAGCGGCATCGAGCGTTTGGCCGGACCGCCGGTGCTCGACACCGGAACGATCGGCTGCGGCGCCGGGGTCGCGGCGATCGGCGACACGTAGTCGGAATCGAAATGCGACGCGCTGTTCGACGAGCAACCACCGAGGACACCGGCCGTACCCGCCAGAAGACCGGACGCCAGGAGGCGCATGCGGAGTTTGGAACGCGACATGACGATATCCCTGCGGTCGACGGAGAGGCGCCGCGCCTGCCCGCCTTCGTGGAAAGACGATCGAGTGCCGAACATTCGACGGATCGAATCAAGAAGTCGTTAATCTCTGGCCGGCGCGCGCTACCATCTGGTCGATTGGTTGACCGAATCTGAACGCGGTCCCCGCCGCACACCGAAACGTGAACCTCGTCGGCCGAGAGCCGCCGCTCTCGGCTGAAAGTTTCATGCAAAATGTGTAATATGCGGGCGCGTTCTTGCTCCATGTCAAAGAAGCCCCCCGCCGCCTCGTGCGAGACGGTTCGGCGGCGGACGCGGAAATTCGGCTCCGCCGGAACGATAGAGACCATTTCGGGCCGACGGCCCAGCTGAGGATCGTTGTCGATGTCGAAGACGCGCAAGTCGATGGCCATCGTGATCGCCGGCAGCGGCGGCACCGGCGCCATCACCGCCGGCAGCACGCTGCTGGCGACTGCCGCCCGTGCCGGCCTCCACGGCCTGATGACCAAGCTCTCGGGCGCCCAGGTGCGCGGCGGCGAGGCGGCCGCCCTGATCGAGATCGGCCTCGAGACGATCGAGGCGCAGCCTGACCGCTTCGACGCGCTGATCGCGCTCGACTGGCAGAACATCGACCGCTTCGCCCCCGAGATCCCGCTCGACGCCGCGAGCATCGTCATCTCCGATCCCAAGGCGGGCGACGTGCCGCCGGTGATCGCCGCGACCGGCGCCCGCATCGTCGTGCTGCCGATCGCCGAGATCGCCGCCTCGGTCGAGGGCGGCCGCGTCAACATGGTGGGCTACGGCATCGCCGCCGGCCTCGCCGGCCTCGCCGACGCCGACATCGAGGCGGGCGTCCGCGCCCAGATCGGCGCCAAGGGCGAGAAGGCGGTCGCCGCCTCGCTCGCCGGCGCCCGTGCCGGCGCCGCCGCGCTCGCCGCGACCGGCGCCTCCTTCGCCCTGCCCGAAGGCACCCGCCGACCGCTCTGGCTCTGCTCGGGCAACGACGCCGTCGGCCTCGGCGCGCTGCGCGGCGGCATCGAGTTCGTCGCCGCCTATCCGATCACGCCGGCGACCGAGGTCACCGAATGGCTGGCGGTCGAGATGCAGGAGCACGGCGGCCGCGTCGTGCTCGCCGAGGACGAGATCGCCGCGATCAACATGTGCTGCGGCGCCTCCTTCGCCGGCGTGCCGACCATGACCATCACCTCCGGCCCGGGCCTGGCGCTGAAGGTCGAGACCATCGGCCTGGCGATCGCCGCCGAACTGCCGATGCTGATCGTCGACGTGATGCGCGTCGGCCCGTCGACCGGCATCCCGACCAAGTCCGACCAGGGCGATCTCGACATCGCGCTGCGCGGCACGCCGGGCGACGCCCCCCGCGTCGTCTATGCGCCGATGTCGATCGCCGACTGCGCCGCGACGACCGAGCGCGCCGTCCACGTCGCGGAAGCCCTACAGACCCCGGTGATGCTGCTCTCCGACCAGTCGATCGGCCAGACGCAGGCGATCATCGACATTCCCGAAAAGCGCCCGGCGCCGCTGAAGCGCGTGACGGAGCCGCTCGCCGAGGGCGTCGACTTCCGCCGCTACGCGCTGACCGAGAGCGGCGTCTCGCCGATGCCCGCCCCCGGCCGCCCCGGCACCCAGTGGGTCGCCGACGGCCTCTCCCACAAGGAGAGCGGCCATCCCTCGAATTCCGCCGCCGACCACGTCGCCCAGCTGAACAAGCGTCTCCGCAAGCTGGAGACGTTCGACTGGGGCGAAGACTGGGGCGAGGTCTACGGCCCGGCCGATGCCCCCGTGGCGCTCGTCGCCTTCGGCTCGACCGTCGGCCCTGCCAAGGAAGCTGCGCGCCGCCTGACCGCCGCGGGCCGACCCACCAAGGTCGTCGCGCTGCGGCTGCTCTCGCCGTTGCAGAAGACGCCCTTCGCCGCGGCCCTCGCGGGGGCCGCCCGCGTCGTGGTGATCGAGCAGAACGCCTCGGGCCAGCTCTTCCGCCATCTGCTCGGCGAACGCGCGCTGCCCTCGATCGCCGAGAGCTTCGCCCGTCCGGGTCCCGCCCCTTTCCGCCCTGCCGAGATCGTCGCCCATCTCGCCCAGCCGACCGCCGAGGCCGCCGAATGACCGTGCACGAAACGCCCCATGCCTGCCCGTCGCAGGCCCTCACTCTCAAGGACTTCAAGTCCTCGGTCGAGCCGATCTGGTGCTCGGGCTGCGGCGACTTCGGCGTCCTCCAGTCCCTCCAGCGGGCGCTCGCCGAACTCGGCCGACCGCCGCACGAGGTGGTCGTGGTCTCCGGCATCGGCTGCTCGTCGCGGCTTCCCGCCTACACGACCGCCTACGGCTTCCACGGCGTCCACGGACGCGCGCTGCCGGCGGCGACCGGCCTGAAGCTCGCCCGGCCCGATCTCCAGGTGATCACGGTCGGCGGCGACGGCGACGGCTATTCGATCGGCGGCAACCACTTCCTGCACGCCTGCCGCCGCAACGTCGACCTGACCTACATCGTCATGGACAACCGGGTCTACGGCATGACCAAGGGCCAGCCGTCGCCGACGACCGAAGCCGACTGGGACAGCGACGCCGCCCCCGGCGGCACCGGCGTGAAGCCCTTCTCGCCGCTCGCCATCGCGCTCGCCGCCGGCGCCAACTTCGTCGCCCGCGGCTTCGCCCTCGACGTCAAGCCGCTCGCGAGCATGATCGTCGAGGCGGTGCGCCACCCCGGCTTCTCCTTCGTCGAGGTGCTGTCGCCCTGCATCACCTTCCGCCCGGAAGAGATGGAGTGGAAGAAGACGGTCGAGCGCAACGCCGTGCAGCCGACCTCCGACCGCGCCGCCGCCACCGCCGCCATCCTCGGCGGCGCCGAGATGGCGACCGGCATCTTCTTCAAGGGCGACCGCGGCGCCTACGGCGCGGCCCCGACGGGCCACGGCGACGCCGAGAAGATCGCGGCGAAGTTCGTGGTCGGGTGAGGCTGCGGACGACGTGTTCGAGACTGTGGAAGGGGCCCGCGAGGGCCCCTTTTCGTTTCGGACGAAGCACAGGGCGCCGGAATCGGGTGCGTGATGCTTCGAGACGGGCCGCCGATGGCCGCCCTCCTCAGCATGAGGCGTATGTGTTTGTATCGAAAACAAAAACCGCCTCATGCTGAGGAGCGGGTCGAAGGCCCGCGTCTCGAAGCATCGCGCACGGCCTCCCGCCATTCTCCCGTCTGCCGACGGCACCCCGCCCCGTTGTTCGCGGAACTGGACTTGCGCCCCCCGCGCCCCATGTCGGAGCCTGATCTCCCCGCACATCGCGAAAGATGCTCCTTGTCGACCGGCGACCCCGTCCTCTCCCCCCGCTCCGCCGCCGGTCTCGCCGCGCTGCTCGTCGGCCTCGGTTTCGGCCGCTTCGCCTATACCGCGCTGGTGCCGGGCCTGATCGGCGAGGGTTGGATCGATCCGACCGGCGCCGGGCCGCTGGCGGCGGCGAATTTCGCCGGATACCTCGCCGGCGCGGTCCTCGGCGCGCCGCTCGCCCGCCGTTTCGGCACCCGCGCCACGCTGCGCCTGACGATGATCGCCACCGCCCTGTCGCTCGCCGCCGGCATGGTGCCGCTCGGCGCCGTGGTCCTCGGTCTCGCCCGTTTCGGCGCCGGTGTCGGCGGGGCGATCCTGATGGTGGTGGCGCCGACGACCGTTCTCCGCTTCGCCGATCCAGCCAGGCGCGGCGCCGTCGCCGGCATCGTCTTCACCGGCATCGGCCTCGGCATCGCCGCCTCGGGCACCGTCGTGCCGCTCCTGGCGAAAGCCGGCGTCGCCGTCACCTGGGGCGTGCTCGCCGCCGTGGCCGCGCTGCTCACCGCACTCACCTGGCGCGCCTGGCCCGACGTCCCCGTCGCCCCGGCCGCGCCGCACGAGAAGGGCCTGCCGAAGGGCTTCCTGCTCTTCGCCTTCGCCTATTGCACCGACGCCGCCGGCTTCGTGCCGCACACGGTCTACTGGGTCGACTGGATCGCCCGCGATCTCGGCCGCGGTCTCGCCGCCGGCGGGCTGCAATGGACCTTCTTCGGCCTCGGCGCCATGGCCGGGCCGATTCTGGCCGGCCGCGCCGCCGACCGCTTCGGCTTCCGCACCGCGCTCGCCGGAGGCCTCGCGATCAAGGCGGCCGGCGTCGCCCTGCCGCTCGTCGCGAACGGGTTCGTCGCTCTGGCGATCTCGTCGATCGTGGTCGGCGCCCTGACGCCCGGCTGCGCCCTGCTCGCCTCCGGCCGCGCCGGTGAACTCGCCGGCCCCGCCCGCCACGCCCATGCCTGGGCCCTGGCGACGGCCGCCTTCGCCTGCGTCCAGGCGCTGGGGGCTCTCGCCTTCTCGCGCCTGTTGGCGGTGAGCGGATCCTACCTCGCGCTCTTCGCGGTCGGTGCGGCCTGTCTCGTCTTCGGCACGCTCGCGGTGCTCGCCGGGCCGAAGAGCGCATCACGCTGAAGACAGGTCGAGCCGGCCGTCGAACAAATCATTGATTGTGACATTCCGTGATGACACGCTCCGCGAGATGCGAGGGAGGACCGTGTCATGTCGAACTATGTCGTCGCCTTCTGGAATCTCGAGAACCTCTTCGCCCCCGAAGGCTTCGCCGACCGCGAGCCCTGGCTCGAAAAAGCCGTCGGCAAGGATCTGGAGGGATGGAGCAAGGAACTCTTCGAGCGCAAGGTCGAACAGCTCGCGCACATCATCGCCCGAATGAACGACGGCGCCGGCCCCGATCTGCTCGGCGTCTGCGAGGTGGAGCACCGCTTCTGTCTGGATGCGCTCACCGCCGCTCTCGCCACGCGGCTGCCGACGCGCCGTTACGACGTGGTGCACGTCGACTCCTCTCACGACCGACGCGGCATCGACACGGCCTTCATCTTCGACTCCGCGCGGCTGAGCGTCGACCGCGCCAAGGTCTTCTCCTACTTCGTGATGCGTCGGACCGGGACGCGCGACATCACGCAGGCGACCTTCAAGACGACCGCCGGCAACGAGTTCGTCGCCCTGTGCAATCACTGGCCCTCGCGGTCGGGCGGACCGGCCAACGAGAGCGCGGGATTTCGCATGACGGCCGGCGAGACGCTCGGCTACTGGCACGAGCGCATCCGTGAAGAACGCGGCGACGCCCTGCCGGTGATCGCGATGGGCGACCTCAACGACGATCCGCACGACATGTCGCTGACGATCCACGCCCAGGCGACGAGAGAGCGCGACGACGTCGAGAACGCCACTTCGGCGCGTTTCTTCAACCTGACCTGGAACATTCTGCGGCAATCGGTGGTCGACTCCGCCGGGAACCCGCGGACGCTCTACGGATCGCTCTATTTTCAGGGCAACGGCAATTCGTTCGACCAGATCCTGGTCTCGCGGCCCTTCCTCACCGGGCGATCGCCCCTCCGGGTGCTGGAGGGCACGATGCGCCTCGAGGCCTACCCCGAAATGGTTTCGACCTCCAAGAACGAGGGGCCGATTCGTTTCGGACTACCGAAGGGCAACCCGGCCAAGAACGTCGACCGCGAGGGCTTCTCGGACCACTTCCCCGTCTCGGTGACGATCGAGGAGGTCGAGTAGGCCCGAACCGCCCCCTCACCCGATCTTCGGCAGCCACGCGCCCATGCGCTCCACCGCTTCCTTCATGTCGGCCATGGTGCCGGCGAAGGAGAAGCGGACGTAGCCGTGGCCGCGATGGCCGTCGAAGTCCGGCCCCGGCGTCGCCGCGACGCCGGCCTCGTTCAACATGCGACGGACGAAGTCGAGGCTGTCGTTGGAGAAGCGGCGGATGCTCGCATAGGCGTAGAACGCACCGTCGACCGGCAGCAGGTCGTCGAAGCCGAGCCGCGGCAGCTGGTCGACGAGATAGGCGCGGTTCGCCGCATAGCCGGCCTTGACCACGTCGAGCTCGGCGGTCGAGGCCGGGTCGAAGGCCGCGAGCGCCGCACGCTGCGAGATCTCGTTGTTGGAGAGCGTCAGGTTCTGCGCCAGCCGGTCGATCGGCTTGACCAGCACCTCCGGCATCACCATCCAGCCGATGCGCCAGCCGGTCATGCAGTAGTATTTGGAGAAGGAGTTGACGACGATCGCCCGCGGGCTCGACGTCAGCGCCGTCGCCTGGGCGCCGTTGTAGACGAGGCCGTGGTAGATCTCGTCGGAGATGAACCACAGGCCGAGATCGTCGGCGGCCCTCACCAGCGCGTCGAGCGCATGCGGCGTGTACATCGTGCCGGTCGGATTGGCCGGCGAGGCGACGAGCACGCCGGCGAGCGGCTTTTCCGCATGCGCCCTGCGCAACATCTCCGGCGTCAGCGCCCAGCGCGTCTCGGGACCGCATTCGATCTCCACCGCCTCGAGCCCGAGGGCGGCGAGCAGGTTGCGATAGGCGGGATAACCCGGCGTCGGCATGGCGACGCGGGCGCCGGGCGCGAAGGCGGCGAGGAAAGCGAGGTTGAAGCCGCCCGACGATCCGGCAGTGATCGCCACCCGGTCGGGCGAGACCTCGACGCCGTAGGTCCGATGGTAATGCGCCGCGATCGCCTCGCGCAGCGGGCGGATGCCGAGGGCTTCGGTATAGCCGAGCCGGCCGTCGAGGGCGCGTTTCGCCGCCGCGATCACCGGCGAGGGCGCATTGGCGCCGGGCTGGCCGACCTCCATGTGGACGACGCGGTGGCCGGCACGTTCACGCTCCACCGCCGCCGCCAGCACCTCCATGGCGATGAAGGGCGCGACCTGCGAACGGGCGGACGGCATGAACGGCGACATCGGCGGCTCCTGTGGCGAGAAGAGGCCCTTCTAGCCGAAGTCCGCCCGGGTTGCACCTCACTCCGGGATCGGCGTCTTCAGCTTGCCCGTGGCGATCCAGCTCTCGACGTTGGCGAGCGTCAGGTCGGCCATCGCCCGTCGCGTCTCGACCGTCGCCGAGGCGACGTGCGGCAGCAGCACGACGTTCTCCATTGTCGTCAGCTCGGCCGGCACGTTCGGCTCGTCGGCATAGACGTCGAGTCCCGCACCGGCGATGTGACCGGCCTTCAGCGCCGCGATCAGCGCCGGCTCGTCGACCACGCTGCCGCGGGCGGCGTTGACGAGGAAGCTCTTCGGCCCCAGCGCCTCGAGCACTTCGGCGTCGACGATCCCCCGTGTCGCCTCGCCACCCGGGCAGAGCAGCACGAGCACGTCGGCCCAGCGCGCCAGCGATACGAGATCGGAAAGATAGGTGTATGCGACGGAAGGGTCGGGCTTTCGATTGTGATAGCCGATCTCCATGTCGAAGCCCGAGGCCCGCCGCGCCAGCACCTTGCCGATGCGGCCGAGGCCGAGGATGCCGAGCTTCTTGCCCGAGACCCGCGTCGCCAGCGGGAAGCGGCCGGTCAGCCAACCGCCGGCGCGCAGGAAGCGGTCGGCGGCGACGGTGCCGCGCATCGTGTCGAGGACGAGGGCGAAGGCGAGATCGGCGACGCAGTCGTCGAGCACGGCCGGCGTGTTGGAGACGGCGATGCCGTGGGCGCGGGCATGGGCCGTGTCGATCGCGTCGTATCCGACGCCGAAGTTGGCGATCGCCTGGAGCTTCGGCAGGGCGGTCATGGCGGCCGCGTCGAAGCCGCCGAGCGCCGAGGTGACGGCGATGCGCACCTCCCCGGCCACGGTGGGAAGCCGCGCCCTGCCCTCGTCGGTCCAGCCGCGAACCACGTCGCCGAGGGTGGCGAGACGGGCGTCGAAGTCGGGGTTGACGGAGGTGGCCTGGAGAATGACGGTCTGCGAAGTGGTCATGGCGCGGGATCCTCGTCGATGCCGCAGGATGGCGCCGCGACACCCTTCCCCGCAAGCGCCGGCGGCGCGCGTCGGCCCTGCATCGACCGGGGAGACGAACTCGCGACATCGTGACGGACTTCGCCGCGCCGTGCCTTCGTTCCGGCAGGCGGCTCGCCTATAAGAGGCGTGACGATTCCGCACGCACGCTTCCGCGCGCCCACATGCACGCCCACGAGGTCCGACACTTCCATGACGATCAAGCGCACTCTCCTCGCCGGCGTCGCCGCCCTCCTCTGCCTCGCCGCGCCGGTCGCGACCCGGGCCGAGGCGCCGCTCGACAAGGCCGCCGTCGAGAAGATCGTGCGCGAGTATCTCATCGCCAATCCGGAAGTGATCGCCGAAGCCATCCAGGCGCTCGAGACGAAGCAGGCGGCGGCCCAGGCGGCCGAGCAGAAGGCGACGATCGCCTCCGCCGCCAAGCAGCTCTGGGACAGCCCGCGTCAGGTCGTGCTCGGCAACCCCAAGGGCGACGTCACCGTGGTCGAGTTCTTCGACTACAACTGCGGCTACTGCAAGCGCGCCCTGCCCGACATGCTCTCGCTGATCGAGAAGGATCCGAACGTCCGCATCGTGCTGAAGGAGTTCCCCGTCCTCGGACCCGGCTCGACCGAGGCGGCGAAGGTGGCGGTCGCGGTCAACCGCATCGCCCCGGACAAGTATCTCGAGTTCCACAAGCGCCTGCTCTCGGCGCGCGGTCAGGCCGACAAGGCCAAAGCGATGGAAGCGGCCACCGGCGCCGGCCTCTCCGCCGCCACGATCGAGAAGGCGCTCGGCGACGCCGAGGTCGAGGCGACGCTGCAGGAGGTCTACGGGCTCGCCGGCAAGCTGGGTCTCTCCGGCACGCCGTCCTATGTCGTCGGCACCGACGTGGTGCCCGGCGCCATCGGCCTCTCCAAGCTCCAGGCCCACGTCGCCGAGGCGCGCTGCGCCACCACCAAGAAGTGCTGATTGCGCGCGCCCTGGGGACGATCGGATGCGGGAATCGGGCGGGGCCTTGTTCCCGCGCCCGGCCGCGCCTATAAAGCGCGACGCGCGGCGCGACCGTCCGTGACCTCGGGGAAGCTCGACGAGCACCCGGAGCACGACGGTCGACGGTCGATCGCGTCCCACAAGGCCCGCCGATCCCCGATCGGCGCCGCCCGGAACACGAGATGCCCGACACCGTCTTCGTCCTGAACGGCCCCAATCTCAACCTCCTCGGTCTGCGCGAACCGGCGGTCTACGGATCGACGACGCTCGCCGACGTCGAGGCCGAGGTTCGGGCGGCGGGCGAACGGCTCGGCCTTTCGATCGTGTTCCGCCAGTCGAACCACGAGGGCACCCTCGTCGACTGGCTCCACGAGGCTCGCGGCACCGCCGTGGGCGTCGTCATCAATCCCGGTGCCTATACCCACACCTCGATCGCGCTCCACGACGCGATCAAGGCGGTCGAGCTGCCGGTGATGGAGGTCCACATCTCCAACATCTTCGCGCGCGAGAGCTTCCGCCACCACTCCCACGTCTCGCCGGTCGCGGCCGGCGTCCTGTGCGGTCTGGGGACCCACGGATACGTGTTGGCGCTCGAAGCCCTCGCTCGCATCGTCGCGACCCGAAACGCGGCCCCCTCCACTCGAACCCGAGACGAGTAAGACCAGCGATGGCCACGCCCAAGAAACCCTTCGACACCGAATTCATCCGCGATCTCGCGCATCTCATCGCCGAGACCGATCTCTCCGAGATCGAGGTGGCGCAGGGCGACCTGAAGATCCGCGTCTCGCGTTCGGTGCAGGTGGTGGCGCCCGTCACCGTCGCCGCGCCGGCCCATCACGCCCCGGCCCATGCGCCGGTCGCCGCCGCGCCGGCTGCCGCCGCCGCTCCCGCCGCCACCGGTGAGACCGACTGGTCGAAGCACCCCGGCGTCGTGAAGTCGCCGATGGTCGGCACCGCCTACCGTTCGCCCTCGCCGGGCGCCGCCTCCTTCATCGAGGTCGGCTCGACGGTGCGCGAAGGTCAGACGCTCCTCATCGTCGAGGCGATGAAGACCATGAACCAGATCCCGGCGCCGAAGTCGGGTACCGTCACCGCCATCCTGTTCGACGACGCGAGCCCGGTCGAATACGGCGAGCCGCTCGTCGTCATCGAATGACGAAAGCTGCGCGGGGCCCCATGTTCAACAAGATCCTGATCGCCAACCGCGGCGAGATCGCTCTGCGAGTTCTGCGCGCCTGCAAGGAGCTCGGCATTCGCACGGTGGCGGTCCACTCCACCGCCGACGCCGACGCCATGCACGTCCGCCTCGCCGACGAGAGCGTCTGCATCGGTCCGCCGAAGGCGTCCGAGAGCTATCTCAACATCCCGCAGCTGGTCGCCGCCTGCGAGATCACCGGCGCCGAGGCCGTCCACCCCGGCTACGGCTTCCTGTCGGAGAACGCCCGTTTCGCCGAGATCGTCGAGGCGCACGGCATCAAGTTCATCGGCCCGTCGGCGGAGCACATCCGCATCATGGGCGACAAGATCGAAGCCAAGCGCACCGCGCAGCGGCTCGGCATCCCGGTCGTCCCGGGCTCCGACGGCGCGGTCGAGACGGTCGAGGCGGCGAAGAAGTTCGCCTCCGAGATCGGCTACCCGGTGCTGATCAAGGCATCGTCGGGCGGCGGTGGCCGCGGCATGAAGGTCGCCAAGACCGCCGACGACATCGAAGAGGCCTACGAGACCGCCCGCGCCGAGGCCAAGGCCGCCTTCGGCGACGACGCCGTCTACATGGAGAAGCTGCTGCTGACCCCGCGCCACATCGAGGTGCAGGTGCTCGGCGACGGCCAGGGCGGCGCCGTCCATCTGGGCGAACGCGACTGCTCGCTGCAGCGCCGTCACCAGAAGGTCTGGGAAGAGGCGAACTCGCCCGCTCTCAACGCCGAGGCGCGCGAGAAGATCGGCTCGATCTGCGCCAAGGCGATCGCCGACCTCGGCTATGCCGGCGCCGGCACGATCGAGTTCCTCTACGAGAACGGCGAGTTCTACTTCATCGAGATGAACACCCGCCTGCAGGTGGAACATCCGATCACCGAGGCGATCACCGGCATCGATCTGGTCAACGAGCAGATCCGCGTCGCCGCCGGTGCCGGCCTCTCGGTGAAGCAGTCGGACATCGAGTTCAAGGGCCACGCCATCGAGTGCCGCATCAACGCGGAGAACCCGGCGACCTTCACCCCGTCGCCCGGCCTGCTGACCTACTACCACCCGCCGGGTGGTCTGGGCGTGCGCGTCGACAGCGGCGTCTATCAGGGCTACCGCATCCCGCCCTATTACGACAGCCTGATCGGCAAGCTGATCGTCCACGGCCGCAACCGCGTCGAATGCCTGATGCGGCTGCGTCGCTGCCTCGACGAGTTCGTCGTCGACGGCATCGAGACGACGATCCCGCTGTTCCGCAAGCTGATCGACAACCAGGACATCGCCAACGGCATGTACGACATCCATTGGCTGGAGAAGTTCCTGGAGACGAAGCCCTTCGACTGATCGATCGGCGACGTCGGACGAATGCGACCCTCGACCGGAGACGGCCGGGGGTCTTTTCCCATCCCCCTCGCGAGTGACGCCCTTGCGCCCGCCCGAGCCGCGCCTCGATCCGGATCTCCTGCTGCGCGCCTATGCCGGCGGCATCTTTCCGATGGCCGAGAGCGCCGACGATCCCGAGCTCTTCTGGGTCGAACCCGACAAGCGCGGCGTGCTGCCGCTCGACGGCTTCCACCTCTCGCGCCGCCTCGCCCGCACCGTGCGCGCCGACCGCTTCGCGGTGACCTGCGACACCGACTTCGCGGCGGTGATCGGCGGTTGCGCCGCCCCGGCACCGGGCCGCGAGGGCACCTGGATCAACGCCGAGATCCGCCGCCTCTACGGCGAACTCTTCCGCCGCGGCCACGTCCACACCGTCGAGGTCCGCCGCGACGGGACCCTCGTCGGCGGGCTCTACGGCGTCCGCATCGGCGGCGCCTTCTTCGGCGAGAGCATGTTCTCGCGCGAGACCGACGCCTCCAAGGTGGCGCTGGTCCATCTGGTGGCACGCCTGAAGATCGGCGGCTTCGTCCTGCTCGACGCCCAGTTCATCACCGCCCACCTCGCCCGCTTCGGCGCGATCGAGATCCCCCGCCGCGCCTATCGCGCGCGGCTGGCGGCGGCCCTGCCGGTCGCGGCCGACTTCCACCGTTTCGGCGCGCCGGGCGAGACGACGTCGGGTGCGGCGGCGGTGGCGGCGATCCTCGGCGAGGCGGACGGCGCGGACCTGTGACGGTTCGGGCGCGGGTACGCGTCTCGAAGCAACGCGCACGAAATCCGAACCCTTGCGGACCTTTCGCGGAGGCCCTTCATGCTGAGGTGCGAGCGTGAGCGAGCCTCGTGGGGCACGAAGGGCCGAGAGGCACGGCCCCGTCGTGGCTTCGCGCCTCACGAGGCCCGGCGTTGCCGGGCACCTCGGGGTGAAGCCGAACAGAGGCAGAGGGTCGGAACGTCCGACGTCCGATATCAGTCTTCCGTCTGGAAGATCACCGAGGACGGCGGCTGCGAGCGCGGCGCGGAGCCGGCGCCGGAACCGGCCTGGATCGGCGCGCCGGTCACCGGATCGACCACGGGCGCGGGCTTCTTCGGGCGCTGCGGCTTGGGCGGCGTGGCGGCCGGGTCGGCGACGGCCGTGGGGTTCGCCGGATCGAGCGCCGGAGCAGGCGTGGACGCGGCCGGCTTGGGCGCCGCCGGCGGCTTCGGCGCGGAAGCGGGCGCCTCCGGCTTCTTGGCGGCGTCGCTCTTGGGCGCATCGGCCTTGGCGGCCGGAGCCCCCGGCGCGGCGGCGGGTGCCCCCTGCGCGGCCGCCTTCTCGGCGGCGCCGCGGCAGTCGGTCAGCCACACGTCGTAGACCGCGTGGTCGACGGCGTGGAGGCCGGGGCTGTCGGCGAACATCCAGCCGGAGAAGATGCGGCGGATCTTGTTGTCGAGGGTGATCTCGTCGACCTCGACGAAGGAATCGGTCAGCGGTGCCACCGTCTGCGGCCGCGAGTAGCAGGCGCGCGGCGTCACCTGCAGTGCGCCGAACTGCACCGTCTCGTCGATCGACACGTCGAAGGAGATGATTCGCCCGGTGATCTTGTCGAGGCCGGAGAAGACCGCGATGGGTTGGGCGATCTTGTTGGCGTCGTCGGGCAGCGCCGGCGCCGCGAGGTCGCGCGCCACGGCGAGCGAGGGCACGAGGGCGACGCCCAGCGCCAGCACCGGCACGAGGCGGCGCAGGGTCGAACGGGCGGAAGGGGACGGGCGACGCGTCATGTCGGGATCGCACGGGGCTCGCGAGGACGAAGAAGGCGCCCCGGCCGAAGCAGGGACGCCCATGGAGATGCACCGGTCTCGTGGCGAAGTCGAGGCGGAACCCCGACCCCCGCCGATCATTCCGGCTTCCAGGCCACGTAGTCGCCGGCCTGGGCGGCGCGCTTGGCGTTGCCGAGGAGCGACCCCTGCGGGCGATGGGCATGCGCGGTGCCGGTCTGGTTCGGCAGATGCGGCTTCTGCCAGGAATGGGGCTTGTAGCCCTTCTCCTCGGACGGCGGCACGTCGGTGCGCTGATGCATCCAGCCGTGCCAGCCGGGCGGGATCTTGGAGGCTTCCGCCTCGCCGTTGTAGATCACCCAGCGGCGCTGGAAGCCCAGGCCCGGATCGATCGCACCGCCCTTGGTCCGATAGTACTTGTTGCCGAACTCGTCCTCGCCGACGAGCTCACCGTGAAGCTTGGTGTGCAACCAGGCGCCGACCGTCTGGCCCTGCCACCAGGTGAGGATCAACAACAGCAGCTTCTTCATCGGCGCGCCCTCGGCCCCCGGCCCGCGATGCGCCCGGGAGGGCGCCCGGCACGGGGGCGGTCGTTGTTCGGCGAAACGGATAAGGATTCGCACGCGCGCCACGCGCCCGCGAGACCGTCTCGGACGCGCTCGTTATGCCGTGCGTCCGAGCCGCTGTCCAGTCGCCCCTTCGACGGGTTCGCCCGGCGCGCGACGCATCGGCGCACCCAGCCCGTGGAGCGGGCCGCGACGACGCGGCTCCTCGAGTGCCTCCTCGACCGGAGACTGTGCGTCGCGCCGCGGCGGCATGGCGTCGCGGCGCTTGGGGAAGGCCCTGACGCCGTCGAGCAGATCGTTCCAACGCTTGCGCTGGACGTCGAGCAGACGGTCGCAGTCCTGCAGCACGAAACGGCCGGTCACCTCGTCGAGCACGAACTGTCGGGCATCGCGCACGATCGCCTCGAGCCGCCGCAGGACGGCGACCGGCGACAGCGGCTTGGCGACGACGTGATGGACCCCGAGGGCGATCGAACGTTCGACCACCATCCGGGTCGGCGTGCCGGCAACCAGAATCACCGGCACCGCGGTGAGCGGCCCGGCGCGCGGATCGCGCATCGAACGCACCAGCTCGAGCCCGTCGGCGACCGGCATCTCGTAGTCGGTGACGACGACGTGCGGCGGCTCCATCAACATGGCGTGATGGGCCTCCTCGGCGGACGAGAAGCCGCGGATGCGCCCGACGCGAGCACCCGTCAGGATCGATCGCATGATGGCCTGGTCCTGCCGCGCGTCGTCGACGAAGACGACGTCGAGATCGCGCAGGTCGCACCCCATCGCTCGATTCTGTCGCATGTCACCGATTCTCCCACACCCGATCCGCCGGGCCCTCGGGAGTGATACTGACATGCCGTTCTCGAGACCGCGTTTCCATGCCGTCGGGGAATTTACTTGAATTGGAACGAATTCCCTCGGCACCGTCGGGACTTGCGCGCGGACCTTCGTTCGTCCCCGTTTTCCACACCGCCATACACCATATTTAGCCGACGGAACGTCACCTGCCCCAAGTCCTTGACCCCCCGGAGGACTCGGACTAGCGTCGCTTCGGTTCGGTACCGAGCGGTCCGGGGTTTCCCCGCCACCCGGCTCGGATCTTCAAAAAGCGTCAGCGTTTCGACCCTCGCGGCCAACGTTCTCCCTCTCGGGAAACGGGGGACGAGGATGTGCGTCTGGTCGCCGGGGCTCCCGGAACGACCCTGTGCGAAAGGCGTCGTTAACCCTATATTTGGTATTTACGGCGACCGTAGCCACAAGATATTCCCATTCATCGGGAATCATCGGACCGAGGCGGCACCATCCGCCCCGGTGGAAGACGCGGACGGGAGACCGGCCGCGAGAGCGAAACGGGCGGGTCGAACCGCCATCGGGGAAGACGGGTTCGGCGGCACCCAGACGTGCCGACCGACGACGGGCTGGGGATCGAAGACATGCGCATCGAGCGTCGCTACACGACGGCAGGACAGTCGCCCTATCAGGCGATCGAGTTCCGCACCACGACTTCCGAGATCCGCAATCCGGACGGCTCGGTGGTGTTCAAGCTCGACGGCATCGAGGTGCCGGCGGCCTTCTCGCAGGTCGCCGCCGACATCCTCGCCCAGAAGTACTTCCGCAAGGCCGGCGTCCCGGCGCGTCTGAAGCGCGTCGAGGAAGAGACCGTTCCCTCCTGGCTGTGGCGCTCCGTGCCCGACGAAGCCGCGCTCTCCGCCCTCCCCGAGGCCGAGCGCTTCGTCTCCGAGCACGATGCCCGCCAGGTCTTCGACCGTCTCGCCGGCACCTGGACCTACTGGGGCTGGAAGGGCAACTATTTCGACGGCGAGGAGGACGCCCGCGCCTTCTTCGACGAGTTGCGCGCCATGCTCGCCCGCCAGCTGGTCGCCCCGAACTCCCCGCAGTGGTTCAACACCGGCCTGCACTGGGCCTACGGCATCGACGGTCCGTCGCAGGGCCACTTTTACGTCGATTACCAGTCGGGCGAGCTCGTCCGCTCGGCCTCGGCCTACGAGCATCCCCAGCCGCACGCCTGCTTCATCCAGTCGGTCGCCGACGACCTCGTCAACGAGGGCGGCATCATGGACCTGTGGGTGCGCGAGGCGCGCCTGTTCAAGTACGGCTCGGGCACCGGCTCGAACTTCTCCCGCCTCCGCGGCGAGGGCGAGAAGCTCGCCGGCGGCGGCAAGTCGTCGGGCCTGATGAGCTTCCTCAAGATCGGTGACCGCGCCGCCGGCGCCATCAAGTCGGGCGGCACCACCCGTCGCGCCGCCAAGATGGTGGTGGTCGACGTCGACCATCCCGACATCGAGGCCTACGTGAACTGGAAGGTGAAGGAGGAGCAGAAGGTCGCCGCTCTCGTCACCGGTTCCAAGACGGTCGCCAAGCACCTCTCGGCGATCATGAAGGCCTGCGTCAACTGCTCGGGCTCGGGCGACGACTGCTTCGACCCGGCCAAGAACCCGGCGCTGAAGCGCGAGATCCGCGCCGCCAAGAAGGCCTTCGTGCCGGAGAACTACGTCAAGCGGGTGATCCAGTTCGCCAAGCAGGGCTACACCGACATCGAGTTCCCGATCTACGACACCGACTGGGATTCCGAGGCCTATCTGACGGTCGCCGGCCAGAACTCGAACAACTCGGTGCGCGTCACCGACACGTTCCTCCGGGCGGTCGAGACCGGCGGCAAGTGGGACCTGATCCGCCGCACCGACGGCAAGATCAAGAAGACCATCGACGCCCGCGCCCTGTGGGAAGACATCGGCCACGCCGCCTGGGCCTCGGCCGATCCGGGCATCCAGTTCCACACCACGATCAACGACTGGCACACCTGCCCGGCGTCCGGCGAGATCCGCGCCTCCAACCCGTGCTCCGAGTACATGTTCCTCGACGACACGGCCTGCAATCTCGCCTCGATCAACCTCCTGCCCTACCGCACCGACGACAACGGCTTCGACGTCGCCGCCTACGAGCACACCTGCCGTCTGTGGACCGTCGTGCTCGAGATCTCGGTGCTGATGGCGCAGTTCCCGTCGAAGGAGATCGCCCAGCTCTCCTACGACTACCGCACCCTCGGCCTCGGCTACGCCAACATCGGCGGCCTGCTGATGTCGTCCGGCATCTCCTACGACTCGGCCGAAGGCCGCGCCATCTGCGGCGCCCTCTCGGCGATCATGACCGGCGTCGCCTACGCCACCTCGGCCGAGATGGCCGGCGAGCACGGCCCCTTCCCGGGCTATGCCCCGAACGCGGCCGACATGCTGCGCGTCATCCGCAACCACCGTCGCGCCGCCCACGGCGAGGCGACCGGTTACGAGAAGCTCGCCGTCGCCCCTGTTCCGCTCGACCATGCCTCCTGCCCGAACAAGGCGCTGATCGAGGCCGCCGAGCGCGCCTGGGATCAGGCCCTCGAGCTCGGCGAGAAGCACGGCTATCGCAACGCCCAGGTCTCCGTCGTCGCCCCCACCGGCACGATCGGTCTCGTCATGGACTGCGACACCACCGGTATCGAGCCCGACTTCGCGCTGGTGAAGTTCAAGAAGCTGGCCGGTGGCGGCTACTTCAAGATCATCAACCAGTCGGTCACCTCGGCGCTGCGCGTCCTCGGCTATCGTGAGAGCGAGATCGCCGAGATCGAGGCCTTCGCCGTCGGCCACGGCACGCTCGATCAGGCGCCGGGCATCAACCCGACGACGCTGAAGGCGCGCGGCTTCACCGACGAGGCGCTCGCCAAGATCGCCGGCGGCCTCAAGTCGGCCTTCGACATCAAGTTCGCCTTCAACAAGTGGACGCTCGGCGAGAAGTTCTGCATCGAGACGCTCGGTTTCACCGCCGAACAGCTGAACGACCCGTCGTTCGAGATGCTGACCGCCCTCGGCTTCTCCAAGGCCGAGATCGAGGCCGCCAACATCCACGTCTGCGGAGCGATGACCGTCGAGGGTGCCCCGCATCTCAAGGCCGAGCATCTCTCGGTCTTCGACTGCGCCAACCCCTGCGGCCGCACCGGCAAGCGCTTCCTGTCGGTGGAGAGCCACATCCGCATGATGGCCGCGGCCCAGCCGTTCATCTCGGGTGCGATCTCCAAGACGATCAACATGCCCAACGACGCCACCGTCGAGGACTGCAAGAACGCCTATCTCCTGTCCTGGCGTCTGGCGCTCAAGGCCAACGCGCTCTACCGCGACGGCTCCAAGCTGTCGCAGCCGCTGAACTCGCAGCTGATCGCCGACGACGAGGACGAGGCGGAAGACGCGATCGAGGCGATGCGTTCGTCCGAGCCGGCGCAGAGCCGCGCCACGGTGATGGCCGAGCGCATCGTCGAGCGGATCGTCGAGCGCACCGTCCGCGCACGCGAGAAGATGCCGAACCGCCGCAAGGGCTACACCCAGAAGGCGATCGTCGGCGGCCACAAGGTCTACCTGCGCACCGGCGAATACGACGACGGCCGCATCGGCGAGATCTTCGTCGACATGCACAAGGAAGGCTCCGCCTTCCGCGCGCTGATGGACAGCTTCTCGATCGCGGTCTCGGTCGGCCTGCAGTACGGCGTGCCGCTCGAGGAGTTCGTCGACGCCTTCGTCTTCACCAAGTTCGAACCGGCGGGCATGGTCATCGGCAACGAGGCGATCAAGAACGCCACGTCGATCCTCGACTACATCTTCCGCGAACTGGCGGTCTCCTATCTCGGTCGGCACGATCTGGCCCACGCCAATCCGGAGGACTTCGGCTCGACGACCGTCGGGTCCGGCACCGGGGAAGCCGCGAAGCCGCAGACGCCGATCTCCCGCGGCCTCGTCCGCGGCAAGATCCCGGAGCGCCTGAAGGTGGTCGAGGGCTCGCCGCGTCCGGCGAGCGCCGGCCAGCCGTCCGGCACGGTGTCGCAGTCGACCGCGGCGGTGACCGCCCTCAACGCCGTCTTCGGCGCCACGGCGCTGAAGCAGGACGCCGCCGCCGAGATCCGTCCGGCGACGGCCGGTTCCGCCGAGGTCAAGCCCGCGACGGTCGCCGACCGCCGTGCGGAGGCCCGGATGAAGGGCTACGAGGGCGAGAACTGCTCGGAATGCGGCAACTTCACCATGGTGCGCAACGGCACCTGCCTGAAGTGCGACACCTGCGGCAGCACGAGCGGCTGCTCCTGAGCGAACGATCGGCGAGGACCGTCCGCGCGGACGGTCTTCGCCCGGCACTCGTCTGGTTGCCGAGATCGGGGTCTGTCGCGAGACAGGCCCTTTTTCTTTGGACCGAAAGCCACCCGAGCGCCTCGTCCGCGACCGACGGGCCGCCGCGCCTCAGCGGGTGACGATGCGGACGCCGCTCTCCTCGACCCGCCGGCGCAGGCCGGCGTCGACGTTCGAATCGGTCAGCACCGCGTCGAAGTCGCCGATGTCGGCGAAATAGGCCGAGCGGACGCGGTCGAACTTGCTCGAATCGATCACCAGATAGGTCTCGATCGACCGGCGAATCGCCTCCTGTTTGAAGGCGACCTCGTGAAAATTCGAACAGCTCGCGCCCTGATCCGGGTGGAGCCCGCCGGCGCTGATGAAAGCCTTGTTGATCCCCACCCGCTTCAGCACTTCGAGGGCCTCCGGGCTCTCGAACGAGGCGGACGAGCGGTGATAGAAGCCGCCGAGCAGCACCAGCGAGACGTTTTCGAGCCGCCGCACCACCTCGGCGATGTTGATCGAGTAACACACCACCGTGATCTCGCCGACGCCGCCCAGACGCCGCGCGAGATGCGGCGTCGTGGTGCCGCAGTCGATGAAGATCGTGTCGCCGGCCTCGACGAAGCCGAGGGCGAGCTCGCAGGCCGCCCGTTTGCCCGCCGCATGCGCCTCGCGCTCGCGATAGAAGACGTAGCCGGCGCTGGGCACCGCCGACTGGGCGGCGATGACGTGGCCGCCGTGACAGTTGAAACGCTCCGGATGGGCCGCCACGTCGCGGCGGATCGTCATTTCCGAGACGTCCAGGGCCCCGGCGAGGTCGCTCAGCCGCAGCGATGCCGCCGTCTCGAGCGCTTCGGAGATCCTCTCTATCCGCTGGGGTCTGGTCAGGCTCATCACGTCGTCCGATCGGTCCGATCGTCGTGGCGCGCCCTTCGCGTCGCGACGGATCTCGGGGTGGTCGGGGACGGTGCCCCGGGTGGCGAGAAGCGGAACCGCGACGGGCGCTCGCGGCGACATCCCCAGCTTCCACGTGAACGCGTCTTCACAACAGAATGTTAATCTGATAACACCGCTTGTGACAATCGAAACATGGGCCGAATGGCCGCAGTCCTCCGGAGAACCCCATGGTCATCGCCGCAGCCGACCTCCACGGTGTCATCGATCATACCATTCTGAAGCCGGATGCGCGTTGCGACGACGTCCTGCGTTTCTGCCGCGAAGCCCGCGAGAATCGGTTCTTCTCCGTCTGCGTCAATCCCGTCTGGGTGCCCACCGTCGCCGAGGCGCTGGCGGGCTCCGGCGTCGCCACCTGCTCGGTCGTCGGCTTCCCGCTGGGCGCGATCCCGACCGCGGTGAAGGCGAACGAGACCGCCTGGGTGGTCGCCGCCGGCGCCGGCGAGGTCGACATGGTGATCGACGTCGGCGCGCTGAAGGACGGCGAGACCGACAGGGTCCGGGCCGACATCGCCGCCGTCAAGGTCGCCTGCGGCCGGGCGCTCCTCAAGGTGATCATCGAGACCTGCCTCCTCACCGACGAGGAGAAGGTCACCGCCTGCCGTCTCGCGGTCGAGGCCGGGGCCGATTTCGTCAAGACCTCCACCGGCTTCTCGACCGGCGGCGCCACCGTCGAAGACATCGCGCTGATGCGTCGGACGGTCGGCCCGAAGGTCGGCGTCAAGGCTTCCGGCGGCGTGCGCACCCGCGACGACGCGCTGAAGATGCTCGCCGCCGGCGCCTCGCGCATCGGCGCCAGCGCCAGCCTGGCGATCATCGCCGGCTGATCCCTTCCCCATCCCCTCCCCCTCGGACGACAGGAGACCCGAGCCGCTCTACCTTCCTCGGAAGTCTGACATCAAGAATCGACATCAGGGATAAGAAACGAGGACAATGCCATGAAGAAGCTCATCGCCGCCGTCGCGACGGCCGCCGCGCTGGTCGCCGGCTCCGCCTTCGCCGCCGGCAACGGCCCCGTCGACACCTCGCAGGTCCGCAAGGACATCGTGTCCTCCGCCACCGGCAAGAAGTTCACCATCGCCACCGTCGTCAAGGTCGACGGCATCGCGTGGTTCGACCGCATGCGCGACGGCATCAAGCAGTTCAAGGCCGACACCGGCCACGACACCTGGATGCTCGGACCGAGCCAGGCCGACGCGGCCGCCCAGGTGCAGATCATCGAGAGCCTGATCGCGCAGGGCGTCGACGCCATCTGCGTGGTGCCCTTCTCGGTCGAGGCGGTCGAGCCGGTGCTGAAGAAGGCCCGCGATCGCGGCATCGTCGTCGTCGCCCACGAGGCCTCGAACATCAAGAACGCCGACTACGTGCTCGAAGCCTTCGACAACAAGGCGTACGGCGCCAAGCTGATGGAAGTGCTCGGCACCGCCATGGGCGGCGAGGGCAAGTACGTGGCGACCGTCGGCTCGCTGACCTCCAAGTCGCAGAACGAGTGGATCGACGGCGGCGTGGAGTACCAGAAGGCCCACTTCCCGAAGATGCAGCAGGTCACGACCCGTCTCGAGACCTATGACGACGCCAACACCGACTACACCAAGCTCAAGGAAGTCCTGACCACCTATCCGGACCTCAAGGGCATTCTCGGTGGACCGATGCCGACCTCGGCCGGCGCCGGCCGTCTGGTCGCCGAACGCGGCCTCAACGGCAAGCTGTTCTTCGCCGGCACCGGCCTCGTCTCCGTCGCCGGTCAGTACCTGAAGAACGACAACATCCAGTACATCCAGTTCTGGGACCCGGCGGTCGCCGGCTACGCCATGAACGTCGTCGCCACGATGGCGCTGTCCAAGAAGGGCGGCGAGATCAAGGCCGGCCTCAACCTCGGCCTGCCCGGCTACACCAAGCTGACCACGCCCGCGGGCGGCGCCGCCAACCTGCTCTACGGCGCCGGTTGGGTCGGCGTGACCAAGGCCAACATGGCCGACTACAACTTCTGACCCCACACGGAGGGCGTCGTCCGCGACGCCCTCCCTCTTCCGAGCCCCATCCACTCGAAAGCGGGTCAGCGCCATGCCCTTCCCCACTGCCTCTCCGGCGTCCCCTGCCCCGGCGGCCGCGGCCGACGTCTTCCTCGACCTGCGCAACGTGGAGAAACGCTTCTCCGGCGTCCGCGCCCTCGACGACGTGTCGCTGACCATACGGTCGGGCGAGATCCACTGCCTCGCCGGCGAGAACGGCTCGGGCAAGTCGACCCTCATCAAGATCATGTCCGGGGTCTATCGGCCCGACGGCGGCTCGATCCTGATCAACGGCCGCAATCTGCCGCATCTGACCCCGATCGAGGCGATCCGCCAGGGCGTCCAGGTGATCTATCAGGACTTCTCGCTGTTCGGGAACCTGACCGTCGCCGAGAACCTCGCCCTCAACACCGAGCTCCAGGCCAAGCGCAGGCTGGTCAGCTGGAGCCGCGTGCGCTCCATCGCGGCGCAGGCGATCGAACGTCTCGGCGTCGACATCGACCCGACCAGGGAGGTCGACGATCTGTCGACCGCCGGGCGCCAGCTCGTCGCCATCGCCCGCGCGCTGATGTCCGATCCGCGCCTCCTCATCATGGACGAGCCGACGACCGCGCTCACCCGCAAGGAAGTCGAGACCCTCTTCCGCATCGTGCGCGACATCCAGGCGCGCGGCATCGCCGTGCTCTTCGTCAGCCACAAGATGCGCGAGATGCTGGAGATCTCCGAACGCATCTCGGTCATCCGCAACGGTAGGAAGGTCGCCGAAGGGCCGACCTCGGAATTCGACGAGCCGAAGATCATCCGCCACATGACCGGCCACGACATCGCGTCGCAGAGCTACGTCTGGACGCCGCCGACGGAGGACGTGCCGCCGCGCCTCGAGATCCGCAACCTGACGCTGCCCGGCGCCTACGAGGATCTGTCGCTCGCCATCCGCCCCGGCGAAATCGTCGGCCTGTCGGGCCTGCTCGGCTCCGGCCGCACCGAGGTCGCCAACACGCTGTTCGGCCTCGAGCCCGGCTACACCGGCTCGGTGCTGGTCGACGGCAAGGACGTGCGGCTCGACCGGGTTTCGACCGCCATCGACGCCGGCATCGCCTATGTGCCGGAGGACCGGTTGACCGAGGGCCTGTTCCTCACCCAGTCGATCGACCGCAACATCCTCGCCACGATCTACGACCGCATCGCCGCGTGGTCGGTGGTCGACCGCGACAAGGCGGCGGAACTCGCCGCCGGCTCGATCCGCTCGCTGCAGATCGCCACGCCGACCGGTGAGAAGCCCGTCGGCCAGCTCTCGGGCGGCAATCAGCAGCGCGTGGTGCTCGCCCGCTGGCTCCTGACCGACGCCCGCGTGCTGATCCTCAACGGCCCGACCGTCGGCGTCGACGTCGGCTCCAAGGCAGAGATCCACCGCATCATCCGCGACCTCGCGGTGAAGACCGGGGTCTCGGTGCTGATGATCTCCGACGACATCCTCGAGCTGGTGCAGAACTGCAACCGCATCGTGGTGATCCATCGGGGCCGCTTCGTCGACACGATCGAGACCGCCGAGACGTCGGAGCACGCGATCTCCGACATCCTGACGTCCTTCCGGTGAGGTGACCCATGGCTCTCTTCCATAGATCGGAGGTCGTCATCGCGGCCATTCTCATCGCCGCGATGATCCTCATCGGCCTCGTCAATCCGGCCTTCTGGCAAATCGACAACCTGTTCTCGCTTCTGCGCTCCAACATCGTCATCGGCATCATGGCGCTCGGCGTCCTGCTGGTGATGCTGTCGGGCGGCTTCGACGTCTCCTTCCCGGCCTTCGCCGTCGCGGCGATGTATCTGACCGTCAAGGCGATGCTGGCGACCGGCTACGAGGGCGTCTTCGTGCCCTTCCTGATGGCGATCGCCATCGGCGCGGCCTGCGGCGCGATCAACGCCTTCTTCGTCTGGAAGTTCCGGATGATCCCGCTGATCGTGACGCTCGGCACCGGTTCGATGGTGCGCGGCTTCCTGCTCGGCGTGGTCGGCACCTCGATGATCAACATCGACCGCTTCCCGCCGGTGCTGATCGACTTCGCCAAGGCCGAGATCTTCACCATGACCAAGGCGGACGGCACCCATTCGGGTCTGACCGCGATGATCCTGATCTACGTCGCCCTGGCACTCGCGGTGCATCTGATGCTGCGCTACACGATGATCGGCCGCTCGATCTTCGCGCTCGGTGGCGGCGCCGAGGCGGCCACCCGCGTCGGCTTCGACCTGAAGAAGACGATCTTCTTCATCTACTGCCTCGCCGGTGCGCTCGCGGGCTTTGCCGGCATGCTCCACTGCTCGATGATCTGGCTCGCCAACCCGCGCGACTTCGTCGGTACCGACCTCGAGGTCATCGCCGCCGTGGTTCTGGGTGGCGCCTCGATCTTCGGCGGGCGCGGCAGCGTGCTCGGCACCATGCTCGGCGTCTTCATGCTGGTCATGGTCAAGAACAGCCTGATCATCATGAAGGTCGACACCACCTGGCAGCTCGTCGTCGTCGGATCGATCATCGTCATCGCCACCGCGGCCAGCGCCTGGCGCGACCACGGCCGTCGGGCCTGAGCGAGGAGAGACCCCTTGAACAAGATCTCTTTCGACCCCCGCTCGCTCTTCAACCGCGACAACAACATCGCCCAGCTCCTGGTGATGGTCGTGCTGATCTTCGCCGTGATGACGGCGCTGTCACCCGACAAGTTCCTGCGCTGGTACAATTTCGAGAGCCTGACCTATCTCTTCCCCGAGCTCGGCGTTCTCTCGATCGCCATGCTGGTGGCGATGATGACCGGCGGCATCGACCTGTCGATCATCGGCATCGCCAACGTCTCGGCGATCCTCGCCGGCCTCTTCTTCCACCGCATGATCGGCCGCGGCGCCGAGGCGGCGGAGGGGCAGACCCTGTGGATCCTCTGCGGCATCGGCCTGTCGATGAGCGTCGGCATGCTGGCGGGTGCCTTCAATGGCTTCCTCATCACCCGGCTCAAGGTGACGCCGATCCTCGCCACCCTCGGCTCCGGCCAGATCTTCACCGGCATCGCGCTGGTGCTGACCGGCGGCCCGGCGATCGTCGGCTTCCCCGCCGCCTGGGACTGGATCGGCAACGGCAAGATCTTCGGCCTCGCCGTGCCCTTCGTTCTGTTCATCGTCATCGCCCTGGCGATCGCCTTCGTGCTGACGCGCACCACCTTCGGCCTCGCCCTGCAACTGATCGGCACCAATCCGAAGGCCGCCGTCTATGCCGGCCTCGACCGGGCGAAGATGGTCTTCATGAGCTACGTGCTCACGGGCACCCTCGCCTCGATCGCCGGCATCATGCTGTCGGGCCGCACCAACGCGGCGAAGTCGGACTACGGCACCTCGTACCTGTTGCAGGCGGTGCTGATCGCCGTGCTCGGCGGCACCAATCCGGCCGGCGGCAAGGGCACGGTGGCGGGCGTCTCGATCGCGGTGATCGCCTTGATGCTGCTGTCGTCGGGCTTCCAGATCCTGCGCTTCTCCAACCACCTGATCGACTTCATCTGGGGCGCCTTCCTGCTCCTGGTGATCGCCATCAACGCCTACAAGAACCGGACCCGCTGACCCCCGACCGCGCCGCCCCTCCGGCGGCGCGGCACGGACGCGAGACGACCAGAAGAGGGTGTCATGACCACCACCGTCACGCTGCGCGAGAGCCATTTCGGCGAAGCCGAATACGAGTTGCTGCGCTCGGGCGCGCTCACCGCCCGCCCCTTCCGCTACCCGAGCGGCATCGCGGCGATCCGGCTCGCCAACGAGCGCGGCCATCTCGTCGTGCTGCCCTTCATGGGCCAGATGATCTGGGACGCGGTCTTCGACGGCGTCGATCTCGGCATGAAGGACATGTTCGCCGAACCGCGCCCCGCCGACTCCATCGTCGGCACCTACGGCTGCTTCGCCTTCCACTCGGGCCTCCTCAGCAACGGCTGCCCGTCGCCCGCCGACACCCATCCGCTGCACGGCGAAATGCCCTGCGCGCCGATGCAGTCGGCTTCGCTCGAGATCGGCGAGGACGCCGAGGGACCCTATCTGGCGCTCACCGGCACGCGCGAATGGGTGATGGGCTTCGGCGATCACTATCGCGCCAGCCCCCGCGTCGTGCTGCGGCCGGGGACCGCGCTCTTCGACTTCGGCATCGAGGTCGAGAACCTCGCCTCGGCGCCGATGGACCTGATGTACATGGCGCACGTCAACTTCGCCCTGGTCAGGGGCGGCCGCATCGTCCAGCCCGCGCCCTTCGACGCCGCCCACACCGTGGTGCGCTCGGTGGTGCCCGGCCACGTCCGGCCGACGCCGGCCTATCTCGCCTTCATCGAGGAACTGGCGCGCGATCCGTCGAGCTCCGCCGTCCTCGACCGGCCCGAACGCTACGATCCCGAGCAGGTCTTCTACGTCCGCGGGGTGCGCCGCGGTGCCGACGGCCGCACGGCGATGATGCAGGTCGGCCCGACGGGCGACGCCCTGACCATCGCCTGGAACCCCGACGACCTGCCGCACACCGTGCGCTGGATCTTCGACAACGGCGATCAGCAGGTCGCCGCCTTCGCCCTGCCGGCGACCTGCGAGCCGGAGGGCCGCGTCGCCGAGAAGGCCAAGGGCCACGTCCGTTCGCTGGCGCCCGGCGCCGCCGCCGCCTTCTCCGTCCGTCTCGGCCATCTCGACAGCGGGGAAGCCGCGCGCGTCGAGGCCGAGATCGGCAAGTTCCGTTGATCCCGAGGAGACCGTCATGCCCGTGAAGATCGCCGTCGTCGGTTCCAACATGGTGGACCTGATCAGCTACATCACCCGCATGCCCGACCGCGGCGAGACGGTGGAGGCGCCGGACTTCCGCATGGGCTGCGGCGGCAAGGGCGCCAACCAGGCGGTCGCCGCCGCCAAGCTCGGCGCCGAGGTGACCATGGTCACCAAGGTCGGCGACGACGCCTTCGCCGACACGACCATCGCCAACTTCCGCCGCTTCGGCATCGACACCACGCATGTCGAGAAGGTCCCGGGCGTCTCGTCCGGCGTCGCGCCGATCTTCGTCGAGCCGTCGGGCGAGAACTCGATCCTGATCATCAAGGGCGCCAACGGCCACCTTGCGCCCGCCGACGTCGACCGTGCCGCCGACGATCTGAAGCGCGCCGATCTCATCCTGATGCAGCTCGAGGTGCCGCTCGAGACCGTCTATCACACGATCGAATTCGCCGCGGCGAACGGCATCGAGACGGTGCTCAATCCGGCGCCCGCCGCCGCGCTCGATCTCGCCCGCATTGCCAAGGTGACGTTCCTGACGCCGAACCAGACCGAGCTGGCGCTCCTCACCGGCATGCCGGTGGGCGACGAGGTCGAGGCGATCGTCGCCGCCAAGTCGCTGGTCGACAAGGGCATCCGCGTCGTCGTGGTGACGCTGGGCTCGCGCGGCGCGCTGCTGGTCGACGGCAAGGGCGTCACCCGCATCCCGCCGGTCGCGGTGAAGCCGGTCGACACCACCGGCGCCGGCGACGCCTTCATCGGCTCCTTCGCCCGTTTCTACGGCGAGAGCCGCGACGTCGAGGCCTCGCTGAAACTCGCCGCCCGCTACGCCGCCGATTCGATCACCCGCCCCGGCACCCAGACCTCCTACGCCACGGCGGAGGAGTTCGCCGCGCTGCGCGGGGCCGAATGACCGGACGCCCGGCGGAGGCACGCCGGGCAAAAGAGCGACCCGAACGGGGTCCGTCGCGAGACGGGCCCCGTTTTCGCGTGTCGACCCGCCGATTTCCCGCCCTCTTGCCACTTCCGTCGAAGTCGCATCGATTGAAAGCTGAATGAAAGCCGGATCGATCATGATCGACGCCGAGCCTTCTCCCGCCCTCGGGCGTCGAGAGGAAGGCCTGAAGAAACGTCAGGAGAAACGCATGTCCGTGAAGGCATGGGTGCTTGCGACCGTGGCCACGTCCGCGCTCGCCGCCTCGATCACCACCGCTTCCGCCGCCGACAAGATCACCATCATGGTGGGCGGCATCGAAAAGCAGATCTATCTGCCCGCCAAGCTCACCGAGCAGCTCGGCTTCTTCAAGGAAGAGGGCCTCGAGGTCGAACTCCTGTCGGAGGCCGCCGGCGTCGACGCCGAGAACGAGATGCTCGCCGGCGCCGTGCAGGGCGTGGTCGGCTTCTACGACCACTGCATCGACCTGCAGGCCAAGGGCAAATACACCATGTCGGTGGTGCAGCTCTCGCGCGCCCCCGGCGAGGTCGAGCTCGTCTCCACCAAGCACCCCGAGATCAAGTCGCCGGCCGACTTCAAGGGTCAGTCGCTGGGCGTCACCGGCCTCGGCTCGTCGACCAACTTCCTCACCCAGTATCTGGCGGTGAAGAACGGCGTGCCGCTCGGCTCCTTCACCACCCTGCCGGTCGGTGCCGGCGGCACCTTCATCGCCGCCATGCAGCAGGACAAGATCCAGGCCGGCATGACCACCGAGCCGACGATCTCGCGCATGCTGAAGACCGGCGAGGCGACGATCCTCGTCGACATGCGCACGCCGGAGAAGACCCGCGCCGCGCTCGGCGGCACCTATCCGGCCGCATCGCTCTACATGTCGACCGCCTTCGTCGAGAGCCACAAGCCGGAAGTGCAGAAGCTCGCCAACGCCTTCGTCAAGACGCTGAAGTGGATGTCGACCCACTCGGCCGAGGAGATCGCCGACAAGATGCCCAAGGACTACTGGGCCGGCGACCGCGCGCTCTACGTCAAGGCGATCGCCGAGGGCAAGGAGCAGTTCACCACCGACGGCGTCATGCCGGAGGACGGTCCGGCGACGGTGCTCGCCGTGCTCTCGGGCTTCTCCAAGAACGTCAAGGGCAAGCAGATCGACCTCTCCAAGACCTACACGACCGAGTTCGTGAAGGCCGCGAAGTGATCCTGCGCGCGTGAGGCCGAGCGGCCCACGCGCCCTCCCCCGTCAGACACGACACGCCCGCGCGAGGCCCTGCCCGCGCGAAGGAGCCCCGCATGTCCGAAACCCCGCAGGCCGCCGGCCCCGCCGTCGAACTCGTCGACGTCGAGCGCCGCTTCCTCACCCCCGACGGGCGCCACATGACGGCGATCCGCGACTTCTCCATGACCGTCGGCCGCGGCGAGTTCGTCGCCGTCGTCGGCCCGACCGGTTGCGGCAAGTCGACGACGCTCGGCCTCGTCTCGGGCCTGTCGATGCCGACGCTCGGCCGCGTCGAGGTCTTCGGCGAGCCCGTCACCGGCATCGATCCGCGCATCGGCTACGTCTTCCAGTCCGACGCGCTCTTCCCCTGGCGCACCGTCGTCGACAACGTCGTCGCCGGCCCGCTCTTCCGCGGCCGGCCGAAGGACGAGGCCTACGACAAGGCGCGCGCCTGGCTGAAGCGGGTCGGCCTGTCGAAGTTCGAGAAGCACTACCCCCACCAGCTCTCCGGCGGCATGCGCAAGCGCGTCTCGCTCGCCCAGACCTTCATCAACGACCCGAAGATCCTGCTGATGGACGAGCCCTTCTCGGCGCTCGACGTCCAGACCCGGGTGGTGATGCACGAGGAACTGCTGAACCTGTGGTCGGAGAACCAGGCCTCGGTGATCTTCGTCACCCACGACCTCGAGGAGGCGATCGCGCTCGCCGACCGGGTCTACGTGCTGACCAACGGCCCGGCGACGGTGAAGTCGGTCTACACGATCGACCTGCCGCGTCCGCGCGTCGTCGCCGACATCCGCTACGATCCGAAGTTCATCGAGATCTCCCACACCATCTGGTCCGACCTGCGCGAGGAAGTGCAGGCGGGCTATTCCCGCAGCGCGGCCTGAGGAGGCGCCCATGACCGACGTCACCACGCTTCCCGCCGCCGTCGCCGAGCCGCTCGGCTCGGGCGAGACCCCCGGCGCCCGCGCCGCACGCCTGCGTCGCTATCAGGTCCTCGCCTGGCGCTGGGCCATCCTCGCCGCCGCGCTGGGCGGCTGGGAACTGGCCTCGATGCGCGGCTGGATCGACCCGTTCTTCTATTCCCAGCCCTCGGCCATCGCCGAACGCCTGTGGGAATGGATCACCGAGGGCACCGCCGAAGGACCGCTGTGGTTCCATCTCTGGGTGACGATGGAGGAGAGCCTCGCCGGCTTCTTCTCCGGAGCGATCGCCGGCGTGGTGATCGGCATCGCGCTCGGCCGCAACCGCATGCTCGCCGACATCTTCTCGATCTACATCAAGGTGATCAACTCGATCCCGCGCGTCGTTCTGGCGCCGATCTTCATCATGATCTTCGGGCTCGGCCTCGGCTCGAAGGTGGCGCTGAGCTTCGTCATGGTGTTCTTCGTCGTCTTCTCCAACGCCTTCCAGGGCGTACGCGAGGCCGACCGCAACATGATCGCCAACGCCCAGATCCTCGGCGCCTCGCCGTGGCAGCTGACCCGTTCGGTGATCGTGCCCTCGGCGATGAGCTGGATCTTCGCCTCGCTGCACGTCTCCTTCGGCTTCGCCATCGTCGGCGCCATCGTCGGCGAGTTCGTCGGCTCGAAATACGGCATCGGCCTGCTGATCAACGTCGCCAAGGGCTCGTTCGACGCGGCCGGCATGTATGCGGCGATCGTCGTCATCATGGTGGTGGCGCTCACTGCCGACTGGGCGATGTCGAAGCTCGAGCATCGGCTGGCCAAGTGGCGGCCACAGCCCCACGGCGCCGAAGGCTGACCCCCGGCCGATCGACGCGAAGCGACCCCGTCCGGTCCTGCCGGGCGGGGTCGTCGCGTTTCACGACGCGATCGGCAGCACGACCTCGGCGCGCAGCCCCGACGCTCCGTCGGCGCGCGGTCCCAGCGTGATCCGGCCGCCGTGCGCGGCGGCCGCCTCCTGCGCCACCGCGAGGCCGAGCCCGGTGCCGCTCCCGTCCGACCGATCGAGCCGGTGGAAACGCTCGAAGACCCGCTCGCGCTCGCTCTCCGGAATGCCCGGCCCGGTGTCCTCGACGACGACGACCGCCGTCGCCTCGCGGCGTTCGACGCGGACCACCACCTCGCCGCCGCGACCGGCATGGCGCAGCGCGTTGTCGACCAGATTGGCGACGATCTCGCCGAGCAGCGTCGCGTGCCCCTCGAGCTCCAGCCGGTCGACCGCCGGTTCGAAGGCGAGGTCGACCCGCCGTTCGACCGCCAGCAGCGCCAGATCGTCGAGCCGGGCGCCGATCAGCGCGACGAGATCGACGCGATCCTTGCGCACCGCCGCCCCTCGCTCGGCCCGCGCCAGCGAAAGGAGCTGGTTGACCAGCCGGCTCATCACGTCGATCGAGCGGTCGACGGCCGAGAGCGCCTCGCGTTGCGCTCCACCGCCGGGCTCGGCGAGACCGACGCCGACCTGCGTCTTCAGGACCGCGAGCGGCGTGCGCAGTTGATGGGCGGCATTGGCGACGAAACGGCGTTGGATCGCCACGTCGCCCTCGATCCGCTCGAAGGCCTGATCGAGGACGCGCGCGAGCGGACGGAACTCGTGCGGCAGATCCTCGTCGGCGAGCCGTTCGGGCTGCTTGGGATCACGGGCGATGATGCGGTCGCGCAGCCGCGTCAGCCGGGCGAGGCCACGCGTCAGGCCGTAGACGGCGAGGCCGCAGGCGGCGGCGACCAGCAGCACCTGATCGCGCAGCGCCTTCCACCACAGATCGGCGACCAGTCGGTCGTGGCCGGCGAGCGTCGAGCCGACCACCACCATGCCCTCGCGTGTCCCCTCCGCCATGACGATCGGCTGGACCAGCGCGACGGCGCGCACGCGCCGGCCCTCGAAGGCGGCGTCGAAATGGAGCGGCTGCAACCCCTTCGGCCGATCCGGCGGCATCGGCCCGTCGGCATAGCCGGCGAGGAGCTCGCCCCTCGGGCCGATCACCCGATAGACCACCCGGTCGCGCGCCTCGGAGGCGAACATCTCGAGCGCCGCCGGCGGGATGGTCGCCTCGACCAGCACGCCGTCGCTCTCGATCCGCTCGGCGATCACCCGCGCCGAGGCGGTCAGCGTTCGATCCTGCACGATGTCGGCGGTGGAGATGGCGTCGAGCCGGGTCGTCCAGACGTTGAAGGGCACGAGTGCGGCGAGCGGCAGGCCGAGCCGCAGCAGCAGATCGCCGCGCAGGCCGAGCCGGCTCATCGTTCTTCGCCCAGGAGATAGCCGAGGCCGCGCAGCGTCGCGATCGCCACCCCCGAACCCTCGAGCTTCTTGCGCAGCCGATGGACGTGGATCTCGATCGTCGAGGCGCTGGCCTCGTCGTGATGGTCGAAGACGGTCTCGAACAGCGCCTCCTTGCGCACCGGCTTGCCGGCCTTGAGGATCAGCGCCTCGAGCACGGCGCTCTCGCGCGGCGTCAGGGCGAGCGCCGCGCCGGCGAGGGTGAAGGCCCGCGTCGTGCCGTCGTAGACGAGTGGGCCGCAGCGCATCTCCATCGCCCTGCCCGGTCGCGCCCGGCGCAGCTGGACGCGAATGCGGGCGAGCAGCTCCGACGGCTCGAAGGGCTTGACCAGATAGTCGTCGGCGCCGCTGTCGAGGCCGCGGACACGGGCCGAGACGGCGTCGTCGGCGGTGACCACCACCA
Organism: Pinisolibacter sp. DMC100; assembly: GCF_056313705.1. NCBI lineage: Bacteria > Pseudomonadati > Pseudomonadota > Alphaproteobacteria > Hyphomicrobiales > Ancalomicrobiaceae > Pinisolibacter > Pinisolibacter sp. DMC100. The sequence continues at coordinate 340,123 of NZ_JBQUZT010000002.1, read as the reverse complement.
CCGGGGTCGAGGTGTTGCGGCCGCGGAACTGCTTCAGCACCGTCAGCCCGTCGATGTGCGGCAGGTCGAGATCGAGCAGGACGAGGTCGTAGCCGCCGATCGTCAGGGCCGCCTCCGCCTCCTCGCCGTCGCCGGCGAGATCGACGGCATAGTTCTCGCGCCTGAGCAGACGGGCGAGCCATTCGGCGAGTTCGGCATTGTCTTCGGCGAGAAGCAGGCGCATGGGCGGGTCCGTACGACCGTCGCGGTCGGTCGGCGCCGGAACGGCGCGGGCCGAGATGTGATCATCTTCGGCCCGCTCAGGCAACCGCCGGCAAGGGGTCGCGCCCGCCGCCCGAAGACCGAGACACGGGCTCCCCGCCGTGGCACCTTGGGCCGCGTCGCCACGAGGGCTCTGGAATGATCGTCGCCCGGACCAGTCTCACCCATCCGCTGCAGATCGCCGAGGTGCGCGCGAGCCCGGAACACGGCCGCATCGGCATCACCTTCTGTCCCGGCAAGCAGGACATGGACGCCATGTCGGGCGCCTGGGCGCGTGACCTTTCGACCGATCTCGACGCGATCGTCGCCTGGGGCGCGACGATGGTGGTGACGCTGGTCGAACCGGCCGAACTCTCCACCCTGAAGGTCGCCGACCTCGGCCCGGCGGCGCTGGCGCGCGGGCTCGATTGGCGCCATCTGCCGATCCCCGACTTCTCGGTGCCCTCCCCCGCCTTCGAACGCCGCTGGCTCGCCGACGGCCACGACATCCGGGCGCGGCTCCGCGCCGGCGAGAACGTCGTCGTCCACTGCAAGGGCGGCCTCGGCCGCGCCGGCATGATCGCCGCCCGCCTCCTCGCCGAACTCGGCGTCGAGCCCGAACGGGCGATCCGCGACGTCCGTGCCGTCCGCAAGGGCGCGATCGAGACGCACGGCCAGCTCGCCCTCGTCCGCCGCACCACGGAGATCGCCGCCGAAGGCCTCGACGTCGCGAACCTTCGCAAGGTCGGCGGCCAGCTCGGCTCCAACCCCGGCGGCGTCCACGAGGACGATCTCGGGCGGCGGTACTACGTCAAGACGCCGGAGACGCCGACGCTCGCGCGCAACGAACGGCTGGCGGCGGCGCTCTATCGGCTGGCCGGTGCCCCGACTCTGATCCATGTGCCGGTCGCGGGCGACGCCCATGTCGCCACCGTCTTCGTCGACCTCGCCAAGCGCAGCCTCGCCCGCTTCGACGCCGCCGAGCGGCGGCAGGCGCGGCGTTGGTTCGCCGTCCACGCCTGGACCGCCAACTGGGACGCCGTCGGCTTCGACGGCGACAACCAGGGCGTGGTCGACGGTGTCGCGACGACGCTCGACGTCGGCGGCGCACTCGAATTCCGCGCCCAGGGTGACCCCAAGGGCGACGCCTTCGGCAAGAGCGTCGGCGAGATCGAGACCCTGCGGACGAACCCCGACAACCCGCACGCCGCCCGCCTCTTCGGCGACATGACGCCGGCCGAGATCGTGAAGGCGATCGCGGTCGTCACCCGCATTCCCGACGGCGCGATCCGCCGGGTGGTGGCGGAAGGCGGCGGCAGCGCGGCGCTCGCCGACAAGCTCGTCGCCCGCAAGGCCGACCTGAACGACCGCGCCGGCCGGATGATCTGACATCCGACCGGCGCGCTCCCCACCGTCGTTCACATCGGCGATCGATCAGGCTCCGATCGCGTGGTCGGCCGGATCGGCATTCGCCGCCGCCTCGGTCGGCTTGGCCGCCTGCGCCAGCGCCGCCAGACGAGCCGCGAGGTCGTCGTAGCGCTCGCGGATCGCCTCGGCCTCGGCCGTGCGTTCGGCCATCGCCTTGGCGGCGTCGCGGCCGGCGAGATGGCGCAGCAGACGCCAGTTGCGCCGCCGCTCCTCGACCAGACGGACGATCGGATCCGGCACCGCGAAGCGGACCAGCTTGCGATCGCGCACCTGATAGACGAAGGGCACGCGGCCGACGCGTTCCGCCGCCGGCAGGTCGATCCACTCGTGGATCGGCACGCCCGCCACGTCGTCGGCGAGCGGACGCGGCTGGAACTGCTTCTTGAAGCGGCCTTCCTCGAGGGCGAAGTCGGCCGGGGTCAGCGGCACTTCCATCGTCTGCGTCACGCCGTTCTCGTCGTCCCATTCCAGTTCGACCGTGGTCCAGTCCTGCTCGGCGTCCGGGTTGCCGGCGAGCGACAGGCGCGCCCGCGCCGACGGCTCGACCCGCGGGTCGTGGACGAAGAGCGGCGACACGCGGCTGCGGACCGCGAGGCGGGCATGGCCGCTCGCCACCGCGTCGCCGATGCCGTTCTCGCCCTGGCACGGCGTATGGACGTCGATCACCACCGGGCCGTCGCGATAGTCGAGCGCGGTGAGCACGTTCTTGAGGAAGTGCCCCTGCATCGCCGGGGTCGACTGCACCACCATCACCTTCGGGTGGAAGGCGGCGATCAGCCCGAGTTCCTTACGGTCGTCGGTCTTGCCGGCATGGGCGGCGCCCACGCTGGCGAGGTCGGAGTCCTGACCGAGGAAGCTCGAGGTCGACGCCTGTCCGCCGGTGTTGGAATAGGCACCGGTGTTCAGCACCACCACCTTGATCGGCGTATGGGTGGTCAGCAGCTTCGACAGCGCGCCGAAGCCGATGTCGTAGGTGGCACCGTCGCCGCCCATCGACACGATGGTCGGCATCAGCGCCAGTTCCTCGTCGGTGAAGTCCGCCCAGGACAACATGGCGAGAGGCTTGTCGTGACGGGCCGGATCATAGGCACCGTCGCGCTCCAGCGCGGCGATGCGACGAGCGCGCACCACCTCGACGAGATCGGCCGCGAGGCCTTCGAACAGGCCCTTGGCCACCGCCGGCGTGTCCTGGAACAGGCTGTTGACCCAGGGCGCCCGGTAGGGGTTGGCCGGGAAGGTCGAGCAGTAGACCGACGAACAGCCGGTGGCGTTGGCGACCACCATCGGCGCACGACCGCCGCCGGTCGGACCGCTCTCGAGGGCGAAGAGCCGCTTCTCGAGCACCGCCGCCGCCCGGTCGATCCGTTCGGCGCGAGCACCCTCGGCGCCGACGCGGACCTTCTCGAGATCGGCGAGCATGGTCTCGATCGCCGCCGTCTCGCCTTCGGCCCGACGCGTGCCGAGCGCCTGGACGGTCGACGTGATCTGGCGGATCACCGTCGCCTCGCCGCAGCCGCGGCAGGCGCCGTGACCGCCGGTGGTGGCGTAATAGGCCTCGCGATCGAGCACGAAGCGCTTGGCCTCGGGCCCGGCGAGATTGCCGACGAAGCGGCGCGGCGACGGCTGCGTCTGCGACAGGAGCGCGAAGCGCGTCTGCATCTCGTCGTAGAGGTCGTCGTCCTGGACCTGCTCGCTGAGCGCCTCGCCGCCGCAGACGGTCAGGCATTCGAGACAGCCCGAGCACTTCGACGGGTCGATGCCGATCGACAGGAGACCGCCGGACCCGGCCGCCTTCTTCTCGAACTGGTCGAAGAACAGGTTGGTGCGGGCGACCGGGAGCCAGGACAGCGTCTCGGCGAGTGCGCCGAGATCGGCCGCGAGTTCGCCGTCACCGGCCGCGACCGAGGCCGCCGCACCGGCGACCAGCGCCGACAGCGCCGGCTTCTCGCTGGTCTCGACGAGCGCGATGCGCACCTTGGCCTCGAGCGCCGGCAGGACGGCCGAGAGCCGAGCCGCACGACCTTCGGGCAGCGCCGTCGCCTTGGCGGCGGTCGCCAGCAGGTCGGCGATCTCGTGGACGGTGGCCGGCAGGGCCGCGTCCGGGCACACCAGCGTGCATTCGAGGCAGCCGGTGCACTTCTCCGGTTCGAAGGCCGGTACCTGACGGCGGAACAGGCCCTTGTCCTTGGCCGCGGCGCTGCCGGGCGGCAGGAAGAGGCCGGACCCCGGCATCACCGGCGCTTCGCCGATCGAGCCGTCGCGCATCGGCTTGCCGACGATCGCGTCGAAATAGACCGGATCGAACAGGCCCGAGGGCGCCGCCCGCGACGCCAGGCCGGCGAGACGGGTGTCGACGCTGCGGGCCCGCGCCGCGAGGGCGACCAGTTCGGCCTCCTCGTAGGCCGGCTCGCGCCACGGCACCTCGATCGTCGCCTCGAGACCCTCGCGGATCACCTGCATGTTGCCTTCGACGACGGCCTTGCCCTTGGCACCGAACTTCTTCTCGATCTGCTTGCGGATGCGCTCCAGCGCCGCGTCGCGATCGAGACCGGCGGAGACCCGGTCGACCCGGCCGGCGAGCGCGCCGATGAAGGCGATGCCCATCATGCGGGTGGCGAGTTCGGGCGTCGGGGCGTGACGCGCGGCGACGGCGAAGGCGTCGAGCACCATGAAGTGCACCCCGCGTTCGCGGATCGCCGCCCGCGCCTTGGCCGGCAGCGCCTCCCAGGCGGCATGCGGCGGGAGGTTCGTCTGCAGCACGAAGGTGCCGCCGGGAACGAGGCCCTTCAGCGGATCGGTGTGCGAGAACACCTTGTGGTCGGCCGACAGGACGATCTCGACGTCCTCCAGCTCGGCATTGGTGATCTTCACCGGATCCGGCGACAGGGTGATGTAGAAGTTGGTCGGCGCACCCGACTTCTCCGAACCGTACTTCGGCGCCGACTTGGAGTGCAGCCCGAGCAGACCGGAGAGAATGTCGGTGGCGAGCTTGCCCGTCGCCACCGTGCCGTAGCCGCCGACCGAGTGGAAGCGAATGCGCATGGCGCCGGCCGGCAGCAGGTCGGCCGGGTTGTCGCCGGTCTTGAGCACACTGGTCAGCCGCTCGGGATAGGCCGCGGCGAGCCGCTCGTGCAGATCCGTGACGACCGCCGGGGCGTTCGGCGCGGTGAAGCGCGAGCCGAGCCAGACGAAGGGCGCGGCGTCGGCGCTGTCCATCGCGTCATAGGCGGCGATCAGATGGCGCGGCTGCAGGTCGTGGCCACCGAGGCCGAAGATCGCCGTGGTCGTGCGCGGCAGGACGGCGAGCGCCGGGATGCCGGGATGGCGCGGGGTCGCGCTCTCCGCGTTCTCGCGCGCCTTGACCAGAGCCCGCGACACGCGATCGGACAGCGCCGTCACGTCGGAGCGCTCGAGCACCGTCACCGCCCGCTTGCCGGCGATCGCGGCGATCAGCTCGGCCTCCGGGAAGGGCTGGAGCTGCTTGATCGCCACCACGCCGACCTTGCGGCCGTGACGACGCATCCACTCGGCGACCGCCTCGGCGTCGCTGGTGACCGAGCCGAGGCCGATCAGCACCGTCTCGGCGTCCTCGCAGGCATAGGTCATCACCGGCGCGTAGCGGCGGCCGGTCAGTTCGCCGTATTCCTCGAAGGCCTTGGCCGCGAGCCGCGGCACGTCGGCGAGGAAGTGGACGTGATGGTCGACGACGCCGGCCTGATAGTCGGGCTGGTTCTGCACCGCGCCGGTGAGGCCGGGGTTGTCGGGATCGACCAGTGCCGGCACGCGCATCCGCGTGCCCTTCTCCCAGGCGTTCAGCCACAGCCGCCGCCAGCGCGGCATCAGCGCCGCCGGCACGAAGGGCTCGGTCGCGCCGATCAGCGCGCCGACACGATCGGTCTCGATCGTTTCCGCCCGCTCGGCGAGGAGATTGCGCAGGCTCGCGAGATCGGCCGGCGCGAAGGAGTCGGCGTGACGGGCGACCCACTGCTTCAACTGATAGACGCGGCCCTTGGCGCCGTGCAGCACCTCCTGCGCCAGCGTCGGGCAGGCAATGCGCTCGGACGGATCGCCGAGATAGAGCTTGAGCAGTTCCGGTTCGGGCAGCAGCGCCTCGCTCGTCATGTGCGAGGTGGCGAAGCCGTCCATCGCGTTGGCGACCGGAACCAGAGAATCGGCGGCGATCCGGTAGGAGATCGCGGCGAAGTCTGCCGCCTCCTGCGGGTCGGCACCGAACAGGATGGTGTAGCCCGCCGGCAGCAGGGCATAGACGTCGTCGTGGCCGGCCATGACGTTGAGCGAATGCTTGGTGACGACGCGCGCCGCCACGTGCAGCACGAAGCCGCCGACCTTCTTGCCGACCGTCACGTAGTGCGACTCGAGGGCGTAGAGGATGCCCTGCGAGGACGAGGCGTTGGAGATGTACTTGCCGCCGGTCAGCGCCGCCGCCAGCGCGCCGCTCTGGGCCGAATGCTCGCCTTCCGGCTCATAGAAGAACGGATGCCGGCCCCAGACGTTGACGCCGCCCGCCGCCCGGAAGCGCTCGTAGTTCTCGGAGATCTCGGTAGAAGGCGTGATCGGATAGCCGATGACGCCACCACAGACGTGGCTCGCCACGTAGGCTACCGCGCCGTTGCCGTTGATGACGGTCGGCACACCGGGGAATTCACGAGCCATGGTTCCATCTCCGCTGATCGGACGCACGTCGACAAGGGCAGCCTGCGCGGAAACGACGGCGCGGGATCGTGTTTGTCACGTACGTGATAGGTCGAATACGTAGACGTTGTTTGTCTTATGCTTGCGCATTAGACTAACGTATGGCTCGCCGCTGTCGAGGGACATTACTGCTGAACTTGTGACAATCCTGTCGGCTACCCGACATTTCAATCGACGCAGATCCGACGGAGTGATTTCAGGACCGTCCCGCGCATTCTTGATCGATGTCTAATATTTCAATTCATACAATGTGTTGATGCGGTATCTCGAAGCCGATTTCGGATAGCGTTCGCGGCGGCGTGCGACGAAACAACGCAAGCAATCGATTAGTATTCGTGCTTGTACGCATGGATCATGCGCGCGTGCCCCGTGCCGCGATGGCATCGACGGCCGCCGAAAGGTCGTCGCCGAGCCGGTCGACGTCGGCCGAAGTCGCGGCCCGGCCGTCGCCGCGCGCCGCCCTTTCGATGTCCGCCGCCCGCTCCGCGACACGCCGCGCACCGACGTTGAAGCTCATCGACTTCAGCGCGTGCGCCGCCGCCCCGAGCCGGTCGAGATCGCCGCCGCGCGCCGCCTCGTGCAGCTCGCGCAACTTTTCCACCGCCTGGGTCTGGTAGAGCCGGACGACCCGGTCGACGACCGCCGTCGCCCCGCCGGCCATCGCCGCGAGATCGTCGAGCACGCTGTCGTCGAGCACCGGCGCCTCGTCCGAGGCATTCGCCGCGGCCGGGATCGATTCGACCTCGACCGTCGGCGCCTCTGCCGGTCCTTCGATCAGATTGATCGCATGGGCGCGGATCGTCGCCTCGAGGGCAGCGAGGGTGAAGGGCTTGTGCAGCACGCCGTCCATGCCCGCCGCGCGCCAGGCGTCCGCCGCGGTGCCGACCACATGGGCGGTGAGTGCGACGATCGGCGTGCGTCCCCGCCCCTCCCGCGCCTCGAAGGCGCGGATCTCGCGCGCCGCGTCGAAACCGTCGAGCACCGGCATGGAGCCGTCCATCAGCACGAGGTCGAAGGTCTCGCGCATCACCGCATCGACCGCCTGCCGTCCGTCGACGACGAAGACCGGCGCGATGCCGAGGCGACCCAGCGCCGCGCCGGCGACCTCGCGATTGACCTCGACGTCGTCGGCGACCAGCACGCGCAGACCGGGGAAGCGCGCGTGCTCGACCACGCGATGCGCCGCTCGCTCCTCGAGGGTCGCGAGCGGCCGTCCGGCGGCGAGACAGGCGACGACGGCGTCGATCTCCTCGCGCGTCGCCGGCCAGGCGACGGATGCGTCGGCGAGACCCTGCGCGAGCAGGGCCGAGACGTCGTCGCCGGCCTCCGCCAGCACGACCACCCCGCCCTCTTCCCCGAGCGCCGGTCGGCCGTCGGCGCGCAGCCGCGCGGCATCGACGATCGCCAGCCGCGCGCCCTCCGCCGCGATCGGTCCGTCGCCGGCCGCGATCGCCCGGAAGCCGGCATCGCCGAGATGACCGGTGAGCGCCGCCGCCGTCTGCCGCCCGCCGACGGCGACGATCGCCACCGACGGCAGCCCATCGTCGAGTCGTGCCCAGGGGGCGACGTCGGTCGCCGGCCCGGTCACCGGCAGTGTGAAGAAGAAGCAGGTGCCGCGTCCCTCGACGCTGGTCGCCTCCAGCGTCCCGCCCATCGCCGCGACCAGTCGCCGGGCGATGGCGAGGCCGAGACCGGTGCCGCCGAAGCGTCGGGTCGTCGTCTGGTCGGCCTGCGAGAAGGCCTCGAAGATGGTGGCGAGCTTGTCCTCGGGAATGCCGATGCCGGTATCGACGACGGCGAAGAGGACGCGGTCGGCGCCGAAGGCCTCGACCTCGATGGTCACGCCGCCGGCTTGCGTGAACTTCAGCGCGTTGTTGACGAGATTGGCCAGAACCTGACCGAGCCGCGTCGGATCGGCGTCGAGCCGCGCGGCGCGCGGCAGCGCCACCCGGGCGGCGAGATCGAGCCCCTTGGTGCGCGCCCGATCGGCGAAGAGCTTGGTCACCGTGTCGACCGCCTCGTGCGGATCGACCGCGACATGCTCGACCTCGAGCTTGCCGGCCTCGATCTTCGAGAGGTCGAGAATGTCGTTGATGATGGCGAGCAGGCTCGCGCCCGAGCGCGCCACCACCTCGGCCTGCCGCCGCGACCGGTTGGGCAGGTCGGAGGCGGCGAGGAGCTCGGCCATCACCAGGATGCCGTTCATCGGCGTGCGGATCTCGTGGCTCATGGTCGCGAGGAAGTCCGACTTGGCGCGGTTCGCCTCCTCCGCCTCGCGGGCGGCACGGGCGAAGTCGGCGGTGCGGTCGGCGACGTCCTGTTCCAGGCGTTCGCGGTGCCGGGCCAGCCGGTCATCACGTTCCCTGATGTCGCCGATCATGCCGTTGAACCCGTCGATCAGCGTGCCGATCTCGTCGCGCCCGCCGGGCTCGAGCGCCACCGAATAGTCGTGCGCGCCGCGCACCCGCGCCATGGCGCCCGACAGCGCCACGATCGGCCCGACGATGCGCCGCTGCAGGCGGAAGGCGACGACGAAGGCGACCGCCAACGCCAGCGCCGCCCCGCTCGCCGCCGCCCGGGCCGAGGCCCAGAGGCGGGGCGCCAGATCCTGCGTGTCGGCGAGGATCCTCAGCACGCCGACCGTCCGCCCCTCGTCGACGATGTCGACGCGGACCTCGACGGTGCGGCTGGCGATCCACCGGCCGATCGACACGTCGGCGTCCGGATCGGTCAGGACGAGATCGCTCGCCAGTTGCTCGGTCGCCCCGACGTCGCCGAGCGGCGTGCCGTCGGCCGCGTCGATGCCGGCGAAGACCAGCCCCTCGATGCGGCCCATCGAGCGGATCGCCCGGTGCACGCCGGAGCGGTCGCCCTCGGCGGTGGCGCGTGCGGCGGCCGCCGCGATCACCTGCGCCGTCGAGAACAGGCCGTCGCGCTTGGCGACGCCCCAACGCAGCGTCTCCTGGCGGAGGGTCAGCGCCAGCATCACCGCGGTGGCGAGCACCACGGCGGCGGCGACGAGCAACAGGAGGCGGGTTCGGATCGACGGCACCGGGAGTTTCATGCCCGGATACTGCCGCGCCATGGTTAAGGCGGCGCAAACGGATACCCGACGATACGCCGGCTCATCGAACGTATCTTTAGGAACTCTCTGTTAGAAACCTTCCAAGGCTTGCGCCGAGACGCGAACGAAGAGCCCGAAACGCCACGTCGAATCCGTTCGAAACGCCGATGACCAACTCAGCCGCGACCACCCGATTCGAGTATGTGCTGACCGAGGACATGGACATCCTCGCCGTCGACGACGACCCGATTCAGCGCGAGTTCTGTTCGGTCTATCTCTCCACCCCGACCGTCCGGGTCGAAACCGCCGACTGCGCCGAGGCCGGTCTCGCGGCCCTGCCGACGCGGCCGTGGGCGGCGCTCCTGGTCGACGTCGACATGCCCGGCATGGACGGCATCGAGATGGTGCGCGTGCTGCGCGCCGATCCGCGCTTCGACCGTCTGCCGGTCATGGTCATCACCGGCCGCGAAGACATGGTGTCGATCGATCGCGCCTACGAGGCCGGTGCCACCGCCTTCATGTGCAAGCCGGTCAACTGGCGCCTGCTCGCCCATCAGATCAAGTTCATGGTGCGCGCCCATCGCGCGCTCGTCGCCGGATCGGAGGGCTCGCCGTGATCACGCCCCTGTTCCGACGTCTCGCCCGCTTCCTGCGCGATCGCCGCGGCAACGTCGGTCTCGCCTTCGCGCTCTCCGCCGGCGCGCTGGTCGTCGTCGGCGGCGGTGCCGTCGACTTCGCCGACCTCTCCGCCCGCCGCGCCCGCATGCAGGCGATCGCCGACGGCGCCGCACTCGCCGGCGCCAAGGAATTCCGCCTCGGCAACTCCGCCGTCGACGTGGTCGGCGGCGTCGCCGCCAATTTCGCGCGCAAGTCGCTCGGCGCCGACGCGACCACGACCGACGTCACGCCCAGCGTCGACAATGTCGCCAAGACGGTGACGGTGACGCTCACGGCCAATGTCCAGACCTGGGTGCTGAGCGCCGTCACCTCGACCCGCGTCCAGGTCGCCGCCACTGCCCGCGTCGTCGGCGGCGCGCCGATCTGCGTCATCGGCCTCAATGCATCCGCACCCTCGACGGTGCTGCTCGAAAAGTCGTCTCGCCTCGAGGCGCCGGGCTGCTCGATCTATTCGAACTCGACCAAGTCGACCGGCCTGATGGCCAAGAACAGCGCGGTGATCAAGGCGGCCTTCATCTGCTCGAGCGGCGGCAAGTCGTCGCCGGGGCCGGGGTCCTTCACCCCCGACCCGCAGACCGACTGTCCGGTGCTCTCCGACCCGCTCGCCGCCCGGCCGCAGCCGACGGCACCGGGATGCACCCAGACCGGGCTGGTGATCTCCGGCGGTTCGGCCATCCTCAATCCGGGCACCTATTGCGGCGGCATCACCATCGACGGCGGCGCCTCGGTGACGATGAACCCCGGCATCTACGCCTTCAAGAACGGCCCGCTGGTCGTCACCGGCGGTGCCTCGCTCTCGGGCAACAACGTCGGCCTCTTCATGACCGGCACCGGTGCGGTGGTCGACTTCGAGGCCGCCTCGACCGTGTCGCTGACCGCGCCGAAGACCGGCGACATGGCCGGCATGCTGGTCTTCGAGGACCGCGCCGCCCCGACCGGTCAGGTCCACACGATCTATTCCGACAATGCCCGCATGCTGCTCGGCACCATCTATCTGCCGCGCAACCGACTGCACGTCGCCGCCAACAGGCCGGTCGCCGACCAGTCGGCCTATACGATCGTCGTCGCCGACCAGTTCACCCTGTCGGAAGGCCCGACCATGGTGCTGAACACCAACTACAGCTCGACCAACATCCCGGTCCCCGCCGGCATCGGCCCGAACGCCAACCAGACCGCGCTCTCCAAGTGAGGCGCGGTCGCGACGGCGACCCGGTCTGGAATGGAAGGGAGACGCCCGGCGCGCGGCCGGGCGCGCGCTCACGCCGCGTCGCGGCGCGGCACGGTGCCGGAGGCGAGCATGGCGTCGAGCGCGTCGGCCGACACCGCCTTGGAGAAGAACCAGCCCTGAATGTAGTGGCAGCCGGCGGCGCGCAGGAAGCGCCACTGGTCCTCGCTCTCGACACCCTCGGCCGTGATCTTCATCCCCAGCGCCCGGGCGAGCGCGACGACCGCATGGACGATCGCCGCCGACTGGACGAGACCGACGCCGTCGACGAAGGACTTGTCGATCTTCACCTTGTCGACGGGAAGCTTCAGGAGATAGGTCAGCGACGAGAAGCCGGTGCCGAAGTCGTCGAGCGCGATCTTGACGCCGGCGGCGCGCAGCACCGTGATGTTGGCGACCGCCCGTTCGAAGTCGCCGATGTAGGCGCCCTCGACGATCTCCACCTCGATCCGCTTCGGATCGACGCCGATCTCGGCCAGCACCTCGAGCGCGCGGCGGGCGAAGCTCGGGTCGCGGAAGCGATCGGCCGTCATGTTGATCGACACGGTGATCGACGGCCAGCGCAGCGCGTCGGTCGCGGCGCGGCGGAACACCCACCAGTCGAGCGCCTCGGCCTCGTCGGGCGCCTCGTACCAGGCGAGCACGTCGGCCGGGGTCGTCAGACGCGGTGTCGGCTTGAGGATGCGCAGCAGCGCCTCCACCGCGACGATGCGCGATCCGTCGGCGGCCACCTGCGGCTGATAGTGGAGCGTCAGGTCGTCGAACGAGACGCCGCGCTCGGAAAGGTCCGTCATGTCGCCCTCGACTCGCAGTTCGGGTTTCGACAATGACAGACCTTGGTTTCGCAATGATTGATGGCGGTCGCGGCGTTTTGCCCTCAGACCACCGGCGCGCCCATGCCGAAGGAATAGGGCACCGGGCCGGAGAAGGCGACGACGTCGCCGTCGTCGAGCACCGCCTCGCGGTTGACCATCCCGCCACCGTAGAGGCCGGGCGACACGTCGCGGCCGTTGCGCAGCACGAGGAAGATGTCGCCGACCGGCAGACGCAGTCGATCGACCACGTCGCCGACGGTCGCTCCTGCCGTCAGTTCCAGCCGCTGCACCGGCCCGAGCCCGCCGCCGTGGCGGGTGAGGCTGTTGAAGAGCCGCACCTCGACGGTGATCGGCATCCCACTGGCGTTGTGGCCGATCATTCCCGTCTCGATCGTCGTGTTCGCGTCTTCCATGGCTTCCTTCCCTCGAGGACCCGTCCGACCGCGACGGTCGCGCACACGGGCCGGCCGCTTCTTGATAGCCGTCAAGATCGTCCTCCTTCCTTGGTATGGGTTCCGGTCCCGGCGGGGGCCTCGCTCTCGCCGGGTGATGGAAAGCCGGCGCGCTCTGTGCCAAGGTCGGCCCCGGGGACGGACCACGGAGCGCGAAGAGCGTGAAACTCGGCAAGAGGACTCGATCACGACCGGCCGCGGCCGACGCCCCCCTCGGCACCACCCTCGCCTCGCTCGACGCGTTCCGCCGGTCGGCCGTCGCCACGCCCGCCCCGGTCGCGCCCTGCCGCCTGCCGCCGCGCACGGCGATCGGCGCCGTGCTGGCCGAAGATCTCGTCTTCGCCTACGACCGCCCCCTGATGCCGCTCGCCCTGCGGGCCGGCTGGGCGGTCGCGTCCACCGACACGATCGGCGCCTCGCCCTATGCCCCGGTGACGCCCGCCGCTCTCGTCGCGGTCGAACCGGGCGAGGCGGTTCTGCCCCCCTTCGACGCCGTCGCGGCGCGTGCGAGCGTTCCGCAGGTCGCCGGCGAACCGCGCTTCCACAAGGTCGTGGCGCCGGGAACCGACCTCCTGCCGCGCGGCTGGTGCGCCCGCGCCGGCAGCACGCTCGCCGTGGCCGGCACGATCGTCGGCGAACGCCTCGCCTTCGTCGCCGAGAGCGCCGGCATCGCCGCCCTCCCCGTCCGCCGGCCGCGCGTCGTCGTCCTCCACGACGGCTCGGATGCGGCGGACGAAGCCGCCCACGCGCTGGCGGTCCTCCTCGGCCGCGGCCCGGCTCTCGTCGAGACCGCCGCCTTCGCCGCGTTCGATCCGGCCGAGGCCGATCTCCTCCTCCTCCTCGGCCGTGGCGACTTCGATGCCGTCGATCCGTCGCGGAACTGGTTCGAGACCGCCGGCACGATCACAGGCGGCGGCCTGGCGCTCGCCGCCTGCGAGGCGACCGCCTGGGGCACGATCGCCGGCCGGCCTGCGCTGCTCCTCTCCGGTCGCCCCGAAGATCTCTTCGTCGCGACCCTCGCGATCCTCGAGCCGACGATCGCCGCGCTCGCCGGATGGACGCCGCCGATCGTCGAGACGACCGGCCGCCTCGCCCGCAAGCTGGTCTCGCAGATCGGCCTCGCCGAGATCGCCCTTCTGGCGCTCGGTCCGGACGGCACCCTGGAGCCGCTCTCGACCGGCCGTCCGCCCTGGACCGCCATCGCCCACGCCGACGCCTGGGTCGAACTCGGCCCCGAATGCGAAGGCTTCGCCGACGGCACGACCCTCGCCGTCCGTGCGCTCGCCCCCACTCTCTGACGACAATCCGGAGCATACCGCCGTGAAACAGGACCAGTTTCTCACCGTTCTCGGGCGCGACGAGGCGCTCGCGCGATTCGAGACGGCGCTCGCCGCCGCGCCGGTCGGGGTCGAGACGGTGCCGCTCGGCGAGAGCCTCGGCCGCATCGTCGCCCGCAGCCTGTCGCCGGCGATCGAGGTGCCGCCCTTCGACCGCTCGACCATGGACGGTTTCGCCGTCCGGGCGAGCGACGTCGCCACGGCCTCCGAGGAGAACCCGATCGCCCTGACGCCGACCGGCGAGCAGATCGCCTGCGGCCGTCTGCCCAAGATCGCGATCGAACCGGGCGCCACCTCGGTCATCGCCACCGGCGGCCCGATCCCGCGCGGCGCCGACGCCGTCGTGCCGGTCGAATGGACCGAACCGGCCGTCGACGGCACCGTCCTCGTCCGCCGCGCCGTGGCGGGCGGACAGAACGTCGCCTTCGCCGGCTCCGACCTCGGCCGCGGCGAGGTCTTCATCCGCCGCGGCACGCCGATCGGCTCGCGCGAGATCGGCATGATGGCCGCCTCCGGCATCGGCGAGGTGCCGGTGTGGCGCCGGCCGAAGGTCGCCGTCGTCTCGACCGGCGACGAGCTGGTCGCCCCCGGCGAGCCGCTGCCGCCCGCCGGCATCTACGACACCAACGGCCCGATCGTCGCGGCGACCGTCGCCGAGAACGGCGGCGAGCCGGTGATCTTCGGCCGCGTCCGCGACGACGAGGCGGCGCTGCGCGAAACCCTCGCCCGGGCGCTCGAGAGCTGCGACATGGTCGTGCTCTCCGGCGGCACATCCAAGGGCGCCGGCGACTACACCTCGCGGCTGGTGGCCGAACTCGGCGAACCCGGCATCGTCGTCCACGGCGTCGCGCTGAAGCCGGGCAAGCCGCTCTGCCTCGCCGTCTGCCGCGGCAAGGCGGTGATCGTGCTGCCGGGCTTCCCGGCCTCGGCGATGTTCACCTTCCACGAGTTCGTCGTGCCGTCGCTGCGCCGTCTCGCCGGCCTCAAGCCGCGCGCCGACGAGAGCGTCGAGGCGACCGTGCCGGTACGCGTGCCCTCGGCCCGCGGCCGCACCGAATACGTCATGGTCTCGCTCGCCGAGGGCGACGAGGGCGAGGTGGTCGCCCATCCGGTGTTCAAGGGCTCGGGCTCGATCTCGGCCTTCGCCCAGGCCGACGGATTCGTCGCCGTCGATGCGCTCGCCGACCATCTGCCGGCGGGCTCGGACCGCGAGGTGACGCTGTTCGACCCCGACATCCGCCTGCCCGATCTGGTGATCGCCGGATCGCACTGCATCGGCCTCGAGCCGATCGTCGACACGCTCTCCGACCGCGGCTTCGACGTCCGCATCCTGGCGCTGGGCTCGACCGGCGGTCTCGAGGCGGCGCGGCGCGGCGAATGCGACGTCGCCCCGATGCATCTGATGGACCCGGCGACCGGCGGCTGGAACCAGCCCTTCCTCGACGACGGCCTCGAACTGCACGAGGGCTGGCGCCGCATGCAGGGCTTCGTCCATCGCCCCGACGACGCGCGATTCGCGGGATTCGCGACGGTCGCCGAGGCGGTCGCTGCGGCCCTAGCCGATCCGTCCGTCGTCATGGTCAACCGCAACCAGGGCGCCGGCACGCGAATCCTCATCGACCGGCTGCTCGCCGGCCGCCGCCCGCCGGGCTGGCAGAATCAGCCGCGCTCGCACGGCGCCGTCGTCGTCGCGGTCGCCCGCGGCGCCGCCGACTGGGGCATGACGATCGAGCCCGCGGCCCGCGCCGAGGGTCTCGCCTTCCTGCCCTATGGGGAAGAGCACTACGACTTCGCGATCCCGCGCTCGCGGTCGGAGCGCCCGGCGGTCCGCGCCTTCCTCGACCTCCTCGCCGATCCCGAGATGCGCGCCCGCCTCGCCGAGGCCGGCTTCCGCCCGGCGTGACGTCGGCTCGGCGACGGCTCAGCAGCCGTCGTCGACCCCGTCCTGCGCGTCGGCGGTCTTCATCAGATCGTCGAGGATCGCGACATGCGGCGCGGCGGCGGCTTCGGTCGCCGCCAGGATCGCGCGATAGCGCACCACCACCTCGCGCCCGAGCTCGGTCAGCCGCGCTCCGCCGCCGCCGGCGCCGCCGGTCTGGCCGGTGACGAGCGGGCGGCCGAAGGCCTTGTTGAGGTGGTCGACCAGTTCCCAGGCCCGACGATAGGTCATCCCCAGCGCCCGACCGGCGCCGGAGATCGAACCCGTCTCCTCGATCGCTTCGAGCAGGGCGACCTTGCCGTGACCGATTCGCGTGTCTGAATCGAGCTTGAGGAACAAACGAACGGCGATCATCGGCGGCTCCCGAACCCGAGGTGACCGGCGACACGACGCGGCGTCGCCCACGCATGAGCAAACTGCCTTTCGTCGACGGAAGCAAGTCGCCGCCACCTCGCGCCGACGTGAAATCGAGTGCTCCAAAATTGCCTTTTGGAACAATTGCAAATCCGAGCGGCCCGATCGATGATCCGCCCAAGCAAAAATACTGACGGCTCAGCGAAATGCTTTGCTGATCATAACGAAAACCGGGGAGTGAAACAAGGCGGTCTCGCCGTTTTGTTTTACCAAACACAACGAAAACTGGACCGTCGCCTCTCCTCGTGGCGTGCGAACGGTTCGTCGACCGCAAGGGAGGAAGAGGCCCATGATGAATTCACTGCACATCGACGCATCGAAGTGCACCGGGTGCCTGCAATGTGAAATGGCGTGCTCCTTCGAGAACCACGGCGTCTTCGCCACCTCGAAGTCGCGCATCAAGGTCTTCGACTTCCATACGACCGGCCGCAAGGTCCCCTACACCTGCACGCAGTGCTCGGAAGCATGGTGCATGCATGCCTGCCCGGTCGGCGCCATCCACGAGGACAAGGTTCTCGGCGCCAAGGTGGTCAACGAGACCACCTGCGTCGGCTGCAAGGTCTGCACGATCGCCTGCCCCTTCGGCACGATCAACTACGTGGCCGACACCGGCAAGGTCCAGAAGTGCGACCTCTGTGCGGGCGCTCCGGCCTGTGCCGACGCCTGCCCGACCGGCGCCATCACCTTCGTCGACGCGAACTGGACCGGCCTCGATCGCATGAGGAACTGGGCCGAGAAGCTCGACACCGCCACGAAGACCGCCTGAGGAAGACGAGGAGAATCCCATGTCCTGGCAACGCAAGATTCTGCGCGTCGATCTGACCGCCGGCACCGTTTCCAACGAGCCGCTCAACATGGAATGGGCGATGGAATACCTCGGCTCCCGCGGCCTCGGCACGAAGTATTTCGTCGACGAGGTCGGCCCGGGCGTCGATCCCCTGTCGCCCGCCAACAAGCTGATCTTCGCCACCGGCCCGCTGACCGGCACCATGGCCTCGACCGGCGGCCGCTACACCGTCATCACCAAGGGCGCGCTGACCGGCGCCATCGCCTGCTCCAACTCGGGCGGCTACTGGGGCGCCGAGCTGAAGCAGGCCGGCTGGGACATGATCATCTTCGAGGGCAAGTCCCCGAAGCCGGTCTACCTGCTGGTGCGTGACGACGAGGTCACCCTCGAGGACGCCGCCGACCTGTGGGGCCACACCGTGTGGCACACCGAGGAAAACCTGAAGGCACGCCATCAGGACCCGCTGATGCGCGTCTCCTCGATCGGCCGTTCGGCCGAGCAGGGCTGCCTCTACGCCGCGGTCGTCAACGACCTCCACCGCGCCGCCGGCCGCTCCGGCGTCGGCACCGTGATGGCGTCGAAGAACCTCAAGGCGATCGCCGTGCGCGGCACCAAGGGCGTCGGCACCGTGCGTGACCCGAAGGCCTTCATGACCGCCACCAAGGCCGCCAAGAAGGTGCTCGCCGACAACGCCGTCACCGGCCAGGGCCTGCCGACCTACGGCACCCAGGTGCTGATGAACGTCATCAACGAGATCGGCGCTCTGCCGACGCGCAACCACAAGGACGTCCAGTTCGAGGGCGCGCGCGACATCTCGGCCGAGGCCATGCGCGAGAAGCGCCCGACCGACGGCAAGGCGAACCTCGTCACCAACCAGGCCTGCTTCGGCTGCACCATCGCCTGCGGCCGCATCTCCCAGCTCGACAACGGCCACTACACGGTCGAGAACCGCCCGCAGTACTGGGGCGCGTCGGGTGGTCTGGAATACGAGGCGGCCTGGGCGCTCGGTGCCGCCAACGGCGTCGACGACCTCGAGGCGCTCACCTACGCCAACTTCCTCTGCAACGAGGACGGCTTCGACCCGATCTCCTTCGGTGCGACCGTCGGCGCGGTGATGGAACTCTACGAGATGGGCGTCCTCACCAAGGAGCAGATCGGCATCGAGGCGCCGTTCGGTTCCGCCCGGGCGCTGACCTTCCTCGCCGAGAAGACCGCCACCGGCGAGGGCTTCGGCAAGGAGATGGGTCTCGGCTCCAAGCGGCTCTGCGAGAAGTACGGCCATCCGGAGCTCTCGATGTCGGTCAAGGGTCAGGAATTCCCGGCCTACGACAGCCGCGGCATCCAGGGCATGGGCCTGACCTACGCCACCTCCAACCGCGGCGCCTGCCATCTGCGCAGCTACACCGTGGCCTCGGAAGTGCTGGGCATCCCGATCAAGACCGATCCGCTGGCGACCGAAGGCAAGGCGGGTCTCGTCAAGGCGTTCCAGGACGCGACCGCGGTGTTCGACTCGGCCGGCGTCTGCCTCTTCACCTCCTTCGCATGGAGCCTCGTGGACGTCGCGCCGCAGCTCCAGGCGGCCTGTGAGGGCGACTGGAGCCTGGAGAACCTGAACGTCGTCGGCGAGCGCATCTGGAACATGGAGCGCATGTTCAACAACGCCGCCGGCTTCACCGCCAAGGACGACTGCCTGCCCAAGCGCCTGACGACGGAACCGGCCAAGACCGGCCCCGCCAAGGGCCTGGTCAACGGCCTCGAGAAGATGTTGCCCGAGTACTACGCCGAACGCGGCTGGACCTCCGACGGCATCCCGACGTCCGAGACGCGCGCCCGCCTCGGCCTGTGATCCGAACCCGGACGGCCGCTCGCGCGGCCGTCCCCTCTCCCGCATCGCCCGCTCGCCTCCGATCCCGCCCGCGCGATCGGCGGCGGGCGCGTGCGGGCCCCGAATTGCCGCGAGGGTTCCCATGAGACACGTCATTCTCGGCAACGGTCCGACCGGTGTGGTCGCCGCCGAAGCCATCCGCAAGGCCCGCCCGCACGACGAGATCGTCGTGGTCGGCGACGAGCACGAGCGCCCCTATTCCCGCATGGCGATCCCCTATCTGCTCGAGGGCAAGATCGCCGAGTCGGGCACCCTGCTGCGGCACGACCGCAATCACTGGATCAATCACCGCATCGAGCTGGCCGAGGCCCGCGCCTCGTCGATCGACACCGACGCCAAGACGGTGACGCTGTCGAACGGCGAGACCATGCCCTACGACAAGCTCCTGCTCGCCACCGGCTCCCGCCCGGTGCGCCCGCCGATCCCCGGCATGAACCTGCCCGACGTCGTGTCGTGCTGGACGCTTCAGGATGCCCGCGCCATCCTCGACCGGCTGCGGCCGGGCGCCAAGGTGCTGCAGATGGGCGCCGGCTTCATCGGCTGCATCATCATGGAGGCGATCGCCAACACCGTCGGCAAGACCGGCGGCTCGCTGACCGTCGTCGAGATGGGCGACCGCATGGTCCCGCGCATGATGACGCCCAAGGCTTCGGCGCTGATCCGCTCGTGGAGCGAGAAGTCGGGCGTCGAGGTGCTGACCTCGACCAAGGTCGCGGCGATCGAGGCGAACGTCCCCCAGGGCGGCCTGCTGTCGCTGGTCTTCAAGGCCAAGAACACCCGCGAGAAGGTCAAGGTGAGCTTCGGCGACGGCACGACGCGCCTGTTCGACTTCGTCATCTGCGCCACCGGCGTCGCCCCGGCGATCGACTATCTGCGCGGCTCCGGCGTCGAGATCGGCAGCCTCGGCGGCATCGTCGTCGACGACCGCATGCAGACGACCGCCCCCGACGTCTACGCCGCCGGCGACTGCACGGAGTCGGTCGACTTCTCGACCGGCGAGCACATGGTCAACGCCATCCAGCCCAACGCCGCCGACCAGGCGCTGGTCGCCGGCGCCAACATGGCCGGCGGCGACGCCCGCACCCTCGGCGGCCTGCGCATGAACGTGCTCGAGACCTTCGGTCTGGTCTCGACCTCCTACGGTCAGTGGTGGGGTGCCGAGGGCGGCGATCACGTCGAGGTGGTCGACGAGGCCGCCCATCACTACATTCGTCTGGAGTTCAAGGGCGACCGCGTCATCGGCGCGACCGTCGTCGGACGCACGCACCACATCGGCGCGCTGCGCGGCCTGATCCAGACCGGCGCGCCGCTCGGAGACGACTGGAAGGCCAAGCTCAAGGCCGACCCGAACAAGTTCATGGACGCCTATCTGGCGCGCGCGCTGTCGCTCGCCTGAGGCGGGCGGAACGAGCGAGAGGAGATCCGCATGATCCACGTGATCGCCCCCAAGGGCACGCCCGCCGGGACCGAGACGATCGAGATCACGCTCAAGCTCTTCGCCATGCTGGAGCGTTGGCTGCCGGAGGGAACCCGGCGCAACGAGGCGCGCGTCGCCGTGCCGGTCGGCACCACGCCGGCCGACATCGTCGCGACTCTCGACCTGCCGGCGGCGCTCTGCGCCATCGTGCTGGTCGACGGCCGCTTCGTCGACCACGAGACGCGTGCGACGCGACCGCTCGCCCCCGGCGAGGTCCTGTCGATCTGGCCGCCGATCGCCGGTGGCTGAGATGGACGGCTCCGCCGCCGCGTCGCCGGCGCGCGTCCACGACTTCGAGATGGCGATCGATGCGGCCGAACTCGCCCGCATGGCCGCCCATCTCGATCCCGCGCAGACGATCCGCGTCTCGGGCACGACGATCGAGGGCCGCTTCGAGACGGCGGCATTTCGCCTCGCCCTCACCGCCCCGCGCGAACGCCGCATCGGGCTCGTCCGCTTTCCGATCGCCGACGTCCGGGTCGAGATCGACGGCGCCGACGATGATCTCGCTCGCCGCTTCCTCGCCCGCTTCCACGCCGTCTTCCGCAAGGGCGGCGGCTGAGGCGCGGCCGAGGAGACGATGGACAAGACCGCGATCCCGGGCCTACCCTCGCCGCGACCCTCCCCGCAGCCGAGCCGAGTATTCCCATGTCGTCCGCCTCCGAAGTCCTGCCTCTCGCCGTCGTCGTCTACGAATCGGGCTTCGACATCGCCCCGACGCTGGCCGAGGTCCGCGCCCGTCTTACCGCCCGCGGCGACCTCTCGCTCGGCGGCGTGCTGCCCGAATGGGGCGGCCTGCATTCCAACGGCCGCCACGAGATGCTGCTGCGCGACCTCGCCTCCGACGGCGTCACCCAGATCTCGCAGGAACTCGGCGCCGAGGCCGACAGCTGCATCCTCGATCCCGACGGTTTCGCCCGCGCCCGCCTGTCGATCTCCCGGGCGATCGAGGCCGGCTGCGACATCGTCTTCGTCGGCAAGTTCGCCAAGCAGGAAGCCGCCGGCCAGGGCGTCCGCTCCGAGATCGGCGACGCCATGGCCGCCGGCATCCCGACGCTCGTCGTGATGCGCGAGGCCCAGCGCGAGGCCTTCGAGGCCTTTGCCGGCGACGACTGGACGAAACTCGCCCCCGACGTCGACGCCATCGTCGGCTGGGCCCTCGCCGCGACCGGCCGCGCCGCCTGACGGTCTTCTACCAAAGGAGGAGGCGGGCCGGACATAACGGTGCTAACATCCTGACTGGTCGTGATGTTTTTAAGAACATAACGCCCTTGCGAGACCGGGAACATCCGGCGGGAATGCGCAGGAGCAGCGAATGGTGATCGTCGACGTTCTCGGCGAATTGGCGCAGGCCTTCGGCGTCGACACGCCCGGATTCTGGCCGATCGTCGGGCTCAGCCTCGGAGTCACGCTGACCGCCGTGTCGCTCGCCGCCCTGATCGGCCTTCCGCTCGGCTCGCTCATCGCGGTCTCGCGCTTTCCCGGCCGGACCGCCGTCGTCGTCACCGTCAACACGCTGATGGGCCTGCCGCCGGTGGTCGCCGGTCTGGCGATCTACCTCCTGCTGTCGCGCTCCGGCCCGCTCGGCGGCCTCGGTTGGCTGTTCACGCCCAAGGCGATGGTCATGGCCCAGGCCGTGCTCGTCCTGCCGATCGTCGTCGCGCTGACGCGCCAGACCATCGAGGACCTGTGGCGCGAATATGCCGAGCATCTCGCCTCGCTCGACCTCGTCGGCCGGCGCGCCGTGCCCACCCTGCTGTGGGACGCCCGCTTCTCGCTGATCACCACCCTTCTCGCCGGCTTCGGCCGCGCCTCGGCCGAGGTCGGCGCCGTGCTGATCGTCGGCGGCAACATCGTCGGCCACACACGCACCATGACCACCACGATCGCCCTCGAGACCTCCAAGGGCGACCTGCCGCTGGCCCTCGGCCTCGGCGCGGCACTGCTCATGCTCACCCTCGTGCTCAACGCGACCGCCTTCGGCATCGGCCGTATCGGCGCCCGGAACGCGGGGTGAACCGATGCGCGACACCGCCTCCATCATGCCGTTGAAGCTCGAAGGTCTGACCTTCGCCATCGACGGCCAGCCGCTCGTCGCCGGCGTCGACCTGACGCTCGAGCCCGGCGGCGTCACCGTGCTGATCGGTCCCAACGGCGCCGGCAAGTCGCTGCTGCTGCGGCTCTGCCACGGCCTCGTCGCCCCGACCGCCGGCACCCTGAACTGGCACGTCGCCGAAGGCCGCCGGGCCGGGGTCAAGGCCCATTCCATGGTGTTCCAGAAGCCGGTGATGCTGCGTCGCTCGGCCCGTGCCAACCTCATCCACGCGCTCGCCGCCGTCGGCCGCGGCCGAGCCGAGCGCAACGCGCGCGCCGACGAGGCGCTGAAGCGCTTCCGGCTCGACCATCTCGCCGACCGTCCCGCCCGCGTGCTCTCGGGCGGTGAGCAACAGCGCCTCGCCATCGCGCGGGCCTGGGCGCTCGACGTCGAGACCCTGTTTCTCGACGAGCCGACCTCGGCGCTCGACCCCGCCGCGACGCGGGCGATCGAGGAGACCATCGCGATGATGGAGACCGAGGGCCGTACCATCGTCATGGCGACCCACGACCTCGGACAGGCCCGCCGTCTCGCCGATCGCGTGCTCTTCGTCATGAGCGGTCGCATCCACGAGGATGCGCCCGCCGAGCAGTTCTTCAAGGAACCCGCGACGCCGGAAGCGAGAGCCTTTCTCGCCGGCGATCTCGTGATCTGATCGCAGAGGAGGAATTCCGATGAACGCCATCACTCGCCGCATCGCTCTCGCCGGTCTCGCGCTCGCCGCCGTGCCGGCGCTCGCCACGGCCCAGACGGCCGCACCGACCGCCTCGATCGTCGTCGCCTCGACCACCTCGACCCAGGATTCCGGCCTCTTCGAGCATCTGCTGCCGCTCTTCACCGCCAAGACCGGCATCGCCGTCAAGGTGGTCGCCCAGGGCACCGGCCAGGCGCTCGACACCGGCCGTCGCGGCGACGCCGACGTGGTCTTCGTCCACGCCCGCGCGGCCGAGGAGAAGTTCCTCTCCGAAGGTTTCGCCAAGGCGCGCAAGCCCGTGATGTACAACGATTTCGTCCTCGTCGGCCCGAAGTCCGACCCGGCCGGCGTCGGCGGCACCAGGGACATCGCCGCCGCCCTGACGACGATCCAGGCCAAGAAGGCGCCCTTCGTGTCGCGCGGCGACAAGTCGGGCACCCACATGGCCGAACTCGCCCTGTGGAAGACCGCCGGCATCGACCTCGCGACCGCGCGCGGCGACTGGTATCGCGAGATCGGCCAGGGCATGGGCGCCACCCTCAACACCGCCTCGGCGATGAACGGCTACGCGCTGGCGGATCGCGGCACCTGGCTCGGCTTCAAGAATCGCGGCGATCTCGTCGTCTCGGTCGAGGGTGACAAGCGTCTGTTCAACCAGTATGGCGTGATGGCGGTGAACCCGGAGAAGTTCCCGCACGTCAAGGCCAAGGAGGCGCAGGTCTTCGTCGACTGGCTGACGAGCGCGGAAGGCCAGAAGGCGATCGCCGACTACAAGATCGGCGGCCAGCAGCTGTTCTTCCCCAACGCCGACCAGCCCGGCGCCTGATCGGCCGGAGCGTTCACGATCACGACAGGGACGACGCATGGCACAGCTCTCGGACGACGCCTTCGCCTTCGGCGGTGATCTCATGCGCATCGAGGAGGCGCTGGCCCGCGTCGCCGCGCGCGTGCCCGCGATCGCCGAGACCGAGACGGTGCCGCTCGAGGCGGTCGACGGCCGGGTTCTGGCCGCCGACCTCGTCGCCCCGATCGACCTGCCGCCCTTCGACAATTCCGCCGTGGACGGCTACGCCGTCGCCCACGGCGCACTCGCGGTCGGCGGGCCGAGCGTGCTGCCGGTCTCCGGCCGCATCGCCGCCGGCCACGGCGCCGGCCACGACGCGGCCGCGGGCACCGCCGTCCGCATCTTCACCGGCGCGCCGATGCCCGAGGGCTGCGACACCGTCTTCATGCAGGAGGACGTCGTCGTCCTCGACGACGGCTCCGTTCGTCTGCCCGAAGGGCTGAAGCGCGGCGCCAACACCCGCCCGCGCGGCGAGGACGTGGCGCGCGGCACGATCGTGCTCGAGGCCGGCCGGCGCTGCGACGCCCGCGACGTGGCGCTGCTCGCCGCCCTCGGCGTCGCCGAGATCGAGGTCCGCCGCCGCCCGCGCGTCGCGGTCTTCTCGACCGGCGACGAGATCCGCAACCCCGGCACCGCGCTCGGCCCGGCGTCGCTCTACGATTCCAACCGTTTCTCGCTGATGGCGCTGCTGAAGCGCGCCGGCTGCGACGTCACCGACCTCGGCATCCTGCCCGACAATCTCGCCGCCACCGCGGAGCGGCTCGGGAATGCCGCCGCCGGCCACGATCTGATCGTCACCTCGGGCGGCGTCTCGACCGGCGAGGAAGACCACGTCAAGGCCGCCGTCGGGGCCCGCGGCGCGCTGCATTTCTGGCGGCTGGCGATCAAGCCCGGCCGCCCGGTGGCGATCGGCACCATCGCCGGTGCCGCCTTCGTCGGCCTGCCCGGAAACCCGGTCGCGGTCTTCGTCACCTACGCCCATGTGCTCAGGCCGATCGTGGCGGCGCTCTCCGGCGCCCGCGTCGTGGCCGTGCCGCGCCAGACGATCGTCGCCGACTTCGCCTATTCGAAGAAGGCCGGTCGGCGCGAATATGTCCGCGTCTCTCTCGCCACCCGCGACGGCCACACCGTCGCCGAGAAATACCCGGTCGACGGCGCCGGTGTGCTGACCTCGCTCACCCGCACCGACGGTCTCGTCGAACTCGCCGAGGAGACCACCAAGATCGCGCCCGGCGACGAGGTGCCCTATCTCGACTACCGGCTGATCTTCTGAGCCGCGCCGGGCAGGAGCGCATCGCACCCCGCCCGGCCGCCGCCGAAGGTGACCAGCACCAATGCCATCGCCGCCCAGGGCAGATGGAAGTTCGCCCAGCCGTCCGGCACGGTGAGCTGGACCACGGCCGTCATCGCCAGCAGGCCGAGCG
The DNA here is from genome assembly GCF_056313705.1 of Pinisolibacter sp. DMC100. Classification (NCBI taxonomy): domain Bacteria; kingdom Pseudomonadati; phylum Pseudomonadota; class Alphaproteobacteria; order Hyphomicrobiales; family Ancalomicrobiaceae; genus Pinisolibacter; species Pinisolibacter sp. DMC100. The sequence goes on along the minus strand of NZ_JBQUZT010000002.1, from coordinate 314,612 downwards.
CCGCCCAGCGGGTGGCGAGACCGGCGACCAGCAGGATCGGCAGCACGATCTCCGCCGTCCCCGCCGCGAAGGCCATGGCCGCCGGGAACGGATAGGCGATCTCGGCGCCGAAGAGATGCAGGCGGAACTCCTCGCGGAAGAGGTAGAGCGCCCCCGCCGACAGCCGGCCGACGCCGTCCCACTTGGTGAGACCCGAGGCGAAGAACGGCACCGCCAGCGCCAGCCGCGTCGTCAGCAACGCCACGTCGCGCGCGAACCCGCCGGTGCGCGCCACCAGCGCCTCGGGCAGTGCGAGCAGACGGACGAGCAGGTTGGGGCGGGCGGACGTCGCGTCCAAATCGATTTCGGTCATGGCATGTCCTCCTCTCGGACCTCTGCACAACTCGGTGGAACCGAGTTCGATGCCGTGCGCGATGCTTCGAGACGGCGTTCTTCGAACGCCTCCTCAGCATGAGGCGCTTGTTGCTGCAGGTAAAATTTCAGAACCTCATCCTGAGGAGCGCCGCAGGCGCGTCTCGAAGGATCGCGCACGGACGTCGATCCGCCCCCCTATGGAACCAAGCGAGGGTCCTCCTGCGGACGATCGCATCGGATGGCGGCGACGGCACCGAGCCGCACCAGGGCGACGAGCCGGGCACCGACGTCGAAGGCTTCGTCGATCGCCAGTGCCGCCTCGGCCGCCGCGGCGATCGTCGCCCCGCCCGCCAACGCCGCGGCGAAGGCATGGCCGGCGCGGTCGACCGGATGGACCGCGACCTCGGCGTCCGGCCGCAGGACGAGAATGAACTCCGCCCCCGGCACGATCGTCTCCGCCTCGCCGTTCGCAGCCCAGAGCGCTGCCACCGGCCATGCCGTCTCGACGAACCGCAGGCTCGGATGGACCGCGATCCGCGCGGCGGCGAGCGCCTCCGGATCGAACGCCCCGAGATCGGCGATCGTCGCCGGCACCGCCTCGGCGGCGTGATGGGCCTCGTTCCACGCCACCTCGAGCCGCGCCACGTCGGCGAGCCACGGCCAGTCGGCGAGGTCCGGGTGGGCGGCGACGAAGTCCGGCAGACCGCCGCCCCAGTCGATGAGCAGCGCCGTCGGCGGCCGGTCGGTGGCGACGAAGGCGCGGGCGAGATCGGCGAAGGTCTCGGCGCCGAGCATGCGCTCGAGCACCGGGTGTCGCGTCGCCAGCGCCGAGACGAGACCGAGCGTCGCGGTGGCACGATGGACGGCGAAGCGCCGGCCGATCGGCCCGCCGCCGGGTGCCAGAAGCCCCTCGGGCGGGGCGAGCGCGCGATCGAGCAGCGCCGCGGCGATCGCCGCCTGCCGATCGGCGTGGGAGGAAACCGGTTCAGGCCGCATCGCGCCGCCCTCCCCGCGCCCGCTCGAGGATCGCCCCGGCCCGGCCGGCTTCCGCCACCAGCTCGGCCCAGGACGGGATCGCCTCGTCGCGCTCGATCAGGGTCGGAACGGGCCCGAGCCGCGCGATCGTCTCGGCGAAGAGCGTCCACACCGGATCGGCGACCGGGCTGTCGTGGGCATCGACGAAGAACGGCAGTCCGGCATCGTCGACCGTCTCGAAGCGGCCGGCGAGGTGGATCTCGCCGACCCGCTCGACCGGGAAGGCCGCCAGATAGTCGCGCGGATCGAAGCCGTGGTTGGTCGCCGAGACGTCGACGTTGGCGACGTCGAGCAGCAGGCCGCAGCCGCTCGCCCGCGCCACCTCGGCGAGGAATTCGGTCTCGGGAATGGTGCTCTCGGCGAAGCGGAAATAGGTCGAGGGGTTCTCGAGCAGGATCGTCCGGCCGAGCGCCGCCTGCGCCTCGTCGACATGGGCGATCACCCGCGCCAGCGTCTCCTCGGTCAGCGGCAGCGGCAGCAGGTCGGGAAAGCCGAAGCCGCCGTGGCTCGACCAGGCGAGATGTTCCGACACCGCCTCCGGCTGGTAGCGCGCCACGAGCGCGGCGAGACGGTCGAGATGGTCGCGATCGAGCCGCCCGGCCCCGCCGATCGACAGGCCGACGCCGTGGATCGACAACGGATGACGCTCGCACAGAGCGGTCAGCTGACGATGCGGCGGGCCGCCGGCGCCGAAATAGTTCTCGGCATGGACCTCGAAGAAGCCGACCCCGCGCGGATCGGCGAGGATCTCGGCGAAGTGCCGCGGCTTGAAGCCGACGCCGCAGGTGGCCGGCAGCGATCCCGGCGCGGAAGGCGAAGAACGATCCGACATGGCGGTCTCCCGAAACGTTTCGGAAGGGCCGCCGCCGGCACGGACAGCGGCCCTTCGAAGATCGACGATCAGCCCTTCGGCACGTCGCGCGTGAGGGCGGTCAGCGACCCCATGCGGTCGCCCGGCAGCTTCATGGTGGCGCAGGTCCCCTTGGGCACGAGCTTCCAGGCATTGCCCTGGTAATCGACCCGGGACGTGCCGGCGCAGGTGGTGCCGGCGCCGGCGGCGCAGTCGTTCTGGCCCTTCAGGGCGACGCCGAAGCACTTCTCCTGCGGCGCATCCTCGGCGCGCGCGGCGGCGGCAGAGAGGGTGGCGCCGAGCGCGGCGGCGAGCGACAGGGCGATGGCGGTACGGTTCATGGGCGTCGTCTCCTCGTCGTGCCGATCACATCTTGCCCGGCTCGAGCATGCCCATGCCCTTCGGCGTCTTCATCATGGTGCAGGTGCCCTTGGGCACGAGCTTGAACGACGCCGGGTCGTAGTCGACCTTCGAATGGCCCTTGCAGTCGTGGCTGCCGGCGGCGCAGTCGTTCTGGCCCTTCATCGAGACGCCGTAGCACTTCTCCTGCTCGGCGGCGGCGGCCGGCCCGGCGAGAACGGCGCCACCGAGGGCGGCGGCGAGGGAACCGAGGACGGCGAGGTTGACGGTGCGACGATTCATGGGACGATCTCCTTGGCTTGGTCTCGAACCGGTTCGTCCGGCTCGTATCGGTCTTCGGACGTCGCCCGGCCTTCGTTACGCCGCTCGCGCATCCGTGACCGGGGCGCGCCGTGCGATCACGGTCGCGTAATCGAGCGACCCGAGCCGTAACGAATGCGCCTTCACGCGCGTAAGCCGGACGAGACCAACAGGGGCGCCATGATCGGTCGAGCCGCGACGGAAGACACCTGGAGCGACTGGATGCGCGCCGCCCTCGCCGGCGACGCGGCCGCCTATCGCCGCCTGCTCGAGGCGCTGACACCGGTGCTGCGTTCCGCCGCCGCGCGCGGGCTGACACGCGCCGGTGCCGGCCTCGCCGACGTCGAGGACATCGTGCAGGAGACGCTGCTGGCGCTGCATCTGAAGCGCCACACCTGGGATCGGACCCAGCCGCTGATGCCCTGGGTCGTCACCATCGCCCGCCACAAGCTGATCGACGGCCTGCGCCGTCGCGGCCGGCGGACGGAAGTGCCGGTCGACGACTTCGAGGCGGTGCTCGCCGCCCCCGAGGCGCGCGACCCGACCGAGGCCGGCGACGTCGAACGTCTGCTGGGGCGACTGGCACCGCGCCAGCGCGACATCGTCCGATCGATCACCGTCGAGGAGTGCTCGATCGCCTCGACCGCCGATCGGCTCGGCATGACCGAGGGCGCCGTCCGCGTCGCCCTCCACCGCGGTTTGAAGGCGCTCGCGGCGCTTTCCGGGAGCATGACATGAAGACCGAAGACCTGATCGGCGCCCTGGCGCTCGACGCCGAAACCCCGACCGCACCGCTCGCCCGCGGCTTCGCGCTCGCCGGCCTCGTCGGCGCCGTGCTCTCCGCCGCGCTGTTCTTCGCCACGATCGGGCCGCGCCCGGACTTCGCCGTCGCCGTGACGACGCCGCGCTTCGTGCTGAAATTCGTCGAATGCGCCGCGCTCGCCGCCGCCGCCGGCCATCTGGCGCTCGCCCTGCTGCGCCCGGCCGGCGATCCGGCGGTCGGCCGGCGGGCGGTGATCGCCGTCGTCGCCGCAGTCGCCCTCGCCGTGGCGATCGAGGCGATGCTGGTGCCGTCGGCCGAATGGGGCGCCCGGGTCGTCGGGAAGAACTGGTTCCACTGCCTGGTGCTGGTGCCGACGCTGGCGATGCCGGCGATCGCCGTGCTGCTGGCGGCGGCCCGTCGCGGCGCCCCGAGCGAACCGGCCCGGGCCGGCGCCGCGGTCGGCCTTCTCGCCGGCGCGATCGGCGCCTTCTTCTATGCCGCCAACTGCACCGACGACAGTCCGCTGTTCGTCGCCGTCTGGTACACGCTCGCCATCGCCGCCACCGCCGCGATCGGCGCCGCGATCGGTCGCCGCCTGCTGGCGTGGTGAGGCGGGCGGCCGTGGCGCATCAGCGGATGCGCTCGGCCTCTGCGACATGGACGGGCCGGCCGGCGACGAAGGTCGCCACCACCCGCGGCTTGCCGTCCGGCCCTTCGGGGTCGATCGCCACCACGTCGGCGCGCAGCCCGGCGTCGAGCCGTCCGCGATCGGAAAGCCCCATCGCCGCCGCCGGATTGGTCGAGACCAGCGCCCAGGCCCGCTCGAACGTCGCCGCCCCTTCCTTCGCCAGCCGGAACGGCGCCAGCGCCAGCGCCGGATAGTAGTAGTCGGAGGCGAGGATCGAGCAGAGCCCCTGGCGCACCATCTCGGCCGCCGAGGGGCAGCCGGTGTGGCTGCCGCCGCGCACCACGTTGGGCGCGCCGAAGACCGTCGCCTCGCCCGCCGTCACCGCCTCGGTGGCGGTCGAGACGTCGAGCGGGAACTCGGCGACCGCCACGCCCAGCTCGCGGAACCAGCGCCGCGTCTCGGGGTCGCGATCGTCGTGCGACAGCATGGCGATGCCGGCCGCCCGCGCCGCCGCCGCCAGCCGCTCGATCGACGGGGCGACCTCGTCGCGACGGCCGTCGACGACCTCGACGAGATGCATGAAGTCTGCACGTTCCAACCCCGAACGCTCGATCATCTTGCCGATCTTCTCCGGCTTGGCCCGGTCCCTGAGCGTCGACGCCATGTGGTCGTTGAAGGCGAGGCAGCCGATCCGCCCGGCGGCGATCCATTCGAGGATCTCCGCCTCGCCGTCGAGATTGAAGGTCTCGTGGCGCAGGTGATAGCGCGTGTCCGCCGCGAGCCGACCGGCGAGCCGCTCGATCGCCGAGAGGAGCTCGCGGGCGTTCTCGGCGCCGCGGAGGCCCGGCTCCCACGAGCGGGTGACGCCGTGGAACGCCGTGGTGATGCCGTTGGCGACGAGCTGGCGGTCGCTGTCCATCAGCGCCGTGACGAGGTCGAAGGAGACGCCCGGCCGCGGCATCACCTGCCGCTCGAAGGCATCGCCGTGGACGTCGACGATGCCCGGCAGCACGAGGAGCCCGCGCGCGTCGAAGACCCGGGCGCCCGGCGCCTCGCCCGCGACGATCCGACCGTCGACGAAGGCGAGATCGCCCGCCGCGAGCCGACCGCCGGCGAGCACCCGGCCGCCCTGCAGACGCCAGCCGGCGCGATGTGCACTGTCGTTCATGGCGGTCTCCCGATCCTCGGCGAAGCCTGTCCCACGGCCCCCGCGTCGCGCGCCGTCTCTCCCGCACCGGCTAGTCCCCGACGATGACGTTTGGACGACGGCTCCGGCAAGGCCTCTCCGTCGCATCGTCACGGACTCTTCATCGGGGCGTCGCGGAAGCGTTGCGAACGTCATCTAGAGCGATCTCCCGAAGCCGCGCGATCGCCTTTCGGGCACCGCGTGGCGATCGGCTTTGCCACGGGAGACGGACATGCTGGCGATCGAGGGACTGACGCGACGCTTCGGCGAATTCGTCGCGGTCGACGGCGTCGATCTGGAGATCCCGGCGGGGCAGATGGTCGGCGTCATCGGTCGCTCCGGCGCCGGCAAGTCGACGCTGCTGCGCATGATCGACCGCCTGGTCGAACCCTCCTCCGGACGCATCGTCTGGGAGGGCCGCGAGGTCACCGCGCTGAAGGGTGCCTCGCTGCGCCACTGGCGGCGCGACTGCGCCATGGTCTTCCAGCAGTTCGCCCTCGTCGACCGTCTCGACGTGCTGACCAACGTGATGATGGGCCGCCTCGACCACATGGCCGAGTGGCGCTCGTTCCTGAAGCTGTGGACCGCCGAGGACAAGGCGATCGCCCTCTCCGCGCTCGAACTCTTCGACATCGCGGGTCTCGCCGCCAATCGCGCCGGCGCGCTCTCCGGCGGCCAGCAGCAGCGCGTGGCGATCGCCCGGGCGCTGGTGCAGGAACCGCGCGTCATCCTCGCCGACGAGCCGATCGCCTCGCTCGACCCGCGCAACACCAAGGTGGTGATGGACGCGCTCCTCAGGGTGAACCGCGACTTCGGCATCACCGTGCTGACCAATCTCCATTCGATCGATCTGGCCAGGCGCTACTGCGACCGCCTGATCGGCATGAAGGCGGGCCGCGTCGTCTTCGACGGCACGCCCCGCGAGCTGACCGACGAGGTGGTGCGCGATCTCTACGGCCTCGAGGCCGTCGAAGTGGTCGACATCCCGAACGCGAACGACCCGACGCCGGACGACATCCGCGCCGCCTGGGACGCCGCCCACGCGCTCGACCCGGTCTGACGCCCTTTCCCATCCCCATCCCGCGGCGGTGAAAGACAGGACCGTCGCGATCCAGAGGAGACCTCCCATGATCGACCGTCGCAGCGTCCTCGGCCTCGCCGTCGCCGCCGTCGCCTTCTCCGCCACCGGCGCCCGGGCCGAGGACTGGAAGGCGAAGTATCCCGAGATCGTCTTCGGCAAGATCCCGGACGAGAACGCCTCGGGCACCGTCGACCGCTATCAGCCCTTCATGGACTACCTGTCGAAGGCCATCGGCACCAAGGTGACGCTGCGCGTCGCCCAGGACTACGCCGCGGTGATCGAGGGTCAGCGCGCCGGCCAGATCCACATCGGCTACTACGGCCCCGCCTCCTACGCCCGCGCCACCATGGTCGGCGCCAAGATCGAGCCGGTCGCCATCGAGGTGAACTCGGACGGCACCAAGGGCTACTACTCCGTCTTCTACGTGAAGAAGGACAGCCCCTATCAGAAGATCGAGGACCTGAAGGGCAAGAACCTCGGCCTCGTCGACCCGAACTCGACCTCGGGCAACAACGTGCCGCGCTTCTCGCTGTCCAAGATGGGCATCGACCCCGAAACGTACTTCTCGAAGGTGGTCTACACCGGCAGCCACGAGAACGCCGTCATCGCGCTCGGCCAGGGCACCGTCGACGTCGCCGCCAACTGGTGGAACGACGAGAACGAGTCGATGCTGAAGCGCATGGAGCGCAAGGGTCTGGCGAAGTACGACGACTACCGGATCATCTTCAAGTCCGAGCAGATCGTGAACTCGCCGATCGCCATTCTCTCCGACCTGCCCGACGACCTGAAGAAGGCGCTCTCCGCCGCCATCCTCTCCTTCCCCGAGAAGGAGCCGGAAGCCTTCAAGAAGATGACCGACGGCAAGCAGCTGCCCTGGGTCGCCGTCACCCACGACGCCTACAAGCCGATCGTCGAGCTCAACAAGTTCGTCGACGACCTGCGCAAGAAGAAGGGTTCGTGATCGAACCGCCCGACGCCCCGCCGGTGACCCCGGCGGGGCTTCCCGCGTCCGATCTTCCCCTCCCTCGTCACACGCGAGTGCGCCTTGCCGACCACCCTGCCCCGCCTGCCGGCCGACCGCCTCGCCGAGCTCGCCCGCGCCCATGCCGAGGCGACCCGCGCCCGCCGCAACACGACGCTCATGGCCTTCGCCGCGCTCGTCGTCGTGGTGGTGGCCTCCGGCGTCTTCGCCGGGGTCGATCCGGCGCGGATGTTCGCGCGCATCGGCTCGATCGGCGACTACTTCGGCCGCATCTTCGTCTTCGACAACGGCCCCTACGTCGGCCGCCCGGTCTTCGTGGCGCCGGACGAATGGATGTGGGGCATCGTGCGTTGGACCCGGCTCATCGGCGACACGCTGCTGATCGCCTATGCCGGCACGCTGATGGGGGCGATCGCCGCCTTCTTCCTGTCCTTCATGGCGGCGAAGAACCTCGGCCGCCACGCCGCCGTGCGCCTCTCGGTCAAGCGCCTGCTCGAGTTCTGCCGCACCGTGCCGGAACTGGTCTTCGCGCTGATCTTCGTCATCGCCTTCGGTCTCGGCCCGATGCCCGGCGTGCTGGCCCTCGCCATCCACACCACCGGTGCGCTCGGCAAGATGTTCTCGGAGGTGGTCGAGAACATCGACATGCGCCCGGTCGAGGGCACGCTCGCCGCCGGCGGCACCTGGTGGCAGACCGTCCGCTTCGCCGCCCTGCCGCAGGTCGCGGCCAACTTCGCCAGCTACGCGCTGCTGCGCTTCGAGATCAACGTGCGCGGCGCCGCCGTCATGGGCTTCGTCGGTGCCGGCGGCATCGGCCAGGACCTGATCGAGGCGATCCGCAAGTTCTATTACGCCGACGTCTCGGCGATCCTCGTCGTGATCATCGCCACGGTGATGCTGATCGACCTCGTCACCGAGCGGATCCGCCATCGTCTCGTCGCCGGGGAGGCTCGGGCATGAGCGTCGTCGTCAAGTCTCCGAGCGATCTCGACGGCGTGCTGTCGCAGACCCGCCGCATCCGCGCCGCCCTCGGCCCGGCGGCCCGCGCCAACCGCGCCGACCTCGAGAAGCGCCACCCGCAGGTCTTCCGCGGCGACCCGGCCGCCCGCGCGATCGGCGTCGGCATCGTCGTCGGCCTCGCCGCCCTCCTCGTCTTCGCGCTGTGGCGGTTCGAATTCTCCTTCGCCCGGATCGGCTCGGGGCTCTCGCAGCTCGGCCACTTCCTGACGCTGATGGTGCCGCCCTCCGCCGGCAGCTGGGCGCGCTTCGGCCTCTTCGTCAACGGGCTGGCCGAGACGGTGGCGATCGCGCTCCTCGGCACGCTGGCCGCGGCGATCCTCGCCTTTCCCTTCGGCTTCATGGCGGCGCGCAACGTCATGGGCTTCCGCCTGCCGCATTTCCTGACGCGTCGCTTCCTCGACACGATCCGCGGCGTCGACACGCTGATCTGGGCGCTGATCTGGATCAACGTCGTCGGCCTCGGCCCCTTCGCCGGCATCCTCGCCATCATGTCCTCGGACTTCGGCGCCTTCGGCAAGCTCTTCTCCGAGGCGATCGAGGCAGTCGACACCAAGCCGGTCGAGGGCATCGCGGCCTCCGGCGGCTCGCGGATGGCGCAGATCCGCTTCGGCATCCTGCCGCAGATCCTGCCGGTGATCGCCGGTCAGGTGCTCTACTACTTCGAGAGCAACACCCGTTCGGCGACGATCATCGGCATCGTCGGCGCCGGCGGCATCGGCCTGTGGCTGTCGGAAGCGATCCGCACGCTGGAATGGGCGCAGGTGTCGCTGCTGGTGCTGATGGTGCTCGCGACCGTCGCGGCGATCGACCAGATCTCCGCCCGCATACGCTTCGCCATCATCGGCGAACGCCGCATCGAGACGTGATCAGCCTCCGAGAGGTCTCCGTCTTCCTCTGTTCGGCTTCATGTTGAGGTGCGAGCGAAGCGAGCCTCGAAACACGAAGCCGTCGACAGGCGGTGCCTCTCGGCCCTTCGCCCTTCGAGGCTCGGCTTCGCCGAGCACCTCAGGGTGAAGGACCTCTGCGAGAGGCCGGCGGGGTACTCACACCCCGCATCCACCGTTCACCCGACCGTCACCCGCACCCGGTCGCCGGCGAAGCGCGCCCGCGCCCACTGGATCGGGTGGCCCTCGAGGTCGGAATTGATGCAGTCGATCTCGATCACCGGACGGCCGACCGCGATCTCCAGCCGTCGCGCGTCGAGATCGTCGGCGATGCGCGCGCCGATCCGCGTCTCCGCCCGCCAATAGTCCTCGACCCCGCCGGCCTTGAAGGCGGCGGTGAAGGAGGCGGTGCGCGCGTAGATCTCGGCGACATCGGGAAAGCGCGCCGCCGGCACCGCCGTCAGCGCCCAGGAGATCGGCACGCCGTCGGCACGACGGACCGTCTCGAGCCGCACGATCTCCTCGCCCGGTGAAAGCCTCAGCGCCGCGGCGATCGGCGCGGTCGGGAGTTCGCGCGTGGCGGAGAGCAACTCGCCCGAAGGCTCGCGCGCCTGCGCCACCACGATGTCGGAAAAGCGCGTGCGCGGCCCGATCGGATAGGCGAGCGGCGCCCGCTCCACATAGGTCCCCGAGCCCTGGACGGCGCGCACCATGCCGCGTTCGGCGAGGTCGCGCAGCGCCTGACGCACCGTGTGGCGGTTGACGCCGTAGCGCAGCGCCAGCTCGGCCTCGGTCGGCAGCCGCGTGCCGGCCGCCCACTCGCCGTCGGCGATCTTCGCCTCGAGCAGTTCCGTCACCTGCCGCCACACCGCGATGCCGCGCCCACGGGCGAGCCCCGCGCTCTTGGTTTCCGCCGTCACGTCCTCGTCTCCCACGCGTCGTTCCATCGGATCGACGAAAAGGGCTTTACCACGGTTCCGTCACAAAAGTATAAACATCTAGATCTATAGACAACTCGACACGGACCACCGACGAGGCAACCCATGGCCACCCAGGACCAGCCCACCGCCGAGACCGATCGCGGGCGCGACATCGCCCCCGCCGACGCCGCCCGCCGCGCCGTCATGGCGCTCGCCGCCCGCGCCGAGGCCGAAGACCTCGCCCCCGTCCGCGCGCTGGCACCGGAAGGAATCGTCGACCTCCGCGCCCCGGAGATCGGCCTCGTCATGCTGCGCGGCCGCATGGGCGGCACCGGCGCCGCCTTCAACCTCGGCGAGGCGACCGTCGCCCGCGCCGCGGTGCGCCTGCCGTCGGGCACCGTCGGCTTCGCCCACCGCCTCGGCCGCGACGGTCGGGCGGCGCGCGACGCCGCCATCCTCGATGCGCTGTGGCAGGAGGGCGGCGACACCCGCGCCACGCTCGATGCCCGCGTGCTCGCCCCGCTCGCCGCCCGGCTCGAGGCCGAAGACACCGCCCGCGCGGCGGCGGTCGCCGGCACCCGGGTCGACTTCTTCACCATGGTCCGCGGAGAAGACCGATGAACGCGCCCGCCCCCCGCACCACGGCAGCCCAGCTCGCCCCCGGCTTCGCCGATCCGGTTCGCAATGCCCGCGACGTCTTCCGCGCCGTCCTCGACGCCATGGCCGAACCCGGCCGGGTGATCCCCGTCGCCGGCATCACCGAAGCCCCCGCGCCGCTCTCGCCGGTCGCCGCCGCCGTGGTGGCGACGCTCGCCGACTTCGAGACGACGGTCTGGCGCGACGCGGCGCTCTCGACCGAGGCCACCGCCGCCTGGATCGCCTTCCACACCGGCGCGCCGCTCTCCGAAGACGCCGGTTCCGCCGACTTCGCGGTGATCGGCGACGCGAGCGCCGCGCCCGGTTGGGAGACCTTCGCCGTCGGCACCGACGTCGACCCGTCGCACTCGACCACCGCGATCCTCCAGGTCGCGGGCTTCGACGCGGCGCTGCCCGGCGCCCGCCGCTGGCGCCTCTCCGGCCCCGGCATCGAGACGGTGCGGGAGGTGACGATCGCCGGCGCCCCCGCCGACCTCGCCGCCCGCGCCGCCGCCAATCGCGCGCTCTTCCCGCGCGGCATCGACCTCGTGCTGGCCGGCCCGACCGCGGTCATGGCCCTGCCCCGCACCACCCGGATCGAGGAGATCGGCTGATGTATGTTTCGGTCAAGGGCGGCGCCGCCGCCATCCGCCGCGCCCACGCGCTGCTCGCCGATCGCCGTCGCGGCCCCCGCGACGTCGCCGAGATCGCCCCCGCCCAGATCGACGACCAGCTGGCGCTCGCCGTCGACCGGGTGATGAACGAGGGCTCGCTCTTCGACCGCCGCCTCGCGGCGCTGGCCATCAAGCAGGCGCGCGGCGATCTGGTCGAGGCCGCCTTCCTGGTGCGCGCCTATCGCACCACGCTGCCGCGTTTCGGCGCCTCGCGACCGATCGACACCGCCGCCATGGCGATCGAACGGCGCATCTCGGCGACCTACAAGGACCTGCCCGGCGGCCAGATCCTCGGGCCGACCTTCGACTACACCCATCGCCTGATCGACTTCGGTCTCGAAGCCGGAGAAGCCGAAGCGATCGACGACTCGGTCGAATGGGCCGAACCGGCGCCGTCCGAAACGTTTTCGGAAGCCGAGATCGGCGCCGTTCCGCGCGTCACCGAGCTTCTCGCGCTCGAAGGCCTCGTCGAGGACGAGACGGCGGGTGCCGACGACGCCCCGGTCGGCGACCTCACCCGCGCGCCGCTGCGGGTGCCCGCCGCCCGCGACGTGCGCCTGCAACAGCTCGCCCGTGGCGACGAGGGCTTCCTGCTGGCGCTCGGTTATTCGACCCAGCGCGGCTACGGATCGACCCATCCCTTCGCCGGCGAAATAAGATTCGGAGCCGTCGAGGTCGAGATCGACGTGCCGGAGCTCGGCTTCCCCGTGCCGCTCGGCCGCATCGCCGTCACCGAGTGCCAGATGATCAACCAGTTCGCCGGATCGGCCTCGGTCGCCCCGACCTTCACCCGCGGCTACGGCCTGGTCTTCGGCCAGTCGGAGCGCAAGGCGCTGGCGATGGCGCTGGTCGACCGGGCGCTGCGCACCGAAGAGCTCGGCGGCGAGGTCGTCGCCCCGGCGCAGGATCAGGAATTCGTCCTCTCCCACGCCGACAACATCCAGGCGACCGGCTTCGTCGAGCATCTGAAGCTGCCGCACTACGTCGACTTCCAGGCCGAACTGGCGCTGGTCCGCCAGATGCGGGCCGAACACGAAGCACGCGCCGCGGCCCACGCGGCGGACGATGAGATCGCACTCGCGGAGGCCGCCCAATGAATGCGCCGAGCCGTACCGTCCAGGGCTACAACTTCGCCTACCTCGACGAGCAGACCAAGCGGATGATCCGCCGGGCGCTCTTGAAGGCGGTGGCGATCCCCGGCCATCAGGTCCCCTTCGCCTCGCGCGACATGCCGATGCCCTACGGCTGGGGCACCGGCGGTATCCAGGTGACCGCCGCCATCCTCGGCCCCGACGATGTCCTGAAGGTCATCGACCAGGGCGCCGACGACACCACCAATGCGGTGTCGATCCGCGCCTTCTTCGAGAAGACCGCCGGCGTCGCGACGACGACCAGGACCGCCGAGGCGACGGTGATCCAGACCCGTCACCGCATCCCGGAAAAGCCGCTCGTCGCCGGTCAGACCCTCGTCTTCCAGGTGCCGATCCCGGAACCCCTGCGCTTCCTCGAGCCGCGCGAGACCGAGACGCGGGTGATGCATGCGCTCGCCGACTACGGGCTGATGCAGGTGAAACTCTACGAGGACATCGCCACCCACGGCCACATCGCCAAGACCTATGCCTATCCGGTCAAGGTCGAGGGCCGCTACGTGATGGATCCCTCGCCGATCCCGAAGTTCGACAACCCGAAGCTCCACATGAGCCCGGCCCTGCAGCTCTTCGGCGCCGGCCGTGAGAAGCGCGTCTATGCGCTGCCGCCCTTCACCCGGGTCGAGAGCCTCGACTTCGACGACCATCCCTTCGAACGCACCAAGTTCGACGCCCCCTGCGCGCTCTGCGGCGCGACCGACAGCTTCCTCGACGAGGTGGTGATCGACGACCGCGGCGGGCGGATGTTCGTCTGCTCCGACACCGACCACTGCGAGGACCGCCGCGCCGCCGGCCATGTCGGCGAAATGCTCGCCGTCGAAACCCCGGAGGATCGCCCGTGACCGCTCCCTTCCTGCTCGAGGCCCGCGGCCTCACCCGTTGGTACGGCGACCGGCTCGGATGCCGCGACGTCTCCTTCGACATCCGCGAGGGCGAGGTCCTGGCGATCGTCGGCGAGAGCGGCTCCGGCAAGTCGACGCTGCTGTCGCTGCTCTCCGGCCGGCTCACGCCGTCGTCGGGCGAGGTCCACTATCGCATGCGCGACGGCGAGACCCGCGATCTCGGTGCCCTCACCGAGGCCGAACGCCGCCACCTCTTCCGCACCGACTGGGGCTTCGTCCATCAGGACGCGACGCAGGGGCTGCGCATGGGCGTCTCGGCCGGCGGCAACGTCGGCGAGCGGCTGATGGCGGTCGGCGCCCGCCACTACGGCGACATCCGCGCCAAGGCCGAGGACTGGCTCGACCGCGTCGAGATCGACCCGACCCGCATCGACGAGAAGCCGACCGCCTATTCAGGCGGCATGCGCCAGCGCCTGCAGATCGCCCGCAACCTCGTCACCGCCCCCCGCCTCGTCTTCATGGACGAGCCGACCGGCGGCCTCGACGTCTCGGTGCAGGCCCGTCTGCTCGATCTCGTCCGCCGCCTCGTCGCCGACATGGGGCTCGCGGTGATCGTCGTCACCCACGACCTCGCCGTCGCCCGCCTCCTCTCCGACCGCATCATGGTGATGCGCGCCGGCCGGGTGATCGAGGAAGGGCTGACCGACCGGGTCCTCGACGATCCGCAGGCGCCCTACACCCAGCTCCTCGTCTCCTCGATCCTGCAACCGTGAGGCCGACCATGACTGAGACCGATCCGATCCTCGCGGTCCGCGACGTCGCCAAGCACTTCACCATGCATCTGCGCGGCGGCCTGACGATTCCGGTCGTCGACGACGTCGCCTTCGACGTCCATGCCGGCGAATGCGTCGTGCTCGGCGGCCCCTCGGGCGCCGGCAAGTCGTCGATCCTGAAGATGGTCTGGGGCAACTACGGCGTCGACCGCGGCTCGATCCGCGTCGCGACCGTCGACGGCACGATCGACGTCCCCACCGCCGCGCCGCGCGACGTCATCGCGCTGCGCCGCTCGACCATGTCCTGGGTCAGCCAGTTCCTCCGCGTCGTCCCGCGCGTCGCCACCATCGACGTGGTGATGGAACCGGCCCTCGTCCGCGGTCACTCGGCCGAGGAGGCGCGCGAGCGGGCGGAAAGCTTACTTCGCCGGCTCAATGTTCCCGAGCGCCTGTGGCTGCTGCCGCCGGCGACCTTCTCGGGCGGCGAGCAGCAGCGCGTCAACATCGCCCGCGGCCTCGTCGCCGATGCGGGGCTTCTCCTCCTCGACGAGCCGACCGCCTCGCTCGACGCCGAGAACCGCGCCGCCGTGGTCGAGCTGATCGAGGCGCGCAAGGCGGCGGGAACCGCGCTTCTCGGCATCTTCCACGACGCCGACGTGCGCGATCGGGTGGCGACCCGCATCGTCGACGTCGCCGCCTTCGCCGAACGGAGGGCCGCCGCATGAACGCCCCCGTCTCCAAGGCCGCCCACGGCAAGATTCCGGAGGCCGGCCTCTTCGGCACCGACGTCCGCCTGCGCGAGACGACCGTCGGCCGCTTCGTCGAGCTCGGCGACCACGTCCACGTCGAATACGCGACGATCGGCGACTGGTCCTACGTGATGCAGCGCTCGGCGGTCGCCGATGCCGACATCGGCCGATTCACCGCGATCGCCGCCGACTGCCGCATCGGCCCGCCGAACCACCCACTCGACCGGGCGACCATCCATCGCCTGTCCTACACGCCGGAATACTATTTCCCGGCGGAGATCCGCGATCACGCCTTCTTCGCCGACCGCCGCGCCGCGCGCACCCGCATCGGCAACGACGTGTGGATCGGCCACGGCGTCACCGTTCTCGCCGGCGTCACCGTCGGCGACGGCGCGGTGATCGCCGCCGGCGCGGTGGTGGCGAAGGACGTCGCCCCCTACACCATCGTCGGCGGCGTGCCGGCCAAGGAAATCCGTCGCCGCATGGCGCCGGACCTCGCGGAGCGGATGGCTCGGCTCGCCTGGTGGGACTGGTCACACGACCGTCTCGAGCAGGCGGTATCCGACTTCCGCGACCTTTCGATCGAAGCCTTCCTGGAAAAGCACGAGACGCCATGACCATCGTCGAACCCGTGACCGCTTCCGCCGTCGCCGAGCCGGTCGGCTCGCTCGCCGTCGCCTCCCGTTCGATCGTCCTCGCCGACCGGGTCGTCCCCGGCACCGTCGTGGTCGAGAACGGCGTGATCGTCGCCATCGAGGAGGATCGCATCCTCGACGAGGCCGAGGACTGGGGCGACGACATCCTCGTCCCCGGTCTGGTCGAACTCCACACCGACCACATCGAGCCGCACTATTCGCCGCGGCCGAAGGTGTTCTGGGAGCCCTTCTCGGCGGTCTTCTCCTACGACGCCCAGATCGCCGCGGCCGGCATCACCACCGTCTTCGACAGCCTGCGCGCCGGTTCCGACGGCGACAGCTCGATGCTCGGCGCCCGCCTCTTCGAACTCGGCGATGCGATCGAGAAGGCCAAGGCGACCGGCCTGCTGCGGGTCGATCACCACACCCATCTGCGCTGCGAGATCTGCGCCGCCGATGTGCTCGATCAGGCGCGCGAGTATCTCGGCCGCTTCGACGTCCGTCTCCTGTCGCTGATGGACCACACGCCCGGCCAGCGCCAGTTCCGCGACGCCGAGAAGCTGCGCGACTACTACCGCGGCAAGAAGAAGGGCATGAGCGAGGAAGAGCTCGACGCCTTCTTCGCCGAGCGCGTCCGCCTGCACGAGCGCTACGGCGTCGTCCATCGCCGCGCCCTGGTCGACATCGGCCACGAACGCGGCGTGGCGCTGGCGAGCCACGACGACACCACGGTCGCACACGTCGAGGAATCGGTCGCCGACCGCGTCCAGGTCGCCGAGTTCCCGACCACGCTCGAGGCGGCCGCCGCCTCGCACGCCGCCGGCCTCGCCGTGCTGATGGGCGCGCCCAACGTGGTGCGCGGCGGCTCGCATTCCGGCAACGTCTCGGCGATCGCGCTGGCGGAAGCCGGCCATCTCGACATCCTGTCGTCGGACTACGTCCCCGTCAGCCTGATCGAGGGCGCCTTCGGCCTCGCCGACGTGGCGGCGATCGGCGGCCTCGCCGGTGCCATCCGCACCGTGTCGAAGAACCCGGCGGAAGCGACCGGCATGACCGACCGCGGCGAAATCGCCTGCGGAAAACGCGGCGATCTCGTCCGCGTCCGTCTCCTCGACGGCCATCCCGTGGTACGGGAGGTCTTCCGTCTCGGCCGCAGGGTGTCGTGATGCAGGAACCGTCGACCCATCGCCGCGATCGGCCCGCCGAGACCACCACCGAGGTGCTGCCCGGCCGGCTGGTGCTGGTGGTCGGCCCGTCGGGGGCAGGCAAGGACACGCTGATCGCCGCCGCCCGCGAGCGGCTCGGCGACGATCCCCGCTACGCCTTCCCGCGCCGGGTCGTCACCCGGCCGGCGAGCGCGGCGGAGGACAACATCGCCGCCGGCGCTTCGGAGTTCGCCGCGATCGCCGATCTCGGCGGCTTCGCCCTCGCCTGGGAGGCGCACGGCCACCGCTACGGCATCCCGGCCCGCATCGTCTCCGACCTCGCCGAGGGGCGTACCGTGGTGGTCAACGTCTCGCGGACCGTCATCCGCGAGGCCCGCGACCGCTGGCCCGACGTCACCGTGGTCGAGGTCTCGGCCCCGGCCGAGGTGCTCGCCGGCCGCATCGCCGCGCGCGGTCGCGGCAGCGACGCGGCGAGCGGCGACCGTCTCGCCCGCCGCTTCGAGGTCGAGGATCTGCCGCCGCCCGACGTCGCCATCGACAACGGCGGCGATCTGCGCTCGGCGGTCGATGCCTTCCTGCGCACCATCGCGCTCGCCTGACGCCGGAGAACTCCCCGTGACGAAGCCGCGCCATGCCGTCTATTTCGCCCCGGCGGCCGACACCGCCCTGTGGCAGCTCGCCTCCGCCGTGATCGGCCGCGACGCGGTGACGGGGAAGACCCTGCCCTTCCCCGACGCGCCGCCCTGCGACGCCGCCGACTGGGAGGCGCTGACCGCCGAACCGCGCCGCTACGGCTTCCACGCCACGCTCAAGGCGCCGTTCGAACTCGCCGACGGCACCACCGAGGCGGGTCTCGTCGACGCCGCCCGCAGCTTCGCCGCGACCAGCCGGCCCTTCGACGTGCCCGGCCTCGAGGTCGCGACGGTGAAGGCCTTCACCGCCATCGTGCCGAGCGCCCGCTCGACCGCGCTCGACCGGCTGGCGGGCGACTGCGTCGTGCTGTTCGAGCCCTTCCGCGCGCGCCTCTCGGAGGCTGAACGCACCCGCCGCGTCGCCGGTCTCACCGAACCGCGTCACGTCGCCTCGGTCGATCGCTGGGGCTATCCCTGGGTCTTCGAGGACTTCCGCTTCCACATGACGTTGACCGGCCCGCTGCCGGAAGAGCGCCGCGAGCCGATCCGCGCCGCACTCGCGACCCTGGTCGGCGCCGCCGCCCGGACGATCCGCGTCGATGCCGTCGCCATCTTCCGCCAGGACGACCGCACCGCCCCCTTCCGCCTCGTCGAACGCTGCCGCTTCGCCGGCGCCTGAGGCGGCCCATCCGATATTTTTCACGCTCCCGTCCCCCTCGGGCGATCCGCGCGCGCGTTCCGTGCGTAGACCTTCCGAAGGCGCCGCGTCTCCGCCGCGCCGTGGGAGACCCGCGCGATGACCGAAACCACCCGCCACCGCCGCCGCATCGCCGTGATCGGCACCGGGATTTCCGGCCTCTCGGCCGCCTGGCTGCTCTCCCGCGCCCACGACGTCGAGGTCTTCGAGGCGGATTCTCGCATCGGCGGTCATTCCAACACCGTCGAGGTCGAGATCGCCGGCCGCCGCGTCGCCGTCGACACCGGCTTCATCGTCTACAACGAGCCCTGCTACCCGAACCTCACCGCCCTCTTCGACCACCTCGGCGTCGAGACCACGGCGACCGACATGAGCTTCGCCGTGTCGCTCGATCGGGGTCGGTTGGAATATGCCGGCACCGACCTCGCCGGCCTCCTCGCCCAGCCGTCGAACATCGCGCGACCGCGTTTCTGGTCGATGATGCGCGATCTCCTGCGCTTCTATCGCGAGGCCCCGGCGGCGCTCGCGACCATGGGCGAGGAGAGCCTCGACGACTGGCTGGACGCCCGCGGCTACGGCGCCGCCTTCCGCGAGGATCACCTCTACCCGATGGCCGCCGCCATCTGGTCGACCCCGGCGATGGAGGTCGGCCACTATCCGGTCGCCGCCTTCGTCCGCTTCTGCGAGAACCACGGCCTCCTGAGGGTCACCGGCCGCCCGGTCTGGCGCACCGTCGTCGGCGGCAGCCGCAACTACGTCGCCCGCCTCGCCGCCCCCTTCGCCGACAGGATCCGCGTCGCGAGCCCGGTCGTCTCGATCCGCCGGGACCCGGCCGGCGTCGAGATCGTCGATGCCTCGGGCACCGCGCGGCGCTACGACCGCGTGGTGATCGCCACCCACGCCGACCGCGCGCTGGCGCTGCTCGCCGACCCGTCGGCCGAGGAACGGCGCATCCTCTCGGCCTTCCGCTACTCGCGCAACACCGCGGTGCTGCACGGCGACACCGACCTGATGCCGCGCCGCCGCCGCGCCTGGGCGAGCTGGAACTATCTCTCCGACGGCCGCGGCCACGACCGCCGCCTGTCGGTGACCTACTGGATGAACCGCCTCCAGCCGCTCGGAGACGAGACGCCCGATCTCTTCGTGACGCTGAACCCGCTGCGCGAACCGCGCCGCGACACCGTCCATGCCGAGATCGCCTACGATCATCCGCTGTTCGACGTCGGAACCTTCCGGGCGCAGAAGGAGATCTGGTCGTTGCAGGGGCAGCGCGACACCTGGTTCTGCGGCGCCCATTTCGGCGCCGGCTTCCACGAGGACGGCCTTCAGGCGGGCCTCGCCGCGGCGGAGGAGGCGGGAGACGTCATCCGCCCCTGGCGCGTCGCCGACGCCGACGGCCGCATCCATCGCCTGCCCCGCCCGGCGCCTCACCCGCATGCGGAGGCGGCGGAATGACCGCGCTCGCCTCCGGCCTCTATCGCGGCCACGTCACCCACCACCGCACGCGTCCGCGCGAGCATCGCCTCGCCTCGCGCATCTGGTCGATGCTGATCGATCTCGACGAACTCGACGCGCTCGATCGCCGCTTCCGCTTCTTCTCGGCCGGCCGGGCGAACCTCGTGTCGTTTCGTCCGACCGACCGCGGCGACGGCTCGGGGCACTTGCGCGAGACGATCGAGGCGGAGATGCACGCCGCCGGGATCGAACCGGACGGCGGGCCGATCCGCCTCTTCACCATGCCGCGCATCCTCGGCCGTGCCTTCAATCCGCTGTCGGTCTTCTTCTGCCACCGCCGCGACGGAACGATCGCGGCGATCCTGTGGGAGGTCGACAACACCTTCGGCGAGCGCCACGGCTACCTGATCCCGGTCGAGGCGGGCACCGACGGCGAGATCCGCCAGTCCTGCGACAAAGGCTTCTACGTCTCGCCCTTCATGGACATGGATCTCGCCTACCGCTTCCGCGTGAGCCCGCCCGGCGAGACCTTTGCGCTGGTGATCGAGGTCTCCGACGCCGAAGGCCCGATGTTCTCCGCCCGCCATCTCGCCCGCCGCGTCGAGGCGAGCGACGCCGCCTTCCTGCGCATCGCTCTGACCACGCCGTTCCAGGCGCTGGGCGTCGTCGGCGCCATCCATTGGGAGGCGTTGAAACTCTGGCTGAAGGGCCTGCGCCTCCGCCCCCGCCCGCCGGTGCCGGAGCAGGCGGTGACGGCCGTGTCGCCCGAGCCGCGGATCAAGCCGGCCGAGTGAGGCCGACGAAGAGGACGACATGAAGAAGGGGGCCGATCGGCCCCCTTTTCTCGTCCGCCTCGCCCTGCCTCACAGCCCCACGAAGGGCTGCAGCAGGCGGCCGATGCCGTGGATGCGCAGGCGGCCCTCGACGGCGGCGATGCAGATGCATTCACCGTCGGCGTCGACCTGCGGCCGGTGGTCGATGTGCTCGTCGGCCTCCACCAGATCGCCCGGCCCGTAGGCGTCGCGACCGTCGGAGAAGCCGCCGACCAGCACCTGCGTGAACTCGCGGCCGGTGTGGCCGTGGCGCGGCGCGCCGCCGGCGGCGGGGATGCGCAGCAGGATGACGTTGGCGTCGGCGTCGCCGTCGATCTCGACCCGCGCGAAGGCGAGCGCCGAGCCGATCCGCCGCCAGCGGCCGACCCGATGGGCGGCGAGCCGCGCCGGCAGGACGATGCCGTCCGGCGTCGCCGGGGCGACGGGTTCCGGCGGCGTCTCGACCGAGGCGACGGCGACGCCCGCGGCGTCCTCGGCATTGATCCGGGCGAAGAGCGCGTCGAGCGCGCCCGCCGCCATCGGCGCCGGCTCGATCGCCTCGAGCAGGGCGCCGCCGACCGCCTCGAAGGCGCGGACCGCCGCGCGGCAGTGCGGGCAGGCGTCGAGATGGATGTCGACGACCAGCCGCGGTCCGGCCGCCAGCGTTCCCGCGGCATGGGCCATCAGCGTGGCGTCGAAAGGGTGATGGCGGGGGCTCATCGATCGGCCTCCAGCAGGGCGCGCAGGCGGTTCGCCGCCAGACGCAGCCGCGATTTCACGGTACCGAGCGGAATGCCGAGATCGCGGGCGATCTCGACCTGCGGCTTGTCGGTGAAATAGGTCATGCGCACCACGTCCGCCTGATCGGGGGGCAGCGCCGCCAGCGCCGCACGAACGCGGGCCTCGCGCTCGCCGGCCAGCACCACAGCTTCCCCGTCGGGGCTGTCGTCGATCTCGTCGTGGTCGGCGACGTCGACGAAGGTCGCCCGACCGGCCCGCCGCAGCGCGTCGATGCGCTGGTTGCGGGCGATGGAGAAGATCCAGGTCGCGGCACTCGCCTGGGTCGGATCGAAGAGCTCGGCCTTGCGCCAGACGGCGAGCATCGTCTCCTGGACGACCGCCTCGGCATCGATGATGCCGCCGCGCGACAGGAAGGCGAGGAGCCGGGGCGCGAACTGGGCGTGGAGCCGCGCGAAGGCCGCGCGATCCCGATGCGCCGCGACCGCGAGGATCGAGGCTTCGGGGCCGTCCGGATCGATGTCCGCGAGGCGGGTTCCCGGAGACATGTCGCTCGAGTGCCCTCCCCGCCGCAGAGCCGTGATGATCGCCATCCTTCCCTACCGCTTCTTCGTGTTCCGAAACAAGATACGAAGGGGGATGCGGGACGGATCACCCGGGCGGCGAAGATCGTCGCGAAGATCGATCCTCTTCGAAGAGGTGTGGATCGAGGCCCGGCGCGATCCTTCGAGACGCGCCTGCGGCGCTCCTCGGGACGAGGCTCTGAAGGACTTCCCCGCGAAAACAAACGCCTCATGCCGAGGAGGCGCCCGGAGGGCGCCGTCTCGAAGCATCGCGCACGGCGTCGACCACGGCTCCACCGAACTGCACGGAGGTCTTCTCGCGGAAGAAGGGACGCGCCGATCTCACACACGGTCTCGAGCGACCCAGGCGGGTACGGTCTCCCAATCGCCACCGCGCCGGTCAGCTTAGCCGATCGCGGTGAGGGGAAGTTACAAGGCGGCGGCGGGTGATCTCCACCTCAACCCTCCGAACCCTTCCCCCCACTCCCCCTGCCCGCTCCCCCATCCGTCCTTCCCCTCGCTTGCCGCGCTTCCCGCCCCATGTTAGTTAGTACGCAATAACTAACCAAGGGAAGCGACCGATGCGGAAATCGTCGGATGTCCGGCGCGCCGAGATCGTCGAGGCGGTGTTGCGGCTGTCGATCGAGGTCGGGCCGGATCGCCTCACCATCCAGGCGGTGGCCGACGCGGTCGGCATCACCCAGCCGGCGGTCTTTCGCCATTTCGCCAATCGCGACGCGCTGTGGATCGGCGTCGCCGAGGTCGTCGCCGCCCGCATGCGCTGGGCCTGGGACGCGGCGGAGGCCACCGCCGAGGGACCCGCCGACCGCATCCGCCGGCTGATCGCCGCCCAGGCCGACGTCGTCGCCGCCGAACCGTCGATCCTGGCGATCGTCTTCTCGCACGAACTCCGGGTCGGCAACCCCGCCCTCGCCGCCGCCTTCCGCGGCCTGATGGCGGATCTGGCCAAGCGCCTCGCCGCCGCCTTCGCCGCCGCGGGCCCTGGCGCCCGCGTCGCCCCGGCCGACGGCGCGCTGCTGGTTCTCGGGCTGGTCCAGAGCTCGGCCCTGCGCTGGTCGCTCGCCGGCCGCGCCTTCGACCTCGTCGGCGAGACCACACGCCTCCTCGACATCCAACTCGCCGGCCTCCTCGACCGCGAAGGCAACGCGCCATGAAGAAGATCCCGAAATCCCTCCGCATCGCCGCCGTCGTCGTCGCCGTGGCGATCGCCGCCCGCGTCTACGTCGTGATGCGCCCGGTCGAGGTCACCGTCGCCCGGGTCGAGACCGACGTCGCGGTGCGCGTCTTCGGCCTCGGCAGCCAGGAGGCCCGCATCGCCACCCGGCTCGGCTTCGAGACCGCCGGTCAGCTCGTCGCGCTCGGCGCCGACCACGGCGACCGGGTCAAGGCCGGTGCGCTCCTCGCCCGCATCGAGGACGGCGAGGCCCGCGCCCGGCTGGAGAAGTCGCGCGCCGGGGTCGCCGCGGCGGAAGCCGCGCTCGCCAAGGCCGAGGCGCTCGCCCAGCGCAGCCGCGTCGTCGCCCTACAGAAGCGCCGCGTCGACGAGCGCCGCAGGTCGCTGGTCGAACGCCAGACCGTCTCGGTCGAAGCCGCCGAGACCGCCGAACTCGACGCCCGCATCGCCGAGGCCGACGGCGGCGTCGCCCTGCGCGACGTCGACGTCGCCCGCGTCAATCTCACCGCCGCCCGCGCCCAGGAGACGCTCGACGGCGTGCTGCTCGAACGGCTGCGCCTCGTCGCCCCCTTCGACGGCGTGGTGACCACCCGCCTGCGCGAACTCGGCTCGGTGATGAACCCGGGCGAGGCGCTGTTCAGTCTGGTCGATCCTTCGTCCGTCTGGATCCAGGCCTTCGTCGACGAGGCCCGCGCCGGCGATCTGGTCGAGGGCCAGCCGGCCGACGTGCGCCTGCGCTCGCGCCCCGGCGAGACCTTCCGCGGCCGCGTCGCCCGCGTCGGCCTCGAGAACGACCGCGTCGGCGAGGAACGCCGCGTCTTCGTCGCCTGCGAGACCTGCCCGGCCGACTTCCACCTCGGCGAGCAGGCCGAGGTCGAGGTGACGACCCGCCGCCTCGCCAACGCCCTCCTCGTGCCGCAGACCGCGCTGCGCATGGTCGGCCCGGCCGAAGCGATCGGCTGGACCGTCGCCGACGGCCGCCTCGCCGAGACCCGCATGACGATCGGCGCACGCCTCCTCGACGGCCGCGTCGAGATCGTCGGCGGGCTCGCCGACGGCGCGCTTCCCGTCGTCTCCGGCGATGCGACCGCCTTCCGCGCCGGCCGCCGCGCCACCGTCGCCGAGCCGACGGAGAAGCGGCCATGAACCTCGCCGTCCGCGACATCCGCCATCACCTCGGCCGCTTCCTGGTGACGGCCCTCGGCCTCGGCCTGCTGCTCGGCGTGGTTCTGTCGATGATCGGCATCTATCGCGGACTGGTCGCCGACGCGCTGGCGCTGGTGCGCGCGCCCGGCGCCGACGTCTGGGTGGTGGAGACCGGCACCCGCGGCCCCTTCGCCGAGGGCTCGCGCATCCCCGGCGACACCCGCGAGAGCATCGCCCGCCTCGCCGGCGTCACCGAGACCGGCGCCCTCTCCTTCCAGGCGCTCGAGGCGACCCACGGCGCGCGCAAGCTCCGCCTGCAGGTCGTCGGCTACGAGCTCGGCCGCCTCGGCGGCCCGCCCGAAATCGTTTCGGGTCGCGACATCGCCCGCAGCCGCTTCGAACTCGTCGCCGACGCCAAGACCGGGCTCGTCCTCGGCGAACGCATCGTGCTCGGCAACGACACCTTCACGGTCGTCGGCACGACGCGCGGCGCCGTCGCCTCGGGCGGCGACCCGGTGGTGTGGATGACGCTGCGCGATTCCCAGGAGCTGCAGTTCCGCCTCGCGCCCGCGCCCGCCCGTCGCGAGGCCGCCCGCGGCACCACCGCGACCGGCACGCCCGACACGATCAACGCCGTCGTCGCCCGGATCTCGGCGAACGTTCCGGCCGAGAGCGTCGTCGATGCCGCCAAACGCTGGAAGCACCTCGCGGCGATGACGCAGGCCGAGCAGGAGACCATCCTGACCCGCTCGGTGGTCGAGAAGGCGCGTCAGCAGATCGGCCTCTTCACCACCGTGCTGCTCACCGTCTCCACCGTGATCATCGCCCTGATCATCTACACCATGACCATGGACAAGATCCGCGAGATCGCCACGCTGAAGCTGATCGGAGCCCCCGATCGCCGCATCGTCGGGCTGATCGTGCAGCAGGCCCTGGCGCTCGGCACCATCGGCTTCACCCTCGGCGCGACGCTGATCGTCTCGGTCAAGGACAACTTCCCCCGCCGCGTCGTGATGCAGCCGGAGGACGTCGCGGCATTGGCGCTGGTGGTCGTGGTGGTCTGTCTGCTGGCGAGCGGCCTCGGCGTCCGCCTCGCCCTCCGGGTCGATCCCGCCAAGGCGCTGGGAGGCTGACATGACCGACGACACCCGCCGTCCCTCGATCGAACTCGTCGGCCTCGCCAAGCACTACGGCGAGGGCGAGACCCGCGTCGACGCGCTGAGGGCGGTCGATCTCGCGCTCTTTCCCGGCGAGGTGGTCGGCCTCATCGGCCCCTCGGGCTCGGGCAAGACGACGCTGCTCAACCTCGTCGGCTGCATCGTCGAGCCCTCGGCAGGCACCATGCGGCTCGACGGCGAGACCGTCTGGGACGGCCGTTGGCTCCGCCCCGACCTGCGCTCGCTCAGGCTCGAGAAGATCGGCTTCATCTTCCAGTTCCACAACCTGCTGCCGTTCCTCGACGTGACCGAGAACGTCGCCCTCGTCCTCGACATGGCGGGCGTCGCGCCCGACGCCGCCTTCGCGCGGGCGCACGAGCTGCTCGACTATCTCGAGGTCGGCCATCGCAAGACGGCGACGCCGTCGTCGCTGTCGGGCGGCGAGGCGCAACGCGTCGCCATCGCCCGGGCGCTCGCCAACCGGCCGCGCATCATCCTCGCCGACGAGCCGACCGCCGCGCTCGACGGCGAGCGCGCCGGCATCGTCATGGATCTCCTGCGGAAAGTGGCGACCGAACAGTCGGCGACCGTCATCGTCGTCACCCACGACGAGAAGATCTGGGATCGCTTCGACCGCATCTTCGCGCTGCGCGACGGGCGGATCGTCACCACCGAGACGCCGCGGGCGGAAGCGAGCTGACGAGAGGTATCGGGCCGGAGGCAGAGGCCCTTCATCCTGAGGTGCGAGCGCAAGCGAGCCTCGAAGGGCGAAGGGCCGAGAGGCACGGCGCGTCGTGGCTTCGCCCTTCGAGGCCCGGCCTTCAGCCGGGCACCTCAGGGTGAAGCCGAACGGGAGGGAGACGGTCGCGAAATCGGAAGTCCCGTATCACTCGGCGGCGCGGAGCTTCTCGGCCGGATCGGTCGCGGCGAGACGGTCGAGGATGAAGGCGGCGATCGCCTCGGGACGATCGAGATCGAGGCAGGGCACGCCGACGCCCGTCAGCGGCTCGTCGGAGGCGACCGCCACGATCGACGATCCCGGCGTCCACATCAGCGCATGGCCCTCGCTCGGGCGATGGACCTCGATCGACGGCAGACCGTGCGAATGGAACCCCTCGACCAGCACGACGTCGACCGGCGCGAGGCGGGAGAGCAGATCTTCGAGCACCGGCTCGGCCTCGTCGCGCACCTCGTGCAGCAGCGCCCAGCGACCGCCCGAGATCAGCAGCACCTCCTCCGCCCCCGCCTCGCGGTGACGCCAGGAGTCCTTGCCGGGCTTGTCGATGTCGAAGCCGTGGTGGGCGTGTTTGACGGTCGAGACCGTCAGCCCATGGGCGCGGACATGCGGCAGGAGACGTTCCATCAGCGTGGTCTTGCCCGAACCGCTGCGTCCGACGAGCGCGAAGATCTTCATGACCGGTCTCCGGGAGAAGGACCGGAGGGGACGGATCCCCTCCGGCGAGATGGCGGCCGGGGTGATTGGCGGCACCCCGGCCGCGGCAGGCGGCATGACGTCGGACGTCGAAGACGACCGGCGGCATTCCGGACGCGAATTTCTCATGCCACCGACGCAGATGAGAAATTCGCGTTTCTTCAAAGGCCGGGTGCGTGAGCACCTCCGGCCTTCGGCATCAGGCGGCACCCTTCGGGGCAGCGAAGGCGCCGACCGTGACGGCGGGACCGGCGTATTTCTCGACGTCGCCGACGGCGGTGTGACCGCAGTTGCCCTGCGCCAGCTTGGAGGTCCCCATGTCGACGGTGAGGACGTTGGCATCGCCGTACTTCGACAGCGTGCCGACCTTGCCGCCTTCCTGCGGATCGTACCAGCCGCCCTCGTTGACCCGGATCACGCCCGGACGGATGTGATCGGTCACCTTGGCACCGGCGAGGATCTGGCCGCGGTCGTTGAACACGCGGACGACGTCGCCGTCCTTGATGCCGCGGGCTTCCGCGTCCTTCGGGTGGATCAGGCAGGGCTCGTGGCCCGAGATCGTGTAGGTCTCGCGCAGCTTGGTCCCGCAGAGCTGCGAATGCAGGCGGCTCTTGGGATGGCTGGTGGCGATGTGCAGCTTGTACTTGGTCGTCGGACCGCCGAGGCGCTCCACCGGCTCGTACCACATCGGATGCGGACCGCAGTCGTCGTAGCCCATCTTCTCGATGTTCTTCGAGTAGATCTCGATCCGGCCCGACGGCGTGCCGAGCGGATTGAGCAGCGGATCCTCACGGAACTTGCCGTAGCGGACGAAGGTCTTGCCCTCGGTGATCGGGAATTCGACCACGCCGGCACCGTTCCAGAAGGTGTCGAAGTCGGGCATGGCGATCTTCTTCGCCTTGGCCTGGGTCAGAGCCGCGTCGTAGAACGACTTGATCCACTCCATCTCCGACTTTCCTTCCGTGAACTCCTTGCCCTTGCCGAGCTTCTCGGAGATCAGCGCGAAGATCTCGTAGTCGGACTTCGACTCGTAGACCGGGTCGATCACCTTCTTCATCGCCAGGATGGCCGAGCCGGCGTAGTCGCCGACCGACTCGATGTCGTTGCGCTCGTAGGACGTCGTCGCCGGCAGCACGATGTCGGCGTGACGCGCAGTCGGTGTCCACTGGAAGTCCTGTACCACGAAGGTCTCGAGCCTCTGGAAGGCCTTGACCTGACGATTGCGGTCCTGATGGTGGACGAACGGATTGCCGCCGACCCAGTAGGCCATCTTGACGTCCGGATACTTCGCGCGCTTGCCGTTGAAGTCGAAGTCCTTGCCCGGATTCATCAGCATGTCGACGATGCGGGCGCAGGGGATGGTCGCCGCGCCGGCTTCCGTCATCCAGGCCGCACCCTCCTTGGCCTTGCCGCCGTCGGTGATGCCGGTCAGCACCGGAGCATCGGCCGCCGGGGCGCCGCCGTTGGCGTAGTGGTAGGAGAAGCCGAAGCCGCCGCCCGGCAGGCCGATCTGGCCGAGCATGGAGGCGAGCGTCACCAGCATCCAGTGGCGCTGTTCGCCGTAGTGCTGCCGCTGCAGCGAG
Source organism: Pinisolibacter sp. DMC100 (assembly GCF_056313705.1). Lineage (NCBI taxonomy): Bacteria > Pseudomonadati > Pseudomonadota > Alphaproteobacteria > Hyphomicrobiales > Ancalomicrobiaceae > Pinisolibacter > Pinisolibacter sp. DMC100. The sequence continues at coordinate 286,216 of NZ_JBQUZT010000002.1, read as the reverse complement.
AAGCCGCCGGCGAGCATGGTGCGGTTCTTGGCGAAGAGACGCGCCAGTTCCTTGATCTTGTCGGCCGGGATCTCGCAGATCTGGGAAGCCCATTCGGCGGATTTCGGCGTCTTGTCGGTCTCACCCATCAGATAGGGCAGGAACTTGTCGAAGCCGGTGGTGTAGTCCTTGAGGAACTTCTCGTCGTGGAGCTTTTCGACGACCAGCGTGTGGGCGATGCCCAGCATCATGGCGACGTCGGTCTGCGGCCGCGGCGCGATCCATTCGGCGCCGAAGTAGTCGCAGGTCTCGGTCTTCACCGGATCGATGCAGATGACCTTGGTGCCCTTGGCCTTGAGCGCCTTCATGCCCTCGTAGCCGCCGTGATCGCCGATCGTCCAGCTGATCTGGTTGGTGACGATCGGATCGGCACCCCAGAACACCATCAGCTGGGTGTTGTCGACGACGACCGGCCACACCGTCTGCTGCTCGTACATCTCGAGCGTGCCGACGACGTGCGGCATGATGACCTGCGCCGCACCGGACGAATAGTCGCCCGAGGCGTTCACGAAGTTGCCCTTCAGATTCATCATCCGGCGCAGCAGGCTCTGGCAGTTGTGCAGACGGCCGGGGCTCTTCCAGCCGTAGGAGCCGGCGAAGGTGCCGGTCGGGCCCCAGGTCTTCTCGACGCGGACCAGTTCCTTGGCGATGAGATCGATCGCCTGGTCCCAGGTGACGCGGACGAAGTCGTCGGTGCCGCGGGTCTCCGGGCTCGCGCCCGGGCCCTTCTCCAGCCAGGCGCAGCGCACCATCGGATACTTGATGCGGGTCGGCGAGTAGATGCTGTCGAGCACGCCGGCGAGCTGATGGCTCGGCGCCGGGTCCTTCTCCCACGGCTTGACCGAGACGATGCGGCCGCCTTCGACCTTGGCGCGGAAGGCGCCCCAGTGGCTGCCGGTCAGCACTTCACCGTCGGCGCCGGCGGCGCGGGCGCCCTGCGACAGCAGCGACGGGCCGAAGAAGCCGGCGGCGCCCAGCGCGATACCGCTGCGCAGCAGGCTGCGGCGGGACAGTTCGGCACGGAATTCCTTGTCGGAGACGATGGTCATTGTCTTCTCCTGTTGCCTTCGTGGGTCTTCTCGTCTCAGGCGAGGGGGAGGCCGGATGCTTCGCGTTCGACGAGCGTCGCGAGGAGGCGCGCCGCGGCGGCATGGAAACCGCAGCGATCGTGCACCGCGCAGGCGTCGGCGAACCGGGGAACCCAGCCGGCGAGCCGCGCGGCGAGAACCGCGCGGTCGGGATGGTCGGAGGCGGCCAGCCGGGCCATCAGGGCGAGTTCGATCGCCAGATGATCGGCCGGTTCGTGGGCCTCGCCGCCGACCGAGAGGTCGTGGGCGGCGAGCAGCCGTTCCATGTCGGTGACCGCCGGCCCGAACAGCCGTCCGTCGCCGACATGGGCGGATTCGTAGGGCGGCACCGTCTCCGGGCCGCCGAGGCCGTCGAAGAGCCGGCCGTGGGCGATGGCGATGCGGCGGGCGGCCGCCTCGTCGTCGTCCGCGATCACCGCCCCGAGCTCGACGATCGACGGGGCGAGGGCCGGGTCGGTGGCGAGTTCGGCGAGGAGTGCGGCGAGCGGCCCGACGCGGTGGGCGGCGAGCGCCGCGGCGCTCGGCGGCCGGGCGAACAGGGCCGAGAGCCAGCCCCAGGTCATCGCCGCGAAGGCCGCGGCGTCGGGGTCGCGACGGCCTTGGCCGTCGGACGGAAGCGCGGGGGCGACGTCGAGGTCGCGGGCCGGGGCGGTGGCGGGGGTCAATGTCTGCCCCCCGTGTCCTGGGCCCGGAGCTGCACCCACTTCTGGACGAAGCGGAAGTGCTCGTCGTCGAGCGAGACGAAGCGCTTCATGGCGTTGAGGACGCCGATCCACTGATTGGCGAGGTAGTGCCCGGTCTGCGGCGCGGCATGGCACAGACCGCAGGAGGCGTTGAACATCTCGGAGCCGTAGGCATCGACCTTGGCCGCGTCCTTGACCATCAGGTCGGCCTTGACCCACGCCGTCAGCGTCGCCTCGGTCCACTTCTGGTCGGTGTCGGGATCGGTCACGGTCTGGCCGCGGGCGACCTTGTCGACGGCGTCGCCGCCGAGCGCCGCGACGAAGATGCGCTTGCCCTGCTGGGCATAGAGCAGCCGCTCCGCGCCTTCCTGCTGCCAGCCGCCGACCTTGACCTGGACATAGCCGCCGTCGGTCGCCGTCACCTCGACCGGGGTCGGGGCGAGGATGCGGCCGTCGACCGTCGCCGTGTCGGAGGCGGGCTTGGCCAGCCAGAAGCCCTTGGTGGCGAGCGTCGTCGGCTTGTCGCCGGTCTTCGGGGCATCCGAGGCCGCCAGCGCGGCGAGCTCGTCGTAGAGCGCCTTGTAGCCGGTGGTCATGTCGGGCAGCTTGTGGGCGATGCCCTTGTGGCAGTCGATGCAGGTGCCGCCTTCCTTCCAGGCCTTCTGCATCTGGTCGGAGGCCTCCTTCTTCTTCTGATGGGCGAAGTCCATCGCCTCGAAGGAGTGGCAGTTGCGGCATTCGCGGCTGTCGGACGCCTTCATCCGCGCCCATTCGTGCTTGGCGAGCTCGAGACGCTTGGCCTCGAACTTCTCGGGCGTGTCGATCGAGCCGGTCAGCTTGCCCCACACCTCACCCGAGGCCTGGATCTTGCGGACGATCTTGTGGGTCCAGTCCTTCGGCACGTGGCAGTCCGAGCAGATCGCGCGCACGCCGGCCGGGTTCGAATAGTGGATGGTCTTCTTGTATTCCTCGAAGACCGTGTTCCGCATCTCGTGGCACGAGGTGCAGAACTCGAGGCTGTTGGTCGCCTCCATGACGGTGTTGAAGCCACCCCAGCCGATCACGCCGACGGCGATGCCGACGGTGCCGGCGAGCCCCAGTGCCACGGGGCGTTTCAGGAGCGAGATTGCCTTGTTCCACACGGGACCGTTCCCCTCGTCGGATTCTTTGTCGAGAGGGACGATGGACCGGTGCGGTGAACGGGTTTCGCGCAGCCGGTGAACGCGGTGTAGAGAATTGTGAACCGGTGTGAACGCCGCCTCGCGCCGTCTTGACGCCGGACCGGAGACCATCGTTCATGATGTTCCATGAGCAGGGTCCAACACGTTCTCGTCGTCGAAGACGATCCGGTCAGTCGCCAGACGCTCGCCGCCTATCTGCGCAAGGACAACCACCGGGTTTCCGAGGCGGAGAACGGCGAGGCGATGCGCCGCGTCTTCGCCGGCGGCGACGTCGCCGTCGTTCTGCTCGACATCAACCTGCCCGACGAGGACGGCCTGTCGCTCCTGCGGGAGTTGCGGCGTCAGTCCGAGGTCGGCGTCATCATGGTGACCGGCCGCGACGATCAGGTCGACCGCATCGTCGCGCTGGAACTCGGCGCCGACGACTACGTCACCAAGCCCTACGACATGCGCGAACTCCTGCCGCGGGTGAAGAACCTCGCCCGCCGCGTCGCCGCCGCCCGGTTGGTGCGCGAGGACGAATCGACGAAGTTCTTCGCCGGCTATCGAATGGACATCCCGCACTGGAGCCTGACCGACGCCGAGGGCCGCGAGGTGCGGCTGACGCGAGCGGAATTCGAGCTGCTGGCGACACTGGTCTCCCACCGCGGCCGCATCTTCACCCGCGACGCGCTGATCGATCAGGTCAGCCGCCGCGACCGCGACCCGCTCGACCGCACCATCGACGTGCTGATCGGCCGCCTCCGGCGCAAGATCGAGATCGATCCCACCCATCCGCGGCTGATCATCACCGTTCACGGCATCGGTTACGTCTTCGCCGGCTGAGGCTGCGCCAGTTCCGCCCAGGCGGTGTCGAGCGCCGGACGCGAGGCGACGAGCGCGGCGGCGAGGTCGCGCACCGGCCCTTCGAAGGCGGCCCCGGCGTCGCGCGCCAGCCGTTCGACCACGGCGGCGCGGTCCGACAGGCCGATGAGCCCGACGTGGCGCGACGAACTCTTCAGCCGATGGGCGATCTCCACCACCTCGCCGCGCGCGCCGCTCCGGAGCGCCCGCGTCAGGGCGTCCGGCGTCGCCGCCGTCGACCGCCGCCAGGTCTCGACGATGCTCTCGGCCCCGGCGAGGCCGAGCGCCGCGACGTGTTCGTCGAGCACCCGCCGATCGACCGCCACGCCATCTCCCGCCTTCGCCCTGGCCGGCGCCGCCGGCTTGACCGGCCCCGGCGAGACCACGCCGAGCTGGCGGCGGAACACCGCGTCGAGCCGTTCGGCGCGGAACGGCTTGCCGAGGAAGTCGTTCATGCCGGCGGCGAGGCAGGCCTCGATGTCGTCGCGCAGCACCTGCGCCGAGAGCGCGACGATCGGCACGTTCGCCCGGCGCGGATCGGCGAGCGCGCGGATCCGTCGCGTCGCCTCGAGCCCGTCGAAGTCGGGCAGGCGGACGTCCATCAGCACGATGTCGAAGGTGCCGTTCGCCGCCGCCGCGACCGCCGTCTCGCCGGTCGGTGCGATCACCGGGCGATGGCCGGCGCGCTCCAGCAGGCCGCGGGCGACCAGCGCGTTGACCTCGTTGTCCTCGACCACCAGCACGTCGAGCGCCCGCGCCGGCACGGCGCCGGGATCGCCCTCGCCCACCGCCGCCGCGGGCCGGCTGCCGCGGTCGAAGGGCACGGTGAAGGAGAAGCGGCTGCCGACGCCCTCGATCGACTGCAGCGCCATCGACCCGCCGACGAGATCGACCAGCCGGCGACAGATGGCGAGCCCCAGCCCGGTGCCGCCGTGGCGCCGTGCCACCGACCCGTCCGACTGGGTGAAGGGCTCGAAGATCGCCTCGCGCCGGTCGGCGGGAATGCCGATGCCGGTGTCGGCGACGACGAATTCCAGCGCCCAGGCCTCGCCCGGCCCGCGAACTTCCTCGACCGAGACGGAAATCGTGCCGGTTTGCGTGAACTTGACCGCGTTGCCGACCAGATTGAGCAGGATCTGCCGCAGCTTGCCGGAATCGCCGACCACCGTCGGCAGGTCGGGGACTTCCGCCGCGATGTCGAGATCGGGCTTGCGCCGGGCGATCGGCCGCATCAGCCCGACGACGTCCTCGACCACGGCACCGACCGAGAACTCGACGTGTTCGAGGTCGAGCACGCCCGCCTCGATCTTGGAATAGTCGAGGATGTCGGCGACCACCGAGGACAGGATCTCCGCCGAGCGCGACACCGCCTCGACCCGCTTCAGCGTCGCCTCGTCGAGCGGGCTCGCCTGAAGGAGCTCGGCGACGCCGAGGATGCCGTGGATCGGCGTGCGGATCTCGTGGCTCATGGTGGCGAGGAAGGTCGACTTCGCCCGGTTGGCCGCCTCCGCCTCCTCCTTGGCCTTGCGATGCTCGGTGACGTCGACCAGGATGACGACGGTGCCGATGTACTTCTCCGAGACGTCGAGCATCCGCTGCTTGCGGATGTCGAACCAGCGCCGGCCGAGCCGCGTGTCGAGTTCGCGTTCGCACACCGGCTCGCGGCAGGTCTCCGGGTCGAAGCCGAGAAGCTCGGCGAGATCGACCGCCTCGCCGCCGTAGTAGCCGGCCCCCGGCGCCTGGCGGACCGCGAAGAGCCGCGCCGCGGCGTGGTTCATGTTCTCCACCCGGCCCTTCTCGCCGACCAGGAAGACCGGGTCGTCGAGGCTCTCGAAGATCGTCAGATAGCGGTTCTTCTCGTTGGTGACGTGCCGGTTCTGCACCCGGAGCTGCTCGGCGTCCTCGTCCGGCGATCGGTTCGCCCACTCGTCGCAGAAGCCGACCTCCATCCGATCGAAGAAGTTGTCGACGACGTCGGCCCAGGCCCGCCGCTCGGCCTCGTCGGCCGCCTCGTCGTCGACGAGATCGAGATAGGTCCGCCGATAGCTCTTCATCAGCCCGAGGAAGAGCCCGAGCGTGATGCCGCGGGTGCGATGCCGCCGGGCCGCCTCGATGCCGTAGAAGGCGATCGGATCGCGGCCGTATTCGACCTCCGCCACGACCGCGGTGCACGACCGGCCTTCCGCCAGCGCGGCGAGCAGCGGTGCCGACAGCCCGTGGATCGAGGCCCGCCACGCCTGTTCGAGCGTCGAGGTGAAGGGCGTGTAGCCGCGCGCCTTGGCGTATTCGATGATCCCCGCCGTGAGGCGATCCTCGTTGTCGGCAATGACGTCGTGGAGACGCCTCGTCGCGTTCATGTCGTCCAGCCCTCGGCTTCCCGGCTCGGAGCGGCGATCATAATCGATCTCGCGGCTCGCGCCGTCCGGATCGTTCCCGACCCCGACATGCCACGGCGTTCGCCGCCACTCCGGCGTGCCGGCGGCCGATCCGGGCGGCGGCGTGGCGCCCGGTCATGACGACGAGCAGGCCCCCGAGCGCCGCCACGCCCTCGCCGGCGTGCGGCGCGAGCCCCTGCCGGTCTTCGTGGCGCCGGTCGCGATCGCCGAGATCGGCCGCGACGTCGTCCTCGCCGCCGCCCTCCTCGGGCTCGGCCGACGCCTCCGGCCGGTCCGGCGACGCTGCTCGCGTCGAAAGTCTCAGCCCTTGGTGCTGAACATACGTATAAATGCTCATTGTCGGAACCCTACCCCGCTCACGACATTTGTTCTCAGGACTTGGAGCGCTCGGCCGACCCGATGTCGGGATGGGCGGCGTTCCCCGGGCTATGACATCGGATCGGCCCGGCGATCCGGAGGAGGTACGTCATGCACGTCTTCGGTCGTATCGCCGCCGTCGCGCTCACGCTCGTCGTCGGCGCCCTGCCCTCGATCGCCGAGGCGCAATCCCGCTTCCCGGCCACCCAGAGCACCGGCAACCTCGACTGGCGCCGGCAACAGGGCGGCCCCGGCCCGCAATACGGCAACCGCCACTACGGCGGCCCCCCGCGCCACTACAACGGTGGACCGCGCTACTACGGCGGCGGCCCCCGCTACTACGGCGGCGGCCCGCGCTACTATCACCATGACGACGACGGCGGTGCCGCGTTGGCGGCCGGCATCGTCGGTCTGGCGGCCGGCGCCATGATCGCCGGAGCCGCATCCGGCAACGGCCACGTCGCACGCTGCTCGCGCACCTACCGGTCGTACGATCCGCGTTCGGACACCTTCGTCGACCGCTACGGCAACACCCGCCGCTGCCGCCTGTGACACGGCGAAGCCGGCATCCTGCACGGTGTCGGCCCATGGACGGCGCGCCCTCCGGCGCGCCGTTCGCGCGTCCGGCGTCGATCGACCGCTCGGATGCGTCGCGGAGGCCTCGCCCGACTTCTCCGGCATCGTCGCCGCCCGGCGTCCGGAACCACCGAGAAGTCATTGACCCGTCGACATGATGAGCTATGGTCGACCGTCCCTCCGGAAGGTCGGGCGTGTTCGGCGACACCCTCGCCGCTCGCGCGCCGGGTCACGATCGCCGAAGGCCTCCCGCCGTAATTTCGACCGCTTTCGGGCCGACGGAACGCGTCCATGGATCGTCGTGATTTCTTGATCTCCTCGCTCGTCTCGGCTGCCGCCGTCGCGTTCGCCGCTCCCACCACGGCCGCCGACGGCGCGCCGGCGACGCCGGAGCCGCGTGCCTTCGACTGGGGCACGCTGAAGGACGAGGCGCGCGCGCTCGCCGCCAAGCCGCAGGTGGTCGCCAAGAGCCGCGTCCCCCAGCCCTTCGCCCAGCTCCCCTTCGAGCAGTATCGCGAGATCCGCTGGAAGCGCGATCTGCAGATCTGGCGCAACGAGAATCGCGGCTACGCCGTCGAGCCGCTGCCGGCCGGTTCGGTCTACGACCTCGGCGTCGACGTCTATCTGATCGACAACGGCCAGGCACTGCCGATCGCCTTCGACCGCGACAGCTTCGACTGGGGCCGCGTCGCCCCGCCGGACGAGGGCGTCACCCTGCCCTTCTCCGGCGTCAAGCTGCACCGCCCGGCCGACGGCGACCGCTGGCCCGAGTTCGCGGTCTTCCAGGGCGCGAGCTATTTCAAGGCGACGACGCTCGACCTGCGCTACGGCCTGACCGCGCGCGGTCTCGCCATCAACACCGCCTCGCCCGACGGCGAGGAGTTCCCCGCCTTCACCCGCTTCTGGGTCGAGAAGCCGGAGGAGAACGCCCAGTCGATCCGCATCTACGCGCTGCTCGAGAGCCGCTCGGTGACCGGAGCCTGGCGCGTCACGCTGCGTCGCGGTGCCGAGACCGCCTCCGACGTCGAAATGACGCTCTATCCGCGCGTCGATCTCGATCACGTCGGCCTCGGCGCGCTCAATTCGATGTTCCTCTACGGCTCGATCGGCCGCCCGCGTCAGGACGACATCCGTCCGGCGGTGCATCTCTCCGACGGCCTCGCGGTGCGCACCGGCGCCGGCGAACGCCTGTGGCGACCGCTGGCCAACCCGACCGTGCTGCAGATCTCGGCCTTCGGCGACGAGAACCCGCTCGGCTTCGGCCTCGCCCAGCGCGCCCGCGAGTTCTCCGACTACGAGGACCTCGAGCAGCGCTGGGAGATGCGTCCCTCCGCCTGGGTCGAGCCGATCGGCGACTGGGGCAAGGGCTCGGTCGTACTGGTCGAGATCCCGTCGGAGAGCCAGATCCACGAGAACATCGTCGCCTACTGGCGCCCCGCCGCCAAGCTGAAGGCCGGACAGGAGTTCTCCGCCGCCTATCGCCTGCACTGGCAGGCGAGCGGCCTCGAGCCCTCGGGCCTCGCCCATGTCTATTCCAGCCGCGAGGGTCGCGGCGCGGAGGGCACCCGTCGCCGCTTCGCGATCGACTTCGTCGGCCCGATGCCGCCGGCCGCCGCCATCAAGCCGATGGTCTCCGGCTCCGCAGGACGCATCGTCGCGCCGATGGCGATGCCGTTGCCCGGCGACGAAGGCACCCGCGTGACCTTCGAGCTCGATCCCGGCAACGCGCCGCTCGTCGAGCTGCGCGTCCTGCTGGTCGACGCCGCCAACAAACCCGTCACGGAAACCTGGCTTCATCGCTGGGTCGCCGCCTGATCACCCCCCGGACCGGAACAGCAACGCCGTGACCGTCGACTTCCAATCGCTCGCCCCTTCCGCCCTGCCGCCGCCGGTCCCGCCGGAAGCGCCCATGGCGATGCCGGTGCAGAAGCTCGGCCGCTGGGACGGACCCGACGCCACCCGCGTCGACGGCGCCATTCCGCCGCGGACGGTACTCGCCCGTCTCTTCGTCTTCGGCCTCGGCTTCGTCATCTCCGCCTACGGCGTCAACGAGATGGTGGGCGTCGTCTCGGCCGGCGGCATCGTCGGCCTGGAATGGCCGCTGATCGGCTTCTTCGCGCTGACCTTCTCGTGGATCGCGCTGTCGGCGGCCTCCGGCATCGCCGGCTTCTTCGCCGGCTTCTTCGAGCGCCGCCCGAAGGACCTCGACCGGCCGCTCTCGGTCGTCACCGCGCTCGTGATGCCGGTCTACAACGAGAGCCCGGCCAACACGATCGGCGCCCTCGAGGCGATGGCCGAGGAGATCATCGAACGCGGCGCGGGCGCCAATTTCGAGATCTTCGTCTGCTCCGACACCACCGACCAGACCGTATGGGTCGAGGAGGAACTGGCGATCGACCGCCTGCGCCGCCGTCTCGGGTCGCGCATGGCGGTGTGGTATCGCCGCCGCCACAAGAACGTCGCCCGCAAGGCCGGCAACATCCAGGACTTCGTCACCCGCTGGGGCGGCCGCTACGAGCACATGCTGGTGCTCGACGCCGACAGTCTGATGATGGGCGAGACCATCGTCACCCTCGCCCGGCTGATGGAGGACGATCCCAAGGCCGGCATCATCCAGACCCTGCCGGTGATCGTGAACCGCAACACGCTGTTCGCCCGTCTCCAGCAGTTCGCCGGTACGATCTACGGCCCCGTCATCGCCCGCGGCCTCGCCGTCTGGCACGGCCGCGACGGCAACTACTGGGGCCACAACGCGATCATCCGCACCAGGGCCTTCGCCGAGGCCTGCGGTCTGCCGGACCTGCCCGGCCGCAAGCCCTTCGGCGGCCACATCATGAGCCACGACTTCGTCGAGGCGGCCCTCATCCGCCGCGGCGGCTGGGGCGTCTACATGGTGCCGTGGCTGTCGGGTTCCTACGAAGAGAGCCCGCCGTCGCTGCTCGACGTCGCCATGCGCGACCGCCGCTGGGCGCAGGGCAACCTGCAGCACATGGCGCTGCTCGGCACCGTCGGCCTGCGCTGGCCCTCGCGCGTCCACTTCGCCACCGGCATCATGAGCTACCTCGCCTCGCCGATCTGGCTGATGCTGCTGATGGTCGGCCTCGCCCTCGCCCTCCAGGCGAAGTTCATCCGGCCGGAATATTTCTCCAAGGAATTCTCGCTCTATCCCGCCTGGCCGCGGTTCGACTCGGAACGCGCGCTCGATCTCTTCCTCGTCACCATGGGCGTGCTGCTGCTGCCCAAGGTGCTGGGCGTGATCGAGTCGATCTTCCGCTCGCGCATCCGCCGCCGTTCGGGCGGAGCGATCGCCATCGTCTTCGGCACCCTCCTCGAGACGCTGATCTCGGCGCTGGTCGCTCCGGTGATGATGCTGCTCCAGTCGCGCCATGTCGCCGAGATCCTGCTCGGCCGCGACTCGGGCTGGAAGACCCAGCGCCGCGACGACGGCGGCATTCCGCTCGCCGAGGTCATCCGCCATCACTGGCAGCACGCCATGATCGGCGTCTTCATGACGCTCGCCGCCTATGTCATCTCGCCCGCCATCCTCGCCTGGATGTCGCCGACGGTGATCGGCCTGATGCTCGCCGTGCCGCTGTCCTGGGCGTCCGGCTCGCTCGCCGCCGGCCTCGCGCTGAAGAAGATCCATCTCCTCCTCATCCCGGAAGAGACCGACCCGCCGGCCATCCTCGAACGCGCCCGCCTCGCCAAGGAACGCGCCGCCGCCGAGCTGCCCGAGGTCGAGGACGGCCTGACCACCGTGGTCGAGAACCCGCACGCCCGCGCCGTCCACGCCCACATGCATCTGCCGGTGCCGTTGCGTGCCCGTGGCAAGCCCGAGCTCGAGCCGGTGATGGCCGCCGCCAAGATCGCCGAGGCGACCCATTTCGCCGAGGTTCTCGCCTGGCTCGGGCCGAAGGAGCGCATGGCGGTGCTCTCCGAGCCGCATCTGATCAAGTCGATCGACCATCTGATCGTCGAGCCCGAGCCGGCCCCCGATCTCGTGGCGATCGAGGAACGGCGCATCGAGCCCTTTCCGTCCGAGGTCCCGCCCAACGCCCACGACGCCGTCCGTCCCGACGACCTCGCCGTCTTCGAGGCCGCCAACGACGGCGTGAAGCCCTCCGCCTGACGCACCCGACGGCGGGGGCCCCGCCCCCGTCGCCGCGGCACGGCTCTCGTGGCACACTGCCGGCCGACTCGGAACCGAACCGACAGGAGAACGCCCATGGGCCGCACCACCCGTCTCTGCCTCTCGGCGCTCGCGGGCCTCGTCGCCGGCGCGACCGCGGCGCTCGCCGCCGATGCCCCGCCGAAGTTCGACGTCGCGCTGAAACTGTCGCCGGCCGCGCTGAAGAAGCTCGCCGGCATGGGCGAACAGGTCACCGTCGCCGCCATGTACTCGGGCGAGCCGACCAGGGCCGGCGAGAAGAAGGCGATCGAGGGCGAGATCAACCTCGGCGAGGAGAACGTCACCCGCAAGCCGGCCGCCACCGTGACCTATTCCTTCGTCGGCAAGGGCTTCAAGACGGCCGACCTCAAGTGGGTCAAACCCGGCACCGCCCGGATGCTGATCAACGTCTATTCCGCCCGCATGGTCGCCGACGACAATCTGCTCGAATGCGAACTCTGGAACAGCACCCTGGACACCATTCCGAAGCCGCTCGACATCGCCTGCCGGCTGATCGACGAGTGAGCCGGCACGGTCGGCGCGCGGCCATCACCGCCGCCGCCGCGCCTTGCCATGCGCTTGCGACATATCGACACCATAGCGGTATGCAACTTTCGTATAACTCGATTAGATCGAGCGTTTTCAAAGACTTGAGCCGTGTTCGGAGCGAACTGGTCATCGCCCGGGCCTTCCCTTAGGAAGGGCCGACGGCTCGGCACGAGCGGACGGCGCGCCCATGTCCGTCCTTCGACCGCCCACCCGGAGGGGCGGTGCGCCCCCGAGCCGTCGCCGAGCAACGACCAATGGATCCGGACATGAGCGCCGCGCACGACAACGACACGACCGCCAATCCCGCCCCCCTCGGGCTGATGGGCTTCGGCATGACCACCATGCTGCTGAACTTCCACAATGCCGGGCTCTATCCGCTCGACACGATGATCCTGGCGATGGGCATCTTCTACGGCGGCTTCGCCCAGATCATCGCCGGCGTCATGGAATGGCGGAAGGGAAACACCTTCGCCGCCACCGCCTTCACCAGCTACGGCATGTTCTGGCTGTCGCTGGTCGGCCTGATCGTGCTGGAACACGCGCCGATCGGCATCGCCGGCCCGGCCAAGGCCACCGCCATGCCGGCCTTCCTCGGCATGTGGGGCGTCTTCACCGCCGTCCTCTTCGTCGGCACCCTGCGCCTCAACCGCGCCCTGCAGGTGGTGTTCGGCTCGCTGACCGTGCTCTTCGCCCTGCTCGCGCTCGCCGACGCGACCGGCAACGAGGCGCTGACGCACGTCGCCGGCTTCGAGGGCCTCTTCTGCGGCGCCGCGGCGATCTACACCGGCCTCGCCCAGGTGCTGAACGAGGTCTGGGGCCGCACCGTCTGCCCGCTCGGCACCGTCGCCCACGCCTGAGCGACGACGCCCGCCGAAACGACGCCCAACCACCAAAACGCAAAGGCCCCGGAGCGATCCGGGGCCTTTTCTCGTTCGACCGATGCTTCGCCCGATCATACCGGATCGATGTCGCCCGCTGCCCAGCCGGCGATGGTCTCGGCCTTCCAGTCGGCGAAGCGCCCGGCCTCGATGGCGTCGCGCGCGCCCTGCATCAGCGTCTGGTAATAGGCGAGGTTGATCCGGGTCAGCAGCATGGCGCCGAGCGCCTCGCCGGTCCTGACGAGATGATGCAGATAGGCCCGCGACCACTCGCGCGCCGCCGGCTCCGGGCTCTCCGCATCGATCGGCCGGGGATCGTCGGCATGGCGGGCGTTCTTGAGGTTCACCCGCCCCCGCGCGGTGAAGACCTGACCGTGACGGCCGGCCCGCGTCGGCATCACGCAGTCGAACATGTCGATGCCGCGCGCCACCGCCTCGACGATGTCGTGCGGCGTGCCGACGCCCATCAGATAGCGCGGCTTGTCGGCCGGCAAGAGCGGCGCCGTCGCCTCGATCACCCGCAGCATCACCTCCTGCGGCTCGCCGACCGCGAGGCCGCCGAGCGCATAGCCGTGGAAGTCGATCGCCGTCAGCCCGGCGGCGGAACGCGCGCGCAGCTCCAGATCGTCGCCACCCTGGACGATGCCGAAGATGCCGTGGCCGCGCTTGCCGAAGAACGCCGACTTGGACCGCTCGGCCCAACGCAGGCTGAGCTCCATGGCGCGTTCCATGTCCGGCCGCGTCGTCGGCAGCTTGACGCATTCGTCGAGCTGCATCTGGATGTTGGAGCCGAGCAGCCCCTGGATCTCGATCGAGCGCTCCGGCGTCAGCTCGTATTTCGCCCCGTCGATGTGGGAGGAGAAGGTCACGCCCTTCTCGGTGATCTTCCTGAGCTGGGCGAGCGACATGACCTGGAAGCCGCCGGAATCCGTCAGGATCGGATGCGGCCAGTTCATGAACTCGTGCAAGCCCCCGAGGCGGGCCACCCGTTCCGCCCCCGGGCGCAGCATCAGGTGATAGGTGTTGCCGAGGATGATGTCGGCGCCGAGCGCGCGCACCTGATCGGGATACATGCACTTGACCGTCGCCTGCGTGCCGACCGGCATGAAGGCGGGCGTGCGGATCTCGCCATGGGCGGTCGCGACCGTGCCGCGGCGCGCCATGCCGTCGGTCGTGTGCAGGGTGAAGCCGAAGGCCGGCGTCGTATCGGAGGTCTCGGTCATGGCCTGTCCGGGAAGAGCAGCGAGGCATCGCCGTAGGAATAGAAGCGATAGCGGCAAGCGATCGCATGCGCATAGGCCGCCTTCATCCGCTCGAGCCCGGAAAAGGCCGAGACCAGCATGAAGAGCGTCGAGCGCGGCAGGTGGAAGTTGGTCATCAGGGCGTCGATCGAGCGCACGACCCGCCCCGGCGTGATGAAGATGTCGGTGGCGCCGGAAAAAGCCGCGAGCCGGCCGGCCTCGTCGCAGGCGCTCTCGAGGATGCGCAGTGAGGTCGTCCCCACCGCCACGATCCGCCCGCCGCGGGCGCGCACGGCGTTGAGCCGATCCGCCGTCTCGGCCGAGAGCACGCCGCTCTCGAAATGCATGACGTGGTCGGCCGTGTCGTCGACCTTCACCGGCAGGAATGTCCCTGCCCCTACGTGAAGCGTGACGAAATGGCGTTCGACACCCATGGCATCGAGGCGATTCATCATCTCCGGCGTGAAGTGCAGTCCGGCGGTCGGCGCCGCGACGGCGCCGTCCTCGCGGGCGTAGATCGTCTGATAGTCGGTCGCATCGCGCGCGTCGGCCGCCCGCTTGGCGCCGATGTAGGGCGGCAGCGGCATGGAGCCGACGGCGTGAATGGCGATGTCGAGATCCGGGCCGGAGAGATCGAAGGCGAGATCGACGATGCCGTCGTCGCCCTTGGCGGTCACGCGCGCCCAGACCTCGCCGAGGAAACAGGCCCGCCCCGCCTCGCCGAAGAGGACGCGGTCGCCCGGCTTCAGCCGCTTGCCCGGCCGGGCGAAGGCACGCCAATGGGCGGCGCCCTTGCGCTCGATCAGATTGAAGGTGACGGCGGTGCGGGCTTCGTCGCGGACGCGAATGCCGTGGAGCTCGGCCGGGATCACCTTGGTGTCGTTGAAGACGAGGGCATCGCCGGGGCGGAGCCAGTCGGTGAGATCACCGACGGTCGCGTCGGTGAACTCGGGCGTCTCGCCCGGCCTGACCACGAGCAGCCGCGCGCTCTCGCGCGGCGACGCGGGACGCAGGGCGATGTTGTCGGCCGGGAGTTCGAAATCGAAGAGATCGACGCGCATGGGGGGCTTCTTAGCCCGAATGGCGGGGCGAACGCCAGCCTTCAGCCGATTTCCGGATGGCTCGCCAGCCATTCCTTCAACGCCGCATCGATCCGCGTCTGCCATCCCTTGCCGGTGGCCCGGAACCGCGCCACGACGTCGGGCGACAGACGGATGTTGATCGATGCCTTGGGATTGTCGGCCCTCGGCCTCCCGCGCCGCACGACGCGTTCGCCGACGAGCAGGTCGGCCGCGTCGAACATGTCTTCCGTCCACTCCGGCGCGTCATCGGGGTCGATCCACGCGGCGGAGGACGTCTTCGAACCGGGCACGTTCGCGGTCATTGGCATGCCTCATCGAGATGATGCGACGACCACCGTCGCGGGCGGTCCACACCAGCGAAACCATCCGTTCGCCGAGGAACCCGAAGGTCAACATCCGCTCTTCGCCGTAGTCGAAGCGGCGATCGGGCAGATCGAAGTGCAGCCCGGCGAAGACCGCCGCCGCGTCGGCGAAATCCAAACCGCGCTCGGCGATCGTCCGTTCGCGCTTGGCCGGATCCCACGTGAGTTCCATCGGACACGCCTCCGAGGAAAGCACCGTTTCGATTTTTTGTCACTACAAAAATCAATCCGCCCATTATGCAACCCGTAGCACGAACACACAACCCGTGAGAGAAACGAAACGGGCGGCCGGAGCACCCTGCTCCGACCGCCCGCGATCGACGTCGTCGATGTCGGACCACTCAGCCCGCGATGTCGGCCATCACCTTGACCGAGATCATCTTGTCGGGGTTCTTGACCGGCTCGCCGCGCTTGATCTTGTCGACGTTCTCCATGCCTTCCACGACCTTGCCCCACACCGTGTACTGACGGTCGAGGAAGCGGGCGTCGTCGAAGCAGATGAAGAACTGCGAATTGGCCGAGTTCGGGTTCATGGCGCGGGCCATCGAGGCGGTGCCGCGGACGTGGGGTTCGGCGTTGAACTCCTGCTTCAGGTCCGGGTACTTGGAGCCGCCGGTGCCGGTGCCGTGCGGGCAGCCGGTCTGGGCCATGAAGCCCTCGATGACGCGGTGGAAGACGATGCCGTCGTAGAAGCCCTCGCGCGCCAGCTTCTTGATGTGGTCGACGTGGCCCGGCGCCAGGTCCGGACGCATGGCGATCACGACCTTGCCCTGGGTGGTTTCGATGACGAGGGTGTTTTCCGGATCGAGCGCGCTCATGGGATCTCTTTCGTCTGTAGTGAACGGTTCGGGAGCCGCGTTCGTATCCCGAAGGTCTCCCGCCTTATCGACCGAAACGGCCGCCGAGGCAACGCGGGAATGAGGCGGGCGCGTTCACGCCTTCTTGGGCCGGCGCGCCTTCGGTGCCGGCTTGGCCGCCGCCGCCCGTCGCGCCGCAGCGATGGCGCCGCGCACCCAGTCGGCGAAGACGTCGGGGTCGTCGAACACCTCTTCGGGCGCCCGCGCATAGGACATCACCGTCGTGCGGCCCGTCTTGGTCGTGTAGGAGAAGCGCGGCAGGCCGCGTTCGTCGAAGGCCGGACCGTTCACGTCGTCGACCTTGAAGAACAGCTGTTCGTCGATCACCAGCGCGAAGGCGAGCCCCTCGTGCCAGAGGCACAACCCGCCGAACATCGCCTTCATGGTGACGCCGCCGAGCGGCCGGCAGAGATCGCGATAGAATTCGACGTCGCTCACGGCCTCACCCCCGCATCCAGCCGACGAAGTCGACGAAGGCCGGCCACAGCGACAGGACGAGCAGCATGCCCATCGTCCAGTTGAAGAGACGCAGCCGCCGCGGCTCGTGCAGGAACCGGGCGATGATCGTCCCGAAGGCCGCCCATGTCGAGGCCGAACCGATGCCGGTGACGAGGAACACGGCGGCCAGCACCAGCGCCCCCGCGGTCGGCGTCAGCCCCTCCGGCACGTAGACCGACACGCCCGACACCGCCATGATCCAGCCCTTGACGTTGACCCACTGGAACGCCGCCGCCTGGATGAATCCGAAGGGCTTCGCCGTCGAGGCGACGACGCCGATGCCGCGCTCGACCGGCTGGAAGGCGATCTTGGCCGAGAGCCACAGCAGATAGACCACGCCGACGATCTCGATCGCCACGTGCAGCCACGGCTGGGTCCTGAAGACGAAGCCGAGGCCGAGCGCCACCAGCGCCGTCATCACCGGAAAGCCGATCGCCACGCCGAGGATGTGCGGCATGGTGCGGCGGAAACCGAAGTTCACCCCCGAGGCGAGCAACATCACGTTGTTCGGCCCCGGCGTGAAGGCGCCGATGCAGGCGAAGACGAAGAGCGCGACGAGCTGGTCGAGAAACGGGATCGGCATGGGCCTCGGTTCGATTCGAGGGGGAGCCGCGATCCTACCCGCGACCGCGCCGCGGTTCACCCCCCGAGACGCACGCGCGGCAATCACAGATGACGTAACGCAACATGCCGCTCACTCCGGCAACTGTACCTAGCCGTCGAACTTTGCTCGAGAAATGCTTCATGCACCGCAGCATTCGGCTGCCGACATCTCGGTTCATAGAGATTCCTTAACCTTCCCCAGCTACCGCTGGTAGCGCTATCACGCCAACGGGGGCGCCGAGATGAACTTATCGATCCGCACGATGCTTCGCGTCTCGACCGGAATTCTGGTGCTGACCCTGCTCTTCCTGCTCGGCGACAACGCACGCGCGATGTGGCAGCGCTCGGCGGCGACGCAGCGCACCGTGGTCGCGGCGGAGGTGACGGAACACCTCTTCACCGCCCTGCACAATCTGCGCGTCGACCGGTCGAGCACCGCCCGCGACCTGCGCAAGGACCAGCCCTCCGCCGCCTCGACCCAGCAGGCCCTCGCCGCCCGTGCCGCCGAACTCGCCGCGCTCGGGCGCTCGGTCGCGACCCTGACGGCGATCGGCACCGACGAGACGACCGCCGCCGCGCGGGCGCTCGCCGCGGACGCCGAGCGCCTCGCCGCGCTCCATGCCGAGGCCGAGGCGGCGATCCGCCGGCCGAAGGCCGAGCGCCGCGCCGGTCTCCTCGACGAGTTCCTGAAGACCACCAATGGGCTGGTCGACCGGCTCGAGGCGACGTCGCGCTCGATCGGCATCGGTGTCAAACTCGCCGACCCGATGATCGACAAGCTGCTCGACGTCAAGCAACTGGTCTGGCAGACCCGCGCCGCGGTCGGCGAGGCCTCCGCCATGGTCTCCGGCGGCGTCGCCGGCCTCGCCCTCGCCCCCGACTTCCGCCAGGGCTTCGCCGGCCAGATGGCCCGCGCCGAGGCGTCGTGGTCGGCGGCGCGCGATCTGGTCGCCGGCCTCGACATGCCGCCGGTCTTCCATGCCGCCGTCGAACGCGCCGAGCGCGAGTATTTCGCCAAGGACGTGCTGACCCGCCAGGCCGAGACCGCCGAGGCGCTCGCCGCCGGCCGCAGGGTCGACTTCGACAGCGCCGGCTGGAGCAACTTCATGGTGCCGCGTCAGGCGGCGGTGCTCGGCGTCGCCGAGGCAGCGCTCGCCGTCGCCCGCACCCGCGCGACCGAAGAACACGCCCACGCCCGTCTCGCGCTGATCGTCGACGTCGCCCTGCTCGTCGGCGCCGCGATCGCCTCGCTCGCCTTCCTGGTGATGGTCGACCGCCGTGTCGTCGCGCCGCTGAAGACCATCGGTGATCGCATGATGACGATGGCCGACGGCGATCTGGCGGTCGAGGTGCCCTATGTCGAGCGCGGCGACGAGATCGGCGCGCTCGGCCGCACCCTCGCCGTCTTCAAGGACAAGCTCGGCGAGGCCGAGGCCCTGCGCCGCGCCGAGGCCGACCGCGACCGTCGGGCGACCGCTCAGCGCCGCGCCGACCGCAATGCCCTCGCCGATCGCTTCCAGACGACCGTCGGCAGCATCGTCGGCGGCGTCGCCAGCGCCGCGACCGAGCTGCGCGCCTCGGCCGAGACCATGACGAGCGCCACCGCGGCGACGGCCGAGCGCTCGACCACCGTCGCCAGCGCCGCCGAAGAGGCGACCGCCAACGTCTCCTCCGTCGCCTCCGCGACCGAGGAACTGTCGTCGTCGGTCGGCGAGATCTCGCGGCGGGTGGATCACTCCGCCGAGATCGCCACCCGCGCCGTCGCCGAGGCGGATGCCACCAACCGGCGCATCGTCGGTCTCGCCGATGCCGCCCAGCACATCGGCTCGGTGGTCGGCCTGATCGCCCAGATCGCCGGCCAGACCAACCTCCTCGCGCTCAACGCGACGATCGAGGCGGCGCGGGCCGGCGAGGCCGGCAAGGGCTTCGCCGTGGTCGCGGCGGAGGTGAAGCAGCTCGCCGACCAGACCGCCAAGGCGACCGCCGACATCTCGGCCCAGGTCGACGCCATCCGCGTCGCCACCGGCCAGACCGCCGACGCCATCGCCGGCATCGGCGACACCATCCGCACCATGAACGAGATCACCGCCGACATCGCCGGCGCCGTCGGCGGCCAGGGCGAGGCGGCGCGCGAGATCGCCCGCTCGGTGCAGGAGGCGGCACAGGGCACGGCGATGGTTTCGAGCAACATCGAGGACGTGAACGTCGCACTGGCCCAGTCCGACGAGGCCTCGCGCCAGGTGCTCGACGCCGCGGTCGAGCTCAGCCGTCAGTCGGAGGCGCTGCGCCGCGAGATCGACGACTTCGTCGCCGGCATCCGCGCCGCCTGATCGGGCCTTGCAGAAACGACGGGAGGGCGGTCCGCGAGGGCCGCCCTTCGCGCGTTGTGACGAACGCTCGAGGTCTGACCCTTAGCCCCTGTTCGGCTTCACCCTGAGGTGCCCGACACAGTCGGGCCTCGAAGGGCGAAGTCGTCGACGGGCGTTGCCTCTCGGCCCTTCGCCCTTCGAGGCTCGCTTCGCTCGCACCTCAGGGTGAAGAGCCTCTGCTCCAGACCGAAGGGATCGAAGCCTCATACGTCCGACGTCAGGCGCCCTCGAGCCCCATCGACCAGAAGTCGGCCTCGAGCAGCGAAGCCGTGGCGAAGATCTCGGCGAGATCGTCGAAGCGCGCGGGGGTGAGCGAACGCTCCGCCAGCCGGTCGAGATGGGCGCGCGCCGCCGCCGCGATCTCCAGATAGGCCCCGCCGGCATATTCGGCGATCCATTCGGCGTAGGGGTTGGCGGCATCGAGCGCCCCCGGCCGCATCGCGAGTGTCTTGGCGATCTCGGCGTAGCCGACGACGCAGGGGGCGAGCGCCACGTGCAGATCGAGGAGATCGCCGCGCAGCCCGGTGTCGATCACCCAGCGGGTATAGGCGACGGTGGCGCGATGCTCCGGCGTGGTGTCGAGCACCGAGAGCGGAATGCCGCGCGCCTCGCAGAGCCGCACGTGCAGCCCCATCTCGGTGTCGAGCAGCCCCTTCAGCCCCGCGAAGGAGGCGCGCATCTCGGCGAGATCGCGCCCCTTGAAGACGGCGAGCGCATAGGCGCGGGCGAACTGGATCAGGAACAGCCAGTCCTGCACCAGATAGGTGCGGAAGGCCGCCTCCGGCAGCTCGCCCGAGCCGAGCCCGTGGACGAAGGGATGGTCGACATAGGCGCGCCACGCCTCGGGACGGGCGGCGACGAGGCGGTCGAAGAGATCCATCAGGCCTTCGCCGGCTCGATCGAGACCGATTCGCCGCAGCCGCAGGCCGAGATCTGGTTCGGGTTCTCGAACACGAAGGTCGAGGCCATCTTGTCGGTCTTGAAGTCGACCGTGGTGCCGAGCAGATAGAGCGTCGCCGCCGGATCGACGAAGACGGTGACGCCGTCGACCTCGACCACGTCGTCCTTGGGATCGGCCGCCGCGACCATCTCGAACTTGTAGGTCATGCCGGCGCAGCCGCCCTTGTCGAGACCGAGGCGGAGGCCGGCGAGCGGCGTCGACGAATTGGCGATGATCGCGCGCACGCGGTCGACCGCGGCGGGCGTCAGCTTCACGACGGGCATGTCGCCGAAGAGACCCATGGGAGTGCTCCTTCTCAATACATGTCGAGCGCGATGCGCGCCTCGTCGGACATGCGTTCCTGCGTCCATGGCGGATCGAAGACCATGCTGACGCTGACTTCGTTGATGCCGGCGACGGAGCGGATGGCGTTCTGCACCCAGTCCGGCATCTCTCCCGCCACCGGACAGCCCGGCGCGGTCAGCGTCATGTCGACCTTGACGTTGCGATCGTCGTCGATGTCGACCTTGTAGATCAGGCCGAGCTCGTAGATGTCGGCCGGGATCTCGGGATCGTAGACCGTCTTCAGCGCGGAGATGATGTCCTGCGTCAGACGCTCCAGTTCCTCGGGCGGAATGGCCGAGCCCCCCGAGGTTGCGACCTGGGCGGGACCTTCGGAAAACGCCGGTGCCGTGGCTTCCATTGTCGAACTCCTCAGGCGAAGAAGGCTTGCGCCTTGACGATGCCCTCGACCAGCCGGTCGACCTCGTCGCGCGTGTTGTACATGGCGAAGGACGCCCGGCAGGTGGAGGTCACCCCGTAACGCTTCAGCAGCGGCTGGGCGCAGTGCGTGCCCGCGCGCACCGCGATGCCGTAGCGATCGAGGATCGTCGCCACGTCGTGGGCATGCGCCCCCGCCACCTCGAAGGCGACGATCGCCCCCTTGCCCGGCGCATTGCCGAAGATCCGCACCGAGTTGAGTTCGCCGAGCCGGGCATGGGCATAGGCGCCGATGTCGGCCTCGTGGGCGGCGATCGCCTCGCGGCCCACCTTCATCATGTAGGCGAGCGCGGCGCCGAGCCCGGCCGCCTCGACGATCGGCGGCGTACCCGCCTCGAAGCGATGCGGCGGCTCGCCGTAGGTGACGGTGTCTTCCGTCACCTCGCGGATCATCTCGCCGCCGCCGAGGAAGGGCGGCATGCGCGACAAGAGTTCGTGGCGGCCCCACAGCGCGCCGATGCCGGTCGGGCCGTAGAGCTTGTGGCCGGTGATGGCGTAGAAGTCGCAGCCGAGCGCCTTGACGTCGACCGGCATGTGGACCGCGCCCTGCGACCCGTCGACCACCACCCGGATGCCGCGCTCGTGGGCGATGCGGCTCACCTCGGCGATCGGCACCACCGTGCCGGTTACGTTCGACATGTGGGTGAGCGAGACGATCTTGGTGCGCGGCGTCAGCAGCTTCTCGAACTCGTCGAGGAGGAACGAGCCGTCCTCGGCGATCGGCGCCCACTTCAGCACGACGCCCTTGCGCTCGCGCAGGAAATGCCAGGGCACGATGTTGGCGTGATGCTCGAGGATCGAGATCACCACCTCGTCGCCGGCGACGAGGTCCTGCCCGAGCGACGAGGCGACGAGGTTCAGCGCCTCGGTCGACGACTTGGTGAAGACGATCTCGTCGAGCGACGGCGCGCCGAGGAAGTCGCGCACGATCTCGCGCGCCCCCTCGTAGGCTTCGGTCGCGGCATTGGCGAGGTGATGCAGGCCGCGATGCACGTTGGCATAGCGATGCTCCATCACGTCGACCATCTCGTCGATCACCGCCCGCGGCTTCTGCGCCGAGGCGCCGCTGTCGAGATAGACGAGCGGATGCCCGAAGACCTGCGTCTCGAGGATCGGGAAGTCGCGGCGGATCGCTGCGACGTCGTAGGGCTTGGTCATGGGAGCGTTCATGCGGCCTTCCCCCCGCGCGCGTCGATCCAGGCCTCGAGCTCGCCCTCGATCGCCTCGCGGACGGCCTCGGGCCCGATCGCGTCCGTCACCTCGCCGAGGAAGGCGCGGATGAGGAGCTTCTCGGTCTCGGCCGCCGGAATGCCGCGGCTCATCAGATAGAATTTCAGATCGTCGGACAGATCGGCGACCGTCGCACCGTGGGCGCAGGCGACGTCGTCGGCGAAGATCTCGAGTTCCGGCTTGGCCGAGGCCTCGGCGCGGTCGGAGAGCAGCACCGCATGCGCCCCCATCCGTCCGTCGGTGCCCTGCGCCGCCTTCTCGACCGAGATCCGGCCCTGGAAGACCGACTTGGCCTCGTCGTCGATCGCCGCCTTGTAGAGTTCGCGGCTGACCGAATTGGGCGCCGCATGCGTCACGGCGAGCGTGGCATCGGCATGTGCCCTGCCCTTCGCCAGCGTCGCGCCGCGGGTGGTGAAGTCGACGTTCGCCCCGAGCCGGGCGAAGATTTGGGTGCGGGCGAGCTTCGCCCCGAGCGTCACCAGCGAATGGTCGACCTTGCCGCCGTCGGCGACGTCGACGACCAGCGTCGACAGCCGCGCCGCGGCGTCGCCCTCGCGCTGATGATCGACCCAGGTCACGTCCGCCCCCGCGCCGACCGTCAGTTCGACGAGCGCATGGGCATGGATCTCGACCCCGTCCGGGCTCTCGTGGCTCTCGATCACGGTGAGGGACGCGCCCTCGCCGACCGAGACCGCGTGGCGGACGAAGGCGGAGACCGAGATCCCACGCGAAACATGGCGGATCGCCAGCGGCCGGGCGGCCTTGGCACCTTCCGCGACGCGCACCACCAGACCGTCGGTGTAGAAGGCGGAGGCCAGCGCCACCATCGGATCGGCATCGGCCTCGCGTTCCGCCGAGATCCGGCGGCCGAGTTCGACGAGCGCGCCGTCGCCCTTCGCCAGTCCTTCGGCGATGGTCGTGACGCTCACGCCCTCGCCGAGACCGGAGAGGTCGGAGAGATCGGCGGCGAACCAGCCGTCGACGAAGACGGCGCGCGCCGCCTCGAGGCCGGCGAAGACGTCGGCCGCGACCGCGACCTTGCCCGTCGGCCGCTCGGCAGGCAGCGGCGCCGCGGTCAGCAGCGTGCGCAGGTCGGTGAAGTGATAGGGCTCGATCCGCCGATGCGGCAGCCCCTTCGCCTCGAAACGGGCGAAGGCGGCGGCGCGCGGCGCGAAATCGCCGGGCAGATCGCCCGAACGGTCGGCGAAGGCGGCGCCGAGATCGACCTCCGCCTTGGTCCGGCGCCGCTCGGGAACGATGGTGACGTTGTTCATCACCGCCTCCTCACGCCGCTTCTTCGGCGAAGTCGGCATAGCCCTTCGCCTCGAGTTGCAACGCCAGTTCCGGCCCGCCGGTCTTGACGATCCGGCCCTTGGAGAGGACGTGGACGATGTCCGGGCGGATATGGTCGAGCAGGCGCTGGTAGTGGGTGATGACGACGAAGCCGCGCTCGGGCGAGCGCAGCGCGTTGACGCCCTCGGAGACGACCTTCAGCGCGTCGATGTCGAGGCCGGAGTCGGTCTCGTCGAGGATCGCGAGCTTCGGCTGGAGGATCGCCATCTGCAGGATCTCGTTGCGCTTCTTCTCGCCGCCGGAGAAGCCGACGTTGACCGGGCGCTTGAGCATGTCCTGGGTGATCTTGAGCTTGCCGGCTTCCGCGCGGACGAGCCGCATGAAGTCGGGCGTCGAGATCTCGTCCTCGCCGCGCTGCTTGCGCTGGGCGTTGAGAGCGGCCTTGAGGAACGTCATGTTGCCGACGCCGGGGATCTCGACCGGATACTGGAAGGCGAGGAAGAGGCCGTTGGCCGCCCGCGCCGCCGGGTCCATGTCGAGCAGGTCGACGCCGTCGAGCGTCGCGGTGCCGTCCGTCACGCGGTAGCCGGGCTTGCCGGCGAGCACATGGGAGAGCGTCGACTTGCCGGCGCCGTTCGGCCCCATGATGGCATGCACTTCGCCCGGCTTCACCGTGAGGTTCAGCCCGCGCAGGATCTCGCGGCCGTCGGCCTCGATCTCGGCATGGAGGTTCTTGATTTCGAGCATTGGTCCGTTCCCCTCGGGGAGGCGCGGCGACCGCGCCGGAATGGAATGGTGCGGAAGGGCGGCGATCAGCCGACCGAGCCCTCGAGGCTGACGCCGATCAGCTTCTGCGCCTCGACGGCGAACTCCATCGGGAGTTGCTGCAGCACGTCGCGGACGAAGCCGTTGACGATCAGCGCCACCGCCTCCTCGGCCGGCAGGCCGCGCGAGATGCAGTAGAACAGCTGGTCGTCGGAGATCTTCGAGGTGGTCGCCTCGTGCTCGACCTTGGCGCGCGGGTTGCCGCTCTCGAGATAGGGCACGGTATGGGCACCGCAGTCGTGGCCGATCAGCAGGCTGTCGCAGTTGGTGAAGGAGCGTGCGCCCTCCGCCCTGCGGTTGACCTTGACCTGGCCGCGATAGGTGTTCTGCGAGTGGCCCGCCGAGATGCCCTTGGAGATGATCCGCGAGGTGGTGTTCTTGCCCAGATGAATCATCTTGGTGCCCGAATCCACCTGCTGATGGCCGTTCGACACCGCGATCGAGTAGAACTCGCCCTTGCTGTCGTCACCGCGCAGGATGCAGCTCGGATATTTCCAGGTGATCGCCGAGCCGGTCTCGACCTGCGTCCACGAGATCTTCGAACGATCGCCACGGCAGTCGCCGCGCTTGGTCACGAAGTTGTAGATGCCGCCGCGGCCGTCCTTGTCGCCGGGGTACCAGTTCTGGACGGTCGAGTATTTGATCTCGGCGTCCTCGTGGGCGATCAGTTCGACGACCGCCGCATGGAGCTGGTTCTCGTCGCGCTGCGGCGCGGTGCAGCCCTCGAGATAGCTCACGTAGGAGCCCTTCTCGGCGATGATCAGCGTGCGCTCGAACTGGCCGGTCTTCTTCTCGTTGATGCGGAAGTAGGTCGACAGTTCCATCGGGCAGCGCACCCCTTCCGGGATCCACACGAAGGACCCGTCGGAAAAGACCGCCGAATTCAGCGTCGCATAGTAGTTGTCGGAGACCGGGACGACGGTGCCGAGATACTTCTTCACGAGCTCGGGATGCTCGCGCATCGCCTCGGAGATCGAGCAGAAGATGATCCCGTGCTTGGCCAGCTCCTCGCGGAAGGTGGTCACCACCGAGACGCTGTCGAACACCGCGTCGACGGCCACCCGCGCGCCCTCGACGCCGGCGAGAACCGCCTGCTCCTTCAAGGGGATGCCGAGCTTTTCGTAAGTCCGCAGCAGCTCCGGATCGACCTCGTCCAGGCTCTTCGGCCCCGACGCGGTCTTCGGCGCGGCGTAGTAGTAGAGATCCTGGAAGTCGATCTTGGGATAGGAGACGCGCGCCCAGGTCGGCTCTTCCATGGTCAGCCAACGGCGATAGGCCGCGAGCCGCCATTCGAGCATCCACTCGGGTTCGTTCTTCTTGGCGGAGATGAACCGGACGGTGTCTTCGGACAGGCCCTTGGGGGCCATGTCGGACTCGATCGCGGTCTCGAAACCGTACTTGTATTGGTCGACGTCGATCGCCCGGACCTGGTCGACCGTTTCTTTCACTGCAGCCATGTCGTTCTCTCTTCGCGGCGCGGGTTCAAGGCCCGCGGGTTCGAGAATCCGTATTCCAACCGAGGAAGTGGTGCGGTGCACCCTCCACGGCAAGGCTTTCGAGCAGGACGCATCGTTCGACGTGTCCGTCCTTCAGCCCTTGGCGAGCCGCCCCATCACCCGCCGCCAGACCTCGACGAAACGGTCGACGTCGTCGACGCTCGTCTCGGTGCCCAGCGACACGCGGAGGGCGGAACGGGCGAGATCCGCGTCGAGCCCCATGGCTTCCACCACGTGGCTCGGGCCGACCTTGCCCGAGGAGCAGGCCGAGCCGGCCGAAATGGCGACGCCTTCGAGATCGAAGGCGATGACCGCCGTCTCCGCCGAGACGCCCGCCTGCGCCACCATGGTGGTGTTGCAGAGCCGCGGCGCGCCCGCTCCCAGAACTTTCACATTGGAAGAATGAGAAAGCAACCGCTCTTCGAGCCGTTCCCGCAGGGTCTGCATTCCTCCGATGGTAGAAATACGGGACCGAGCGACCTCCGCGGCGACGCCGAAGGCGACGATGCCGGGCACGTTCTGCGTGCCGGCCCGCCGGTTCCCCTCCTGCCCGCCGCCCGGGATCAGTGCCGCCGGCACGACCTCCGGGTTCCGCAGCACCAGCGCGCCACATCCGGGCAGACCACCGATCTTGTGGGCCGAGAGCGACATGAGGTCGACGTCGAGCCCCGGCACGTCGAGCGCCAGCCGCCCCGCCGCCTGCACGGCGTCGCAGTGGACGATCGCCCCGTGGGCGCGCGCGATCCGCGCGATTTCCGCGATCGGCTGGATCACCCCGGTCTCGGAATTGGCGAGCTGCACCGAGACCATCGCCCGCTCACCGGCGGCAGCGATCGCCGCGAGTCGGACCTCGAGCACGTCGAGCCGGAGCAGCCCCTCGCCGTCGACGCCGATCCGCTCGACCCGGTCGGCGGCAAAGCGCCCGCCCGACAGCACCGACGGATGTTCCGTCGCGCCGATCAGCAGGCGATCGATCCGCACGTCGGTCGAGCCGATTCTGAGCGCGGGCGACAGCGCGAAGACGTTCGCCTCGGTCGCCCCCGAGGTGAAGACGACGCCGGCCGGCGCGGCACCGGCGAGCGAGGCGACCGCGCGACGCGCCGCTTCCACCCGCATCCGCGCGGCGCGGCCCTCGGTGTGGACGGACGAGGCGTTGCCGCCCGCCCGCGCCGCCGCGACCGCCGCCTCGAGGGCGTCGGGCAGCACCGGGGCGCCGGCATTGTGGTCGAGAAAGAGACGGGGCGAGGGCATGGGCATCGCGAAAGACGAGAAAGGGCGCCCGATCGTCGGATCGGTCGCCCCTGATTGACACATCCGGCGGCGCCCCGCAAAGGGCGTCGGGCATCACTCGAAGCTGGTGCCCATCTCCTTGCCGCGTACCCAGACCTTCTGCGCCGTCATCTTGCGGCCGCGGTCGAGGAGACGCAGCTCGAACTGGCTCGGCACGACGGCGTTGTCGCCGAACTCGAGCTTGGCGCCCTTCGAGGTGATGTTGCGCACGGTACAGTCCATCGACGATTTGCCGCCGGCGAAGACGACG
Source organism: Pinisolibacter sp. DMC100 (assembly GCF_056313705.1). Classification (NCBI taxonomy): domain Bacteria; kingdom Pseudomonadati; phylum Pseudomonadota; class Alphaproteobacteria; order Hyphomicrobiales; family Ancalomicrobiaceae; genus Pinisolibacter; species Pinisolibacter sp. DMC100. Next base: position 258,342 of record NZ_JBQUZT010000002.1, on the reverse strand, counting down.
CTGCCGCGCAACAGTCCCCGACGGCGCGCCTCGCTGCGGCGTTCGACGAATTCTTCCGACATGGAATGCTCCGATGCTGCGAAGACACGACAATTCGAAGAAAAAGCATACGCTCCCTCCGAATTCCCGCCAGCGGAACCTCCAAACGCGGTGAAGGATGTCTCAACTCACTCGAAGGCGACGCCGACGTCGCCGCTGCGCGCCCAGACGAAGCGCGCCCGCCGCTTGTCGCCGCGCTCCTTGAGGCGCAGTTCGAACATGGTCGGCAGGATGGTCGGCCCGTCGAAACGCAGCAGCGCCCCGCCGTCGGACCAGCCCCGGACCTGACAGTCCATCGACTTCCATCCGCCGCCGAAGACGACGAGCCCGCTGAGCAGCGTCCGTCGTCTCTGGTGGCTGCGGCGTTCGAAACGAACGACGTTCATGGTCGCAATCCCTTCTCGCGTCGATCTGCAATCTCAGGGAGAGTGATAGACGACCACACCGACAACCGAAAGCTGTCGGTGAATTGTTCGTTAATATGACGGTTGACCCTTGGTCACGGCTGGAAGCGGTCCGCCCGCGCCATCGCCCAGGCGTCGCGGAAGCGGCGATCGTCGGTGCCGGCGAGCAGTTCGCCGTGGCCGAGCGCCGGATAGAGCGCGTCGAAACCGACCGATTCCTGCGCCGAGATCCGCCGCGAGAAATGCGCCGGACCGAAGCGGCCGGGATGGTCGAGACCGGCCGCCCCCGTCAGTTCGGCGAGCGCATGCAGCGTCGAGGCATGGAAATTCGCCACCCGCTTGCGCTTGTCGGCCACCACCAGGGCGCGCGAGCGGGTCGGGTCCTGGGTGGCGACGCCGACCGGGCAGCGGTCGGTGTGGCAGCTCTGCGACTGGATGCAGCCGACCGCGAACATGAAGGCGCGCGCCGCGTTGCACCAGTCGGCGCCGAGCGCCATCGTCCGGGCGACGTCGAAGGCGGTGACGACCTTGCCCGACGCCCCGATCCGGATCGCCCCCCTGAGCCCCGCGCCGACCAGCGCGTTGTGGACGAAGTCGAGCCCGTCGCGCAGCGGCATGCCGAGATGGTCCATGAACTCCATCGGCGCCGCGCCGGTGCCGCCCTCCTTGCCGTCGACGACGATGAAGTCGGGCAGGATGCCGGTCTCGACCATCGCCTTGACCACGCCGAGGAACTCCCACGGATGGCCGACGCAGAGCTTGAAGCCGACCGGCTTGCCGCCCGAGAGCTGGCGCAGCGAGGCGACGAACTCGAGCAGCCCGATCGGCGTCGAGAAGGCCGAATGCGCCGACGGCGAGACGCAGTCCTCGCCCTCGCGCACCCCGCGCGTCGTCGCGATCTCGGTCGAGACCTTGGCCGCCGGCAGCACGCCGCCGTGGCCGGGCTTGGCGCCCTGCGACAGCTTCACCTCGATCATCTTCACCTGCGGATCGGCCGCCGTCTCGGCGAAACGCTCCGGCGAGAAGGACCCGTCGCGGTTGCGCGCGCCGAAATAGCCCGAGCCGAGTTCCCAGACGAGATCGCCGCCGTTGACCCGGTGATGGGGCGAGATGCCGCCCTCGCCTGTGTCGTGGTGGAAGCCGCCGTCCTTCGCCCCGCCGTTCAGCGCCATGATGGCGTTGGCCGACAGCGCGCCGAAGCTCATCGCCGAGATGGCGAAGACCGAGGCCGAATAGGGCTGCGAACACGACGGCCCGCCGATGTCGATGCGCAGCGCCTTCGGATCGACGCTGCGCGGGGCGAACGAATGGCGCATCCACTCGTAGCCCTCGGCATAGACGTCGTGCTGGGTGCCGAAGGGGCGCTTGTCGAGCTCGCTCTTGGCGCGCTGATAGACGACGGCGCGGCGATCGCGCGAGAACGGCATGCCGTTCTTCTCGTCCTCGAAGAAATACTGCCGCATCTCCGGCCGCATCTCCTCGAGCAGGAAGCGCAGATGCGCCGAGATCGGATAGTTGCGCAGCACCGCGTGGCGGGTCTGGATCAGGTCGCGGATGCCGAGGATCGACAGACCGGCGAAGAGCGCGAGCGGCAGGCCGATCAGCCAGTGGTCGGCCGGATGGGCGACATAGAGGCCGAAGAAGAGCGCCGTCAGCGCCAGCGCCAGCGTCAACGCGACGTAGCGCGGCGAAAGGGCCAGTCCGAGATACCGCATCGCCTGCCTCCCGAGGATCGATCCGCCAATTGCGCCCGCGCCCCGCATCACTGCGATGACGGTCGATCGGATCGATTCGCCCGTCGCAGTCTGCGCCGCGCTCGAGCCCTCGTCACGCCGGGTGCGCAGCTCCCGCCAACGGGTTAGTCTCGATCCGTCGCCAGTCACCAGAATCGGAGCCGTCCGTGATCCGTCTCCTCCACACCGCCGATTGGCACCTCGGCCAGACGCTGATGGGCTGGTCGCGTGAGGAGGAACACGCCCGCGCGCTGGCGAGCCTCGTCGACATCGCCGAGGCCCGCGCGATCGACGCGCTGATCGTCGCCGGCGACGTCTTCGACACCCAGAACCCGAGCGAACGCGCCGAAGCCCTGCTCTTCCGCACGCTCGTGGAGCTGCGCCGCCGCCTGCCCCGCGTCGCCGTGGTGATCGTCGCCGGCAACCACGACCCCGCCGGCCGCATCGAGGCGCCGCGCCCGCTTCTCGCCGAACTCGGCGTCCATGTCGTCGGCCGCGTCCGCCGCCGCGACGAGGCCTTCGATCTCGACCGCCATCTGGTGTCGCTCGCCCCCGCCGACGGCGGCCCGACGGTCCATGTCCTCGCCCTGCCCCATCTCGGGCCCGCCAGCCTGCCGCCCTTCGACCGCCGCGACGAGCGGCCCGGCTCGCCGATCGTCCGCGCCGTGCGCACGCTGCACGCCGAGGCGATCGCCGCCGCCCGCGCCCGGGTGGGCGATGCCCCCCTCGTCGTCACCGGCCACCTGACACTCGCCGGCGGCCTCGAATCGGAGGGCGCCGAGCGCCGCATCCTGATCGGCGGCGAACATGCCGTGCCGGTCGATCTCTTCCCCGCCGACCTCGCCTATGTCGCCCTCGGCCATCTCCACAAACCGCAGGCGATCGGCCGAGAAAACGTCCGGTATTCCGGCTCGCTCTTCCCGCTCTCCGCCACCGAGCGCGGCTATGCCCACGGCGTCTCGCTCGTCGAGATCGATGCGGAGGCCACGCGGGTCGAGCATGTCGCGATCCCGCGGCCCCTGCCCTTCCTGCGCCTGCCCGACCGCGGCGCCATGGCGCTCGGCAATCTCGACGGCGCGCTCACCGCCCTCGGCCTCGATCCCGAGACCCCGGTCGAGCTGCGCCCCTTCGTCCAGGCGGTGATCCGCCTCGACGGCCCCGCCCCCGACCTCAAGGCCGAACTCGACCGCATCGCCGCCGCCCATCCGGTCCGCCTGATCGGCCATCAGGTCGAACGGCCGACCGTCGAAGAGGCCCCCGTCGCGCCGATGCTCGATCTCTCCGAGATCGCCCCGGCCGATCTCTTCGCCGCCGCCTTTCGCCGCGCCCACGGCTGCGATCCCGAGGCCCGTCACGTCGAGGCCTTCGATCGGCTCGTCGGCCGCGTCGAGAACGAGGAGGTGTGAGACATGCGCATCCTCGCCCTGCGCGGCCACAACCTCGCCAGCCTCGCCGAACCCTTCGAGATCGACCTCGAGGCCGAGCCGCTGGCCGGTGCCGGCCTCTTCGCCATCACCGGCGAGACCGGGTCCGGCAAGTCGACGCTGCTCGACGCGCTCTGCCTCGCCCTCTACGGCGACTTCCCGCGCATCGCCGAGGGCTCCGACCAGACGCTGCCCGACGTCGGCGTCGAGACCATCAAGGCCAAGGACCCGCGCAATATCCTGCGCCGCGGCGCGGCGCGCGGCTCGGCCGAGGTCGACTTCGTCGGTCTCGACGGCGCCCGCTATCGCGCGACATGGTCGGTCAACCGCGCCCGCGGCCGCGCCGACGGCCGGCTGCAGGCGGCGACGCGGCTCCTGGTCCGGCTCGCGCCCGACGGCGCGGCGGCCGAGCCGATCGCCGAGAAGACCGCCGTCACCGCCGCGGTCGAGGGGCTGACCGACCTCACCTTCGACCAGTTCCGCCGCACCGTCGTGCTGGCGCAGGGCGAATTCGACGCCTTCCTCGCCGCCAACGAGGCCGAACGGGCCGATCTGCTCGAGAAGATCACCGGCACCGAGATCTACGCCCGCCTATCGCGCGAAGCCTTCGACGTCGCCAAGGCGGCGCGCGAGGCGGTGGAACGCGCCCGCGAACGTCTCGCCGCCGTCGGTGTGCTCGAACCCGCCGTCCGCGAGGAGAAACGCGCCCGCCGCGACGCCATCCTCGTCGAACTGGCCACCCTCGACACCCGCCTCGCCGCCGCCAATGCCGCGCTCGCCCTGCACGACCGCCGCGACGCCGCCCGCACCGCCGCGGCCGAAGCCGACGCCCGGGCGGCCGGCGCCACCGCCGAGATCGAGGCGACGCGGGCCGAGCGCATGCGGCTCTCGGCGATCGGCCGCGCCGCGACGCTGCGCCCGGTCTTCGATCGTCTCGCCGCCGCCCGTCGTGCCGAGGCCCGCGCCGTCGAGGCGCTCGACGAGGCGCGCAAGCGGCTCGAGGTGGCGACCCCCGTCTACGGCGAGGCGCGCGCCGCCCGTGACGCCGCCAATGCCGCCGTCCGCGCCGTGGTCGAGGAGATCGAGGCGCTGAAACCGGCCTGGACCGCCGCCGCGGCCCTCGACGAACGCATCCTCGGCGCCGCCCGCGCCGTGACCGAGGCCGAGACCCCGGCGGAGGCCGTCCGCACCGAACGCGACGAGGCCGCCGCCCGCATGGCCGATCTCGCCGCCCGCCGCGCCGACGTCGTCGGGCGGCTCGCGACCCTGCGCGCCGAGGCCGAGCGTCGCCCGGCGGTCGCGGCGCTCGTCGATGCCTTCGACGCCGTCGACGAGCGCCTCGTCGAACGCGCCTCCGTCCGCACCCGCCGGCTCGACGCCGAGACCCGCCGGGACCGAGCGATCGCCGACGCCGCCGCCGCGGCCGAAGCCCTCGCCGCCCTCGACGCCGCCGCGTCCGCCCGCCGGGAGGAACGCGCGACGCTCGAGGCCGAGACGGTGCGTCTGCGCGACGCCCTCGCCGACCTGCGCATGGAAGAGACCGCCGCCCGCGACGCCGGCCTCGCGAGGCTCGCGGGCGAAGTCGCAGCCCTCCTGCCCCTCGCCCGCGAGGCTGCGGCTGCGACCGCCCTCGCCGATCGCCTCGCCGGCGAGGCCGAGGCCGCCCGTACCGAGGCCGAAGCCGCAGCCGTCGCCCTGCCGCCCCTCGTCGGCGAACGCGAGACCATCCAGCGCCGGCTCGCCGAGGGCGAGGCCGCCCGCCGCCTCGCCGATGCGCTCGACGACGCCCATGCGGCGGCGCTGCGCGAGACGCTGGTCGAGGGCGCTCCCTGCCCGGTCTGCGGCGCCACCGACCATCCGATCCTGACCGATCCGTCCGTCCGCGCCGCGCTCGAGGCGCTGCGCACCGAGCGCCGCGGGCTGGAAGAACGGCTCGCCGCCCTCGACGGCACCATCGCCGATCTCGATCGCCGCCGTTCCGCCGCCGAGACCCGCCGCGACACGCTCGCCGCCCATCTCGCCGACGCTCGCGCCCGCAGCGACGCCGCCGCCTCGGCGCTCGCCGCGGCGGAAGCCCGCATCGCCGTGCTCCGCCCCGAAGACGGCCTCGATCCCGGCCCAGAGGCCGGCTCGGAGGCGCGTTGGACCACCTTCGCCGCACGGATCGACGCCGCCCGCGCGCCGCTCGCCGAGGCCCGCGCCCGCGCCGACGCCACCCGTCTGGCGCTCGACGCCGCCGGCACCCGCCTCGCCGCCCTCGACCGCACCCGCGACGCCGAGGCCCCCGAACGCGCTCGCCTCGCCGAGGCCGCCGCCGACGCCGAACGCCGCCGGGCGGTGGCCGAGGCGACGATCGCCGATGCCGCCCACCGCATCGCCGAGATCGACGCCCGCCTCGCCCTCCATCTCGAGCCCCTCGACCTCGGCCCGGCCGATCTCGACGCCCGCGGCGACGCCATCCGCCGTCGGCTGCACGAGGTCACCGTCACCCGCCGCGCCGCCGCGGCGGAAGCCGCGCGCCTCGCCGAAGAGGAACAGGGGCTGGAGCGCGACGCGCTGGTCGCCGCCGCCGGTCTCGAGCGGACCGAACGGGCGCTCGCCACCGCCGAGGCGACGCTCGCCGCCGCCCGCGCCCAGCATGCGCGCTATCTCGCCGAACGCACCGTCCTGCTCGACGGCGTACCGACCGCCGTCCACCGCGAGGAGCGCGACCGCCGCCGCGCCGAGGCCGAGGCCGCGCGCGACCGCGCCGTCGCAGCCCTGGACGCCGCCCGCCGCGAACACGACGAGGCGATCACCCGCGTCGCCGAACGCAAGGACGTGCTGATCGGCCTCGAGGACGAGAGTTCGCAGGCCGCGACCATCCGCGACCACGCGCTCGCCGCCGCCGATCTCGACCTCGCCGAGACCGCGACGCTGCTCGCCGTGCCCGCCGACGAGGTCGAGACGCTCGCCGCCCGTCTGCGCACCGTCGACGAGGCCGCCCGCGCCGCCGCGGCGGAGGCCGCCGCCCGCCGCCGCGATCTCTTCGCCCTCGAGGCCGAAGCCGCCGAGACCGCCGACCGCACCGTCGCCGCCGCCGATCTCGCCGCCGCCCGCGCCCTCGGCGAGGCGCTCAACCGCGAGCTCGGCGCCCTGGGCGAGGCGCTCGCCGCCGACGACGAGGCCCGCCGCCGCGCCGGCGACATCGAGACCGAGATCGTGCAACTGACCGACGAGGCGGCGATCCACGCCGCCGTCGAAGCCGCCATCGGCTCGGCCGACGGGGCGAAGTTCCGCCGCTTCGCTCAAGGGATCACGCTCGACCGGCTGGCGGCGCTGGCCGATCGCCATCTGGCGACGCTCGCGCCGCGCTACCGCCTGCAACGCACCGAAGGGCTGGGCCTCGCCATCGTCGACCGCGACATGGGCGACGAGACCCGCTCCACCCGCTCGCTGTCGGGCGGCGAGCGCTTCCTCGCCTCGCTGGCGCTGGCGCTGGCCCTGTCGGGGCTGGAGGGACGGCGCGGCTTCGTCGACACGCTCTTCGTCGACGAGGGCTTCGGCTCGCTCGACGCCGCCACGCTCGACGTCGCCATCGACGCGCTGGAGAGCCTGCAGAGCGAGGGTCGCCGGGTCGGCGTGATCAGCCACGTGCCGGCGCTGCAACGTCGCGTGCCGGTGCAGATCCGCATCCGCCGCGCCGGCCTCGGCCGCTCCCGCGTCGAGATCGACGACGGGCGGGGGTGAGGCGCCGCCGAAGGGACGAGACGCCGGCTCATAGCCCCCTGTTCGGCTTCACCCTGAGGTGCCCGACCGTGAGGTCGGGCCTCGAAGGGCGAAGCCTCGACGGGCGGTGCCACTCGACCCTTCGCCCTTCGAGGCCCGGCTGCGCCGGGCACCTCAGGATGAAGGGCCTCCGCAAGAAGCCGAAAGGTCGAAGGATCGGATCGTCGATCTCACCCCATCACGCGGGCGATCGCCGCCCCGATCTCGGCGATGGCGGCGTTGCGGGCGGCCATGTCGACCTTGGTCTCGGCGAAATAGAGCGCGATCGTCAGCGCCGGCCCCTTCGGCCGCTCGACCACGGCGATGATGCCGCGGGTGCCGTTGTTGCCGGAGCCGGTCTTGTCGGCGATCACCCAGTCCTTCGGCATGCCGGCGCGGAACAGGCCGTCGGCCACCCGGTCGCCGCGCATCCAGCCGAGGAGCCGCGCCCGTGAGGCCGGTGAGAGCACGTCGCCGAAGGCGAGCCGCTCCAGCGTCGCCGCCATGGCGGAAGGCGTGGTGGTGTCGCGCGGATCGCCCGGCGCCGCCTCGTTCAGCGTCGGTTCGTTGCGGTCGAGCCGGGTGACGTCGTCGCCCGTGCCGCGCAGGAAGGCGGTCAGCCCGGCCGGTCCGCCGATCGCGTCGAGGACGAGATTGGCCGCCGTGTTGTCCGACCAGGCGATCGCCGCCTCGCAGAGTTCGCCGAGCGGCATGCCGCCCGGGCCGGTCCGCTTCTCGGTGACCGGCGACCATTCGATCAGGTCGCCGCGGCCGATGACGACGCGGCGATCGAGGCTCTCCTCGCCGCGGTCGACCCGCGCCAGCAGGGCCGCGGCGGCCGAGGCCTTGAAGGTCGAGCACATGGCGAAGCGATCGCCGCCGCGGAGCGCGCGGATCTCGCGGCCCTCGGCGCGGATGGAAAGACCGACCCGGCCGCCGACCCGCGCGGCGACCGTCGCCAGCGTCTCGTCGAGCGCGTCGCCCGCCGATGCCGGTCGCGCGATGCCGAGCGCCGCCGCCCCGCCGATCAGCCCGAGCATCGTCCGTCGCGTCGCCCTCATGGCGCATCTCCTGGTCTGGAAAGGATGGAAGACGGCGAAACGGCGCCCCTTGGGCGCCGTCCGTCCGTCGATCAGTAGAGGCCGCCCTGCTGCAGGCCGCGTTCCTGTTCGGGCGTGACCTTGTTGGCCTTGCCGAACTCCTCGGTGTCGTAGCCGATGACCGAGTAGGTGTCGGGCGGCGCCGTGCCCGGCTTGAAGGCTTCCATGATCGTGTCGGTGTCGCCGGGCGACGCCTTCATGCCGGAATGGCGGCTGACCGCGATGAAGCGGATGCCGGCCGGCACGCGGAAGGGCACCGGCGGCTTGTCCTTGAGCGCCTCCGAGAAGAGCTCGCGCACCACCGGTGCCGCCGTGTGGCCGCCCGAGATGCCCCGGCCCATCGGCCGCGGCTTGTCGTAGCCGAGGTAGACGCCCGCCACGAGATCCGGCGTGAAGCCGACGAACCAGACGTCCTTTTCCTCGTTGGTGGTACCGGTCTTGCCGGCGACCGGACGCTTGAGGTCGGAGAGGACGGTCGCGGTGCCGCGCTGGACGACGCCTTCCATGATCGAGGTGATCTGGTAGGCCGTCATCGGGTCGAGCACCTGCTCGCGCTCGTCGATCAGCTCCGGCTCGGACTGGTCGGCCCACTTGGGCGCGTCGCAGCTCTCGCAGATGCGCTTGTCGTGTTTGAAGATCGTCTTGCCCCAGCGGTCCTGGATGCGGTCGATGAAGCTCGCCGTCACCTTGCGGCCGCCGTTGGCGATGGTCGCGTAGGCCGCGGTCAGACGCAGCACGGTCGTCTCGCCGGCGCCCAGCGACATCGGCAGATAGGCGCCGAGGTCCTCGTAGATGCCGAAGCGCTTGGCGTATTCGACCACCAGCGGCATGCCCATGTCCTTGGCCAGGCGCACCGTCATGGTGTTGCGCGACTGCTCGATGCCGACGCGCAGGGTCGAGGGGCCGTAGAACTTCTGGGAATAGTTCTCGGGCTTCCACACCGGCTGACCGCCGCCGGGATTGATCTCGATCGGACCGTCGAGCACCAGCGACGACGGCGTGTAGCCGTTGTCGAGCGCGGCGGCATAGACGAAGGGCTTGAACGACGAGCCGGGCTGACGCCAGGCCTGGGTCGCGCGATTGAACTCGCTCTCGGCGAAGGAGAAGCCGCCGGTGACCGCGAGGACGCGGCCGGTGTGCGGGTCCATCACCACCATCGCGCCGGAGATCTCCGGCACCTGACGCAGGCGATGGATCGACCGATCGGCCGTACCGCCGGCGACCTTCTCGACATAGACGACGTCGCCGACCGCGACGACGCCGGCCATGCCGCGGCCGATCGCCGAGGTGCGCTTGGCGCCCTCCGCCCAACGGCTCGCCCACTTGGCCTGATCGAGCGGCACCACGGCGCGTTCGCGTTCGGTCGAGATCTCGCCGGCCGGCAGACGCCGCGGCTGCAGACCGACGACGGCCTCCTGATCGGCGACCGACAGAACCACGCCGAGCCGCCATTCCGGCACGTCCGCCAGCGCCTTGACCTCGGCCAGCGCCGGCCCCCAGTCGCCCGACCACGTCAGCCGCGACACCGGCCCGCGCCAGCCGGCGCTCTGGTCGTAGGCGAGCAGACCGTGCATCAGCGCCTTGCGGGCATACTGCTGGACCTTCGGATCGAGCGAGGTGCGCACCGACAGGCCGCCCTGATAGAGGCCGCGCTCGCCGTAGCGCTCGATCAGCTGGCGGCGGACTTCTTCGGCGAAATAGTCGGCGCCGAAGATGTGCGGGCCGGTGGTGCGCTGCACCACCTTCAGCGGATCCTTCTTGGCCTTGTCGCCCTGCTCGGCGGTGATGAAGCCGTTGGAGACCATCTGGCCGATCACCCAGTTGCGACGCTCGATCGCGCGATCGGCGTGGCGGAAGGGGTGATAGTTGTTCGGACCCTTCGGCAGCGCCGCCAGATAGGCCGCCTCCGCGATGGTCAGCTCGTGCACCGACTTGTCGAAATAGAGGAGCGACGCCGCCGCGACGCCGTAGGCGCCGATGCCCAGATAGATCTGGTTCATGTAGAGCTCGAGGATCTCCTCCTTGGTGTAGGCGGCCTCGATGCGGACGGCGAGAATGGCTTCCTTGATCTTGCGTTCGAAGGTCTGCTCGTTGGAGAGCAGGAAGTTCTTGGCGACCTGCTGGGTGATGGTCGAGGCGCCCTGCGGCCGGCGGCCGGCGAGCTTGTTCTGGACCGTCACGATGGCGGCGCGGACGATGCCTTCGGGATCGAGACCGGTGTGCTCGTAGAAGTTCTTGTCCTCGGCGGACAGGAACGCGTTCTTGAGCATCTGCGGGATCGCCTGGCTCGGCAGGAACAGTCGGCGCTCGGAGGCGTATTCGGCCACCAGCTCGCCGTTGCCGGCGTGCACGCGGCTCATCACCGGCGGCTCGTAGTTCTTGAGCGCGGTGTAGTCCGGCAGATCGGAGGAGGCGTGCTTGTAGGCGAGATAGACGCCCGCCGCGATCGCCAGGACGGCGACCGTGCCGATGCCGAACAGATAGCCCAAGAACCGCAGAAGGAACATGCCGCCCGATCTTCCCAGAATGCTGCGGCGCCCGACGCCGCGTTCGACCTCGCCGGCGGACGTGGCCCGCGCGCTCCCTACTCGAAGGAGGCGCCGGACATCGTCGCCACGGGCGCGGAGGCCTCCCGCCCGAGAGGGTCGGCAACCGCCGCCCTCGCCCGGATCTGCTCGTCCTGTCAGCACCGCCGCACACGCCGGACGAGGCACGGAGACCAGTCCGCGTGCTTTAGGACGACGCACTTTCTTTTTCAAGTGAGGCGAAGCTTAGGCGCCGGGCCGATCGGCGACGTTTTTCCTCAGCGTGTTCCGTCCGCCGCATGGGTCGAACCCGGCGGTCCGCGCCCGGCGAAGAAGCGGTCGATCGCCGCGACCAGCGACTTGGCGGTCTGCTCGCGCCAGGCGGGCGAGGTCATCAGCGCCTCGTCCTCCTTGTTGGTGAGGAAGCCGATCTCCACCAGCACCGACGGCACGTCGTGGGCCCGCAGCACCTTGAGGCTCGCCTGCCGATGCGCCGCCCCCTTCACCAGCCGGCCGTTGCGGCGGTATTCCTCGAGGATGTCGCGAGCGACGAGCTGGCTGAAACGCTTGGTCTCGCGCAGCGTCAGATCGGCGAGGATGTCGCCGACCGCATCCTCGGTCTCCGGCGCGACGTGACCGGCGACCGCATCGGCGGCGTTCTCCTTGGCGGCGAGTGCCGCCGCCTGGGCGTCGGAGGCCTTCTCGGCCAGCGTATAGATGGTCGCCCCGCGCACGCTCGCGTCGAATTCGGCGTCGCAGTGGACCGAGACCAGCAGGTCGGCCTTCGCCTCGCGCGCGATCGCCACGCGCCGGGCGAGCGGAACGAAGACGTCGGTCGTCCGCGTCGTGCGCACCTCGTAGCGCCCGGTCGCCTCCAGCGCCTTGATCAGAACCTTGGCCATGTCGAGCACCACGGTCTTCTCGAGCATGCCGGTCGCCGGCGAGTGGGTGCCGCCGTCGGCGCCGCCGTGACCGGCGTCGACCACCACCACCGGTCGGGCGACGGCGGGCGGAGGGCCGACCTCGCGCAGCGAGGGCACGGCGCCACGGTCGCCCTTGGCGGCGGCCCGGTCACCGGCGGCGACCACCGTACCGGTGGTCTCGGCGGCGTCGGAACCGTGCCGGCCGAACAGGTCGAAGGCGCCGAAGCCGATGAGCACCGCCCCGACCGCCATCGCGAGCCAGGGCCCGCGCCGCGCGCGGCGATCGCGCGGAGACGGCGACGCCGCCGCTTGTTCGCTGTCGGAACGGATCAAGAAGGTCTCCCTCGGCGAGCCACGCGCCGGTCTTCAGGATAAACCATCGCGCGCGCCCGGTTAACCCGCCGTTGACGCTTCCCGGATCGGTCGATCTGACGAGACCGCCCGACACGCACGCGACTTGCAAACAACGGGTCGCACCCGTAAGTATGGGCGCGAGGAATTCGTTCTGCCGACGAATCTTTCGGTGCCCAGCGCCGCGGGTCCGTTCGGCGGTACGGTTCGTCCGTTTTCGTCGATCGCCCCGATTTCCGCGGCGCGACGGAGGGTTCGGCCCCCGGGTCCGTCTCGCGTTTCACCGGGACGAGCGACGGGATCGTCCGATGCGCGGCGCGTATGGCCCGATCGGACCCGAGCGACGGACGGATCGTCTCGCAGGCGCCCCCGGCGCGGTGCGGGAAGACGTTCCGGAACACGGGGACGCGTCGACGACACGAGGACGGTCGTCGGGCAAGCCGTGTTCAGGCCTCGCGCCACGCCTCACGGCGGTCGTCTCGGGTTTCGTCGTGTTTCGCGATTTCGCCCGGATGTTCCGCTCCCGATCGATGGTCTCCATCCGATCGCAACGAGACCCGATCGCCGGTTCGCCGGCCGATCGTGACAACAAGACGGGTCGAACGAACGGCCATGCCGACGACGACGGGACGGAAGACGATGACGGAGCGGACGGCGGATCGCCGGACGCTTTCGTGTCTCCGCCCGCTCGAGACCGCCGCGCCCGGATCGTTCGCCCCCTCCTCGCCCCTCTTCTTCCCACGTTCCGCTCGCGGCCGCGCCGCCTGCCTCCTCGGGCAGGCCGTGCATGGTCCGGGCGTGGAGTTTTCGCCTCATGGCCAACAAGATGCTCATCGACGCCACCCACCCGGAGGAAACCCGGGTCGTGGTGGTTCGCGGCAGCCGAGTCGAGGAATTCGACTTCGAGTCCGCCAACCGTAAGCAGCTGCGCGGCAACATCTATCTCGCGAAGGTGACGCGCGTGGAGCCGTCGCTCCAGGCCGCCTTCGTCGACTACGGCGGCAATCGGCACGGCTTCCTCGCCTTCTCCGAGATCCATCCCGACTACTACCAGATCCCGACGGCCGACCGCCTCGCCCTCCTCGAGGAGGAGGCGCGGATGCACGCCGACGCCGAGCGCGAGGAGAACCGTCCGCGCCGCAAGCCGAGGCCGAAGGCCAAGGCCGAGAGCGAAGGCGTCGAGGGCGAGGAGATCTCCGAGGCCGGCGACGCCGGTGGCGAGAACGGCGAGGAAGAGACCGTCGAGAGCGTCGGCTCCGAGGACGCGCTCGAGGAACTGCCCGAGCGTCGCCCGCAGCAGCGCCTGCGCCGCCAGTACAAGATCCAGGAAGTGATCAAGCGCCGTCAGGTGCTGCTCGTCCAGGTCGTCAAGGAGGAGCGCGGCAACAAGGGTGCGGCGCTGACCACCTATCTGTCGCTCGCCGGCCGCTATTCGGTGCTGATGCCCAACACCGCGCGCGGTGGCGGCATCTCCCGCAAGATCACCCAGCCGACCGACCGCAAGCGCCTGAAGACCATCGCCCAGGAGCTCGAGGTTCCGGAGGGCATGGGCGTCATCGTCCGCACCGCCGGTGCGGCGCGCACCAAGGCCGAGATCAAGCGCGACTTCGAATATCTCCTGCGCCTGTGGGAGAACGTCCGCGAACTGACCCTCAAGTCGACCGCGCCGAAGCTGGTCTACGAGGAAGGGTCGCTGATCAAGCGCTCGATCCGCGACCTCTACAACAAGGACATCGACGAAGTCCTGGTCGCCGGCGACGACGGCTATCGCGAGGCCAAGGACTTCATGCGCATGCTCATGCCGAGCCATGCCAAGAACGTCCAGGCCTACCGCGAGCCGACCCCGGTCTTCACCCGTTTCGCGGTGGAGAGCCAGCTCGACGCGATGTTCTCGCCGCAGGTCACCCTGCGTTCGGGCGGCTACATCGTCATCAACCCGACCGAAGCGCTGGTCTCGATCGACGTGAACTCGGGCAAGTCGACCCGTGAGCACAACATCGAGGACACCGCGCTCGCCACCAACCTCGAGGCGGCCGAAGAGGTCGCCCGTCAGCTCCGCCTGCGCGATCTCGCAGGTCTCATCGTGATCGACTTCATCGACATGGAGGAGAACCGCAACAACCGTGCGGTCGAGCGTCGTCTCAAGGACTGCCTGAAGAACGATCGCGCCCGCATCCAGGTCGGCCGCATCTCGCACTTCGGCCTGATGGAGATGAGCCGCCAGCGCATCCGCACCGGCGTGCTCGAGAGCTCGATGGTGCTCTGCCCGCACTGCGGCGGCACCGGCATGGTGCGTTCGACCGAATCGGTCGCGCTCCACGTCCTGCGCTCGCTCGAAGAGGCGCTGCTGCGCAACGTGACGCACGACCTGATCGTGCGCACCCGCACCGCGGTCGCCCTCTACATCCTCAACAACAAGCGCCGGCACCTCGCCGACCTCGAGAACCGCTTCGGCCTCGAGATCACCGTGCTCGCCGACGATCACGCCTCCCAGGCCGGCCACCTCTTCGTGGTCGAGAAGGGCGATCCCGTCGTCCCGCGCGCCGACCGTCCCGAACTCGTCTCCGCGCCCGTCGCGATCGAGGAGCCGGAAGACGACGTCGTCGAGGAGATCGACGAGGAGGAGACCGAGGGCGAGACCGAGACCGAAGCCCGTCGCGAAGAACGCGGCGAGCGTCGTGAGGCGCGCGGCGAGGACGAGAACGGCGGTCGCCGTCGTCGTCGCCGTCGGCGTCGCGGTCGGGGCCGTCCGGAAGACGGTGGTCGCGAAGGCGGCGAGGCCGGCGACGGCTTCGAGAACGGCTCGGACGAGGGTGACGACGTCGGCAACGACGACGAAGGCGCCGAGGGCAACGACGGCGTCGAGAACGCCGGCAACGAGGCCGGCGGCGAGGAGGCTCCGCGCCGCCGTCGCCGTCGCGGTCGTCGCGGCGGTCGTCGCAACCGCGCCGAGGGCGGCGAGGGCAACGAGGGCGGCAACGACGCCGAGACCGAGAACGGCTCGGAAGGCTCGTATGACGATGCCGAGGACGTGGTCGATGCCGCCAGCGGCGACGACGTCCTGGTGATCGATCGCGAGACGCTCGTCGCCGAGATCGAGGCGATCGAGGCCGCCGCGGCCGAGTCGCCGGCCGAAGTCGTCGTCGAGATCCCGGCCGAGGAACCCGTCGCGAAGCCGAAGCGGGCCCGCGCGCCGCGCAAGACGGCCAAGGCCAAGGCCGCCGAGGCGGAAGCCGCCGCGGCCGCCGAAGCCGCGGCTGCCGAGGCCGCCGCCGCTCCGGTCGTCGAGCCCGAGGTCGTGACCCCGGTCGAGACCACCGACGACACCTCCGCCCCGGCGGAAGAGGTCGTCGAGGAGGCGCCCGCCAAGCCGACGCTGGTTTCGACCGAGTTGCCGCCCGACGCGCCGCGCAAGTCCGGCTGGTGGTCGAAGCGCGGCTGACGCGCCGACGCGAGAGAGATCGAAGGGCCGGGAGCGATCCCGGCCCTTTTTCCGTCGCCCGGCGAGACCTTCGGGCGAAACGCACGGAATTTCTTGAAATCCGCGCGCTGTTCGTGCCAACAGTGGCCCACCCCAGCCGGGTAGCGCCCGGCCCCGCGCAGATCCGGGTCGCCCCCGGCAGAACCAATCAGGACGCAGAGCACCATGCCCGAGGTGATCTTCAACGGACCGGCCGGCCGCATCGAAGGCCGTTTCCAGCCCGCGAAGCAGCGCAACGCCCCGATCGCCCTCATTCTTCATCCCCACCCGCAGTTCGGCGGGACGATGAACAATCAGATCACCTATCAGCTCTTCTACATGTTCGCGAAGCGCGGCTTCGCCGTACTGCGCTTCAACTTCCGCGGCGTCGGCCGCTCGCAGGGCGCCTTCGACCACGGCGCCGGCGAACTGTCGGATGCCGCCGCGGCGCTCGACTGGGTGCAGACGATCCACCCGGACGCCCGTTCGTGCTGGATCGCCGGCTTCTCCTTCGGCGCCTGGATCGGCATGCAGCTCTTGATGCGCCGGCCGGAGATCGAGGGCTTCATCTCGATCGCGCCGCAGCCCAACCTCTACGACTTCTCGTTCCTGGCGCCCTGCCCGTCCTCCGGCCTGATCATCCACGGCGACGTCGACAAGGTCGTGCCGCTGAAGGACGTCCAGGCCCTCGTCGACAAGCTCAAGACCCAGAAGGGCATCGTCGTCGACCAGCGCGTCATCGAAGGGGCGAACCACTTCTTCGAGAACAAGGCCGACGAGCTGCTGCGCAACTGCGAGGACTACGTCGACATGCGCCTCGCCATGTCGGCCGACACGGTCTGACCGCGATCGATCGAATGCATTGAACGAACGGCCGGTCCCGAATTCGCTGGACCGGCCGTTTTCGTCTTCCCTATCCTCGCGCTCGAACCGTCACGCGAGGAGATTCCATGTCGCTCCGCATCGTCGTCGCCGGCGCCACCGGATGGGTCGGCGCCGCTCTCGTCAGGGCCATCGCCGCCTCCCCCGATCTCGAACTCGTCGGCGCCGTCGCCCGCTCCCACGCCGGCGAGGACGCCGGTACCGCCGCCGGCATCTCGCCCCTCGGCGTGCCGCTGGCCGCGACGCTCGACGAAGCGCTCGCCGCCCCCTCCGACGTGGTGATCGACTACACCAAGCCCCATGTCGTCGCCACCCACGCCCGTACGGCGCTTTCCGCCGGCCGCCGCGTGGTGATCGGCACCTCGGGGCTGGGCTCCGCCGACTATGCCGAGATCGACGCCGTCGCCCGCGCCAAGGGTCTCGGCGTCGTCGCCGCCGGCAACTTCTCGATCACCGCGACGCTCTTGCGCAAGTTCGCGCTCGAGGCGGCGAAATGGGTCGCCGACGTCGAGATCATCGACTACGCCTCGGCCAAGAAGCCCGACACGCCCTCGGGCACGGGCCGCGAACTGGCCGAGAGCCTCTCCGCCGTCCGCCGTCCGGCGACGTCGAAGCCGGTCGAGGAGCTTTCGGGCCTCAATGCGACCCGCGGCGCGACCATCGCCGAGCCGACGCCGATCCAGGTCCATTCGGTCCGCATGCCGTCCTACGTGCTCGCCTGCGAGGCGATCTTCGGCGCCCCCGACGAGCGCCTGGTGATCCGCCACGACGCGGGCTCTTCGCCCGACCCTTACGTCGCGGGCACGCTGCTCGCCGCCCGCCGGGTGATGGGCCTCGAAGGCCTGGTGCGCGGCCTCGACGGGTTGCTCGACTGATAGACATCGCGGGAGGTTTGGACACCGCTCGTGGTTCGGCTTCACCCTGAGGTGCTCGACCGCAAGGTCGAGCCTCGAAGGGCGAAGCCACGACGAGCCGTGCCACTCGGCCCTTCGCCCTTCGAGGCCCGACTTCGTCGGGCACCTCAGGATGAAGGGCCTCTGCTTCCGGAACCCACTGGCGAGAACCTCGCGAAACTCACCGCTCCAGCCGCTCGACGACCGGTGCCCGCGCCGCCGCGAGGCGCGCCGCGCGCGCCTTCCGCCCCGCCGCCCGCGCGCCGCGGCGGGCGAAGGAGAGGACGACGATCCCCGCCACCGCCACCCAACCGGCATAGGCGGCGAGGAACGGCCGATCGGCGACGACGTCGTAGGCGGTGAGCCCGGAATGGCCGAGGAGCATCACCGCGCCCCCGGTCTTCAACCCCCACATCACCCGCGCCCCCTCGGCGACGAGGCCGAAGCCGATCGCCCCGATCAGCTTCGGCCGCCGTTCGGCGAGTGCGTTCAGCCGGCGAAAGATCGCGCCCGGTCCCATGGCTCTCACCCCACCGCCAGTACGCCGCCGCAGGTCGGACGCGGCACGCCGGTGGTGCCGGGGAACGACAGCGGCAGGCGCAGGAGATGGCGCACGGCGAGATGGGCGAAGGCCTGCGCCTCCATGAAGTCGGTCGACCAGCCGACGTCGGCCGCCGTCACCACCTCGGCGTTGGTCGCCCGGCCGAGCATGGCGAGCATCGTCGGATTGTGCGCCCCGCCGCCCGCCACGATCACCGTCTTCGGCGCCTCGGGCAGGATCGCCAGCCCCTTGGCGATCGCCCGCGCCGTCAGCGCCGTCAGCGTCGCCGCGCCGTCGGCGGGCGTGAGGCCCGCGACCGACTGGGCGGTGAAGGCATTGCGGTCGAGCGACTTCGGCGCCGGCAGCGCGAAGAACGGATGGGCGAGAAGGCCTGCGAGCCGCCCCTCGTCGACCTTTCCGGTCGCGGCGAGCCGCCCGTCATCGTCCATCGCCCGGCCGGTGCAGGCGAGCAGCCAGTCGTCGAGCGCCGCGTTGCCCGGGCCGCAGTCGAAGGCGACGAGGCCGGCCGGGTCGTCGCCCGCCGGCACGTGGGTGAGGTTGGCGACGCCGCCGATGTTGAGCACGACCAGCGGGCGCGGCAGATCGGTCGCCGCGGCGAGCGCGGCATGCCAGATCGGCACCAGCGGCGCCCCCTCGCCGCCCGCCGCGACGTCCGCCGCGCGGAAGTCGTAGACGACGGGAATGCCGATCGCCCGCGCCAGCGCCAGTCCGTCGCCGAGCTGCACCGTCAGCCGCCGATCGGGCGCGTGGAACACCGTCTGGCCGTGATAGCCGACGACGTCGACGTCCGCGGGCGAGAGCCCGTTGGTTTCGAGGAAGGCGCGGACCGCATCGGCATGGGCGGCATCGACGATTCGCTCCGCCGTCTCGAGCGCCTCCGGCCGCGCCGACCGATCGCCGATCGACGCGCCCGCCACGACCGCGGCGCGGATCGTCGCGCGCTCCCGGTCGTCGTAGGGCCGGAACAGCGTCGGCCCGAAGTCGTGGACGCGTCGGCCGTCGCTGCGGATCGCCGCCACGTCGACGCCGTCCATGGACGTTCCGCTCATCAGGCCGATCGCCAGCCGCACCGCGTTCATTTCGCCTCCGATGTCGACGCCGCCGCACCCCTCGGGGGGTGCCTTCTCGCGCGCGAGATGCTATGAGCCCCCGACGCGCACCGTCGCGACGTACTCAGGGTTTCGCCGATCATGACCGCATTCAAGTCCGATTTTCTCCGCGTGCTCTCCGAGCGTGGCTTCATCCACCAGATCTCCGATCCGGAAGGTCTGGACGCCGCCTTCGCGAAGGGTCCGGTGACGGCCTATATCGGCTTCGATGCGACCGCGCCCTCGCTGCACGCCGGTTCGCTGATCCAGATCATGATGCTGCACTGGATGCAGGAGACCGGCCACCGTCCGATCGCCCTGATGGGCGGCGGCACGACGATGCTCGGCGATCCGTCCTTCAAGGACGAGGCGCGCAAGCTCCTCTCGGTCGAGGACATCGACAGCAATCTCGAGGGCATCAAGCGCATCTTCTCGAAGTTCCTCGACTTCGACGGCGGCCGCGCCCTGATGATCAACAACGCCGACTGGCTGCGCCACCTCAACTACGTCGAGTTCCTGCGCGACGTCGGCCGCCACTTCTCGGTCAACAAGATGCTGAGCTTCGACTCGGTCAAGCTCCGTCTCGACCGCGAACAGTCGCTGAGCTTCCTCGAGTTCAACTACATGATCCTGCAGGGCTACGACTTCGTCGAGCTCTACCGCCGCACCGGCTGCATCCTGCAGATGGGCGGCTCGGATCAGTGGGGCAACATCGTCAACGGCATCGACCTCGGCCACAAGATGGAGCGGACGCAGTTCTTCGCCCTCACCTCGCCGCTCTTGACGACCTCGTCGGGCGGCAAGATGGGCAAGACCGCCAACGGCGCGATCTGGCTCGAGGCCGACCTGCTGAGCCCCTACGACTACTGGCAGTACTGGCGCAACACCGAGGACGCCGACGTCGAGCGCTTCCTCAAGCTCTACACCAAGCTGCCGATCGACGAGATCGCCCGTCTCGCAGCCCTCGGCGGCTCCGAGATCAACGACGCCAAGAAGATCCTGGCGACCGAGGCGACCGCCCTCGTCCACGGCCGTGCCGCGGCCGACGCCGCCGCCGAGACCGCGCGCAAGACCTTCGAGGAGGGCGCGCTGGCCGCCTCGCTGCCGACCGTGGAGATCGCCTCGGCCGAACTCGCCGAGGGCCTCGGCGTGCTCGCGGCCTTCGTCAGGGTCGGCCTCGCGGCGTCGAACGGCGAAGCCCGTCGTGCCGTCCAGGGCGGCGCCCTGCGCGTCAACGACGTCGCCGTCGCCGACGACAAGATGCGCCTCACCCCCGCCGATCTGACCGGCGAGGGCGTGATCAAGCTGTCCCAGGGCAAGAAGAAGCACGTGCTCCTCAAGCCCGTCTGAGCCTCACGGTTTCGTCGCGGCCGGCAGGGTCGGCACGGCGAAACCGGCCTCGGCCAGGATCGTCTGCCCCTCGGGCGACAACAGCCACAGCGCGAAGCGATGGGCCGCGACCGACGCGCCCGGCGCCACCGAAAGCCCGTAGTCGGCCCGGACCGCGAGGCTCGCCGGCAGCGCGTAGGCCTGCGCCTCCGGCACTTCCTTGGCGATCGCCTTGCGATTGGTGCAATAGGCGAGGAACAGGTCGGCCTGCCCGCTCGACAGCACCCAGGCATAGACGTTGCGCCCGGCCGGCGGCTGCGCCGAGGTCGGCCCGCCGGTCAGCTGCAGCGCCTTCGCCTCCAGCGCCGCCTTGGCGCCGGGCTTCACGGCTTCCGCCTTGGCGAAGACCTGGAGCGCATAGTCGCCCGCCGGATCGGCCTTCGGCGTCGAGGTGCCGAGTTTGACGGCCGGATCGAGCATGCGCTCGACCAGATCGCCGCCGTCCGCCGCGACGCCGGCCTTCGGCATGGCGAAGGCGCAGAGTTCGTTGCGGGCGAAGAGCACCACCGGCCCCATCTTGCCCGAGGCGGCGAGCGCCTGCGGATGTTCCATGTTGGCCGAGGTGAAGACGTCGATCTTGGCGCCCGCCTCGATCTCCTTCTGCAACACCCCCGAGGGGCCCCAGGTCTGTTCGACGCGGATGCCGGTCGCCTTGGTGAAGGCGGCGGCGGCCTGGGTCAGCGCGGTCTTGAGGCTGCCGGCGGAGGCATGGGCGATCGTCTCCTCGGCGGCGACGGGGCCGGCGAGAAGGACGGCGAGCAGAAAAGGCGTGATGCGGTTCATCGACGAGGCCCTCGACGAGGAGCGGTCCCTCGTGGGAATCGGGAGGCCGCTTCCTTGTGTTTCGATGGACGCAACGTAGCCCCGTTTCGCGCGCCTCTCATCCGCACTTTCGCCGAGCGTCGCGAAACCGGCCGAAAGAAGGAAGGCGTCCGCGGAGCACTCCGGCCCCTTGCCACGCCGCCGTCGCGGGTGTATCCGCCTCTCACGGTCGGCAGAACCGAGGCGTCGCCGCCCCGCGAGGGGCTAGCTGAACCTGCCGCTTCATCGCAAGCAGATCCGACACGTCTCCTCGTGCCGCATCGACAAGGGCGACCATCGAAGTCCTTCGGGACGCGCGGCACATCGCACGAGGAAGAGCGATGTCCAGAACACCCCTGCCCTATGGCGTCGACGACGTCTCCGCCCTCGCCCGCGCACTCGCCGGCGAGCTCTCGACCCATGCCGAGGCCCATGCCGCCCCGCCCGGTCATCAAGAGCTGCTGAACATGCTGGCGCGCGCCGCCGAGTACCGCAACTGGCAGCACTTCAAGGCCCAGAGCGAGGCGCTCGCCGATCTCGCCGCCCGCGTCGCCCCGACGCCGCCGCCGGTCGACCTGAAACGGCTCGCCAAGATCGCCGGCTATTTCGACGATCGCGGTCGCCTGATCCGCTGGCCGGGCAAGGCCAACCACCGCGTCGACTGTCTGTGGGTGATGTGGTCGCGGCTGCCGGCGCGCGTCTCGATGCACGAGCGCGAGGTCAGCGAACGCCTCGGCGCCGAACATCTCTTCGGCGACCACGCGCTGCTGCGCCGCGAACTGGTCGACGGCGGCTGGATGCGGCGAACGCAGGACGGCCGCGACTATCGCCGGCTCGAACGCTCGCCACCGCCGGACGCCGAACAGCTGATCCGGCTGTTGAGTGAACGATCCCGCCACACCGCGGCGTGACCGAGAAGCCGGGCGGGTCTCGCCCGCCCGGCATTCCTGCCGATCAGTCGACGGCGATCATCACGTCGGACGACTTCACGATCGCCACGACCTTCTTGCCGACCTCGAGGCCGAGTTCGGCCGCCGACTCGTTGGTGATCGCCGAGGTGACGAGGTTGCCGCCGCCGATGTCGACGGTGACGTGGGCGGTGGTGGCGCCGAGCTTGACCGACACGACGGTACCGGAAAGCTGGTTGCGGGCAGAAATCTTCATGTCGATGGGTCTCCGAGAGCCGGTGGTGGGATCCGGCGTCGACCGACCATAGCGCGTGCGCACCGAAGGCGTCGTGTAAATTCTATGCACGACGCCGAGATCGACGGCAGCCGATGGCATCGACCGCCGGCGCGCGCGCCCTCAGGGCCGCCGCGCCGACCGATCGGCGAGCGTCGCCACGACCGCCTTCGCCCGTGCCGTTTCGAGCAGGTCCTCGACCCCGACCGACAGGCGCCGCCGCCAGTTCGGCCGCTCGCGGTCGGTGCCCGGCAGGTTGAGACGCTCGACCTCGCCGGAGAGATCGTCGGCCTGGACCAGCGCCAGCATCGACCGGCCGCTCGCCGCATAGGCATGGATCGCCGCGACGAGATCATCCGTGAGCGCCTCCGGCAGCAGTGCCTCGGCATCGCCCGCCGCGATGGTGCCGGCGGCGATCAGCGTGTCGACGAGGATGCGCTTCTCCCGCGCCCGCGCCTCGCGGGCCCGCACCGCGTCCTCGGCCGTCGTACGTCCGAGACGCAGGTCCTCGGCGATGTCCTCGCCCCGCCACCAGCCCTCGAGCGTGGTGAGATCGTGCGAGCCGACGACCGCGGTACCCATCGCCGGATAGGCATGCGGCGAGCGGAAGCCCTCGCCCTCGCGTTCGAACCACAGCACCTGATAGGACAGCACCTTCGCCTCGGCCATCCGCTCGCGGAAGCCCCAGGGCACGGTGCCGAGATCCTCGCCGACGACGACGCATTCCGCCCGCCGACTCTCGAGCGCCAGCTGCCCGAGCATGTCCTCGAAGGGCTGGTCGACATAGGCGCCTTCCGAGCCGCGCGCGCCGTCCGGCACGACGAAGAGCCGGCGCAGGCCGAGCACGTGGTCGATGCGCAGCGCCCCGGCATGGGCCATGTTGGCGCGGATCAGTTCGGCGAAGGGCGCGTGGCCGAGGCGCGCGCTCTCGATCGGGTTGAGCGGCGGCAACGACCAGACCTGACCGTCGGCGGCGAAGGGATCGGGCGGCGCACCGACCGAGACGCGGTGCATCAGCCGCCGCCCGGCGCCCCAGGCCTCGGCCCCGTCCGGGGCGCAGCCGACCGCCAGATCGCGATAGAAGCCGAGCGTCAGCCCGGACGCGCGCGCCTCGGCGGCGGCCGCCGCCAATTGCCGATCGGCGAGCCACTGCAGCACCATCGAATGACGGATCGCCCGGCCGTGACGGACGACGAAGGCATCGATGCCCGGCGCGTCGCAGGTCGCAAGATCGGCCGGGAAACCCGACGAGGTCGCCGCCCCGTGCACCGCCGCGATCGCCTCGAAGGTCGCGAAATTCGTCAGCGTCGTGCCACCGCGCGCGGCGAAACGCGCGAACTCCACCTTGAGCGGATGGCTCTCGTCGAGCCCTTCGAAGGCGGAGAAGGCGGCGCGCAGCACCCTGGCCTTGACCTCCCAGACCGCCGTCCAGTCGACATGGGGCTGTCCCGAGAGCCGCCCGCCCTCGAGCACCGCCCGCGGCATCTCGGCGGCGACCGCCGAGAGCAACGGCTCGGGCAGCCGCGTCGGGTCGACATAGACGGGATCGAGGAAGCGCCGGTCGGAGGGCGAATAGGGGCTCGCCCGCTCGCGATCGCCGGGGAAGAGCGCATGCAGCGGGTTGAGCCCGATGGTCGAGGCGCCGCGCGCGCCCGCCTCGCGTGCCAGCCGTCCGAGCGTGGTGAAGTCGCCGACGCCGAGATCGCCGTCGTGGCGGAAGGTGTAGAGATGCCCCGACAGGCCCCAGATCCGCCGTCCCTCGCCGCCCTGCGGCAGGTGGCAGGTGGCCGGCGCCACGGTGAGGCGGCAGGCGACCTCGCGGCCGGCGAGCCGCAGCCGGTGGCGGCCGAAGGGCAGCTCCGGCAACGTCACGATGCGGCGCGGCATCCGCCGCTCGTCGGCGAAGGCCACCGTCTCGGTCCGCCCCTCGCCCGGCTCGATCGTCACGGAGCGTCGCGTGCCGTCCTCGAGTTCGAGCTCGAGCCTGAGCCGCCCGCCCGACAGCGCCTCGTCGCCACCGATGGCGATCTCGCGCGGACGTCCCTCGAACAGCGTCGCCGCGAGCGGCAGGGCGCGCATCGATGTCTCGGCCGCGAGCCGCTCGAGGCTCTCCTGCGCATCGCCGAGGGTGGCCGCGGGAAGGCCCATCGAGGCGAGGATCGACCGCTTGGTGTCGTCACCGACCTTGACGTTGCGGCCCGAGAGATCCCACCAGTCCGGCGTGATGCCGGCGGAGCGGGCGAGAAGATCGAGCGTGCGCGGATCGACCGGCCGTGAGCGGTGCTCGTCGGGGGCTTCCTCCTCGACGAAGATCGTCACCGAGCGGCCGTCGATCGCGAACTTGGGGCTCGCCAGCGGTTCGCGGTCGGGATGGGCGCTGTCGATCACCAGGCGCCAGCGCATGCCGGGCCGCGCCGGTGGCGCCACCAGCACCGTCGGGCGCGGATCGACGTTGTGGGCGACCATCACCCGGTCGACGCCGTCTCGCGCCGGCGCGGCCAGAACCGCGATGAGGCGAAAGTTCTCCGGGTCGTGCCAGTCGTCGACCGCGAAGCCGCTGCCGTCGAAGCGGCGCCATTCGACGTCGAGGACGCCCGACGTGCCGATCGGCCGGCCGCTCGGTGCGCGGTCGTCGGTGAAGGCGGGATGCGCCAGCCGCAGGCGCACCAGCGCGCCGACATAGTCGATCAGCCGCTGGTCGGCACCGTCCCAGTCGAACCAGGAGAGCGCGTTGTCCTGGGCATAGGCGTTGTTGTTGCCCTTCTGGCTGCGACCGGCCTCGTCGCCCATCGACAGCATCGGCACGCCGCGCGCCGTCATCAGCGTGGCGAGGAGCGCCCGCACGTCGCGCCCGCGCGCCGCGACGACGCGGGGATCGTCGCTCGCCCCCTCGACGCCGTGGTTCCAGGAATTGTTGGCGTCGGTGCCGTCGCGGTTGCCCTCGCCGTTCGCCTCGTTGTGCTTGTGGGCATGGGAGACGAGGTCGGCGAGCGTGAAGCCGTCGTGGGCGGTGACGAAGTTGACGCCGTCGGAGGTCCGTCGCCGCCGTCCGCCGAAGATGTCGGTCGAACCGGAGAGCCGCGTCGCCATCTCGCCGACCATGCCGCGATCACCGCGCCAGAAGCGGCGGACGGCATCGCGAAACCTGTCGTTCCACTCCGGCCAACCGGCCGGAAACCCGCCGACCTGATAGCCGCCCGGCCCGATGTCCCAGGGCTCGGCGACATGCATCAGCCGCGACAGGATCGGATCCGACCGGAGCACCGAGAGGAACGGCGCGTCACGGTCGAAGCCCGCCGGCCGTCGTCCGAGCGCGGTGGCGAGATCGTAGCGGAAGCCGTCGAAACCGCCGGCCAGCGCCGCATGACGCAGCGCCCCGATGCCCAGCGACAGGACGGGAAAGCGCGTCAGCTCGAGCCCGTTGCCGCAGCCGGAATCGTCGATGTAGCGCGAGAGATCGTCCGGCCTCAGGCGGTAATGGAGTGCGTTGTCGATGCCGCGCAGCGACACCGTCGGCCCGAGATGGTCGCTCTCGCCGGTGTGGTTCAGCACGACGTCGAGGATGACGGCGATGCCGGCGGCATGCAGCGCATCGACGGCGGCGCGAATTTCGCTCCAGCCGCCCGGCGCGAAGCGCGGATCGGGCGCGAAGGGCACGATCGGATTGTAGTTCCAGTAGTTCGTCAGCCCGAGCGGCCCGAGATGGCGCTCGTCGAGACCCGCCCAGATCGGCATGATCTCGACCACGTTGACGCCGAGGCGGACGAAATGCTCGACCACCGCGGGATGGCCGAGCGCCGCGAAGGTGCCGCGGATCGCCTCCGGCACCTCCGGATGCAGCGCCGTCAGGCCCTTGACGTGGCACTCGTAGATCACCCGGTCCTTCGGCGCGATCGTCGGCCGCTCGACCGGCAACGGCGCGGGCGCGGCCTCGACGATCCCCTTGGGGACGAAGGCGGCGCTGTCGACATGGTCCTCGGCCGCGCCGTGGATGCGGGCGTCGAAGAGCTCCGGCACGAGGCGGAACGGCCGATCGAGCCGCCGGGCGAAGGGATCGACGAGGAGCTTGTGCGGATTGAAGCGATGGCCGCGATCGGGCGCCCAGGGGCCGGTGACGCGCAGCCCGTAGCGGGCGCCGGGCGCGATGCCGGGAACGAAGCCGTGGAAGACGTCGTCGGTGCGCTCGGTCAGGCGATGACGGGCGATCTCGACGTCGGCCTCGTCGAAGAAGCAGACGTCGACCGCCGTCGCGTTCACCGAGGCGACCGCCACGCGCACGCCACCTTCGACCGGGACGACGCCCAGCGGCTCCGCCCCTCCCGGTACGGCCCGTCCTGCCGGCATTCCTCACTCCCCCGCCGAACGCGCCCCTCGCGTTCCCGCCTCGCGCGCCGGTCAGCCCCTCTCGGCGACCAGCTCGCGATAGAGTTTGGCATAACGCGCCGCCGATCGTCTCCACGAGACGTCGGTGCGCATCGCATTCTTCACCAGTCTCTTCCAGACGTCGCTCTCGGCGTGGAGGCCCGCCGCCCGCTCGATCGAGGCGCGGAACATCTCGGCCGAGGGCGGCGTGAAGACGACGCCGGTGCCCGCTCCCGCCTCGAGCGCCATCTCGTTGGCGTCGACGATCGTGTCGGCGAGACCGCCGACCCGCGTGACGATCGGGATCGCGCCGTAGCGCAGCGCGCAGAGTTGGGTGAGGCCGCAGGGCTCGAAACGCGACGGCACCAGCAGTGCGTCGGCACCCGCCTGGACGAGATGGGCGAGGTTCTCGTCGTAGCCGATCACCACGCCGACGCGGCCGGGATGGGCACTCGCGGCCTGGCGGAAGCCGTCGACCAACTCGCGGTCGCCCGATCCGAGCAGAACCAGCTGGCCACCGACCGAGAGGATCGTCTCGATCCCCTCGAGCACCATGTCGAGGCCCTTCTGCCAGGAGAGCCGCGACACCACGCCGAAGACCATCGCCTTCCTGTCGACCTTGAGGCCGAAGCGCCGCTGCAGCGCCGCCTTGTTCGGCCGCCGCGCCGACGGCGTCGCCGCGTCGTAGCGGGCAGCGAGGAAGGGATCGGTCGCCGGATTCCAGACGTCGACGTCGATGCCGTTGAGGATGCCCGAGACGATCGACGAGCGACCGGCGAGCAACCCGCCGAGCCCCATGCCGCCTTCGCCGGTGCGGATCTCCGCGGCATAGGTCGGCGACACCGTCGTCACCCGGTCGGACATCCTGAGCGCCGCCTTGAGGTAGCCGATGGTGTCGTAGTATTCGACGCCCTCCACCCCCCAGGCGTGCGGCGGCAGACCGAGCGGTTCGAGCAGCTCCTGCGGATACTGGCCCTGGAAGGCGAGGTTGTGGACGGTGGCGACCGTGCCCGGCCGCCGCCGTCCGTCGTATTCGAGATAGGCGGGCGTCAGACCCGTCTGCCAGTCGTGGGTATGGACCACGTCCGGCACGAAGCCCTTGACCGCGCCGAGGCCGATGTCGGCACCGATCCGGGCGAGCGCGGCGAAGCGGAACGGATTGTCCGGCCAGTCGACGCCGTCGGCGTCGTGGTAGGGGTTGCCCGGCCGATCGAAGAGATGCGGCGCGTCGAGCACGAAGAGGTCGAGACCGGCGACTCGGGCGGCGAGCACCGTCGCCGGGCCGCCGAACAGCGCCTTCTTCTTGACGACCCTGTCGACCTTCTCCGCCTTCTCGAGCGCCGCCTTGACCGCCGGATAGCCCGGCACCAGCGTGCGCATCTCGACGTCCTCGCCGGCGAGCGCGGCAGGCAACGCCCCCGCCACGTCGGCGAGCCCGCCGGTCTTGATCAGCGGATAGACCTCGGAGACGACCGAGAGAACCTTCGTCGTGCCCATGCGGCGCCCCCCTCTGCCCGGCCTCTCGCGTCAGTCGGCGATGCGGTCGAGCATCGGCTGGGTGATCAGGCAGATGCCCTTCTCGGTGCGGCGGAAGCGCGCCGCGTCGATTTCGGGATCCTCGCCCACGACCAGCCCGTCGGGGATCTTCACGCGCGCGTCGACCACCACGTTGCTCAGCCGGCAACCACGCCCCACGTGCGACTGCGGCAGGATGATCGTGTTCTCGACATGGCTGTAGGAGTTGACCCGGACGCCGGTGAACAGCAGCGAGCGCTTGAGGAAGGCGCCCGAGACGATGCAGCCGCCCGACACCAGCGACGACACCGCCGAACCGCGGCGGCCGTCGATGTCGTGGACGAACTTCGCCGGCGGGGTGATCTCGCCGTAGGTCCAGATCGGCCAGTCGCTGTCGAACAGGTCGAGCTCCGGCACCACGTCGGTGAGGTCGATGTTGGCCTCCCAATAGGCGTCGACCGTGCCGACGTCGCGCCAATAGGGCTCGGCCTCGGAACGCGACTTGACGCAGGACTTCGAGAAGTGGTGCGCCACCGCCTTACCGTGCTTGACGATGTAGGGGATGATGTCCTTGCCGAAGTCGCGGCTGGAATGGGGATCGGCGGCGTCGCGCTCGAGCTGGTCCCACAGGAACTGCGCCTCGAACACGTAGATGCCCATCGAGGCGAGCGCCTTGTCGGGCTTGCCCGGCATCGCCGGCGGGTCCTTGGGCTTCTCGATGAAGGCGATGACGCGGTCGTCCTTGTCGACGTGCATGACGCCGAAGCCGGTCGCCTCTTCGCGGGGAACCTCGAGACAGCCGATCGTCACGTCGGCACCCGCCTCGACGTGCTGCCGCAGCATCTTCTCGTAGTCCATCTTGTAGATGTGGTCGCCCGCCAGGATGATCATGTAGCGGGGATCGGAATCCTTGATGATGTCGAGGTTCTGATAGACCGCGTCGGCGGTACCGGCGTACCACGCCTCCTCCGACACGCGCTGCGACGCCGGCAGGATGTCGAAGGTCTCGTTGCGTTCGGGGCGCAGGAAGTTCCAGCCGCGCTGCAGGTGGCGGATCAGCGAATGCGCCTTGTACTGGGTGGCGACGCCGAAGCGGCGGATGCCGGAGTTCAGCGCGTTGGACAGGGCGAAGTCGATGATGCGCGACTTGCCGCCGAAATAGACCGCCGGCTTGGCGCGGCGATCGGTCAGCTCCATCAGGCGCGAGCCGCGCCCGCCGGCGAGCACGTAGGCCATGGCATGGCGGGAGAGCGGCTCGCGGTCGCCGGTGGCCTTGGGGTTCGGCTTCTTCTCGTTCATTCCGTCCATCCTCCCCTGGCAGGGTCGTGTCGTCTGGCACCCCGTCCTCGCGGGGTCAGTCGCCCAGGTATTCGAAGATCACGGTGGCCAGCGGCGGCACCAGGATCTCGGCATGGGCCGGCATGCCGTGGCTCTCGCCCTCGTCGACGCGGATCTCACCGCCGTTGCCGAGGTTCGAGCCGCCGTAGCAGCCGGCGTTGGTGTTGATCGCCTCGCGCCAGCGCCCCTTGCAGGGGAAGCCGAGACGATAGCCGTCGCGCGGCATCGGCGTGAAGTTGGAGACCACCACCACCGGCGGATCGCCCCATTCGCCGAAACGGGCGAAGGCGAAGACCGACTGGTCGCGGTCCTCGACCACGATCCAGCGGAAGCCCTCCTGCTCGCAGTCGCGCGCATGCAGCGACGGACAGGTGCGATAGGCCTTGTTGAGGTCGCGCATCAGCGCCTGCAACCCGGCGTGCTCGGCCTGTTCGGTCAGATGCCAGTCGAGCCCCTTGTCGTGGTTCCATTCGGCCCATTGGCCGAACTCCTGGCCCATGAACAGCAGCTTCTTGCCCGGGTGCCCCCACATGAAGCCGTAGTAGGCCCGGAGCGCCGCGAACTTCTGCCAATGGTCGCCGCTCATCTTGCCGATCAGCGAACCCTTGCCGTGTACCACCTCGTCGTGGCTGAGCGGCAGGACGAAGTTCTCGGCGAAGGCATAGAGCAGGCCGAAGGTCAGCTGGTCGTGGTGCCAGCGCCGATGGATTGCCTCGCGCGACATGTAGTCGAGCGTGTCGTGCATCCAGCCCATGTTCCACTTGAAGCCGAAGCCGAGACCGCCCGTCGAGGTCGGATGCGACACGCCGGGCCAGGCGGTCGATTCCTCGGCCAGCGTGATGGCGCCGCGACCCTCCGCATAGACCAGCTCGTTGACCCTGCGCAGGAAGGCGACGGCCTCGCGATTGTCGCGCCCGCCGTCCTCGTTGGGCAGCCACTCGCCCTCTTTGCGCGAATAGTCGAGATAGAGCATCGAGGCGACCGCATCCACCCGAAGCCCGTCGATGTGATAGCGCTCGAGCCAGAACAGCGCGTTGGCGCACAGCATCGACACGACTTCCTGCCGGCCGAAGTCGTAGATCGCCGTGTTCCAGTCGGGATGGAAGCCGCGCCGCGGGTCGGCGTGCTCGTAGAGCGGCCCGCCGTCGAACTCGCGCAGCCCGTGCTCGTCGGTCGGGAAATGCGCCGGCACCCAGTCGAGGATGATGCCGAGCCCCGCCTTGTGCGCCTTGTCGACGAAGCGAGCGAAGCCCTCCGGCTCGCCGAAGCGCCGGGTCGGCGCGAAGAGACCGATCGGCTGATAGCCCCACGACCCGTCGAACGGGTGTTCCGAGATCGGCAGCAGTTCCAGGTGGGTGAAGCCGAGATCGACGGCATAGGGGATCAGGCTCTCGGCGAACTCGTCCCAGGTGAGATAGCGCCAGCCGTCCATCCGCGCCCACGAGCCCAGATGCACCTCGTAGATCGACATCGGCCGCCGCCGGTCGTCGCCGGCGCGGCGCTCCATCCATTCGTCGTCGGTCCAGACGAAATTGTCGGTCCGCGCCACCACCGAGGCGGTCGAGGGCCGCATCTCCGAGCCGAAGCCGAGCGGATCGGCCTTGAGCGGCAGGAGGCGCCCGTCGGCGGCGACGATCTCGTACTTGTAGTTGGTGCCGACGCCGACGTCGGGGGCGAAGATCTCCCAGATGCCGCTGTCGATGCGCTTGCGCATCTGGTGACGTCGGCCGTCCCAGGCGTTGAAGTCGCCGACCACCGAGACGCGCGCGGCGTTCGGCGCCCAGACCGCGAAGTTGACGCCGTGGACGCCGCAATGGACGACCACCTGCGCGCCCAGCCGTTCGAACAGGCGGCGATGGGTGCCCTCGACCAGCAGATAGTCGTCGGTCGAACCGAGATAGGCCGGGAAGGAATAGGGATCGCGCAGCGTCCACGACGCCGAGGCGTTCGACGCCTTCAGCCCGTAGTCGCGATCGCCGATCGCCGCCCCCGGCACCAGCCCCTCGAAGAAGCCGCTGTCATGCCGCCGCGTCAGCCGTGCCAGCACCTTGCCGGAAAGGTCCGTCACGTCGAGGAATTCGGCGTGCGGAACGAAGGCGCGGATCACCCGCCCGGCGGGCGTCTCGTGCGGTCCCAGAACCGCGAAGGGATCGCCGTGGCGCCCTGCGACGATCGCGTCGACGTCCGATTGCCGAGCCGTCCAGTTCGCCCCCTTGGTCAGGTCGCTCATCGCGCCTCCTTTCGGCAGGCTCCGGTCCGTGGGCGGCCGAAACCCTGCCTTGTCCCCGATCGCTCCCGGCCGCGTCTACCGGCGGCCTTGCGGTGGGCGGGGACGACGCCCCCACCCGTCCGCCTCAGGCATGCGGCGGATTGACGGGAACGTTCCAGATGTCCTCGGCATATTCGGAGATCGTCCGATCCGACGAGAACCATCCCATGTTGGCGGTGTTGAGCGCCGCCGACCGACGCCACGCCGCCTGATCCCGCCACTTGCGGAACACGGCCCGTTGCGTCGAATAGTAGCTCTCGAAATCCGCCGTCACCAAGAAATAGTCGTGATAGGTCAGAGCGTCGACCAAGGGCTTGTACCGATCGGGTTCGCCCGGAGAGAACACGCCCGAACCGATCGACTCCAGAACTTCCGCCAATATCGGAGACTTGGCGAGCGTCTCACGTGCGTCGATACCCTGAGCGCGCCGCGCCTCGACTTCTTCCGCCGTCAGGCCGAAGATGAAAATGTTGTCGTCACCGACACATTGCTTCATCTCGACGTTGGCGCCATCGAGCGTGCCGATGGTCAACGCGCCATTCAGGCCGAACTTCATGTTGCCGGTGCCGGAAGCCTCCATGCCCGCGGTCGAGATCTGTTCCGACAGATCCGCCGCCGGGATGATACGCTCGGCGAGGCTGACATTGTAGTTGGGCAGGAAAACCACCTTCAACAGGCCACGCAGCGTCGGGTCGGTGTTGACCACCTTGGCGACGTCGTTGGCGAGCTTGATGATCAGCTTGGCCTGGGCATAGGAGGCCGCCGCCTTGCCGGCGAAGATCTTGACCCGCGGGATCCAGTCGCGCGTCGGCTGGGCGCGCATGGCGTCGTACACGGCGATGGTCTCGAGGATGTTGAGCAGCTGGCGCTTGTACTCGTGGATGCGCTTGATCTGCACGTCGAAGAGCGCACGCGGATCGACCTTGACCTCGCAGCGGTCGAGGA
Organism: Pinisolibacter sp. DMC100; assembly: GCF_056313705.1. Classification (NCBI taxonomy): domain Bacteria; kingdom Pseudomonadati; phylum Pseudomonadota; class Alphaproteobacteria; order Hyphomicrobiales; family Ancalomicrobiaceae; genus Pinisolibacter; species Pinisolibacter sp. DMC100. The sequence continues at coordinate 225,410 of NZ_JBQUZT010000002.1, read as the reverse complement.
TCAGGCGGGCGAGCCGCTCCTTGTTGGCGAACTTGACCGCCGCGAACTTCTCCTGGAAGGCGGCATCGCCGGCATGCGCCGCGAGATCCGTCAGCTTCGAGGCGTCGTCGAGGAAGGCCGGTCCGATCGTGTCGCCGATCAGCCTCGTCAGCCCCGGGTTCGACTGATAGAGCCAGCGGCGGAAGGTGATGCCGTTGGTCTTGTTGACGATCCGGTTCGGGTAGGCGTTGTTGAGGTCGCGGAACACCGTGACCTTCATCAGGTCCGAATGCAGCGCCGACACGCCGTTGATCTTGTGGCTGCCGATATAGGCGAGATGGCCCATGCGGACGCGCCGGCTGCCCTGCTCGTCGATGATCGACAGCGCCGAGAGCAGCCCACCGTCGGAATTCTTCTTCTTCATCTCGTCGAGATGCAGCGCGTTGATCAGGTAGATGATCTGCATGTGGCGCGGCAGCAGCCGCTCCATCAGGCCGACCGGCCAGGTCTCGAGCGCTTCCGGCAGCAGCGTGTGGTTGGTGTAGGAGAAGGTCGCCTGGGTCATCTCCCAGGCCTTCGCCCATTCCACCTCGTGGATGTCGACCAGAATGCGCATCATCTCGGCGACGGCGATCGCCGGATGGGTGTCGTTGAGCTGGATCGCCACCTTCTTGGGCAGCGTCGTGATGTCCGCGTGCTGGTTGAGATGGCGCCGCATCAGGTCCTGCAGCGAGGCCGAGGCGAAGAAGAACTCCTGCCGGAGCCGCAGTTCCTGACCCGCCGGCGTCGCGTCCGACGGATAGAGCACCTTGGAGATCGCCTCCGCCTTGACGCGGGCGGCCGCCGCGCCGACGTGGTCGCCGGCGTTGAAGGCGTCGAGCCGCAGCGGATCGGCGGCCTTGGCCGACCACAGGCGCAGCGTGTTCACGTGCTGGCCGCGCCAGCCGACGATCGGCGTGTCGTAGGCGACCGCGAGCACGGTCTCGGCCGGGCGCCACTCGTGACGCACCGTGCCGTCGCGCTCGGTCATCGCCTCGACCCGACCGCCGAAGCCGATCGGATAGGCGACTTCGGGCCGCGCGAATTCCCAGGGGTTGCCCCAGGTCAGCCAGTCTTCCGGATATTCGAGCTGCCAGCCGTCCTTGATCCGCTGGCGGAACAGGCCGTTCTCGTAGCGGATGCCGTAGCCGTAGGCCGCGATCGACAGGGTCGCCAGGCTCTCCATGAAGCAGGCGGCGAGACGGCCGAGGCCGCCGTTGCCGAGCGCGGCGTCCGGCTCGACCTCCTTCAGCAGGTCGAGATCGACGTCGAGGCCGGCGAGCGCCTCGCGCACCGTGTCGATGACCTGGAGATTGCCCATCGCGTCGAACAGCAGACGGCCGATCAGGAACTCGAGAGAGAGGTAATAGACCCGTTTCTCGTCGTCCTGGTAGGTCTGGGTGGTGGAGTGCATCCACTCGTCGACGATCATGTCGCGCACGGCGAGCGTCGTGGCGACGAACCAGTCATGGGTCGAGGCGGCGACGGCATTCTTGCCGACCGCATAGGTGAGTTTCTCGACGATGGCGGCGCGGACGCCGTCGACCGTTGCGGAGGCCCCCTTCGTCCCGGTGCTCGAGTTGCCGACCAGTTCGATCATCGCGTCCGCTCCTTCCCGTTCGCCGAGGAGGTACCGGAATCACACGATCGTCGCGTGTGATTCCGGCGAGGTCCCCCGAGGCATCGATGCCACGTTTCCGATGACGAAAGCAATTACGATGCCTACGGGTTCTTGCGGGTAGCGACCTTCCGCCCTTGCAGGGCTCGCTCGATCAGCTCCAGGCGTCGGCCTGGACGAGGCTCTCGACCTTCCACGCCTCGCGGGCCCGCTGCGCCGCCATCCAGTTCGGCATGAAGGTGAAGGCCTCGTCGAGGATGTGCGGCGTGTGGCGGCCCGGCGAATAGTGCAGCGCCCGGTCGACATATTCCTCCAGCGCCGGCTTGAAGGTCGGATGGGCGCAGTTGGCGATCACGGTCTTGGCCCGGGCCTTCGGCGAGAGGCCGCGCAGGTCGGCGAGACCCTGCTCGGTGACGATCACCTGGACGTCGTGCTCGGTGTGATCGACGTGGGAGACCATCGGCACGATGCAGGAGATCGCCCCGCCCTTCGCCACCGAAGGCGTCATGAAGAACGAAATATAGGCATTGCGCGCGAAGTCGCCCGAGCCGCCGATGCCGTTCATGATCGACGTGCCCATGATGTGGGTCGAGTTGACGTTGCCGTAGATGTCGGCCTCGATCATGCCGTTCATGGCGATGATGCCGAGGCGGCGGATGACCTCCGGATGGTTGGAGATCTCCTGCGGGCGCAGCACGATCCGCTCGCGGTAGAAGTCGATGTTGTCGAGGAACTCCTTCGTCGCCTCCTCCGACAGCGACAGCGCCGTCGCCGAGGCGTGCGTCAGCTTGCCCGACTTGATCAGGTGCAGCATGCCGTCCTGGAGCACTTCGGTGTAGGCCGAGAGATTGTCGAAATGGCCGTGCTCGAGATCGGCCATCACCGCGTTGGCGACGTTGCCGACGCCCGACTGCAGCGGCAGCAGATTGGCCGGCAGGCGCCCCATCTTCACCTCGTGGTCGAGGAAGTCGATGATGTGATGGGCGATCTTCTTCGACGTCGCGTCGGGGGCGGTGAAGGCGGTGTTGCGGTCGTGGGCGTCGGTCTCGACGATCGCCACGATCTTCGACGGATCGACGCGGAAGAACGGCTGGCCGATGCGGTCGTGTGCCGTCACCATCGGGATCGGCTTCCTGTGCGGCGGCCGGTCGGTGCCGTAGTAGATGTCGTGCATGCCGGCGAGCGCCAGGCTCTGCCAGGAATTCACCTCGAGGATGATCTTGTCGGCGCAGTCGAGCCAGGTCTTGTTGTTGCCGATCGACGACGACGGGATCAGCAGCCCGTCCTCGGTGATGCCGGCGACCTCGACCACCGCGACGTCGAGCTTGCCGAGGAAGCCGAACCACACCGTCTGGGCGACGTGCGAGAGGTGGATGTCGATGTACTCCATCTCGCCGGCGTTGATGCGCTTGCGGCAGATCGGATCCGACTGATAGGGCAGCCGCATCTCGATGCCGTCGACCTTGGCGAGCGCGCCGTCGAGTTCCGGCGCCGTCGAGGCACCCGTCCACACCTTGACCTTGAAGGGCCGACCCTGCGCGTGCTCCGCGTCGATCCGCTTGGCCAGTTCGATCGGCACCGCCTTCGGATAGCCCGCGCCGGTGAAGCCGCTCATGCCGACGGTCGCACCGTCCGGGATCAGGGCAGCGGCTTCGGCCGCCGTCATGACCTTGGAGAAGAGACGGGAATCGAGAATCCGGGAAGGCTTGGTCGCAACGTTCATCTCGGGGAGGCCCTTTGGCACCGTCGCCTGATTTCGGCGACGAACCGCCTTCTCCGGCGAACCGACGGCAATCGGTCGGCCGGTCACGGCGATCCATGGTTCGGCAGGTTCATCTCGGACGGATCGCCCCGATCCGCCCGGAACATGCTCGCGACCGAAGCCCAGCGCTCTCTCTCGCCCTTGCCCTGCGACGAACGAGCCGCGTCTTTCGATCTCGTCGATTGAAATAACGAGCAACAGCCCCGGCTCGAACCCATACGAAAGCATTTGAAAGCAGTGCAGCATGGATCGCGGCGACAAATCCGCCGTGCAGCCGATTCGGCAATTTCAATGCCTTGCGACCGATTGCTCACAAAATTCGGAACATGATACCGAATATTCGCATTCATGCATTGCTGCACCGCACATGTATGCGAAAATCGCATGTCTCGCGCGCAGGGCGCCGCGTCTGCGACCTTCGGACGAGACGGTGGGCAATCCGACCGTTTTCGGCCGGAAATCGGCGGTCCAAGCGGGCGCTCGCCGGCCGCTTTCCTTGACAGTCGCGTGAAACGCCCCTTATCTCGCCGCGTCGACGGTCCCGCGGGCACTCCCGCGGGCGAAGAGGGAATGCGGTCGAGCCTCTCGGTCCCGAGAAGCTCCAAGCCGCGGCTGCCCCCGCAACTGTGAGCGGAGAGTGCCGACGCCGAATGCCACTGGGTTTCCCCGGGAAGGCGGCGTCAGCGCGATCGATCCGCGAGCCAGGAGACCTGCCGTCGCGCCCGAAATCCCCGACCGCCGGAGGGGCGGAGAAGGAGAGCATCGCCGTGACGACACCCGTATCCCGTCCCGAAACCGCCCGTCCGACGACGGTGCTGGTCTGCGTCAACTGCCGCCGCGAGGGCGACGCCGAGGACGCCCCGCGCGCCGGCCGCCGCCTGCACGACGCCCTCGCCGCCCGTGCAGAGGCGCACGACGACGTCCGCGTCGTCGGCGTCGAGTGCCTGTCGGTGTGCAAGCGCCCGGTCACCATCGGCTTCGCCGACGACACCAAGTGGACCTATCTCTACGGCGAGTTCGACGAGACCGCCGCCGACGAGATCGTCGCCACCGCCCGCCTCTACGGCGAGACCGACGACGGTCTGATCGCCTGGAAGAGCCGCCCGGTCGCCTTCCGCCGCGGCGTCGTCGGCCGCATCCCGCCCTTCGCGGTCGCCACCGCCAATCCGGAGGGCCGCCCGTGAACGCCTTCGCCAAGATCCCCGTCACCATCGTCACCGGCTTCCTCGGCGCCGGCAAGACGACGCTGGTCCGCCATCTGATCGAGAACGCCCGCGGTCGCCGCATCGCCATTCTCGTCAACGAGTTCGGCGACGTCGGCGTCGACGGTGCGCTGCTCTCCGACTGCGGCGACGAGAGCTGCCGCCCCGCCGCCGTGGTCGAACTGACCAACGGCTGCCTCTGCTGCACCGTCGCCGACGACTTCATGCCGGCGATCGAGAGCCTGCTCGCCCTGCCGAACCGTCCCGAGCACATCGTGGTCGAGACCTCCGGCCTCGCCCTGCCCAAGCCGCTGGTGAAGGCCTTCGACTGGCCGGAGATCCGGGCGAAGCTCACCGTCGACGGCGTCGTCGCCGTGGTCGATGCCGCCGCCGTCGCCGACGGCCGCTTCGCCGACGATCCGGCGGCGCTGGCCGCAGAGCGGGCGAACGACGCCGCGATCGATCACGACAATCCGCTCGAGGAGGTCTACGAGGACCAGCTTCTCGCCGCCGATCTCGTCGTGCTCAACAAGGCCGATCTCCTCGGCGATGCCGATCTCGCCGCGATCGAGGCCGAGATCCGCGCCGCCGTTCCGCGCGCCGTGAAGGTGGTGCGCGCGACCGAGGGTCGGGTCGATCCGACCGTCGCCCTCGGCCTCTTCGCCGCCGCGGAAGACGACCTCGCCGCCCGCCCCTCGCACCACGAGGCCGAGGGCGAGGAGCACGACCACGACGACTTCGAGACCATCGTGGTCGACGTCGCCGCGACCCCCGACGCCGAGAGCCTCGTCGCGCGGCTCAGGACCGTCGCCGAGGCCCACGACGTGCTGCGCATCAAGGGCTTCGTCGAAGTGACCGGCAAGCCGATGCGGCTTCTGGTGCAGGGCGTCGGCGCCCGCTTCCGTCATGCCTTCGACCGCCCGTGGCGACGCGACGAGACGCGCGCCGGCCGCCTCGTGGTGATCGCCGAGAAGGGCCTCGACGCCGCCGCCGTCCGCGCCGCACTCGCGTCCTGAGGAGGGCTCCATGCATCTCGTCGCCGATCAGGTGCGATCGCTCGACGAGACCGCGCGGGCCGTCGACCTCGCCCAGACGCCGGGCGAGGTCGCCTTCCTCTCCTTCTCCGACAGCGACCTCGGACTGGTCGCGAGCCTCGCCGAGGAACGCGGTGACGCCCTGCCGTCGCTGCGCCTCGCCTCGCTCGCCGACCTGCGCCATCCCTATTCGATCGACCTGTGGCTGGAGCAGGTCGGGCGCCACGCCAAATTCGTCCTCGTCCGCCTCCTCGGCGGCCTGGACTGGTGGCGCTACGGCGTCGACGAACTCTCCGTCGCCGCCCGCAATCGCGGCATCGCCCTGGCGATCGTCCCCGGCGAGGCCCGCGCCGACGAGCGGCTCGACGCCGCCTCGACCATCCCGATCGAGGACCTCCGCCGCCTCTGGGCGTGGTTCCAGGAAGGCGGCCCCGACAATGTCGGTTCGGCCCTCTCGTGGATCGCCGCCCGCCTCGGCCGCCCCGCGACCTGGGACGAGCCCCGGCCGCTCCCCGCCCACGGCGAATTCGCCGCCGCCCGGCGCGAGGGCACCGGTCCGCTGGCGCTGATCACGCTCTACCGCTCGATCTGGGCCGCCGCCGACACCGCGCCGATCACCGCGCTCGCCGATGCGCTCGCCGCCCGCGGCCTGTCGGTGCGCGCCGAATGGGCGACGAGCCTCAAGGACGGCCGCGCCGTCGAAGGGCTCTCGCGCCTGATCGAGACGGTGAAGCCTTCGATCGTCGTCAACACCACAGCCTTCTCCGCCCGGCTCGACGACGGCACCTCGGTGCTCGACCGCGCCGGCGTCCCCGTGCTGCAGGCGGTGCTGGCGACCTCCGATCGCGAGGCATGGCGCGCGTCCAGCCGCGGCCTCGGCGCCTCCGACCTCGCCATGAACGTGGTGCTGCCCGAGGTCGACGGCCGCATCGCGACGCGGGCGATCTCCTTCAAGGGCCGCAACGAGCGATCCGCCACGCTGGAACACGCCCCCGCCCGCCACGTCCCCGACGACGCCGGCATCGCCGCGGTCGCCGATCTCGCCGCCGCCTGGGTGCAGCTGGCGGAGACGCCGCGCGAACGCCGCCGGCTGGCGATGATCGTCTCGAACTATCCGGCGAAGGGCGGCCACACGGCTTACGCCGTCGGCCTCGACACGCCGGCCTCGATCGTGACGATCGCCGAGGATCTGGCCGCGGCGGGCTACGCGGTGACGCCGCCGCCGGAGGCAGGCGAGATCATGGCGATGCTGGAAGGGCGAAGCGCCGCTTCGAAGACGCCGGGGTCGACGTCCGTGCGCGATCCATCGAGACGCGCCTGCGGCGCTCCTCGGGATGAGGCGCCGGAGAATGCCGTGGCAAATCCGGAGAATGCCGCGGCAAAACAGACGCCTCATGCTGAGGAGGCGGCCGAAGGACGCCGTCTCGAAGCATCGCGCACGGCATCGCCCTCGGCTCGACCGAATGAAGCGGCTCCATCGCAGGAAGAGAAGGGCGAGCCCCCCGCCCTTCCCCTCGCCACCTACGAAACCCTCTTCGCCGACCTCCCCGAAACGTTTCGGGCCTCCGTCCTCGCCGCCTGGGGGCAGCCCGGCGAGGACCCGGCGCTCGTCGACGGCGCCTTCCCCTTCGCGACGCTGGCGCTCGGCAACCTCCTCGTCGCGGTGCAGCCCGATCGTGGCCTCGCCGCCGATCGCAAGGACGCCTATCACGACGCCTCGCGCCCGCCACGCCATGCCTATGTCGCCTTCTACCTGTGGCTCCGCGAGGCAGCCCGGATCGACGCGATGATCCACCTCGGCACCCACGGCACGCTCGAATGGCTGCCGGGCAAGGCCGCCGCCCCCGCCGCCGACTGTGCGCCGACGCTCCTTCTGGGCGCGACGCCGATCGTCTACCCCTTCGTCGTCAACAACCCCGGCGAGGCGGCACAGGCCAAGCGCCGGCTCTCGGCGATCGCGCTCGGCCACATGACGCCGCCGCTCGCCAAGGCCGGCTCCCACGGCGCCGCCGCCGAGATCGAGGCGCTGCTCGACGAGTTCTCTCAGGCCCAGACGCTCGACGCCCGCCGCGCCCGCATGCTCGCCGAGACCATCCTCGAGCGCGCCCGCGAGACCGGCCTCGACGCCGAGAGCGGCATCGCCCCGGAGATGGACGCGGCCGAGGCGCTGACCCGGCTCGATGCCTGGCTCTGCGATCTCAAGGACGCCCGCATCTCCGACGGTCTCCACGTCTTCGCCCGCGCGACCTCCCCGGCCCTGCGCGAGACCGCCGCCGCGACTCTGGCGGAAGACGCCGACGCGACCGCCCGCGCCGCCCTCGAGGGCGCGCTCGAGGCCTGCGCCACGGCCGAACGCGACGGGCTGATCGCCGCTCTCGACGGTCGTTTCGTCATGCCGGGCCCCGCCGGTGCCCCCTCGCGCGGCCGTCTCGACGTGCTGCCGACGGGGCGCAATCTCTACGCCGTCGACCCGCGCGCCGTGCCGACCCGCACAGCCTGGGAGATCGGCCACCGCACGGCGGAAGAGGTCGTCACCCGGCATGCCCAGGACCACGGCGACTGGCCGCGCGCCGTGGTGCTCGATCTCTGGGGCTCGGCCACCATGCGCACCGGCGGCGACGATCTGGCGCAGGCCTTCGCCCTGATGGGCTGCCGCCCGACCTGGGACCCGGCGACCGCCCGCATCACCGGCTTCGAGATTCTGGTGCCGGCGAAGCTCGGCCGCCCGCGCGTCGACGTCACGCTGCGCATCTCCGGCCTCTTCCGCGACGTGTTCGAACGCCAGATCGCCCTCTTCGACGAGGCCGTCCGCGCCGTCGCCGCCCTCGACGAGGACGACGAGGACAACCCGCTCGCCGCCGCCCGCCGCGAGGCCTCGGACGACACCGCCCTCTACCGCGTCTTCGGCGCCGCCCCCGGCGCCTATGGCGTCGGCATCGCCACCACGGTCGCGACCGGCGGATGGGCGACCCGCGCCGACCTCGCCGAGGCCTATGTCGCGGCCTCCTCCCACGCCTTCGGCCGCGAGGTCGACGGCGTCGAGGCGCGCGAGGCCTTCGTCGACCGGCTCGCCTCGGTCGATGCCTTCGTCCATTCGCAGGACAGCGCCGAACAGGACGTGCTCGACGCCGACGCCTATGCCGAACACGAGGGCGGTTTCGCCGCCGCCGCGGAGGCCGCCGGCAATCGCCCGGCGCTGTGGCACGTCGACACGACGCGGCCCGATCGGACGCGCGTCCGCACGCTCTCGGAGGAGATCGCCCGTGTGGTGCGCGCCCGCGCGACCAATCCGCGCTGGATCGCCGGCCAGATGCGCCACGGCCACCGCGGCGCGGCGGAAATCGCCGAGACGGTCGGCAATCTCCTCGCCTTCGCTGCGACCACCGACTCGGTGGCGCCGAGGGCCTTCGATCTGCTATTCGACGCGACGCTCGGCGACGAGCGGGTCCATGCCTTCATGAAGGAGGCGAACCCGCGCGCCGCCACCGCCGCCGCCCGCGCCTTCGACGAGGCCCTCCGTCGGGGATTGTGGGCGAGCCGGCGCAATTCCGTCGCTGGACGAATAGCGGAAATCCTGGAGGCCGAACGATGAGCGGAAGTGAGAAGCCCGACCCGAAGCTGGTGAAGGGCTGGTGCCCCGGCGCGCTGCGCCCGATGGAATCCGCCGACGGCTTCCTGGTGCGCGTCCGCCTCACGGCCGGCATCCTCACCGCCGACATGGCCGGCGAGATCGCCGATTGCGCCCGTCGCTTCGGCAACGGGCTGATCGACTATTCCCAGCGCGGCAATCTCCAGCTGCGCGGCGTCGAGGTCGACGACCTCGCCCCCCTCCAGGCCCGCCTCGCCGAACTCGGCGTGCTCGACGGCGACGCCGAGGCGGAAGCCGTGCGCAACATCGTGCCCTCGCCGCTCTCCGGTCTCGACCCGTCCGCCGCGATCGACGGCCGCGCCCTCTGCGCCGCGTTGGAGCAGGCGCTGACCGCGGACCGCTCGGTCCATGCGCTGCCCGGCAAGTTCGGCTTCGTCGTCGACGAGGGCGGCCGCATCGCGCTCGACGACGTCGCCGTCGACGTCAAGTTCACCGGCATCCGCATGGGCGAAGGCCCGCGCGTCGTCGTCTCGGTCGCGACCGGCCTCGCCAGGTATCAGCCGATCGCCGTCGTCGCGGTCGAGGATGCGCCTGCCCGCGCCGTGGCGCTCGCCCGTGCCGTCATCCGCCTGCGCGCCTCGATCCCCGATGCGCCGCGGCGCATGCACGAGGTCGTCGCCCGCGTCGGCCTCGCCGCCCTCTTCCGCGCCGCCGGCTTCGGCGAGACCATGGCCGCGGTCACCACCCTGCCGCGCGCCTTCGGCGCCGAGGCGGTGATCGGCGACCACACCGCCGGTCCCGGCGCCTTCATCGGCGTCGGCGCCCCCTTCGGCCGGCTGACCGCCGACCAGATGGCGCTGCTCGGCGAACTCGCCGGCGAACGCGGCATGGGCGAGCTGCGCCTCACCCCGTGGCGGGTGATGCTGATCCCCGGCATCAAACCGGAGAAGCTCGGCCGCATCCGCCCGTGGATCGCTGCGGCCAAGTTCGTCTTCTCGCCCGACGATCCGCGCCTCGCCGTGGTCTCCTGCGCAGGCGCCAGCGGCTGCCGCTCGGGCTCGGTCGAGGCCCGTGCCGACGGCGCGGAACTCGCGCCGCTCGCCCGCCGCTTCGCCCGCACCGGCCTGACGCTGCACGTCTCCGGCTGCGAGAAGGGCTGCGCCCATCCCGGACGGGCTCCGCTGACGCTGACCGGCCGCGACGGTCGCTACGATCTCGTCCGAGACGGCCGTGCCTGGGACGCGCCCTGGCTCTCCGGCCTGACGCTCGCCGAGGCCGCCTCCGCCATCTCCGACCTCGCCCCCCTCTGAGGAACCTCCCTTGTCCGCAATCCGATCCGACGCGCCGGCCACCCGTGAGAGCTACGTCAAGGACGGCGCGGCGATCTACGAGCGCTCCTTCCGCATCATCCGCGCCGAGGCCGACCTCGCCCGCTTCCGTGATCCGGTCGAAGAACGCACCGTCGTCCGCGTCATCCACGCCTGCGGCATGGTCGAGGTCGCCGCCGACGTCGTATTCGCTCCGGGTGCGGCCGCGGCGGCGGAAGCGGCCCTGAGGGCCGGCGCGCCGATCCTCTGCGACGCCGAGATGGTGGCGCGCGGCGTCACCCGTTCGCGGCTTCCGGCCGACAACGCTGTCATTTGCACGCTGAACGACCCGCGCGTGCGCGACCTCGCCGAGACCATGGGCACCACCCGTTCGGCCGCGGCGATGGAACTGTGGCGCGAGCATCTCGCGGGCTCCGTCGTCGCCATCGGCAACGCGCCGACCTCGCTGTTCCGTCTTCTCGAGATGTTCGACGAGGGCGCGCCCCTGCCGGCCGCGATCGTCGGCATGCCGGTCGGCTTCGTCGGCGCGGCCGAGAGCAAGGAAGCGCTGATCGAGGACGGACGCGCCCCCTGGATCGTCGTGCGCGGCCGCAAGGGCGGCTCCGCCATGACCGCCGCCGCCGTCAACGCGCTCGCCAGCGCCAAGGAGTGATCATGACCCCCAAGGGCACCTTCCACGGCGTCGGCCTCGGGCCGGGCGATCCCGATCTCCTCACCGTCCAGGCGGTGAAATTGGTCGAGAACGCCGGCCTCGTCACCTACTTCGCCAAGAAGGGAAAGCGCGGCAACGCCCGCACCATCGTCGACAAGTGGATGCCCAAGGGCAAGCCGGAGCTGCCGCTCTGGTACCCGATGACGACCGAATGCCACTTCGGCGACACCGCCTACGTCGATGCGCTGCGCGAGTTCTACGAGCGCTCGGTCGAGGCGATCGCCGACGTGCTCGACATGGGCAAGGATGTCGTCCTCGTCTGCGAGGGCGACCCGATGTTCTACGGCTCCTTCATGCACCTCTACGTGCGTCTGAAGGACCGGTATCCGACCAAGATCACCCCCGGCGTCACCGGCATGGCCGGCTGCTGGGCCGCCGCCGGTCTGCCGATGACCTGGGGCGACGACAAGCTCTCGGTGATCGCCGGCACCATGCACGAGGAAGACCTCGTGCGCGCCCTCGAGGGCACCGACGCCGCGGTGATCATGAAGCTCGGCAGCAACTTCCCGAAGGTCCGCCGGGCGATCGAGCGCGCCGGGCTCCTCGCCCGCGCCACCTATGTCGAGCGCGGCACCATGGCGGGCGAGCTCGTCCTGCCGCTCGCCGACAAGGTGGACGATTCGGCACCCTATTTCTCGCTGATCCTGATCCCCGGTGAGGGCCGCCGGCCATGACCGCGACGCCCGCCGGCTGGCTGCGCGTCGTCGGCACCGGCCCCGGCCCGGCGCATTGGATGACGCCCGAGACCGCCGCCATCCTCGCGGCGGCGACCGATCTCGTCGGCTACGCCCCTTACGTCGCCCGCTGTCCCGAACGCCCCGGCCAGACCCGCCACGGCTCCGACAACCGCGTCGAACTCGACCGCGCCGCCCATGCGCTGGCGCTGGCGGCTTCCGGCGCCCGCGTCGCCGTGGTCTCCGGCGGCGATCCCGGCGTCTTCGCCATGGCCGCCGCGGTGATGGAGGCGATCGAGCGCGGGCCGGCCGCATGGCGCGCCCTCGATCTGACGGTCCATCCCGGCGTCTCGGCGATGCAGGCGGCGTCTGCCCGCCTCGGCGCGCCTCTGGGGGCGGACTTCTGCGCCATCAACCTGTCGGACAATCTGAAGCCCTGGAGCGTGGTGGAGAAGCGCCTCAGCGCCGCCGCCGACGCCGGCTTCGTGATCGCGCTCTACAATCCCGCCTCGAAGGCCCGGCCGCGCCAGATCTTCGACGCCTTCGCCGTGCTGCGGGCCGTCGCCCGCCCCGAGACGGTGGTGGTGCTCGCCCGCGCCATCGGCCGCCCCGACGAGCGCGTGACCATCGCGACGCTGGCCGACGTCGATCTCGGCCTCGTCGACATGGCGACCTGCGTCATCGTCGGCAATCCCGACACGCGTCTGGTCGATCGTGGGCCGGGCCGCGAGCCCTGGGTGCATTCGCCCCGCTCGGTCGAAGGATGAGCGCGATGGCGGGCGCCACGCCCTCACCTGCCCCGCAGGCGCTCGAGGAACGCCATCACCGCCGCGACGTCGTGCACCTGCGGCACATCCGGCCGCGTCGGCGGCTGCTGGATCACCACCGGCAGGCCGAGTTCCCGCGCCGCGACGATCTTGGGGTAGGTCGCTGCCCCGCCGGAGTTCTTGGTCACCACCACCTGGATCCGCTCGCGCACCATCAGATCCCGCTCGGCGGCGAGGTCGAAGGGTCCACGATCGAAGAGCATGACGTGGTCGGGCAGACGCGCCAGAACCTCGGCCTCCGGCGGATCGATGGTGCGGATCACGTAATGATGCCGCGGCGCCACCGCGAAACTCGCGAGCCCCAGCCGGCCGGTGGTCAGCAACACCCGCTTCGGCGCCTCGCCGATGGCGAGTGCGGCCTCCTCCAGCGTCGCCACCTCGCGCCAGTCGTCGCCCGGCTCGCGGGCCCAGGCGGGGCGGACGAGCGCGACGATCGGCGTGCCGGTCATGCATGCGGCTTCGGCCGCGTTGCGGCTGATCTGCGCGGCGAAGGGATGGGTGGCGTCGACCAGCGCCGCGATGCCATGATCGCGCAGGTAGGTCGCCAGCCCTTCGGCGCCGCCGAAACCGCCGACGCGGGTCGGGATCGGCTGGGCCGCCGGCGCCTCGGTGCGCCCGGCGAGCGACAGCGTCGCGGCGATGTCGGGGCGTATCGCCAGCGCCTTCGCCAGACGGCTCGCCTCGGTGGTGCCGCCGAGAACCAGAATGCGCATCGGACCCTCCGGGAGCCTTCAAAATGATCGATCAGACCGCGACCACCCCCTGGCTGGCGATCATCGGCCTCGGCGAGGACGGGCTCGACGGCCTGACGCCCGCCGCGCGTCGGCTCCTCTTTTCGGCCGAACTCGTCGTCGGCGGCAAGCGCCATCTGGCACTGATCGGCGACACGCCGGCGGAAAAGCTCGCCTGGCCGTCGCCGCTCACCGACGCCTTCCCGGCGATCCTCGCCCGCCGCGGCCGCCCCGTCGCGGTGCTCGCCTCCGGCGACCCCTTCTCCTACGGCGTCGGCTCGCTCCTCGCCCGCCACGTCCCGCCCAACGAATACGTCACCCTGCCGGCGCCCTCGGCCTTCTCCATGGCCGCCGCCCGTGTCGGCTGGGCGGTGCAGGACTGCGCCCTCGTCACGCTGCACGGCCGCGCATTCGAGAAGATCGTGCCGCATCTCCAGCCCGGCCGGCGCATCCTCGTCCTCTCCTGGGACGGCACCACGCCCGCCCGCCTCGCCGACCATCTCGTCGCCAACGGCATGGGCCGCTCGAAGCTGATCGTGCTGGAAGCCATGGGCGGAGCGCGCGAGCGGGTCGCTTCTTCGCTGGCGAAGGACTTCGCCCGCTCCGATCTCGATCCGCTCAACACGGTGGCGATCGAGGTGGTGGCGGATGCGAACGCCCGCATCCTGCCGCTCGCCGCCGGCATTCCCGACAGCTATTTCGAGAACGACGGCCAGATCACCAAACGCGAGATCCGCGCCACGACGCTGTCGAAGCTCGCGCCGCGCCACGGCGAACTCCTGTGGGACATCGGCGCCGGCACCGGCTCGATCTCGATCGAGTGGATGCTCGCCTCGCCCGGCAATCGCGCCATCGCCATCGAGCCGCGCCCCGATCGCCTCGCCCGCGTCGCTCGCAACGCCGCGCTCTTCGGCGTGCCGGATCTGGTGACGATCGAAGGCTCCGCCCCCGACGCGCTCGAGGGCCTGCCGACGCCCAATGCCGTCTTCCTCGGCGGCGGCGGCGTCGATGCCGACCTCGTGGCCCTCCTCGCCGCCCGTCTCGCCCCCGGCGGCCGCCTCGTCGCCAATGCGGTGACGATCGAGACCCAGGCCGACGTCATCGCCCGCTTCACGGCGATGGGCGGCGATCTCGTCCAGATCTCGGTGGCGCGGGCAAGCCCCGTCGGCCGCTTCCACGGCTTCCGTCCGGCCATGCCGATCCTCCAGTGGGTGTGGGAGAAGCCGGCCGGCGATCCTGTGGACAACCCTGTGGAAAACCCGTCGACGACCGGTGGAGAACCGGCCTTCCATGCTGTGGAAGACCTTGGGGACGAGCTGGGGGAGAACGGTTCATGACCTCGCGTTTCCTCGCCGTCGGCATCGGCTGCCGCGCCGGCGTTCCCGCCGAGGCCATCGTCGATCTGATCGAGGAGGCTCTCGCCCAGACCGGCGAGGAGGCCCTCCCCGTCGCCCTCTTCACGGTGGCCGACAAACAGTCCGAGGCCGGCATCACCCAGGCCGCTGCCCTCCTCGGCCATCCGCTGGTGCATCTGCCGCGCCTCGCACTCGAATCGGTCGCCGACCGGGTGACGATCCGCTCGGAGAAGGTGGTCGAACTGTTCGGCGTCCCCTCGATCGCCGAAGGCTCGGCGCTCGCCGGCGCCGGGGCGAACGGCCGCCTCCTCGTCCCCCGCAAGGCGGCCCGCGGCGCGACCGTGGCCGTCGCGATCTCCGGCGAGGGAGGCGGCACGCCGTGAGCCCGCAGCCCCGTCGCCCCCTGCCGAGCCCCTTCATGCCGAGGCCCCTCCCATGACCGTTCATTTCATCGGCGCCGGCCCCGGCGCGGCGGACCTGATCACCGTGCGCGGGCGCGACCTCATCGCCGCCTCGCCCGTGGTGCTGTGGGCCGGCTCGATCGTCTCGAAGGACCTCCTCGTCCACTGCCGCCCCGACGCCCGCATCGTCGACACCGCGCCGCTGTCGCTCGACGAGATCGAGGCCGAGTTCGTCCGAGCCCACGCGGCGAACGAGGACGTCGCTCGGCTCCATTCCGGCGATCTGTCGGTCTGGTCGGCGATGGGCGAGCAGATCCGCCGGCTGGAGCGCCACGCCATCCCCTACACGGTGACGCCGGGCGTGCCCTCCTTCGCGGCCGCCGCGAGCGTGCTGCGCCAGGAACTGACGCTGCCGGAAGTGACCCAGTCCGTGGTGCTGACCCGCACCTCGGGCCGCGCCTCGGCGATGCCCGAGAGCGAGACCATCGCCGCCTTCGCCGCGACGCGGGCGACGCTGGCGGTGCATCTGTCGATCCACGTCCTGGACAAGGTCGTCGACGAGGCCGCCCCCTTCTACGGCGCCGACTGCCCGGTCGCGGTGGTCTTCCGCGCCACCTGGGCCGACGAACGCGTGGTGCGGGGGACGCTCGCGACCATCGTCGCGCAGCTCGCCGCCGAACCGATGGAACGCACCGCGCTGATCCTGATCGGCCCGGCGCTGGCCGCCCGCGACTTCCGCGAATCCTCGCTCTACGACGCGGCCTATCAGCGCCGGTTCCGGGGCCGCGACGGCCGACCGGAGTGAATCACACCGCGCGGAACCCGCTCGACGCCACCAGCCCGCCCTGACGGTCGAAGATCGCGATCTCGAGCGCGATGCCGCTCCCCGCGATCATCGCCGCCGCCGTCCGCCAGCCGGCATCGGCGATCGGCGTGCCGAGGTCGAAGCCGGTCGCGCGCGCGATCTCCAGCACCTCCAGCGCCGAGTTCGCCGCCCCCACCCGCGCGACGACGTCGGCGCTCGCCCCGGCGCGTGCGGCGACCTCGGCGAGGAAGGCGTGGTCGACCGAGCCGCGCTTGGAATGGAGATCGGTCAGCCCCTGCGCCAGCTTCACCGACTTGGCGAAGCCGCAAGCGATGGTGACGCGTGCGACCGGGTGCGTCTTCAGATACTTCAACATGCCGCCGACGAAGTCGCCCATCTCGATCAGCGCCTGTTCGGAGAGCCCGTGGAGGCCCGCGACGGCCTTCTCCGAGGTGTTGCCGGTCGATCCGGCGACGTGATCGAGGCCGCAGGCGCGCGCCACGTCGATGCCGCGATGGATCGAGTGGATCCAGGCGGCGCAGGAAAACGGTACGACGATGCCGGTCGTGCCGAGAATCGACAGACCGCCGAGGATGCCGAGGCGCGGATTGAGCGTCTTCAGCGCCAGCTTCTCACCGTGCCTCACGCCGATCTCGACGACGAAGTCGCGGGGCGCGCCCGCCGCCTCGGCAACGCGGGCGAGCACCTCGCTCATCATCCGTCGCGGCACCGGGTTGATCGCCGGCTCGCCGACCGGCACCGGCAGGCCCGGTCGCGTCACCGTGCCGACGCCTTCTCCTGCGCGGAAAACGATGCCGCTGCCCGGCGCGCCGCGCGCCACGCGGGCGATCACCAGTGCGCCGTGGGTGACGTCGGGATCGTCGCCGGCATCCTTGACGACGCCCGCTTCGGCGACATCTCCGTCCAGCCGGGCGGTGGCGAGCGAAAACGCCGGCTCCTGCCCGCCGGGCAGCCGCACCGCGACCGGATCGGGGAAGGCACCCGTCAACAAGGCGCTCGCCGCGGCGGTCGCCGCCGCCGTGGCGCAGGTGCCCGTCGTCCATCCCCGACGCAGGTCGGGCGAATGTTCGTTTTTCGGTGAAGCGGCGTCGTCATTCATGGCGAGAGTTGGTATCTCATGAGCATTCGCCGCGATCCATCGCTATTCGCGGCCCGACGAGACATGGAACACGCGACGATGCCTCAGGTCGATCTCGGCCCCCTCGCCCGCCACATGCCGGACTTCGCGCCCGGCTCAGTCTGGCTCGTCGGCGCCGGCCCCGGCGATCCCGGGCTGCTGACGGCCCGCGCCATCCACGCGCTGGCGACCGCCGACGTCATCGTCTACGACGCCCTCGTCGCCCCCGAGATCCTCGACCTCGCCCACCCCGGCGCGACGCGCGAATTCGCCGGCAAACGCGGCGGCAAGCCGTCGGCCAAACAGGGCGACATCACCGAGCGGCTGATCGAACTCGCCCGCGACGGCAACCGCGTCCTGCGGCTCAAGGGCGGCGATCCCTTCGTCTTCGGCCGCGGTGGCGAGGAGGCGCGCGCGCTTCACGCCGCCGGCGTGCCCTTCCATGTCGTCCCCGGCATCACCTCCGGCCTCGGCGGCCTGACCGCGGCCGGCATCCCGGCGACGACGCGCGACACCAACCAGGCGATCGTGCTGATGACCGGGCACTACGCCGTGCAGGGCCCCGAGGCGATCGACTGGACCGCCTTCGTGCGCACCGGCGTGCCGCTGGTGCTCTACATGGCGATGAACAATCTGCCGGCGATCGTCGGCGAGCTCGCCAAGGCCGGCATGGCCGCCGACACGCCCGTCGCCTTCGTCAACAAGGCGACGACGCCGGAGCAGCGCGTGCTGGTGACGACGCTCGGCCGCTGCATCGACGACGTCGCCGCGGCGAAGATCGAGGCGCCGACCATCACCGTGCTCGGCTCGATCGTGCCGCTGCGCGCCATCCTCGGCTACGGCGACGGCAGCCTCGAGGCGCCGCGATGACGGAACCCGCCCGCCCGCGAGGCCTGATGGTGGCGGCACTGCGCTCCGGCTCCGGCAAGACCACGGTGACGCTGGGCCTGCTGCGCGCGCTCGCCCGACGCGGGTTGGCGGTCTCGGGGGCGAAGTGCGGGCCGGACTACATCGACCCCGCCTTCCACGCGGTGGCGACCGGCCGGCCGAGCCTCAATCTCGACGGCTGGGCGATGACGCCCGGCCTGATGGGCGCGCTGGCGGCGCGCACCGCGCAGGGCGCCGACGTCGTCGTCGCCGAGGCGCTGATGGGCCTCTTCGACGGCGTGCCGGCGGAACCCGGCCGCTCCGGCGCCTCCGCCGACGTCGCCCGCGCGCTCGGCCTGCCGGTGCTGCTGGTGCTCGACGTCTCCGGTCAATCGCAGTCGGCGGCGGCGATCGTCGCCGGCGTGCGGGCCTATGCGCCCGACCTCGCGCTCGCCGGCGTGGTGCTGAACCGGGTCGGCTCGGAGCGCCACACTCGCCTGGTGACCGACGCGATCCGTGCCCTCGGCGTCGACGTCCTCGGCGCCATCCCGCGCACGCCCGACGTCGTGCTGCCGGAGCGCCATCTCGGCCTCGTCCAGGCCGGCGAGATCTCCCATCTCGAGGCGTTGCTCGACCGCATGGCCGACCTCGTCGGAGCCCATGTCGACCTCGACCGCCTCCTCGCCGCGGCACGGCCGATGGCGCCGATCGCCGAGGATGCCACCGCGGCGATCCCGCCGCCGGGCGGCCGCATCGCCGTGGCGCGCGACGCCGCCTTCACCTTCCTCTATCCGCATCTGGCGGACGGCTGGCGGGCGGCGGGCGCCGAGATCGCCTTCTTCTCGCCGCTCGCCGACGAGGCGCCGGATGCGACCGCCGACGTCTGCTGGCTGCCGGGCGGCTACCCGGAACTCCACGCCGGCCGGCTCGCGGCGGCCGAGGGCTTCAAGGCCGGCCTCGCCCGTTTCGCCGAGACGCGGCCGGTCCACGGCGAGTGCGGCGGCTACATGGTGCTCGGCCGCTCGCTGACCGACGCCGACGGCGTGGCCCACCCGATGGCCGGTCTGCTCGGGGTCGAGACCAGCTTCGCCAAGCGCAAGATGCAGCTCGGCTATCGCGAGATCGAGCTTCTCGCCCACGGCCCGTTGGGGCCGGCCGGATCGCGCCTCGCCGGCCACGAGTTCCATTACGCGAGCGTCGTGACCCGCGGCGACGACAGGCCCTTCGCGCTGGCCGGCGACGCCTACGGCAACGAGCCGACGCCGACGGGCAGCCGACGGGGGAACGTCACCGGCAGCTTCTTCCACGCGGTGGCGCGGCGGGTGTGACGGGGCTCGGTCGGGTCGGCCGTGCCGGACGTGCGGCGTCGGACTGGTGCGCGATGCTTCGAGACGCGGACCTACGGTCCGCTCCTCAGCATGAGGCGCCTGTTTTCATCGTCGAAACAAATACATGCGCCTCATGCTGAGGAGGCGTTCGCAGAACGCCGTCTCGAAGCATCGCGCACGCCGGCCGCAGCCCCGCAGCTCCCCGACGCCCGTCCCCATGAAAGAACGGCCCGGATCGCTCCGGGCCGTCAGTGGGTCTTTGCAGGAGGAACTGCGATGCGCTTCCCACTCTCCAGCGGCGTGGTCAGAACCGCTTGAGCTCGATGTTGTGCTTCTTCAGGGCGTAACCGATCTGGCGCGGCGTCAGGCCGAGGATGCGGGCGGCCTTGGCCTGCACCCAGCCGGAGCGCTCCATCGCGTCGACCAGCCGGTCGCGCTCGCTCGGACGCCCGCCGAGCGCCGGGCAGTTGGCGTCGGCATGTTCGCACAGACCCGAGGCCCCACCCGTAACCTCGGCCGGCAGCGGCGTCGGGGCCGCCATCGGCGCCGGGGCGGCGGGCGACGGCATCGCCGCCTCGGCCACACCGCCGACCGGGAAGACCGCCGGCATCGCGCCGTGGTTCGGGGTCGGCGCCACCACCGGCTGGCCGGAGGCGAGCATGGCGATCGGGTCGGGCATGCCCGGCTTCTTCGGCGCACTCTTCCACAGCAGGGCCGACAGGCAGTTGCCGGTGTGGCAGGCGAAGTCGTCCGGCATGATCGTCTCGCCGTGGGCGAGCGTCGCGGTGCGGCGGACGCAGTTCTCGAGTTCGCGCACGTTGCCGGGGAAGTAGCAGCGCGACAGCAGTTCGAGACCGCCCGGCGAGATCGCCATCTTGCGCCCGTTCTCCTCGTTGAAGCGCGTCACGAAGGCGCGGGCGAGGTGCGGAATGTCGCCGGGACGCTCACGCAAGGGGGGCAGGAACACCGGCACCACGTTGATGCGGTAGTAGAGGTCGGCGCGGAACTCGCCCTTGGCGACCGCCTCCTCGAGGTTCTTGTTGGTGGCGCAGACGAGGCGGACGTCGACCTTCAGCGTCTTGGTGCCGCCGACGCGCTCGAATTCGCCCTCCTGCAGGATGCGCAGGAGCTTGGCCTGGAACGAGGCCGAGATCTCGCCGATCTCGTCGAGCAGCAGCGTGCCACCGTTCGCCAGTTCGAAGCGGCCGGCGCGCTGGCCGACGGCGCCGGTGAAGGCGCCCTTCTCGTGGCCGAAGAGCTCGCTCTCGAGCACGCTCTCCGGCAGCGCGGCGCAGTTGAGCTTGACGAAGGGCTTCGACTTGCGGGGGCTGAGATCGTGGATCGCCCGGGCGAAGAGTTCCTTGCCGGTGCCGCTCTCGCCGCGCAAGAGCACGGTCGAGTTCGACTTGGCGACGACGGCGATCGTCTGCAGCACGCGCTTCACCGCGACGCTCTCGCCGACGATGCCGTCGACCTTCGGCGTCGCCCGCGGCACCCGGTTGGCGAGCTCGTTGCCGAGCGCCTTCTCCAGGCTGGAGCGCTCGTCGAGCAGGCGCTGACGATCGGCCGAGAGGATGCGGTGCAGCTTCACCGTCTGGCCGGCGAGGTTTGCCACCATCGACAGGAAGCGCAGGTCGTCGTCGATGCGGAACTGGGTGCGGCCGTCCCACACGCGGTCGATGGAGAGCGTCCCCACCACCTTGTTGTCGGCCTTGATCGGCACGCCGATGAAGGAGACGCGCATGCCGGCCTCTTCGGCGAGCAGCCCGTCGGCGGTCTCGAACAGCGGATCGTGCGCAATGTCCTGGGCGACGACCGGCGTCGTCGTGGCGACGATGCGGTCGATCACCGCCCGCGGCAGGCTGTCGATGGCGCGGCCGCGCTTCGGCCCCTGCTCGGCCCAGCCGGCGGTCGCCACGATCTCGACGTCGCCGACGTCGTCGAGGACGACGATCATGCCGCGGCGCATCTGGAGGAACGACGTCAACACGTTGACGACGTTGGAAAGCGTCATCTCGAGGCGCGCGGGCGTCGTCAGGATCTTCGAGATCTCGTAGATCCCGAAGAGCGCCATCTCGGCGTTGGCCTTGGCGTAGGTCGGCTTCGGTCCTCCGACCGGCCCGGCATCCTGACGATCCGGGCCGAAGGCGGCAGCGGTCGCGATACCCATCGTCCGTCTCCTCGTCAGATCTCTTTCGGAAGATCGCGACGGCGAACCTCGAAAGATCTGCTGGAACGGAAAGATGCTGCGCGCCGACCGCCGAAATGTCACGCCGCTTTTGGCGTCACGATTCCGGTCGGATTGCACAAACGAATTGCATTAATTCCAAAAAGCCCTACGCGGAAACACGCAAGGCCAAGTCTATCGTTTCGTATACGATAGTTTGCTGCGCCGCAACATCGTGGTCGATCAGAGCAGCTGACCGCCATTGATGTTGATCTGTTCGCCGGTGATGTAGGACGAAGCTTCCGAACAGAGGAAGTGGACGAGTTCGGCCACTTCTTCCGGTCGCCCGAGACGTTTCATCGGGATGAGCGGCAGGAACTTTTCTTCTGTGCCGGGCGACAGAATGTCGGTGATGATTTCGCCCGGGGCGATCGCATTGACGCGAATACCGTGCGGCGCGTAGTCGTTCGCCATCTCGCGGGTCAGCGCCGTCAGCGCCGCCTTGGAGGTGGCGTAGGCGGTGCCGGCGAAGGGATGGACGCGGCTGCCGACCACCGAGGTGATGTTGACGACCGACCCGCGCCCCGCCTTCAGCTCGTCGAACAGGCCCTTGGCGAGCATGATCGGCGCCAGCAGATTGACGTGGAACACCTGCATCCAGCTCATCATCGGCGTGGTCAGCGAGTTCAGCCGCTCACCGTTCGGTCCCTTGGGCGAGATGCCGGCGTTGTTGATCAGCGCATGCAGCTTGCCGTTGCCGATGCGGCGCTTGATGTCGATCATCGCCAGCGGAATCTGCTCGCGGTCGCCGAGGTCGCACTGGACGTGATCTTCCGGCCCCGCCTCCCACGGACAGCGGTTTCCCTCGAAGGCGTGGCGGGAAATCGTGATGATGCGCCAACCCTGATCGGCGAACTTGCGCACGATCGAGTGGCCGATGCCGCGGCTCGCGCCGGTGACGACCATGGTGCGACGATCGCCGTCCTGATCGAGCGCCGGCGGCACGTGCTGGTAGGCGTGGAGATGCTCGTGATCGATCGGGCAGCCCTCGATCGCCTCGGCGCGATGCTCGCCGCCGTAGCCGCCGTAACCGCTCTGACCACCGTAGCCCTGACCGCCGTGCCCCGGCGCACCGTGGCCGGGCGCACCATGGCCCGCCGGCGCCTCGGGGCGGCTGAACGTGTGGGTGACGGGATCGTAGCCCGGCGGATAGACCGGCTTGCCGTCGGGGCCGACCGGCGGCGTGTAGGTGTGGGTGACCGGGTCGTAGCCCGGCGGATAACGCCCCGCACCCGCCGCTCCGGCGGAAGCGCCGTGCTCATTTTTTGAGCGGTCGTCGGTCGGATGATCGGCGGACATGGGCGAATCCCTCGTTCTCGGCACCGGAGCGGTGACGGCGAGGCAAACGTAGTGTCCCCCTCCGCCCCCGACAAGGCGTCGGACGCGGGGCCGCGTCCCATCCGCCGATTCGTTCGCAGGACGACGGCGGTCGCCGCACATGAGGCCCTTCCTTCTCCTCTCGCGGGAGAAGGAAGGCCGCCGCCCGCCTCAGGGCGTGATCAGCTCCAGCCCGCCCATGTAGGGCCGCAGCGCCTCCGGCACCGTCACCGAGCCGTCGGCGTTCTGGTAGTTCTCCAGCACCGCGACGAGGCAGCGGCCGACCGCCACGCCCGAGCCGTTGAGCGTGTGGACGAAGCGCGTACCCTTGCCCTCGGTCGGACGCATGCGGGCGTTCATCCGGCGGGCCTGGAAGTCGCCGCAGTTGGAGCAGGACGAGATCTCGCGATAGGCGTTCTGCCCCGGCAGCCAGACCTCGATGTCGTAGGTCTTGCGCGAGGAGAAGCCCATGTCGCCGGTGCACAGCACGATGGTGCGATAGGGCAGCCCGAGCTTCTGCAGCACGGCTTCGGCCGCCGCCGTCATGCGTTCGTGCTCCGCCTCCGAGGTCTCGGGCGTGGTGATCGACACCATCTCGACCTTGGGGAACTGGTGCAGCCGGATCATGCCGCGCGTGTCGCGACCGGCCGACCCCGCCTCCGAGCGGAAGCACGGCGTCCAGGCGGTGAAGCGGAAGGGGAGCTTCGCCTCCTCCACGATCTCGTCGCGGACGATGTTGGTGACCGGGACTTCCGCCGTCGGGATCAGCCAGAAGCCGTTCTCGGTGCGGAACAGATCCTCGGCGAACTTCGGCAGGTTGCCGGTGCCGTAGGCCGACTCGCTCTTCACCAGGAAGGGCGGGTTCACTTCGGTGTAGCCGTGGTGGTCGACGTGGAGGTCGAGCATGAACTGGCCGAGCGCCCGCTCGAGCCGCGCCAGCTTGCCCTTGAGCAGGACGAAGCGGGCGCCCGAGATCTTGGTCGCCGCCTCGAAGTCCATCTGGCCGAGGCCTTCGCCGATCTCGAAATGCTGCTTGGGGGCGAAGTCGAAGCTCTTCGGCGTACCCCAGCGGCGGATCTCGACGTTGTCCGCCTCATCCTTGCCGACCGGCACGTCGCTCGCCGGAACGTTGGGGATGCCGGCCAGGAGCTCGGTCACCGCCTGTTCGATGGTGCGCTCTTCCGCCTCGCCCGCCTGGATCTCGGACTTGATCGCCGCGACCTCGGCCTTCAGCGCCTCGGCGGTGGCGAGATCCTTCTTGCCCATCGCCATGCCGATCGCCTTGGCCGAGGCGTTGGCCTTGGCCTGGAGCTCCTGCAGACGGGTGAGGTGCGCGCGGCGCTTCTCGTCGAGCGCCAGAACCTCGGCCGACAGCGGCGCCTTGTTGCGGTTGGCGAGCGCGGCGTCGAAGGCTTCGGCGTTTTCGCGGATCCACTTGATGTCGTGCATGGGACTGTCCTCGGGGCCTGAGCGACCGACGCGCGTGGCGCCAGTCGAATGCCGGAGGGATCAGTCGCGCGGCACGATGTCCGTACCCGGGGATTCGAGCCGTTCTTCCGGCTCTTCCTTCCGACGCTCCACCATCCTCACGGCGAAGATGGTGAGTTCGTAGAGGAGGATGGTGGGTACCGCAAGCGAGATCTGGGAGATCGGATCGGGCGGCGTCAGCACCGCCGCGACGATGAAGGCGATGAGGATCGCCCAGCGCCGCTTCTCGCGCAGACCCTGCGACGTCACCACCCCGATGTGGCCGAGCAGCGTCAGCACCACCGGCAGCTGGAAGACCAGACCGAAGGCGACCGTCAGCGACATGATCAGCGACAGATATTCCGAGACCTTCGGCAGCAGCTCGATCTTGATGCCGTCGCCGTCGACCTGCTGCATGCCGGCGAAGAAGCCGAGCACCATCGGCAGCAGGATGTAGACGAGGCCGGCGCCGAGCAGGAAGAACACCGGCGTGGCGACGAGATAGGGCAGGAACGCCCGCTTCTCGTGGCGATAGAGCCCGGGCGCGACGAACTTGTAGAGCTGCGTCGCGATCATCGGGAAGGCGATGAACAGCGCGCCGTAGAAGGCCACCTTGATCTGGGTGATGAAGAATTCCTGCGGCGCGGTGAAGATCATCGTCGCCGCCTTGCCCGTCATCCGCCGAATGACGAAATCGTAGGGCCAGACGAGGAAGTTGTAGATCGGCTTGGCGAAGGCGAAGCAGACGAAGAAGGCCACGACCAGCGTCAGGAGGGCGCGAATCAACCGCGATCGGAGCTCGATCAGGTGCTCGATCAGCGGCGCGCGCGAGGATTCGATGTCGTCGATGTCGCTCATGCCTCGCCGGTCTCCGCGACCTCATCGGTCTTCTTCTTGCGCACGCGCTTCGGCTTCGCCGGCGCCTCTTCCGTCTCTTCCGCCGCCGCCACGGCGACCGGCTCGGGCGCGGCCTCGGCGACGGTCGGCGCGAAGGCCGTCAGGTCGAGCGGCGCCGGCTCGTAGCTCTGCACGCCCGCCATGTCGTCGATGCGCGCGGCGACCTCGGCCTCGGCGGCCGGATCGGCCGGGACCTGCGCGGCGGCGAAGGACTGGGCGGAGGCGTTGATGTCGGCGATCTGGGCATCGGTGTCGCGCTTGACCTCGTCGAGGGTCTGCGACACCGACGCGAACTGTTCGGCGATCAGGTTCTTGGGGCTCAGCGAGCGCAGGTCGTCGACGCTCTTGCGCACGTCGTCGAGCTCCGCCTCGCGGATCGCCTCGTTCATCTGCCCCTGGAACTCGGCCGCCATGCGGCGCGCCTTGCCGATCCACTGAC
Organism: Pinisolibacter sp. DMC100; assembly: GCF_056313705.1. Taxonomy (NCBI): domain Bacteria; kingdom Pseudomonadati; phylum Pseudomonadota; class Alphaproteobacteria; order Hyphomicrobiales; family Ancalomicrobiaceae; genus Pinisolibacter; species Pinisolibacter sp. DMC100. The sequence goes on along the minus strand of NZ_JBQUZT010000002.1, from coordinate 199,674 downwards.
CGGCCGTGCGCATCATCTGCGGCAGCTCCTTGGGGCCGACGACCACCAGAGCCACCACGCCGATGATGATGATTTCGGAGAAATCCAGCCCGAGCATCGTGAACGCCTCTGGGGGACCGTGGGCCTCGCGCGGCCCCGGTCTGGCAGACGGACCGGGGACGAGCCCCGGCCGGAGAGCGGCGCGAAGCCGCGTCGAACGGAAGGCTCCCGCCCCTGCGGAAGCCTGCCGCGATCAGCCCGCCGTCTTGGACTTGTCTTCGGTCGGAACGGTCTCGCCGGCCTTGGCGTCGATCGCCTTCGGCGGCGTCTGGGCGACGTCGTCGTCCTGAAGACCCTTCTTGAAGCTCTTGATACCCTTGGCGAAATCACCCATCAGGTCGGAGATCTTGCCCTTGCCGCCGAAGAACAGGAGGGCGACCGCCAGGACGATCAGCCAGTGCCAGATGCTCAAGGAACCCATGTCGAACTCTCCAAGTGGGACGCCTCGCGCCCCGGACTGCGGCGGGGGCACTATTGCAAAAAGCCCCCACCCCCGCAACCGGCCGCGGGCCCTGTGGACATGGTGATCCCGGCCCCCGCGTCAACCGTCTTCGTCGGGTTCCACCTCGGCGAGCAGCAGGGCGAGGTCACCCTCTTCGAGCGGATCCTCGTCCGCCGTCAGCGCCTCTCCCTCGACCGGCATCGGCAGGTGGAAACCGCTCGGGATCTGGCCCTCGAGCAGGCCCGCCGCCTTCAACTCTTCGAGACCGGGCAGATCGCGCACGCTCTCGAGGCCGAAATGGACGAGGAACCCGTCGGTCGTCCCCCAGGTGATCGGCCGCCCCGGCGTCCGCCGGCGGCCGCGCATGCGGATCCAGCCGGCCTCGAGCAACTGGTCGAGCACGCCCTTGGACATCGACACGCCGCGGATCTGCTCGATCTCGGCGCGCGTCACCGGCTGGTGATAGGCGACGATCGCCAGCACCTCGAGTGCGGCGCGACCGACCTTGCGCGGCTCGCTCTCCTCGCGCGTCAGCCGCGGACCGAGGTCGGCGGCGGTGCGGAAGAGCCACTTCTCGGCGACGCGGACGAGCTCGACGCCACGCCCGCGATAGTCCTCGACCAGCGCCGCGAGCACCGCCGCGACGTCGATCCCCGGCCCGACCAGATCGGCGAGCGCCTCCTTCGACACCGGCTCGGCGGCGGCGAAGAGCGCCGCCTCGATCAGCCGTGCCGCGTCGCGCTCGCGCAAACTCGCCAGCGCGTCGCCCGGCGGGGCGATGCCTTCGTCGTCGTCGAGATCGTCGATGTCGTCGCTCATGCGACCTCTCCGTCGTGATCGCCCTCGCCGTCGCCCCCTGTCCCCGCCTCGCGCGGACGCAGCATCAGGGGCGCGAAGGCCTCGGACTGGCTCAAATCGATGACGCCCTCGCGCACCATCTCGAGGCTGGCGGCGAAGCTCGAGGCGATCACCCCGGCGCGCGCCTCCGGCTCGACGTCGAGGGCGACGAGCCGGTCGAGCGGCACCCAGTCGGCGAGCGGCCCGATCAGCCGCTCGAGGATGGCGCGGGCCTCGACCAGCGACCACACGTGCCGCGCCTTGACCCGCACCTCGTTGACCAGCGAGCGCTGGCGGAAGCCGGCATAGGCCGACAGGAGGTCGAACAGGCTCGCCTCCCACGCCGGCCGGACGACCGCGACGGTCGCCTCCGGCATGCCGCGCAGGAAGACGTCGCGCCCGACCTGCGGCCGCGCCTGGAGCTCGGTCGACCGCGCCCGCATCGCCTCGAGCTTGCGCAGGCGGAAGGCGAGCAGCGCGGCGAGTTCCTCGCCGCTCGGCTCGTCGTCTTCCGGCGGCTTGGGCAGCAGGAGGCGGGACTTCAGATAGGTCAGCCACGACGCCATCACGAGATGGTCGGCGGCGATCTCGAGCCGCTTGGCCCGCACCCGTTCGACGAAGGCGAGATACTGGTCGACCAGCTGCAGGATCGAGATCCGCGCCAGATCGACCTTCTGATTGCGCGCCAGCGTCAGCAGGAGGTCGAGCGGCCCCTCGAACCCGTCCAGGTCGACGTGCAGTGCCTCGTCGGAAATCGGCGACGCGTCTTCGACCTCGGCGCGTTCCGACACGTCGACGCGCGGCGGCTTCGACCAGTCGTCGCCGTCGGAGATGCCGTCGTCGGCCCTCGCGTCGCTGTCGTTGCCCGTCACGTCCATCCCCGTCGCCCCCGACGGGGATGTTTCAGACCAGGGGGGCTCCCGTCAATCGGGCGAATTCCGCGCGAGCCGCTTCGCGGTCGAATCCGTCCGGTCTGCGACGCATGGCCTCGGCCCGCAGCGCCCGGTCGAGCGCCCTGCCCTCGAGCGGCCGGCAATGGGCGGCGACCTCGCGCATCTCGTCGAGCTTCCCGTTGCAATGGAGCACCAGATCGCAGCCGGCGGCGAGCGAAGCGGCGGTGCGTTCGCCGATCGTGCCGGAGAGCGCCTGCATCGAGACGTCGTCCGACATCAGGCAGCCGTCGTAGCCGATGTGGCCACGGATCACCGCGTCGATCACCGTCTTCGAAGTGGTGGCGGGCCGCTCCGCATCGATCGCGGCGTAGATGACGTGGGCGGTCATGGCGAGCGGCAGGTCGACGCACGACTTGAACGGCGCGAAGTCGGTCGCCTCCAGCGTCCCCCGGTCGGTCGTGACCACCGGCAGCGCCAGATGGCTGTCGACGCCGGCGCGGCCGTGACCGGGGATGTGCTTGATCACCGGCAGCACGCCGCCGTCGAGGAGGCCGGTCGCGGCGGCGCGGCCGAGCTGCGAGACGACGTCGGGGGCGAGCCCGTAGGCGCGATGGCCGATGACGTCATGGGCGCCCTCGACCGGCACGTCGAGCAGCGGCAGACAGTCGACGTCGATGCCGAGTTCGACGAGATCGGCGGCGATCAACCGGGCGCCGAGCCGCGCCGCGGCAAGGCCGGCGCGACGATCGCGGGCCCACAGATCGCCGAAGGTGCGCCCGGTCGGATAGGCCGGCCAGTGCGGCGGCCCGAGCCGCTGGACGCGACCGCCCTCCTGATCGATCAGGATCGGCGCGTCGGGACGATCCGCCGCCTCGCGCAACGCCGCGGTCAGCGCCCGGATCTGCTCCGGCGTCTCGCAGTTGCGCTTGAACAGGATGAAGCCCCACGGTCGCGTCTCGCGGAAAAAGGCGACTTCCTCGGCCGAGAGCGTGGTGCCGGCACAGCCGGTGATGAAGGCGGAAACGGTCATCGTTCGAAATTCTCGGTGGGCGAGAGACGATACGGGCCGGTCGTGGGAATGCCGCGACCGGCCCGGGATGTGCGACGTCGCGGATCGGTCAGCGCCGGGTCACCATGCACTGGCCGCCCTGCGACTGGATCTGCTGGCAGAGCGCGGCGGCGGCCTCACGCGAGCCGGCGGCGACGCGGGCCCGGAAATAGACGCCCTTGGCGCCGAGATCGGCCCGCTGGACGTCGACCGCCTTGCCGGCGAGACCCGGATACTTGCGCTGCGCCGCGGCGAAGGACGACCGCGCGGCGGCGTCCGACCCGGAGGCCGAGAGCTGCACCATCCAGTCGCCACCGCCAGAGGCGGCGGGCGCGGCGGCAGCCGGCGCCGGCGGCGGGGCGAGCTGCTGCGGCGGCGCGACGGGCTTCGGCGGGGTCGCCTGCGGCGGCTGGGCCGAGGCGAGCTTCGGCGGCACCGCGCCGAGCGCCATCGGCGCGCCGCTCGACGGGGCGGTCGCGGGCTTCGGCGGGGCGACCGGCTTCGGCGGCACGATCGGAGTGGTCGCCACCGTCTTGACCGGCACGGCGGCCGGCGGCGTCGGAGCGGCCTGCGGCGCCGTCGGCGTCACCTTCGCCGTCGGCGCGGGCACCGGCGGGGCAACCTGCGGCACGGTCGGGACCGGCGCGACCCTGGGCACCGGCGTCGGGGCCGGGGTCGGCGGCGCGACCTGGACCGGCGTGACCGTCACCGTCTTGATCGGCGCCGGCGTGTCGGGCGAAGCCCGCGGCACCGGCGGCAGCGCCGACGACGGCGCCGTGACGGGCGGCTGCGCGGCGATCGGCGGAACCGCCGAGACCTTGGGGACGGCGGGGGCCTGAACGGTCGGCGGGGTCGCCGGCATCGGCGGCTCGGCCTGCGGCGGCATCGCCGAGACGATCGGCGCCACCAGCTTCGGCCCTTCGTCCGAGACGATCGAACCGTCCGGGCGCACCACCACGGTCTTCACCGAATGGGGCTGGTCGGCGGTCGCCGCGCGCGGCGCGCCGGGATTGATGACGCGGACCTCGCGGCCGTCGGAGGTGCGGCCCGGGACGTGCTCGACCGGATCTTCCTGCAGGCTGACGATCTTCGAGCCGGCGACCGAGGTGTCGCGCTTCAGCGTGATCTCGTCGTCGCCCGGCGCCGCCTTGGTCGGATCGGGCAGGACCTTGAGCGGCTTGCCGTCCGACAGGATCACCGTCGGCGCCCCGGCGCCGCCCGATCCCATCGTCTTCCACGCCGCCAGACCGCCGCCACCGAGCAGGATCAGGCCGACCAGCGTCGCGGCGATGCGGAAACCCTTGCCACCGCCCTCGCGCGGCATCTGCCGCACCGCGTATTCCTCGCGATCGGAATGGGGGCGGATCACCGCACCCTCGGCGGCATAGGGCGAGGCCTCGCGCGCCGCGGCGGCGATCGCCGCCTGGTCGAAGTCGTCGAAGGTCGGCTCGCGCGCCGCCGCCTCGCGGCCGGGGACGTCGCGATTGCGCCGGATCTCGGCGGCGAAGGCGGCATCGAGATCGACCACCGGCACGGGCGCCGAATGATCGAAGGCCGGATCGTAGCTGCCGGCCGAGATGCCGTCGTCATAGGCGTAGTAGTCGGCCCAGCGCGGATCGGCGGCCTCGGTCTGCGTGCGGACCTGTGCCGGAGCCGGAGCCTGCACCACCGGCGGCTGCGGCGGGGCGACCGGCGCGGCGGCGGCCTGCATCATGCGGGCCTGCTGGAAATAGGCCTCGGGCAGCCGCTCGCTCGCCGGCACCTGCGCCGACTGAACGGCCTGCGGCGTGGCGCGCGGCGCCTCGCGGACGATCGCCACCGGCTGCGGCTCGGGTTCGGGCGCCGCCCAGGCGCCGATCGAGGCGATGTCGTGATCGTCGACGGGATGCTGCGGGATGACCGGCGCGACCTCGCGCTCGAACGACCCGCGCACCCGCTCCTCGGGCGCGACGGAGGCGCGCAGCGTCTCGAACAGTTCGGCCTCGAGCTCGGAGACCTGCTGCGGCGCCGGGCGCTGCGGCAGCGAGCGGCGGCCGACCTCGACGAGGTTTTCCGGCCGCACCGGATGCATGGTCTCGCCGAGGATGCGGGCGAGTTCGGCCAGCGGATCCTCGTCGGCGACGCCGTTGCGCCCGCCGCGACCGAGATCGGTCGGCGCGCGCTGGCCGGAGGCGGGAGGCTGACGCAGCGGATCGGACATCGATCGGGCACCTTTCGTCGACGGGGACGGCGGTCCGCCATCCCCCCTGTCGTCGTCCCGACCGCCGATTCCTCAGCGCATCTCCTTGGGAGCGCCGACGCCGAGAACCGCGAGCCCGGACGCGAGAACCGAGGCGACGGCCTTCACCATCGCCAGTCGGGCATGGGACGACAATGGATCGTCAACGTTAACAAAGCGTAATTGTGGCAGATCCTTGCCCCTGTTCCAATGGGCATGAAGATCGGACGCCAGATCGTGCAGGAAGAACGCGATTCTGTGCGGTTCGTGACTTTCCGCCGCACCCTCCACGACACGCGGCCACTGGGCGATCCTCTTGAGAAGGCCCAGTTCTCCGGCATCGTTCAGCAACGTCAGGTCGGCCCCGGCGAGACCTGCGTCGGAGAGATCGAGGCCCGGCAGCTGCTCCGCCGCCTGCTTCATCACCGAGTGCACGCGGGCGTGGGCGTACTGGACGTAGAAGACCGGGTTGTCCTTCGACTGCTCGGTGACCTTCTGGAAGTCGAAGTCGAGCGGCGCGTCGGACTTGCGGAAGAGCATCATGAAGCGCACCGCGTCGACGCCGACCTCCTCGACCACGTCGCGCAGCGTCACGAAGGAGCCCGAGCGCTTCGACATCTTCACCGGCTCGCCGGCACGGAAGAGCTTCACCAGCTGGCAGAGCTTGACGTCGAGCGCCGCCTTGCTGCCGGAGATCGCCCGGACCGCCGCCTGCATCCGCTTGACGTAGCCGCCGTGGTCGGCGCCCCAGATGTCGATCTGGTTGGCGAAGCCGCGCAGGTACTTGTCGAGGTGATAGGCGATGTCCGAGGCGAAATAGGTGTAGGACCCGTCCGACTTCTTCAGCGGCCGATCGACGTCGTCGCCGAACTGCGTCGAGCGGAACAGCGTCTGCTCGCGGTCTTCCCAGTCCTCGGGAAGCTGGCCCTTCGGCGGCTCCAGCCGGCCCTCGTACATGAGGCCGGCGGCGGTCAGCGTGTCGATGGCGCGCGCCACCCGATCGCCCTCGGGGCCGGTCTGCAGGCTCTTCTCGGAGAAGAAGACGTCGTGGACGACGTTGAGGGCGGCGAGATCCTCGCGGATCATCGCCATCATCGCGTCGATCGCCTTCTGACGCACGGTCGCCAGCCACTCGGCCTCCGGCTTGCCCTCGAAGGCGGTGCCGAACTCGGCGGCGAGCGCCGCGCCGACCGGCTTCAGATAGTCGCCGGGATAGAGCCCTTCCGGGATCTCGCCGATGTCGCGGCCGAGCGCCTCGAGGTAGCGCAGATGGGCGGAACGGGCGAGCACGTCGACCTGGGCGCCGGCGTCGTTGATGTAATATTCCTTGGTCACGTCGTGGCCGGCGAAGGCCAGGATGTTGGCCAGCGCGTCGCCGACGACGGCGCCGCGGCAGTGGCCGACGTGCATCGGCCCGGTCGGGTTGGCCGAGACGTATTCGACGTTGACCTTGCCCTTGCCGGAGGCACCGCGGCCGAACTGATCGCCCGCGCGCACCACGCCGGCGAGGAAGCCCGCCCAGTAGCCGGGCGAGAGCCGCAGGTTGAGGAAGCCCGGGCCGGCGACTTCCGTCTCGGCGATGTCGGGATCGGCGGCGAGCTCACCCATCAGCTGGATGGCGAGCTGACGCGGGTTCTGGCCCATCGGCTTCGCCAGCACCATCGCGGCGTTGACGGCGAGATCGCCGTGGGCGGCGTCGCGCGGCGGCTCGACGACGACGCGCGAAAGGTCGAGCGCCGATCCGTCGGCGGCCTTCCACCCGAGCCGTTCGATGGTCGCGCGCACACGCGCCGAGAAGTCCGCGAAGATGTCCATGGTATCGACCGTTCTCTCTGGTCCGCCCTGCCGGGGAAAGCCGGAAAAGCCCGCGCGACACGCGCGCGATCATGCCGCCGGGAGCTATCGCAATTCGTCGGAAGCGTCAAACGCCGAGCCGCTTCGTACCAGCCCACGACGCTTCGGTTCCCGGTCTTCGTTCGGCTTCATGTTGAGGTGCCCGGCGCAGCCGGGCCTCGAAACACGAAGCCACGACGGGCCGTGCCTCTCGGCCACTTCGCCCTTCGAGGCCCGGCGTTGGCCGGGCACCTCAGGGTGAAGGGCCTCTGCACGGACCCGAATGGACCGAACTCCGTACGCCCGCCCTCACAGCTCCGGCGTGCCGCCGACCACCCGGCGGTGTTCGTTGACGGCGTAGCGGTCGGTCATGCCGGCGATGTAGTCGCAGATCCGCCGGGCGAGCCGCTCCGGATCGCCGCGATCGGCGCCGCGCCATTCCTCCGGCAGCGCACCCGGATCGGCCATGAAGGCGGCGAAGAGCTCCTCCACCACCTGTTCGGCCGCCCGCATCTTGGTCATGACGAAGTCGGCGCGGTAGACGCGGGCGAAGAGGAAGGTCTTGATCGCCACGTCCGCCGCCGCGGTGGCGGACGAGAAGGCGACGAGCACCCGGCCCGCCCGACGCACCTCGTCGGCCGAACAGGGCAGCTGATCCTCGAGCCGGGCGAGCGTCTCGCCGATCACGTCCTCGACCATGGCGGTGATGACGCGGCGGATCACCTCCTGCTTGAGGCGACCACGCTCGAGCCCGGGATGGCGGCCGCGCACCGTGCGGATGGCGTCGCCGACGATCGGCAGCTCGGCGAGATCATCGATCTCGATCAGCCGGGCGCGCAGCCCGTCGTCGATGTCGTGGGCGTCGTAGGCGATGTCGTCGGCGATCGCCGCGCACTGCGCCTCGAGGCTCGGCCAGGTCGACAGCCACAGATCCTGCCGCCGTGCGTAGTCGCGGATGCCGAAGGGCAGTTCGACCGGCGCCGGATGCTGCCCGTGGGCGGGAGGAAGCGGCCGCCCTGCCCCGTCGGTGAGCGGCCCGTTGTGCTTGACGAGGCCCTCGAGCGCCTCCCACGACAGGTTCAGCCCGTCGAAGTCGGCGTAGCGCCGCTCGAGACCGGTGACGATGCGCAGCGTCTGGGCATTGTGGTCGAAGCCGCCGTGCGCCGCCATGGCGCGTTCCATGGCGCGCTCGCCGGCATGGCCGAACGGCGTGTGACCGAGATCGTGGCCGAGCGCCAGCGCCTCGGCGAGGTCCTCGTCGAGACGGAAGGCGCGGGCGAGCGCGCGGGCGATCTGCGCCACCTCGATCGTGTGGGTGAGGCGCGAGCGGAAGTGGTCGCCCTCGTGCGGCAGGAACACCTGCGTCTTGTGGGCGAGGCGGCGGAAGGCGGTCGAATGGATGATGCGGTCGCGATCGCGCTGGTAGGGCGTGCGCGTCGGGCTCGCCGGTTCGGGCACGAGGCGCCCGCGCGTCGCCGCGGGATCGACCGCGAAGATCGCCCGCGCCTCGCCGCCGAGCCCGACCCGTTCCGAAAAATGCACCACCATGACCTCCGAAATCCGCGCCCTGCCCCCAATTCGGGCCGACTGCCCGACGAGCGGACTTGATTCTCGTGGGCGCGATCGCATTTGATCGAGACGACGGAAGCGTTTCAAGCGAATGACGGCGGCGCGGCACGCGCGGCTCCTCCGCACGGCGCACAGGATTTCGAGGACCGACCATGACCGACACGACCACCCCGATCGCCGTGACCGCCGCCGCGGCCAAGCGCATCCTCTTCGTCGTCTCCGACGAGCCGGAAGGCACCGTCATGCGGATCTCGGTCAAGGGCGGCGGCTGTTCGGGCTTTTCCTACGGTTTCGAGCTGACCACCGAGCGCGCCGACGACGACTTCGTCATCGAGAGGGACGGCGCCACCGTGGTGGTCGATCCGGTCTCGGCCGAATATCTCGCCGGCTCCGAACTCGACTTCGTCGACGACCTGATGGGTCAGGCCTTCAAGATGAAGAACCCCCAGGCGACCGCGACCTGCGGCTGCGGCACCTCCTTCGCGATGTGAACCCTCGGCGCTCGGCCCGAAGCGCCCCGCGCGCTCAGCGCGCCGCCTCGAGAGCCCGCCGCAGCACCCGGCCGATCGACGTGCCGAAGGTGTGATGGCGCTCGGAATAGGGCTGCACCTCGTCGGGTGCGCTCGAGCGGAAGCCGACGTGGACGCCGACGACCTTCGGCTCCCGCCCGCCGGCGAGCGACAGATAGGCCGCCCCCGACATGCCGTCGAAACCGACGCAGTCGGTGCGGATCTCGCCCGCACCGTCCTCGCCCGGCAGCACGTCGCGCACCCGGCAGAGATCGACCGTCTTGTGGCCGTGCTCGAAGGCGACGACGGCGATCGGATCGCCCGGCTTCGGCATCGGCCCGACCGCATAGGCCGAGAGCCCCGGCACCGGCCGCGCCAGCCGCGCCGCCGCCCAGTCCTTGCGTCCCGAGACGCCGTAGGGCGAGGTCGACCCGCACAGCGTCTTGTCGGCGACCAGGGGAATGCGCTGGCGCCCCGCCGTGGTGTCGACCACGAAGACGCATTCGCCGCTCTCGGCCCGCGGTCGCCCCTCCTCGTCGAAGAAGACGTGCGCCGCCGAGGTGACGACGTCGCGCGCGCCGGTCAGCTGGCCGACGCCGCGCATGCCGCCGCATTCGACGATGCCGGTCGCCGCGAAGCGCGTCGCCGCGAGGCCGGTGGCGATGGTCGAGAGTGGCCCGCGGCCGTCGCGGTCGATCACCACCCGGCGCTCGACCGCATGACCGGTCCCCGCGGTCACCAGGAAGACGAAGACGGCGACGAGCGATCGCCCGCCGGCGTCGCTCCGTCCCGGACGCGTCCCGCGCGTCGCCAGTCGCGTCCGATGATCCGCCATCTCGACCCTCTCCGAGAGAGCCCCGCCGTCCCTTCGAGAATGCGGCCGCACGCCCCGTTTCGCAACGCGCGCGACGGCACGACGGCATCACGAAATCTCACATTCCATTCACGTACTGAACAATGACGGTAAACTGCGCGCGACTGTCCACACTGAGAGCACAATCCGTTGCTCTTTCAGTGGCTACCGACCGCACTCGGTCGGGACCATCTTCCGCTCATCGGACGGGCCGCAAGGGACCCCGCCCCGTCGAGAAAGGAAAAAGACCATGACCTACGCCAAGACCGTCTTCGCCGCCGCCGCGCTCCTCGCCTCCGTCGGAGCCGCCCACGCCGCCGATGGCGCCGCCAACGATCACGAGGCCTTCTACAAGGCGCTCCAGACCCCGGCCGCGGCCACGACCGTGATCGAGGGCCGTCAGGCCGCCCCGATCGCCACCGCCCCGCAGGCCCCCGTCGATCGCTACCTCGAGACCCGCACCTCCGGCTCGGCCCGCTGACCCGGCCGTCCGACACGCGAGTTCCTCCCCCCTGACGAGAAAGACATGACCATGACCTACGCCAAGAACATCTTCGCCGCCGCCGCGCTCCTCGCCTCCGTCGGAGCCGCCCACGCCGCCGACGGCGCCGTCAACGATCACGAGGCCTTCTACAAGGCGCTCCAGACCCCGGCCGCGGCCACGACCGTGATCGAAGGCCGTCAGGCCGCCCCGATCGCCACCGCCCCGCAGGCCCCCGTCGATCGCTACCTCGAGACCCGCACCTCCGGCTCGGCCCGCTGACCCGGCCGCCCGACACGCGAGTTCCTCCCCCCTGACGAGAAAGACATGACCATGACCTACGCCAAGAACATCTTCGCCGCCGCCGCGCTCCTCGCCTCCGTCGGAGCCGCCCACGCCGCCGACGGCGCCGCCAACGATCACGAGGCCTTCTACAAGGCGCTCCAGACCCCGGCCGCGAGCGCGACCGTGATCGAGGGCCGTCAGGCCGCCCGCATCGCCAAGCCCGCCGAGGCGGTGCAGATCCAGGCCCCGGTCCAGGCGCAGACCGACGCCGACCGCTACATCGAGATGCACAACGCCGGCAGCGACAACTGAGCCCGACGCGTTCCCCGCAGGATGCCCGCCACTCCCCCGGCGGGCGTCCTCGGGGACGTCGCGCGGCGAAAGACCGGTGCGCCGGACGCCGGCGACCGCTATCGTGGGGCGACGGATCAACCGCCCCCGAGTCTCCCCATGAAGATCGCCACCTGGAACATCAACGGCGTCAAGGCGCGCTTGGACACCGCTCTGCGCTGGCTCGAGGAGGCGAGTCCCGATCTCGTCTGCTTCCAGGAGATCAAGTCGGTCGACGAGGGCTTCCCCGCGGCCGAATTCGAACGCCTCGGCTATCACGTCGCCACCCACGGCCAGAAGGGCTTCAACGGCGTCGCCATCCTGTCGAAGCACCGCCTCGAGGACGTCTCGCGCGCGCTTCCCGGCGACCCCGACGACCCGCAGGCCCGCTACATCGAGGCGGTCGTCTCGGTGCCCTCCGGCGTGGTGCGCGTCGGCGGTCTCTACCTGCCCAACGGCAATCCGCTCGGCAGCGAGAAATTCCCCTACAAGCTCGCCTGGATGGAGCGACTCGAGGCCCATGCCCGCAGCCGCCTCGCGCTCGAGGAGCCCTTCCTCCTGCTGGGCGACTACAACGTCATCCCCGAGCCGATCGACGCCAAGACCCCGAAGGCCTGGCTCGGCGACGCGCTGTTCCAGCCCGAGAGCCGCGCCGCCTTCCGCCGTCTGCTCGGCCTCGGCTTCACCGATGCGCTGCGCGCCTCGACCGACGCCCAGGTCTTCACCTTCTGGGACTATCAGGCCGGCTGCTGGCAGCGCGACGAGGGCATCCGCATCGACCACGTCCTGATGAGCCCGCAGGCCACCGACCGCCTCCGCGCCGTCGGCGTCGACAAGCACGTCCGCGGCTGGGACAAGCCCTCCGACCACGTCCCCGTCTGGGTCGATCTCGACGTCGATTGAGGAGGATCGGCCGATGAGCGAGGCAACCGACACCACGCCCGCCGGCGGCTGCCTCTGCGGCCGCATTCGCTGGCGCCTCGCCCGCGTGCCGACCGACGTCGGCCATTGCCATTGCCGCATCTGCCAGCGCTCGTCGGGCGCCGCCTTCCTCACCTGGGCGACGGTTCCACGCGAAGACCTGGCGGTCGAGGGCGAGCCGGCGTGGTACGCCTCCTCGGCGGCGGCGAAGCGCGGCTTCTGCCCGGCCTGCGGCACGCAGCTCTTCTTCGCCTTCGAGGCGGACGCCGCCGACCATCGCGACGACCTGCCGAAGGACGCCACCGAGACGATCGACGTCACCGTCGTCTCCTTCGACGATCCCGATCTCTGTCGACCGACCCGCAACATCTGGGTCGGCAGCCGCCGCGCCTTCCTGCACGGCTTCGATGCGACGCTGCCCGATCATCCGGACGAAGGTCCAGACCCGTCGTGATCGCCCCGCGGTGCAGGAACTTCGACTCGAGGCGACGCAACGTCATCCGTATTAACCCGTCGTTAACCACGACGTGCGACAGTCTGACGCCGATCGAGCTGCAACAATCGGTGATTTTCATTGTAAATCAATGTGATACGCTGACTTCATGAGAAGTCGGTGCAATTTGGCGTGACTTGAACAAACTCACGAAGAGGTCATTTCATTACATTGATTCTGTTTGTTTTTCTCGCATGAACGACAAAAAGGCACGGATCGCTCCGCGCCTCGTTTCGTTCGTCGTTCCTGCGGCCATTCCTTCGGATTGCCCGGCAATCCGCTCAGTTGTTGCCGCCCTTGGCGATCCATTCCTGTGCCTCGGCGACGCCGCGTCGACGCTCGTTCTCGCTGGCGACCGAGAACACCTGCTCCTGGACCTCGCGGACCCAGTCGTCCTTGGCGTTGGTCGCGTTGTTGCGAGCGATCGTCAGCCACATCAGCCCCTGCGCCGGGCGCCGCTGCAGCCCCTCGTCGCCGGTGAAGAGCAGTTGACCGAGCATCGCCTGGGCGCCGACATGGCCCTTCTTGGCGGCCACCGTCAGCCAACGCGCCGCCTGACGCGGATCGCGCTCGTCGCTATCGGCCTCGAGATAGAGCCGGCCGAGACGATATTGCGCCTCGGTGTCGCCGAAGATCGAGGCGGCATAGGTGTAGAGCTCGCGGGCGCGATCGACGTTCGGCCGGATCGCCGAAGTCTCGATGCCCTTGAGATAATAGGAGCCGAGCGCCACGAAGGCCGAGGCCACGAAGGCCGCCTGCGGCGTGCCGCGCGCGTCGTCGCCGTGATTGTCGACGACCTGACGGTAGAAGTCGAAGGCCTTGTTGTCGTTGACCGGAACGCCGTCGCCGGTCTCGTAGATCTTGCCGAGCTTCCACTGGGCGATCGGATGACCACGCTCGGCCGCCCGCTTCAGCTGCTCCAGCGCCGCCTTGCGGTCACCGGCGTAGTAGAGGCGGGTCCCGTCGCGGAAGGCGTCTTCGGCCGAGGCATTGGCCGCGGGCGGCACCACCGGCCCCGGCAGCAGACGCGCCGAGACGCCCGGAGGGGCCGAGAGCGAAGTCGGCGCCATGGCGGCCGGAGAGGGACGCACCGGCGCCGGCAGCGGGGCGAGCGCCCGAATGTCGGAGGAGAGCGGCGCGTCCTCGCCCGGACCGTCACGACCCGGATCGAAGGCGGCGGCCGACAGCGCCGTACCGAACAGCATCGCGGCAGCGCAGCCGACGCGAAGATACCAACCAGTCCGCATGACCGTTCTCGCGACGTCACCGCTCCATGACGGGCGCATCGGCGCCCGGAGCGTCGCGATCGACGTCTCGGCCGAAGGCCGTGTGCGATCGCTCTTGCCATCCCGACCCGCCGGGGTCGAGCCCCGCGGATCCATGAGCGAACCATCCCACGCCAATTCGGCGACAACAGGGCCGATCGGCCCCGGATTACGGCGATCGCCGGGCAATTCCCGGACCACGGCGACGGCGGGGGCGGAATCGAAGACGATCGGCCCTGATCCGCCGACCGCATACTCACCCACTCGTCCCATCTCGTCCGTACCCGACACGCAACTCGCTCCGACAGCGCAGAGGCCTCGTTCTTCGGCTCGCACGCTCGTGTTCATTTGTGACGGAAGCGGGGCAAATGCGTCGACCTCGATCAAGCCTCGCGCGCATTGACCGGCACTGTTGCACGAGCGCCACGGAAACGGACGGGCCGGCCCGCCGAAGAGGCGAACCGGCCCGTGTCGAAGCCGTTTTCGTGACGACGTGTCGCACTCACCCGAGCCGGGCGAGCGCCTCGCGCACCTTGGCGAGACGGGCGACGTATTCCTCGCGCTTCTCGCGGTTCTCCTCGACCACCTCTTCCTTGGCCTTGGCCATGAACTGCGGGTTGGAGAACATCTTGTCGATGCGGCCGATCTCGCCCTCGAGCTTGACCACCTCCTTGGCGAGGCGGCCCTTCTCGGCCGAGACGTCGATCACGCCCTCGAGCGGCAGGCAGAAGGTCGCCTCGCCCACCACGATCTGCGCCGAGGCAGCCGGCGCGGCGTCGGCGAAACCGATCTCCGAGATGCGCGCGAGACGGAGGATCGCCGCCTCGTGGGTGGCGATCCAGCCGCGGGTCCGGTCGGCGGCGCCGACCACGACGAGCGGAATCTGGGCGCCGGCCGGCACGTTCATCTCCGAGCGCACCGAGCGCACCTCGGTGATGAGGCCGACCAGCCAGTCGATCTCGTCGGCCGCCGCCTCGTGGCGCACCGCGCCGCGCGGCCATTCGGTCGTCACCAGCATGGCCGAACGGGCGAGCCCCGCCTCGGCGGCGGTCTTGGCCCACAGCTCTTCGGTGATGAAGGGCATGAAGGGATGCAGGAGCTTCAGGATCTCGTCGAGCACGTAGGCGCAGGTCGCCCGCGTCTCGTCCTTCAGCGCCCGATCCTCGCCCATGAAGATCGGCTTGGCGAGTTCGAGATACCAGTCGCAGAACGAGTTCCAGACGAAGCGATAGGCCGCGCCCGCCGCATCGTTGAAGCGATAGGCCTCGATCGCCGCGGTGACGTCGGCGATGGCGCGGGTGAGCTCCGTCGCGATCCAGCGGTTGAGCGTGCCCTTCGCCGCCGCCGGCTCGAAGTCGCCGACGGTGACGCAGCCGTTCATCTCGGCGAAGCGGGCGGCGTTCCACAGCTTGGTCGCGAAGTTGCGATAGCCGGCGACGCGCGCCTTGGCGAGCTTGATGTCGCGACCCTGTGCCGCCATCGCGGTCAGCGTGAAGCGCAGCGCGTCGGCGCCGAACTCGTCGACGAGCTCGAGCGGATCGATGACGTTGCCCTTGGATTTCGACATCTTCTGCCCCTTCTCGTCACGGACGAGGGCATGGATGTAGACGTCCTTGAAGGGGATGACCGGGTTTCCGGCCTCGTCCTTCATGAAGTGGAGGCCCATCATCATCATCCGGGCGACCCAGAAGAAGATGATGTCGAAGCCGGTGACCAGCACCGAGGTCGGGTAGTAGCGCGCCAGTTCCGACGTCTGGTCCGGCCAGCCGAGGGTCGAGAACGGCCACAGCGCCGACGAGAACCAGGTGTCGAGCACGTCCTCGTCGCGGGTCAGGAAGCCCGCCGCGCCGGCCGACCGCAGTTCGGCCGCCCGCGCCGCGTCGATGTCGCCGCGGGTGAGGTAGTGATGGATCGCCTGATCGAGCGCCTCGGCCTCGTCGTGGGCGACGAAGACCTCGCCGTCCGGCCCGTACCACGCCGGGATCTGATGGCCCCACCACAGCTGACGGGAGACGCACCAGGGCTGGATGTTCTCCATCCACTGGTAATAGGTGTTCTCCCAGTTCTTCGGCACGAAGGTGGTGCGGCCGTCACGGACGGCGGCGAGCGCTTCCTTCGCCAGTTCGCCGGCGTTGACGTACCACTGGTCGGTCAGGAACGGCTCGATGACGACGTTCGAGCGGTCGCCGTGCGGCACCGTGTGGGTGTTCGGCTCGACCTTGTCGAGGAGGCCGCAGCGCTTCATCGCCTCGACGACGCGCTTGCGCGCCTCGAAACGGTCCTGCCCGTGCAAGAGCGCCTCGAGCTCGCCGAGCGCCATCACCTGGGCGACCGGCGCGAGCGGCTCTTCGCCCTCGCCCGCCTCCGGCGCGCCGAAGAGATCGAGCCCGTGGCCGATGTCGAGACCGAAGGCCTCGTTGCCGACGAGATCGATCTTCGCCTTGCGGTCGAGGATGTTGATCTGCGCCAAGCCGTGCCGCTTGCCGACCTCGAAGTCGTTGAAGTCGTGCGCCGGGGTGATCTTCACCGCGCCGGTGCCCTTCTCGGGGTCGGAATACTCGTCGGCGACGATCGGAATGCGCCGGCCGACCAGCGGCAGGATGGCGAACTTGCCGACGAGATCGGCATAGCGCTCGTCCTCCGGATGGACCGCGACGGCGGTGTCGCCGAGCATCGTCTCCGGACGCGTCGTCGCGACCGTGACGTAACGCCCCGGCATGCCCTCGATCGGATACTTGAAGTGCCAGAAATGGCCCTTCACCTCGACCTGCAGCACCTCGAGATCGGAGATCGCGGTCTCGAAATGCGGGTCCCAGTTGACCAGCCGCTTGTCGCGATAGATCAGGCCCTGGCGGTGCAGCGCGACGAAGACCTTGAGGACCGCCTGCGACAGGCCCTCGTCCATGGTGAAGCGCTCGCGCGACCAGTCGCAGGACGCACCCAGCCGCTTCAGCTGGTTGACGATGGTGCCGCCCGATTCGGCCTTCCAGGTCCACACCTTCTCGAGGAAGGCGGCGCGGCCGATGTCGCGGCGACCCGGCTCCTGGCGCTGCATCATCTGCCGCTCGACCACCATCTGCGTCGCGATGCCGGCATGGTCGGTGCCCGGCTGCCACAGCACGTCCTTGCCGCGCATCCGCTCGAAACGGACCAGCACGTCCTGCAGCGTGTTGTTGAGCGCATGGCCCATGTGCAGCGAGCCGGTGACGTTCGGCGGCGGGATGACGATCGAATAGGGCTCGGCGCCCGGCTTGGCGCCGGCGCCGGCGCGGAACGCGCCGACCTCTTCCCATTGGGCGGAAATGCGCGGTTCGACGGCGGCGGCCTCGTAGGTCTTTTCGAGCATGACGGCTTCCGAATGTGATGTGCGAACGTCGCCGGCCCCCGACGGGACCGGCGTGAAAACGTGCCGCGATAAGGGGCGAAGGCGGCCCGCCTGTCAATGCGGACGGGACGCCGATCGAGGATTCGCGCGCGATTTCGCCCGCGCTCAGCGACCGCGGGTGACGCGCTCGATCTCGGCCCGTACCATGCGCTCGACCATGGTCGGCAGGTTGCGGTCGAGCCACTGCTGCAGCATCGGCCGCAGCATCTCCTGGACGAGGTCGTCGAGGGTGCGGGCGTTGCGGTTGATCACCGTCATCGACAGATCGGCGAAGGCCGAGGCGATCATCCCCTCGCTGGCGTGCGAGATCAACGGCGCCACGGCGGCCTCGACCGCGGCAGGTTCGGGCGCGAAGGTGCGCGGTGCCGGGGCGGGTGCGGGTGCGGGCGTCGGCGCCGGGGTCGGCCTGGGCGGGGCGACCGGAGCGACGGCGACGGGTGCGACGATCGGCGCCGGCTCGGGTTCCGGCTCCTCGACGGTCTCTTCCATCTCGGCGGCGTCGGCGAAGGCCAGATCGGAGACCTCGCCCATGCCCTCGACCAGCGGCGGGCCGCTCTCGGGTTCGGCGAGTTCCTCGGTCAGGTCGAGCACGTCGTCGTCCTCGGTCGCGTCGTCTTCCGGATCGTCGGCGGTGGCGAAGAGCTTGTCGAGATCGTCCTCGGAGATGGTCTCGTCGGCGGTGGGCTCGGGTTCCGGCTCGGGCGGCGCCGCGGCGGCCTTGCCCTTGGGAGCCGTCTCCTCGTCCGCGATGATTCTGCGGATCGAGGCCAGGATCTCCTCCATCGAGGGTTCCTGCGCTTGCGCCTTGGCCATGGAAACACTCCGACGAATGCGTGACGTCCACCGACAACGACATGATGTCGGTGATTGCCGTCACGCCTACTATAGATGGATCCGCGACGCCGTGAAGCGCACCCCGTGCCGCGATCGGGAGTTATCCCCGACCACGTCGGCACTTACGCAGGGTCACTGACCGTCGGGGGTCCGGAGACCGATCCACTTGTCGCGAACCGCCTCGGCGTGCTCTTCCGGATCCTGGATCGACACCCTGACCTTCATGTGTTCGACGTCGAGGCGACCGACCGCAGCGGCGAGCTGGAACGAGCCGACGACTCGCGAACGCTCGGCATTGACGAGGTTCGATCGGGCCGTGATCAGCATCGTCTGCTGGTTGAGGACGTCGAGCGTGGTGCGCTGACCGACCCGCTGCTCCTCGATGACGCCGTTCAGCGCCAGCTGCGAGGCCTCGACCTGCGCCCTGTAGGCGGTGATCGAGGCATTGGCGGCCTGCAGCATGCCCCAGGCGGAGACGACGCTGGCGCGCACCGAGTCGCGGGTGAGATCGACCTGCAGACGCGCCGCGCCGAGCTGTTCCTTGGCCTGGCGGATCTTGGCGTATTCCGTACCACCCTGATAGATCGGCACGGTGACGTTGAGCGACACCGCCGCGTTGTTGGCGGTCTTGTAGGTCGGATTGTCGAACGCGCGCGAGGCGGACCCCTGCGCCGACACCTGCGGCAGCAGCGCACCCTCGAGATACTTCACGTTGTGCTGCGCCACGTCGACGTTGTGGATGCCCGCCATGATCTGCGGGCTCTCGCTCTGGGCGGCGCGCACGGCGGCCTCGACCGTCTTCGGCAGCAGCCCGTCGGCCCCGCCGGTGGCGCCGAGCTTGCCCGGCTCCTTGCCGATCACCTGGCGATAGACGGCGCGCGAGGCGTTGAGCTGGGCCCGCGCGGCGTTGAGCTGCGACACGGCGAGCTGATAGGAGGCCTCGGCCTGCGCCACGTCGGTCTGGGTGCCCTCGCCGACGTTGAAGCGGTCCTTGGCGGCGCGCACCTGCTCGGTGAGGAACTTGACGTTGCTCTCCTGCAGCGAGACCAGCGCGGTGTCGCGGATCACGTCCATGTAGGCGGTCGCCGCCGAGAGCAGCACCTGCTGCTCGGCCGAGCGCAGCACCTCGCGCTGGGCGCGCACCGCCGCCTGGGCCTGATCGATGCCGGCGGTGATCTGGCCGCCGGTATAGATCGGCTGCACCAACTGGATGCCGAAGTTCGACGCGGTGTTGTAGAAATCGACGTTGGCGCCGGCGTTCTGATAGTTCTGGTAGCCGTAGGCCGTATAGGTGCGGCCGATCGAGGCCGAACCGTTGATCCTCGGCCGGGCCGCGCCCTGCGCGATGCCGACGCCCTCGTCCGTCGCCCGGGTCTGGGCGCGCGCGGCGTTCAGCTGCGGATTGTTCGAATAGGCGAGCGCCAGGGCTTCCGAGAGAGACTCGGCCCGGGAAACGCCCACATGCGTCGTCAGGCCCAAGGCCCCGACGAGCGCGAAAACGGCGGAACGGCTGAACGACACGACGTTACTCCCGGAAATCGACTCACGAATCGGCGGCGCGCTCTCATCGCCGACAGCGAACGAATGTCTTAACGAACATTCAAAGCCTCTCGAATGCAAACCGAGATCGCCGCCTCGACGCCCTCGATCCACGCATTTTCGTCGAATGAGGCCGCCGGGCAACATTCACGCCGCGTCTCCGGCGCGCATGCGCGAGGCTCGGACACGAAACGACCCGCCGCCGTCACCGGCCGCGGGTCGCAGGATTCGTCGGGCTTTCCGGCTCAGAGCGCGAAGGCGGCCGGTCGCGCGAAGCCGGGCAGAAGATGACCCGGCAGATTGAAGGCGGTGCGCTCGGAGAGCTTTCCCGAAGCGCGGACGCAGACCGTGGCGCACGCCGCGTTGCCGGAGCCGCGCACGAAGACGATGCGGCCACCCTCGCCGACCTGATCGGCGATCGCCTCGGGCAGGTCCTCGAGCGAACCGTCGAAGAGGACGAGATCGTAGGGCGCACCCGCCGGCGCGCCGGCGGTCAGCGGGCCGACGACCACGTCGACGCCCGGGAGCGCGGCCTTGGCCGTGGCGGCGAGGTCGGCGTCTTCCTCGACCATCGTCACGCCGGCGCCGATCGCGGCGACGATCGCGGCGGTGTAGCCGGTGGCGCCGCCGATCACGAGCACCTTCTCGCCCGCCTTGGGCGCGGCGAGCTGGACGAGCTTGGCGAGCTGCGCCGGCTGCATCAGGCGGCGGCCCTTGCCGAGTTCGACCGGGCGGTCGAGATAGGCGAGATCCTGCAGCGCCGCCGGCACGAAGGCCTCGCGCCCGACCGAGAGGAACGCGGCGATCACGCCGTGATCCGTCACGTCCACGGTGCGGATCTGGTTGTCGACCATCGTCCTGCGCTGAATGGCGAATTCGGCCATCGTTTCCCCCGCTCGCTGTCGGCGTCTCGACCGGCGCGGCCGGTCGTCGGGTTTCCTTAATCCGCTCGTCCGGGCGAGACAATAGGAACCTTCGCCGGAAAGCGGGGAAGGCACGCGAAGCCGCCGCCCGTGCGAGGGCACGGGATGAGCGAAATCGGCGATGTCGGGAGATAAGGAGATGGAGGCCTCGTCCGGACTCGAACCGGAGTACACGGATTTGCAGTCCGCTGCGTAACCACTCCGCCACGAGGCCTCACGGGGCGTTTCTCTAGCCGGGTTCATCCGCTCGAGCAAGCGCCCGTTTCGATCATCCAGCGATTTTCGCCGATGCGCGTCGTCGTGCGGCGGACCGGTGCGACACCGGCCCCGCGCCGCTTCAATGCCTCGACGCCGGGTCTTCCTCGGCCTCGAAATGCGAGCGGATGTCGCCGCCCCGCCCGACGAAGCCGCGGCAGCCGGGCTTGGGGCGCAGGATGACCATGTTCTCGAACCACACCCCGCCCGGCGAGCGCCAGCCGTAGGAGATGCACCCGGGCCGGAGCGGACAGGAGCGACAGTCGACGCCGACGGACGGCCTGTCGGGCGAGGCCGTCGCGGTGACGGCGGGCGGTGTCGGAGGCGTATCGGCGGGACCTGACGTCATCGGCGACCTCGACCTTCGCGCGTAGCGTCGGCGGATGCCGGCACGGGTGGAATCAAACCACGTCAGACCCACTCTCGAGAATCGGGAACGCCCCCATGCGTAGCCGCACCGACGCGGAAAACCGCCATTCGGTCATCGGGTACCGTATTGCTTGATCACCACCTCGAGCCCGGCGACGACCAGCGTCACCCGGTCGGCGACGCGGGCGATCTCGCGATTGAGACGGCCCTGGAGGTCGCGGAAACGGCGGGCGAGCGCGTTCTCCGGCACGATGCCGAGACCCACCTCGTTGGAGACCAGAATCACCGCGCCGCCGACCCGTTCGAGGGCCGCGGCGAGCGTCGCGATCTCGGCCTCGACGTCGCGATCGGCGAAGAGCACGTTGGAGAGCCAGAGCGTCAGGCAGTCGACGACCAGCACCCGCCCCTCGCCCGCCTCGCGGGTCACGACGTCGGCGAGCGCCAGCGGTTCCTCGATCAGCCCCCAGGTCGGTCCGCGCTCGGCGCGGTGGGCGGCGATACGCGCCTCCATCTCGGCGTCGTGGGCCTGCGCGGTCGCCACCATCACGGCCGAAAGGCCGCTCGCCTCGGCCCGTGCCAGCGCCACCCCGGTCTTGCCGGAACGCGCGCCGCCGAGCACGAAATCGACGCTGGGCAGAGCGGAAACGGTCATGAAAGGGCCTTTCGGGAGAAGTCGGCGAACGACGCGAACCACGCGATCGGCGCGTTTTTCCGCCCTTCGATAGAGGCTCGCGACGCGATCGTCCACATGTCGTGGTCCGAGGGCTTGGCAAGAGGAAGCGAGCTTGCTATAGACCCGCCCGCAGCGACGCGACAGCGCCGCAGCATTCCGCGATAGCTCAGTTGGTAGAGCGTTCGACTGTTAATCGAATGGTCGCAGGTTCGAGTCCTGCTCGCGGAGCCAGTTTCCCTGAAGGGGTCCGACGGTCGTCGTCGGGCCCCTTCTTGTTTTCCGCGGCCCTCCCGCCTCACCGCGCGAAGTGGACCACCGCCGAGACCACCGCGGAATCGAGGCCGGCGAAGCCGTGATGCGCCCGCGCCATGCAGGCGTTGCCCTCTTCCGAGCCGCCGTCGAGCCAGGTCACCCGGACGCGCGACCCCGCCCAGGCGGCGAAGGGCGCGACGCCCGCCGGCAGGGTCTTGGCGCAGCCGTCGTGCTTGTGGTGGATCACCAGCGTCGGCGGCAGGCGGTCGGGCGAGCCGAGGATTCGCATGACGTTGTCGGCGTCGCCCGAGGCGTCGGAGAGGAAGCCCGCGGTGAGCACCAGCCGATCGGGCTTGGCGCCGGCGGCGATGCCGCGGGCGGCGCGCTGGGTGCCTCGGCTCGTCCCGACCAGCGTCACCCGACCGTACGAGCGCATCGATTCGACCGCCGCAGCGACGTCGACGCCGACATCGGGCACCAGAACGGCGAAGCCGCGCCGCGCATAGGCCGTGCGCGTGCGCACCAGTTGATTGCCCTCGCGCGCGATCGATCCGTCTTCGGCCACCCCGATGTTGCCGTCGCCGCCGGCGAGAAGAACGATCGCGCCGTGCGGTCGCGCCGGCACGACGAGCGCGGCCCGCGTCGAGCCGATCGAGACGCCCGACACGGTGGCGGCCCGCCCCTCGCTCGGAAGGCCCGCCACCAGCGCGGCCAGTATCGCGGCAAACGCCGCCTTTCCTGCAAAACTCGACGAACGGCGTGCAAATCCCATCGCATCCTCCCGAACAATGGCGGTCGACGCCGTGGATCGTGCCCACGCCTCGGTCACCCGTCGAGCCGATTCGCCTCCAATTCGACCACGATCGCGTGACATCGCGACGCGGAGAGGCCCTGCAGCGAATTGTTGTCCATTCGACCGCCTTCCCCCTCCCCGCCATGCGTCGGGTCGACTATCGTCGTCGCTTCCACAACGGCCGGTTCGGGAGCCGCACCATGGTCGCGTCGAGACGTCGCCTTCTCACCACCGCTTCGCGCTTCGGTCGCATAGCCGCAGCAGCCGTCCTCGCCGCGCCGCTCGCGGTCGCCGCCGCACCCGCCGATCAGGCCGGCGCCGACCGGCTGAGGGCGCTGGTCGAGGACTATGTCGGCCGCCCGGCGACCGGCGAGACGCCGGTGGTCGCCATCACCCCGGTCGGCGACGACTACGAGGTCGCCATCGATTTCGACCGCCTCGCCGCGCCGATCAAGAAGCTCGGCGTCGAGGCGACGCTCGGCCGCTCGGTGTCGCGGCTGACGCCGAAGCCCGACGGGACCTGGGCCTGGCGGCTCGATTCGTTCACGCCCTGGACCTGGGCCGCCGGCGGCCAGACCGGCCGGCTCGCCTTCGAGGGCTTTCGCGCCGACGGCGTCTTCGATTCCACACTCTCCGCCTTCACCCGCCAGACCATGAAGGTCGACCGGGTGGTCAGCGAACAGACGGTGCCCGCCGCCGGCGACACGCCGCGCATCGACGTCCGCCGCACCGACGAACAGCTCGACTTCTCCGGCACCGCCACCGCGAGCGCCTCCGGCGACGGCCTCGACGTCACGGCGACCCAGACGCTGCGCTCGATCACCGAGACCTTCGCGCTCTCCGAAGGCACCGCCAAGGGCATGCCGGACATGGAGGCGACGCTCAAGGTCGGCACCTCGCGGGCCGAGGCGAAACTGACCGGCTTCCGCAACTCCGCCTTCCTGGCGCTGTGGCGCCATCTCGTCGCCCATCACGACAAGACGGACTTCACCGCGGGCCAGGCCGAGTTCAAGGCGCGGCTGCGCGAACTCGGGCCGCTGTTCGAGCGCCTCGACCACACCGCGACCTTCGACACGGTCGAGCTCGAGACCCCCGTCGGCTTCGCCACGCTCGGCCGCGTCGAGGTGGCGATGGTGGCGACCGGCGCCACGACCGACGGAACGGTCGACTTCCGCACCACGCTCTCCGGGCTGAAGGTCGGCTCGCTCTTCATCCCGGCCTGGGCGGGACGGCTGATCCCGAGCGACCTCGAGATTCGCGGTCGCGCCACCGGCTGGAACGCCGCAGCACCTCTGGCGGTCTTCCTCGACCGCGCCGACTTCGCCGCCGACAAGCCGCTCTCCGACGAGGTCGCCGCCGAGATGGTGACGAAGGCCCTGCCCAAGGGCGTCGTCGAGATCGTCTTCGAGGGCAACCGCGTCGCCGCCAAGGAATGGGATCTGAAGATCGACGGCCGCATGACCGCCGGCCCCGCCGGCGCCGCGGGCACCGTCACGGCGCGTGCGACCGGCCTCGAACAGGCGATCGCCGCGCTGCGCGATCCCAAGGCCGGCGACGGCGGCAAGCAGGCCGCCGACCAGCTCACCCTCGCCCTGTCGCTCGCCGAGCAGAAGGACGGCGCCGCGGTCTGGCGCATCGACTTCGAGGGTGACCGCGTCTCGATCAACGGTCGCGAGGTCTCGCCCGGCACCAAGAAGGCCGACCCGGCCCCCGTGACCACGCCGCTCTCGACCGGCAAGCAGGGCTCGTCCGGCTCGACGAAGGCGCCGACCTACAAGGCCGGCGACAACCCGCTGGGCGATTCCGACACCGATTCCATCAAGCGCAAGTTCGACGAGAAGGCCGCCAAGAGCGGCACCAAGTCGTCGACCAAATCGACGGTCAAGAAGGCCCTGGACGCCGAAGAAGAATGACGCCGGCCGCGACGGGCCTCACCGCCCCTCGCGCCGCCGCCACGGAGCGCTCATGACGCAAGACCATGCCGCCCGTCCGCTCCTTCTCGTCGCCCACGGCGACGGCGGCGCGGACCCGCGCGACGAGACCGTGCGGCTCCTCGCCGAGCGGCTGGCGCGGCGCGGCGACCGTGCGGTCGCCTGGGGCGTGCTGAAACGGCCGGAGAGCTTCGACGACGCCCGCCGCGCCCTCTTCGGCGACGCCGCCCCCGGCCCGGTCGACGTCTATCCGCTGTTCATGGCGGAGGGGCGATTCGTCCGCACGAAACTGCCCGCGATCCTCGCCGAGCGGGGTTTCGGCGAGCATCGCCGCCTCCCCGTCTTCGGCCTCGACCCCGGCCTCGTCGACCTGATCGAGCAACGCCTGCGCTCCATCGCCTCGATGCAGGGTGGGGCGACGCCCGCGGATCTTCCGACCCTGCTGGTCGCCCACGGCTCGGCCTCGGGCGATGCCGGCAGTCGGCTGTCGAGCGAAGCCATCGCCGCGACGCTCGCCGAGCGCCTCGCCGCGCCGATCCGCGTCGCCTTCATCGAGGAAGAGCCCTTCTTCCACGACGTCATCCCGACGTGGCGGCCGCGGATCGTCGTCGGCCTCTTCGTCTCGACCGGCACCCACGCGCTCGACGACGTGGCGGCACTCGTCGAAAAGACCCCCGGCATCCTCCACCACGTCGCGGCGATCGGCCGGGATGCCGGCGTCGCCGATCTGGTCGAACGGGCGATCGAAGCGGCCGGCCCCGTGCGGCTCTGAGCGGCCCTGCGCGCCGAAACCCTTGCAATCGGCGCCCCGCGCCCTCTATGTGGCCGCCATGAACGACACCACCGCGCAAACCGCCCCCAAGATCTCCTTCGTCTCGCTCGGCTGCCCCAAGGCGCTGGTCGACAGCGAGCGCATCGTCACGCACCTGCGCTCCGAAGGCTACGAACTGACCAAGTCCCACGCCGGCGCCGACGTCGTCGTGGTCAACACCTGCGGCTTCCTCGACAGCGCCAAGGCCGAGAGCCTCGAGGCGATCGGCAAGGCCATGGCCGAGAACGGCAAGGTCGTCGTCACCGGCTGCATGGGCGCCGAGCCCGGCGAGATCGAGGCGCAGTTCCCCAATCTGGTGGCGATCACCAAGCCGCAGGCCTACGAGAGCGTCATCGAGGCGGTGCATTCCGCCGTGCCGCCGGCCCACGACCCCTATGTCGATCTGGTGCCGCCGCAGGGCGTCCGCTTCACGCCGCGCCACTATGCCTATCTCAAGATCTCGGAAGGCTGCTCCAACCGCTGCAGCTTCTGCATCATCCCGCATCTGCGCGGCGACCTCGTCTCGCGGACGGCGGCCGACGTGCTGCGCGAGGCCGAGAAGCTGGTGAAGGCCGGCGTCAAGGAACTGCTCGTCATCTCGCAGGACACCTCCGCCTATGGCCAGGACCTGCGCTATGCCGCGAGCCCGTGGAAGGACCGCAAGGTCCGCGCCAAGTTCCTCGACCTGTCGCGCGAACTCGGCGACTTCGGCGTCTGGGTCCGCCTCCACTACGTCTACCCCTATCCGCACGTCGACGAGGTGCTGCCGCTGATGGCGGAGGGCAAGATCCTTCCCTATCTCGACATCCCGCTCCAGCACGCCGCGACCCCGGTCCTGAAGGCGATGAAGCGCCCGGCGGCGCAGGAGAAGACCCTCGACCGCTTCGCCAAATGGCGCGAGACCGTTCCGGATCTGGCCATCCGCTCGTCCTTCATCGTCGGCTTCCCCGGCGAGACGGAACAGGACTTCCAGGACCTGCTCGACTGGCTCTCGGCGGCGAAGCTCGACCGCGTCGGCGCCTTCAAGTACGAGGCGGTGAAGGGTGCGGCGGCCAACGAGCTTCCCGGCGCCGTGCCGGAAGAGGTCAAGCAGGAGCGCTGGAACCGCCTGATGGCGCATCAGCAGGTTATCGCCGACCGGATCCAGAAGGCCCGCGTCGGCCGGCGCGTGCCGGTGATCATCGACGAGGTCGGCCCGTCGGTCGCCAAGGGGCGGACGAAGTGGGACGCCCCGGAGATCGACGGCATCGTCCACGTCGCCTCGCGCCGCCCGCTCAGGGCCGGTGAGATCGTCACGGTGAAGATCGAGAAGACCGACGCCTACGATCTGGCGGGCACGGCGGTCGACTGAGGGCCGCCCTCACTTGCCCCCGGTGAGTTCCGCCAGCGCCTTCTCGAAGCGGCGATCCGGCACCAGCCAGATCAGCGCGACCGCGGCGTAGAGCACCAGCGAGGCCCACGACACCAGGAAGGCGAGGCCGATCGCCGTGGCGTAGATCGCCAGCGAGACGATCTCCTTGTGGCCCGAGCCGAAGGCGCGGGCGAAGGCCGTGCCGTCGGGATGGCGGCGGCGCAGCACCACCGCCAGGATCGCATAGGCGAGCGCACAGGCGATCAGCACCACGCCGTAGAGCGCCACCGTCGTCGCCGCGAAATGGTTCTCGCCCATCCAGCCGGTGGCGAAGGGCACCAGCGACAGCCAGAACAGCAGGTGCAGGTTGGCCCAAAGCGTCGCGCCGTCGACGGTCTTCACCGCCTGCAGCATGTGGTGGTGGTTGTTCCAGTAGATGCCGACGTAGACGAAGCTGAGCACGTAGGACAGGAACACCGGCCACAGCGCCGCCAGCGCCGCGACGCTGGTGTCGTGCGGCACCTTGAGTTCCAGCACCATGATGGTGATGACGATGGCGAGCACGCCGTCGCTGAAGGCCTCGAGCCGTCCCTTGTGCATGCCGTACGTCCCTCTCGCGAACCGTTCGCGATGGTGCACGCCGCCGTCGGCCGACGCAACCCGCTCAGCCGGTCGCAGCCAGCCCCGCGAGGAACGCCGCGCCGAGCCGGATGCCCGCCGCGTCGATGCCGTGACCGAGCCCGGGCCTCAGATGCAGATCGACTGCGACGCCCCCCGCCTTCAGCACCGCCTCCGCCACGACGCTCTCGGATGCCGGGATGACGGCGTCTGCCTCGCCGTGGACGAGCCGCACCGGCGTCGCCGAGAAGCCGCTCGCCGCCGGGCGACCGAGCCGGCCGGAATAGGCGAGCACGCCGGCGAAGCGCCGGCCGCGGCCGATGGCGTCGAGCGCCATGATCGAGCCCTGCGAGAAGCCGACCAGCGCCGTGCGCTCGGCGACCGTGCCGGCGCGGGAAATCTCGAGATCGACCACCGCGTCGAAGGCCGAGGCAGCCTGGGCGATCCGCTCGGCCCGATTGGCCGGCGTCACGCCGAGCACCGAGAACCACTGCCGGCCGAAGGGGCCGCCGTCGAACGGGTACGGCGCATCGGGCGCGGCGAAGGCGACGCCGGGGAGCGCCGGCTTCCAGTCGTCGGAGAGATCGAGGAGATCGAGCCCGCGCGCGCCGACCCCGTGCAGGAAGAGCACGAGATCGAGGCGGCGGGTGGAGGCGTCGGCGGTCATGGCAACCTCGGGGAACGATGGATCGTCGCCCGAACATGTCGCGCCGCGCGGCCCACGACCAGATCGCGCCGCCGCGCCGCACCGTTCGACATTGCCGAACGGTGCGGCCGACGCGATGTCGTCACGGGATCAGCACGGCCGATCCGGTGGTGGCACGGGCTTCGAGCGCCCGATGGGCCGAGGCGGCATCGGCGAGCTTCCAGGAGTTGGAGACCGGGATCTTCACCGCCCCGCTGGTCAGCACCGCGAAGAGGTCGGCGGCCGACGCCTCGAGATCGGCGCGCTGGGCGATGTAGGAGAAGACCGTCGAGCGGGTCGCGAAGAGCGAGCCGCGCGAGGCCAGTTCCTGCAGCGAGAACGGCGGCACCGGGCCCGACGCGTTGCCGAACGACACGAAGAGGCCGAGCGGACGCAGGCAGTCGAGCGACTTCGGGAACGTGTCCTTGCCGATCGAGTCGTAGACCACGTCGACGCCGCGCCCGCCGGTGAGGTCCTTCACCGCGGCGACGAAGTCGTCCTTCTTGTAGTCGATGACGTGGTCGTAGCCGAGCGACTTGGCGAGAGCCACCTTCTCCGCCCCGCCGGCGGTGCCGATGACGGTGGCGCCGAGGTGCTTCGCCCACTGGCCGGCGATCTGGCCGACGCCGCCCGCCGCCGCGTGGAAGAGCAGCGTCGTGCCGGGGCCGACCTTGTGGGTGCGCAGGAGCAGGTTGCGGACGGTCATGCCCTTCAGCATCGCCGCCGCGCCGACCTCGAAGGAGATCGCATCGGGCAGTTGCACCAGCCGATCGGCCGGCACCAGCCGTTCCTCGGCATAGGAGCCGGGTCCGACGACATAGGCGACGCGGTCGCCGACCGCGACCTCGGTCACGCCGTCGCCGATCGCCACCACCGTGCCGGCACCCTCGTTGCCGGGGATCAGCGGCAGACCACCCGGCGCCGGATAGAGGCCGGAGCGGAAGTAGCAGTCGATGAAGTTCAGCCCGATCGCGGCGTGGCGCACCAGCGCCTGACCCGGACCGGGCTGACCGATCTCGACGTCCTCGTAGGTGAGAACCTCGGGTCCGCCGGTCTGATGGATGCGGATCGCCTTCACCATGGGTCGTGCTCCTCGAATGTGCGTTCCGTGCGCGGCTGGCCCGCGCCAAACGTTCGCTCGGCGTACTATTTGGGTTGGATCGCCGTCGTTCAAGCATGTTAGCCTCATGGCTCCCATCGCAAAACACGCCGAGTCCTCGATGCCCCCCGCAAACGAGTCCTACACCGATCTGTTCACGCCCAAACTGGTGACGGTTCTGCGGGAAGGTTACGACCGAAAGCGCTTCATGGCAGACATCGTGGCCGGCCTGACGGTCGCCATCGTCGCCCTGCCGCTCGCCATGGGCATCGCCATCGCCTCCGGCGTCTCGCCCGAGCGCGGTCTGACCACGGCGATCATCGCCGGCTTCCTGATCTCGGCACTCGGCGGCTCGCGCTTCCAGATCGGTGGTCCGACGGCGGCCTTCATCGTCGTCGTCTACCGGGTGGTGGAGACCCAGGGCTACGACGGTCTGGCGCTGGCGACCTTCATCGCCGGCCTGATCCTGATCGCCGTCGGCCTGCTGAAGCTCGGCACCTACATCAAGTACATCCCGCATCCGGTGACGATCGGCTTCACCGCCGGCATCGGCGTCACCATCTTCGTCTCCCAGGTCGCCGACCTGCTGGGCCTGAAGACCGGCAAGCTCCCCGGCGAGTTCCTCGACAAGATCGAGGCGCTGTGGCACGCGCTGCCGACCTGGAACGGTGCCACCGTCGCGGTGTCGGTCCTCTCCTTCGGCGTCATCGTCGGACTGAAGCGGTGGAAGCCGAAGCTGCCGGGCCTGCTCTTCGCGGTGGTCGCGGCGGCGATGGCGGTCGCGATCTTCCAACTCGACGTCGCCACCATCGGCTCGAAGTTCGGCGGCATCCCGCGCACGCCGCCCGCCCCGGCGCTGTCGATCCCGACGTGGGAGAAGCTCATCGCCGTTCTGCCCGACGCGGTGACGATCGCGCTGCTCGCCGGCATCGAGTCGCTGCTCTCCGCCGTCATCGCCGACGGCATGACCGGCCGGCGTCACCGTTCCAACTGCGAACTGGTGGCTCAGGGCATCGCCAACGTCTTCTCGCCGATCTTCGGCGGCATCCCGGCGACCGGCGCCATCGCCCGCACCGCCACCAACATCCGTTCGGGCTCCGCCGGGCCGATCTCCGGCATCCTCCACGCCGTCTTCCTCGCCGTCTTCGTCATCGTCGCCGCCCCGCTCGCCTGGTGGGTGCCGCTCGCCTCGCTGGCGGTGATCCTCGCCATCGTCGCCTGGAACATGTCGGAGGTCCACGCGATCTCCCACCTGCTGCGCAACGCCGACTGGGGCGAGCGCCTGGTGCTCGTCGCGACGCTGCTGCTGACCGTCTTCGTCGACCTGACGGTGGCGATCGAGGTCGGCGTGGTGCTGTCCGCCATCCAGTTCATGCACAACATGGCCGAGGCGGTGGAGGTCGAGGCCCGCACCGGGGCTCGCCTTCTGACCGGGGCGAAGCTCCTCGAACGCGACGTCCCCGACGCGCCGGACGTGCGGCCGGGCTACACCTCGGACATCCACGACGACGTCGTGGTCTACCGCATCCACGGACCGTTCTTCTTCGGCGCCGCCAACCAGCTCGCCCAGACGCTGAGCCGCATCGGCGATCGGCCGCGCTTCCTGGTGCTCGACTTCGACGGCGTGCCGCTGGTCGACACCACCGGCGCCACGGCGCTGCGCTCGGTGATCGAGCAGATGACGAAGCGCAACACCGTCGTCATCCTCGCGGCGATGAACCGCCCGGTCCGCCGCATCCTGGTGCGCTACGGCATCAAGCGGCCGGACGTCCAGGTCGCGACCGCCCCGTCCGTCGCCATCGCCCTCGACCGCGCCCGCCGCGGCGGCCTGCTCGAGGACTCCGTCGACGCCGGCAAGCGGCTCCTGCCGCACGTGTGAGCGAAGGGAAAGGCGTTGCGCCGCTCGTCGCTCCGGCGGATGGGCCCGGGTCGGCCCTTCCGCCGCCGTCGCCGTGACGCGCCCGTCGAACGACGCTTCGCGCCCGACCTTTCCGCCAGGACCCTCGCCGGCGATTTCCGGAAGCTGAGCCGCGCCTTCACCCTCCCCTTGGGAGACCTCTGCACAGTCCCGAAGTGGCGTGGATCCGAGTCCGTGCGCGATCTTCGAGACGCGCCTGCGGCGCTCCTCAGGATGAGGCGCAATGCGATGCCGCGGCTGCGACCCGCACCGCCTCGTTCCTCACGAGGCCCGGGAAAGCGTCCTCAGACGCCCTCGCCCTGCCCCGCCGCACGGGCTTCGGCCTCGGCGCGGGCGCGCTGCTTGCGCTTCTTGGCGGTGATGTTGATCGCCTCGACCGCGGCCGAGAAGGCCATCGCCGCGTAGATGTAGCCGCGCTCGATGTGGAAGCCCATGCCGTCGGCGACCAGCGACACGCCGATCAGCAAGAGGAAGGCGAGCGCCAGCACCTTGGTGGTCGGATGGGCACTGACGAAGGCCGAGACCGGGCCTGAGGCGACATACATCACGCCGACGGCGATGATCACCGCGGCGATCATCACCTCGACCTGCTGGGCGAGGCCGACGGCGGTGATGATGCTGTCGAGCGAGAAGACGATGTCGATCACGATGATCTGGCCGACCACCATCGAGAAGGCGGAGGACGCGGCGCGCGCCATCTCGGCCGGCACCTCCTCCTCGAGCTCCTCGTGGATGTGGTTGACCGCCTTGTACATCAGGAAGGCGCCGCCGCCGATCAGGATCAGGTCCTTGACCGACAGCGGATGGCCGAAGAGCGTCGCCACCGGGTCCTTCAGCGACACGATCCACGAGATGGCGAAGAGCAGCGCGATGCGGAAGCCCAGCGCCAGCGCCATGCCGAGCTTGCGCGCCCGCGCCGCGTCGTCCTTCGGCAGATGGGCGGTCGCCACCGACAGGAAGACGACGTTGTCGATGCCCAGCACGATCTCCAGCGCCGTCAGCGTCACGAGAGACGCCCAGGCGGCGGGATCGGAGAGAAGGGCCACGATGTTCATGTCGTTTCCTCGTCGAAGATGGATCAGAAGCGGGAAAGGAGCGCCGAGCCGACCGGCGATGCCGCGATCAGCCCGAGCCCCCAGAGAACGAAGACGATGCCGACGATCCGGCTGACCCACACCGAGTTGGTCACCTTCTCGATCGTCATCACCGCGCCGAGCAGAACGATCCAGACGACGTTCATCACGCCGACCGCGAACATCACGACCATCAGCGCCCAACAGCAGCCCAGACAATCGAGCCCCTGCGCGATGCCCTGACGCAAGACGCCCGAGAAGCGGTTGGTCCAGTTGTCGGCGAAGAAGGGATGCGGCGTGCGGCAGCGGCTGAGGCAGGCCCATTTCAGCGGCGTGAACTGGTAGAAGCCGGCGGCGATCATCGTCGTGCCGGCGAGCACGCTCGAGGCGGGAAGGCCGGCCGGCGTCAGCAGGCGCGCCTGGGTGAGCAGGCCCTGCGCCACGGTGGCGAGGCCGGCGAAGACGATCCACACCGCGAGATAGCCGAGCCCGAGCGCGACCGGCGTGACGACGTGTTCGCCCCGCCCCGCCCGTTCCGCGCCGAGCGCCGCATAGGCCGAGAAGACCGGCACGGCGGTCGGCACCATCATCGCCATCACCATGGCGACCCACATGGCGAAGACGATCGCCCAGTCGGCGAGCGACCAGGACGCACCGATCGGCGCGCACAGCACCGTCAGCGCCGCGCGCGTCTCCGCCGAGAGGCCGGCGAGGCCGTTCAGCCGATTGAAGAGGCCCATGCCGGGGCCGAGCGTCGCCATGTCGGTGGTCGCGAGCATGCCGGCGACCATCGCCCCCATCCAGGCCCAACCGAGCCCGAAGGCGACGATCACGAAGGCGGCGACGGCGAAGCCCGGTCGCGCGAACAGCGACGATCCTCCGGCCGGGGCGGGAGCCCCCGTACCCGTCGTCCGCTCGTTCCCACCGTCGGCGCCCGTCGTCGTCATCCTCGACGAAATGATCGTTTCGCGGCGGCGACGCAAGTCCCCGGTGCGAAATTCTCGCCGGCATCGTCGGGTCGCGACGGCACCGCGTCGACGCGATGCCCCCGCGGTCCGGTCCGTCGCGAGGCCGAACCCGCGTCACCCGACGCTGGGCAGCGACCAGTGGGTGTGGACGATCCGCCAGCCCTCGGGGCGGCGACGCCACGTCTCGCTCGCCTGCCAGCGCATCTCCGGCCCGCCGCCGCTCGACGAGCGGAAGCCGTAGGAGAGCACCGCCGCATCGCCCCAGGCGACGACGCGCGGCGCGATCATCGCGAAGGCGTCGGCGGAGATCTTGCCCCGCAGTGCCTCGTAATGGTCGGTGAGCGCCGCCAGCCCGTCGAACCGTGCCTCGACGAAGGGTTCGAAATAACCGACGTCGGCATCGGAGATCGCGAGGAAGCCGGAAGGATCGCCCCGGCACCAACGCTCGAGCGCCCGCACCTCGAGCGCCACCAGTTCGCGCGCGAGCTCCTCGCTCGCCCCGACCCGCTCGACGACGAGCCGTTCGACGGCGCCCCACTCGACGGTGGTCGTGTCCATCGCTCTCTCCTTCCCGGTCCGAGCGCAGCGCTGCGCTCGACCACCGTGCCCGCTTGCCCGCTTGCCCGCTTGCCCGCTTGCCCGCTTGCCCGCTTGCCCGCTTGCCCGCTTGCCCGCTTGCCCGCTTGCCCGC